>CAVXUH010000001.1:0-34081 GCA_963764885.1 Candidatus Aminicenantota bacterium
TCATCGGGAAGGGGCGGATCGATCACCTCCAGGGTGGCCTGCTTCACGTCCCAGCCGATGGGGTTCGTCCAGGCACAGGACTTGGTGACGCCGTCCGCCGGTGTCCCGAGAAGTACGGCCTCGTCAAACCCGCGTTCCTCCATTATGGCCCGGGCCACCTGGGCCGCCTTCTGCCATTCCGGCAGGCTGAACCACTTCTCGTGCGTCCACAGGCGCATGACCGTAGTCGCGCGCCCTGTTCCCGGAGATTGCGCGGCTGGAGGGCCTGGAAAAGCGCCGGCAGATCCGGGGTTTCGGAAGCCGGGGCGGCGGCGCCGGATATTGAGGACCGCCGCGAGGAGCGGCGCCCAAACGCCCGGAGTTCGTTTTGTTCATGGTCAACCGTCCTTGTTCCAGCGTTCATGGTCATTCGAGATGACCGGCAGTCTGACCAATTTATCAATAAACGCGCCCGCTGTTCAAGCCGCCGCCGCGGGCCCGGAAAGCGCTTTCCCTGATGATGAATCATAGCGATCCACCTGAAAAGAGAAGCTTCCCCGCGTCTCAAACTTCACTTTATTTTTTATCCGGACCTGTATGAATATATGAGCGTGCCCGCCGGCCGGGCCATTCACCAAATCGCCTGCTGCCGGGAAGGAGGATGCCGATGACCACCCGATCCGAAACCAGGGCCGTCACGTTATTCTGGGCCGTCGCGCTGGGGCTGGTCTGGCTTTCCCAATCGGCCGTCGGCGGCGAGCCGGCCAAGATCCGATTGGACGCCGCCGGCATCGAGCGCGACGCCCGCCTGATCAACCTCCGCTTTGACCGCGCCGGGGCGGCCATCACGCTCGACGACGCCGAGCTGATCGAGGATGACGCGCCCGCGACCGGCGTCCCCGAGGGCATGGACCTCGACCACCAGGAGCAGTGGATCGAGAACCTGCGGCAGGGCATCGTCATTCGGAAGATTCTGTTGCTCGACAATCCCGCGGCTTTCTCGGGCCGCCTCGTGTTCAAGGGGATCGAGGTCAAGGGCAACATCGAACCGCTCCGCATCTCGCTCAACGGGACGAAGTTCGTCCGGCCGGCGACGCGGTTCGCCGCGCCGTTCGCCCGGCAGTACACCGACTATTCGCCGAACGACCGCTGGTTCTTCGTCGACCTGCCGGTCGGCGCGCTTCGAAAGGGCGAGAACGAGGTCCTCCTCTGGGCGGATAGCGTTTACACCTCCTGGCGGGTGCTCATCGCCCTCGAGAAGGAATTCGCCCGCGGCTCGGCCACCCGGACCCACCATCCCAACCGCTCGATGAAAAGCTCGGACGGCGGGAAGACCTGGAGCGACATCAAGCTCGGGCCGCTCGATTCCGTGGACGGGGAGTATTCGGTCCGGTTCAGCCTCGACCGCTATGTGAAACAGGGCGAGTATGTCTCGCCGGTCATGGATATGATCGACAACGCGAGCCCCCTCAAGCGCGCCGTCAAGGTCGGCCGGGTGAATATCGAACCGGAGATCGAGGTCCCGGAAGGAACAGCCGCCGGCGTCTCCGTCCGGTTCGGCGCCAGCCCGCGCCTCGATGACCCTTCCTGGACGGCCTGGACCCCGGCCGCCGGCTTCCCGGACAGGGGAGACCTCCGGTACGTGCAATGGAAGGCGGAGCTCTCCACCAGGAACCCCCTGCTCACCCCGAAGATCAAGGGGTTCAGCCTGTCGGCCGAGAGGGAGATCCTCTCTCCCGGCCTCAACCCCGGCCTGGCGGTGACAGTGGTCCACAACGGCCGCGTGGCCCGCTCCTCGTACCCCTTCGGCTATGAGAACCTCCTCCATCCCGAGCTCGAACGGTACCGGAAGAGCGCCCGCCTCGACAAGATCGTCGAGGGGGCGGGGAGCGAGTTCGAGGTCATGATGCGCCTCCTCAACTGGGCCTATCGCATCCCGGTCACCTCCAATCGCTATTCCTGGAACTGGAACGACGTGATCAAGCTCGAGAAAGGGAAGGACGGGATGCCCCGCCTCCAGAGCGACTACACGGGCCGCCGGCGTGACGCGATGTGCCTTTATTCCAACCAGGCGCTCATCGGGGCGCTCCTCGCCTTCGGTTTTCAGGCTCGGCACGTCAATATCCACAGCGAGGCGATGAGCGGCCACGAGGTCACCGAGGTCTGGTCGAACGAGTTCAACAAGTGGTTCTATCTCGACGCCACCCGCGACTACTACTATTTCGACCCGGACACGGGCGTGCCCCTCAACGCGCTCGAGCTCCACAACCTCATGGCGCCACTCGTTCCCGGGTCGAAACCTGGCAGCATCCGTTCGTTCCGGAGTCGGGCACGGACGTCGCGGCCCGGGTCCGGGTGGGCATCCGCGAGGGGGACAACCCGTTCAGCGCTGTCGAACACGGGCGCCACATCCTCGAGATGATGGGCCATTTCCGGATCATCCCGCGAAATGATTTCCTCACCCATCCGACCCCAGTCCCCGTCCACCAAGGCACCACCATGTGGGGGTGGGACGGTTTTCTCAATTTTCACGACGCCCAATTCCCGAAGCGCTGGGAATACCAGCGCTACAGCGACCGCGCCCTCGATTTCTACGAGCCCCTCAACCAGGCCCAAGTCAGCCTGGCGGAGACCGCCGACCGGGGCGTCCTGAAGGTGGAAGTCGACACCTTCACCCCGGGCTTGGAGACGTTCCTTGTCCGCGTCGACGACGGGAAATGGACGGAGCAGAAGTCGCCGGCCTGGATGTGGACGCTCCGTCCGGGAAAGAACGGGCTCGAGGTCCGGGTGCGGAATGTGAGGAGCGTCCTGGGCCCGCCGAGCGCGCTCGAGGTCACCTATAATCCGTGAATTGCCGCCTTTTCGACTTCGCTAGGGGGACGGAGGAATCGGCGTTCTTTATACGCGGGCAAAAGATGGTGGCGAGGGCGGCCCGGCCCCATAAAAACGGGTGCTTTTGGCGGCCAAAAAATACTTGACAATAAAAAAACCCAGTCTTACGATTACAGGACAAGCTATGTATCATCTGGTTTCATAACCAGGAGCTAGCGCCAAGAGGGTTTACAAGCAGTCTTTTTCGCATTCATGATCATATTTTTTGGAGGTGAGAGGTCAATGATAAGGGAAGAAAGGAGAAAAGGTTTGAGAAGTCCGACAAAGTTGGCACTGATGTTTTGTCTCGTGCTGGGGCTGGCTTCGGCGGTCTTTTCTCAAGTCCAAACGGGGTCCATCACGGGCGTCGTGACGGACGGCGACAACAATCCCCTCCCGGGCGTCACCATGACGGTCTCGTCGCCCGCCCTGATGGGGACGAGGAGCTATGTCTCCACATCCGCCGGGGCTTTCCGGTTCCCCGCCCTGCCCCCCGGGACATACTCGCTCAAGGCGGAGCTCGCGGGGTTCCAGGCGGTTGAAAGAGACGAGATCGTCATCCGCGTCGGCATGGTCGTCACCCTCGATATCGCCATGCGCCAAGCGACCCTGGCCGAGGAAGTCTCGGTCACGGCCGTCGCCCCGGTCGTCGACGTCCAGCAGTCGAAGATCGCCATCTCCGTCGACAATAACATGCTGAGAAACCTGCCCGTGGCCCGGGACATGCTCGACGTTATCAACTCGGCCCCGGGAGCCAACTATTCGGAGGGCGCCGGCTGGGGCGGCGCCGACCGGATGACCTCCGTCCACGGCGCCTCGGTCAGGGACAACACCTACGCCTTCGACGGGGTGAACATGAACGACCCCGTCAACATGCATCCCATCACCAACCTCAATTTCGACGTCATCGAAGAGGTGGAGATGATCCTGGGCGGCCAGTCGGCGGAGGTCGGTTATACGGCCGGAGCCTACGTCAACATCGTCACCAGGTCCGGCGGGAACAAGTTCTCGGGCGGGGCCACCCTCTACAATATCAACGAGAGCTATTTCCAGCAGCTCTGGACGAACGAGCAGTTCCAGGCGATGGGGGTGGCCAAGCCGAGCGTGGACCACAACCTCAACGACCTGTCCCTGAGCCTGGGCGGGCCCATCCTCAAGGACAAGCTGTGGTTCTTCGCCAACGGCCGGTATCTCAAGAACACGAAGCGGACGACGTTCCTCCCCTGGGACCTGGCCTACGATATTCCCGGCGGGTTCACTCATGATCCCTGGCCCGAGTGGTTCCACAGGGAGGCGATGGGGTTCGTCAAGCTCACCACTCAGCTCACCTCGAAGATCCGGCTGATGGGGATGTTCAATTATACCAACACCCTGCGCCCGATCGACGCCTCGCCCGGTGCCCGGACCTTTTTCTTCGCCACCCGGCGATACGAGGAGAACGTGTCCGCCGCGACGGGCAGCCTGACTTACATTCTCAACCAGAACACGTTCGTCGACGTCCGGGGCAGCTACGTCAACCGCTATTTCGCCCAGCCCTTCCAGGACGGCACCTATAACTTCAACACGGCGATCTGGAACTATGGGACGAACTTCAGCACCGGCGCCCCGTCCTACGAGGAAAGCTGGGACAAGAACAGATACCAGATCGGCGTCGACGTCACCCGCTTCGAGGACAGCTTCCTCGGCGGCAGCCACGAGGCCAAGGCCGGCGTGGAACTGACCCGCGACCGGAACGATTGGAACTGGTGGAAACAAGACCCCTCGTACTGGTACTGGAACCGGGGGAATCCCTATTATTTCGGGAACACGACCGCGGCCGACGTCAAGACCTACGGACTTCCCGCCGGCTCGGTCGGCATCGGTTATTCCCAGATCGGCGCTTACATCTGCGGCCCCAAAGAGGGCGACAACCCGGTCGCCGATATCGGCACCCACTTCGCGGCCTTCCTCCAGGACTCCATGACGATCTCCCACCGGCTGACGATCAACGCCGGGCTCAGGTACGATTACTCCACCCTCGACAAGCCGGATATGAAAATGGGGACGTCGGGGAATGCTTTTTACGTCTGGCTCGGTGACAACGTCATCAAGCCCTATACCAAGGCGCTCTATCCCTCGACTTTCCCCGACGGCATCAACCCGTACCTGGCCGCCCAGGCGCCGGACTGGAAGGGCGTGATGAAGTGGAACAATATTTCGCCCCGACTCGGCCTGACCTACGACCTGTTCGGCAACGGCAAGACGGCCATCAAGGCTTTCGCCGGCCGTTACGTCGACTATCTGTCCCTGCGGTTCGCCCTGGCCGTCACGGCCTTCGACCCCGGCTGGTCCTGGCGCCTCTACTGGTTCGACCTCGACAAGGACAAGAACCTCGGCACGACGGACGCCTACTGGGTCTATCCCTATGACTTCCGGAAGCAGGATCCCAAGTTCGTGCTCAACGTCATGGACCCCAACATCAAGGCCCCCTACACGGATGAATTCACGGCGGGCATCTCGCACGAGCTCACCCGCAACGTGTTCATCGGCCTGAACTACCACTACAAGACCAAGAAGAACATCTGGCAGCGCACCTACTGGATCCCCGATACGGGAGAATTTTGGTACCATTGGGACCAGCCCGCCACCAAGCAGTGGTATGTGCCCTTCACCACGATCGTCCCCGGGACGGGGGACTATCCCGATACGACGGTCACCACTTACAATCGCAGGACGGACGCGCCGGCCTACTTCTACCGCGGCGCCAACCTCCCCGAGCTGAAAGCCAAATACCAGGGCGTGGAATTCATCTTTAACAAGCGCATGTCCGACGGCTGGCAGCTGAACGGCTCGATCGTGCTCAGCAAAGCCTACGGCAACCTGGGCGGCGGTTACAACGAAACCGCCGGCTGGACGGGCTCGGGCACGCTGCCCAACTGGTACACCAACCGTGACGGAAGACAGTCGACCGACCGGCCGCTGGCTATCAAGCTGATGGGGACGGGCCAGCTCCCCTACGGGTTCATCCTCAGCGCCTACTACAGGTACTTCTCGGGCGCGCCCTGGGGACGGACCGCCTCCATCCGGCCGCCCGCAGCTTGGGCTGCGGCGAATAATGTTTTGCGCGAGTATGTCAGCGTCTACATCGAGCCGATCGACTCGCGGCGCTACCCCGCCTCGAACCAGCTCGACCTCAGGCTGGAAAAAGAATTCTACGTCCGCCGGGTCGGCAAGTTCGGCGCCTACATCGACGTTCTCAACCTGCTGGGGTACAACTATGTGAACGTCGGTCAGAACGACATCTACCAGTACAATCCCTCCGCGGAGAATGTGCTGGAGCCCCAGAACGCGAGCCTGAATTCGGCTTACAAGCTCATCACGAGCGTCGGTGGACTGAGGTCCATCCGACTCTGTCTCCGGTACAGCTTCTAGCCCAAGCTAAGCTCGAACGGACAGCCCCCCGCCCGGAACCCCGGGCGGGGGGCTTTATTTTACTTGAGGCGGCCGAGCCAGCGCTGGAACGCCGCGTCCCCCGCCAGGGCCCGCGCCAGAAGGGCGTGGCCGCGCTTGAGCAGATGGCACTGATCCCCGAATTCCGCGCTCGGCAGAAGATCGTGTGTACTGTCGAAATAGAGATAGCCCAGCTCGGCCAGCTGCCGCTTGACCTCGTCCATCATGGTGAACAGCCTGCCGCGGCTCGCCTCGGTCAGGCAGTAGCTGTTATACGGCCCCAGCAGGACGAAGACGTTGTTCCCTTTTTCCCTGAGCCGGCCGAGCGCCTTCAGGTAGAACTCCCACTGCAGCGATTCGACGATCCGCAGGAACGGATCGTCCCTGATCTGGGCGTCTTTCCGGCTGGACCAGGGGGTCCCGAGCCCCTGCCTGTCTTTCATCATGGGCGCGGGGGTGAAGGTAAGGGCGGCCGGCGGGAACCGGTAGGGATGGTCCATGAGCCAGGCGCCGATGCTCTTGTTCTCGAAGTCGTTGACCATCAGGTGGCGGACGAAGGGCGGCAGCCGGAGCCGGTGCTCGATGGCATAGCCGAGGCGTTCGCCGAAGCTCCGGTAGTAGGATATCCGGCGGTCGAACTGCGGCACGAGGCGTGGGTGATGGAACTGCCAGATATCATTTCCGCTGCCCCTGAGGTCGCGGCGCGGGCTGGACATCCAGAGGGGGTTGAACTCGAGGATGATGTTGGTGTCGCGGAGGTGCCGGCCGTAGTGCTTGAAGAGCCCCGTCATCGCCGCATCGGTCAGGCCGTCGATCCCGAGGTTGGCCACGTCGTCCCGGCCGAGCTCGCTGTTGATGAAGTGGGAGAGCGTTTCCGTGTTGGGGACTTCCTGGCCCCAGATGACCGAGCTGCCGATGAGCAGAATGCGGTGACGGTCCCGGGCAGCCCGAGTCCACTGGGAGTAGGCCCAGTAATCGCTCATCCGCTCCGCCCAGCAGGTGGAGCGGTAATCGCTCTCCGGCGGCAGCTTCTCCCACCGGCGCCAGCCGAAATCCAGGCCGAAGCCGATCGCCAGGAAGAGGGCGGTGGCCGCCAGCCATTCCCGCCCGCTCAGAACGATGCTGTTGGAGTTGGGCAGGGTGGGTTTTCCCATGTTACTCAGAACCGGAAATAGTAGAATTTCTCGTAGCCGGGCGTGCTGAAAAAGACCAGGCCGAGCATCATCGCCACCATCAGCGCGACGCGGACGGCCGGCTGCCCCAGGAAATGCCGGTGCTTCGATTTGAAGGCGAGCTGGTAGGCCAGGACGAGCCCGATGAGGGCGGCCGCCACCAGCGGGAACCGCGGATCGCCCACGGTGAACGCCAGGATCCGCCGGAGGATCAGCATCGGCGTCCTTGAACGTCGCGGCCCGGAAGAATATCCAGGTCAGGCAAACCCAGTGGAAGACGAGGAACTGCTTGACCGGCCGGGGGATGCGGTGCCGGTAGAAGTCCGTCAGCTCGAGCTCGCGGCTGACGGCCCGGCCGGCGGCGTGGAGCGCGCCCCAGATGACGAAGGTCCAGGCGGCGCCGTGCCAGAGGCCCGAGAGCAGGATGGTCGCGATCATGGCCAGGTAGGTCCTGGCCGTGGCCGCGATCGTCCGTCCGCCCAGCGGGATATAGACGTAGTCGCGGAACCAGGTGGACAGGCTGATGTGCCAGCGCCGCCAGAAATCGCCCAGGCCCGTCGGCCAGGTAGGGGTTGTTGAAGTTGAGCATCAGGTCGAAGCCCATCATCCGGCCGTGCCGCGGGCCATGTCGGTGTAGCCGCTGAAATCGAAGTAGATCTGCCAGGCGAAGGCGAAGGTGGCGAGGAGCAGGGTCAGGCCGGCGGCGTCGGCGGGCCGGCCGTAGACCCGGTCGACGTAGAGCGCCAGGTAGTCGGCCAGGGCCATCTTCTTGAACAGCCCGACCACGAACAGCGACAGCCCGTCGGTCAGGTCGGCCGCGCGTGATCTTCGGCGCCCGGGCCGAACTGGGGCAGCATCGTCCCGGCCCGCTCGATCGGCCCGGCCACGAGCTGCGGGAAGAACGAGACGAACGTGGCGTAGCGGATGAAATTCTTCTCGGCGGACACTTTGCCGCGGTAGACGTCCACCAGGTAGCCGATGATCAGCAGGCTGTAGAACGAAACGCCCACGGGGAAGAGCTTGCCGGGCGGCTGGATTGTGACATCGACCCCCAGCATCGCCAGCAGCGCGTTCAGGTTGTCCACGAGGAAGGCCGCGTACTTGAAGACGGCCAGCATCGCCAGGCCGTTGGCCACGCCCAGGGCCAGCCACCATCTTTTCCGGGGCGAGCCGGCCATGGCCCTGGCCATGGCGTAGCTGAGCAGGGTGGCGTAGGCCAGGAGAGCCGGGTAGAGGGGGTTCCACCAGCCGTAAAAAAAGTAGGAGGCCGCCAGGATCCAGAGGTTCCTGAGGTTGGTGTTCCTGAGGGCATAGTGGACCGCGAGGAAACCGGCAAAAAAGACGACGAACACCCAGGAGTTGAAGAGCATCGCCGGTCAGCCCTTCACTTTTTCATGTTTTCGATCGTGCCGATGATGTTCTTGACCTGCGGGGCCTCGGGACTCTCCGGGGCGAGCCGGAGGAAGGCGTTGAAGTAGTCGAGCGACTTGGCCAGGTCGCCCTTGTTCAGGTAGACGAACCCGAGCCGGTAATAGGGTTTCGGCCAGTCCTTCTTGATCTGGATGGCCAGCTCGAAATACTTGGCGGCTTCGTCGATCTTCTGGTTGGAGAAGAAGATCTCGCCCACGTTGTAGGCGGCCGTCTCGTCTTCGGGAGATATCTGGAGCGCTTCGGAGAAGGCCTTCTGGGCGCTGTCGAAGTCCGATTTCTTGAGATACAGCTCCCCGAGCCCGGAGAAGGCGCGGATCGAAGTGGCCTTGTCGTTGATGTAGTTGGCGTGGACGGCGACGACCTTGTCCAGGACAAGCTTGAACTCCGCCTCAGCCTTGTCCAGCTCGTTTTTCTTGAGGTAGCAGGAGGCGATGTTCAGGCGCGCCTGGTAGACCTCGGGGTATTTCGCCAGGAACTCCTCGAACAGCGCGATGGCTTCGTCGTACTTGCCCTCGGCCGCGAGCGTGTTTCCCTTGTCGAAGATCGCCAAGTGCTCCTCGTCCGCCTTCATGGCCGTGACGTTCGTGACCTTCTTCAGGGTTAAGTCGATCGGCGTATTCGCCCTGAGCTGCCGGACCTCCGTTTCCACGGCGTCGGTCGAATACCCTTCTTTCGAGGCGGTGAACCTCCACCTGCCCGAGCCCAGCCCGGCGATGGCGAAGTGGCCCTTCTTGTCGGAGACCCCTTCCAGCCTGGCCGTGCCCCCCGCGAGCTCGGCGATGATCTTCGCGCCCTCGATGGGGGCGCCCGTGCCATCGACGACATTGCCCGTCATCCTTCCCCGACCGAGGTTCTCCTGGGCCGTCGCCATGGCCGCCGAGGCGGCGACCAGAGTCAACGCGCAGAAAAGCAGGCTTAAAAATTGACTTCCCGACCGTTGAATTTTCACCATCCTGACCTCCTCGATCCTCCTCAGGCCTGAAGCTCCGCTCCCGCCCATGGTTCAGTTCTTTTTCGGCAGCGCCTCGATCTTCCGCCGGACTTCCGGCTGGTCGGGGCTGAGCTCAAGAGATTTCTGCCAGGCCCCCCGGGCGTCGTAGGACCTCCCTTGCTGCTGGTAGCAGTCACCCAGGGCGTTCAAGAGGCTGGCGTTGACGCCGTAGTGGGTGAGGGCCCTGTTGAAGACCGCCTCGGCCAAGTCGGGCTGTCCGGTCTTCTGATAGGCCTGGCCCGCCAGGTACAGTATCTCGTAGGCCGGCGGTTTCTCCCGGCTGAGCAGGGGGCCGACGAGCGGCCCGATCTTTTCGAATTCGCCCCGGGTCATATAGATCTGCGCGAGGGCGGCAATCGTATCGGGATTGTCCTTGTTCTGGAGACGGGCTTTCTCGAGGTAAACCAGCGCCTCGTCCGGCCGTCCGAGGTTGGCCAGCTCGACCCCCAGGATGTGGGAGAACATCGGGTTGTCGCTCCCGGGCAAAACACGGGAATGGACCCAGGGGCGGGCGATGCCTTCGCGGTGGGTGACGTCGAACTCCTCTTTGGCTTTGGCCGCCTCGACCCCGTCGACGAACAGTCCCACCTCCAGAAAATAGTGGGAGGGAGGGAAATCCGCCAGGGGTATCTCTTCGATGATGTTCTGGACCGAGGCCCGCGCCGTGACCGGGCGGACCTTCTCCCGGAAGGGCTGGTCGTCGCGGAGGAACGTCAACCGGACTTCCGCGTTCCGAGGAGCCTTCTTATCCAGCCCGAGGACCTGGAACGCCACGGCCAGGCTGTCTTTCGGCAGGAACACGCGGTTGGGCTGGCAGTAGACCATGTCCTCTCCGAACTGGAAGGCCCTCAGGCGCCCCCGCTGGGCGGCGTCGAGCTTGGCCACCTTGTAGCCGAGGAGGGGAGACGTCAGCTGGGGTGCCGTCCCCGGCCGGGGGACCCTGACCGTCTGCTCGAGCGAGCTGAACTCCTTGGAGACCTCGTTCTTGACCAGGACCGACAGCCGGTATTCCCCGGGGACGACGGGCAGGAGGTCCTGGATGTCGAAGGGCAGGCCGCCCACCTCCCTCATGCGCGCGGCGTCGATGTTCAGGTCGATCGTCCGGTCGTACTGGTAGACGATCTTGCCGTCCGGCAACGTCAGGCTGCCGTTCAGCTGGAACGTCGTATAGAACTTGTTATCGAACTCGTTGACCGACAGCCGGCGCGGCTCGAGGGCGAAGTGGATGAACGGCGTCCCCGACGGGTCGCTGAAGACCTTGACCAGCGATTCGCTGTCGAGGTAGTTCGCCGTGTACTCGACCTCGACAATGTCCTTGTATTTCAGGAATTTCTCCGCGTAGTTCTCCGCGACCTGACGCTGGGGCGTCGACTCGATCCTCTGGATGAGGATGTCCGAGGACAGCGACGGCCGGCCCATGAGATCCGATGTTTCACCCGGGATGAGGGACAGCGAGACCTCGGCCAGGCCCGGTTCCTTGTTCTTGAGGCCCTGGTAGGCGCTCAGATAATCTGTCGGGTCCCCCCCGACGCCCATCTGGAGGGCCATGGGCCCGTCGGTCGAGGGGCTGTAGAGCCGGAATTCGCCGAACCCGTGCTCCTGGAAGAAGAGGACATAAAACCCCGGCGGGAGGCCGATGTCCGACTTGTCCTGGTAGAACCAGAGCTCGCAGGGCACGATCTCCGACTTGCCCGAGAACCTCTGGATATCGTTCGGCTCACCCAGGATGATGTAGATCCGTCCCTGGTCCGTCCTCCAGCCGGCGCGCGAGGACTGCCGGCCGAAATGCTGATTAGCGTAGCTGAGGCGGCGGTAGTGCTCGATCTTGACCTCGTTCTCCGGCGAGGACGGAGTGGGATCGCGCTGCTTCCAGAAGGCCTCGATGAACAGGTCCCGCTCCTTGTCGGATTGGAGCTTCTGGAAGACGTCCCTCTCTGTCCGCGTGATGATGTAGACGACGTCTTCGTCCAGCCATTTCTTGTGCTGGGGGGGAAGGACGGGTTTCTGGTCGGCGACAGGCGATGCCAGGCCGGTTACGCCGTAGGCGGCCGTCAATAAGATCGGCGCCGCTATCAGCGCCGCCGCGATCGCTCTCGGTATTTTCAAGCTCATGCTCCTCAGCCTGCCGTCAGGATTCCCCATTATAGAGCCTCTCCATCCGAAAATCCAAAGCCTCTCCCGATTTAGTAAGTATCTCTTTTCGTGTGATCATCTTGCCCCTCAATAGGGTCCTATCACGACGCGTCCCTGTCCGTCCTCGCGCTGGCCGATATGACCGCAAATCGTCGCCGGTATCACCCTGGGGCCCCCAGGCGGACTGATAGTCAAGAATTTTCAGGATATTTCCCAGAATAGAGGCTCCGAGTCACTCCGCCGCTATTCTGATGGTCGCTACGAAGACTCCGCTTCCCGCCGGTCCCCGTCGCTTCGGGCGGGCAGGGACTATCGTCGTGCCACCCTTCCCCTGACAATTTCGTATCACACGAAAAGAGATGCTTTCCCCGGTTTACCTGCGTTCGGATATCGATGTAAAATAGCCGCCTGAAGGAGTTGCCATGAAAGAACTGACCGTCGCGATGAGCCTGCTGGTTTTCGCGGCCGGGCTGGCGACCGCTTCGCCGGGTCCCGCCCCTTCCGGCCAATTCACCGACCTTGGCGTCCCCGTCCTCCGCGCCGCCGTCTACACCCGCACCCTGGGGCCCGACGAGCGCGGCGAGATGACCAAGATCTACGCCGTCTTCACCCAGAACGCCGCGCCGGTTTTCCTGGTCCAGATCGATCCGTCCACGGGCGCCGTCCAGACAGTTCAACGCGCCCATCGGCACCCATCCCTGGGGGCTGGTGGTCGGGCCGGACAACTGCGTCTACATCGGCACCGCCGGCGACGAAGCCCAGGGCGGCCTGCTGCTGCGCTTCGACCCGGCCCACCCCGACCAGGGCGTGGTCAACCTGGGCAAGATGGCGGCGAGCGAAACCTACGTCTGGGCGCTGGCCCGCGGCGAGGGCGACGGCTTCATCTACGGCTGCTCCTACGGCAACGGCAAGGTGACCGGCTACGACACCCGCACGGGCAAGTTCCGCGATTACGGCCAGATGAAGCCGGGCCAGCAATATACGCGGCCCATCGTGGTCGGCAAGGACGGCTGGGTGTACACGGCGGCCGGCACGACCGATCCCGACTATATCGCCCTCAACCCGCGCACCGGCGAGCACGGGTCGTCGCGGCCCGCGGAGCTCGCCGGGACGCCGGCCGCGGAGCTGGCCCAGGGCGCCTGGGCCGTCTTCCGCAAGGGGACCGACGGCCACGCCTACCAGCGCGACAACGGCAAGTGGTACCGGCTGGTCGCGCGGCAAGGCGCAGCCGATCGCCGAAAGCGAGCTGCCGCCGGCCGCCGTGCCCCGCCTCAAGGACGGCCGGGAGTTGGCCGGGGTGGACGCCCGAGGGGACCTGGACCCTACGCGACCCCGCGACCGGCAAGGAAACGAGCGGCCGGTTCGAGTACAAGGGCGCCGGCATGAGGGCCGTTCGTTCTGGGGCAGGGGCCCGACGGCCAGATCTACGGCTCCACCATCCTCCCGCTGTGGCTTTTCCGGGCCGACCCCCTCACCGGGCAAGAGCGAGGTCCTGGGCAAGTCCAGCCGGGCGGGCGGCGAGCTGTACTCGATGCTCCCGCTCGACGGCAAGCTCTGGATGTTCGCCTACCCGGAGGCCTACGTCTCGAGCTATGACCCGCGCCGCCCGTGGAACTTCGGCGACGGACCGGACAACAACCCGCGGAACTTCGGCCCGATGGGCGACGGTCATCTGCGGCCGCGGGCGCTCGATCCTGGGTCCCGGGAAGAAGTTCTACGTGGGAAGCTTCGCGCCGTACGGTGAGCTCGGCGGGAGCCTGGGCGTTTTCGACCCGGAGCTCGGGAAGCCGGTCGAGAACTACCGGCAACCTGGTTAAGAATCAGTCGATCAGCGCGCTGGCCTACGATCCGAGAAAGCGGCCTGATCTTCGGCGGGAGCGACGTGGCGGGCGGCGGCGGCACGGCGCCGTCCGAGACCCAGGCCTTCTTTTTCGTCTGGGACCCGGCGGCCAAGAGGCTGCGTCGAGGCCGCCGCTCTCGTCAAGGGCGACACCGGCACGACCGCCATGACCGTGGCCGGCGGGAAGGTCTTCGTCGTGACGGGCCCGTCCAATACGCTTTCGGTCTGGGACATCAAAGCCAAGCAGGTCGTCGATCAGCGGCCGATCGACTGCGGCGACGGTGGTCGAGATCTCCATGGGCACGCACACAGACGGCGCGGTCTATGGGCTGACGGCCAAGGGCGTCATGCGGATCGACCCTAAAACCCATGAGGTGAAACTCGTGGGCGAATACGCGCCGGGAGTCAACGCCGGCTGGGTGATGAACGGGCACGGCATCTTCTTCGCCTCCGGCGTGCATCTCGTGCGCTGGTCCTGGCCGAAATAGATGACCCGCCTCACCGAAACGCGGCCGGCCGCCAGGGTCGCCTCGCTCGATGCCCTGCGCGGTTTCGACATGTTCTGGATCATCGGCGGGGACGCGATCTGCCGGGCCCTGCCCGCGGTCAAGGATACGGCCTTGACCAGGCTCCTGGCCCACCAGGTCGAGCACAATGCCTGGGTCGGGTTCACCTTCTATGACCTGATCTTTCCGCTGTTTTTCTTCATCATCGGCGCCGTCATGCCGTTTTCTCTCCTGAAGCGGGCCGAGAACGGCGAACCCAGGAAGAGGCTGTACCTCCACGTCATCAAGCGGTCGCTGACCCTGATCCTGCTGGGGCTCATCGCCGGCGGTCTGTTCAAGCTCGACTTTGCGAACATGCGCTGGATGGGCGTCCTGCAGCGCATCGGCCTGTGCTATTTCCTGGTCTCGGTCCTGGTCCTCAACACGAAAAAGCGAACGCAGGGCGCGGTCTTCGTCGCCGTCCTGCTCCTCTACTGGGCGGCCCTGGCGCTCATCCCGGTCCCCGGCTTCGGCGCGGGGAGCATGACGCCGGAGGGCTCGCTCCACTCGTTCATCGACCAGAAAGTGCTGCCGGGCAGGTTCTCCGCGCAATACTATGGAAGCGGGGACAGCATGGGCGTCCTTTCGACTCTCCCGGCCGCCTGCTCGATTCTCCTCGGTGTCTTCGCCGGCACCTGGCTGAAATCGGCCCGGACCGCCGGCCGCAAGACGAGGGGCCTGATCGTCAGCGGGTTGATCTGTCTCGGAACCGGCTACCTTTGGAGCCTGGCCTTCCCGATCATCAAGCATATCTGGACAAGCCCTTATGTCCTTTGGGCGGGCGGCTGGTGCCTGCTCCTCATGGCGGCGTTTTACTGGATCATCGACGTCAAGGGCCGCTCCGGCTGGGCATTTTTCTTCGTTGTCATCGGGATGAACGCGATCCTGATCTATTTCGGGCAGCAAGTCATAGATTTTGAGGGGATCGCCCGGTTCTTTCTTTCCGGCGCCGTCCGTCACGCGGCCGTCCTCGCTCCCCTCATTATCCCGGTCGGCGCCCTGGCGGTCAAGTGGCTGGGTCTCCGGTTTCTTCACGGGCAGAAGATCTTTTTGAAGGTTTAGGGCCACAGGTCGCTTTTCCAACGGGCCGCGAGAAACTCGGTGTTCCCTGAGCCGAGGGGCCGGCGGTCTAGGAATCCGGGTATCCGAGTGCTAAGATAGAACATGAGAGGAATTGCATGAAGATTGCCGTCGACGTCATGGGTGGCGACTTTGGTCCCCGGGTGACAGTGGAAGGTGCGCTCAGAGCGTCTGAAGAGTACGACGTCGAAGTCGTCCTCGTCGGCGTCGAAGGGGCTATCAAAAAGGAGCTCGACAGGCTCCGGAATGTCAAAGCGAAGTTCACCGTCGTCGATGCGCCCGAGGCGATCGGCATGGGCGAGAAGATCTTCGCTTTGAGAAAGAAGAAAAGATCCTCCATCCTGGTGGGGGCGCAGCTGGTCAAGGACAAGGCCGCCGACGCCTTCGTGAGCATGGGGAACACGGCCGCGGTCGTCTATTTTTCCAAGAGGATCATGGGGTCCTTAAACGGCGTGGACCGGCCGGCCCTGGCCCTCATCGTCCCCACCCTGAAGGGATTGACGCTGCTCATCGATGTCGGCGCCAATGCCAACTGCCTGCCCCATCACCTGGAGCAATTCGCCATCATGGGCCGGATCTTCATGGAAGACAACATCGGCATCGAGAACCCGCGGATCGGGCTGATGAGCATCGGCGAAGAGAGCTCGAAAGGGAACGATCTGACCCGGGAGGCCTTTGAGAGGATCAAGTCCGCCCCCCTGAACTTTATCGGCAACGTCGAAGGCCGGGACATCTATTCGGGAAGAGCGGATGTCATTGTCAGCGATGGATTTACGGGAAATGTCGCCCTCAAGACGAGCGAAGGCATGGCGGAAGCGCTCTTCTCCATGGTCAAGCACGAGGTCATGAAGAACTTTCTGGCCCGGATCGGTCTTTTCCTGATGAACCGGCATCTCAGGAAGATCTATAAGAAGGTCGATTATTCCGAGTACGGGGGAGCCCATCTCCTGGGGATCGACGGGGTCTGCATCATCGGCCACGGCCGGTCCAACGCCAAGGCCGTGAAAAACGCCGTGCGGGTGGCCAACGAGTTCGTCGTCCACAGAGTCAGGGATAGGATCCAGGAAGAGATGGGCCGCACCGCAACCCCGCCCGTCCTGAACGGCCGCTGAGCTCAATTCCCCAAAGGATGGAGACAGCGGGAAACGATGGTGACCGCGCGCCCCGCCGGCCCGGTCATTTAAGCGTGATTACGGCGGATTCCCACTCGGTTCTTTGCTGATCCGAGCGGAACAGCTTGTCCAGATCCACAATCACCTGCTGCCCATCCCGGCGCAGCGCCAACCGGTCCATGTTGCGCGTGGCGCGGCCGCTCAGAAAGGTTCCGTCGGGGCGATATTTCGACGCGTGCCGTGGGCACTGAAATCGCTGATCCTGCGGGCGCCAGCGCAGGGCGGCGTTTTCGTGCGGACACGCCAACGCGAACGCATAGATGTGATCCGCGCTGCGAACGAGGATGACCTGATTGTCCTGGTCGATATTGACTCCATCCGCAGAGGGCAGAACATAGGAACGCTCGGTGCCTTGGCCGGAAATGGCGCGGATAGCGATGGGCTGAGCGAGAGCCGCATCCAGGGTGACGCCTGAGGCAGCGAGGCCGGCCCAGAGGGCGCCTGAGGCGCGACCGATGAACTCGCGTCGCGTGAGCCGGATGTGAAAACAATCGCAGGATCCGGGGATATTGCGTAGGCCCGATTCAATGCGCCGAACTTTCGTTTTCATCGTTTCCCCAATCATAAAAACTGTTAGGTTATCTCTGTTACTTCGCGATCAGCATATACAAATAGCCGAAGGTCGCGATCCCCATTGAGACAAGAGCCACTGTTCGGTGGGTGGATCGCCCATGGCCCGATGATATCCCTGTCTCCTCTTCCTCACCGGGCGCCAGGGCTCCCGTCGCCACAAAACCGGCATCGGCGCAGAGCATCAAAATCCCATGGACCAGGCGCTTGGTGCGGCCGTTGGGGTCCTTGCGTCCTTCCGATAGATTCCACACACCGGTGACGGTGTTCGCGGCAAAAAGCACGGCGATGCCCGCCGCCAGCCCCGAGTGCGCCCCGCGCAGCGATTCCGATCCGTTGCCGCCATAGAGTCGCTGCCCAACGATCGTCTGCGCGACAAACAGCGGCACCGTGGCGTAGCTGGCGTACCTGTGGATCTTCTGCCGGACGAGATAAGCATCGCTGTAAGTGACCGCCTTGGGGCGTGTCGGCGTCTTCTGCTCCAGAGCAGCCTGGCTGCCAAGCCAATGGAAGGCGGCGTCGTCCCGACGAAGAGGAGTGGCGGCCACCAACCGAAATGTTTCGTTTCCGGCCGGAGCCGCGCCGCCGATTCCGCTACTATCGGGCAGCGGCAAGGCGGGACTTTGAGATGTCGCCGCGAATAGACCGCGGTTCGATAAGCTGAAAACAGAAGCGTTGACCTCGCCGGGCAGTTGCACTGGCGCTTTCTGGTCTGATCCGGGGACCTGCGCCCACAGCGTCAAGCACCCGAACAGCACGGCCAGAGACACTCTCCATCGTTGCATTGTTCCCTCCCGCGGAGTCTTATCTTGCCTTCACAAACGAGAATAAATCCTGGGCCGGTTGATGTCAAGAACGGGACGAGGACTGTCAACGCAACATGAAAATGTCCTGTTATCAACTCAGGTCCTGAACGATGGGGACACGCTTTCGCCGGGGACTGTGTCGCGACCTCGGCGACGTACATTGAAATAGGAGCGGCGTCCCCCGATGTGGACTGGCTGCCATTCTTGACTTCGCTTCCTGGCCGGGAATATCCTTCGCATCGTCGAGGGTCGCCCCCAAGATCCTCAACCTGCTTCAGGAGAACGACCGATGCCGAAGAGAGCCGACATTTCCAAGCGCATCTTCATGGCCGTAATGTTTGGAGCGGCGGTTTTGCTGGCGACGCTGGATCGCCCCCGCCCAGACCCCGGACGATGCCCTCGCCCGCGGCTTCCAGGATCCGCCCGATAGCGCTAAGCCGCGCGTCTGGTGGCACTGGATGAGCGGCAACGTCACCAAGGACGGGATCAAGGCCGACCTCGAATGGATGAAGCGCGTGGGCATCGCCGGCTTCCAGAACTTCGACGCGGGGCTGGAAACGCCGCAGATCGTCGAGAAACGCCTGGTCTACATGACACCCGAATGGAAGGACGCCTTCAAGTACGCCGCCACGCTGGCCGACGAACTGGGTCTCGAAATGGCCATCGCCGGCTCGCCCGGCTGGAGCGAGAGCGGCGGTCCGTGGGTGACTCCGGCGCAGGCGATGAAGAAGTATGTCTGGAGCGAGACGCGCGTCGAGGGCGGCCGCCGGTTCACGGGCGCGCTGCCCAAGCCGCCGTCGACGACCGGGGCCTACCAGAATCAGCCCGGCCGGCACGAGGGCTACGTCGAAGGCACCACGGCCGCGCCCCCTGAGTTTTACGCCGACAGCGCCGTCGTCGCCTACCGGGCGCCGGCGAGCGACCGTCCGTTCGCCGAGCTCGGCGCGCAGGTGACCTCGAGCGGCGGGGCCTTCGACCTCGCCTCGCTGACCGACGGGGACCTGGCCCGGGCGGCGCTCCTGCCCGCCGCCCCCGCGGGCGACAAGGCCTGGGTCCGGTTCGAATTTCCGCGTCCCCGGGCGATTAGCGGACTGACCCTTGTGACTGTATCGGATAATCGCGCGGGAAACCCGGGCGAACAGGGATTCGAGGCGAGCGACGACGGCCGCGAGTTCCGGCCGGTCGCGGCGATCCCGGCCGGCGCCCGGACGGTCGCCTTGCCCGCGGTTTCGGCCAGGTTCTTCCGAGTCAGCGTCCGTACTCCGGTCCCGCCGGCCGCGGCCGGCGCCGCGCAGGCCGCCGGGCCCCAACCCGCGCCCGCCGAGACCCGGATTGCCGAGCTCGTCCTTCATACCTCGGCCGTCGTCAACCGGTTCCAGGACAAGGCGGCCTTCTCGTCGGCGACCGGCCTCTATGATATGGCGACGCCCGCGGTCGCGCCTGCCGACGCCGTCCGGAAAGCCGACGTCATCGACCTCACCTCAAGAATGCGGGCGGACGGCACGCTCGATTGGACCCCGCCCGCCGGCCGCTGGGTCATCCTCAGGTTCGGTTATTCCCTAACCGGAGCGCGCAATTCCCCGGCCTCCCCGGAAGCCACCGGGCTCGAGGTGGATAAGATGAGCCGCGCCCACGTCAATGCCTACTTCGAAAACTACCTCGACCAGTATAAAGACGACAGTCGGGCCCCTCATGGGCAAGCGCGGCCTACAGTACATGATCACCGACAGCTGGGAGGCGGGGGTCGCCAACTGGACTGACGCGATGATCGCCGAATTCGGCAGGCGTCGTGGCTACGACATGCGTCCCTGGCTGCCGGTCCTGGCCGGCCGCGTGGTGGAGAGCGCCGAGGCGAGCGACCGGTTCCTGTGGGATTTCCGGAAAACGATCGCCGACCTGACCGCCGAAAACCACTATGACCAGCTCACGGCCATCCTGGAGGCGCGGGGCATGCGCCGCTACACCGAATCGCACGAATACGGGCGCGCCTTTATCGCCGACGGCATGGAGGTGAAGCGGGGCGCTGACGTGCCGATGAGCGCCATGTGGCTCCAGGAGCCCGGCAGGCCCAGCCAGAATCACGACGCCGACGTTCGCGAGTCCGCCTCGGTCGCCCACATCTACGGCCAGAACCTGGTGGCGGCCGAATCGCTGACCGCTTACCTTAACGCCTGGAAGTTCTCCCCGGAGACGCTGAAATCCACCGCCGACCGGTTGCTGGCCCATGGCCTCAACCGTTTCATCATCCACACCTCGGTCCATCAGCCCGTGAACGACAAGATCCCGGGCCTCGGGCTCGGGCCGTTCGGCCAGTGGTTCACCCGGCACGAAACGTGGGCGGAGCTGGCCAAGCCGTGGACGACTTACCTTGCCGCGCAGCTCGTACATGCTCCAACAGGGGAAGTTCGCGGCCGATATCATTTATTACTACGGCGAAGATTCGAACATCACGGCCCTGTTCCTCTCGAAGCTCCCGGACATACCGCCGGGCTACAATTTCGACTTCGTCAACGCCGACGCGCTGATGAACCGCCTGGCGGTGGTCGGCGGCAAGATCACGACCGCAACCGGCATGAGCTACCGCCTGCTGGCGCTCGACCCCAACAGCCGCCAGATGTCTCTTGCCGTGCTGCGGAAGATCCGCGACCTGGTGAGGGCCGGCGCGGTCGTCGTCGGTCCAAAGCCTGTCGGGAGCCCGAGCCTGGCTGACAAAGCGGCGGAGTTCCGCGCGATCGCCGATGATCTCTGGGACCGCGGCATCGGAAAAAGGAAAGTGTACGGCGGAGAGACGATGGCGCAGGTATTGGCCGCCCTGGCGGTGGCTCCGGATTTCGAGTACACGAAGCCGCGCGAGGACACGAGCCTCAGGTTCGTCCACCGCAGGCTTGAGGACGGCGATGTCTACTGGATCAGCAACACCAACAATCGTCCGGAGATCGTGGACGCGACCTTCCGGGTCGGGGGCAAAGCGCCCGAGCTCTGGCAGGCCGAGACCGGCGCGAGCCGGCCGGCCGCTTACAGCATCGCCGGCGGACGGACCGCCGTTCCGCTCCGGCTCGACCCGAACGGCGCCGTGTTCGTCGTCTTCCGTAAGGCGGCGGCCGCTCCGTCGCGCGCGCTGCCCGTGCCGGCCGAGACCATTGTGGCGAGCCTCACCGGCGCTTGGGACGTCGCCTTCCAGACCGACCGCGGCGCCCCTGCCAAGATCAGCCTGGACGCCCTGGGCTCTTGGAGCGAAAGCTCCGACCCGGGCGTGAAGTATTTTTCGGGGACCGCGACCTACACCAAAACGATCGAGGCGCCAGCCGAATGGCTCAAGCCCGGCGCGAAACTCTGGCTCGACCTTGGGGATGTCAAGAATATCGCCCAGGTGTCGGTCAACGGCAGGCCGTTCGGCATTTTCTGGAAGCCGCCTTTCCGCGTGGACGTGACGTCAGCGTTCAAGCCGGGCGCCAACGCCCTGGAGATCAAGGTGACGAACCTTTGGGTCAACCGCCTGATCGGCGACCAGCAGCCGGGCGTCGTGAAGAAGTATACGTATACGGCGAGACAGTTCTACAACGCCGATTCGCCGCTTCTTCCGTCAGGCCTCATCGGTCCCGTGCTGATCGTGAGGTCCGAATAGCTTCTTCCTATTCTGCCAGGCTTCCGTTCGCCGTGAACAGGAGCCGGGCCTTGATCTTTTCGGCGCCCGGCGTGGTTTTGGCCAGCAAGTCCTTGTAGATCGCGATCTGCCTTCTATATGCCGGATACGAGCCGTCCGGCGAATCCGTGGGCGGGGGGTCGGTTTTGAAATCGATGATCCAGATACCGTCCGGAGCCTGAGCCACGAGGTCGATGTAGCCGGTGATCAGGCGTCCCTCCCCGTCGGGCAGGACGACCGGGTATTCCGGATATCGCCTGACACCGGCGGCCGTTAAGCCGTTTTTCTCTAGCGTGTCCAGGGCGTTTTGAACGTCCCGAGCCGCCTCCGCTAAGTGTCTTTCCAGGCCGGTCCGGACGGCGCAGGCGCGGACGATGTCGCTGATCGAGGCCGGACTGCCCCTCAGAATGACCGTCAAGGCCTCATGGACCGTCGTTCCGAAGGAGGGGCCGAAGCGCGACTCGTGTCCTCGCGAGTCCCGTTCGCCGGAAAGATCGGTCGTCTCCGCCGTTGCCTCCCCGGGCGTGACCGGGGACTCGTCCGCGGCCGGCCTGCCCGCCGCCGCGTGGGCCAAGGCCGTGACCGCGACCGGTATCGCGATCGGCCGGCCCGCCCCCTCGAGCGCGTTCCTCCATTCTCCGGCCAGTTTTTTTTGGTCTGCCTCTTTCGCGGCGCTCATCTCCGGAAAAGCCGGCGCCTCGATCACGCCCGCGGCCCATTCCGGGATAAAACCCGCCTTGAACTCCTCCAGCCGCCGCGCCGCCCAGCCCGTCTCCGTGCCCGCCCGCCGGCCACCCTCCGCCCCGCAGCCGTCATCCCCGGCCAGTGCGTGCGAGACTTTGTCTTTTTTCCCCTGGGTCGGCATCGGCACCACCAGCAGGTCGCGCGCCCGGGTCGCCGCCACATAATAGAGCCTCTTTTTTTCTTCCCTGACCATGGCCGTTTCCCGGCCGATCAGGTCGCACTGGGGTTTTGAGCCGGCCGTGAGCCCGTCCAGGTCGATCGCCCAATCCCCATCGCGCGTCACCCGCCAGGGGGTCCCGTCCGCTCTCGCGCGGATGGACGCGAACCCGTCCCACAGTACGACGACCGGGAACTCGAGGCCCTTGGCCTGGTGGGTGGTCTGGACGAGGAGGGCTTGTCCCGACACCGGGGCCGGCGGGTTCATCTGGACGGGGGCCTCGATCCACTCGCGCAGATGCGCCGTGGCGCCGTCGAAGTCGAGGCCTTTTTTGGCCACCAGCCCGTCGAGAATGAACAGGACCTCACGGGCGGCCGCGAGCTTCTGCGCGGCGTTCGGGAGCAGGGAAAGAACGCGGGCGAAGGCCGTCTCCTCCATGAGCCGCCGGGCGGTCCGGGAGGGAATGGACTGAAAGCGACTTTTTCGGAGATCATGGAGAATAGCGCGGGCCTCCCGGGCGCGGGCGGCGGCTTGGGCGACGGCCGCGGGTTGGTCATCGTCCGTGGCCCGGAGCCGTCCGGCGACGGCATCGGCCAGGTCGAGCGCGAAAAACGGCGGCCGGAAGAAGGCCGCCTGGGCGACACCGTCCGACTCGTCCGCCACGGCGCGGAGACCGAGGATGAGCTGCCGGATGATCGGCTCCTTGAGGAAAAGGGTCGCCCCCCGGGCCGCGTAGGGGATGCCGAATTTTTCCAGGGCGCGGAAAAGGAGGTGCAGGTTCGTCGTCACCTGGGCGAGGACAGCGATGTCGCCGTAAGCGACCGGCCTCGACTCCTCCGTCTCCCGGTCGCGGACGCGAAGGCCCGAGGAATTGCAGAGCCAGTGGATATAGCGCGCCAGCGCCTCGGCCTCGATAAGACGGGCCCCGTCGGCCTTGAGCTTGTCGGCGCCCGGGTCGGAATAGGGAAGAATGTCGAGAACGCGGGACACGGGGGGGACCGGACCGGGGACAAGGCTCTCGTAATAGGCGATGCCGCTCTCGGGGTCGAAGTTCCGGCCGGTCTCTGGCGGCTTGCCCAGGAACGACGCCAGGCGGTCATTGTAATAGGCGATGAGCCCCGGGCGGCTGCGGAAGTTCGTCTCCAGGCGTTCGACGAGCGCGCCCTGCTCCTCGAGCACCTCGAGCACGCGGGCGTAGGTGACGATGTCCGCGCGCCGGAACCTGTAGATCGACTGCTTCGGGTCGCCGACGATGGTCAGCCGGCCGGGCGCCAGCCTGACCCCGTCCCAACGGTCCGCCGAATCCCCGTCCTCGGCGAGGAAGAACAAGATCTCGGCCTGGAGCGGGTCGGTGTCCTGGAACTCGTCGACCAGGATGTGGTCGAATAGCCTCTGGTAGAAGCCCCTGATGCCGCCGCCGTTTTTTTTGAGCAGGTCGCGGAGCTTGATCAGGAGGTCCGTCTGGTCGACGCATTCATGGTCGGACTTGACCTGCTCATAGACCGCGATGACCACCGGCTGGAGGCGGGCCAGCCGCCGGCCGAACCAGTCCGAGAGAGGGGCCAGGATGGAATCGTTGAGGGGCGGCACGTTCCGTTTTTTATCGCCGTGGGTCAGCTCTTTCCAGAAGCTCCAGCCCTCGGGGTCGTTCGGGAAATGGAGCCCTTTCTGGAGCTTTGGGATGTCGTGGAGCGCCCGGCGGAGTTCGGCGAAAAGCTCGACGGGCTCGTCGACCGCCAGGGATTCGGCCAGGCGCGGCTCCAGGTCCTTGAGCCAGCGCGAGCCTTCGGAGTCTCCGGGGAGGGCGGTGATCCTGGTCATGAGGCGTTTGAGGTCGGCCTTCGTTTGCGCAAGATCCGGCGCGGCCGCCGTCGGCGGGTCGAAGGGGACATCGCGCTGCCGGACCATGGCCGCGACCAAAGCGTCGAACCCCGGCCGGCTTCCGTGACCGGACGTCCACGTCTCCGTCCGCAGCCCGGCGGTGATGTAGTCCTGGATCGTCCGCTGGGCTTCCTCGGCCAGTCCGGGGCGCAGGCCGTGGGAGGTGACGGCGCGGCCGAGGGCGGCCGGCAGGCTGTCCCTGTCGCAGTCCGCGAGAAGGAGCTCGGCCGTCTCGGCGAGGATGGGCTCATCCTCTTCCAGCACCTCGTAGGAAGGGCTGATCCCGGCTTCGACGGGCCGCATGCGAAGGAGCCGGTCGGCGAAGCTGTGGATCGTCCCGACGAAAGCGATGTCCAGTTCGCCCAGGGCGTTGGCCAGGAGCGTGCGCCGGCAGTCATCGGAGGAGGGCGTGCGGCCCAACCTCTCGAGCAGCGCCTGGCGGATCCGGAGCTGAAGCTCGCCGGCGGCCTTCCGGGTGAAGGTGATCGCCGCGATCCTGTGGAGCGGGATGGCGGATGGAGCGGGGCCCCCGGCCGGAGCGCAGTCCGCGGAGGGCGCGATCAGCTCGAGGACACGGTCGATGAGGGTGCGCGTCTTGCCGGTCCCGGCGCCCGCCTCGACGACGACATTCCGCGCCCGCTCCCGGACGATCCGGTCGCGCGCCCGGGCGTCGGGCGGATGATAGGGCGCCTTCTTCGTCCCCGTCACTCGTCCTCCTCCTCGTCGCCCTGGTCGACGGCTCCCTTGATGTCCAAGAAGCGCCGGACAAGCGGGCCCGCGGCCCGGAGCCCGGCCCCGGCCGCGTCCTCGGCCCGATTTTCGCATACGGGCAGGAAAGGACAATACGCGCAATCGTCACCACCCGGGCTGCGGGGGAAGGCGCGGCCTTCGATCATCTCCACGGCCGTCAAGATCCAGGCCGAGCCGTGATCCAGCAGGCCGCCGATGTCCTCGATAAAGGCCCGCTCGGCCGTCCCGCGCGGGTCGGGATAGAAATAGGCGACGCCGCCGACTTCGGGCCAATTCGCCGGGTCCTGCTTGTGAAGGGCGTTCATGGCCAGGGCATAGACAACGAGCTGGATGTCGAGCGCGGGGGAGGGCGCCGCTTCGGCCTTCTCCCGCGGGCGGCGCTTGCCGGACTTGATGTCCCGGATCAGCAGGCGGCCGTCGAGCTCGTCGAGCCTGTCGATAAACCCGTGCACGAAGACCCGGCGCCCGCCGATCGACAGGGCGACCCGCTCGGGGTCGCCGAACGGGAATTCGGCCGCGCGGAACCGGAGGCCCGGACGGAAGCGCCACTCGTACTCGAGAAGGCGGAGAAAATCGCGCAGCAGACGCTGGCGCTGCCCTTCCTGGACGCGTTGGGAAAGAAGCGGGTACTCCTCGAGGAAAGCCGTGAACTTGCGGTCGACGACGGCGGCCGCTTCTTGGCGCCATTTCAACCACTGCGCTGCGGTCCGGCGGCTCGAGGTGAACGCTTGGCCGTGGCGGCTGAAGAAATCTTCCGCGACCCCGTGGAGAAGGCTGCCATAGCTCAGCCCGTCGATCTCGCGGGTCAGGGGTATCCCGGCCGGCTCTTTCCAGTAGAGGATGCTCTCGAGAAGATACCGGTGCGGGCAGGCGAGAAAGGCTGCGATGCGGGAGGCGCTGAGCGGATGCTCCCGGGTCAGTCCGTCGAGGCGCGGCAGCGGCCAGTCCTCGGGAAGCACGCCGTCGAACGGCCCGGGGCCAGGCCGGCGGTCGGCGAGGATGAGCCCGCGGAGGCGGGTCAGGTCCAGGGCTGAGGGAGCCCCGCCCCGACCGGCGGCGTCCCAGTGGGCCGGAACGACGGCCCGGGAGGGATCGGGACGGCGGGCCACGAGAAGGGCGGTCGTGAACGCGCTGAGCGGGGGAGGGTCCTTTTCCGCTTGGCGCGCCGGCCCGAAATAGCCAAGGCGGATTTCCTTGAGCCCGGGGACCGGCGGCGAGGGATGGCCGCCGACGGGACGCCGAAGCGCCGTGGCGGCTTCCAGGAAAATACTGCTCGGTTCCTTGATCGTGCCATCTATGCTCTGGCGGGCGAAGCTGAGCACGAGGCGGGCCCGGACGCCCTGGATCACGCGATAGAAATCGCCCAGCTGATGCAGGGGACGATCGTCGCGGCGCGGAATGATCACGGCTTCGTCGCCGGTTCCGGCGGCCGGCTCGAGCCGGGCGCGGTCGAGGTCGGGAAGAATGGGGTCGACCGCCGGCCGCGACGGCCAGGCGCCCTCGCAGAGGCCCATGATGCGCACGGCGTCGAAGGTCAGACCCGGAGCCGAACTGAGCGGCCCGATATAGATGCGCGGTTCTCCCAGCTTGCCGACGGGAAGACGCGCGCCGTCCAGGATCTTGCCGATGGCGCGGAGGGCCGGCAGGCCGGACAGTCGGACGGAAGGCGCTTCGGGATCGGCCGATGCGCGGCCGGCGCCGAGTTGCTGGTAGGAAAGGAGAGGCTGGATGCCTTTCGTCACCAAGGGGAGGACCGGACAACTCGCCGGCGGCAGGAGGACCCGCTCTTCCGCGAACCGCTCGATGGCCGGCCAGAGTGCCTCGACCGGTTCTCCCCGGAGCAGCAGCTCGTGAAGTGCCACGAGATCGGTCATGACCGGCAGGAGTGACTCGAACCTGGCGAGCAGACGGGCGTTGTCCGAAAGCCCGCGGGCGTGGCCGGACGCCTCGGCCTCCCCGGTGTTGTCGTGATCCTGTTCCTCGACGATCCGCCGGAGCGCCCGGGCGCGCCGGGCTATCGCGGGCGTCCACGCGCGGCCGCCCTCCGGCTGCCCCGCCAGGCCGCCCAGCGTTCCGCAGGCATAGGTGAGTTCGAGCGATTCCGCGAACGTCAGGCGGCCGGGCTCCTCGCCCTTATCGGCGTCCACGGAAGCGCCGGCCTTTTCCGATAAGCGCAGATAGGGGAGGAGACGGGCGACGCACTCGGCGTTCAGGTGAGCCTCGAGAGCTTCCAGGAGAGAATGCAGTCGGGAGCCGTCGGCCTGCGTCGTGGCGGGAACTCCGGAGGCGACATAGACGGGAGGCGGACCGCCAAATGGGAGCGCCGCCAGCCGCTCGACCAGCATAAAGGCGTAGGGATCGACCGCGGGCAGGAGAATAGCGATCTGCTCGAGCGGGACTTTATGTTCGAGGACCTGGCGGGAGACCCATTCGACGGCCGACTGAAGCTCCTCCTCGACCCCGGAGTGCTCCTCAAGATGTACGGTCCCGTCGGCGCCGGTGGAATCAGGGGGGATCCCCGAGAGCTCCCCCAGAGGATGGAAGAGACGCTTTTTGAGGATCTCGATCTCGGGGGCGGGTGAGCGGGTCGAGGCGCCGCTGCCAGGCCCGCCGGGACGCTCGCCGGCGCCCCGAGGCAGGTCGAGAATGGATCCCGCGTAGGCCAACCGCTGCTGCAGTTTTTTCCGCTCCGGGAAGGCGCGGAAGTGGACGGCCGTGAGGCGGGGGAGCGCGGCGAGGAAATCGAGGGCGGCATTGCCGGTTTGTTCGTCGAAGAAGGCGATCGCCGGGCCGCGGAAAGGGTAAAGCCCGGGCCGCTCGCGGAGGAGCTCGGCGGCGCGGCTCAGGAGGTCGGCGGACGTGAGACAAAGCCGCGAAGATCGCGCCGGCCGGAGGTTTCTCCAGATGGCCGCGATATCCCTGAGCCGGAAGGCGGTGGTCTTGTCGGCGCCGACGCCTGTCCTTTGCTTTTCGATCCGCGCCGCGGATTCCAGGAGGTTTTCGGGAGCCAAGCCGGCGCTGCTCAGCTCTTCGATCGTCGAGGCCAGCGCCTCGGCGTAGCCGGCTCCGGTCCTGAGCTGATCGATCTTGAAATAGCAGAGCCGATTTTCGAGGAGGGGCGACGCGATGAGTCCCTCGAGAATGGGAGCCAGATCCAAGCCTGCCGGTATCCCGCAATAGGTGCCCGCGGCGAGGAAGATAAGACTCGCCAGTTCGACGGGAGAAAGGAAGCTTACGCCGGTCAAGCCGCCCGCCGAAACCCGAAGCTGGTGGATGAGGGCTGAGGACTGGAGTATCACGGAGGCCTCGGGGAGCTCGCCCGCGCCGATTTCCTTCAGTTCCCGCCTGATAACCGCGACAATTTCGTCGGGCGAGTTGATCGTCCGCAGCGTCCTGCTATGAGCCGCCCGTGCTTCCCGATCCATCGTCCCGATACTAAACACTTGCCCGGCCGCGTGTCAATTGTCCTCAGAGGAGGACGTGATCGAGCTTGGCATCGGCCTCGGAGAACCTGGCACATATATTGCAATTTTTTTGCGCGAGGTGTAAGGAATCCGTAGTCAGGAGGAGACCATGACACGAAAAGCGTTCGGCGCACTATTTCTGGTGGCCCTCGTCGCGGGGCTGGTTTCATGTTCGCAGCCGTACGGCCATCGGTATTACCCCGACGTTCCCCGGTTCGCCCCTACCTATCCCGGCCATGTCGAGCTCCTGAGGGGGGAGCCGAGACAGGCACACGTGAGCTTAGGCGAGGTTTGGGTGCGGCCGGAGCGGCGGATGAGGCGCGGCCTGGTCGAGGATGTGCTCAGGGAGCAGGCCGCCAGGATGGGCGCGGACGCCCTGGTCATCGTCGTCGACAGGTTTTTCCGCGAGCCGGTCTGGGAACGGGGCATCGGGCGGGGGGGCTACGGAGAACGGCAGATCGTCGGGATAGCCGTCCGCTACAAAAGGCGGTAAGCGCACTGGCCCCGAGCCGCTGCGCACCGGACGACCCGCCGGGCCGATCTGCCGGCCGCCCAGGCCAGCCCCGAGCGGGGCCTCTCGAAAGGGACCCGAAAATTGGGGAATTGATATCCTGGCACCATTTTTTTATGGGTTCTTGTTGATATAAGAGATTTCTTCGCTATAATCGAGGCGGCGATTTGCATTATGATCACCCGCGCACGCCGGCCGTCGCTCATCATCTTTCTTGCGGGCGTCTTCCTGGGCCTGGCGGCCGGGACGCTGCGGGCCCAATTCAACCCGCCGCAGGCGCCCACGCCCCGTAAGAACTATGCCGCGGCCTATGTCAACCCTCACGCGCCGGCCATTGACGGGAAGCTCGACGATCCCGTCTGGGCCGGCGCCGGCTGGGAAGGCGGTTTCATCCAGAGCCGGCCCTATGAAGGCCGCGAGCCCTCGCAAAAGACCGAGTTCAAGATCACCTACGACGAGCGTGCCGATCTATATCGCCGTGCGCGCCCTGGATTCCCGGCCGCACGAGATCGAGCGCCGGATCTCGCGCCGGGACAACTGCGGCGGCGACACCGTCAGCGTCTCCATCGACAGCCTGTTCGACCATCTGACGGCCTACGTTTTTTCCGTCAACGCCTGCGGCGTCAAAGCCGACCAGATGGTCGTCAACGGGGGCATGGATTACAGCGACGAGCACGACATGAGCTGGGACCCCATCTGGGACGCGGCCGCCGCCATCGGCCAGGACGGCTGGACGGCGGAAATGAGCATCCCCTTTTCCCAGCTCAGGTTCGGGAACAAGGAGCTGCAGGTCTGGGGGCTCCAGGTGAGCCGTTACCTTTTCCGGCTGAGCGAAGAGTCCGAGTGGCAGCCCATCCCGCGGAACGCGCCGGGCTACGTCCATCTGTATGGCGAGCTGCGGGGCTTGCGGGGGCTGGCCTCGCCGCACCAGTTCGAGATCATGCCCTATACGGTCGGCCGGCTCAAGACGTACCGGGCCGAACCCGGGAACCCCTTCTCGACGGGGAGCGACCGGAGCCTCGTCGGCGGCCTGGACGGCAAGATCGGCGTGACGAGCGACTTGACCATGAATTTCACGGTCAACCCGGATTTCGGCCAGGTCGAAGCCGACCCCTCGGTCGTCAACCTGACGGCCTACGAAACGTACTTCGAGGAGAAGCGCCCGTTCTTTATCGAGGGCCGGAACATCCTCAATTATCAGCTGGTGGGTGGCGACGGCGAGTCGTCCTCGGACAACCTGTTCTACTCGCGGCGCATCGGCCGTTATCCCCAGTACGTGCCCGATACCGGGGCCTATCTCGAGATGCCCGAGGCGACGCCCATCCTGGGGGCGTTCAAGCTGACGGGGAAAACGCGGTCGGGGCTGTCGATCGGGGTGCTCGACAGCCTGACGGCCCGGGAGAGCGCGCTGCTCAGCGACGGAGGCGTCCCCTACGGGCTGCCCGTCGAGCCGCTGACCAACTATTTCGTCGCCCGGGCCCAGCAGGACTATAACGGCGGCGCGACGACCCTCGGCGGCATGCTGACCTCCGTGAACCGCGACATCCGGAACGCCAACCTGAGCTTCCTCCACGACGCCGCCCAGACCGGCGGGCTGGACTTTTTCCACTCCTGGAAGAACAAAACGCACTATTTTTCGCTGAAGACGATCTTCAGCCGCGTGCACGGCTCGCCCGAGGCGATCCTCGCCACCCAGACCTCCTCGGTCCGCTATTTCCAGCGGCCGGACGCCGATTACCTCAAGGTCGATCCCACCCGGAGGTCGCTCTTCGGGACGGGCGGGTCCGTCGAGATCGGCAAGCAGGGGGGAGGCCACTGGCAGTACGTCGCCGGGTTCACCTGGCGGTCGCCCGGGCTCGAGCTCAACGATGCCGGTTTCCTGCGGCAGACCGACCAGATGACCGAGTACGTCTGGGCAGGCTACAACGTCTATGAGCCCGCCGGGATCTTCCGGAGCTACAGCGTCAACCTGAACCAGCGGGCGACCTGGAACTTCGGCGGCCAGACGACCTCGAACGGCGGCAACTTCAACGCCTGGGGGCAGTTCAAGAACTTCTGGAGCGCCGGGCTGGGGCTGAGCCTCAGCGCCGAATCGCTCTCGCCGAGCTCGCTCCGGGGCGGGCCGTCGCTGCGGCAGGCGCCCTTGCGGAGCCTCTGGTTCAACGTCTCGACCGACAACCGCCGGAAGATCCGGCTGTCCTTGAGCGCCAGCGGGACCGAGCGGACGAACGGCGATTCGGAATACTGGTCGGTCCGGCCGGCCCTGAACATCGTGCCCAGCCCGGCCATGACGCTCTCATTGAGCCCCATGTACGCGGCCAACCGGAGCGTCCTTCAGTACATCGAGACGCCGGTGTTCGGCGCCGAGAACCGGTACATCTTCGGCGACATCGACCAGTCCACCTTCGGTCTGACCGTGCGGCTGAACTACAGCCTGACGCCCGACCTGTCGGTCCAGCTCTACGGCATGCCGTTCGTTTCGGCCGGGAAGTACTCGGCCTTCAAGCGCATCACCGACTCCCGGTCCAAGGACCTGGCCGCGCGCTATCAGGTTTTCGCGCCGGACCAGCTGGCCTTCAACCGCGAGGCGGAGACCTATGCCGTGGACGAAGACCGCGACGAGGCGGTCGATTACAGCTTCACCAACCCCGAGTTCAATTTCCGGGAGATGCGGTCGAACCTCGTCATCCGCTGGGAATACATCCCCGGCTCGACGCTGTACGTCGTCTGGTCGCAGGGCCGGATGGGGTCGGTGGCCGACGGCACGTTCCAGCTCCGCCGCGATTTCGACGAGCTGTTCGGCGTCCACCCCTACAACGCGTTCCTGATCAAGTTTTCCTATTGCTTCCAGCTCTGATTCGGTGACACGATATCAATTCCCCGATACTTGGGGCACCGGGAAATTGAATTCCGCCACCGTTAAGCGGGAATTAGGGGAATCGATAACCAGGTGCATATGGGAGGAGGATTCCATGAAGAGACGCGATTTCGTGGTCATGATGGGCAGCGCGCCGCTGGTGTTCGCCGCCGGGCGCGGCGCGTCAGCGGGCTCGCCGCGGGGCGGGGCGCTCGTCGCCACCCCGGAGAAGAGGTCGGAATACGCCCGGAAGCTGCTCGAGAGCCTGTGCACGGAGATCGGTCCGCACCCGGCGGGCACTCCGGAATTCGCCCGCGCGGCCGCGATCATCAAGAAAGAGATGGAGATCTCGCTCCCCGAGGTGGAATACGACACATTCTCGTTCGAGAGGTGGGAGCTTCTCGGCGCGCCGGAATTCCGGCTGGGCAACGGGCAGGGGATCGAAGCCTGTCCCTCGTTCGGCGGCGAGGGGACGACCCCGGCGGGCGTCAGCGGCCTCCTGCGCGAGCAGGGCAGGGGGTTCGCGATCGTCGACCCGGAGTCGGGGCGGCCCCTGGCGGAGATCAGCGTGAGCCAGTACGGCCGGGCCATCCCGCATCATCAGGCGCGCACCAGCCCGCCCTCGCTCCCGAGCTTCGGCATCGGGAAGCAGGACGTGCCGCTCATCGCCAACGCGATCAGGGACAAGATCCCGGCCCGCTACAAGGCCGTCGTGCGGTTCGTGCCGGGCTCTTCGGGAATGAACATTATCGGGACGCTGCCGGGAAAACGGAAGGACGAGATCATGGTCGTCGCTCACGCCGACACCGTCTACGGCGCCCCGGGGGGGAACGACAACACCGCCTCGGTCATCGTCATGCTGATGATGGCCCACGCCGCGGCCGCCGGGCCGGCCTTCAACCACACCCTGACCTTTGTGGCCACCGACGCCGAGGAGTTCGGAATGCTGGGAGCGGAGCACTACGGGGCCAGGCGGGCCGCCGACGGCACCATGAAGAATATCCGGTACGTCGCGAATTTCGACTCGCTGACCTACGGTCCGAACCTGTGGATCTCCTCGAAGGACGAGACGTCAAGGACCTCATCGCCGCCATCGACCGCGACCTGGGCATCCGGTCGGCTCCGAAGTACGACGAAGCGATGGCTTCGTCATGGATTCAGAGCCCTATCGGCTCTCGGCGCGAAGGCCTTCCACGCCAACAGCCGCGGCTACGACGAGAAGACTCTCCCGATCTATCACCGTGCCGAAGCAGCGCCTTCAATGTTCCGCTGATTGCGTGGAGATCGGGTTCCGGGTCTTGACGAACTCGTGCGGCGGTGGACAAGCTAGACCCACACTGAACTGTCGGGGAACTGGGCGACGATGCCCTGGGTCAGGCTGTCCGCGAACATCAGCATGTGCGTGACCTGTCGTAGGCGGCGATATCGCCGGCCCATCGATTTTCAGCCGCGAAACGACCTCCTGGGTCGTGTACTCGAGACGCTGATGGAGCATGTCTTTCAGCGCGGCCTCGGGCCAGTCCGGGTTGGCCCTGCTCAGGAAAGCGGAGATCTCGATCGGCGTTCGTCGTCCACCGGCCTGGCCTGGCCAGCGCATCGGCCTTCTCGTTGATCGCCGCCTTGACGACCTCGGCGGCGATGAGAACGTGGTCCTCAGGAGCGAGGCAGCTTCGGCCGGCCGCTTCGCCGCAGACCGGCTTGACGGCGTTCCGGATGTCGTCTGGTTGCGCAGGAGCCTGTCGGCGACCGCGCCGGTGTCCGGGAGCTTAGCCAGCGCGCTTATGATATAGTTCCGAGTGTAGGTGATATGATCTTCCCACAGCTTCCGCATGTCCATGCGCAGGTCGACCGCGGACTTCGTCATCGGCATCATCATCGATTTCATATCGCGCATTTGGGGTTTCTGCTGAGCCGAGATAGCGAAAACGCAAGAACGGCCACTCCCGCCACCCCCATAATCAGAAACCAAGAACCATTTTGCGTGAGTTTTCTCATTGTGCCTCCATCTGCCGAACCAGCTTATCCAAAAAACGTGCCAACCTTGGATTCCGGGGG
>CAVXUH010000002.1:0-553105 GCA_963764885.1 Candidatus Aminicenantota bacterium
CCGGTCCAGTCCTGGGCATAGTTCCAGCACTCTTTTTTTGTTGTGCTCGGAGATGGCGATAATTCGTGAGGCGGACCGGGCCGTCAGACATAATAGGTCACTCAAGGCGAAAATATCATACGCATGCACTGTCACTGTAAAGGGAATGCCCAGCAGATCGGAAATCACATTAGTCGCGGCCCCTGAGAGCCATGCGAAGTGCGTGTGCAACACTTGAATGGACAGGCTTTTCAGTTCGTAGGCCAGAGCTACAGCCTTCAAGAAGATCGTTATCCGTTTGAGGAAAAGGGGTATAAAGGCATGCGGATAGGGTTGCCGGACCAAGCGGATCAAAGACGCAAGATAAATGATGGGTGCGCGGGTAAAAAAGAACAGTTGAGAGCGCCACAATCGCCAGGAGCAAAGTCTCGGCGCATAGCTCACTTGTTGGGCTAATCGTTCAGAGATAGGATGCACGGGTCCTTGCTTCGGTCGCAAAAGTGAAAAAAGGCAAACGCTCACCCCTTGCCGCTTCATCTCCCAGATCTCGTCTGCAATAAAAGTTTCTGTCAAAGCTGGAAATCTCAGCAAGATATAGGCTACTTTGAGCGTTTCCATGCCGTCCTGGCCTCCCCGCGCTGGCGATCCGATTTCTAGTCAGTCACCGATGCCAGAAGCGAGACCGTCCTGTCGATCTGAGAGATATGCACCCGTCCATGGACAGGCAGAGCGATGATCCTGGCTGAAACGTCTTCGGCGACCGGGCACATTCCCCTTTGATAGCCGAGTGCCCTCCATTGCATTGCACGTTCCACTGGAAAGAGAGGCGAGCCAAACATATCCGAAAGTTCGATTCCCTCTCTTCTTGCTTTGCTGATAATATGCGTCTTGCGGTCCGGCTCGTAAAGTACCGGGTACTTGTAATAGACCGGATCAAGATGAGCTTCAGGTTCCCAGCACGAGTATCCGATTTGCGTAAGTCGTTGCCGGTAGCGGCACGATACTTCGTAGGTATTCGGCGGTCTGATCCCAGTGCGCGAGTTTAGCGAACAACCGCCTCCGTTCGATTGCGGGGAGCTTCTGCCCGGTTTGTTGGCTGGGCTTGAGGCTTGGGCGCAGTGAGGGGAGGCGAACTCCTGCTTATACAATGCCTCCAACTGCGAATCTGTCATCGCAGGGGCACGGGATGATTGTCCGCGGATCAGTGCTTCGATGCTCCCCTTTCGTGGACTGCTTACGAAATCTCGCATCCTCCGATAGATTTCCTTCATCGCCCAGAAACGCGACGGCGAGTACAACACCGCATAAACCAAGTAATTCGAGTAAAGCGAGATAAGATCTGCCGCACGTGGAGCGGAGCATGTCATATAGATATTCTGGAGTCTGGACGTGAGAGATTGGTTATTCACAATGGGCCGCCCCGCCCAGGCCGAGTGTGATTGGTTTGTGCCAACCGAAGGAATAAATCGCCGCATCCCCAAGTGTGCCTACCTCATGTCCCTTGTACTTTGAGCCGAGGGAATGGCAAGCGTCCTCAAACAGCCATAGGTCGTGTCGCCGTGCAATACCGAGGATTGTGTCCATGTCTGCCGGAACGCCGAATGTGTGTTGGACAACTATGGCCTTAGTTCGCTTCGATATACGGGCTTCGATTTGGGCGGAGTCAAGGTTGAGGCTATGAGGATCTATATCAACGTATATAGGTGTGGCGCCAGAGCGTACTATAGGGATGGCAACGGATGTACAAGTGAACGCCTGCAGAATCACCTCATCGCCCTGTCCAATACGCGCGGCCCTGAGGAGCGCGTACAGCGCGTTGCTGCCACGATCGAAGAAGAACGCCCGATCTGACTTCAAACGCTTTATGAACTCATACATGGGGGCCTTACCTCGCTTGCCTCAGACCACTTCCCATAGTCCATAGCAATAGTCTTTCCACGCCTGGACCGTACACCCCTGCAGGTACCTTCTCTCTTCTCGTTCGCCGACGCGGCATGGCCCCAAACGCATGACACGGCCAAGCCAACGCCGGGCCGTGCCGCAGACATCGCTGCCGGCACCATGAAACATCAACGGAATCACCGAGAAGACGATCTGGTAGGCAGGGTAATTCCCGCATGCGATCAAACGTAGGGGCAGACGGCGATGGTCATGCAAATAGCGAAGGCTAACGAACAAGTTCTGCGAGAGGGGCGCAGGCACCAGCGGCAGATATCTCTGTGTCAGCTTCCTCTGAACCAGCAACTCGCGTCGGTAAAGTTCCGGGAACTGCGCGTAATCGTCGAACTCCAGACCCAAGTACTTGGTTATGACATACCGGAAGCTGGCATCGCACGCTTTATTCACCTGCTGCCACGTCGCCTCAATAGGTTGCTCGTAGCACTCACGCTCCGGGCGGAGCTTGAACGCAGTCGCACGCTTCACGAGCTCTGGCAGATTCCTGGCGAGATCCCCCACCCCCGACAATTCGGGCGCCAACTCGACGAACCGTCGGCCGCGTTCTGCATACGAGAAGTGATAGCGGCCGTTCACGGCAAGAAGCGCCTCTGCGCAGGCCAGCACGGTCTTAGTAATCAATCGAAAGTCCTCCCAATCGCTGGCGCGTGGTGTCCACATTAGCGCTTCCGCCAGTCGGTTCAGTAGCAGCCGCAATGCGGACCACTGCTCAATCCTCGATGGGTCGGTGATAGATACAAGCTCCAGGGGCGGCTTGCCAAAGAGGGTCAATCCCCCGTGCTGTATTTCGTACGCCATTATCGTATCAGGTAGTTTCACATGTGGAGCCAGACTGAAGAATCGGACAATGGTCGTATCAACACCCAGTTGTGCGGTGAGAGTTTGTCCGAGGATGCGTAATCGTTCCCGGTCGCGCACATCTCGAGTGCTCACCATCAATTCGTAGTCGCTTAGGAATTTCACACGTCCGTCCTCTAGTACGACACTGCCTTCCCCCCTGGCAAAGCTCCCTCGTAAGATAATGGATTCCGCCTGTACGCATGAACAGACGGCCTCGACAATATGAGCCAGGTGGCTCGTTACCAATTGATCCACCACGGCATCATCCAAAGCCGTAAACTTACCCATGCCGCCTCTCCCGAACCGAGTTAGCTCCGGGCGCGCCATCGTCAGAGGCATTAGCCCATAGCACACGCCCATCGACGTAATCGGGGATGGGCAGCCCAAGTGAATCGAGGAGGGTCGGCAGGACATCTACCAACTCGACATGAGTACCCTCGACCAGGGGACGCTGGCTGAGAAAGACGCCATCTGAGTCAGGATAGTCAGGCAAATAACCGTGCATGGACTTCTGGCCCCGGCTAAACCCCCAGATGGTCTTAGAAAAGAGAAACGGCGCGTCGAGATAAAAGATCAGATCGCCATAACGGTTGTCGGGCATATCGACCCGATAGCGGCGCAAATGCTCATCAGTGAGGATGAACCCTTCCCGGATGGAAGCCAGAATGCGTTCCACAGTGGCACGTTCGCTGTCATTGCGGAACCAGAAACGGGCATAATTGGACTCGATGAGATGGATGAAATGCTTCAGGTTGCTGCCATGCCGGCGAAAGACACCGTGGATATCCACACGCTTTGCGGCGGGGATATGCCCATGGTCTGAGAAGACAAAAACATCAAAGTCGGAAACTCGTTGGCTATAGGCCCGATACTGAGCTTCTACCAGTTGGTCCAGGCGGCGCAAGCGCTCGATGGTTTCCGGGGCGTCTTGTCCGTATCTGATGCGAATAGCTATCTATGCTACCTAGGAAAAAGTAGACCCAGGGCCGAATCTCTGTGAACGTGTGTCCGGCGATCTGCTCAAACTCGTCGCCCGCCCCCTTGACCATCCCAATAACCTCGAAGGCCACCTTATGGCTGCGCAGTATATCAAACACGGTGGGGTATTCCTTGAGGTAGCCCGGCTCATCCCAGGACCGGTCCTCCACGACGTTGAAATAGGGCCAATATCGGAGTGGCAAGTTGACCAGCAGCGGCACGCCGAACCAGGAAGTATTCCTTGGACGAAACATCCTTGTGTACTTGTGCAGAAAATATCGTGTTGCCAGGTTGTCACCAAATCCAAGGTACTTGAAAATGCGCGCCCATTTGAATGGCGTGCTGACCGGATCGTAACGCCAGACAAACCACTGCAGGTGCTTGTTGGCATGAACGCCGCTATACATGGATGGATGGCAGATTACGGAGTGCCCCAGCTCGGACTTCATTCGCCGGATGTGGGCAAACGAGTTCAAGAATGGCATATGCGACAAGCTCTCTGGCTTGAGCGCATCAAAGAAAAAATGTTAGTACCGGTCGCATAATTTCATCGCCTGTGATTGGGAGCCAGTTCGTGGCGTTGGCTGGTGCTTGCGCGCGCGCTCTGATAGACCTCGAAAGTGCTCCGGGCTATCTGGCCCCACGATAAGTCAGTCTCGCACCGTGCGTCGATCCGCTTCTGGAACCTGAGAGCGGCGTCAGGACAGGTCGCCAGACGTTCAACCAGGTCGACCATGGCCGCCGCGAGGGCACTCCGGCGAATGCGGAGGGACTAGAACACCAGTCTCGCCGTCTGTGATGTACTCCGGAAGACCGCCCACTCGCGTGCCGATTACTGGCTTACCAAAGGCATAAGCCGTCAGCACAACAGCGCTCTGAGTCGCCGTCGTGTACGGGCAGACTACCACTGCTGCCCGCTGAAAGAGCTGAGCTAACGTGTGGTTCGGAATGTAACCGGTAATGATCTGCAATTCGCCGCCGTTAGGAAGATCCGGGGCAGGCGGAAGGCGATAGCCAGGCACGGGATTTCCGGCGACAATGATGCGCAGACCGGGCAGTCTCTTGCATGCCAACGGGGCTGCCTGGAACAGAGTCTCTAGACCCTTATACGCTGACAATCGTCCGAAGAACAGGAGGGTCCTGTCCTCGGTACGCAACCGGTTCATCGATCCAACTCCGATAGAGGTGGTTCACTCCGAGCGGAACGACCGCCACTGCGCCGGGCGGAATGCCGATGGCGCCGACAGAACCGCGCCTTCTGGACCTGGTTGTGGAGAATGATTCGCCTGGCACAGGCAAACGTGAGCCGGCGCACGATTTGCTTGCGGAGAGGGTTCTCTCCTTGATGCACTTCTGGGTCGTGCACTGTCAGAACAAGCGGAGCCAGCCGCAAAAACGAGAGGGACCACACCAGGCGTCCCGATATACCCTCCATGTGAACTACGTCCGCTCTAATACCGTCGACGAATCGCTGCACTTCCCTGCTGGTGAACCGGTTCGAAGGATGGATACCCCTGCCGCCATAGACGGCCAAATTTACGCTGGCAGCAGCCTGCAAGCAGGCTTGCACGGGGCGTGGAAAAGCGTCCATGATGGACTGAGCGGAGACAATACCTCGAGGGAGCGGCCTCGGAGAGATATCGAACGCGCTGGAGTACCAGGCCGCCGGATGAATATCGATGATTACGTGCAGTTCTACCAGCCGGCTTATCTCAGCAATTAACGGTATTGCCTCCTCGAAGAAAGATGTCGGCACGTAGTAAACGACGCGCATCATGCTGGTTGTCCTCCGCCGGCGCCCTCGGCTCGAATCTCCGGCGCCATGAGACCTTGGAGGAGATCTTGAAGTGGCGCCAAGACCTGTTCCCAGTCATATGACATCGCACAGCAGACTGCATTGGCAGAATACATCTCATATTTCTTTGAGTCCGCAAGAAGCCCGATAACGGCTTCAGCAAAATCTGCCGGCTTAGAGTCAACTATGACGCCAGCTTTAGATGCCTCTATTACCTTGGCGATTTCCCCAACCCGGGTCCCAACCACTGGCAGTCCGGCTGCCATATACTCGCAAGCTTTTAAAGAAGAAGCGTACTCTGTAAAAGGCTCTTGGCGATATGTCAGCACGCCAATATCTGCCTCTGCTAAAAAGTGAGGGAGTTTGTTATAATCTTGCCTGCCCAGAAACAGGACACAGTCCTGAAGATTCATCTGTTCGTGGGCCAAATGACGCATGGCATCCTCATCCGGACCTGCCCCTAACAGGACGTACCTAATGTCCGGGATCTTGGCTCTGATAGCCGGCAGAGCACGGATGGGCAGATCAACACCCCACGCGAAATAGAGACTTCCCATAAAAATCAAAGTCGGCGGGTGGCGCCTTTTCTTCTGCGCTGCCTGGAATAGTGAATAATTCACTCCGTTGGGAACCACCATCACCTGCTTGGCTCCCTGTCTCTTCCGCAACTCGGCCAGAGGATGACTCACGGAAATGACGATATCTGCATTCTTGATGCAGATCATCTCTCTCCACTTCATGGCCAGCTTATCCAGAGGTCCTTTTACAGTCGTGATGTGTCCAGGAAAATAGTCCCAATCATCGTAGATAGCAGTTCCAACAATACCTTTCTTCTTCAAGAATCGAGCTAGAAGAGCATTGTTGGGGTGACCGAAAATGCAGAATTCATATCGCTTCCTGATCAAACGCCGCACAATAAGATAAGCCCATAACTCTCGAACAGATTTAGGGAAAATGCCCGGCAGGCTTCGCACGGAGATTTGAAGATCCTCACCGGTTCGAGCCACCGTGGCAGGTTCATGCCAAATGCTCCGAAGCCCTTGCGAAAACCGAGTCCACGGACCCGCAGGTGGACCCGTGTAGAAACTCACTCGCCCAACAACATCAAATAGGCGACCCCATAGCTTTAGGTGAGCCGCCACATGCTGGACACGGTGGTTAGATGACTGCCAAAGACTCGTGCCAGCGATAAGGAGAATTCGACTTTGCGGGTTTGTCAATTATTATTATCTTCGCGCAGGATGAAACTGGAGATGCCTCGGTCCCATGTCAATATAACGATCAAACTCTTCCTTGCTCATGCCAAGATTCTGGAGCAACATCTGCATAATCGGCTCAGGGCATCCCTTATCTTCTTCTTCACTGAGCTTTTTCAGAGCCTCCTGTCTGGTGAGTTGCCCAACCATGATCAGCGCGGCCATCGTAAGTCGTCTGATCTCCAGTCCAGGGAATCGACGATTATGTGCATAAGTGGTGACGGGATGGATGGTACAATCAATATGTTCCCTGTTTTCCGGAGGAGCTTGCCAACCCATTTTCTCTATAATCGTGTTGTAGATCCTATCGTAATTCCATTCCATGTAGTCTGGAAGTTTGAGGCTGCCGCACAGTCTTAGCCTTGTTCCGCGTTCCATGCGGGCTAGCCGGTTACCAATTCGTCTACGCATACTGACATTATAGAGTAACCGGTCGCACTCAGCGGCAATGGGTTCTCCACGGAGGACATTCCGTATATAAGGTATGGAGCCTGGTTCAAACATTTCACGCGACAGAACGAGTTCGGTCATCGCTGAACTACCATGCAGAATGAACGGGATATCGTACATATCCGCTATTCGCTGAGTTGCCATGCCAATCGCACGCATACAGACGGAGCAAAAGTCTCCGGTTTTGCGCATAAAGAGCGCAAACAAGCGGTCCATGAGGACGGGGTCCATACAATAGTAGACATGTTCAATCCCAAGCATTCGGCAGGCTCTGTCGATGTTGGCACGCGCATGCTCTGAAAGGTATCCGTTGTCCAGGGTAAAGGCCAGGCAGTGCAATCCTAGGTCATGCGTAGCGGTGTATAAGACGTACGTGCTGTCCTTTGCCGCCGGAGAGCGGAACCAGTGCGTCGAACTGCTTGCGCCGGCGACGCGCATCCTGGCACAGTTGCTCCAAGACCGCTCTGCGAGCCGGCAGACCAGATTTCCAGTCGGACCACCGCCGTTCATGCTTGTGGCATTCCGAACAGATTCCATTCTCGTCAAATGAGATTCCGGGAAACGACTCCGGAAGAACACAACGTGTGCAAATTCTCTGTGGACTTGCATGATCTAGATCTCCTCGGTTCCCGTGAGCTGATGTGAATGTTGCCCCTCCGTCCATCCTTGACTAACCATAGAATTCCAGAGCTTACGCCCCGAACATATGCGGATAACAAGTCAAACCTGTCGATGCTTCACCCATCGGACCATGCGCCGGGGGCTGGAAGTCGCGACGATACCCTAGGTATCGAGCGAAATGGCTCGAGGAAGTGTTCCGTCGTATAAATACGATTTGGTTTCTGGCGTTATAGTAAACGAACATGCGACTCTTGTCCCCGCCGGTGCTCATCCCATGCTTGTGCCAAACCTTGGCCTCTGGAGTGATAAACGAGCTTGTATCCTGCCCTGCGCACGCGAGCACACCAGTCGGTTTCTTCATAATATAAAAAGAAATTGGGATCGTATCCTCCGGTTTCTTCATAAGCCCGCCTTCGCACCAACAGATAGATGTCATCTAGATAATCGTATTCCTTTATCTCATCATATTGGCCGCGATCAGTCTCCCCACACCCTACCAGCTCATGGACGAGCAGGATGGGATGATTTAGCCTGCCGGCCGTCTGGAGTCTGTTCGGTTCTTCATAGAAAGTAGACTTTGCCAGAAACAAAACCGATCCTTTCATCGCTCTCTGCCACTTGCACTAATTTGTTCAGTCACATCAAGAGTCACGACGGTATCATTGTTAAGGATGAGGAAATAATCAGCGCCATGCTCATAGGCATACTTGAGCCCTGCATTAAAACCCTCGGCATAGCCCAGGTTCCGACCGTTCTCGATGACCATGACATCAGGAAATTGTGTTCGAAAAACCGACACCGATCCATCGGTAGACCCATTATCCACTACGATAATATCAAATTAGGATACTCTAGCTTCTTTAAGAGAATTCAAACACTCTTGGTTGGAGTCTTGGCATTCCAATTGAGTGTAATAACAGATACCTTGGGGGAGTGCTCGCCGTCTGAGCTCAAATCTGTCTGCCGGATTTACTTAGCCTTAGAGATTGGCTGGACAACTCGTGGTCTCATTTGCGTCTTCCCTTGCCCGTTTTTGGGGAGTTTCAATCTTTCAATCCGTCATTGGACGCCTGCCGGCTCGATGAATCTGATGACTTTCGCCGGCACGCCAACTGCAATATATGGGCTGGAATGTCATCCACGACAACCGCGCCCGCTCCTACCACCGCACATTCACCTATGGTCGCACCTTGCAGGATTATTGCACCCGCCCCGATGTAGGCACCTCGCTTGATTACGACCTTCGATCTCCGTGTCGGGAGTCCCTTATCACGCAGTGGGCTTTGCGCCTACGTCTGTGTGGGTGAGAATTGTGACTCTCATCGAGATCGTGGCTCTATCTTCGATGGTTATCTTGTCCAGCAGATCCAGGAACACTTCCCTACCCAAATGACAGTGATTACCTATGGTCAGGTTTTTATAATCGCGTTCAGCATTGATCAATATCGGTGAATGCAAATCCAATCAGATCCCAGAGTGGCACCGAATCTCATGAGGATGTACTCGACGTCGGTCGAATAGCATCGCCTTAGCAGCCAATTTACTCCATCAATATTCCGGCGGCGGTAGCAAAAGCCAATCTACATTGTAGGATCGCCCTCAACAAGTTTTCAAGAAAGGCCCGACCAAATACTTGAATTGTCCGATCACGGCTTTATTCCCTCACGCACTCTAGTATCAGCGCGCTTAGGACAGTACGGCGCACGTTGATGCAGACATATCAGCACAGCATCATGACCCTTGGGTTCAAGAATCCGGACTCCTCTGACAACGCGCACAGCGTCGTTGACGGTCATCCTAAGAAATATTGGAAGTGAGAAGTCCGGCGACTTCCTGCAATGCTTGGACAATATAGAACGGGTTTGTAAGTGCATTATGTCCCAGTGCTTTTCTGTCACGATTTTAGCATCCTTTTTTTTAAATAATGCCATTTTCGTCTCACTCCCCAAAAAAGGAACGTTCCAGGACTCTCTGCAAACGGCCATCTCGTGGCGAACCATGTCAAACCTTGAGCTCTACATGCACCGCCGCCAACGCTCTCTTCGATCCGCTGCATCGACTCGAGATGTTCTGCCCTCTCCGCAGTGATTAGGTGTTGCTGTGATGGCCAAAAGCTCATATAATCGATTTCCCTGAACAGGCCGGCTTCCCGGGGCATGAAGGTGGAGATGTTAATTTCTCGGTCCCGTGATTAAGCAGATTAACGCATTGCAGGGAGTTGACTGATGACGAAACGGCTTTCTCTGGGCCATGTTGGCATGCTGGTCCATAGTTATTATCCGGGAGATCAGCGGGTTCGTCGCGAAGCCGAAGCTCTGGCAGAAGCCGGATACAGGGTCGACGTCGTCTGCCTTGGGTCTCGAGGGGCCGCGTCGAATAGCGGGCAATCCAGATGGGAAACCCTGAACGGCGTCTACGTTCATCGCCTTCCCCTCGAGAAGAGGCGAGGCATGGCATTGCGATATATTTATGAGTACGCGATCATTATCGGTCTTGGGTTCTGGAAATTGGCGGCTCTTAACCTGACTAACCGATTCCAGGTGGTACATATCCACAATATGCCCGATTTCCTTGTTCTGGCCGGCCTCCCCTTCAAATGGCTGGGAGCGAAACTCATCCTTGATATTCATGATCCGATGCCGGAGATATATCAGTCGATGGACCCCTCCTCGGCTCATAGCTGGACCTATCGGATTCTCGTTGCGCAGCAACGCTGGAGCTGCCGCCGGGCAAGCCGAATTATCACGGCCAACGAGGTTCTCGCCGAAGACATAGTCAAAAAAGGCAATCCTGCCGAAAAGGTGCGCACCATCAACAACTTCCCCGATCCCAGGCATTTCCCACCGCTGTCAGAACTCCCGCCATGGCCAAGGCACAAAGACCAACTCACAATGGTCTACGCGGGAACAATAACGGGACACTATCAAGTCGAGGATGCTGTCCACGCTGTATCTCTGCTTAAAGAAGTGGTTCCCGGAATCCGCCTGCAATTAGTGGGCAGCGGAGAAGATGTCTCCAAGGTCCTCGAGTTAGCGGCGCGCCTTGGGATAGGCGATCGAGTCTTGCACCGCCCCCGCGTTGACCAAAAAACACTCCGCGAACTCCTAAACAGGGCCGATGTGGGAGTATCAACCCATATCGGCGGACCATTCGCAGAACTGATTTTTGTTCAGAAAATACTGGACTACTTATCACAAGGTCTGCCTGTCGTTGCCAACCGTTCCCGGCCGCATGTACATTATATTCCCGAGGAGGCCGTCTATTATTATAAATCAGGCGATTCCCAGGAGATGGCCGATCAAATCTCCAAGATGTGCCACGACCCTTTTCTTCTTCGGCAGAAAAGAGAATACGGCCTGCGGCTGGCGAGCACCTTTACCTGGGCGGCGGAAAAACGGAAACTCGTAGTCCTTTATGGCGAACTCGTCGCGCCCAGACTTAGGAGCTGACCGAGAAAGGAGTTTCGTGATAATTGTTTTAAATCTCATTTCAAATGAAATCGCCAGTTCGTCTTTTCATCCGGGTTAATTGGGTCACCGTAATCGGGGATCATCTGATTATCGAGGATCGCCTGGGGAATTTTCGTCACCATAGCCAGCGCTTTCTCCTCACCAACCACCTTCATGGCCCGCTCCACCGCCTTTCGAAGCCGTGGAGGCCTGTGCTCCGAATCGTGGGCGTCCGACGCGATTATATGGACGAGGTTATGTCGGAGGAAGATCTCGGCGGCTTCTTGCGCCTCGTGCCCAAACTCCCCTAAGATGCTTTTGGCCGTCACCTGAGCCACTGCCCCCATATTAACCAGATCGTAGAGCAATCCCGGCCGCCTCACGAAGGCCACGTTTCTTTCCGGATGGCTGATGACAGGGACATTGCCTTGCAGCATGATCTGGTAGAAAAGGTCCCTCACTCCTGCAATGACGCCCTCGGCCGGAAACTCAACAAACACATAGCACGAATTGTTGACGGTCAATTTATTATTCTGGATGTTCTCGACGATCCTGTCAGTTATATAAACCTCCGCGCCCCGGAAGAACTCAACTGGAAACTGGCTGCCTCTGCGCCCGAGCTCCTCAAGTCTTTGGTCGAGCACGCCGAGGTCATCGCCGTGTTTGGTCAGCCTGAAGAGGTGGGGTGTCAAGGCGATCTTATTGATCCCGTCCTCCTCGGCCACTCTTGCCATCTTGGCGGTTTCCTCCCAGTCCTTCGCGCCGTCGTCCCAATCCGGCAGAATGTGCGTGTGCAGGTCAATCATGACTTGCTCCTTGCTCCTCATATTGTCCTTGAATCTAGAGAGACGAGGCTGGCTTTAATGAAATCAGCTCTGTTCGGTCAAGAGCGGCGATATAGCCAACCTTCATCAGCCACAAGATCGCCGGCAACTTGACGTTTGATCATCAGTGGCCGTAATAACGGTAGTAATGCTTCATATAGTAGTAATCAGGCTCATTGAGATTAATCTTGTTCAGGATGACGCCGGCGCACTTGACCTGGTGCAATTTGAGTTTTTCACTTGCCTGCTTTAGGGCGTCCCGCGTTGTCTTTCCTCCCCATACCACCAAGATCATCCCGTCAATCCTCGGACCGAGAGCTACGGCATCAGAAACCGGCAAGAGCGGTGGCGTATCAATCAGGATGTAATTGAAATCCGCCTTCAAAGCATCGATGAGTCTGGCCATTTTTTCCGACCCCAGAAGCTCCACGGGATTCGGGGGCACAGGTCCCGCGTTGATCAAATAGAGATTAGGAATTTGCGTCGCTTTTAGCACGTCCTTGAGGTTCGCCTGCGCGCTCAGGTAATTCGTTAAACCGTTCATATTCTTGATTTTGAAAAGCCTGTGCTGCTTGGGTTTTCTCAAGTCCGAATCAACGATCACAACGCTTTTGCCTGTCTGGGCAAACGTAACGGCGAGGTTTGAGAGAGTCACAGTTTTCCCTTCCTGGGGAAGGGGGCTGGTGACCACAAAGCATCTGAGCTTTGAATCTGCGGCAGATAGAAGCAAGGTCGTGCGGATCGAGCGGTAGTGTTCCGAGATATTTGATTTCGGCGAAAAATGGGTTATCAACTCGATCGTTTCGGCCTCCGGCATTATGTCCGCGGCCGTTTCCTGCCTCTGAGCTTGCACTTCCACTTCGGCGTCCGCGCGGTTATCGTCCTTTGTCCCCTCGAGCAACCATTTGCCGTCGACGGCCTTCCCCTTCGATTCGCGTGTCTTTTTGATTTCGCTCTTGATTCTCACGAGTTTCTTTTCTTTGGCGAGGAGCTTTGCCTGGCCGTCCTGGCTAAAAGCAGGGACCATCCCCAGGCACGGGAGCGCCGCATGCTTTTCGACATCCTGGGAATTCTTAATGGAATCGTCAAGATATTCAGACAAGAATGCCAAGCCGAGGCCGCCAAACAGCCCGACCATCAATGCAATGACCATGTTGAGCTTCATGTTCGGACTCGAGGGATAACGCGGCACGGCCGCTTTGTCCACGATCGAGACACTTGAGGTCCTGAGCCCTTTAAGCCGTGCGGAAACACCCGTTTCGCTCTGCCGCTTCGAGAGTGTATCGAGCAGGCTCTTCTTGTTTTCCACCTCGATTTTCAAGCTGTTATAGAGAATGGCGTTGCTATTGAGCTGGATAGCTTCTTGCCTTTGCCTATTAAAGACTCCCTGGAGTGAACTTTCCCTTTTGAGTGCAGCCTGGTAATCAGAATATGCCCCTTTGATCAGGTTTTGCGTTTCGTTGGCGAGCGATTCCTTGGCCGAATCCAGTTCGGTTTTTAGCCTCTGCATCTCCGGATATTCAGGCTTGAATGTCTCTGATTTTTTTAGGTATTCGCGGGTCAGCCTCGCATAATCCTCTCTCAGCTTCTGGATCAAAGGATTTGTCAAGGCCTGCGGGACATAATCCGGCGAGGCAATTCGTATTTCGTTATAATAAGTTTCCTTGTTGACCCTGTCGAGCTGGGCCTGCGTTAACGCCCGGTTGAGTTCGCCGAGCCTTTCGACAATAGTTGTTTCCCTATCGCTCAAAGCGATTATATTCTTCTCCGCCCCGTATTCTCCAAGTTTCTTTTCTTTTTCTTCAATTTCGGCGCTGACATCGCCAATTTGGCCTGACAAGAACTCAGTAGCCTGCGCCGTGGCTAGGAATTTTCTCTGTATATTCATGTCGATGAAAGAATCGAAAAGTCCGTTAAGAACGTCAGCCGCGAATTTCGGGTCTCCCGCTTTGAATTCAACCTCAACCAACCTAGTCAAGTTAATCGGATTGACGGTGAGCCGGCCAAGAAGATTGTCAATGAGCATTTCCCGGTACTGTGTGTCGGACCTGTTTTGAACCGCGCCTCCATTCTTCGGCTTCCCGACGAATTGCTCATCTTCATAAAGCACTAATTTATCGATTGTGTAGCCCGCCAGCGCCCGGCTTTCCAGAAGCTTAAATTGAGTCTGAAAGTAGCTATCATTGAGGGTTTCGAACTGGAACATGTCCTGAAAACTCAAGATGTTGGGCTCCTTCTCTATCAGGAGAGTCCCTTTGGCCGTATAAATGGGTTTTTTAAGGAAAGTACCGATAATCACCGTCGTGACCACAACTAAGGCAAAGGAAACAACGGTCCACTTCCTCTTTAGAATGACCTTCCAGTATTCCCTCAAATTCAATCCCGTCTTTTGTTCTTGGCCTTCATTTCCAAAAGTATCCATGTCCATCTCCTGTCAAAAGACTGATTCCGGCACGTAAACCACATCTCCCTCCTTCAACTCGACATCCGGCTTTTTACCTTTGAGTATATCGCTGATGTTGACTTTGATATTCAGCTCTTTGCCGGTCCTTGCATCTTTCCTCTTGATCACCACCCCTGATTTCGACGCTCCCTGGGCTGTCCCTCCAGCCTGCGCGATTGCCTGAAGAAGGGTAATCTTTTTCGACATCTTCACTTGAAGAGCGCCTGGATTCCTAACCGCGCCGAAAATATAGACATTAATGATCTGGTCGATCGGAATATTGACCACATCTCCGGGCATGAGGGGGATGTTCACCGTCTGATTATTATTGATGATCAAATCATTGAGATCAATGCTGAGTGTGACCTGCGTTCCGTCCGTCCCCTGCCGCAGGATATATAACTCGCTCGAAGCCCGGTCTGTCAGTCCGCCTGCTTGGGAGATCATTTCAAGGAGTGAGACCCTTCCTATAATTTCGTACATCCCGGGCCTGCCCACAGCGCCGATTACGGATACTCTCTGGCTCTGGTACTCTCTAATGAATATGGTTACCCGGGCCTTCTGAAGCCATTTCTCCTCGAGGAGAGTGCCGATTTTCGACTCCAGTTTTTCTTTGGTTAGGCCTTCGACTTCGACCTTGCCGAGTAGCGGAAGAGTGATCGACCCATCCTCAGAGACGCGAACGGTCTGGCTTAACTCGGGGGACTCAAAGACCGAAATCTCCAACAAGTCCTTAGGCCCGATCCTGTATTCCGATACAAAAGCCTCCTTTTCTTGCTGCGCCCCCAAGAATCCGCACGGCATAAATGCCGTCGCCAAAATAAAAAACACTTTCCATGAAATTCTTTTCTCCATTCTCATTACCTCATGTCAGGCTAAGAGTCGTAGATAAGGTTCGTCATGATAGTACTCTGTTTTACATTATAATATGCAACGGTGGAATTCCTGCCCTAAAAAATACCTGTCACGCCCAAGACGACGTTCCTTTTTATCCTGAAGTATACACCCGCGGGTTGAGAGTTAAAGATTATCTTCTCTTTTCTGCAATGAGGATTGTGCCATTATTGTCGAGTGAAGACTAGCTTTTTGAACCTCAAGAGAAAGCGCTCATCAGCCCGCTGGAAATCAAGCAGGGTTCAGGCCTGATATTTCTAGCCTATTAACTATCTCTCCTGCTATTTTATCAATATCATTATCGCCGGAGACAACAATATCAGCGTATTTTTTGCTGGGTTCAACTATAGAATCGTGCATTGGCTTGACAGTAGATAAGTATTGTTCTATTGACGATGATAAATCCCTTCCGCGTTCCATACTGTCTCGTCTTAATCTTCTGATAAATCTTAAATCACTATCAATCTCAATAAAGATCTTAAGTTGAATCAGTTTCCTGACCTTTTCCTCGCATAACAAAAGGATGCCCTCCAAAATAACTATATTCCTGGGAGTTGTTTCCTTGCTATGCCGTGATCTTGTATGAGTGGAAAAGTCATATATCGGCACTTGGATCTTACGGCCGTTAGCGATGGCTCTGATGTCTCTCTCAAAACGCGCATTGTCCAACGCCTCAATTCTGTCATAATTCAGATTGCGCCTCAGCTCAATCGGGAGGTGGCTGTTATCATGATAGTAATTATCCTGCTGAATTATGCACGCCTTATCTTCCCCTAACAGATGAAGAATCGAATTGGCGAGAAGTGTTTTTCCTGATCCCGACCCTCCGGCAATACCCACGATGACACTCTTCATTATTGCGCTATCGTGAAAGCTTATTCATGTGATATCGATGAACTGCATCAAAAGGGTTTCCTGGCGCCAGCACGGATTTGCATTTTATAGCCAATGGGGGATTCCTTTGCTGCCGTGAACTGACCGCAAATCTCAGCTTCGAACAGTAATCTGTTCATCATTGTTTGGCCTAGCTTTGCCCTTGATCAAAGCGGCGATCATTTTTAAATCCTCCTGGCCGACTGCGCGCAAGGCCAGAAGGCAGAGACCGTAGACAGTAGGAGCAATCAAGAAGACCGCAATGAAAAGATTCACACCGCTTGTGAGGGCAAGGAGAGTTACGCCCCCGAGGCAGAGTGCAGAGAAGATGGTTTTCGCAATAAGCGTAAAGGGCAACCCGATCTCTACCCGCCGGTGACAGATCACCGTGATTGGAAAGAAAAAGAGAAGAGCAGACGCCACTGGGGCCACACTCGCCCCTATATACCCATAGCTCGGAATCAACCACAAGGCCAAGAACAGGTTTATTAAGGCGACTATTCCGGATACAACTGCGAATATTTTCTGTCCTCCGGTTGCGTTTAAGAGAGCCCCGTTGGCATAACCGAACATCCAAAATAAAGGAACGGATGAGATTTTTAAAGAAAGCGCGGCCTTTTCAAAACCCGGCCCAAAAACCAGGGAGATGACTTGGTCTGCCGTGGCCAGCGTGCCAATACACAGGGGCACGCCCAGCAAAAGCAGGTACCTAAAAGAATAGCGGTAGGCCATCTGAAGGGAGGTCTTCGAAGAACCGTAAAACCGGGCGAAGACCGGGAAGATCGCCTGCAAGAACATGCCGGGCAGGAGAATTAAGTAGCCGATCGGCATGCTACCCGCGGCAAGCCAACCGACCTCGGCCTCAGAACGATAGAGGGAAAGAATGACTGTGTTAATTTGACCAGATATCGGGGTGAGAATAGCCACGGCAGCGAATGGCAGTGCAATGATTAGCAATCTTCTGCAGAGCTGCAGGTCCAGGTGAAAGGATGGTTTGGCAAACTTCCAACGTAGGACGAACCAGCTGATAGCCAACTTGAACAGGTTGGCAAAGGCTGAAACCAAGACGATCACAATTAAGCTGGCATGAAGGTAGATTGCTCCGAGGCTCAATACAACGTTGATGATGTCTCGACCAACCTGAATGGCCGATATGTGCTCCATTTTTTCAAAAGCATTAAAAATCGAAGTGATCACGTCAGTGAACGCATCAAAGATGTAAGCTATGGCATATATGTAAATGATCAAGACGGTGTCAGGAGGATAATTTGTTGTCTTCGTGACTATGGTTAAGATGAAGAGGAAAACTATCGAAAATGCTCCTCTGAGAAATAGAGAATTCCAAACGTAAACCCGCGCCTTGTCTTTGTCTGTGGCTACATCTCGAATGATCACCTGGCTCAACCCGAAATTAGCCAAGAGGCTGAGAAGAGATCCTAAAGAAGTGGCAATGCCAATCTTCCCCAGACCGGTGTCATGGATATACCTGGCCAGCGAGGCATAATAAACAAAGCCCAGCCCCATTGAGATCACACGGCCGATAAGTAAGAGACTGGTATTTTTTACAACCGACCGGGCTGTGTGCATCACCATGCCCCTAAAATTGAGTTCGTAGCTCGGCCATACTTTTTAGAGCAGCTTTTGCTAAAGACTTGGCTAGGTTGAACCCTGCGGTCTTTTCACGGCATGAAACAGCCAATTGCTTCTACTACCCGTTCAACATCCGCATCAGACATGCCGGGATATAGCGGAAGGGTGACCAGCCGGCGCCAGACACGCTCGGTCACAGGAACGTCAGCCTTGAATTTACGGTACATGCTGTAGAGGTGTACTGGGAAATAATGGACGCCGGCCGAGATGCGCCGCGCCTGGAGGTGGGCGATCAGATCATCGCGGCGATCGAGCTTGATCACATAGTTGTGTAGCGCGCTTCGGGTGTATTCCTTCTCGACCGGCCTCTCCAGCCAGTCAAGGTCGGCAAAGCGCTCGTTGTAATAATTGACGATCTCTCTCCGGCGGGCGTTGGCACGCTCCAGTTTTTCCAGTTGGACCAACCCAAGCGCGGCGGCAATATCGTTCATGTGGTATTTAAAGCCCAGTTCTTGAACGGTGTAATACCAGGAATACTTCTGGTCTACCTCAGAACGGTTCCAGGTATCCTTATCGATGCCGCACCAGCGGAGGCGGCGAAGTTTTTTGTCTAATTCAGCGTCGTGAATAGACGATCATGCCTCCGTCTCCCGTGGCCAGATTCTTAACAGCATGGAAGCTGAAGCAGCCGATCGGTGCCGATGGAACCCAACTTGCGGCCCTTATATGTCCCACCGCAAGCATGGGCAGTATCCTCGATTACGGGGATGTTGCGTTCTTTGGCAAGGGCCAGGATCGGGTCCATGTCGCAGGCATGTCCTCCGTAGTGAACGACAAGGATCGCCCGGGTTTGGTTGGTGAGATTGCGTTCGATAGAATGAACATCAATGTTCAGAGGTGTCCGGCTCAATGTCAGCGAAGACCGGAACAGCCTCCATTGTACAAGATAGCATGGTTGCTCGACACGAAGGTCAGGGAGGTGGTGATGACCTCCCCGCCGGACAGATCGAGAACATGGAGACCCAAGTGCAAGGCGGCAGTCGCCGAATTTACGGCTACCGCATAAGGTGCTTTCATATAAGAGGCGAAATTGCTTTTCGAACTCGGCGGTCTTTGGCCCAAGTCCGATCCAGCCGGACCTCAGCACCTCAGCGACAGCCCTTTCTTCCGTCTTCGTCGTACCAGGGACGGAATATGGGAATCTGCGCCGACTCTGTTCTTGCCGAGGCGTTCACTGGCTCCAGGTCGTGCTTTTTCGGGTAGAGGGTCGTCTTATCCATCGCGAAATGCTCCTTTCAAGAATTTCTTTCCCGCAGTTTGAAATGAGTAAATCAGCTCGTTTATTCCGAAGACAGTCCCGAATACTGCTGGACTCAGGCTTTGGACAAACGAGGGCGCCACCAGATTGCTTACGGTCATCGCCAAATACATCAAAACTAGCCCTAAGACATGTCGTGCTTAGAAAGCTGTCTGGAATCCTTCTCCAATAGCGAAAACCTCTGGACAAGAAGCGAAAAGAAAGCCAAAGAAAAGCAGATAAGCCGAGCAACCCCGTCTTCAACCACAACGATATATAAGCGTTGTGAATGTAGGCCATGAGAGGGTCTCCGGGATAAAAGGGCGGGCGGTAAGGAGTAAATAAGCCGATACCGAGAATCGGGCTGTCCATTAACTTCTGCCAGGCGTAGTGAATTTCCTTCCACCTCCAGGCGAGCGTCTCGTCAGGAGAAAGCACAGACGTCGTAAAAAGATGAGAAAGCCTGCTGAGATTGGAAGATAAGTATTTGATGATATCTGGCCCGATCCCCAAGGCCTGGAAAGCGGCCAGAGCCACCGAAGCAATCGCTGTAATGGAAATGGCGTTGACCACCAAACGCGGTAATTGACGCTTGCGTAACAATACAGCTAATACGGCCAAACTGATTGCAGTCGAAAAAACCAGGTTTCTGGCAACCGTAAGAAGCAGAGCTAGGCTAAGGACGATAATTAGTACGAATTTCATATAACGGCGATGATCGTCAGTGAGAATGGCCAAGCTACAAATCAGGACCATTAAAGTCAACTGCACCGTTACGGTTCCCGGAGTGAAAAAACGGATGACCTCGCCACCGCCCCTTATGCTAGATTGGTCGATCGGGGTAATTGAAGCACCGAAGATGCCTTGTCCAATCATCATCAAAGCCATGAGGATACCGATGAGGAATAGCCCACGGATCAATCGATTGAGCTGTCCTTCGGATCGGATCAGATTCGTCACGGGGAAAAAAATCAGGTAGTAAAGCACGGTACGCGCTTCCGGTGTTGTATAGCTGAAATCGATACCATGAAAGGAAGTCGCGGTCGCGGCGCCGATGACAACAGCTACCCCCAGAATGAGGAGCGGGACATCCAGAGGCGTCCTTACAAATCCATCTTTACGGGCGAGCAACTTAAGGAACAGCGCTGCCATAAGTGAGAAGAACAAGAGATCTGTTAAAAAAAGGCCACGGCCCGCCACTTGGAGAGAATAATTGAATTGAACAGGAAACAGTCCGGACGCGTACCCAATTATAAGGAGGATTATGAACTCGGGGTATTTTAGAGTGGCAACAAATACCATCACAGCGACCAAGAGGCCCAGGGAATAAATCGTCCCTAGCTTTAGAGTGAAAACCCCAACAAACACGGCCAGAATCATGGACGTGACTGTGACCCAATGATCCTGGATAAACAGCCTTATCTTTGGTAGCCTATAAAGAAGCCAGTTAATTGTCAGCATCAGTTTTCAAGGTTCTCTTATAAGCGGGCCACCAAATTCTCCTTATTTTAGCGTTATTTCACTGCGCAGGCTACGGCCATTGATCAAAAACAACACAAAAAGCATGGCTGGAGCTCAATGGATTCCAGAATATGAATATTCTTTTTATCCTCAATTCAGGCAATCGCCCGTTGTGATGAATCTCATAAGGATATTGCTGCCTTGATTTTCATCCTTTTTCGGCCAGCCTCCTACCCTCAACGGCTAGTCGCCAGCTCCCGGAAGAAGAAGCCGACGGCCTCCCGCCTCCCCGCTCCCTGTTAAGGGAACAAACACATATCATCAGAGGAGAATCCTGCTTGTCAGGAGAGCGGGTTCTGCGCAGTGCCGCGTTTCATCCCCATTAATCACCGCCAAAATCACCCCTAAAGGTGAGGGAAGATAGCCGGTCCTGGACGACATAACTACTGCATGATGAAAAATACTGCCGATAACGCGGGACCTCTCGATCATTTTCATGCAGGGCCCCATGAGGCTTTATGCCATATTTGGGCAATAAAGGCCTGGATATGGCGATCTTACGGAGGTATATGCCATGATTAGTGTCTTCTCCAAATTAGGTTTGATAGGTTTAGTCCTTCTCAACTGTCTACTTGGTCTTTTGCCCAGTAGTGCATCTGCAACAAATTACTATGTTGATAATGTCGCAGGCAATGATGCCAACGCTGGTACGTCAATATCTTTGCCCTGGCAGACAATAGCGCGGGTGAATAGCAAAATGAGCCAATTTGTTGCCGGGGACATCGTGAGTTTCAAGCGTGGCGGGACCTGGACCGACATGTTGACGATCAGCAAGTCGGGCGTTTCGGGCAATCCGATTACCTTTAACGCGTACGGAACGGGAAATAAACCAATCATTAGAAATCCCAGCACGGAATCGGGCAGAAAAAGAGCCATATATCTCACCGCAAGCTATACAGTCATCGAAAATTTTATGATCAAGGATACTGTTGACCGGGGAATCGATGTCAAAGGAAGCCATAATGTGATCCGGAATAATGAAATCACCAATCTCGGTGAGGGGGTTGTGGTCGACGGGACCTATAATCTGGTGACTCAAAACTATATGCATGATATGTTTTGCGTCGGTGCCTATGGCGCGACTGGAATCAGCTTCAATAATACCGATAACGAAGCATCCTATAATTCATTGGAAAAGTGCAGAGCGCCGAGTTCCTATTTTGGGTATGATGGCGGTGCTTTCGAGTTCTACGGAAATACATCCCGCAGCTATGTACATCACAACTGGTCCTACCATAACCAAGGGTTCATGGAAATTGGAGCGCCGGGCACCTCGAATCCTACAGTAAGCGATGTGCGGGTGGAATACAATATTGCCCTCGACACGGGCCGCTTTACCGGATTCCATATTACGGGCAATGAGGCCGTTACACTCAACAACTTCAGGGTGCAAAATAATACCATCATTGAGACAGCCAATTCTCCTATTACCGTCAAAGACTCCAGTCTTGTATTTGACGCAGTAGGTCCATCCGGCCAATATATCTTCCGCAATAACATTCTCTACCTCGATGGGTGGAATCGTGTCGCGTCATCCTGGACGACGTTTAATCATGACCACAATCTCTACTATCTGCTAAACGGCACCAAGATGAATATTACGCCGGGCTCAACAGACATCGTGAGCACCAATCCCAAGTTCATCAATCTCGCCGCGGCAGACATTCATCTCGCATCAGATAGCCCAGCCCGGGATAGAGGAGTAGCCTTAGGGTATGGCGGGCTTTCCGATTTTGATGGCAATCCTATTCCCTTCGGTCCTGCTCCTGACATGGGAGCCTATGAATTCACGGGAGCTGGTTCTCCTCTCAGCGCTTACGCTGGTGGTTCTCCCACCACCGGACAGGCTCCTCTGACCGTGAATTTCACTGGTAGCGCCGCTGGAGGCACTACTCCATATTCCTATAGCTGGAACTTCGGCGACGGCGGATCTTCAACGACCCAGAACCCCTCCCATTCTTACTCGACAGCAGGCACTTATACGGCAACCTTAACCGTTAGGGATAACGCCTCCGCGACCGCGAGCTCGACAGTGAACATCAGTCTTGTTGCCAGCACACCGCTGAGCGCTAATGTCGTTGCCGCTCCCACATCGGGTCAAGCGCCGCTGGCCGTGAATTTCAGCGGGAGCGCGTCTGGGGGCATTACCCCCTACTCCTATCGTTGGGTATTCGGCGACGGCGGTACCTCGACATCCCAGAATCCTTCGCACACCTACTCCATAGCCGGCAACTACACGGCGACTCTCACCGTCACTGACAGCGCGAGCTCGACAAACAGCAAGTCCGTCTCCATAACCGTAACTGCGGCCACATCCCCGGTCGTGGTCACAGCCTCAGCCGATCCGACCTCGGGCCTGGCCCCTCTGGCCGTGGCCTTTTCCGGCACAGCGACCGGCGGCACCGCTCCCTACACCTACAGTTGGACGTTCGGCGACGGCGGCACCGCGAATACCCAGAATCCGGCCCACGTCTATTCGGCGGTCGGCAGCTATAACGCGACCCTCTCCGTAAGCGACAGCGCCTCGAGAAGCGGCAGCAAGTCCGTCACCATCTCCGTTAATTCGGCCGCCGGCGCCAGCCTCACCCTGACCGCTGAGACCGGATCGCCGGCCCCCGGCCAGGGCGGCACCACGGATCCGTCCCCTGGGAATCATACTTACTCGGTTGGCAGCAATGTTCAAGTCAACTCAGTTCCCAACACGAATTACCGGTTTTCGAAATGGTCCGGGGCGATCGACTCTGCGGCCCTATTCAACTCGACGACGACGCTGACCATGGATACGAGCAAGTCGCTGTTGGGCACCTTCTGTACGCTGTGCGCCGATGTTAACGGCGACTTGAAGATCACTCCGGCGGACGCCCAGAAGGTTTTCGATATGTACCTCGGGAGAATAGCCAATCCGACCTGGTGTGAGCTGGAGAATGCCGATGTGAACGGCGATGGAACAAAGCTCGTACCCAAGATCACTCCTGCCGACGCACATTACGTTTTCAAATATTACATCAAGAGAGGGATCATCCCCGGCGATTGCTCGGGGAACATGCGGACCTTGACCCTGGCGACGCAGGGCGCGGGCTTCTCTGATGTCACCCTGATGATCGGCCAGGCCATCTATACTTCCGGCCAGGATATCCAGATCCCCGTCATCGTGGATTCTCCAACCGACATCCAGGCCTTCGGGTTCGATCTCGTCTTCCCGGCGGGGCTTCTGACCTACGTGCGCACGGAGCGCACCGACCTCACGGCCGGCTATGACCAGGTCGATGCCAACCTGCTCAGCGACGGCACCCTGAGGATCGGGGGCTATAAGAGCCAGCCGGGGGCGGGTCGCTCCACGGGCGAGCTGGTGACGCTCGTCTTCAGGGTGAATGGCGACGCGAGCGATCTCAGCGCGATATCCGTGGCCGCGACTTATGATGATATCCAAAACGCCTCGATCACTAATGGAATGGTCAATCCCGGCAACGGTCTTAAGACGAGAGAGACCGTTGCGCCGCGCCGAAGCCCTGGAAAAAGGATTTCGTAGATAGGCTACCGCCGTTGGGGTCGAAGGTGCCTTCCGGAAGGAACAACATAGGTTCCGCCATATCAGGAGGGGAAAGACGACGGAGGGAGGAACAGAACGAAAAGAAGGGGATGATTCTACATGAATAAGAGAGACGAAAATCCCCTTTCTTTAGACAATACTGTTGCAGGCTCCCCCAGCATCAGTTTTCCTTAGCGCCTCCTTATAGGCGCCATTGATTCTAAGGAGGTGCCTTCTGGTTGTCAATCCCTCTTTAGAGGGATACAGGCGTAAATCGACGACCTTCCTTCCCTTTGTTGATTATATGGCTACCGCACGATGACGTCGGCCGGCACATCGGACAGCCGGCTACCAGTTCTCGACCGGGTTGCCCCGGCTCCTTGCCTACTCTAGAGTTTCAGCTCTGAGCCGATACTGATTGTACAGCGAGATCACAGCCATGAAGATCAACACGGCAAAATTGGCTTCCTTGAGCTCCCCGATCTGGAGGTAACCGATAAGGCCCAGCCGTTCGATCCCCTCATTTATGACGAGGTTAAAAACGAACAGCACCCCGATCCACAGGGGGATCACGGGGAAACTGATCTTCTCGAGGAAATTTCCGTATCTTGGCCGAATACTTGTGGACCAGGGGGATCAAGAAACAGTAGAGGAAAAAGAACCCGTACATCAGAAAATTGCTGTTGAGGAGGAACGAGAGCCCCTGTTTCCACTTGCCGTAGGACATCCCCTGAAGAAATCGCAGGTTATGGATGTTCAGCTCCCGTTGCTCGTTATGAGTCTGGAAATACTCGGGGGTGTCGATTTGAAGAAAGCGCTGTCCCCAGCTGATCTCTTCGCCGGCGAAGAAGATGAAAAGCAGCCCCAGGAGCAGCAAAAAGAGGTTTCTTTTCGTCCCCAGGAAGTATTTCTTGTTTTCCGACTTGGACCTGGCGAAGAGATAGAGCAAAAGGCAGCCCGCCAGAAAATAGAAGACCGAGGTGCCCGTTTCCACGATCCCGTCTTCCCTGGTGATCTGCTTGATCCGCTCCGGGCTCTGAAAGTCGATGGCCAGGTTGGCCAGAACGAGGAGAACAAAGATGACGATCTCGAGCTTATAGGTTCTTTTCATCTCTGCCTCCCACTCAGATCATACTGCATGACGAGCCTGTCCCGGCCGTCTCTGGTTTTGAATTCACCGACGATCCGGGCGCCCAGGAGCCGGTGAACGACTTCCACCTTCTTGTTGTTCCGGTCGACTTCGAGCTGGAGCGTGGCGGCGCCCCGGTGCGCCATCAACCGGATCATCTCCCTGAGCAGGCGCGTCGAGTTGCCGTTCGTAGGATGGTCGGGATGCCAGCCCCAATAGGCGATCCTGGCGCCCGAGCCCACCAGGAAACCTTCGCCCAGCACCCTCGACGAGAGCGACCTGTTCCTCAAGCTGAGCGCCCGGATGAGACCCGGTTTGCGGACCAGGGCGGGGATGATGGCCAGCATCAGCTTGAGCCGCCCCTTGCGGATCGCCTCGAGCTGCTTTTTCGAATCCAGGGTCGCCGACGCCAATCCCACCAGGCCGTCCGTCCCCGATTCGGCGCAGAGGACGACGCTCGTCGGGTCGCTGAGGATGATCTCGTAGTACTTGACGAACCATCCCCTGCCCAGTTGGTGCATAAAACCGCCCGGCTGCGCCGCCGAGCACACGAAATGGAGGTCGGCCAGGGGGACGGCGTCGCCGGGACCGGCGAGCCGGAGCGTTATCGAATTGTCTTTCATCAGCCTGGCCGCGGTGATTTAGTCGTTCAACCCCAGCTTGGCGCGGACGGCGCCGACGACTTCGGCGCTCTCGTCTTCTTCCAGCCTGGCCAGCGCCGTCGAGCGTTCCAGGTGCCCCTGTCTCACCAAGGCCGCCAGCTCGAAGGCGTACGGATGGAATCCGAACTGCTGCCTGTGGACGCGGTTGGCGAACGAGTTCAGGAGGCAGTTGGTGGAATTGGCGTCGGTATCCTGCGGGGGTTTCCAGCCGAGGTCGCTGATGGCGCCGTAGATCGAGTCTTCATCGTATTCCAGAAAGGCCAGGGGGTGGATATTGTAGGGCATCCTGAGGCCGGCCCGGAAATGCTCAGCGCCCAAAAAGTACCGGTCGACCGCGTTCCCGACGAGCGCTTGAAGCGGCCCCAGGGCGCCCTTCTGCATCAGTTTGATGAGAGCGGGGTTGTTTTTCATGATCGAGGAAGTGACCGGGGCCTGTCCGGGAGACCAACCGTAGGCGATAAAGGGGATCTTTTTCTCGATGGCGGTCCGCAGGGCGCTGAACTTGACGATGTTCATGCAGGCGGTGCAGATGGCGCTCGCTCTCTGGAGCGTGTTCGCCGGATAGATGCTGCGCCCGGCGCACTCGCCGAAAATGGCCCGCAGGACATCAAAGCTCGGCTTGAACAGCAGATGGTCGACGCCGAGACGCTCCGTCACCGCGCGGATGTTCGCGCCGGCCCGCTCGGACATGAACCCGTTATCGACGGTGAAAGCCAGCACCTTGAGATGATAGTCGCGCTGGAGCGTGAGCAGGGTGAACGTGCTGTCTTTGCCGCCGCTGTAGCTGAGCAGGGCATCGTAATCAGCCTTCCCCGCATTCTCTTTGACGAGCTGGTCGAAGCGCCGGCGGAACTCCTCTTTCTTGCCGGCCAGGTGTTCCGGGCTGAAATCCCGGCAGAAATTGCAGACTCCCCTCTTGTCGAACCGGATCCCTGGAAAGGATTCCGGCAGCACGCACCGCGAACAGGTTTTCACCCGATGTCCTTGCTCGGCGTCACATCCAGGCTGGGGGGACCGCCAGGAGATGCCGGGCGGCCCGATGTTTGCGGTCGAAATCCAGGAAGGCGCGCCTGACCTGGTCCTCGGCCAGGCCCAGCGCGGGGCCGGCCTCGGCGGCCGTCAGGTGGCTTTCCCAGGCCCAGAGGAGCGGGTCCAGCCTGTCGTAGGGCAGGCGGAAATAGAACTCCTCGTCGCTCGGCGGGTCGCTGAACGTATCCGGGGTCGGCCGACGCCGGATGATCTCTCCGGGGATGTCCAGGGCGGCGGCGAGCTCGTAAACCTGCGTTTTGTAGAGGTGCGCCAGGGGCTCGATGTCCACTCCCCCGTCGCCGTACTTGAGGAAAAATCCCAAGACGAGCTCGGTGCGGTTGGTGGTGCCGCACACGAGAGAGTTGTTCTTTTCGGCCTCATAGTAGAGGTGGACCATGCGAGTGCGGAGCTTGGTGTTGGTCGCGGCCACGACCGCGTTCAGGTCGGCTTTGCCCAGGCGGGACTTGAAGACAAGTTTGCCGCCCCGCATTACCGAAAGAACATAAATATTCAGGGCCTCCTTCCCCAAGAGGTCCGGGGGCAGGGAGAGTCTGAGCCTGTCGCCCGGGCGGAAATCCGGGTACAGGGTCCGGATAACCAGATCCCGGTTGGCGTAGGTGCCGAGCTTCTCGAGGACAGGCGTGATATCGATGGTCTGATGGCGAATGCCCAACCGGTCCGCGTGCCGCACGGCATATTCCGCGCTCTGCGGGTCCGATTCCCGTTCGGGCAGGATCAGGCCGACGACCTTGTCCTTTCCGAGCGCCTCGGCGCACAGGGCGGCGGTCACCGCCGAGTCGATCCCGCCGCTCAGCCCGACGACGGCGCCGTCGCGGCGGAACGACCCCAGGGAAGCGCGAATGAATCCGCCGATCCGGTCGCGCTCGGTCCGGGCGTCGATCCTCAGTGCGGCCGCCGGTGAGCTCAACATCTTTCGGTATCCGTCTTCCGTCCGATAAAAGTCACGATCTTCTCGATCGAGTCCAGGTTGTCCGGGACCAGCTCGTCATCCATGAACTTGAACCCGAACCTGTTTTCCAGGAAATCGATCAGCTCCAGCACCCCCGTCGAATCCACGATTCCGTTTTCAAGCAGGGAGTCATCCGGCTGGATCCTCTCGACGCCGGCGACCGCCAGAAACCTGTCCTCGATATACTTTTGAACGCTCGTCCTGACGCCGTTCACTCTTTTCCCCCCGCCAGAGAATATTCCATGATCAACCTTTTTTTCCCTTCGCCGGTGACGAACTCGGAAACGATGCGCGAGCCCAGGAGGCGGTGAATTTCCGTGCTTTTCTGGTTGACCTCGTCGACCTCGAACTTGACCGTCTGGGCGCCCATCAGGCGCATGACCTCGAGCCATTTCTTAAGGAGCGTCACCGCCCCCATGGTCGAGCGCTGATCGGCGGGCCAGGCCCAGTACTCAAGCCTGGGGCCTTCCTTGACGATGTAGCCTTTTTCCTCCGGATCGACGGTCAGGGAACGCTGGCGGAGCCGGAGCGCGGACAAAAGGCGTGGGTCGCGGATTATCGCCGGGATCGCTCCCATGAGGAGCGAAGGCCATTGGCGGCGGAGCTCGGCGGCGTGCTCGCCGGCGTCCAGGGTGCCGGACACCAGGCCGATCATCTTGCCATCGGCGTCCTCGGCGCACAGGATGACTTCGTTCTTTTCTCTCAGGAGAACCCGGTAGTACTGGACAAGGAAGGCCTTGCCCAGCTTGAACATGAATCCCCCCGGCTGGCTCGACGATGCCTGCCAATGGACATCCGCCAGCACCTTCGCATCCGTGATGCAGGCAAGTCGTGTTTTCATTTGTTCCTCCTCCAGAGAGAGGTCTTCGCCCGGGTCAGATCACCTTGAGCCGCTGGAGAGCGCTCTGCAGCCGCTCGAGGGAAGTCAGCCCGGGGATCTCATCGCTCAGGAACCGCACCTCGAAGACGGCCTCGAGTTCCAGGATGAGCCTCAAATGTCTCAACGAATCCCAGTCCGCCGTGTTCTCCACGCTTGTCTGGGGAGTGACTTGCGACGGGTCGAGACTGAAGATCCGGGAAAAAGCCTCAACTAAACGCTGGTCGATCATGACCTCTCCTTGTCGCGCCGGTAAGTGATTTCAAACCAGGGGGGGACCCGGACGCCGTCCCCCTCGAGCCCCAACTCCCAAAATGAGCCGCCTTCCCCTTCTTCGACAAGCCGGAATCCCAGCTCCTTGAAGAGCCCCCCGACAAGCTTGTTCTTGGCGGTCGGCCGGAATTCTCCGATCAATCTCTCCGCGCCCCTCTTTTTCAGCTCGCCGCAGACGAACCCGAGGAAGGCGGACTCGACCGTCCGACCGATCACCCGGCAACTCAGCAGGAAGGTGTCGATGGCCCAGGTTCCGGGGCCCGTATTCTTCAGGATCAGCACCCCAACGAGCCCGTTCGAGCCGAAGCGGTCCACAAGCTCGAGGGAATAGACGGCCTGGCGGGGATCATGGATCAGCGCCCCGATCTCGGCTTCCGTATATCTCCGGGTCGTCAGGTTGAACTGGTTCGTCTTCTGGGTCAGCTGGGAGATCCGCGGGACAAGCAGGGCGTTGGCGGGCTCGATGATGCAGCGCATCTCGAGCGAGCGGTAAAAGTCTTCGAGCGAACCGGCTTCCTTTTCGAGGAGCTTGCGCCGGGCCTGGGCGTGATAGAGGGACCCCCGCTCGCGGTCCTCGGCCGTGACGTTGAGCTTCAGGAAGGGGCCGCCCTCCAAGTCGAGAAGCGCGCCCTTGAAATCGCTGGCGTCGGCCGGCCACTCGGGGACGAGGACATCGGGGAGCGCCTGGCGGACCCAGGTCCTTTCGACGGGGCTGTCGTCGATGAAGACCAGGCTGTCGAGCCCGATGTTGAGCTCCTGGGCGATGGCCCGGATGTTGGCGGCCTTGTCTTCCCAGTTGATGCGCATCGCGGCGAAGCAGTTTTCGCGCAGGAGCATCGACCGATGACTGCGGATCACCTCGAGGGCGTCAGCCGGGTTGTTCTTGCTCGAGACCGCCAGCAATATCCCCTTGCGGCTGAGGTTCAGGAGCTCCGCCTGAAATTCCTTGTAGGCGCTGCCGGGCCCTTCCTCCCCGAGCTGGATGCCGGCCATCCCCACCTCGCCGACGACCCCTCCCCAGAGCGTGCCGTCCAGGTCCAGGACCAGGCATTTGCGGGTCCGCCCGTACCGGCTGTTTATGGCTGACGCGTACGCTTCGGCCAGAAGCTGGAGCGCTTCCCGGCTCAACCGCATCCGGGCCAGGTGCCACAGCCGCGGATCGCTCCAGCGGGCATAGCCTGTCCAGGTGACGAGGGATTCGACGTCGACGATCACGGCGTTCGAAGTCCGGCGGGCCAGCGCGCCGAGCTCGGAATTGTACAGGCTGATAACATCCCTAAGAGAGAAGCTGGAATTGTATTCGAGTCCGGCCAGCGTGTTTTTCGGAGAAAGAACGGTAGTGTTCAACAAAACCGTCGCTCCCGGAAGGCGCTCCGCGAGATTCCGGACCAGGCCGTCGATCTCGGCGACGGCGGTCTGAGCCATAGTCTGCCGGCGGTCCGCGTCATGGTCAAAGGGATTTTGGAGCAGGCCGGAAAAAAGATCCTCGCCGTCGAGATAGAGGATGACAATATCGGGGGCGAAGGCGTAAAGCGTCGAATCCGGATTGAGAATATCCTGGCGGTACTGCGCAAACCCGCCCACCCGGAATTCGGGCTGCCAGCCGTCCCGGCCCAGGCCGGCGCCGAGCGGCCCCTGCAAAAGGTCGATCGTGCAGCTCGAAAGCAGCGCCACCTTCAATTTTCGTCCTTCGTTCGGCCGGCTCTCGCTCATCGTGTCCCTCCTCAAACTCGATCCGGCACAGGCTCGATTATGAGGGCGGCGAGCTTGGGGAGGCAAGCCTCGCCCGTAAAGTTGGCCAAGGCATAGTCGCGCCCGGCCAGGCCGCGAGCCTGCAGGCTCTTTCTCGATTCGCCGAGGGCCTCCTTGATCGTAGCGGCCAGGAGCGACGGCTGGTCGGGAGCGATCACCCAACCGCAGCCGGACCGCCTGATGACCAGGGCCAAGTCGGATTCCGGAAGCGCCAGCGCCAGCACCGGCCGCGCCGCCAGCATGTAGGCGATGAGCTTGGAGGGGATGGACGCCAGGGACTGGCGGCCGCGGGTCGGCAGGATGAGGATGTCGGCGGCGCTCAGCGCCCGTGACGTTTCGTCGGCCGGCCACGGCCTGTAGAACCGGATCCTGGGGTTCGCCGTGCCCGAGGCGAGCTCCTGACAGGCATCCATATTCGCGCCATCCCCGGCGACGGTCAGATAGATATCGCTCTCTCCCCGGAGATGCTTGAAGCTCTCGATCAGCGTCTCGACCCCGGCCGCCGCTCCCACATTCCCGCCGTAAAGGAGCATCGAAGCCTGGGCCGGGATGCCCAGCTTCTGCCGCACTTCGCCGGCCCGGCCGTCGTTGGCCGTGATCTGCGCGCGGTCAAGCCAATTGGGCACGACACGCAATTTTTCTCGGGGTAGCCGCCGGCTCCGGCTGTAGACATCAGCAAAAGACGGCGCCGGCACGACGACAGCGGCGCCGGCCGAAGCGACCAGCCTGTCGATGGCCCGAAAGCCCCGAGCCAGGAACCCGTTTTGGGAGATCCGTCGCTGGGCGATCAACGATTCCGGGTAGATATCTTGAATCGTGAGGATGAGCTTGAGGCGCCTCGCCCGGGCTACCAGAGACAGGATCCCCTGCGCCAAGACTGGCCAGGTGTTCGCAAAAACGGCGTCCGGCCGGCGGGAGGTCAAGACGAACCAGCCGCTCGTCAGCCCAAAAGACAGGTTTTCGAGCAACCTGCTTAACATGGTGGACTTGGGGGACAAAGTGCCGAAGCAGCGTACGAGCCGGTATCCGTCCGGCGTCCGCTCCTGCCGGAAAAGGCGTCGCCTGTAACCCGGATACAACTTGCCCTGCGGGCGGTTGGGAAAGCCGGTGACGACCGAGACATCATGCCCCTGCGCGGCCAGGAACCGGGCGAGTTGCGAGCTTGTCATGCTGGAGACCACCGGTTCCGGAGGGAAAACCGCGCTCACGATCAGAATACGCATGCCGGGGGTTTAGAGCTCCCTTATCACTTGGGCGGGATTGCCGGCGACGATGACCCCGGGGGGGACGCTTCTTGAGACGACACTCCCGGCCGCGACCAGGCTCCCCCGGCCGATCGTCACCCCCTTGAGGATCAGGCAATTCATCCCGATGAAGACATCGTCTTCGATGATCACCTCGGCCGTCTTGCCGGCCGACGGGAACATCTTCCGGCTCTCGGGGTTTATCGGATGAAAGTCGCTGTCGACGATGACCGAATTCGCGCCCACAGCCACGGTATCGCCGATCTTGATCCTGCTGGAGGCGCACAGCACCCCGCCCGTCATCATGAAGTTGGGCCCGGTCTCGATCCGGGCCCCCTCCGTCCAGGTCGCGAGGATGACCGCGTGGTTCGGCCCGAGCGGGTTCGACCTCACCCAGGAGCGAAGCTGCAGCCCGGGCCCGAAATCCATCCGGCTGCCCCGGTGCTTCTGGATGACCGGCAGGCCGTAGATCCGCCAGCCGCGGCCCCAGGGAATGCCGTGCCGGGCAAAGAGCAGCCTCGCGGCCGGGGACAACAGCCGGCGCCTGATCTCATTTTGGACCTTCCAGGGAGAATCCAGGAGCTTTTCGGCATTCATCTAGTTCGACCCCTTCCCGGCGGCGGCGCCCGCATAAATATCCGCCAGCTTTCGGGCATAATTCTCGATATCGAAGTCCAGGGCCAGCCGTAAGTTCCTGCCCCCGAACTCTGAGCGCAGGCGGCCGTCCCTGCACAGGGTCCCCAAGGCACGGCCCAGCTCGCGCGGCGACCGGGCGGGCGCCAGAAAACCGTTGACGCCGTCCCTGATCAGGTCCGGGATCCCTCCGACGGCGGCCGCCACAACGGGCAGGCCCGCCGCCATGGCTTCCAGGATGGCCATCGGCATGCCTTCATCGTGCGAGGGATAGATGAAGATATCCGCCTTCTCGAATCGCGCCAGCTTGGCTTTCCAGAAGGCCGGCGGCCACAGGCGGCATTCCTTGCCGGCCTGGGCGAAACGTCCCACCGCTTCCTCGAGGCCGCGCTGGTCCGGAATGGTCAGGAATTCCCCCACCAGATTCAGGACCACCTTCCTCTGTCCGGCGTCCATGGTCTCGAAGGCCGCCAACAGGTCGAAGGTGCCTTTCTTTTCCCCGAGGTAGCCCAGATACAGGAGCTCGAGCGGGCGGTCCGCGTCGGGGCTCCGCTCGGCGGCGAGTTCCTGGTAGGGCCGGATATCGATGGCGTTGGGAAGATAGATCACCCGGGTCCTGGGCAGGAGCTTCTGGAGAAGGGACCACTCGTTCGAGAGCGTGATGACCACGCTCGACAGGCCGAATATCCGGGTACAGTACCATTTCCAGAAAGGCCCGCCCGCGTAGAGCCTGGCGAAGCTGCAATGGGGGTGGAGGACGACGCGGCTCCCCGTCAATCGCGCGAACACCGCGCAGAAGCTGTGCTTCAGGAAAGACAGCTCGGGCGCCGTGCAGATGTGAGTGACCGCCGGGCGATGGGCGAGACAGGCGCCGGCAAACCGCCCGCAATCCTTGATGGCCTCGATGAAGTTCTGCCAGGTGGCGATCCCCGTATCCTTCAGGGTCCGGCTCTGGCAGCTGGTCAGCACAAAGCGCAAGTCGACCATGTCGGTCAGTCGCGATGCCAGAAGCGCCTGGCAGAAGGTCCCGATCCCGCCCACGGGCGGCGGCAGATGACCGGCCAGGAGAACGCGGGGCTTTTTCGTCTGAGTCATGGAAAAACCGGATTACCTTCCCACCGCTTCCGCGATCGTCTTTTCGAAATCGCCCACGTAGCGCTCGATGGACAGGTTTTTCTCGGCAAACTCACGGCCCCTCTCCCCCATCCGATGGCGCGCGGCCGGGGGAAGATCGTGAAAGGCCTTGATCTTGGCGGCCAGGTCGGCGGGGTCCTCGCAATCGAAGAGAAAACCGTTGACTCCGTCCGTGACCAGGCGGGGATGGTCGAAGGCATTGCTGACGATGACGGGCCGGCCGCAGGCCATGGCCTCGCAGACGGCGTTGGGCAGGCCCTCGCCGTAAGACGCGTGGACAAGGACATCGTGCCGGTGCAGGAGGTCCGCGATGTCCGTCCGCTGGCCCAGCCACTGCCATTGCGGTCCCAGGCCGAGGCGTCCGATCTCCCCCTCCATGGCCGAGAGATACTCCCCTCTTTCACCGGCGGTCGAGCGCTCCCCGGCCCAGCTCACGCCGGGTCGGAGGCCGTGTTCTTTGGCGAGGATATCGAGCGCCCGGATCAGGCACAGGCCGTTCTTGATCTTCTGGACACTGGCGATGACCAGGATCTCGAGGCGGGAATTTTGGGACTCATCCAGGGCCGGAGCGAAGTCGTCGAGATGGTAGCCGTTGTAGATCGTGACGACGCGCTCCCCCATCCAGGGATAACGGCGGAGGAAGTTCTCCCGCTGGTGATGGGAGTTGACGACGACCCGGCGGCTGAGGCGGTAGAAATGGCGGACCGCCAGCTCGAGGCGGCTCGATTGTCCGGGCAGGTCGAAAGACCGCTCCGAAACAACGGCGGCCGGGCGGGTCCTCGAAAATCGGGACGACATGACCCCGTAGAAATTCGGCGTGGACAAAAACGAGACCACGGCCTGGAAGCCCTCCCGGTCGATGGTGCGCCTGAGAGCCAGGATAACGTCCAGAGAGAAACGCGATTTCTTCAGGTGGAGGTGGACGGGGATCCCCTCCTTCACGAGACGCTCGGCCAACAGGGCGCCCGACGCATAGCAGAACATCGCCACCTGGTGCCCGCGCCGGCGCAGCCCGACCGCCAGGTTGATGATCTGGCGCTGGGCGCCGCCCGTGCTCAGGTTGTCGATCAGGCAGAGGATCTTCATCGGCCCGATCCGTTTCCTATTCTTATCGGCGCGCTTCATGGCGGAACTATTCTCTATCGCCGATCTCCATTTTTCGCCATGACAGCCGGCAAATAATGATGGACGAGAAACTCCCGTAAGGCCAGCTCGGCCACCCAATAGCGGCCTTTTTCGAAACGGATCTCGCCGTTGTCCCCGATGATGTAAACGCCCGGGACCCCGTTCACGTGGAGCTCTTCCGGGCTGTCCATCTGGCAAAAGGGAGAGTATTCGATGATCGAATACCGGCCATCCAGGCCATGCACCATATCCACAACCAGCAGCGGACTCTGGACACTCTTGTTGGCATTCCAGGCGATCCGGATAGCCTCCTCGGGCAAGGCTCTTTTTTCCCAGGAATGCATCCCCGACGCCCGAAAATCGCCCTTGAGCACTTTCCGATGATAGCCAAACGCCCAATTGCCGACGAGGATGACGCGGATATCGTACCCGTCATTGGGAATGAACTCCTGGAAATAGACACGATCCTTCTGGCGAAAATACCGGACGTGGACTTTTCTGCCGTCCGGCCGGAACGCTTGCTTGATGATTTTCCGAGCTTGTCTTGGGGTTCGCAGCAGCTCCACCCCGACCGAGCCGGAAGAAGGATCGACCTTGCTGACCAGGGGATACTTCACTTTATAGATCAGGCCCAACGCTTCCGCTCGATCATATGAAACATAGGTTTTGGCGAATGGCAGATCGAATAATCCGGCGATGTACGCCTCGAAGCTTTTATTCTCATATAAGAGCGCCTGAACAGTGCTCGGAAAGCAAGAAATTCCCGAGTACCTTTCCAGAAAAAAATATTTTTGCCGGATCTCCTCCAGGTGATTGAGCTGGCTGGACACGATGCCGACAACCACATCAAAGCGCCGCGCTTCTTCGAGCCAGGCATGAGAGTGGATATTGAAGAGAGCATGGGGAAAGGCGTTTTTTTCCAGGAGCCGGCTGTATTTCGTCCATTGCGGGTAATTTCCGTAATCCTGGACGATCCCGACCCGGGGTTTGTCCAGATCCGCCGGCCAATCGATCGTGACAATTTCAGCGTCTTCCAGCCGATCCCGATCATCCACGTACTCAAGCCCGGGCATGGGAAAAAGCCGGCGCAGGCGGGCGTAGGTCAGGGTCTTCTGAAAACGCTTCAAGATCCGCATTTCTCTCAGGTTGTCTAACATCGAGCTTCCTCTCAGGACTGAAGACCGGGCGCAGATGAGTCGCCCCCTGATGGGGCCGGGGCTCCCTTGACGAGGCCCTGCCCCAACAGGCGGAAACGGTATTGTCCAAAGGCGGCCAGGGCGCCCAGGATGGGCAGCAATTCTCTCGAGTCGTGCATGACGGCCGCCAGCATGAAGACCGAAAATATGAACACGAAGATCAGGCAGGAGAAGATGATGCTTTTCGATTTTTGGGTGAGTTCATGCCGGGTCAGGAAGAGGAGCTTCCGGAACAGGACGAACAGGAAACCGACGAACAGGGAGCAGCCCACCAGACCGGTCGAGGCCAGCAGCTCCAGGGGCGTCGAATGCGCGTAGGTCTGAAAATCGCTGAACAGCCGGAAATTATCGTAGCCGACCCCCATTAAGAAGGTTTTGAAATTCGTCAGCCAGACCCGGGCGGCCTCGCCCGCCAGAGTCAGCCGGCTGACGGTCGAGGCGTCATTCCCGTAGAGGGCTTCCTGCATCCGAAAGAAGAACGGAGAAGCGTAGATAAAGTAGCCCGTGACAATGATCAAGGCGGCGGAAGCGACGACGGTCAGGCCTCTGGCGGTGACCGAAGTTCCCTGACGGATGAACAGCAGCCTGGCAAAGAACAGGACAAACAGGCCGATCCCGATGAAACCCTTCTTCGAGCCCGAGTAATAGATGATCAGGAGGGCCGTGCCCAGCGGAACAAGATAGGCGGCCCGGCTCAGCAAGGCCTTTTTCGAATTCAGGAGCAGCAGGACCGAGGCCCAGACGACCGACATGGAAAATATGGCCGCCGTGTTCGCATTGGTCAGGGTGCCGGCGAACCGGTCGCTGTCGGTGATCCGGTCCGCCACCCTCAGGAGCTCCAGGTCACCCCTGTTCTGCAGATAAATGAAGAGGATGGAGAAAACAAAGATCTTCAGGGCCGCGAAGAGATCCGCGTCATCCTTGATGAGCTGGGCGCAGGCCAGGGTGGCCGTGGCCACTTTGACAAGCGTGCCCAGGGACAGCGTTTCACTGGTGCTGGCGCCGAAAACGAATGTGGTGACCGCCCACAGGCAGAAAAGGCCGTAGAGGAGGATCTCCGAGGGGATCTTGATGGTCCGGCTCTTGACAACATCGAGCAGGGCATAAACCACCAGCAGGGCGCCGGTCAGCTGGGGGATGATCAACAACCCGGTGGAGTCGGAATAGGCGAAGGCCGGCACGCTGAAGAGATAAGCGCCGACGATATAGGCGCCCAGGCTGGCCCCGGTTCTTTTCTTCCCGTCCATTTATCGGTTCAGCCCGCTGATGAAATCCTCGATCATGAACCACTCGGCGAAGAACCGGCCCCCGTGCCAGGACAGCTGCCTGTCCCAATAGCCCGGGCAATCCCTGTAGCCGCCCTGGAGAAAACCGTAGCTGATCTCAAGAAGGAGCGGCCGCTTCCCGGCCAGGACATAATCGAAGGCCAGGCACTGGGTGCCCAGCTTTTCGGAGATATCAAAAGAGGTCTCGACGCAGGCCAGGTCGATCCCTTCGCGTTCGTATCGGATGACGCCGCTCCCCGAGGCCCGGAAGTCATCACCCCGAACCATCCGCTTGATGCCAAAGGCACGGTCACCGATGACCACGACCCGGATGTCGAAGGTGTTGTCCGGGATGAAATCCTGAAAATAGATGTAATTTTTGTCGCGGGAGGCACGCTTTTCGAGTTGGGTCGGCACGAACAGCCGCGCCAAGCCCTTGGCCATCCCGGCGACAGCTCGAAGGTCCCGGTCGCGCTTCAGATGCCAGAGCCTGTCCTTGAAGAGGCCGCCGCGGCTGACGGGAGAGAAGCCCCGGCCGAAAGCTTTCCGAACGAGGCGGGCGGCCTGGCTTTTGGATTTGACCAGGCGCACGTTGCAGGAGCCTGCCCCGCGCCTCAGCTTGAAGACCTTCGGCCAGGAAGCGGCCTCGACCCAGGCGAGGGCCCGCTGCCGGGCGTAAAAAACGTACGAGGGCACGAGGGGAGCATGAACGGCTTCGAGGAGGTACTTCTGCCCGACCTTGTCGTCGAAATGCCAGCAAGTCCGGGCATCGGGGAACACCTTTTTCCCGGCCCGCTCCAGCGAATAGGTGAGCTGACGCGCGAACTGATACATCCTGTCGTCCCAATGGGCCCAGTGCCACATCAGGCCGTCGCAATCTTCCACCTGGCTGATGATATCGCTGTCGAAGCAATTGACCAGCTTCATCGGGACCCGATGTTCCTCGCAGTACTCGAGCCACTTGTCAGAGAAGCTGCCGGGACGGTGACGGATGGCGATCTTCATTTGGGGCCGCCTCCGAGAAAGCCCTCGATCACGGCCCGGGAGGCCTCGGCGTGAGCTTCGCAGCGCAGATGGTTCAGGATCTGCGCATAGTGCTTTTTCCCGATGAAGAGCCGGTCGAGCCCGAGCCTCAGGAGGCCACGCCGGATCAGGCTGCCGGGGATCGAGTTCAGGGGGCTGAAAGCATTGAGATAGTACCGCGTCCAGTCCGACAGGAACGCCTGCCATCGTTGGCCGAGCGCGGCGTCGTCAACGATGATCCTGCTGTAATCGGCGACCCGCTCGGCGATCGCTTGTTTTCGGCCGCCTTCGGGGAGCGTCACGCGGTAATCGTCCCGCGATTGGGCCACCGGGACCAGGTCCCAGGAAACGCTCCTGTCGCCGCGGAGCTCGAGCTTCAGGATCAGGCCCTCGTACCACGAATCGAATTCCGACGGCAGGCTGAAGACAAAATTGCCGATACTGTAAAAGATCGGACAGCCGTGATGGACCTCGAAGCCGCTGACGCAGTGGGGATGGTGGCCGACGACGGCCGCCGCCCCGCTCTCGGCATAGAATCTGTACCGCTTGACCATCCCCGGGCTGGGAAAAGGAAAGTCCTCAAAGCCCCCGTGGATGACGACGATGACGAATTCCGAGGCCTTCTTGGCCGCTTGGACCTGCCTGACGTTATCGATCAGGTCGAGCGGGCTGGCACCGGCTTTGCCGGGGGCCGCGCCCGCCCATTCGTTTTCGGCGAAATTGAGGACGGCGATCCGACGGCCGTCGCGCTCCAGGATCAGGGGCCGACGGGCCTCCTCGAGGTCCCGGCCGGCGCCCAGCCGGCCGATCCCGGCCTCGCTCAAGCTCGCGAGCGTATCGGCCAGGCCGGGCTCGCCGTAATCCATGATGTGATTGTTCGCCAGGGTCACGGCGTCCAGCCGCAGTTTTTTCAGGAACGGGATGATAGTCTCTTTGGCGGCCCCGAGATGCGGGCCGGTCTTGAAGATCCTGTTGCCGGGGTCCCCGGCCGTGACCGGGGCCTCCAGGTTGACGATGCGGTAGTCGGCGCCGGCGAAGAGGCCGACGACGGCCGGGTCGAAAAGGTCCCTCCCCCGGAACCCGTCCGAGATGAAGAAATCTCCGGCGATAAGGATGTTCATTGCCTATCATCCAGCCAGCAGACCGCTCCGCTGCGATGCACATTTCCGGCCGGCAGGGCCTTTCCCGCCAGGCGGACCTCGATCGGCCCCGCCTCGGGCGGCACGTCAAACGCCAGGCCCTGGAGGTCCTGGGGCGCGGGGTTCTGGCGGCCGAAGACAGGGTCCTCTACGCTCCCGATATCGATCGCCAGTCGGTCCGGTCCACGGACCGCCGAGTACTTCAGGAAAGCCCGGAGGCGGGTCCATTCGAGAAGTTTTGACAGCGGGGCCACCCAGATCTTTCCCCGGTCGCGCCAGGCGCGCACGCGCTCGAAGTTGCCGATCGTCTCATCCTGGATCGGCAGGTTGCGGGCGAGGGTCCAGTGGGTGAACAGGATACAGGTTCCATGGACGCTGAAGAGGTGTTCCAGGTTCGCCTCGCTGAAGAGCCGGGAGGCATCGAAGGCGATGTCCGAGGTTCGGAGCGCCACCGTCACGCCGGCGGGAGCGTCAACCTTCCCGTAGCACCTCCGAAATCGGTAGTACCGGACGCCGTCGTCCATGGTCACGGGCTCGAGAATGGATGACCGCCCGCCGTGGCGGTACTCCGGCAGGTCGATCCTGTTCGGGATCTCGTCCTGTCCGGCTTCGAGCCAAACGTACTTCAGGCCGTTGGCTTTCAGGATGTCGTTGATGTAGTAAGGGCTGCCCGGCCGCGCCCCGTGGTACCACGGCTGCCGCCAGTAGATCGGCCGGCGCTTCCGGCCGGTCAGCGGGCCGATGACGTAGCGGGCGATCTCCCGGGCGAGCGCGTAATATTTGTTCGGCCGGAATGAGTCGTGACATATCCCCGAGGGACAGACCGGGACCGAGTGGTTGATCCAGGCGCACGGCTTCGCCACCCCTTCGCGGTCGCACCACCGATAAAACTCTTCGAGTAAGGGCAGGACCTGGCTCCGGGTGTAATGGAGGAACCCGTGGAACGTGTCGATCTGGCCCTGCCTGAGCCAACGCTTGATGGCATCGCAGGCGTTCCGGCCGTCGCTCCAATCCTCGCCAAACGCCCGAGTGAGCGGGTCAAACCTGTACATGCCCATGCTGACATCGTCCGCGATCAGGAAAAAGGAATCCGCCAGGTCGAGCCCCAGCCCGGGCACTCCGCCGGCGGCGGCGTTGTGCCAGCGGCTGTCTTCCGTCAGGCCCAGGGTTTCCCAGTCGACCGTGCCAGGCCGGATGACGTCCGAGCCGCAGAAGAGGGCGTGGACCGCGGAAAACCGGTTGCAGGTGGCATTGTCGATGTCCGAGGCGACGGTCACGGCCGCGGAATAGGGATGCGGATATTTCCGGAGCTCAACGGTACTCCTCAAGTCGGAGCCGTTGGAGCCGTCTGTTTCTGAGATCATCACTTTTGAGAGAGAAGCGACACGAACTGGGCGGCGACGTTCGATATGTTGTACCGGTCGAGGTCCCGCACGACGAATCGATCTTGATAATCGCCTTTCAGGAAATCATCGATCGTTGCGCCCGGCAAGGGCCCGTGAGGTATAGTCAGGATCGGCGACTGGGCGAGCGCGTAATCGATGAGCTTGCTCGGCGACTGGATCGCGTTGGCGTTCTCGAAATTCACCAGAAAATCCATCCGGCTCAGCTCGTAGAGCAGCTGCTCGCGGGCAATATAATCGCGGACCTCGATCCTGGCGCCCAGCCTGCTGAGAAAGGGCTTCACCATGTCCGCATCCTTGGTGAAGACGACGAACTTGAAGTCCCGGGCCAAGGACGACAGGTGCTCCAGGAACGCCGTGGGGTCCCGGAAGCCCGGATAAAAGCCGCCGGCGTAAGCGAAAGTCGGCGGCCCGCCCGCCGGCTTGTCCCGGCACAGCCTGACGTTGTCGAACCGGAAACCCTGGGGGATCACCCTGATCTTGTCACTGAACTCGGGGTAATAAGCGGCCTTAGCCTCGGCCAGCGGAACGGTTATGAAATCGGCCCTGCGGCAGAACCATTTTTCGACATGCTTGAAATAAGGGTATTTTTTGAAAGGCGCCCTCTTCTGCCCCATGTACGGATCGCCGCAATCCGCCGCCCAGACCTTCGGAAAGGAGGACTTATCCAGGCTCTTGGCGAGGGCGCACCCCCAGTGGAGGGGATATGGTATGGCCACCGAGATCAACAGGTCCGCGCCTGTCTCCGCCCTGATGATGCGCGGGACCGCGAACATCAGCTCGACATCGGGGAATTCCAGCGGTCCGTGCAGGATCTTGTACAGGACCCTGTCCGCGATGTTTCGCCGCTCCTTCCCGTCGCTGTTGAGGGTCGCGAACCGCCTCTTCCCGATGTCCCTGACCTTCAGCCCGTGTTGGGCCTGAAAACCGGCATAGTCGAAATCGCCCAGCACGGCGTACAGAGTGACGTCGTGTCCCTGCCGGGCCAGCTCCTTGGCCAGCTCTGTCGCCCGGTGGGACCGCGGGAACGGCGCGGGATGGATCGTCCGCGAAATGATCAGGATCTTTTTCATGCGGACCCGAGCAGCCTGTCCTTGATCGGCTTCAGGACGAGGAGATAGTCCAGTCCCGCCAACCTGGCCGTCAGCAGGAGGATGAGAGCGAAGGCCGAAAACGTGACCGACAGCGCCGCGAAATTATCAAGACCGGGCAGGACCCGGGAGACGAGAAACTGCGCGGCCGCCAAAACGACGGCGGAATGGAGGACGATCGGGAGCAGCTTGCCGACCGGGAACAGCTTGAAAAACCCGATGCTGATCTGGCGCGAGATGTAAGCGATGAATATCCAGATCTTGACGATCGTCAGGGCCACGGACAGGACCGCGATCGCCACCGGCGAGCCGACAGCGACGATGACCAGGTAGCCGGCCAGCCATTCGCCGGCGGCCATGTACATATGGACCTGCGAATAGAACTTCGTCCTGCCCATGGCGAACAGGAGCGAGCCGAAGACGATGATATTGAAAAAGTTGGCGGCCATCGAGATCTGGAAATAGATAGCGGAGCTGGCGTAGCGGTCCGAATAGAGCAGGATCATCAGCCGCCGGGCGTTCGGGATGCAGAAGATCACCAGCGGATAGATGACGATGGCCGACTTGAGGAAGGCGTTTCGCCAGAGGACGACGATATTGTCGACGTCGGACTTGTCATAGACCATTTTGGAGAAGACCGGCATGAGCACGGTAAAAGTCGCCGCCGAGACCATCGCCACGAAGGGCAGCTCCATGAACCCGTTGGAAAAATCGGCAAAGACGCCCGGGCCGAAATACCGGCTGATGAAGAACTGGTCGGCCGCCTTGATGGCGATCCCCCAGACGCTGGCCGCGGCGATCGGCAGGGAGTAGGAGAAGATCTCCTTGTAGCCCAAGCTCGTTTTTTCGTGCCGGGCGCCCCGGAAAGGCAAATTCTGGAAATAGACGGCGAGAAGCAGGCAGAGAAGCGAAGCGGCCAGCCAGCCGTAGATCGCCTGGACATACGTCCCATGGAACAGGATCACCGGACCGACGATGCACAGCAGCATGAACAGCCTCGTCAGGACATTGTAGACCGCGATCAGGTGGGCCTTTTGGTAGGTCGAAAAGATGCCCTCGATACCCAGCGTCGGCAGCAGCATCATGGGGATCGGGGAGAAAAGCCTCAGTCCCCGCTCGAGCTCGGGGTTCTTGAGAAGCTTCGCGATCAGGCCGGAGAACACGAACAGGACGACGGAAAACGCCGCGCCCGAAAGGAAAAGGAGCCGGGAGATCTTGACGACGACATCCTTCCCCTGGGCGAGCTCGGTCCTGGGCAGGAAATAGGCGTACACCCTGGGCAGCCCCGCCGAGAAAACCACGAGGAGCGTATTGTAGACATAGATGATCTGCCTGTAGGTGCCGTATTCGGGCTTCTCGAAATATCTTGACAGGATGACGACGCTGATCAGGGACAGCGCGTACGAGCTGATGCTCCCCAGGCCGAGCCACAGGGCCTGGACCGTGTTGCTGCCCGCCGGCTTTGTGTCCGTCACGCGCAGCCCTTCCTTAGCGGCGCCGCCGCCGCGGCTTGACCGGGCCCGGCGATTGCGGTAAAAGGAGGTCGCATCTCAATGAGGATCAGCCGTGAGTAAAACCACCCAGCCTGTGTTCCTGGTCGGCGGAGCGCGCCCGAACTTCATGAAGATCGCGCCGCTCGTCTGGCAGATCCAGAAAAGGCGGCTCGAGTTCAGATTGATCCATACGGGGCAGCACTACGATTACGAGATGTCCAAGGTCTTTTTCGACGAGCTCGACATGCCGGCGCCGGACTTCTTTTTCAACGCCGGCTCGGGGACCCACGCCGAGCAGACCGCCAGGATCATGGTCGAATTCGAGAGGGTCTGCGCGGCCGAGCCGCCCGGGATCGTGCTGGTCGTGGGCGACGTCAATTCGACGCTCGCCTGCTCCATCACCGCCAAGAAGCTGGGTATCAAGGTCGCCCACGTCGAGGCCGGCCTGAGGAGCGGCGACCTGACCATGCCGGAAGAGATCAACCGGCTGGTGACCGATTCCATCTCCGATTTCCTGTTCGTCACCGAGGCCAGCGGCCTCGACAACCTCCGCCGGGAAGGCCGGGGCGAGGCGCAGGTCTTCCTCGTCGGCAACATCATGATCGACAGCCTCTTCTTCGGCCTGCGCAAGCTCGAGGCCCGGGGCGCGGCCCGGGTCACCGACCAGCCGTACGGCGTGCTCACGCTGCACCGGCCGTCGAACGTCGACCATCCGGACAAGCTCGCCGATATCCTGCGCGCCGTCGGCGAGATCTCGAGGACGACGCCCGTCTATTTCCCGGTGCATCCCAGGACCGCCAGGAATATCCGGGATTTCCACCTGGCCGACCTGCTGGAAAAGTCCGACATCAGGGTCCAACCGCCCCTCTCCTATCTCGACTTCCTGGCTCTCTGGAAGGACGCCGACCTCGTCCTGACCGACAGCGGCGGCCTGCAGGAAGAGACGACCGTGCTCGGCGTCCCCTGTTTCACGATCCGGGAAAATACGGAGAGGCCGATAACGATCGTCGAGGGGACCAACGTGCTCGTCGGCACGAGCGGCGAAAGCCTGCTGAGGGAATACGGAAAATTCAGGCAGGGCGGCCGCAAGAAAGGCAGGGTGCCCGACCTCTGGGACGGGAAAGCCGCGGACAGGATCATCGACCTGCTTTTCGCTCGGGGAATATAAGAGGTTACCGGCAGAAGGCGGGACCTAGCTCCCGGCGGGGTTGACCGGCTCCCCGAGGTCCGGGATCTCCTCGTTCTCCAGGACCGCCGCCGGAACGGTGGTCACCATCGCCCGGGCTCGGGCCAATCCCACGATCTTCGCGGCCATCTCGACGGCCCGGGCCAATCGCGGCGGCCGGGTCGTCGCGTTGTGGGCGTCGCTGGCGATGAGCTGGACCAGGCCGTGCCTTAAAAAGCTCTCGGCGGTCTTCTGCGTTCGCCGGCCGAAATCGCCCGTAATGCTCTGTGATGTGACCTGGGCGAGTGCGCCCCGGCGGACCAGCTCGAACAGCGTTTCGGGCTCCCGGGCGAAGGCGGCGTTCCTCTCGGGGTGGCTGAGGATCGGGATCAGCCCGTCGAACATCATCTGGGAGACGAGCGTGGCCGCGCCGCCGGGCACATAGTCGGCGGGAAACTCGATGAAAACATAATTCGATCCGTTGACGGTCAGGCCGAAGTCCTTGATGTGCCGGATCATGTCGAGGTGGAAGTAGACCTCGGCCCCGGCGTAGAAGTCGATCCCCGCGGCCTGGACCCCTTCCCGGAAGGCCTCCAGCCGGCCCTTCAATCCGGAAAGGTCATCCCCGTTCTTGGTCAGCCGGTGAACGTGGGGGGTCAGCACGATCTTCGAGATCCCGTCCTCGAGGGCGACCGCGATCATCCGCTCGGCCTCGGACCGGTCGGCGGCGCCGTCGTCCCAATCGGGCAGAAGGTGGGTGTGGAGGTCGATCATGCTTCCGGGCGGCCGTAGTGCCCGTAGTACTTGTCCATGTAGGAATAGCTGAGGTCCCGCGTGCCGACCTGGTTGATGATGACGCCCACCCCCTTGATCTTGTGCGCGTCCAGCTTCTCCCGGGCCTGCTGCAGGGCCTGGCGGGTCGTTTTCCCCGCCCGGACGACCAGGATGGCCCCGTCCAGCCTGGGACCGAGCGCCAGGGCGTCGCTGACCGCGAGCAGCGGCGGAGTGTCGACCAGCACAAAGTCGAAGGTCTCCCTCAGGCGGCTGATCAGGTGGGCCATTTTCTCGGAAGCCAGGAGCTCGACGGGGTTCACCGGCAGGGGCCCGGCGTTGATCAGGAAGAGGGACGGGATCGGCGTGGCCCTCAGCAGGTCCTCGAGCGGCAGCTCCGTCGTCAGGTACTTCGTCAGTCCGTTCAGGTTCTGGATCCGGAAGATCTTGTGCAGGCGGGGCTTCCGGATGTCGGCGTCGATGATGACGACGCTCTTGCCCGCTTGGGCGATGGCGCTGGCGAGGTTGGAGAGCGTCCCCGTCTTCCCCTCCTGCGGCGAAGGGCTGGTGACCGCCAGGACCTGCAGCCTGGCCTCGGCCGCCGAGAGCAGGAGGGTCGTGCGGATGGAACGGAAATATTCCGAGAGGGAGGAGCGCGGAGAAAAGTGGACGACGAGGTCCATGGATTCCCGCTCGTCCGTCGGCGGCTCGGCCGCGCGCCCGCCGAAGGCGTTCGAAACGCGCCCGGTCAGCCCGGCCCCGGACTTTTTCAGCCTGGCCGCCAGGTTGGCCGCTGCGCCCCCCGTCGGCTTCCGGTGTCCGCCCTTCCCCGAACCTTTCGCGAAATAGTCCGGGACCACGCCCAGCATCTGGAGGCCGGCGAATTTCTTGACATCCTCGGCGTCCTTGACCGTGACGTCCAGGGTCTCGAACAGGAAGGCCAGCCCCAGCCCGCCCACCAAGCCGATCAGCAGGCCGAACATCATGTTCTTTTTCTTGTCGGGGCTGCTGGGGGAGGTGGGCAGCTCGGCCCGGTCGACGATCCAGATGTTCGACGTCCGCAGGCCTTTCAGGCGCGACGACACGTCGGTTTCGCTCTTTCGCTTCATCAGCGATTCCAGAAGGTTTTTCTGGTTCTGGATCTGGATCTGCAGGCTGTTGTACTGGATGGCGTTGCTGTTGAGCTGGAAGGCCTCGGTCCTCTGCCTGTTGAAAACCGCGGTCAGGGCCTGTTCTTTCTTGAGGGCCGCCTGGTAATCGCTGTAGGCCCGCTTGATCAGGGCCTGCGTTTCGTCTTCCAGGGCTTTCTTGGCCGTGTCCAGCTCCACTCTGAGCCTCAGGATCTCCGGATGGTTGGGAAGGTAATTGACGCTCTTGCTCATGTAATCGCGGTTGAGCTGGCCGTATTCCTCGCGCAGCTTCTGGATCAAGGGGTTGGACAGGGCGTCGGGGATGTAATCCGGCGTGGCGATGGCGATCTCGTTGTAATAAGTTTCCTTGTTGACCCGGTCGATCTGGGCGTCGGTCATGGCCTTGTTCAGCTCGCCCAGCTTTTCGATGACCGTGTTTTCGGTGCTGTTCAGGGCGATGATGTTCTTTTCCTGACCGTACTCCTGCAGCTTCTTTTCGCCCTGTTCGATTTCGTCCTGGACGGAGGCGATCTGCTTGGTCAGGAAATCGGTCGCCTGCTCGGTGGCCTGGTATCTCTTCTCGACGTTCATCTCGATGTAGGAATCGAAGAGCGAATTCAGGGCCTCGGCGGCGAACGACGGGTCCTCATGCGTGAAGCTGGCCTGCACCAGCCGCGTCTTCCGGACCGGCCGGATGGTCAGCTTGCGCAGCAGCGAGCTGACGAGCTTTCCCCGGAGCCGGGCGTCAGTCTTGCTGTCCCCCGCCGCCGGCCGACTCGCGCCCGCCAGCCCCGACATCACGAACGCTTCGTCCCGATTCGACCGGAGCCGGTCGACCGTGGCGCCAGCCAGGGCCCGGCTCTGCAGCAGCTTGTACTGCGTCTGGAAATAGTCGTCGTTGAAGGATTCGATCTGGAAGATGTCCTCGAAGCTCAGGATGTTCGGCTCCCGGTCGATGAGGAGCTGGCCGACGGCCGTGTACTTGGGCGTCGCCAGGAAGGAAATGACCGCGGCCAGGGCGAAAACGATCAGGGCGGTGTTGATGATCACCCATTTTTTCCGCCGGGCGATCCGCCACAGCTCCGGCAGGCTGATCTCCTGCTGCCCGAAGGCGCGCTCCGAATCGAAATCTTTCATGCTGGTCACGGTCGCACCTCAGAAAAAGGACTCGGGCGACATAGACGACATCGCCCTCGAGGAGGGTCTCGGCCGGGCGCTTGCCTTTGAGGACGTCATTCAGGTTGATCTTGATCTTCACTTCCTTGCCCGTCTTGCTGTCCTTCCGGGTGATCGTCACGCCGGATTTCGACGCGCCCGCGACCAGTCCCCCGGCCTGGGCGATGGCCTGCAGGATGTTGATGCTCCTCGACAGCTTGACCTGGATAGCGCCCGGGTTGCGCACGGCCCCGAACACATAGACGCTGCCGAAGCGTTCGTTGGGGACGTTGACGATGTCCCCGGCCTGGAGAGGGATGTTGAGCGCCTGGTTCCCTTGGATGATCAGATCGTCCAGGTCGATGACGATCCGGGACTGGCTCCCGTCCTCCCCCTCCCGCAGGACGAAGAGCTCCGAGGAGGCCTGGGCTGTGAGACCGGCGGCCTGGGAGATGAGCTGGAGGAGCGTCAGCCGGCCGGCCAGCTCGTACATCCCGGGCTTGTTCACGGCGCCGATCAGGGCGACGCGCTTGCTCTGGTATTCCTTGATGAAGACGGTGACACGGGCGTTCTTCACATAGTTCTGTTCGAGCAGGAGCGCCGTCAGCTTCTTCTCGACCTCTTCCTTGGTCAGGCCGTCGATCATGACCTTGCCGATGAGCGGCAGGCTGATGGACCCGTCCTCCGACACGCGGACGGTCTGGTTCAGCTCGGGCAGCTCGACGACCGTGATCTCCAGGAGGTCCTTGGCGCCGATCCTGTATTCCCTGATGAAGGTTTCGTCGACCTGGGCCGGCGCCGGGGTGACGCCCGCCAGGGCCACGATCAAGATGAAGAGTGCGATCTTCCTGATATTCATTATTTTAACCTGCCTGTTTCCGTCCGCATCATTATATACGAGCCTCACGGTTGCTTCCAGGGCAACGACTCCCGTTCCTCGAGCAGGCATTTCGGACACTCCTGGTCCCAGAGCGGGCGATTCCCTTCGAGATAGAATCGCAGCATCCCCGCGGCCTTGACGATGTTGGCGAAGCCGTGCAGCTTGCTCCCCAGAAAGTCCGTGACGGTCAGGGTCACCGGTTTGAGGAGCGGCCGCAGCGCCGGGTGGAAGACGACGCGCTGTCGCACCGTCTCGAGCGAATAGCCCATCCGGAGCTTGAACTCGTCCACTTCCCAGGATGCGTCCAGGGATTCGAGGCCATAAAAGAGCTTCTTGACCCCGGGGCGGGCCAGCGCGCTTTGCGTGAAAACGAAGGCCAGGGCGTTATTGATCCCGAACTTCATATGGGCGGTCAGGCTCTGCTGGTAAACCATCAGGAAGCAATCCCCCGCCAGGAAAGCGATCAAGGCCGCGGTAAGCTGACCTTTGTGAGAGGCCCCCCAAGCCTCGAAACCGGGCAAACCCTCCGCGCTGAGGCACAGCTTTTTCCACCACGCCTCATTCTCGGCCTTAAGCCGGCCCTGCCGGGCCAGGGTTTCAGCCCGCAGAGGCCACCCCTCATGCGCGAGGCGGGTAAACGAAACACGCTCGATGACGGCGTGCCCCAGGCCTTTGAGGATATTCTGCCGCGTCTGGCGGGTCACCTGGTCCAGACCATAGGAGGGCCGCGAACAGACCACGTGATAGCTGAGCTTGCCGACGGGCGCCGCCAGAGGGGCGGAGTAGCGGAGGGCCAGCACGCCGCCGGTTCTGAAGACCTGTTTCAGCTCTTCTTCCGAGGGAGTGATGAGCTGATGATAGGGAAATGCCTGGAAGATGCCTCGGGCGGCCGACTGCCAGCAGCTGCTGGGGCTGAAGATGACGCGATGCCCCTGCCGGCGCAGCCACTCGACGGCGGGCTCAATTCCCTGCATGTTTCAGACTTTCGGGCCGGCCGGCCCGGCCGGCTTTTCGAGCCATTCTTCCCGCCAGAAGAAAAAACAGGAGCGGTCGCAGCGGCCTGTTTGTCCAGTCCCCGGGCAGATCGCACCTTCGAGAAGGACGATGCCGCTCACCTTTTTCAAGCGGTAGTCTTTCTCGTCCATGAAACGCTCGACGCGCTTCAGCACCCTTTGCGTCGTGCCGCAATAGCCGGCCATCTCGCCAAGGAAGGCGCAGCCTTTCAAAGAATGCCAGCGATCAAGAGTGGCCTGGACCTCTTCCCGGGACCGCACCCGGACCAGGTCGCCGGCCTCCAGGCGCTGCGACGGACGGGGATTCGCCGCCTCGACCGGCGGCTTGGCCTTTCGCCCGATGCGGTGAATGAAGGCGACCGCTGAACTGTAAGCGCCCTTGACCTTTTTTTGAGCGCCTACGCTGAAGCTCCTGTGCAAGGCACGATTGATCCTCAACACGGGGGACAGTCCCCTCTCCCTGACGGTCTCCGAATTGCGGATTATGCCCTGCAACTGGCAGATGTCGCCTTTCCCGCTGTCCGCTTGTTTCATGAAAAGGCGCCGCGACCCTAATTTTGAGAAGAAAGCGGCTTTTTCTCCGGGGACTTCGCCGGCCCGCAGAGCGCGAGGATCTCTTTTGTTTGCCGGTACCATTCCCGTTCGGAGATGCGGCCGGGGTCGATGGAGATCAGCCTCTGGATGACCTCGCGCACGCGCTCAGACTTGAGGCAGTCCTCGAGGTCCACGGCGGACTGCGGGTCACCCGCCTCCACGAGCGCGGACGGCTCGTCATCGAGCAGGGCGTCCGGGATCTCGTCCAGGTCGACCGATATATCGAACCCGGGTTGAAGGCCGTAGAAACCGGCGATCTTTCGGGCAATCTCTTCGTACTCCAGGCTGATACCGGGCTCGCTGGTCAGCAGAAGACCGCCGGGTGAGATCCTGGACCCGATGGCCAGCGACTGCAGGATGGAACGCGCGCCGGCGTTCTTGGACAGGAGGAACGCCCTGGGCGTGCCCGCCGGCATGGGGATCGGCTTGCGCTGAAGGATCTGCTCGTTGAGCCAGGAAACAATACCGCCGCTGTTCTCGATGATGTTGCCCACCCGGTTGACGACCAAGCGCGTCGGCGTCGGGCCGAAGATGCGGCTCAGGGACATCTCCGCGACCCGGAGGGATTCCGAGATGAAGCTCCCCCGGCGAACGGCGTTGATCGACGAGATCACCAGGAAATATTCGCAGCCGTGACGGGCGGCGGCCTTGGCCAGGTTGAACGTGCCGGTGTAGTTGGAGCGGGCGACTTCCTCATCGCTGGTCTTGTTAAAGGGAATGAACTTCCTCATTCCGGCATGGAGCACGATGCCCGGACGATGGACCTCGAAAGCCCGGTCAAGGGCGCCGGTATCCCCGCTGTCGAGCACCACCGGGACCATTTCGAACCCCGGGAGGTCGCGCATCAGCTCGGCCATCAGCCGGCTCAGCCGGGACTCGTACCGCTCCGCGATCACGAGCTTGCGGCAGCCGAGGCGGAAGATCTGGCGGCAGACGGCGGACCCGAGCTCTCCCCCCGAACCCAACATCAGCGTTGTCTTGCCGGTGAGGATGGGCCGAAGTAACGCCTCGTCCACCTGGACCTCGACGTCGGGCAGCATGTCCGAGAGCTGGGGGGCGCGCACCCGATACAATCTCCTGCCGGTCCTTTCTTCATCCGCATCCGACGAGAATATCCGGCTGCGGATCCCCGCCTGGGCGCAGAGCGCCACGACTTCGTCGACCCTGCCCCGCGTCGTATCATCCGGGGCCAGGATGACCTCCTGGACATTATGCAGCAAGGCCAGCGCCCCGATGTGGAAGCGGTTCCCCAGCACTTCGACCCCGTGGATCTTCTTGGCGTATTTGTCTTCGGCGTCGTCGATGAAGCCGACCACCCTGTAGGGGCTGTTCCTCGAGCCGCCCAGGGCGCGGAGCGCGTCCAGCCCCCCCCTGTTCGCGCCGTAGATGATCACGCGGGGACGCGGGTCGACTGCGGGGGCGCCGCCCCGCTCATGGAAACGGACCATCAGGACCAGCCGGACGGCCGTCAGCAGGCCGCTCAGCAGCGCAAAATCAAACAGCGCCAGGAGGACCGGGAAAGAGCCCGTCAGCTGGAAGGTGTTCAGCCCGACCAGGAGCAGGCTGCCCAGGCCGACCGCCTGGAACACGCGGAGTATATCGCGGGAGGTGATCAGCTCCATGACGATCCTATACAGGCCCGACACATGAAAGAAGACCGGCCGGACGATGAGGACGAGCAGCAGGCCGCCCATGTAGACCTTGAAGGACGGGACCAGCCCGGCGGCCCGGATATAGAGCCGGTAGGCGAAGGCATAGGTGACCTGACTGAGCACAAAATCGGCCAGAAAGAGATAGATCTGGCGCTTGCTGCGGTCGACCCGGCGGGCGCTGAGGGCGCCGAAAACCGTTTCCTTGACGGCGGCCAGGATGAACTTGAAGTATGTTCCGACGGTCTGGCGGGTGAGGTAGTGCAGGTCGATCTTCACCTTTTCGGGCACGATGTGCTCGATGTAATATTTCACAGGGTCGACGCCCGGCGGGAACAGCTCGTCTTCGTTGCGGCCGCTGACGGCCCCCCTCAACGATGTGATGGCGACGGGTCCGACGAGCCCCGGCTTCACGGAGAATATCCGCTGGGCTCCCTCGGGGTACATCTCGGCCAGGTCCGGCGCTTCGGGCCGGGGGCCGACGAACGACATTTCTCCCCTCAGGATATTGAACAGCTGGGGCAGCTCGTTGAGCTTCGTCCGCCTGAGGATCCGCCCGAGGGTCGTCACCCGGGGGTCCTGCAGGGGGCAGATGCTCTGGTCGATGACCCCCGAGCAGTCCAGCATGCTGCGGAACTTGTACATGGAAAAAAGCTTCTTATCTTTGCCGACGCGCGGGGCCGGGAAGAAGACAGGTCCGCGCGAATCCAGCTTGATGAAAACCGCGATCACCGCAAAAACGGGCGCCGCCAGGAGCAGGCCGACGGAGGCCAAAATGATATCGAGAGCCCTGACGACCGAAGACTGGACGGCGGCGCCGCTGAAGGCGGCTCGGTTATCACTCATTGAGAGACGCCTCGAGACAGGCCACGATGCGGTCGACGTCCGCCTCGTCCAGGGCCGGGTGGAGGGGAAGGCTCAGCTCCCGACCGCAGAATTCCTCGCTCTTGGGCAGGCTGACGCCGTGAATGCGCTTCCTGTAATAAGTGAACAGGTGAACGGGCGGGTAGTGGATGCTGCTCTGGATCCCGGAAGCTCTCAGGCTGTCCATGATCCTCTCGCGCCGGCACTCCGACGGCAGCAGGACAGGCAAAAGGTGAGCGGACGTCGGCCGGTCTTCGTCGAACGGAACCTTCACCGCCGGGACCCGGGAGGCCAACAGGCGCCGGTAAGTTCGGCTGAGCGAATTCCGCCGGCGGTTCCATTCGGGCAGATGACGGAGCTGGGCCGTCCCCATGGCGGCCCGGAGCTCGTCCATCCGGTAGTTGTACCCCAGCATGGTCACGTCGTAGGAATAGGCGTGGCCCCGGTGGCGGTCGAGAGTGTCGGATGTCATCCCGTGGCCGCGGAGGCGGCGAATGACCGAGAGCGCCTCCTCGTCCGGCGACAGGACCATGCCCCCTTCCGCCGTGGACATGTTCTTGTTGGAGAAGAAGCTGAAGGCGCTGGCGTCGCTCAGCCGTCCCACGCCGGGCAGCCCCGGAGCGTGGGCCGCGTCCTCGATCAGACGCAGTCCGCGCCCGTCGCAGAACTCCCGCCACGGCCGGGTATCGACGGCATAGCCGCCGTAATGCATGACGATCACGGCTTTCGTCTTGGGCGTAACCTTGGCCGCGGCCTCCTCCAGGGACAGGTGCGGCCGTTCCAGGGCTTCGATGTCGAGAAAGACCGGGGTCGCGCCGACATAGAGAACACAGTTCACCGTGGCCACGAATGTCACGGACGGCACCAGGACCTCGTCGCCCGGCCCGACGCCGAAGGCGCGCAGGATCAGGTGCAGGGCGGCGGTGCAGGAATCGAGCGCCACCGCGCTCGTCTGCCCGTGGACGGCCGCGAAGGCGCTCTCGAAGGCCTGGACCCTCGGACCCATGCTCAGCCAGCCGCTGTCGATCACATCGCGGAGGGCGGACTTTTCGCCCTCCCCGACGATCGGGATGCTCAGGCTGATGTCGTGTTTCCCGGACCCCACGGATGACCTAGCAGCCGAGCACCCGCGATTTGTACTCGGTCATGAAAGACTTCTGGACGCTCTTGTAGTCTTCCTCGCGGCCGATGTCGAGCCATAGCCCGTCGTGCTTGTAGAGCCAGACCGGCAGCTTCTTATCGAGCATGGAGTTCATGAGATCGTCGAACCCGAAGGGACCGCCTTTCGGGATGAAGTCGATGATCCCGGGCTCCATGCAATAGACGCCGCAGCTGCACAGGTATTTCATGACCGGCTTTTCCCGGAAATCGACCATCCGGTCATCCTCTATCTTGAACACCCCGAGCTCCGACCTGACGATGCGCTCGGTCACCGCCACGCTGATCAGTCCTCCGTGCTCGGTGTGGAAGTTCCGGAAGGCCCGCATGTCGAGGTCCGTGATCAGGTCGCTGTTGACGTTGAAGAACGTCTCGTTGAGCTCGTCCTTGAGCAGCGTCAGCGACCCCAGCGTGCCCAGCGGCTCCGGCTCCTGGCAATAGGCGAGCTCGACGTCCCATTGCTTCCCGTCCCCGCACATCGCCTGGATCAAACGGGCGTGATACCCCAGCGTGATATAGTCCTTGGTCACTCCCCATCGCCTCAGCCATTTGATGATCACCTCGATGACCGGCAGGTCGCCGACCGGCATCAACGGCTTGGGCAACGGCATCGTGTAGGGGCGCAGGCGGACGCCTTTTCCGCCCGCCTGAATGACAGCCATCATGCTAGACCTCCATCCCGGTGACGACGCTCGTTACCCGTCGATCTGACCACCGTTTCCGGGCCTCTTCGGACAGGCTACCGCCGTTGGGGGCAGGAACCCGCCTCGTCGTCCTCATTCTACACCCAAATCTTTCTCCGAGGCCCGTCCCGGCGCACTTTCTTTGTTGCGGCACGGAGAGGCTGCGTGGGTCGGACGGACGATAACGGGCAAGCCTGAGCCCGCCCGGCGAAAAGACAACACAAAAGGTTAATCACCCCGCCGCCTTCCCCAACAACCTCCGAGAAAACCTTATAGAGTATAAAAAATAATACAGTCAACCTTTGAAGTCAAGCTTATGCAGCGTGCTCCAGGCCGGGAACCGAGTCCTGCAACCCGCCGGACGGATACAGTCGAGCTCCTCTCCGGCGCTTGTGTTTTTCGCGTATCTGATATACTTTTTTAGGTCGATCCTCGAGGGGATCGAATCCGCTGGTGAGGCAAAGATGGACCTTACGGGCAAGAAAGTGCTGGTGACCGGTGCCGACGGCTTCATCGGGTCGCATCTGACCGAAAAGCTGGTCGGACTGGGCGCCGAGGTGAGAGCCTTCGTGCTGTATAACTCGATGGGCTCGTGGGGCTGGCTCGAGAGCTCCCCGCCGTCCGTGAAGAAGGCCATCGAAGTCTTTCCGGGCGACATCCGGGACCCCCAGAGGGTCAGGGATGCCGTGCGGGGCCGCGACGTCGTGTTCCATCTGGCGGCGCTGATCGCCATCCCTTACTCTTACCATTCTCCGCACTCGTACATCGATACGAACATCATAGGGACCCTCAACGTCGTCCAAGCGGTGCGCGAGCTGGGCGCCGCCAAGCTCGTTCATACCTCGACGAGCGAAGTCTACGGCACCGCCAAGTTCGTGCCGATCACGGAAAGCCATCCCCTGCAGGGACAGTCTCCCTACTCCGCGTCCAAAACCGGCGCGGACCAGATCGCCATGTCGTTCTATCATGCCTTCAGCACGCCCGTGTCGATCGTCAGGCCGTTCAACACCTACGGCCCCCGCCAGTCGGCCCGCGCCATCATCCCGACGGTCATCACGCAGGTTGCCGGCGGGTCCGGGCGGATCAAGCTCGGGTCGCTGCGGCCCACGAGGGATCTGAGCTACGTCGCGGACACCGTCCGGGGTTTTATCGCCGCCGCAGAGAGCGACAGGTCCGTGGGCGAGGTCATCAATATCGGCAGCAACTACGAGATCTCCATGGGTGACGTTGTTCATCTTATCACCGGCCTGATGGGGAGCCCCGCCCGGGTCGAGACCGACGACAACCGGCTCCGGCCGCCGAAAAGCGAAGTGGAAAGGCTCTGGGCGGATAACCGGAAGGCCAAGGAACTCCTGAACTGGGCGCCGGAATACGGCGGGCTCGACGGGCTGAAGAGGGGCCTGGCCGAAACCATCGCCTGGTTCACCGATCCCGAAAACTCCAGGCTCTATAAATCCGACATCTACAACCTGTGAGCCCGCGCGGCGCCCCGTCCTGAGGCGGGCAGGCTACCGCCGATGGGGGCGGGAAGCCGCATCCGTCAAAATTACCGGTGAACATATTTCCGCCGTCCGCGTCGATCTCTCCGCTCCGCCGACGGCAGGTCCCATTCTGGGGGTGTCCGAAAGCCCTGACAATCACCCCCAAAGATGAACCGGAGGATGAATTCCTCCTCTCCTCAAGGATGACAAGCGGCGCCGGTCCGCGGGCCGATTTTTCCCCTGCGGTCCGTCCGATTTATGATCCGGCGGGCGAATGCCCGACCGGCGGCCAATTTCCCCCTCGAACTCACCCCTAAAGGTGAGGGGCCTTGGCCCCTGCCCTCCGACTATATGGGAGACGGATGAAAATCACTATACCGAAATACCGCGGAGGAGATCTCATGGGCAAGGCAGGCCGGTTCGCACTCATTCTCTGGATCATCATCGCCCCGCAGCTTCTGGCGGGGACCGTCTATTATGTGGCGACCAGCGGCAACGACTCTTACAACGGCCTCCATCCATCATATATGAGCGGCGCCAACGGGCCGGTCCGCACGCTCCAGCGGGCCGCCGGCCTGGTCAAGCCGGGGGACACCGTTCAGATCAGGGGGGGCGTCTATCAGGCGACATCGAACTGGTCGGTTGACGGGACGCAGGCCAGCCCCATCACCGTCACGAACTATCCGGGAGAGGTCCCCGTCATCGACGGGATCAACCGGACGCTTCCCGCCGACCCGAACAATCCCCTGATCCAGATCTACGGCAGCTGGTATAAGGTGAGCTCGCTCGAGACGCGCAACTCGGGCGGCGTGGGGATCATGGTCGACGACGAGGCCGATCACTGCACGCTCGACAATATCACCTCTCATGACAACAGAGGGTCGGGCATCATCATGCGGGGCTGGTACGGGCTGGTGGTGAACTGCCGGGCTTATCGCAACACGCTCATCAACGAGAATTGCGTCCTGTCGGGGAGCTGGGGCGCCGGGATCAGCGCCTGCCGGAATCCGCAGTACGCGACCATTCGCAACTGCACGGCCTGGAACAACTGGGGAGAAGGGATCTCGACCTTCGAATCCTACCACACGACGATCGAAGACTGCACGTCTTACAACAACATGACCAACTTCTACATCTCCGATACCGAGTACTGCCTGTTCCAGAGAAACCTCGCCTACTGCACGCCCGGGAACGCGATCCAGGGCCTCTGCACGCAGAACAATATCGCCTCGGGGAACGAAGGCCATGTCCCCGCCTGTTCCCACAACACCTTCATCAACAACATCTCGATGGGCGGGGAAAGGAACTTCAACAGCGGGGCCCTTCCCTATTGCGTCATCGCCAACAACACCTTTGTCAACGCGTCGGGCACCGCGGGGGGGGAATCCGCCAACGTCTATTTCTTTTCCGGGGCCCAGACGAACGCCGTCTTCAAAAACAACATCATCCTTCAGGAAGACGGCGTGAACATCGCCCAGTTCGACCACCCGACGGGCATCGCCTTCGGGTACAACCTCTGGTCCAAGACCCCGGTCAGCGGCTGCCTGGGGACCGGGGACGTCTTCGGGAACCCCCTGCTGGCCAAGACGGGCTCCACCGGCGCGGGGTCGCTCTCGCCCGGCTGGTTCAAGATCCTGGCCAATTCCCCCGCCAAGGACAGGGCCGCCGTTCTCAGCGAGGTCAGGGAGGACTACTTCAAGGCAGCCAGGGGCGGCGCCCCGGACATGGGCGCCCACGAGCTGGGCTACGATGCCTCGCCGCTGACGGCGCTGGCCGCCGGCTCGCCGGTCTCCGGGCTGGCTCCGCTGGCCGTGAATTTCAAGGGCACCGCCGGCGGCGGGACATCGCCCTACACTTATAAGTGGACGTTCGGCGACGGCGGCACGTCGGCGGTCCAGGACCCGGCACACACCTTCGCGGCGGTCGGGAGCTACGTGGCGACCCTCACCGTCACCGATCAGGCCTCGGCGACCGCCGGCTCGACCGTGAATATCAATGTCGTCGCCAGCCTACCGCTCAACGCGAATATCGCGGCTTCCCCGAGTTCGGGACGGGCCCCTCTGGCTGTCGATTTTTCGGGGAGCGTCACCGGAGGCCTGGCGCCTTACTCCTACAGCTGGTCTTTCGGCGACGGCGGCACCGCGACCGCCCAGAGTCCGTCCCACATCTATGCCGCGGCCGGCCGCTACACCGCCACTCTCACCGTGACCGATAGCGCTTCGGCCAAGGCCAACGCCTCCGTGACCGTCACCGTCGAATCCACCGGCGCCCAAGCCAGCCTCTCCGTGGCCGCCGAAACGGGCGCGCCGGCCGTCGGCCAGGGCGGCACCACGGACCCTCCTCCGGGGAACTATACTTTTTCAAAGGGGAGCGCGGTCTCGGTCAAGTCTATCCCCAACACCGATTACAGGTTCTCGAGGTGGGTGGGAGACGTCGAGCCCGCCGGCATGTTCAGCATGGCGACGACGCTGTCTCTGTACTCCAACATGTCGGTCTCGGCGACTTTCTGCGCCAAGTGCGCCGACGTCAACGGCGACCTGAACGTCACTCCGGCGGACGCGCAGTCGGCCTTTGATATCTACCTCGGGAAGATCAACAACCCCACCTGGTGCGAGCTCGAGAACGGCGACGTGAAGTGCGACGGCACCCGGTTGGAGCCCAGAGTCACTCCATCCGACGCCCAATGGATCCTGAACAAGTACCTCAAGAAGGGCGGCCTGAACAGCGACTGTTCGGGAGGCTCGAGGACGGACACGACGGTGACGTCGACGGCCGGCGTGTCCGCACCCGGGGCCACGATGATCCTGAGCAACGCCGCGCTCACCTCCGGGGGAGACATCCTGATAGCCGTCGTCGTCGATTCTCCGGTTGAGATCGATGCCTTCGGGTTCGACCTCGCTTTCCCCCCGAGCGCCCTTCAGTTCATCGGGCTCGAAGGCGGCGAGCTGACCGAAGGCTATGACCAGTTGGGCGCCAACGTCGTGCCCTTCGTGCCGGCGACCCGGGCCGGCGCGGCACCTGAGCCCGAAGACCTTCTCGTCCTCCGGGTCGGCGGATACAAGACCGGCTCCGCCCGGAATCCCGCCTCGGGTGTCCTCGTGACGCTTGTCTTCCGGGGAAGCGGGAAAACCTTCGATCCCTCGGCGCTGTCCTTGGTCGCCGCCCAGGACGGCCTTAAGAACGCCTCCTTCATCAACAGCCGGCTGGTCAGCCGCCGGGACGGTTCTGGAGCCAGGGACGACAGGGAGACCAACCGCGGCTCGAAAAGCGGGGAAGCGGCCGACCGGTAGAGTCCAGGATCCGGGACCGGCCCTCAGGCTGCCGGTTTTGACAAACGCCGGCCAAACCGCTATATACTTGGCCGTTCCTCGAAAATGAGCTTCATCCAGAGACACGCCCTCAGGTACTGCGTCGTCGCCGCCGTCGGCGGCCTGTTCGCCCTTGTCTTCGCCGCCGGCCTCAACGCGCAATACTACACGACGTTCCGCTACCAGCTCCGGTCCATAACGGAGAGATCGAGATGGAACATGGGGCCTGTCTGGATCGACCCGACCCTCCAGTTCAGCCTGGATTACGACAGCAGTATCTACGGGACGTACGGGGGACGGGCGGCCGTCCCGGATTACGTGGGCACGGTCGGCGTGCCGGTCAGCTTCAACCTCATCCTGAGGGACAGGCTCATCCTCACCTTCACGGACACGCCCGAGTATCTTCATTTTTTCGAACGGGGCAGCGAGAGCTCGTTCAACAACAGCTATTCGCTGGGGGCCCGGCTGCTGCTCTTTCGCCGGCTGGTCCTGTCGGGATCCCATGCCTATGAGCGGTCGAAGCACCGCGTGTCGAGCGAGATCGAGAGCCGGATCTTCGAGCAGGTCCAGGCGAACAGCGGCAGCCTGTTCTTTGAGACCCCCCGGGGATCGGCCGTCGGGCTCACCGGCTCGACCCTCCACTATCAATACCAGAATGACCTTTTGCCCGAGGCGAGCTCCACCACATCGACGGTCCTGAACAGGAAAGAGAACAATGTCCGTTTCGAGATCTATCGACCGGCGGGCCCCGAGAGCTCGTATTTCATGAACGTCGGCTATACGGATTACGCCTTCGATTATCCTCAAACGCGCAACCGCGATTCGTATTCCTACCAGGCCAACGCCGGCCTCAGGCTCCCCCTGCTGGGAAGGGCGAGGGGGCTCCTGTCCCTGGGCTATAAGTTCTTCAGGCCGAGGGACGAGCAGCGGGAGAAGTTTTCCGGACTGGTCGGGAATACCAGCCTCGATTACCGGTTCGGCCGCTTCGGCCTCCGCTTTCAGCTCGTCCGGGATGTTTTTTTCTCATACTATACCGATAACCTCTATTTCATCGACAGCCGCCTGGGGGCGGGGCTGTCGTTCTATTTTTTGCGGAATATCCGGTTGGGCTACGATTTCTCGGCGGGCTGGGGCGACTACGTGGGCACCTTTCTCGTGAGATTGGCCGACGGCTCGAGCCAGGAGATCGAACGAAAAGACCGCTATTTCCGGCACGTCGGCAGCCTCGTCTACAGGATCCAGCGCAACACCGGGGTCGGGCTGAGGGTCGATTATTTCCGGCGGGACTCGAACAATTTCTATTACGATGATCAGGACCGCTGGTCGGCGGGGGTGTTTCTCGTCTACGATTTTTGAGGGACGGAAGGAGAGGGGAAGTCCCCGCGGAGCGACGAGCAGCGCCTGAGCATTCTTCGGTTGGCCGCGCGGACGAGGCCCAGCTTCCACAGTATCCACGACAGCTTGCTGGGGAGAACGCTCAAATTGCCGAATCTCAGGTGGGCGGCGGCCCTCTTGACGGCCACGGACGTCAGGAGAAAGCCCATCAGGCGCGGAGACACTCTCGCGCCGGGGCCTTCCCGGGCCAGTCGGTGCAGTGAGGCCGCCAGGACCCGCTTGGGGAGCCTGACCAGCACGGAGCTCAGGACGAGCGCGTTGGCCAGCGAAGCGGAGAGTTTCCCCTGATTGATCAGGGGCAGGGCCAGGTTCTCCCTCCCGGCGATCTCCGCCAGCTCGGTGCTCGGGATCTTCATCAGCGGGAAGACGTTCAGGATGAATGGACGGGGCAGGCCGTGGAGAAGCTCGACGGTGGCCGCGATATCCTCTTTTGTCTCCTTGGGATTATCCACGATCACGTCATACGAGGGGGTCATCATGTACTTTTTGAACCCGTGAATGACGCCGACGGCCTTCCGGATCGATTCGACGGAATCCGGCCGCCTGAAGAATCTTAGCGTCCCCGGGCTGCCGGACTGGATGCCCATCCGGACCCGGAACATCCCGGCCGGAATGAGGAGCTCCATCTTCTTCGCCTCGACGTAGCGCGACATCAGCCCGTGAACGGCGAAGGGCAGGCCGACCTGCTTCGGCCATTTGTCGGCGAGCTCCTCCAGGACGGGAAACGGGATGGCCATGAAACAATCGTCCTGGAAGGTGACCGCGGACAGATGAGGGACCCTCGCCCGGACGTGATTGACCTCGCCGATCACGTAATCGACGCTCCGATAACGGAGGCGGGCGTAGCCGGGATCGTTCTTCAAGAACGTGCTGTTCCCGCAGTAGACGCATCTGTTGGGACAGCCGATGGCCCAGAGGATATTATAGGCGAGGCCCTCGTGGCGGACATAATCCATCAGGGTCAGGGGGGTGAACCCGCGCCCGTGGCGATACAACAGCTCCCTGTCGGCGTACAGAGGATACGGCAGCGATTCCATCTCCGCGCTCGTCTGGAGCGGGAGAAGCGGATTTCGGAGCAAGCGGCCGTTCGCTCTAAAGAAAAAACTCCCAATCCCGGTGTGATCCTTGCCCTCTGCCAGGAGCCGAAGAAGCTCGGGAAAAACCTTTTCGCCCTCGCCGGTGCAAACCGCGTCGGCCTCCTTGAAGGCGTCCTCGGGGTCGACGATGCAATGGATCCCTCCCCAGACGACGAGAGCCGCGGGGTTCTTGGCCTTGACCGCCCGGATGAGGCTCTTCGTATACTCGGCGTGAATGCTCATCGAGGAGAAGCAGACGACGTCCGATTTCGCCAGCTGCGAGGCGATCTCGTTGATCTCGTCGCCGGTCTTCTGTTGGTACGTTTGCGCCTTCAGCCGCTTCCAGGGCGCCGTCGCCCGGAACGGGACCACGTAGGCGACCTCCAAGTCCGGCCGCGTCAGCCGCACGAGGGCCGCCAGCCTGCGAAAGCCGATGTTCGAGAGGCTGTTTTCGATGGAAACGAATACGATTTTCATACGGGGGCCATTATAAGGTCGAGCGATCCTGAGTTCAACCGCTCTCGGCGATGACCGCGGCGTGATAAAAAAAGAGGAGGGAAGGCCACGCCTTCCCCCCTCGGACTTGCAGGACTAAGTCCGGACCGGGATCAATACATGCCGTCGGGCACATAGGGCGAGATTTTGGCCCACCCCCAATGATCCGGGTTGGAGTCTCCTTCGTACAGCCACAGGCCGGGCTCGTACGAGTTCGCGCCGAAGATATAGGCGAACGTGGAGTTGCGCCCCATCCCATAGTAGTCTCCCCTGACCAGGTAATTGATGAAATAATAGGCGTTGATCCACAATTCCAGGGTGCTGTTCTCCGAGTAATCGAAGCGGTAAGCGCCCCCCACTTTCAAGGGGATGATGACCTCTTCGTCGCCGTCATCATAGGGACGCGCGTCGCTCACCTCGCACCAGCCGGGGCCGATCTCGAACCCGCCGACCCCCGGACCCGTGATCAAGGTCCAAGCCATGCCGGTGCCGTTCCATTTCCCCCAAAACAATCCCCCGGCGCTGTCTTCGGCCAGCAGCTCATAGACCCCGTCGCCCTGGAAGTCGACTTCCTTGACGCGCTTGGCGTCCATGGCGCTGATCTGGACCCAGCTCCCGTCCGTGCCCTGGCAGAGCCAGAGGCCGAGCGGGCCGAGGTCGGCGACGATGTCCTCCGGCCCGGCGGCATCGATGAACCTGGCGGAGGCGAAATTTCCCTCGGCGGTATAGGCGCCGGTCAGCTGCCGGAAATCGGCGCCGCCCGAACCGTTGGCGCTGATCGCCCACATCCCGGCCGTTGGGAAATTCCAAACGCACTCCTCCCGGCCGGCCGGCGCCAAATCCGCCTTGAAGCCGTTGACGGGATTCAGGCCGGAGTACTGGAGCCAGGCCCAGTCGTCGAACTGGAAGCGCCAGACCCCGAGCGCGCCGAAGTCGACCTGGATCTCGTCCGTGCCGCCGCCGTCGTCGTCGACGGCGATCAGGCCCTCGGCGTTGACGCCCGACAGTTGCGTCCAGTCCAGTCCGTCCCAATACCAGAGCCCGATCGCGCCGAAATCGGCGACCAGCTCGTCGTCCAGCGGATCTTTGGTGCGGGCGGCGATGATGCCCTCGGGATCGAGACCGGAGAGCTGAGTCCAGTTGCCGTCATTGTAGTACCAGAGGCCGATGGCGCCGAAATCGGCGACGACCTCGTCGGCCGCGTCGGCGGGGTCGAAATTGGCCATGACGACGCCCTTATATCCGAGCGACGTGTTGGTGGGATACTTCTCGAGAGGCTGGCCGGCGGCCGACGAAAAGGCGGCCAGGAAGGCCATCACGACAAAAAGCACTGTCCCTTTTTTCATTTTATTCTCTTCTCCTTAATCCCCGACAAACTTTGGCAAACTCGATTACGGTTTTCCACTCCATTCAATACAACAAACCCGGCCGATTGTCTATCCCTCGAAAGAAGGATTTTCTTTTTCATTCTCTATTTCCGCTTGAACTCGATGAGCACGGGCACCCAGACCTTGACCCTCGTGGCACCCACGGCCCCCGGGAGGAATTTCCATTTCCGGACCGCCTGCTGGCTGGCCTGTTCGAGGCCCGGAGCGTTCTTGATGCCCTTGAGGATGCGCGTTTCAATGACATCCCCGGTCTCCGAGACCAGGGCGTTTACGGTCACCGTTCCCTCGGCCCGCAGCAAGCGCGCTGGGTCGGGATAGGCCGCCGGAACGCGGGTGATGGGGACGGGCGGGGTGCCGACGAAGTCGAGCGGCACGATGTCGCCCTCCTTGATTTCCTTGAACTTCGGAGCGTCCTTGGCGGCGGGCGCCGCGGCCTGCGGCTGATCCTCGGGTCCCGTCTTTTGGGCCGTCCGGCTCACGGTTCTGACCGGCGGGCTCGACCGGGTCCGAAGTCCGCGGCTCGGAATCGGCCGGCTGAGGCTTCGACACTTCTTTCGGATGCGCCTCGCCGGGGCGCCGTCCCAGATCGAAGAAAGCGGTCAGCTTATCGAGATCGGGCCAGGCGGATTCATAGATCTCGAGCGACGAGAAGCCCACCTCCCCCATCAGGGTCGCCGCCTGGCGGAGGCTCTTCTCGGAGCCCGGCATGTCTTTGAGGTAATACCTGCAGAGGCCGAGATAGATATGGGCCTTGGCACGAAGGGTCTTGTTGCCCGTCAGCCCGAAGGCCGCGATCTCGAAGTCGCGCGCGGCTTCACCGTAATTGCCCGCGACGAACGATTTCTGGGCCTTTTCGAGGAGGCCGGGATAGAAAGGATCGATCTGCCGGACAGCCGCCGAAATCGCGCCGGGAACAAAGATGGCCGCGAGCGCAAGGGTGGCGAAAAAATTCCGCATGGTCATACGATTCCCGCCTCTTTGTCTCAACCTTGGCTGAACGTCGGCCTTATTTAAAAAAAATATAGTCCAGCCTCCGGCAATTGTCAACCGTTGTCCGGGGTTACCCGCAGCGCGTCCCGCCCCTTCCCGGGTTGAATAATGGACCCCGGGGATGTAAACTAAATCTGTTCAATCCCATGACCCAACTCGAAAACGCACGACAGGGACGCCTGACCAAAGCCATGAAGGCCGTGGCCAAGGCCGAAGGCATCGACGGCCGGGATCTCCTGGCGCTGATCGGCCAGGGCCAAGTCATCGTCCCCTTCAACCCCGTCCACTCCCCCGCCCGGCCGGCGGGCATCGGCCGGTCCCTCAGCACGAAAGTCAACGTCAATATCGGAACGTCGGCGGACTTTCCAAGTGTCGCCGACGAGCTCAAGAAGGTGGACGTCGCCGTCCGCCACGGGGCCGACGCGATCATGGACCTGAGCACGGGCGGCGATATCCGGAAGATCCGGCGGCGGATCCTCGCCCGCTCGCCCTTCCCGCTCGGGACCGTGCCCATCTACCAGGCGGCCATCTCGGCCATCGAGCGCCGCGGCTCCATCATCGACATGACCGTCGACGACCTGTTCGGGGCGATCGAATCTCAGGCCCGGGAAGGGGTCGATTTCGTGACCGTCCACTGCGGTCTCACCCAGAAAGCCATCGACCGCCTCAAGAAGCAGGGCCGGGTCGCCGACATCGTCTCCCGCGGCGGCGCTTTCCACGTCGCCTGGATGCTCCACCACGGCCGGGAAAACCCCCTCTACGCGAATTACGACCGGCTTCTCGACATCGCCCGCCGCTATGATGTCACCCTGAGCTTGGGCGACGGACTCAGACCCGGGTCGATCGTCGACGCCACCGACCGCCCCCAGATCGAGGAGCTGCTGACGCTCGGCGAGCTCGTGGAGCGCGCCTGGGCGGCCGGCGTCCAGGTCATGGTCGAAGGTCCCGGCCATGTCCCCCTCGACCAGGTCGAGATGAACATCAAGCTCCAGAAGCGGGTCTGCCGCGGGGCGCCGTTCTACGTCCTCGGCCCCCTGGTCACGGACATCGCGCCGGGCTACGACCATATCGTCTCGGCCATCGGCGGGGCCATCGCCGCCGCGGCCGGGGCGGATTTCCTCTGCTATGTGACGCCCGCCGAGCACTTGGGCCTGCCGTCGATCGAGGACGTCCGCGAGGGGCTCATCGCCGCGAAGATCGCGGCCCACGCCGCCGACATCGTCAAGGGCGTCAAAGGCGCCGCCGGCCGCGACCTGGCGCTGTCCAGGGCCCGCAAGAAGCTCGACTGGTCCGCCCAGCGAAAACTCGTCATCGATCCGTATAAATTCGATGAGATCCGGAAAAAAAGGAAATCCAAATCCGCGGCCTGTTCCATGTGCGGCGAATACTGCGCCATGCGTATCGTCAGCCAGTTCCTCAAATCGAGTGGAAAGGCCGATGATTTCTGCTTCTAGCGGGCTCCTGTTCGGGACGGCCGGCGTCCCGCTGTCGACACCCGCCGCCTCCACCCTCGCCGCCATCGACCACGTCAAGAAGCTCGGCCTCGACTGTCTCGAGGTCGAATTCGTCAAGGGCACGAGGATGGGAAACGACACCGCCCGGGAGATCGGCAAGAAAGCCGAGGAAGCGGGAATCCGTTTGAGCGTGCACGCCCCCTACTACATAAACCTGAACTCTCCCGAGCCCGGCAAGCGGCTGGCCAGCCAGGAGCGCCTCATTTCGTCGGCGCGCCTGGCCCACCTTCTCGGCGCCGGAACCGTGGTCATCCACCCGGGCTACTACGGACAGGACACTCCTGAGAAAACCTACGAGAGCATCAAGACCGGTTTTCAGAACGTCCTTTCGATCCTGAGGGCCGAAAAGAACCCGGTCACGCTGCGGCCCGAGACCATGGGCCGGCCGAGCCAGTTCGGCTCCGTTGAGGAGACGCTCCTTCTCTGCCGTGAGGTCGAAGGCCTCCTCCCCTGCCTCGACTTCTCCCACATCCATGCCCGGGACCGGGGCGCCAACTCCTACCGGTATTTCCAGAAGATCATGAGGAAGGTTGAAAAGAAGCTGGGCCGGCCGGCGATGGAGAACCTGCACGTCCACGTCGCCGGCATCCTCTACGGCGAGAAAGGTGAGATCCGGCATCTCGACCTGCGTCGGTCGGACTTCAACTACGACAGCCTGGTCCAGGTGCTCAACGACGTCGGCGGCGCGGGCCTCGTCGTCTGCGAGAGCCCGAACCTTGAGAAGGACGCCCTGATGCTCAAGCGGCTCTACGGATCGTACTATATGAAATCGCCCAGTCATCGGTAAAACCGGCCCGGACGGGAGGACGTCATGGATGAGCACAGGCTCCTGATCAACGGCCAGTGGGAAGAATCCAGGAACGTCAGGGAGATCCAGTCGCCCTATGACCACTCGGTCGTCGGCAGGGTGCATTTTGCCGAGCAGGGACAGGTCGAAGAGGCGCTGGCCGCGGCGGACAACGCCTTCAAGCAGACGCGCAGGCTGTCGAGCCGCGAGCGCTGCGCGGTCCTCGAAAAGACCACGGCCGGTATCCTGGCCAGGAAAGAGGAGCTCGCCCGCTCCATAACGCTCCAGTCGGGAAAGCCGATCCGGGACGCCCGCGCCGAGGTGGACAGGGCGGCCATGACCTTCGACATCGCCTCGGAGGAGGCCAAGCGGCTGGGGGGCGAGTTCCTGCCGCTCGACCTGAGCGCGCAAACCAGCGGGCGGTGGGGGATCACACGGCGGTTCCCGATCGGCGTCGTCACGGCCATAACGCCGTTCAACTTCCCGCTCAACCTGGTGGCGCACAAGGTCGCGCCGGCGCTCGCCTGCGGCAATACGGTGGTCCTCCGGCCGGCCTCCCAGGTGCCCATCACCTCGCTCCTGCTCGGTGAGATCGTCACCGAAGCCGGCTGCCCGCCGGGTGGGCTGAACGTCGTCCCCGCGGACCACAAAGAGTCCGAGATCATGATGACGGATGACGTGGTCAAGAAAGTCACGTTCACGGGCAGCCCGGCCGTCGGTTGGGAGCTCAAAAAGAAAGCCTACCGGAAGAAAGTCACGCTCGAGCTCGGAGGAAACGCCGCGGTCGTCGTCGAGCCGGACGCGGACCTCGAATTCGCCCTGCGCCGGATCGTGACGGGGTCTTTTGCCTTCAGCGGCCAGGTCTGCATCTCCGTCCAGCGGCTCTTTGTCCACGAAAAGATCTATGACAAGTTCATGCGCGAGTTCCAGGCGCTCACAAAGAGGCTCAGGCTGGGCGATCCCCTCGACGAAACGACCGACGTCGGCCCGATGATCACTTCGGAGGCGGCCCGGCAGACCGAGGACTGGATCCGGGAGGCGATCGGGCTGGGTGCCCGGGTCGCTTGCGGGGGCAAAAGAGAGGGCGCCATGTTCGAGCCGACGGTCCTCGAGAACGTCGACCCCGGCCTCCACGTCGCCCGGCTCGAGGCCTTCGCGCCGGTCGTCGTCGTCTCCCCCTACTCCGATTTCTCGAGCGCCCTCGAGTCCGTCAACAACTCGGTCTATGGCCTCCAAGCGGGGATTTTCACCGGGAACCTCCAAAGAGCGTTCGAAGCGTTCGAGACCCTCGAGGTCGGCGGCATCATCGTCAACGACGTTCCCACGTTCCGGATCGACCACATGCCCTACGGCGGCATGAAGGAGTCCGGGACCGGCCGCGAGGGCGTCCGCTACGCCATCGAGGAAATGACCGAGCTCAAGCTCCTGGCGCTCAACTTGAAGTAGTCCGAGACTGCCCAGAATTCGTTTGTCCTTCTCATTCTCAGGCATCTGAATCGAAGCAGAAAAATCCTTCTTTCGAGGGATGGACATCCATCGGCAGAGGCAGTATGAATAGGACAGAAAACTATTGGGCTCGACAGGCCCCAAGTACCATGGACGAGGAGAAGTGAGCGACATGAAGAAAAGCATATGGGTTTTCGCCCTGGCGGCATCACTGTCCGTCGTGTCGCTCGGGCAGGCCCGGCCGGAGGGTGTCTCCAATTATCCCAGCAACAGTTCGCTGGGGTATAAATACTCGCTCATGGGGAACTTCGATAATTCCGATCCTCAGGACGAACTCTTAGTGGACTTCGGGTCGATCGGCGTCTGGTACTGCAACAAGGGCAGCTGGCATCAGGAATCGGGCCTCAACCCGGATTCCATGATCTCCGTGCGCACGTTGGGCAGCGATGACGAAGAAGCCGTCTTCGATTTCGGGACGGGCGGCTTCTGGTACTGGGACGGGGGGAATTGGACCATGCTCTCGGGCGTTGATGCCCAGGGCATGTTCGCGGTCGACGATGACTTTGATCTGAACCAGGAAGTCCAAGTCGATTTCGGCGCTCTCGGGGTCTGGCGCTATGATTGGGACGATTCGAGCTGGACCCAGCTATCGGGCCTGGATCCCTATTTCGGACTCCGGACGGACCTTGGGGTCGCCGGTCACGAGGAAGGCTGCTGGAGCTTCCCCGGTGTGGGGATCTGGACGATCTCGAAATCCGCCGCCGGCGATACCTGGGATTACAGCCAGCTGACGGGCACCGTGAATACTGACGGCGATTGCGCGTCCGGCCATTTCACCAGCCCCGCCGGCGCTGAGGACCTGGTCGTGGACTTCGGCAGCCTCGGCCTCTGGCTCTGCCAAGGGACCGACATGAGCTGGGTCCAGATCAACGCCGTGAGCGCCCGCCAGGTCAAAGAGGTCAAGTTCGCCGACGGCCCGGCCGATGAGTTGCTGGCCGAGGCCGACGGCGGCGGCCTGTATTGGGGGGGCTGGAACGGCACCGGCTTCACCTGGACACTGGTCACGAATGAAGCGCTCGGACCGAACTCGGCGTCCTTGGAGACATTCGATCGTGACGGGGCCGACGGCGGTGACGAGGAAGTGCTCATTCCCCTGGCGGCGGGCGGCGCCAGCCTGTTTGACTTTTCCGCGGGCAGCGAATTGAGCCCGTTCGTCAACGCGGCTTATTATGTGAACTTTGTGATCAAGGGGGATTATTACGGGATGGGACGGGATTCCACCCTGGCCATCGCCTTCGGCGCGAACTCGGCTTCGCCCGGCCTCTGGCTGTACGAAAAGAACTCGAATCCAACGCTGGCAGGCTGGAAGAGGATTTCCCAGACCGTCCCCGAGATCGATCACTGATCTCAGGCCGGCTGCGGGCCGGGGCCGCTGGCGGGCGGGTCCCGGCTCGAGGTGCTCGTGACTGTCCACGTGGGCACATAAGAGCCCCCGGCGACACACTCATCACCCGAAGACTGGTCCGGGATGGCGAGATGCCTGTCGGGTTTGGCCTTTGACAAATCGTGGAGCGAGGATTATATTTAAGTGAATTCTTGTGGGGATCGGGCCAAGGACATGATGAGGGGTTCAGTCATGACGATGAAGAATTCACGGCAGCTCATCCTCGCGGCCATGATGCTGGCCGCCGCGTTCGGCTGCCTGGCCCCCGCCCTCCCCGCCGGGCAGACCGACCCATTCTACTCGACCCTTCTGGAAAAGGCGGAGAAATCGTTCCTGGCCAAAAATTACGCCGAGGCGGCGCGCGGCTGTGAGATCGCCTCTTTCGGCCTCGCGGGCAACAAAACCCTCATGGCCAAAGCCCATGTCTATCTCAGCCTGTCCCGATATTACCTCAAGGATATCGAGAACTCCGAAAAAAGCATGAAGGAAGCCGCCGCCATCATGGGGGCGGATGGTTTTTCAGCGCTTGCGATCAATGAATCGGTCCGGCCCGCCCTGGAGAAGCTGCTCGGCTTCTTCGGTATCCCTCAGCCCGAAACCGAGCCGCTCTCCGGAGGGGGGGCCGAGCCGGCCTCGGAGACGGTGGCCAAGGCGGCTGACTCTTCGCCCTCCGACAAGCCCGGAGAAAAAGCCCCTGACCCGGCCGGCCGCCCCCCCCGATCTATCTCCGGCGAAGGCCGCCGATATCAAGCTCGGCGAACTCAAAGAGGGGGATATCGTCCCCCTGGAATTCGTGGATTCCCCACCCACTGCGGTCAGGCGAGTCCCCGCCGTTTATCCCAACTATATCGGGGCCAAGACGGTCGAGGGCACGATCACGGTGAACGCCCTGATTTCAGAAAACGGATCGGTTATCAAGACCGAGATCGGCAAGGGCATGAAGGACTATGCCGGGTTTGACCAGGCCGCCCTCCGCGCCGTCCAGCAGTGGAAGTTCGAGCCCGCCTCGGTGAACGGCATCAGGGTCAGAGTCTGGCTGCCGGTCGCCATCGAGTTCAAGAAGAGACCTCAATAGCCGTTTCTCCCCGCCTCTGGATACAGCCCCTTTTGTTCCAAGTTGCGGCGTCAGTCTTTTGGAATCGCCCGTCGGCGGCAGGTTGATATTCCGCGCCACAGGGAGTCGACAGCCGCCAGCCGGCGCCTTGACAGACGCTTTGACCGGAGCATATGCTTTAGGTGAAGGAACCGGGGCCATTTGATGAGCGCTCTGCTTTTCGCTTTCTTAGGGGTGTCCTCCTTGCTTTGGCTGACTTCGTTCGGGTTTCTCGCCCTTCTCCTGATCGTTACCTGGTCCCGCCGGCGGGCCGCACCGAAGCGCGAAGATTGGCCGGACGTCGCCCTGGTCGTTCCGACTTTGAATGAAGAAGCTTTCATCCATCAGAAACTCGATGATGTCCGGAAGACCGATTACCCGGCTGGCCGGCTGCGCATACTGGTGGTCGACGGAGGATCCTCGGACAGGACCCGGGACCTTGTTCAACGCAGGATCGACGAAGGACAGGCCATCCAGTTGGTCTGTTTGACCGGCATCAAGAATAAGATCGAGCAGGTCGTCCGGTCCCTCGAATTGCTGGGCGAAGAGTTCGTCGTCTTTACCGATGCGGATACTCGGCTCGAGCCCGATTGTGTCAAGGAATTGATCGGCTCGCTCCTCCTCGATCCGCGGGCCGCGATCATCGGAGCGACCGTCCGACCCGCCAGCGGGCTGCTCGAAGAGATCATCCATTGGAGGCTTCACAACTTCCTGTGGTGGCTGGAAGGCGAAGCGTTTTTCGCGGCGGGATTCTCGGGAGTCTGCTACGCCTTGCGCAAGGACTCCGCCGGCCAGTTCTGCAGCGACGTCCAGGCCGAAGACATCCATCTTTCCCTGTCCGTCTGCGCCGGCGGCCACCGCGCCAGGATCTGCCCTTCAGCCGTCGCCCACGAAATGAGGGTACCTCAGACAGTCCGGGAGTTTTTCCGTTTCCGGCACAGGCGAGGCTCGAGGTATGTCGCCGCGCTGCGCCGCTTCCAGTACCGGGGCTCTACGCCCGTGGGCTGGCGACTCGTCCGTCAGACCCGCCTCTGGCAGTTCAGCGTGGCACCCTGGGTCGGATTCGCCACGGCCGGCCTGGCTACGGCCTTCCTCTTTACTCCTCAGAGGGCCTACAGCGCGGGCGTATCGATCGCCTTCCTCCTCCCGGCCCTCGGCGGCTTGCTATATCTGAACAGGGAAACCGGCAGGGACGCGGGCTGGGGAAAATTGATTTTCGCCCTGATAAGATATAGCGTTTTGATCATGATCTCTCTATTGACGCTGGATAAAGTCTCCGCTTCTGAAACCGGGTGCAACGCGCAACCATGATTCGGCCCGGTCACCTGGCGTTGGGGTTTCGTTTCCTGGCCGGCAAGCTTCGTCCCCTCCACCCTTATGAGGTGCAGGCTCAGATCTGGAACACCTGCGACCAAAACTGTGTTTATTGCCGTTGTCCCAAGGTGGAGACAACGCTTTTGACCACCGAGGAATGGAGGCGGATCATCCGCTCCTTCGGGAAGATGGGAACGCTTCGCCTCAAGTTTCAGGGGGGCGAGCCGACCCTCCGGCCTGATTTCCGGGACCTGTGCGCCGAGGCGAAGAAGGCGGGCATGAGAACGGCGGTTGTCTCCCATGGAATGAGGATCGCTTCCCAACCCGGGCTCCTGGATCAGCTCGATGAACTGGTGGTCAGCCTGGACTCGCTCCGGCCGCAGGTCAACGACCGCCTCAGGGGGAACGGGGCCCTCGGGGGGGCGCTCGCTGCCATCGACCTGGCCCTGGGGCGCAAGCTGCCAACCTATGTTAATATGGCCGTCAGCCGGCTCAACCTGCCCGACCTTGAGCCCATGCTCGGGTTCTGCGAGAGCCGGGGCATCCTGATGAATGCCCAGCCGATCATCTTCGGCCGCATATATTACGACGATAGTGCGAAATCTCTGGGCTTGGAGCCGGACGAGGTCCGGTCTCTCCACCGGCAGCTCGCCCGGTGGAAAAAGCAGGGCCGGAACCTGCTGTTCTCGCCTCGCGCCTATCTCAAGGCCGTCGATTGGCCGGACTTGGCTGAGCTCTCTGTCAGGTCGGCGGGCGCCTCGGCGTGCCCGGCGGGCCGCGATTATATCCATATCGAACCCAACGGCGATGTCATCCCCTGCATCCAGCACGGGGCCGCCCTCACTCCCAAGAACGTCATCCGGGACGGGCTCGAGGATGCTTTGCGCCATGCCCGAAACCATGATTGCGGAGACTGCTGGCCGGCCTACCTCAACGAGCGCAAGCTCCTCTTCCGATTCGACCCGGGGGCGCTGCGGGAAATCTTCAGGAGGAAATGAGATTCGGCCGGTCGGGTTTTGGCGCTCGCTGAGTCCGTCACGAAGGTATCTTTCCGTCTGCCTCCTTTTCTCACCGCTGGTCCTGTTCTTTTCGTTCGCCAGGCCCTGGGGGCTGGAGTCCGATTTCTGGGATACGGCCGCCGCGGTCCGGGAGCTCTCCGTCCATCCGGTTGATCCCGTTCACCCTCTTTATTCGCTGCCGGGGCGGACATCGGTGCGGTTCAATCCCTATACGTTGGTCTGGGGGCTTATTGAGAGAGTGACGCATCTGGATATCCTGGCGACCATGGGAATTGCCGGGATCGCGAACTTCATTATTCTGATGACCGGCCTGTTCTTCTTTGTTTCCGATAAATTCAAGAGCCGTTCGCTACCGACCTACGTCGCTTTTACCATGGTCTGGGTCTGGGGTTCAGGTTATGGTTATTCGAACGCCTACCATCTCGAGACTTTGCTCGTCACCCTGCCGTACGCCAGCATTTTCGCCTTCGGCCTGAGCCTGAACGCCCTGTACTTTCTCAACCGGTATGTCAGCCGCGGCCGAAGCTCCGATCTGCTCTTATATGCCTTGATCTCTGGGCTCGCCTTTCTCTCGCACCCGGTAACCGGATTCTTTTGTTACCTCGCCGCTCTCGGCTTGCTTTTGGAGAACGGGGACTGGAGGCGAGTCTTCTTCCTTCAGTGGGTGCCTTTGCTGGCGCTGGGAGCGGCCTTGGTCTGGCCGTATTTCAGCTTTTGGGACCTTTTCACCAGGAATGCGGTCACGGCGGAGCTGCGCTCGCCCCTTTTTCGCGGCAAATCCAGTCGCTGGGACCGGCGCTGCTGGGCATTCCGATCGTCGTGCTATACGCACTCCACAAAAAGCGAAGCTTTGTCTTTTACGGATTCGTCCTCTGTTCGTTTTTCTACGTGATTTCCTTCTTGGGCAACGTCCAAATAGGCAGCCGTTTCATCCTGTTTGCCGTCTTTTTCCTGCATCTGGGCATCGCGCTCTACCTAAAAGAGACGGGGGCCTTCAGCATCGGGGGTTTGACGGATTCCCTGAAAACCAACGGAGAGCTGCTCATTCTATTATTCGCTCTCTTGATCATTCCCGGAGTCTTCAGGACGAGCGGAATGGCGGGTCTGGTATCCGGCGAGATAAGTCCGGTGACGCCATATCTCTTTCTATCCAAGCACCTGTCCCCCGACGACGTCGTCTTGGCCAGCGACTGGCGCGAAGGATATCCCCTGCCGGCGATCACGGGCTGCCGGATCGTCGAGCCGCGGCACTCATTCACGCTGCTGATCGGGGACGAGTCTGTACAAAGGAAAAAAGACGCCGCCGCTTTCTTCCGTGACTCTCTGACTTCCGAGGAGCGGCTCGAGCTGCTCCGGAAATACGGGGCGACCTATATCCTGATCGACCTCAAGGACGAACCCGGCTGGCATCCGTCTTTCAGGGAAAGCCTGGTCGTTCTGGCGCTGGAAACGGCCAGGGAAAAAGACGTAATCCTTTACAGGATAAAGCGGCCGACAGGCTAGATTCGGGCTGGAGCTGAGTGGCCGGCCGTTCCCGCGGTCTCCGCCTCGGGCTGGACGGGGCGGTGCCGCCTCTCGCTTGACACCTCCCGTAACCCGTCCTAAACTAGAGGACTAATCCATCCCAAAAACGCGGCCAGGAGGTATCTCTTGAAAATCATCAAGCTCACCGAAATCAGGGACAAGATAAAGGACCTCGTCCAGGAGGCCAATTTCGAGCTCCAGGACGACGTCCTGGCCGTCATCAAGGACATGGCGGCCAAGGAAGAGTCGCCGGCCGGGCAGGAAGTCTTCAAGCAGATGCTCGAGAACGCCCAGATCGCCCGCGAGGAGCGCCTGGGCCTCTGCCAGGACACGGGCCTGGCCGTCTTCGCCGTCGAGCTGGGCGAGGACGTGCGGTTCGAGAAAAGCGACGGCCTGGAGAGCCTCCGCGACGCGATCTACGAGGGCACGCGGCTCGGCTATGCCGAGGGCTACCTCCGGAAGTCGGTCGTCGAGGACCCGGTCCGCCGCAAGAACACCGGCACGAACACCCCCGCCTACATCCACTGGGACGTCGTCCCCGGCGAGGTCTTCAAGATGTCGTTCATCGCCAAGGGCGGCGGCGCCGAGAACATGAGCGCCATCCGGATGTTCCCGCCGGCGGCGGGCCTCGAGGGCATCGAGGACTTCGTGGTCGAGACGGCGGACAAGGGCGGCTCCAACCCCTGCCCGCCGATCATCGTCGGCGTGGGCGTCGGCGGGAACTTCGAGTACTCCGCCTGGCTGGCCAAGAAGGCGCTGCTGCGCCGGCCCCTCGGCTCGCACAACGCCGACCCCTTCTACGCCGACCTGGAGCGCCGGCTGCTCGACAGGATCAACAAGCTCGGCATCGGTCCCCAGGGAATGGGCGGGCGCGTCTCGGCGCTGGCCGTCCACGTCGAATCCTACCCCTGCCACATCGCCTCGATGCCGGCGGCGGTCAACATCCAGTGCCATTCCCATCGCGTCAAGGAGTTCGAGCTGTAATGGTCGAAATCAGATTCCACGGCCGCGGCGGTCAGGGGACGGTCGTGGCCTCCAAGATCCTGGCCGATGCCCTGGCCAAAGAGGGAAATTGGGTCCAGGCCTACCCCGAGTTCGGGGTCGAGCGGCGGGGCGCGCCGGTCTTCTCGTTCATCAGGATCGACAACAAGCAGATTTACGACAAGAGCCGGATCTACACGCCGGACCACGTCGTCGTCGTCGACCGGACGCTTGTCGAGGTCATCGACATCACCGAGGGGCTCAAGGACAACGGCGTGATCATCATCAACACCGACAAGCCGCCCGCCGATTTCCCCTACGCGCCGAGGTTCCGGGTGGCCACGGTCAACGCGACCGGCATCGCCGTCAAGCACAAGCTGGGCTCGCTGGCCGCGCCGATCGTCAACACCGCCATGGTCGGGGCCATCGTCAAGATCCTCAACCTGACGCGGCTGGATTCGCTCCTCGAGGCCATCGCCGAAGGCGTTCCGGTCAAGGCCGAGGCCAACGTCGCCGCCGCCGAGGAGGCCTACGGGCTGGCGGAGAGGGTGATTTAAGGGAATCCGATGAGAGACAGAAAAAAAGCCGAAAAGATCACCTTCGCCACCGAAAAGGACAGCCCGATGGTCCCGATGTCCCTCGGCTCCATGCTCTTCAACAAGACGGGGGCCTGGCGGAACATCCGGCCGATCATCGACCTCAGCAACTGCATCCAGTGCGGCATTTGCTGGAAGTTCTGCCCGGATGTCGCCATCGCGATCGAGAACGAGTTGCCCGTCGTCAACTACGACTACTGCAAGGGCTGCGGCATCTGCGCCGAGGAATGCCCCTCCAAGTGCATCGCCATGGTCGAGGAAGAGAAATGAGGAAAGTGCTCATGGGGAACCACGCCCTGTCCTGGGGCGCCACCCTGGCCCGGGCCCAGGTCATCGCCGCCTACCCGATCACGCCCCAGACGCAGGTGGTCGAGCTCCTCTCCGAGATGTGCGCCTCGAAAAAGCTCGACGCCAAGTTCATCAAGGTCGAGTCCGAGCACTCGGCCATGGCCGCGAGCATCGCCGCCTCGATGGCCGGCGCCCGCACCTTCACCGCCACCTCGGCCCAGGGCCTCGCCCTTATGCATGAGCTCCTGCACTGGGCGGCGGGCGGGCGGAACCCGATCGTCATGGGCGACATCAACCGGGCCATGGCGCCCGGCTGGAGCATCTGGACCGACCAGAACGACAGCCTCTCCCAGCGCGACACGGGCTGGCTCCAGTTCTACTGCGCCTCGAACCAGGAGGTCCTCGACACCGTCATCCAGGCCTTCAAGGTCTCCGAGGCCCTGATGATCCCGAGCATGGTCATCCTGGACGCCTTCGCCCTCTCCCACACCTACGAGGTCGTGGATATCCCCGACCAGGACAAGGTGGACGCCTACCTGCCCAAGTTCGCCCCGCCCTTCCGTATCAGCCCGGCAGACCCCCACGCCTTCGGCGGGCTGACCGGGCCGGAGCACTATTTCGAGCTCAGGTACAAGCTCCAGGTCGACACGGAGAAAGCGCCCGCCCTGATCGAGGAGACGGGGCGTGAGTACGAACAGGCGTTCGGCCGTTACCTGGGCCTCGTCGAGGATTACCGCTGCGACGACGCCGAGCTCATGTTCGTCACCTCCGGGACCGCAGGCTTCACCGCCCGGGTGGCCGTCGACGCCCTCCGCGACGACGGCGTCAAGGCCGGCAACCTCAGGATCAAGGTCTTCCGTCCCTTCCCCTTCGAGGCGGTCCGGAAGTCCGCAGCCCGCGCCAAGAAGATCGCCGTCGTCGACCGGAACATCTCCTACGGCCACCACGGCATTTTCTACCAGGAGGTAAAATCCGCCCTCTACGGACAGGACCATGACGTGCCGCTGTTCGGGTTCATCACCGGTCTCGGCGGCCGCGACATCACGGTCGACTCCTTCAGGGAAGTCGCGCGCCAGACGCTCTCCCTGCCCAAGCCCGACCGAGAGATCTCGTGGATAGGGGTAAAGTGATGAACAAAGAGAAGACGATGAAGCTGAGCCTCCCCATCGAGGAGCTGATGACTTCGGGCAACCTGGCCTGCCAGGGCTGCGGCGCGACGCTGGCCATGCGCTATGTCCTCAAGGCCCTGGGCCAGAAGACGGCGCTCTGCATCCCGGCCTGCTGCTGGTCGGTCATCGACGGCCCCTTCCCCCATTCGACGCTCGACGTGCCGGTCTTCCACTGCGCCTTCGAGACGGCCGCCTCCTCGGCCTCCGGGCTCAAGGCGGGTCTGGAGATGGTGGGCGACACGGAGACGACCGTCGTGGCCTGGGCAGGCGACGGCGGCACCTTCGACATCGGCATCCAGGCGCTGAGCGGCGCCGCCGAGCGGAACGACGATATCATCTATGTCTGCTACGACAACGAAGCCTATATGAACACGGGCATCCAGCGTTCGAGCGCGACACCCTACGGGGCCTGGACGACGACGACGCCCGTCAAGCATTTCAAGGACCGGCCGAAGAAAGACATCGACGCCATCATGGCCGCCCACCGCATCCCCTACCAGGCGACGGCCAACACGAGCTACCCCGAGGACCTCTTCAAGAAAATGAAGAAGGCCAAGGAGATCAAGGGCACGCGGTTCTTCCACATCTATGCGCCCTGCCCCACGGGCTGGAAGAGCCGCCCCGAGGACACGATCAAGTTTGGCCGGATGGTCGTCCAGAACTGCGTTTTCCCGCTCTACGAAGTCGAGAACGGCGAGAAATACACCATCAACATCAAGCCGCGCGAGAAAAAGCCGATCGCCGACTACATCCGCCTGCAGGGCCGCTTCCGCCATCTCAAGGACGGCGAGATCCAGTATATGCAGGAGGAAGTCGACAAAAGCTGGGAGCGGCTGCTCAAGCGCGCCGAAGCCAAGTAGCCCTGGGAAATTCTTCCCCAATTGCCAGGGCCACGGTCCCGGCGGTTGAAAACGGCGGGTATAACCTCTATAATTCGTATAGGGCTTCGAGGCTTTTTTCGGGCCCATGAAGGCAGAAGAGTCCAACTGAGGAGATATCATGAGAAAATTTATGCCGATAGGCGGGTTCACCGCCGTCCTGTTCGTGGCCATGATGGCGCTCGCCGGGTCGTGCTCCGCTCAAACCACGGCCGCCCAGGCGCCCGACTTCACGGTCCTCGACCTCAACGGCAAGACGGTCACGTCCACCCAGTACACGGGCAAGGTCCTCTTCCTCAATTTCTGGGCGACCTGGTGCCCCCCCTGCCGCGCCGAGGTCCCCGACTTCGTCGACGTCTACTCGACGCACAACGCCAAGGGGCTCGAGATCCTGGGCATCTCCCTCGATACCAAGGACAAGGCCGAAGTCCAGGCCTTCGTGCAGCAGTTCAAGATCAACTACCCCGTCGTCCTCGAGACGAAGAAGCAGACCGAAAAGCTCCTCTCCGATTTCAAGCCCGGCCAGTTCATCCCGACCACCTTCGTGATCGACAAGAAGGGGCGTATCCGGGACAAGATCGTCCGGTCGATGGATAAAGAGGAAATCCTCCGGATATTCAACCGCCTGGTTGCGGAATAAGGGCCGGGTCGGCGGCGCGCCGGCGGGCCCGGCGGCCGGTCACCAGCGGTAGGCGACCGAGGCCCAGGTCAGGCCCGAGCCGAAGGCCGTCAAGACGAGCACATCCCCTTTTTTCAGCTTGCCCTCGCCGTTGAGCTCGTCCAGGGCGATGGGGATCGTGGCCGCCGAGACATTCCCGTACTTATGGATGTTGACGTAGACTCTTTCCCTGGGCACGCCCAACCGCTCCCCCGTGGCCTCGATGATCCGAAGATTGGCCTGGTGGGGGATCAGCCAGTCGATGTCGGCCTTCCCCAGCCCCGCCCGGCGCAGGGTTTCTATGGACGCCTCGCTCATGCGCCTGACGGCATGCTTGAAGACCTCGTTGCCCTTCATCTGGACCGTGTGGAGGTTTTTCTCGAGGGTCTCGGCCGAGGCCGGCAGCCGCGAGCCGCCCGCCGGGACCTGGAGCATGCTGCCCAGGCCGCCGTCGGCTTTCCAGTAGTGGGAGAGGATGCCGGAATCGTCCGGGCTCGTCTCGAGGACGACGGCCCCGGCGGCGTCGCCGAAGAGCACGCAGGTGTTGCGGTCCTCCCAGTTCGTGAAACGGGTCAGGGCATCCGCGCCCGCCAGGAGCACCCGCCTGGCGGCGCCCCCCGTGATCAGCGCCTCGGCCGTGATCAGCCCGTAAAGGAAACCCGTGCAGGCGGCCGATATGTCGAAGGCGGGGACGTGGTCCGCGCCCAGCCCCTGCTGGACCCAGCAGGCCGTCGCCGGGAACAGGGTGTCGGGCGTGACCGTGGCCACGATGATGAGGTCGATGTCCTTGGCCTCGAGGCGGGCGTTCTCGAGCGCCCGGCGGGCCGCGATCAGGACGAGGTCGGAGGTCGCCTGGTCCGGGGCGGCGATGTGCCGTTCCTTCATCCCCGTCCGGGAGAAAATCCACTCGTCGCTCGTGTCGACCATCTTCTCGAGGTCGGCGTTCGTCAGGATCTTGTCGGGCGCGTAGAAACCGGTCGAAGCGATCCGGACGCGCCGTCGCGATTCATTTTGGTGCATCGTTCCAGAACTCCACAAAACGCTATTCTATAGCATAGAGCCACGGATTATGCAATTTCGGAGAACCCCGCCGGCAAAAAACGTTGACAACGCGGCGTTTTCGGGATAAAAGTGAAAATCACCCGGGCCGTCCGAGGAGGAGTTCTTGGGTCTGATCGCCTTTCAGGCTGTGCCGTCCATCCAAAAGGAAAGACTCCCCTACTGGATATTCTGGCTGATGCTCTGCCTGATCCTGCTTCTCGTGTTTTTCATCTTCCTCCGCGACAAGCGCCTGCGCATGCGCCTGAGCGGCTTCCTGGCGAGCGCCCGGCGCCGCTCGGTCATTCTCCGGCTCAAGTTCAAGCTCAAGAAAGAGCGCCAGGCCCGGTCGGCCGTCCTGAAGAGGCTCGGCGAAAAAGCCTGGGGGGAAGACATCCGGGTCCCGGGGAGCGAAAGTCTGTGCGCCGAGCTCAAGCATCTGCTCGCGGAACGGAACGCCGCCCAGAAAGAGTGGCAGGACACGGTGGCCGAGGTCGAAAATCAGCATCTGCGCCTTGACGAGTTCACGGCGCAATTCAAGAAGAAGAGGGACGTCGAGACGTCCCTCAAGAAGCCCTTCGACGACCTGCTGAAACGAAAGCGCGAGGAAGAGAAGGCCTTAAAGAAGCTCGTGCGCGACGGCGAGCTGGCGCGGCAGCTCGACGACATCGAGCGGGACAGGGAAGAAACCCGGAAGAGGATCCGGAGGCACGAGGACGCGATCAAGGCCATCGAAGCCGAGGGCGCCGCCCGCCGGCGCGAAATCGACAAGGAGCTCCGGTCTTTAGCGCGGAGAAAGGAAAGGATCCAGGACAGGATCAAGGCGGTCGAGGCCGAGCAGCAGGAACTCTACCTCATGCTGGGGCGCGCCTTCGAGGAACACAGGAGCGACAGCCCGGCGCTCAAGCCCTCTTATCAGGAGCTCGACGAGGTGAACGGCCGGATCGACACGCTCCTCCACAGGATCGAAACGCTGTCGGGCGGTAACGGGGCCTTGCTTCCCCCGGGTCTTCGCTGACGGCCGCCCGGCACCTTTACCCCCCCCGGTTTCCAGACTACAATAGAGGCGTGCCCAAACCGCGGATCCTCGTCCACGTCTGCTGCGCGCCCGACGCCGCCTACGTCATCGGGCTCTTGCGGGAGAGCCACGAGCCGGCCGCCTTCTTCTATAACCCCAACATCCAGCCCGCCGGCGAATACGCCCAGCGCCTCGCGGACGCCCGGAGGGTGGCGAAAGACCTGGGCGTGCCGCTTCTCGAGGGCGCCTACGACGAGGCCCGCTGGCTCGCCCTGACCGCGAAATACAAGGACGAGCCCGAGAAGGGGCGGCGGTGCGACATCTGCTACGCCATGAGACTCGAGCAGACGGCCCTCGAGGCGGCGGTCAAGGGGTACGACTCCTTCACCACGGTCATGAGCCTCAGCCCCTGGAAAAAAGCCGGCGCGCTCAACCGGATCGGCGGGATGTTCGGCCGCCGGCACGGCAGTCCCATTCCTCGAGGCCGATTTCAAGAAAAAGGACGGGTTCAGAAAAAGCGTCAGCCTGAGCCGGGGGATGGACCTCTACCGCCAGAACTACTGCGGCTGCGTTTACAGCCTGGAAGCCGCCCGAACCCGGAAGCATGAGCCGAAAAAAAACTAGCCCGGCCCGGGCGAGGACGGCGGCAGGAGGGGCGTCGGACGCCGTCGATATCACGGCCTTCGGCGTCGTCCAGGGCGTCGGTTTCCGGCCGTTCGTCTTTCGCCTGGCCGAAAAGTTCGGCTACCGCGGCTGGGTCCGGAACGCGGGCCGCGGTGTGGAGATCCATCTCGAATCCGATCGGCCCGCGGATTTTCTGCGTTTTCTCGCCGCCCTGGAATCGGAAAAGCCGCCCCTGGCACGGATCGAAAGAACAACCGTCCGGCCGGCCCGCGCCCGAGGCTATCGCCTGTTCGAGATCAGAAAGACAACCGGGGGGCCGAGCTTCGTCTTCATCTCACCGGACATCGCTACCTGTCCCAGCTGTCAGAAAGAGATCAGGTCGCCGTCCGAACGGCGGTTCCGGTACCCTTTCACGAACTGCACGGACTGCGGACCGCGCTACACGATCGTCCGCTCGCTTCCGTACGACCGGGCCAACACGACCATGGCCGCGTTCACGATGTGCCCCGACTGCCGTCGGGAATACGAGGACCCGCGGGACCGCCGCTACCACGCCCAGCCCATCGCCTGTCCCGTCTGCGGGCCGCGCCTGACCCTCGAGCGCGCAGAGACGGGAAAAGCGCAGCCGGGAGGCATCGATGAGGCCGCCAGGCTTATCCGCGCGGGCCAGATCCTGGCGGTCAAGGGACTGGGCGGATTTCACCTCGTTTGCGACCCGCGGCAGGCGTCGGCCATCCGGAGGCTCCGCCGCCTCAAGGACAGGCAGACAAAGCCGCTCGCGCTCATGGCCCGGGACATCGCGACAGTCAAGGAGTTCGCCTTCGTCAGCCCGGAGGAGCGACGCGAGCTCCTCTCCGCGAGCCGCCCGATCGTCCTCCTCCGGAAAAAGAACGATATCCCCGGCATCTCCCCCCATCTCGACGAGACCGGGTTCATGCTCCCCTACACGCCGCTCCATCATCTCCTTCTCGAGCGCCTGGGGCTGATCGTCGCCACGAGCTCGAACAGGAAGGATGCGCCCATCGCCAAGGACGAGAGCGAAGGCATCCCGGCCCTCTGCGATTTCGTGCTGACCCACGATCGGCCGATCGAAACGCGCGCGGATGACTCGGTCCTGAGGGTCGTCGACGGCCGCCCGCTCTTCCTGCGCCGGGCCCGGGGCTTCGTGCCCCACCCCCAGCGCGTCCCGCGTGAGCTCGAAGCCGGCGCCCAGATCCTCGCGCTCGGCGGAGAGCTCAAGGACACGGTCTCCGTCTATAAGAACGGCTACATCGTGACGAGCCAATTCCTGGGCGACCTTGACGAATACCGGAATTACAGATATTTCGAGGAGACCGTCGCCCACCTCGAGCGCCTGTTCGACGTCACGCCCCGGGTCGTCGTCTCCGACCTCCATCCCGGCTTCCGGACGACGCGCTTCGCGCGCGCGTCGGGCCTGCGGCACATCGCCGTCCAGCATCACTTCGCCCACGTGCTGGCGGTCCTCATCGAGCACGGCGTTCCCGCCGGCCGGAATGTGCTGGGCATCGCCTTCGACGGCTACGGTTACGGCGAGAACGGCGAGGCCTGGGGCGGAGAGTTCCTGCTCGCCAATTACCTGAGCTTCCAGCGGATCGCCCGCCTCAGGCCCGTTCCCCTGCCGGGCGGTGATGCGGCCGCCAGGGAACCCGCCCGAATGGCCCTCGCCTACCTCCGCGACGCCTTCGGCGACAAGATCCCGGAGCTGGCACCCTTCGAGTCCGTTGACAGGAAAAAGATCGGGCTCGTTCTCCAGATGATCCAGCAGGGAATCCACAGCCCGCTGACCTCGAGCTGCGGCCGGCTGTTCGACGCCGTGTCCTTCCTGGCCGGCGCGGCGCCGCCGCGGGTCGAATTCGAGGCCGAGGCGCCGATGAGGCTCGAGGCCGCCTCGCGCCGCCGGTCCCGCGCCGGCTATCCGTTCGAGCTCGACCTTTCCGCCTCTCCCTGGGAAGTGTCTTTTGCTCCCGCTATCAGGGAGATCGCCGAAGAAGTCCGGCAAGGGCGCCGGGGCCGGCCAGGTCGGGCCGAAATTCCACCTCGCCCTGGCCAATTCGGTCACGGCGGTGGCGGTCAAGGCCCGGGAGGCATACGGAATCGGGACGGTCGCGCTGGTGGGTGGTGTTTTCCTGAACAGCACGCTCGTCTCCCTGGCACGGGCCTCGCTGCTGGAAAAGGGCTTTACTGTCCTCAGACCGGAAAGATATTCCCCCAACGACGAGTCGATATCCGTCGGGCAGGCCGCCCACGCGCTCGCCCGGCTAGCTCTCTGATTTTTTTTCTTCCGGGGACTCGCTCGGCTGCCGGGCGGAAACCCGGATCCCGCCCGAAACCGACGCCGTCACATTGAAGAGCAGGGCCAACAGGCACCCCACCAGCCCGGTCAAAATAAATCCTGCGATCCCGCCCGCCACACCGAACAGGATCCCGCCCATCAGCGTGCCGTGGAGGGTGGACAGGAATTCGGGAAGGCGGGCGGCGAACCCGGACAGGCTCCCGGAGGCGCCGGCAAACGCCCCCGCTCCGATCCCCAAGACAAGTCCCAGTCCGCCAAAGGCCGTAAACATCGAGAGGGGGCCGAGGCGACGCAGGAGAAAAGTGTCCCCCCTCTTTTCCCGACCCTTGAACAGAGCTTCTTCGGCATAGGGAACGGCTTCGGCCTCCCAGCTGCAGGCTGGGCATTTTTGGAAAGGACTCTCGAGTTTCGCGGCGCAGCTCGGACACAAGGCGGCGGCCCGCTCGAGGCTCTCGCCGCAGCGGGCGCAGGTCGCCGCCCCTTCCTCATTTTCCTGGCCGCAGGCGGTGCATTTTTGTCGGACCGCTGAATCGGCCGGGGGCTCCGCCTGGACCCATTCCTTGCCGTCAAAATAATACCACCGGCCGGTCTGGGCGCCGATCATCCAGAATCGGCCCTGATCGTCCCTGAGGCGGAGTTTTTTTAGCTGGTCGATAAATTCCCTGCGGGAGATCTCCCGATCCCTGAATCTTTGGCGCAAAACCTGAAAAGCGTTTTCAACTTCCCTGAACGCACGGCTCATGACGTTCCTTTTATATGTAATATATTCAATATCTTACAAGACCGGGAGCGGCCGCCAGGCGGCCACTGACGAGAACCTGTGCAAAGTGTCATATGTGCCTGCAATTTCAAATTTTGGCCCCCCGAAGGCCGGCACTTTTCCACAACTTTTCCACACTTTTTGTGCAAATCTTTTCGGCCGGGAAAAAGCGGATCCCCGCATCTCTCAGAGCCCCCATTGTTTAACCAGTTCGAGCAGACTGAAACCCTTGATCGGGGCGGGACTGAAGCACAGCACGAAGATGATCACGGCGACGAACCCCAGGGCGCGGCGCGGCGCGGACAGCCTCTCCTGTTCGTCGAAAACACGGGGGTGCTTCATCCCGATCAGCAGGATGATCAACGCCCAGACGATCCAGCCGAACCAGAAAAACACACCCAGCACGAGGAACACCACCAGCAGGGCCTTGGCCAGCGATTTCGACCTTTGGCCGAGAAAAGCATAGGAAACATGACCCCCGTCCAGCTGCCCGGCGGGGAACAGGTTGAAGGCCGTCACCAGAAGCCCCACCCAGCCGGCGAACCCCACGGGGTGAAGGAAAAGATCGCTGCCCGCCGGGGCGTTCCTGAACAGGAGGCCGCTGATGAACTTGAGGAGCAGCGGTTCACCGAAGACGAACGCGTCCTCGTGCGGTACGGCCGGCATGACCTTGGACAGGGAAAGGCCATAGACGAGCGCCGGGAGCGAGAGCACGAAGCCCGCGAGCGGACCGGCGATGCCGATATCGAACAGGTGCTTTTTGCTGGTGATCGGCGACTTGATCCGGATGAACGCCCCCAGCGTGCCGATGAGCGTCGGCGCCGGGATGAAGTAGGGCAGCGTCGCCTTCAGCCCATAGCGGCGGCAGGTCAGGTAGTGGCCCATCTCGTGCCCCAGCAGGATGATGAGCAGGACGAGCGCGTAGGCGACGCCCAGCCCGATCACCCTGGGGTCGGAAAAATACTGGGAGGGAGGCGAGAACTTGGGGTCCGCGGCCAGCCGGTCGGCGTAGATATAGCTGACGCTCCAAGTCAGCCCGACGAAAAAGGCGGAAACGCAGGTAACCGCGAAAAGCAGGATGTTAAGCCACGCCCCGAACCTGGGTCTCCCCTCTTCCATGGCACCGGTTGACGAGGACGTGTCGCGGACTCTCTCCCCCAGTTGAAAAGGGCGGGAAGATCAGGCGCTGCCCTTAAGGCGATGGTACTTGGCCATCAACTCCTCATGGGTTTCTTTGTGGTCGTCATCCGGCACGCAGGCGTCCACCGGGCAGACAGCCGCGCACTGGGAAGCATCAAAGTGGCCGACGCATTCGGTGCACTTCGCGGGGTCGATGATGTAGACTTCGTCACCTGCCGTGATGGCCTGGTTAGGGCATTCGGGCTCGCAGGCGCCGCAGTTGATGCATTCTTCCGTAATCTTATAGGCCATAAAGGTCCTCCTGAGTGAGCTCTGAAGCTCTATTATATCCCAAATAACAGCGATTTACATAGCCGGCAGGCTCGTGCCCTCGAGCTTGCGGACCCGCTCCGCGGCGTCGTAGCCGAAATAGGACTGGGGATAATCCTGCTGGAGCTTTTTATAGATGGCCAAGGCGCCCTGGGTGTCTCCCTTGCCCTCCAGAGCCTCGGCCTTGTGGAAGAGGACGACATCCATCGTGTAGTCTTCGGCCTTGTCCTTTTCGAGCTTGTCGTAGACGGCCAGGGCCTGGTCGTAGTTCTTGCTGAGGAGGCTCACCTTGCCGAGGAGGTCCTGCGCCTGGTAGTAGATGAAATCCCTGGGCGATGGGCCGACCTTGGCCAGGAGGTCCTTGGCCTTGGCGAGGTCGCCCTTCTCGACCCAGTAGGTGCTCAAGAGAACGTAGGGCAGGCGGCCGTACCGTCCCTTCCCCTGGAGCTGCTCGAGCTTGGCCAGGTTGTCGGGGTTGGTGGACAGCGTCGAGCGGAGCTCGAGCATCTGGCCGAGGGTCTGGCTTTGCCGCTTGAGGTTCTGGGCCTGGATCAAGCGCAGCCCGACGAAGAGCAGGGCGATGAAAGCGAGCACGCAGAGGCCGAGGATGATCTCGTGGGTCCGCGTTTCGATGAAGTGGAAGATCTTGGCAAAGGTGCTGACGAATTCGTCTTCCTTGAGTTGCTTCTTGACGTCTTTTTTCATCCGTGGCTCCTCGTCGGTCTCATAGGGGCACTATTCTTATCACAAATCAGAGGAAAAACCAAGAAGGCTCGGCGGATGGGCTCGAAGGCCCGCAAATTTCCCCCACCGACTTTTTGGAGGGAGAAAGCTCCGCTTCACCCCCTTCCGACGTTCGCTGCGCTCACTGCCTCCCGTTCGCGGACTTCGTCCTGCGACCAAGGGGTCTTCCGCCTTGGAACCTCCGCGCCTTGGCGATGCCAATGCGCGAAACTCGCTCGATGCTCCGCTCGGGGAACCGTGCCCGCTACGGCTCTCATACGGCCCTCTTCATGAGCCAATCCTCGCCTCAGCAGCGCTAATCGAACAGTTTCTTGACCAGTGTAGCAACGTTTTTCGCGTAGCTCTCGCAGCAGGTCAGGGCGCGCTTGTCGGGCCGGCCGATCGACACCGGCCCGTAATGGTCACCCCGGTAATCGCCGCGGACGACCATGCCGTGGATGAGCAGGGCATTCAGGATGTCGAGGATCGTCGTCTCGTTACCGCCGCCGATGTTGGCCGAGGACGCGAAGGCGCCGCCGACCTTGCCGCGGAGCCGGCCGTGGAATTTGACGCTCTCGTCGAGGAGCTTCTTGAGGGGCCAGGCCATCGAGCCGTAGTAGGTCGGCGACCCTAAGACCAGGCAGTCATAGTTTAGGAGTTCGTCGACCGCGGTGTCTCCAACCTTCTTGAGGTCGGTCTCGAGCCCCTCCGCCCGCAGGACCTCGGCGATCCTGGCGGCCATCTTTTCGGTGTTGTGCGTTACAGAATAATAGCCGACGAGCGCTTTCGGCATTTTCGAACCTCCCCGGGCGACGCGAGTTCGATTTCCTTCGCGACGACAAAAACAGCATAAGAGATTGAAACTTGAGAGTGCCCCTGGCCTGACTCGAACAGGCGACACATGGATTAGGAATCCATTGCTCTATCCATACTGAGCTACAGGGGCACGTTCGGCAGAACGAATGGATCCGCCGGCCTTGAGGCGGGATTAATATAGCCCAAAGGCAGGGCCTTTTCAAATTCCGCGGGGCGGCCCGGAGTTCAGACGGGTTTGCGGAAGAGCGAGACGAGCTTCTTGAGCCGCGCCAGGATCCAGCTCTTATTGCCGCTGTCCTCGACGTCCTTTGCCGAAAGCTCTTTGATCTTGCCCAGGAACTCGGCGTTTTTCCCGTTTCGCTCGCTGACGAGGCCGGCGACGGTTTCGGCGATCCCGGGGTTCCGTTCGAGAAGCCGAGCGAAATCCTCGGCCGTGATCTCCAGGAGCTCGGCCTGCTCCTCGACGATGCCCGTCGCCGTCCGGGGCAGGCCCGTGAACAGCGACATCTCACCGAACAGCCCGCCCGGCCCCACCTTGAATTCCGAAGTATACTTCTTACCGGCCTCTTCGTAGATGACCTCGCCGCGGACGAGCCCGGAGGCCACGATGTAGCAGCTCTCGCCCCCCTCTCCCTGCCGGAAGACGACTTCCCCCCGCGTATAGGCCCGGCGCTTGACGAAACCTGCCAGGAGCCGCACGTCCTCGGGCGCGACGAGCAGCTCGCCCGCCCTCTCGCCCTCCGCGGCGCGGAAGAGCTGCGATTCCAAAAGGTCGGGATAGCTTCTTTCGACCGCCCCCTTCCCGGCCGCCGGCGTCTCCCCCGCCTGAAGGCCGCTAACGGCCTGTTTCACGGTTTCGGTCAGGGCCACCGGGATCTCGATGTTGTTGCGCCTGAACTTGTACCAGATATGCCGGGCCACGTCGCCGCGGATGCTGAATTTCCGGCCATAATCAGTCACCCAGAACTTAACGAGATAGGAGAGACCGAGGTTGTCATAGCTGAGGATATAGGCTTGAGGAGCCGGAGCCGAAAGTACGTCCGGCACTTCGCGCGCCGACTCTTTCAGGATCTCCAGGACTTCGGCGACGGGCGCGCTGTAGCTCACCATAAGAGGGATGTTCAAGGCAGTCTGCCGGTCGGGCCGCGCGAAGTTGACGATCTTCTCCGAAGCGGCCGCGTGGTTCGGGATGACGACGATGTTCGAGGCCCGGTCGAGGATCAGCGTTTCCCGCCAGTTTGTGTCCACGACGACGCCCTCGTGCGGACCGATGCTGACCCAGTCTCCCCGGCTGAACGACCTCGCTAGGTTCAGCGAAATGCCCGCCAGAACATTTCCGAGCACTCCCTGGAGGGCCAACCCGATGATGGCCGTGAAGATGGCCGAAGTCGCCAGGAACGGCGTGATGTTGATGCCCAGGACCCCGTTGAGCACGAGGAAAAGCACTGCGATGTAAATCACCGCCAGGCAGAACCCGCGCAGCACGCCCGGAACGGGGAACGGCCGGCGGCGGCGCGCAAATCCGTAGACGAGGCCGGCGTCGATGATCCGCACGACGAGCAGGACGGAGAGGAAAATGACCGCGGCATCGACGAATCCGGAGAACTTCGGCTGGAGCCGGAGCGCCGTCCTCCAGAAGTCCAGCCTGAGGGCCAGGGCCGCGACGAGCAGGATCGCCGGCAGGCTGACGTGGGAGATAAAGTCCACGGCCGGTCGTTCGGCGCCGGGCTTGATCCGCTTCAGCAGGCCGCGCCAGAGAAAATAGGCCAGGAGCCCGGCGGCCAGGGCGCCCGCCGCGATGAGGAGATCGATAGGCATCGTCCTTTATCCTTTCTGATCATGATCGGCGGGTCGTGAGGCACAGCCCCTCGCGGGCGGCCCTCGCACCCGGCATCTCACGTTTAGCGAGCCGCGCCAGGGCGTCGATTTGCGCGTCGGTGTGGTCGGGGTTCAAGTGCGAGAGGAGCAGGTTCGTCAGGCCGGCGCGACGCGCCAGCCGGGTCCCGTCGAGCCAAGTGCTGTGCCCCCAGCCCTGGCGCAGCCTGTATTCTTCGGGGGTGAACATGGCATCGCAGACAAAATAATCCGCGCCCCCCAGGAATCCGGCCAAGCGCTCGTCCAGGCCGTCCTCGGGAGGCTCGGTGTCCGTGGCAAAGACGATGCTCCCGGTCCGGTCGGCGATCTTGTAGCCGGTGCTCCCCTGGGGGTGGATGAGCGGGCAGCCGGTGATCTCGAGCTTTCCGATGGGGATCTTATCCTCCTCGACCTTGACATACGACTTGGCCGAGGCGGTCTCCTTGAAATCGACGGGAAAGTACCGCCCGGACATGAGTCCGCGGAGCTGTTTCTCCGTCTCGCGCGGGGCGAGCGCCGAATAGAATGTGATCGCGGCCCCGGCGGCGTACAGGGGCGAAAAAAACGGCAGCCCGATGATGTGGTCGAGATGAAAGTGCGTGAACAGGACGTGGAGCCGCAACCGTCCCCCGTCCTGCCGGGCCATCAGGCTCTCCCCGAGCTTTTTCATCCCCGTTCCCGCATCGACGATGACGATATCTCCCGCGGAAGAGTGGACCGACGCGCACGGCGTCCGTCCCCCGTACTTTTGCGTGTCTTTGCCCGACACCGGCGTCGTTCCCCGGACGCCCCAGAATTCGATGTCCATGATCGCTTGTCCCCTATTTCCGCTTCAAATCGAATACGCCGTCCCAGTCGGGGGGCGGAGGTGAATCCCTGAACAGGCGGCACCGCTCGACATAGACGGCGGCGGGCCCGTCGCCCTCGAGGGACAAGAAGAGCGCGGCGGCCGCCTCCCAGTCCCTCGCCAGGAACGCCCGGCGCGCCCGCTCGAAGACCGCGAGCTTGTCCGCTTCCGGGGCGGCGAGCGCGTCCCGCCGGCCGGCGATCTCGTAGATCGACACCGGGAGCTTCTTGCCGACGACCCGGACCCGGTCGACGAGCCGCGCCGCCAGCACGTCCTTCACTTTCGCGTAGGTTTCCTCGCCGGCGAGGACAGGAACGCCGTAGATCTTGCAGGCTCCCTCGAGCCTCGAGGCCAAGTTGATCGCGTCCCCCATGGCCGTGTAGTCGAACCGCCGCGCCGACCCCATGTTCCCGACGACGGCCGGCCCGGAGTTCAGGCCGACGCGCATGGCGAGGGGCCGCCCGGCTTTGGCGGCCCACCGGCCGCCGAGCTCGGCCAGGCGTTTCTGGCAGGCGACCGCCGCCCGGCAGGCCCGGAGCGCATGGTCCGGCTGGTCGAGCGGCGCGTTCCAGAAGGCGATGATCGCGTCGCCTTCATACTTGTCCAGAGTCCCGCCGTTCTCGAGGATGATATCGGTCATCTCCGAGAGGATCTCATTGAGGAGAGCGACCAGCTCCTCCGGAGTCAGCCGCTCCGAGATCGAGGTGAAGCCGGCCAGGTCAGAGAAAAAAGAAGTGATCTCGCGCCTCTCGCCGCCCAGGCTCAGGAGGCCGGGGTTGTCGATGATCCTTTCGATCACCTCGGGGCTCAGGTAGTGGCGGAAGACGCCCTTGATGAACCGCCGCTGCTTCCCCTCGACGCCGTAATTGAGGAGGGCGGCGGCCACGAAGCCCGAGACGACCGCCAGCTCGGGAACAACGAGCTCGAGCCAGCGCCCCGCGCGGAAGCCGAGCCAAGCCGCGATGAGGGGTAGGCCGACGCAAAGGACGAAGAACAGACCTTGGTGCCAAACCCTCCTGAGGGCCGAGGCCCCGGCCGCCGTGAGCAACGAAAACACCAAGAGAAAGACGAGGACCGACGCCGGCGGCTGGGCGCGGATGAAGTCCTTGGCCAGGATGTTGTCGAGAGCCGTGGCCTGCATCTCGACGCCGGGATAGACGGCGCCGAGGGGCGTCGGCCGCAGGTCGAGGAGGCCCGGGGCGCTCCCCCCGATGAGTACCGTCTTCCCCGCAAACTCGGCCGGCGGGACCTGGGGCGCCGCCCCCTCCTCCATTTGCGCCCAGGAATTGATAATGGCGGCGATGGAATAAGTCCTGTAAGTTCCGGCGGCGCCGTGATAGCGGACGATGGCCCGGCCATCGTCGTCGAGGGGGATGCCGCCGAGGACTCCGGCGCTCCGCGAGGCCGGCCCGGCCAGGACGAGCGGCGCAGAGGGGATGAGCCTCCCCTGATAAACGACGGCCATGGGCAGGCGCCGGAAGATGCCGTCACCGTCGGGCGGATAAATGACATTGCCGGCCCCGCTCGCAGCCTGGAGCAGGACATCGACGGGCAGGGTCGCCGACTTCGCCGCCGGGAACACGGCCTTCGATCCCGCAGGAGCGGCGATCGAAAAGCGCTCGAGCCGTTCCCCGGGGACCTCGGCCAGCGAATCCCCGGACTGGCTCAGTGACAGGGGCAGGACAACATTCCCCGACCGCTCCATCGCCCGCGCGAACTCCCGGTCGTCCTCGACGCCCGAGCGCGAGCTCTCCGTGAACAGCAGGTCAAAGAAGACGGCCCGGGCGCCGCCCGCGCGAAGATAGTCGAGGACCGCCGAGTAGATCTGCCTCGGCCACGGCCAGGAAAGCCCCTGCTGTTTTTCATAGACATCGAGGCTGTACTGGTCGACGAGCAAAATGACAATGTCCCGGCTGGCGCGCGACGGCTGGGCGAAGAGCTTGAGCCTGAGGTCCCAGGATTTCCACTCCCAGGGCCGGGCGATCTTCGACGCGGTGAACGCCAGCCCGAGGGCCGAGGCGGCCAGGCCGATGGCCAAGCCGCGACGCAGCCGCCCGCCGAGCTTCGCCCCCGAAGAGGAGCTCATCCGCCGGGCCCGCGCTTTCTTTCGCCGCGGTCGGCGGGATTCGGTCGCGGCCGGAACATCAGACGCCCTTGGTGCCCAGCTCGAAGCGCTGCGTCCGCGCGGCCGGGGCCGCGGCGGCCGCGCCGGGCGCGGCGGCGATCGACGTCTTGACGCGGTCGAGCCTCTGCCCGGCCGCCGGATGGGTCTTGAACCACCCCTTGCCCTGCTCCGCCGCGCCGGCGCCGGCCAGGGCTTGGAGGAAGTCCGCCAGGCCTTGGGGGACGAACCCCGCGGCCGAGAGATACTTCACGGCCAGGTCGTCCGCCTCGTATTCGTATTTCCGGTCATAGCCGCGGATGATCAGAGTGTCCACGACGTCGCCCAGGGCGCCCTCGAAGATCGTCGTCAGCCGGCTGAGCTGCTCGGGCCCGTAACGCTCGGCCGCCGTCTGCCCGATGACCTTGAAGCCGTCGATGAGCCGGGATTTCTGGATGGATTGGAGCCCGTGCTTGGCGGCGACGTGTCCGACCTCGTGCGCCAGCACCGCCGCCAGCATCTCTTCGTTCCCGCAGCGCCGGAGCAGTCCGCGCGTGACGAAGATGAACCCGCCGGGGGCGGCCAGGGCGTTGACTTCGGCCGAATCCAGCACCGCAAAATGATAGCCGGCGTAGGTCTCCGGCCGGTCCGAAGAGACGGCCACCGACTGGCCGACCTCGTTGACGTAGCGCGTCAAAGCGTCGTTATGGAAGACGGGGTACTGCGCCAGGACCAGGGCCGCGACGCCCCGGCCGATGTAGTATTCCTCCTCCTCCGTGATCTCGGCAAACGTGCTCCGGGCGGCCGAGCTGGTCGTGACGATCGCCTGCCTGTCCTTCTCTGAGATCTTGCCGGCGCCGGCCAGCATGTCGGTCCCCTTTTCGATGGCCGAGCACGAGGCCAAGACCAGGCCGGCCAGCAGGGCGGCCGGGAATCGGCTGAACCGCCCCAGGCCTCTCATTTCGCACCTCGCCAGTCGCCCAGCCGGCCCTGCTTCATGAACTCTTCGAGCGTGGCGGCGGCGACCTTGAGCTGCATCATCCAGTCGACCTCGGCGAAGCTGACGTTCTTGTGCTGGGCGCGATAGCTCGCCTCGACCTGCTTGTTGAACCCCTTGCCGGCCAGCGCCACTTCGTTCGCGGAGGCCTGTGTTTTCAGGCCGGTGTTCATGGCCGCAAGGTTGAATTTCTGGACGGCGACCGCGCTCGAATGGACCCAGCCCAACGCGCCGCCCGCGGTCTTGACCTGGATCCAGCCGTCCGGCTGGCTCTTTATCTTTTCGACTTTGTCGCCGGACCGGAGGGCCTGGACGACGGCACCGTAGAATTTCGGCGTCTGCCTGAGGTTGGTGCTCTGAACTTTGACGACCAGCGTCTCGGCCAGCCCGAGCGTCACGAACAGCCCGAGCAGGCCGAGGGCCGCTATCAGGGGAATTCGTCGCATAATCTTCACCTCCGTCGACGGCCATCATAAGAGAAAAAATCCGGCCGCGTCAACTCAACGCCCGGGGGACGTTCCCCGAACTGCCGCCCGGCACGACGCTGGGGGACGTTCCCCAAGGGGACACCCTGCGATATGCGGTGCTGAGTGGAAGATTGGCAGAGTGTCCCCTTGGGGAACGTCCCCTAGGCTAAAAAGGGCAGATCGGCGGCGGCCAGCTTTTCCCGGAGCAGGCCGTTCCTCTTGAACTGCTTGTCGTTCTTGATGGCGATATAGAGCGCCTTATAGGACCCGACGACCACGCTCAGCTTTTTGGCGCGGGTCAGGGCCGTATAGAAAAGGTTGCGCTGGAGCATGATGTAATGGCCGATGAGAAGCGGCATGACCACGGCCTGGTATTCGCTGCCTTGGGACTTGTGGACGGAAATGGCGTAGGCGTGGGTGATGTCGTTCAGGTCGTCCTTTTCGAAGGGGATCTCCCGGCCCTCGAAATCGACGAGCAGGCGGAAGCCGTGCTGGTCGACGCCGACGATCCGGCCGATATCGCCGTTGAAGATCTCCTTGTCGTAGTCGTTCCTGACCTGCATCACCTTGTCGCGCTCCCGGAACTCGCGGTTGCCCACCCTGAGGCCCTCCTGGCGCGGGTTGAGCCGGGCCTGGAGCTCGGTGTTGAGGCTGTCCACCCCGCACTTCCCGCGGTACATGGGGCTGAGGACCTGGATCTGGGGTGAGAGCGGCGGCAGGCCGAGCTTCTGGGGGATGTTGAAGCAGCACATGCTCATGATCGTCTGGAAGGCCTTCTCCTCGTCTTCGTGGTGGACGAAATAGAAATCCGCGTCTTTCTCCTCCCGCGGCGGGTAGATGAGCCCCAGCCCCTGGTTGATGCGGTGGGCGTTCTGGACGATCAGGCTGTCGCGCTCCTGCCTGAAGATCTCATCCAGCCGGACGACCCCGACGCGGCCGGATTCGATGATGTCGTGGAGGAGGTTCCCCGGGCCGACGGGCGGGAGCTGGTCTTTGTCGCCGACGAGCACGAGCCTCATCCCCGAAGGCAGCGCCCTGACCAGAGAGTACATCAGCGGGAGGTCAACCATGGAGAATTCATCGACCACGAGGGCGTCCGCCTTGAGCGGGTGGCCGGCGTTCCGCTTGAACTCACCCTGCTTGGGATTGAACTCGAGGGTCCGGTGGAGGGTCTTCGCCTCTTTCCGGGTCGCCTCGGCGAGCCGCTTGGCGGCCCGGCCCGTGGGCGCGGCCAGGAGGACGCTCTGGCCCCAGCTGTCGAAGACGGCGACGACGGCGCGGATGATGGTCGTTTTGCCGGTGCCGGGGCCGCCCGTGATGACCAGGATATTTTTCTCGAAGCAGGCGCGGACCGCCTCCTTCTGTCGGGGCGAAAACTCGAGGCCCAGGTCTCTCTCGACGGCGGCGATCGTCTTCCCGATGTCGGCGGGCGGCGGCGGAGTCGGCTCCGCCTCGAGCCTGAGCAGCGCCCGCGCCACGCCTTCCTGCGCTTCATGGAGCTGCGGGAGATAGACGGCCTGCCGGCCGGCGGCGGGCTCGACGATCACCCGGCGGTCACGGGCGAGCGCGGCCGCAGCGGCCCGGGCGCTTTCGACGCCGACGCCCAGCTCCTTGGCGCAGCCGGCCTCGAGGTCGTCCTGGAAGGAAAAGACGTGCCCCTGCTCGGAGTCTTTCTCGAGGAGGTAGAGGATGAAGGCCTTGACCCGCTCCGGAGACGCGGGGTCGATGCCCAGCTTGAGGGCGATTTGGTCGGCCGTCTTGAACCCGATCCCCCAGATATCCAGGCAGAGCTGGTAGGGGTTGCGCTTGAGGACGGCGAACGACCTCTCGCCATACTGGCGGTAAACGCGGGTCGCGATCGAGGTCGATACGCCGTGCTCCTGGAGGAAGATGATCAGGTCGCGGATGTGCTGGTTCTCCGCCCAGGATTTCTTGATCTCCGCGAGCTTGACCTCGCCGACGCCGTCGACCGCCCGGATGGCTTCCGGAGTGCCCGAGATGACATCGATCGTCCGTTCCCCGAAGGCCTTGACGATCCGCCCGGCCAGCACGGGACCGATGCCCTTGACCAGGCCGGATGACAGGAATTTCTCGATCCCCTTCACGGAGGACGGCAGGACCGGCGTGTACTTTTCGACGCGGAACTGGCGGCCGAACCTGGGATTTTCCTCGAACTTCCCGGCGACCCGCATCACCTCGCCCGCTGCCAGCGGCGGAAAGGTGCCGATGACGGTCATCGTCCGGCCGTCCTCGAGCGCCAGCCGGCAGACCGTGTAGCCGTTCTCCGGGTTATAGTAAACGATCTGGTCGACCGTCCCTTCGAAGCTCTCCATTGCGGCCCATCTTATAGCCTTTGCGCGCACCGGTCAATTCGGCGGAAGGCGGGGCCGGACTACTTGAGCTTCGGCTTCTGGATCTTCCCCGATTCGTTCTTCGGCAGCGAATCGCGGGTCTCGAAATATTTCGGGATTTTGTAGACGGCCAGCTGCTTTTGGAGGAAGGCGGGGAGCTCCTCGTCGATCTTCCCGCGATGACTTTCCTTGACAACGAGGTACGCTTTCGGGACCTCTCCGAGCACCTCGTCAGGGACGCCGACCACCGCCGCCTCGAGGATGGCCGGATGTTCATATAAGGCGTCCTCGATCTCCTTGGCGCTGACGCGATGGCCACCGATCTTGATCATGTCCCGGGTCCGGCCGACCACATAGATGAATCCCTCATCGTCCGTTTTTCCGAGATCGCCCGTGTAATAGAGACCGTTTCTCAGGACTTTCCCGGTGTCTTCGGGATGGTTCCAGTAGCCCGACATGATGTTGGACCCTCGGGCAACGATCTCACCCTCACCGCCCGCGTCCAGGGGATGCCCCTGCTGGTCGGCGACAAAAAGGTCCACATTCGGGATCGCCCTGCCGATGGCTCCCCATTTGCGCGGCAAGTCCCCGGGATCCAGGTAGGAGAGCCTCGCCGAGGCTTCGGTGGCTCCGTACATGATGTAAAGCTTCGCCGGTGCCAGAGCCTTGACAACTTCCTTCTGGACGGCGGGGGCCAGGGGACCGCCGGCTTGCGTCAGATACCGCAGCCTCGGAAATTTCAGCGACTTCATGCTGGATCGCCTGAGGAGGATGGTGAATGTCGACGGCACGCCGGCCAGCCCCGTGACTCCCTGCTCGATCATCGTCTGGAGGATGACATTGGGATACAGGAATCGGTTGTCGATCACCACGGAGCCGCCGACAAAAAAATGCGTGTTCAGCAGCGATTGGCCATAGATATAATAGAAGGGCAGTACGACCATGATCCGGTCATCGGCGGTCAGCTCCAGATAATCGACGATGGACCGGGTGTTCGAGACGATGTTGAGATGCGAGAGCGCCGCGCCGCGGGGCTGACCCGTGCTCCCGGACGTATAGACGATCGCGGCCGTATCCAGGTCGATGAGCCGGATTCCCGGATCCGAAGATGATTGCGAATCCAGAGCCAAGGGCAAGATCAGGACGTTCGCCGGCGAACCGTCGAGCCCGGCGCGGCCGTTCTGGGACCACACGAAGAACCGTTCGACGGATTGCCCCTGAGCCGCGGTTTCCCCGAGTGGCTCTCTTGATGCAAATCGCTTGATGAGTCCCGACAGCTTCGGGTTGGTGACCAGAAATCGAGAGCTGCAGTCTCGACAAATGAAGGCGATGTCATCGGCCGTATTTTCCGTATTCATCGGAACGGCGATCCCGCCGGCCTTCAGAACGGCATAGTAGGTCACGACGTACTCCCTGGAGTTTTCCAGGAAGAGCGCGACCCGGTCTCCCCTTCTCAGGCCCTCGCCGATAAAGAGACGGGCCAGCTGGTTAGCGCGGATCTCCAATTCCCCGAACGCATGCCACTTCCCGGCGGCGAAAAGCGCCATTTTCTCCGGAGTGCGCTCCGCGGAATCCTGCAAAAAGCTGTGGACAAGCTTCGTCTGCTTCATCGTGTTTTCCCTTCTCTACCAGGCGCCCCGCTCGACCGTACCTTCGAAGCTCTCCATTGCCGGCCCATCTTATAGCCTTCATCCCTTCTGGTCAATTGGAGGCGCTGGCGATTGGTGAGGACCGGCGTCACGAAGAGGGCCGTATGAGAGCCGGAGCGGGCATGATTCCTGGATATTTCCGGAGACACTTCACCAGACTCTTTTTTTAGACATTAACCTACCCAACCCTCCCTGGGAATCAGGTAGGGACCTGAAGCCGGTAAGTGTCTCCGGTAAAGGTCGGAGAGTCGAAGGCTCGAATCGAGCGAGATTTCCTGATTTGCGGAGCAAAGCAGGGGGATTCCAAAGGGGAAAGCCCCTTTGGTCGGAGGACGAAGTCCGAGAAGGGGAGGCAGTGAGCGCAGCGAACGTTGGAAGGGGGGAAGCGGAGCTTTCTCCCTCCAAAAAGTCGGTGTGGGAAATCGTGGCGTGCCCTCGAGTGACCCGGTCTGAGCCAATTGACCGCCCTCCAGTTGTATGCTAATCCTAGACCGGATGAAGATCTTCAAGATCCTGCTCAACTCGTTCCTGGCGGGGCTCTTCTCCTCCGCCCTGATCGCCCTCCTCGTCACCGACCTCAACGCCAATATCGGCGTTACCCCGGGCTTCATCGCCAGCCTGACGGTCCGGCTGGCGCTGACCTACGGCCTGGCGGTCGGCCTCCTGTCCGTGTTCGTGTTTCTGCTCGTGCAGTTTTTCTCCGGCCGGACGGCCCGCATCCGTTGGCTCTATCCCTCCTTCCTGCTTCTCAGCTTCTCGCTGCTCACACTGGCCTTCGTGGCCGTTCTGCGGGCGAACTACCGCCATTATCTTTCCTTTTTTGACGCACCCCTGCGCGCCGCCATCCGGGCCCAGCTGATCGAACTCCTGCTCCTTGGGTTCGGCGGGCTCGGTGTCTACTTCAGCCTCAGGCGGTGGCGCCGCCGGCGGCTCGCCTACCGTGTCTTTGTCGTCGTCCTTGTCCTGGGCCTGGCCCTGGCGTTCGGTCAGAGATGGCGGTATCCGCGGGCGCGGACGGCGGACGGCCGGACGCCCCTCCAAGGAAGGAAGGCCGACAAAAAGCTGACCATCATCGGGCTCGAGGGTCTGTCCAATGAGGTGCTCTCCTTGCTCATCGGCAAGGGCCGGCTTCCCAACTTCGCCTGGCTCGCGGAGAACGGGGGCTCGGCGGTCCTGGCCGGCTTCTCGCCCAGCGAGCGGTCCGCCCTGGATGCGTCCTTCGACACGGGAAAGCTGCCCGCCCAGCACCGGTGTTTCTCGGACGTCCGGTACCGGATCCTGAAGATGCCGCAGACGGTGGAGATCGCGCCGCGCTTCATCCTGTTCCGGCAGCTGGAGCGGCTCGGGTTCCTCGAGATACTGCCGAACAGCCCGACCAAGGCGGTCAAGGATGTCTGGGAGATCCTGGCGGGAAACCGGATAACGTACTTGAAGAGCGGCGGCGCCGAAGAGCCCACGGCCCCGGGGCCGGCTTCCGCCTGCGGGACGATGCTCGACGACACTTTCGACAACCCCGCGCTCCTCCGGGACCGATATTTTCAGCTGGCCAAGAGTGCCTTCTTCCGGGACTGCGCCCGGGAGGAGAGCGTCGTCCTGCAAAAAGACCGGGCTCAGCCTGAGGTCCTCTATTTCATGCTCGACGGGCTCAACCTGGTGGAAACATACTTTTATAAGTTCAGCTTTCCCCAGCAGTTCGGGACGATCGACCAGGGCGATATCAACCTGTATGGGCCGGTGATCGAGAAATATTACGAATTCTACGACACCCTCATCGGCAAGTATCTGACGGGGCTCAAGGAAGAGGAGCTCCTGGTCGTCTTCTCGCCCCATGGCATCGCCCCCCTGCCCGTCTGGAAAAGATTCGTCGAGAGGGTCCTCGGAGACCCGCAGGTATCGGCCTATCACGAGATGGCCCCCGAGGGCGTGATCTATTTCTACGGACGGGCGGTCCGCCGCGGGCAGAAGGCGCCCATCGTCCGGATCGTCGATATCGCCCCCACGATTCTCTATTATCTCGGGCTGCCGGTGGGACGGGACATGGACGGCGTGGCGGCCAGCCCGTTTTTCACCGACGAGTTCGTCCGGGAGAACCCCATCATCTACATATCGTCTTACGAGGATTTCCGGATCCAGCCGCCACGGTGAAGGGGGAGGCGGCCGGGCCGCTGCCCGGGTGCCGGAGGGAAGGTCGGAAAGCCGACGCGAGGATCAGTTGATGGTCCGGAACATCCGCCGCCAGCGCGCCTTGGGAAGGAAGCTGACCACTTTCTTCAGCCTGTCCGCTAAACCGTTCTTCATGTAGGCGTCCCGCTCGGCGCGGTAGGAAAAATAGATGACCCACGGCTTTCCCTTGATATTGTCCATGGGCAGGAAGCTCCAGTACCGGCTGTCCATGCTGTTGTCGCGGTTGTCGCCCATGACAAAGCAGTAGCCCTGCGGGACGGTGACGGGACCGTAATTGTCCCTGATGGTGTCGTCGTAGCGGTAGAACCCGTTCTTGGTGAAGACCTGGGTATCGTTGTGGACCTTGTAGGGCTCGGCGATCGGCTGGTCGTTGACGTAGACCTGCTTATCCTTGATCTCGATCTTCTCGCCCTCCAGCCCGACCACGCGCTTGACGAAGTCCTTGTTCAGCTCCTTCGGGTACTTGAAGACGACGATGTCCTGACGGCGGATGTCGCGCCGGGGCAGGATGATCTTTTCCAGGGGGATGACCGGCGGCGAATAGACGAGCTTGTTGACCAGCAGAAAATCGCCCACGAGCAGGGTCGGCTCCATGGAACCGGTGGGGATCTGGAAGGCCTGGACGACAAACGTCATCACGAAGAAGACGAAGACCGCGGTCTCGGCGATCAGCTCAAAATACTCGCGAAAAACGCTCTTGTCACGCGGGGCGGCGGTTTTGGTCATGTGTCACCTGGTGGTTGACGGTTCAATATACCGCAACATCCGTTTCCCCGCAAGGGGACGGTCCCGGACGGGGGGGCGTTCCCGGCGGTGGGGAGGTTTCTGGGGATGGGGAACGTCCCCGGGATGGGGAACGTCCCCGGTTGACTTATGCCGCTGATAAAGGTTTACTTATCGCGTGAACCTGACCCTCTTCGGTTACCCCAAGACGGGCAAGACGACGCTCTTCAACCTGCTCAGCGGCGCCCACTGCGAGGTCAAGGCCTACGATGATGGAAAACGGGAGGCCAACCAGCGGACCTGCCACCCCGCCGACGACCGCCTGGACTGGATCGCCGCCCTCTATCCCGAAAAGAAGAAGGTCCCCGTTTCCTACGAGCTCGTGGACCTCGCCGGGGTTTCCTACGGAGAGATCAAGAACAGCATCTACCTGAGCGAGCTCCGCAAAGCCGACGCCCTCGTCCACGTCGTCCGCGGGTTCGCCGACCCGAACATCCCGCATCCCCGGGGAATAATCCGGCCGAAGGATGATATCAAGTATATGGAAGAAGAGCTCGTTCTCACCGACCTCATCCAGGTGACGGCGCGGCTCGACCGGCTGGAGAAGGACTTGATGAAGGCCAAGGACCCCGAAGGCGAGAAGGAAAAAGGGCTCCTCCTCAGGTTCCGCTCGGGACTCGAGGCGGGTCAGGCCATCCGCGAGCTGACTTTTTCACCCACCGAAGAAAAGCTCGTCCGGAGCTTCACCTTCCTCAGCCAGAAGCCGCTGATCCACGCCATAAATTGCGGCGAGCCGGATATTGCCTGCCTGGCGGAGCCGGGAAAAGGCCTCGACCCGCCGGGCCCCGGCACGGCCGTTACCGGGTTCTGCGGCAAGATCGAAGCCGAGATCGGCGAGCTCGCGGACGAGGAGAGGCGGGTGTTCCTCGCCGAGTTCGGCCTCCGCGAGCTGAGCTCCGTCCGCTTCTACCGCGCCCTGCCGCGCCTCCTGGGCGTCATCTCCTTTTTCACCGTCGGCAAGAGCGAGGTGCGCGCCTGGATGATCCCGAGCGGTTCCGCGGCGGGCCAGGCCGCCGGCGCGATCCATTCGGACATCGAAAAGGGCTTCATCCGGGCGGAGGTCATCACCTGGCAAAAGCTCCTCGAATACGGGTCGCTCCAGGCGGCCAAGGACAAGGGCGGCATCCGGCTCGAGGGAAAAGACTATGTCGTCGAAGACGGCGACGTCATCTATTTCCGGTTCGCGCCATGACCAAAGGCTTCGAGATCATCGCCGCCGACCCCCGCTCGTCCGCCCGGGCGGGCCGGATCCTGACCCCGCATGGCGCGATCGAGACACCCGCTTTCGCTCCGGTCGCAAGCCAGGGCACGGTCAAGGCGCTCCTCCACGAGCAGGTCGAGGCGCTGGGCGCCCAGCTCATCCTGATCAACGCCTACCATATATATTTAAGGCCGGGGCTCGAGACCATCGGCGCGGCCGGCGGCGTCCACAAGTTCATCTCCTGGGACCGCCCCATCCTTTCCGACAGCGGGGGCTTTCAGATCTACAGCCTCTCGCCGCTCGTCAAAGTCACGGACGAAGGCGTGCGGTTCTCGTCGCATCTCGACGGGACCAGGATCTTCCTCCGGCCCGAGGACGTGGTCGATATCCAGCAGGCCCTGGGCACGGACATCATGATGGCCCTCGATTACTTCCTCCCCTATCCCTCGGCGCGCGAGAAGATGGCCGAGTCGGTCCGGCTGACATCGCAATGGGCGCGCCGGTCCCGGGACCGGTTCGCCGCCAACGCGACCCCGCAGCATCTCTGGGGCATCAGTCAGGGCAGCGTTTATTGGGACCTGCGCCGACAAAGCTTAGAAGAGTTGCTCGAGATCGGGTTCGACGGCTATGCCCTGGGCGGGCTGGGAATCGGCGAGCCCAAGGCCGAGCTCCTCGAGACGCTCGAAAAGTCGGATGCGCTCATCCCGAAGGACAGGCCGCGCTATCTCATGGGCATGGGTTACGTCGAGGACATCTTCGAGGCGGTCGAGCGGGGCGTCGACCTGTTCGACTGCGTGCTCCCGACCCGGAACGCGCGGAACGGAACGCTCTTCACCAGCCGCGGCAGGATCGTCATCAAGAACCAGAAGTACGCCCGCGATTTCCGGCCCGTCGACGAGGCCTGCGGCTGCCCGACCTGCCGCCGTTTTTCGCGGGCCTACCTCCGGCATCTCTACGAGCGGGATGAGATCTCTTCGGCGGTCCTCAACACCGTCCACAATCTCTGGTTTTATCTTGACATCTTCCGGAAAATGAGGCAATCTATGGCCTCAAATTCGTTTCACGAATTTAAGAATCTTTTCAGCGGACAACTCGAGGAAGGCGTAACATGACAATGGCAGCTTTTATGATGTCGGTCCAGGCTGCGCAGCCGGGCCGCCCCCAGGGGGCCAGCTTCATCACGGCGCTCATCCCCTTCATCCTCGTCTTCGTGATCTTCTATCTTCTGATCGTGATGCCCCAGAAGAATCGCCAGAAAAAGCATCAGAACATGGTCGAGCAGCTCAAGCCGGGCGACCAGATCATCACCTCGGGCGGCATCTACGGAACGATCATGGGCGTCCAGCCGGACCGGATCGAGCTCAAGGTCGCGGCCAACGTCAAGATCGACATCACCAAGAGCGCTGTGGCGGTCATTCTCAAGCAGCAGCAGCCGGAAGTCAGATAGTCTGATGAAATCCTCCCTTCGCTGGCGGGTGATCCTCGTGCTCGGCGTCACCGCCCTGGCGCTCTTCCTGGCCTATCCCCCCAGCCAAAAGATCAAGCTCGGCCTCGACCTCAAGGGCGGCATCCATTTGGTCCTCCAGGTGATGACCGAGGACGCCGTGAACGCCGAGACCGACCAGGAGATCGCCCGGCTCCAGGAAGTCTTCAAGCGGGAATCGATCACTTTTACGACCGCCGCGAAGGAGAAACCCGGGCGCTTCTATATTGAAGGCTTGGCGCTCGACCAGGAGGCCAAGGCCAAGGACGTGGTCGATAAGTACACTCAGGACTGGGAATATTCCTTCGTCGGCGACCGGATGTCCTTCACCCTGAAACCGACGGCCATTCAGTTCCTCAAGGACCAGGCCGTCAACCAGACGCTCGAAACGCTCCGGAACCGGATCGACACCTTCGGCGTCGCCGAGCCTCTGATCCAGCGTCAGGGAAGCGACCGCCTGGTGGTCGAGCTGCCCGGCATCGAAGACCCGGAGCGGGTGAAAAACCTGATCAAGGTAACGGCCGTCCTCGAGTGGAAGCTGGTCAAAGCCGGCCCCACCGAGACCGAGGCCGCCCTGCTCGGCGGCGAGGGCGCGACCGTTCCGCCCGACGCCGAGATCGTGCGCGGCGACTCGAAGAGGTCGGCGAGCGGATATTATCTCGTCGATAAGGTCGCCGCCGTCACGGGCAAAGACCTGCGCTCGGTGAGGCGTTCCCAGGACGAATGGAACAGCCCGGCGGTCGCCTTCTCGCTCAGCCCCGAAGGCTCGCGCCGATTCGAGCAGGTCACCGGCGATAACATCGGCAAAGCCATCGCCATCATCCTCGATAGCAAAGTCATCTCCGCGCCGCGGGTCGAGGACAAGATCTCGGGCAGCGGCATCATCCGCGGGCGCTTTTCCCTGGAAGAGGCCGATGACCTGGTCACCGTCCTCAAGGCCGGGGCGCTGCCGGCGGGCATTCAGTATCTCGAAGAGCGGACGATCGGCCCCGCCCTGGGGTCGGATTCCGTGCGCCAGGGACTCCTGGCCGGCCTCGTGGCCATCGTCGCCATCATGGCTTTTCTCGTGGTTTTCTACCGGCTATCCGGCCTGAACGCCCTGGCAGCCTTGATCCTGAACATCGTCCTCTTGTTCGGGGCGCTCGCTTATTTCCATGCGACCCTGACTCTCCCCGGCATCGCCGGCATCATCCTGTCGATCGGCATGGCCGTCGACGCCAACGTCCTGATCTTCGAGAGGATCAAGGAGGAGCAGGCCGTGGGCAAGGGCGTGCGCAACGCCATCGCCCAGGGGTTCGGCCGGGCCTTCAGCGCGATCTTCGATTCCAACTTGACGACGATCATCTCGGCGGTCTTTCTCTTCCAGTTCGGGACCGGCCCGATCAAGGGGTATGCCGTGACCCTGATCATCGGCCTGCTGGCCAACTTGTTCACGGCCGTTTTCGTGTCCCGGGTCATCTTTGATGCGGCCGTTTCCAAAACCGCCAAAACGCTGAGTATTTAACATGCAACTCTTCAAGGTTCCTCACATCAGGTTTATGAAATACAAGTACGTGGCCCTGGCGGTCACGGCCGTGATCGTGCTCGCCGGTCTCCTCAACATCGTCTTTGGGCGCGGCCTGAAACTCGGCGTCGATTTCGGGGAGGGCACGCTCGTCCGGCTGATGTTCAAGACTCCGGTCTCGGTCTCCGATGTGCGCCAGGAGCTGGCCGCGGTCGGCCTGGGCAACAGCGTCATCCAGGAAACCGGCAAGGGCGGGCGTGAGTTCCAGATCCGGACGATGGAGGTCGCCAGCACCAAAACGGGCGCGTCCATGGAGAGCCACGAGGTGCTGGGCAATAAGGTCATCGAGGCGCTCCGCGGCGCGGATGGCCAGGCCGAGCAGGCCCGCGGGCTCAAGGACCTCAACACGATCGACGTCAAGTCGCTGGCCGCCCTGATCGACGCGAACCTGCCGGGCAAGGGCGAGGAGCTGGCCCAGAAGATTGCGGCCCACCGGAACACGATCGGCATCATCAGCGACTACTCCGAGGTCGCCGCGGCCGGCATCGAGCCCGCCGCCCTGAACCTCCTCAAGGAAAAGACCTACCTCGGCAAGCTGACGGTGCGCAGCCGGGAGACGGTCGGCCCGCAGGTCGGCAAGGACCTGCGGAAGCGGGCGACCCAGGCGATCATCTGGTCGCTCATCGGCATGCTCGTGTACATCGCACTCCGCTTCAAGCTGGCCAACGGCGTCTCGGCGATCTTCACCCTGACCCAGGACGTCCTCATCACCTTGACGGTCTACTCTTTCACCAGCCGCGAGATCAACCTCCCCATCATCGCCGGCCTGCTGACCATCGTCGGCTTCTCCATCAACGATACCATTGTCATCTTCGACCGGATCCGGGAGAACCAGAAGATCCAGCGCAAGATGCCTCTCGAAGAGGTGATGGACTTGAGCCTCAACCAGTGCCTGGGGAGGACCGATCATCACCTCGGGCACGGTCTTCCTGACGGTCCTCGCCCTGTACCTGTTCGGGGGCGAGATCATCAACGATTTCGCCTTCCTGATGCTCGTGGGCACCATCGAAGGCGTGTACTCGACGATCTATCTGTCCTGCCCGATCGTGCTGCTCTGGCAGAAGCTATTTAAGTCCGCCAAAGGAGCCCGGCGTTGACGGATTGGGGACTTGTCAAAAGATTTATTTTTCTTTATACTTAGTCGGAATTTAAACCGGAAATGAGGTCATGACCATGGTCGAGAAAAAGATGCCTCAGAAGAACGGTGTCCCCGAGCTTTTCAAGGACTCGTTTTTTGTCGGCGAAAAGCAGACCGCGCGCAGGGCCTTCGCTTTTCCCTTCGCCCTGATTGTCCATCTCGCCATCCTCGCCTCCCTGGTCGTCATCCCGCTCGTGTCCACGAGCACCGACCTCCCCAAGGTCGAGATCACCAGCGCCTTCCTCGCTCCCCCTCCCCCGCCGCCGCCTCCCCCGCCGCCGCCGGCCAAGAAGCGGGCCTCGTCCCAAGCCAAGACGCGGATCAAGCCCGTGCAGCAGCAGCAGAATATCGAGCCCGGTCGGCTGGTCGCGCCCGTCGAGATCCCCGAGGAGATCGCTGAAGAGCAGATCTCCGATTTCGGCATCGAGGGCGGCGTCGAAGGCGGAGTCGAGGGCGGCGTCGTCGGCGGTGTGCTCGGCGGCGTCGTCGGCGGCGTCCTGGGCGGCGTCGTCGGCGAAGTCGAGGCGCCCGTCCGCGCCATCGGCGAGATCAAACCGCCCAAGCTCCTCAAGAAGGTCGATCCGGATTATCCCGAGATCGCCCGGCAGGCCCGGGTCGAGGGCGTGGTCATCGTCGAGGCCACGACCGACATCTACGGCCGCGTCCAGAACGTCAAGGTCCTGAGATCAATCCCCTTGCTCGACCAGGCGGCCATCGACGCCGTCCGGCAGTGGGTCTACGAGCCGATGATCATTAACGGCCGTCCGCGAGGGGTTATCTTCACCGTCACGGTGAGATTTCAGTTGAAATAGATAAGCTACTGATGGCTTTCGAGAATTAACAAGGAGGTATCCAACATGCAATTCGGTCTGATCGAAATGTGGGCCGCCATGGGTCCAGTCGCCAAAGCCGTGGCTTTCATCCTGCTCGCCCTGTCCATCATCTCCCTGTATCTCTTCATCGAGAGACAGCTCGTCTTCCGCAGGGCCCGGGCCAAATCGAAAGCGGTCGCCGCGAAGCTCGCGGATTACTTGAAGAAGGGGCAGCTCCAGGACGCCCTGGCTCTGGCGAGCAAGAAAGAGAACGAAGGCAGCCATCTGGCCCGGGTGACGGCCGCCGGCATCCGTGAGTTCCTGGAAGGCAAGCAGGCGGGTTTGAGCCTGGATGAGCAGATCGAGACCGCCCAGCGCGGCTGCGAGCGGACGGCGACGATCTTCACCCAGGACTTGAAGCGCGGCCTGAGCTTGCTGGCCACGATCGCCACTTCCGCCCCCTTCATCGGGCTGTTCGGGACGATCGCGGGCATCATCAACGCCTTCCGCGGCATGGCCCTGACCGGTTCGGGCGGTATCGGCGCTGTGGCGTCGGGCATCGCCGAGGCCCTGGTCACCACGGCCTTCGGAATCGGCGTGGCGATCATCGCCCTCTGGTGCTACAACATCCTGAACACCAAAGTCGAGGTCTACCAGGCGGAGATGGATAACACCACCTCCCAGATCGTCGACTTCTTCATGAGAAAGCAGGAAGTCTGAGCCCGGTCGTAAGGCTTTGTACCCGAACGGGCAGCCCGGCCCGACCGGGAAGTGAGGCATAATATGGCATTTTCAATCGGCGGCGAAGAAAAAGTCAAGTCCGAGCCTAATGTCGTCCCCCTGTGCGACGTCCTGCTCGTCCTGCTCATCATCTTCATGGTCGTGACCCCGCTCGTCCAGAAAGGCGTCGATGTCAGACTGCCCACTGCCTTGAACACCATCAGCATGCCGGATCAGCCCGAGGTCGTCCTGGCCATCCGCAAGGACGGGACAATGTACGTCAACCAGGACAAGGCCACGATGGAGAACCTGCAGCAACTGCTGGAGGACGCCTTCCTCACGGCCGCTGAGAAGAAACTCTATCTGAAGGTTGACCAGGACGTGGAATACGGCAAGCTCGTCGAGCCGGGTGGAGTGCTCGATGCGGTCAAGGAAGCCGGGATCGAGCTGATCGGCATCATCACCGACGTCAAGACCGAAAAAGGTGACTAGGGCCGCCGAGCCGGCTGAATCAGAGGATTGACTTTGAGCCCACGGAGCGAGGCGAAAGGCTGAGTTCGACTTCGGCCTTTCGCCTCGGCCTCCATTTCAAAATCCCTTCCCAAACCTCCGGATCCTCCATACAGAAATAGAGCGGAACGCCCGCTCCCCCGCCGTCACGGATCAGGGCCGTGATCCTCCGGTAGAGCTCCAGCCGCAGCGGCTTGAAGTAGCGCAGTTTGCCGTCCCGGCCGGGCAGGAGCTCCCCGTGGACAAGGCGCGACTCCGGGAATCTCTTCTCGATAATCCCTTTGAGCGCCGCCGGAAAGCGCAGGCTGCCCAGGCTGATCCATCGGATGCCGCGGGCCGGCACGGCCCGGAAGAGCGAATCGATCAGCCGGCCGTAGGCTTCTTCCCAGCCCTTGAAGAGAACGAGCGGGTCGAAATGGAACCCGACGGGAAAGCCGCGCCGAGCCGCCGCGGCGGCCGCCCCGAGCCTGTCCCCGACGGAGGCCGAGCCCTGTTCGTCGCTCCGGACGACAGCCTCCGGATTGAGCGACCAGGAGACGACGACATTCTCGGCGGAGGCCGAGCGAAGCAGCCCCTCGATGGCGGAGGTCTTTGTCTTGAGCTCGAAGAGCGCGGCGGGCCGGGACCTGAAAAACGCGATGAGCTCGCCCGACGCTTCCGTCAGATGGTCGAGGGCCAGCGAATCGGAGAGCTCGCCCGTCCCGATCCGGATCGGCCGTCCCCGGGTCTTCGCCAGCAGGCGGTCGAGCTCGCTCCAGAGCCGCTCGAGATTGGTGAAAACGGTCAGCGGGCCGCCGCCGAGATAGAGCTGAAGGATGCAGTAGGTGCAGTCGAGCGGACAGTTGAGCACGCTGTTGACGATAAAATAGTTGCAGCCGATATGGCCGGGCGTGCAGGGGCAGGGCTTGACGAACGACCCTCTCTGGAGGCCCAGATAGAGGACCTTTTTACCTTCGCCGACCGGGTCGTCGCCGGCTCCGAGGCGTTCCTGGAGCTCGCGGCGGCCCCGGATCATATGGCACGGGGCGTCCGGGCACTTCGCCAGGATCTTCCTGGCGAGCGGGGCGTCCTCCGCGCCCTGATCGACGAATATCGCCCGGGGAGCAAACAGTGAGTCTGGTTTCATTCCCGGAAAAGCCGGCGGAGCTCGGGGCTGGCGGCCAGCCGCTCGAGCTTGCCCAGCCGGTCCCGGAGCTCGGCGGCGCTCCTGAACCGGAAGCTGATACTGACGCCCTCATTTTCGAAATAGGGAGAGGGCTGGATGACGATTCCGACCGGCCGGCCCAGCATCCGGAGGGCGGCGTCGAACGCCTCCTGTTGCGCCGTGAGCGCGGGGTATCTGAGCTTTTTCAGGAGCCCCCGGACGCGGTCGGCTTTCTGGAGCGCCGACAGAGCCTCCGACCGAAGCGCCTCCCCTATCGCCCCGCCCGATAGGACGCGGCGGACCGGGACGCCGTCGCGCCGGCTGATCCCCCATAGGTGATCGAGGAGCTCTTTCTGCTTGTTTTGTCCCAGGGGAAAGAGAAGCGGCAGCAAGCGGCTGCGGTCGGCCTCAGCGAACCGGAGGAACGATTCGAGAATGCTGACCGGCACCTCTTTTTCATGGACATACCGCCGGACATCGCGGCGGGCGGAGGCGAGTCGCTCCAGGCAGCGGAGATGAGAAGCCGTCGCGGGGAGCCCGAGGGCGGGCATGACGTCCTTGATCACCGGTTCCTGCCCCAAACCGAGCGCCCGGAGCTTGGTCAGAGCTTCCGCCTTTTCGGTAAGGCTCAGGGCCCGGTGCGTCATGTTTTCTTTGACGACGGCTAGAAAGAGCTTCAGGTCGTCGGCCTCATCGGTGACGAGAGCCGGGATCTCCGCCAGCCCCGACTCGCGGCAGGCCAGGACCCTCCTCCAGCCCGAAACGATAATAAAGCGCTTCCCGGACGCGCGGACGAGCGGCGGGACCAAGAGACCCGAAGCGGCTATGGACAAGGCCAGCGCTTGAAGGTCGAAGAAATACGAAACGCGGAAGCGCTCGTCCCGGAGGCTGATCCGGCTCAGACGTATCGTCTCCATCCTCACGCGGCTATTCTAATTTCTCGCCGCCAGAATCGCAACCGACGCCAGCATCTCCGTTTCGCAAAATGGAAGAGGGTGGCACGGCGCCAGTCCCCGCAACGCCCGCAGCGGAAGGGGTTCCCCACGGGGGGATGGGTGGAGCGAGGACGGACGGGGACGCGCCGTGACAGGCCCCTACTCCAAGCACTCGGCATCACGCAAACGGAGACGATTTTGACTTGAGAAGGGAGTTGCAATGAGCGAGCGGGTTGAGGTATTAAGACGGCGTGAGCGAATCGAACCGCGACTCGATCGTCCGGCCGCGCCGGCTTCCCTGGGCGGTCGGACTCGAAAAAATCATCTACCTGCCCTGGGACCTTCGCTCGAGCCGGCTCGCTTCCGACCTCGGCAAGCTGGGCGGGGCCCGAAGATACGAGATGTTCGGGCAGATCTTCCGGCTGGGCAGCCGGGCCGTCCTCTACGGCGCGACGAGCGCCCCCCTCGCCTGCCTCGCCCTCGAGCCCCTTATCCTTTCGGGGGCGACCGAGGTCGTTCTCCTGGGCTTCTGCGGATCGCTCCACCCCGGCTTCCGCATCGGCGACGCCGTGAGCGTTACCAAGGCCCTGGCCGACGAGGGAACGTCGGAGCGCTATCTTCCGGGCAGGCGGCGATTCCTGCCGTCCGTCCCGCTCCGGGCGTCAGTCGAATCGAAGCTCGATTCCGGCCGGCTCGAGTTCAAGCGGGGAACGATCGTCTCCACCGACACTCCCTACCGCGAGACCGCGGCCTGGCTCCGCGGCGCGACCCGCCGGGGCGGGCAGACGGTCGACATGGAGACCTCGGCGGTCCTCGCCCTGGCCGAATTCCACGGGATCCGGGCCGCCTCGCTCCAGGTCGTGAGCGACGAGCTCTTCTCCGGCTCATGGAAATCCGGTTTCAGCGACCGCCGGCTCCGGGTGCGGGCAAAGGACATCTTTCTGCCCTTCCTTCTGCCGGGAGAGGCCCGGCCATGAGCTCGAAGGTCCTCGTCACCCGGAGGCTGCTTGCCGAAGCCCTCGCCTATCTCAAGGAGAACGTCGAGGTCGAGGGCGGGACAGACGCCCGGGGTTTCAGCAGGAACGACCTCATAGGAAAGGATCCGGGATAAGGAAGGCCTGCTCTGCCTGCTCGTCGACCGGATCGACCGGGAGATCATCGACGCGGCCCCGAAGCTCCGGATGATCGCCAACTGCGCGGTCGGCGTCGACAACATCGACCTTCGGGCGGCCCGGGAGCGGGGCATTCTGGTGAGCAACACACCGGGTGTGCTGACCGAAGCCACCGCCGACCTGACCTGGGCCCTCATCCTGGCCGCCGCCCGGAAGATCCCCCAAGCCGACAGGTTCACACGCGAGGGAAGATTCCAGGGCTGGGAGCTCGACCTTTTCCTGGGCAAAGAGATCTTCGGCGGAAGATTGGGCATCATCGGCCTGGGGCGGATCGGCCGGGCCGTCGCCCGGCGGGCCGGCGGTTTCGGCCTGGAGATCGTCTATCATGACCCGGGCCGGCTGCCGGAGGAGATCGAAACGGCTCTTGGGGCGGCCTGGCTGCCACTCGACGAGCTTCTTCGCACGGCCGATGTCGTCACCGTCCACGCCTCCCTCGCACCGGACACTGTGCACCTGCTCTCGGCCGCGAAAAGCTCCGCCTGATGAAGCGGGATGCGATCCTGGTCAACGTCGCCCGGGGACCGATCGTCGACGAGGCCGCCCTGGCCGATGCCCTCGAAAATGGGAAGCTCGGTGCCGCGGGCCTCGATGTCTACGAGCGGGAGCCCGAGATCGATTCGCGGCTCCCGGCCCTCGACAACGTCGTCCTCCTCCCCCACATCGGCAGCGCCACCCATAAGACGCGTCTGGCCATGGCTATGGCGGCGGCGCGGAACCTCGTTCAGGGCCTGCGCGGCGAGCGCCCCGACAACCTCGTGGAATAAGAACCCGACGCGGCGAGATCGGCCGTCAGATGGCCGCAGCGACCTTGGACGGGTTCAACCTTTCCGGAACGCTCTTCGAGGCCACTCTGCTTTTGACAGGCGAGGACCGGCGTCATGGAGAGGGCCGTATGAGAGCCGAAGCGGGCACGGTTTCCCGAGCGAAGCGGAGGGAAGAGCGGAGGCTCGAATCGAGCAAGATTTCCACGCTGGGGAAATCGTGGCGTGCCCTAGAGTGACCCGGTCCGAGCCCTGCAAGTTACGCAGCCGCCGAGAAGGGCATTCCGCGAGCGGCGTTAAGAACCCGAACGGGAGCCAGGCCGCGGATGGCCGATCTCGCCCCCTTTTTTTAAGGGTTCGTTGAGGCTGCCGGTGCGGTAGCCCTCGAGGTCGAGGGTCACGTAGACATACCCGAGGTTTTTGAACCGGCTCACGATCCGCTGCCGGACCGGGTCGGCCAGGACCCTGGGGATCTCCCCGGCGGGGACCTCGATCCGCGCGATATCTCCGTGGTGACGGACGCGCAGCTGGCTGAACCCCAGGCGCCGCAGGCTATCCTCAGCCTTGCCCACCCGGACGAGGTTGGCGCGCTCGATCGGAACATGATAAGGGAACCTCGAAGCCAGGCAGGCCATGGACGGCTTGTCCCAGGTGGGGAGGCCGAACTTCCTGGACAAGGCCCGGATATCCGCCTTGGTCAGGCCCGCTTCCTGGAGGGGCGAGCGGATGCCGAGTTCCCGGCCGGCCTGGGACCCGGGCCGGTAATCGCTCCGGTCGTCGGCGTTCGAGCCGTCGAGCACGTGGGGGATGCCGCGCTCGTCGGCCATCTTTCTGAGGAGAGAAAAAAGTTCGAGCTTGCAGTGATAGCAGCGCCTGGGGGTGTTCTCGGCAAAGGCGGGGTTGTCGATCTCCTGCGTGTGGACGACCACCGCGGTCGTGCCCAGCCGCCGGGCGAGCGCCCGCGCCGCCCGGACTTCCCGCCCGGGATAGGTTTCGGAGCTGGCGATGACCGCGAGCGCGTCGCGGCCCAAGACATCCAGGGCGATCTTGAGAAGCAGGCTGCTGTCGACTCCCCCGGAAAAAGCGACGAGGACCCTCTTCATCCCGCGAAGGATCTTCTGCAGCCTCCCGAACTTGGCGAGGGCCGCCTTGGACACGGTGCTATTCTCCGTCACGGTTCACGACCTTTTGACCTTTGATCTTTCCGCGGCCAGCTTCCTGGCCTCGCCAACGAGCTCCGCGACGATCCGGCCTTCCTCAACGCGCCTGACAAGCTTGCCCTTTTTGAAAAGGGTCCCGGCCCGCCGGCCGCAGGCGATGCCGACGTCGGCTTCCCTGGCCTCTCCCGGACCGTTCACCGTGCAGCCCATCAGGGCCACGGTGAGCGGGACCCGGATCGACCGGAGCCTGGCCGAAACCGAGGCCGCGTATTTCATCATGTCGACCTCGACCCGGCCGCAGGTCGGACAGGTTATGAAATTGACCCCCCGCGACCTGAGTCCCAGGCTCTGGAGGATCGCGTAGGCGACGCGCACCTCGTCCTCGGGCGGAGCGGTCAGGGAGACGCGGATCGTATCGCCCAGCCCCTCGCTCAGCAGGATGCCCAGACCCACGGCCGACTTGATGACGCCGCTCTCCAGGTTCCCGGCTTCGGTGATGCCGAGATGAAAAGGATAAGGGACCTTCTCGGCAAGCCGCCGGTAGGCCTCGACGGTGCGGCCGACGTCCGACGCCTTGAGCGAGACCTTGATCAAGTCGAAGCCGAGGTCTTCGAGGAGCCGGATGTGGCCCAGGGCGCTTTCCGCCATCGCCTCGGCCGTCGCGCCGCCGTAACGGGCGAGGAGGGGCTTTTCAAGCGAGCCCGAGTTGACGCCGATGCGGATCGGCGTGCCCAGCTCCTTGGCGGCGGCCACCACGCGGCGGACGCCCTCTTTCGGGCCGATCGTCCCCGGGTTCAGGCGCAGGCCGTCCACGCCGGCGCGCAGCGCAGCCAGGGCCAGCCGATGGTCGAAGTGGATGTCGGCGATCACGGGGATGGAAACGCCCCTCTTGATCTCCGGCAGGGCCTCGGCCGCCCGCCGGTCGGGCACCGCCAGACGCACGATCTCGCAACCCGCCTCTTCCAGGCGCCGGATCTGGGCGACCGTTGCCGCGGCGTCGTGGGTGGGCGTCTTGGTCATCGATTGGACGACGACCGGCGCCCCGCCGCCGACCCGCACTCGCCCGACCAGGATCGGCTTTGTCGCCCTGCGGGGGAACGAGGGTTTCATGACGACGCTATCTTACCACGGAACGAGGCTGTGCCAGCCCGCCGGCAGCCTCTTGACGATATCGTTCAGGATGACGAAGGCGATGAGGAAGGCGAAGATGACGAACCCGATCTGCATCCAGACCTGCCGGACCTTGGGGCTCAGGTCCCGGCGGAAGATGGCCTCGATGGCCAGCACAAAGATCTGACCGCCGTCGAAGACCGGGATCGGAAAAAGGTTGATGATCCCAAGCTGGAGGCTGATCAGCCCGATCCAGCTCAGCATGGCCACGAAGCCCAGCTTCAGGGCGGCATAGGAGAAGCTCGCGATGTCGATCGGACCGCCGAGCTGCTGTGTCGAAGCCCGGCCCACGAACAGGTCCTTGATGAAGCGGATGATCAGGAACGCGTTCTTGGCGTTTTCCTTGAGGCTCTGCCCGATGGACGCGAACAGCCCGTACTTCTTCATGACCGTCTGGGGTTCCTGGTAGATGCCGATCCGGCCGACTTTTCCCTCGAGGCGCGGGGTGACCGTCAGGGTCAACGGACTCCCCTTGCGTTCGATTTCGAGCGCGAGGGGCCGGTCGGCGTTCTTTTCGATCACCTGGACGAACTCATAGAAGGTGACGGGCCGGCCGTCGATCGCCCGGATGAGGTCCCCGGCTTCGAGACCGGCCTTTTCGGCCGGCGAGCCGGGCTTGACCATCCTGACCTGGGTGAGGATGACGCCCGTGAACCCGGCATAGCCCAGGGCATACCGCGTCGTCTTCTCGGTTCGCATCCCGACCCGGAGCGTTTGGCCGTCCCGCCGGACCTCCACCGTGACGTCCCGGTCGGGCTTCGTGCCGATGGCGAGCTCGACGTCCCCCCATGTGCTGACGTTCTCGCCGTCGATGCTCTGGATCTGATCGCCCAGCCGGAAGCCGGCGCGCTCGGCGGGCGACCCGGACTCGATCCAGCCGATGACCGGCTTCTCGTCCTGGTAGCCCGGCACGGTCACGCCGATCATGCCGACGACGGCGATCAGGACCACGGCCAGGGCGAGGTTCATGACTGAGCCCATGACCATCACCAGGAAGCGCTGCCAGCGCGTCTTGGCCAGGAAATGATCGGGGGGCAGGCTGGCCTTGCCGCCCTCGGCGAAGAGCTCGCCCTCCCCCAGGAACTTGACGTAGCCCCCCATCGGGACCAGGCTGACCCGGTAATCCGTGTCCCCCCGGCGGATGCCGAACAGGCGCTTCCCGTAGCCGAACGAAAAGGTCTCGACGCGGATGCCCACCAGCTTGGCCGTAAAAAAATGCCCGAACTCGTGGATGAAGACGAGAATGCCGAAGACGATAAAAAAGGCCAGAAGCGTGCCGAAGAGAGTTCCCATGGTATTACCTTTCGGAGATGAGATGATGGGTCTGTGCCCGGACTTCCCGGTCGACCCGGATGATGTCGTCCAGGGCCGGGACATCGACGACCCGGTGCCGTTCGAGGGTCCGGCCGACGGCCGCCGCGATACCCGAGAAAGCAACGCGGCCTTCGAGAAATGCCGCCACGGCGATCTCGTTGGCGGCGTTCAGGGCCACGGGCAGGCTTCGGCCGGTTTCCAGGGCCTGCCGGGCGATTCCCATCAGCGGGAACCGGGCCTCGTCCACGCCGTAGAACTCGAGCGCCCGGACCCGGCCGAGGTCGAGAGGCGGCAGCGGGCTCGCCTCCCGTTCGGGATACGTCAGGGCGAACTGGATCGGGATCTTCATGTCGGTGACGCTGAGCTGGGCGAGCACCGAGCCGTCGCGCATCTCGACCAGGGAATGGACGATGCTCTGGGGATGAATCAGGACGCCGAGCTCGCCGGGCGCCAGCCCGAAGAGCCAGCGGGCCTCGATGAGCTCGAGCCCCTTGTTCATCAAGGTCGCCGAATCGATGGTCACTTTCTTCCCCATCTTCCAGCGCGGATGCCGGAGGGCCTCGGCGACCGTCTTCGTCCCGATCTCCGAAACCGGCGTCCTGAAGAACGGGCCGCCCGAGGCGGTCAGGATGACGCGGCTCAGGCCGGCCCGCGGCTCCTTGGCCAGGCATTGGAAGACGCCGCTGTGCTCGCTGTCGACGGGAATGATCTCGGCGCCGCTCGCCGCAGCCTCGGCCTGGAGCAGCGCGCCGGCGACGACGAGCGACTCCTTGTTGGCCAGGGCGACCCGTCCGCCCGCGGCGGACGGCGGCCAGCGTCGGCCTCAGCCCCTCGAACCCCGTGATGGCGGCGACGACGATATCATTATCCGGGGAGCCGGCGATTTCCTCGGCGCCCTCGGGGCCGAAGACGATGCGCACGGGCGCGCCGCCCGCCAGGCTCCGCCGGAGATCATCGGCGGCTTCCCGGCTCTTCACGGAGACGATCTCCGGGGCGAACTTTTTCACCTGCTCGGCGAGCAGGGACGTGTTGGCGCCGGCGGCCAGCCCGATCACCCGGAACCGTCCCCGGAGCTTGTCGGCCAGCTCGAGTGCGCTGACGCCGATCGAACCGGTGGACCCGAGGACCGCTATCTTCTTCATTTCCAGAAATATCGTATGAGATAATAAAAAAACGGGCCGGCCAGGATGAAGCTGTCAAACCGGTCCAGGAAGCCGCCGTGGCCGGGCAGGACGTTGGAGGAATCCTTAACGCCGACGGCGCGCTTGAACAGCGACTCCAGGGGGTCGCTCATCTGGGCGACGGCGTGGACAAGGGCGCCCGTGACCAGCGCCAGCCCGAGGTCGACGTCCTGGAGCAAGAGGGCCCGGGCGGCCCAAGCGCCGAGGACGGCGAACAGGATGCCCCCGGCGCACCCCTCCCAGGTCTTGTGGGGGCTCGCCAGCGGCGCCATCTTGTGCCGCCCCACGAGCACTCCGACCAGGTAGGCACCCGTGTCGCCGAGCAGGATGACGGCGCAGAGGAAGTACAGAACCGAAGCCCCCCGCTCGAACCTCAGGAGAAAGAGATGGTTGAGGGTGAAGCTCAGATAGATCACGCCGAAAAAAGTGACGGCGATGGACTGCGTCAGGTACGGCAGATGATCCACCTTCGTGAAGGTGAACAGTGAATAGACGCCCACGAAAAAAAGGACGCCGAAAATGGCCAGGCCGAGCGGCACGGAATCTTGGAAGAAGAAGGCCAGCCCCAGGAGAACGGACAGTGTCGCGCCAAGATAGGTCTGGGGGTGCAGCCCTTTTTTTTCGGCCAGGGAGTAGAACTCGAAGAGCGCCGCCAGGATAATGGCCTGGACGGCCACGAAGATCAGCGTCCGCGATCCGTACTGGATGAGCAGGAAGGAGAGGCCGAGGAGCACGATAGCGGTGGGAACTCGTTTCTTCATTTCGGGTGTCGGCGGCCCGGGACGGCCCGGAGATTAGGGGTTCTCCGGCGGCTGGCCATGGACAGCGCCGAACCTCCTTTCTCTCTTCTGGTAGTCGACCAACGCTTCGAGAAAATGCTTCCGCCGGAAGTCCGGCCAGAGGACGGGCGTGATCCAGAGCTCCGAATAGGCGATCTGCCAGAGAAGGAAGTTCGAGACGCGCTGCTCGCCGCTCGTCCGGATGAGGAGGTCGGGGTCGGGCATGGCGGCTGTGTAGAGATACCTCGAAAACGCCGCCTCGTCCAGCTCCCCGGGACGGACTCTCCCATCGGCACAGATCCTTTTGACGGCATCGACGATCTCGGCGCGGCCGCTGTAGTTGAGCGCCAGGACGATGTTCAGCCGGTCAAAAGCGCCGGTCAGGGCTTCGACCCGGCGAAGCTCCCGCTCGGTCGATTCGGGTATGGCTTCCCGCTGGCCGATGACCGTCAGCCGGAACTTGTTTTTTATCAGATCTTTATCTTCTTTCCGGAGATAGTCCTCGAGGAGCCTCCACAGCAGGGAGACCTCCCGCTTGGGCCGCTTCCAGTTCTCCTTGGAGAAAGCGAACAGGGTCAGGTACTTGACCCCGAGCCGGGCACAGGATTCGACGGTATCCTGGACCGCCTCGGACGCCGCGCGATGACCCTCGATCCTCGCCAGGCGGCGACGCTCGGCCCACCGGCCGTTCCCGTCCATGATGACGGCCACATGCTTGGGAAGGGCCGAGAGGTCGAGCTGCCGGAGGAGCGATTCCGCCTCACTCCCGGGGGGGACAAATCCTTCTAGGTCTATCGACACCACGTCATTATAAGGTTGCCCCCTCCTGATGTCAAAAAAAGGGCTCGGGGCATGTCTCCCATTTTCTTTGACGAAAAACGCGAGATGCCCCTCGCCAGGGCCGCTAAAAATTGGACGGCAGGATGGGGATTTGGTAATCTAGTGTTACGAAAGGACGAGAACTCCACCATGTGCTTGGGCATTCCGGCTAAGGTCATTCAGGTGACCCCCGAGGGGACGGGCAAGGTCGACTACCTCGGGACCAAGGTCCGCGTCAACTTTTCCCTCCTGGAAAACGTCCGGCTGGGTGATTGGGTGATCGTCCACGCCGGCTTCGCCATCTCCCGGCTGGACGAACAGGAAGCCCAGGAGACACTCGCCCTGCTCCGGGAGATCAGCGAAGCCCAGGGGAAGTAGGGGCCCGCCGTCCCATGAAAGAGCTCCGGGATAAGACCGTGACCCGGGCTCTCATCCGCGAAATCGATGGGAAAGTCCGGGATCTGGGGCGACCTGTCAGACTGATGGAGGTCTGCGGCACCCACACGATGACCATCCACCGGTTCGGGCTGAAGCCCCTGCTCGATGAGGCGGGAGTGGAGATGGTCTCCGGCCCGGGCTGTCCGGTCTGCATCACCCCCAACGAGATCCACGAGGCCTGCTTCGAGCTCCTGACCGAAAAAGAAAACCTCAGCCTCGCCTCCTTCGGCGATATGACGCGTGTCCCCACCGGGAAAGGCTCTCTCCAGACGGCCGTGCCGGCCCCCGGTTCCCGTCTCAAACTCGTCTATTCCCCGGAGGAATCCGTCGAGATCGCCCGTAACGAGCCGGGGACCGAGGTCGTGTTTTTCGGCGTCGGGTTCGAGACGACGATCCCGGGGATCGCCCTGACCGTGGAAAAGGCCGCGAACGCGGGGCTGGAAAACTACTCCGTGCTGACGGCCCTCTGGCTCATCCCGCCCGCGCTGCGCTGGATCCTCGACGCCGGGGAGACGACGATCAACGGTTTCCTCTACCCCGGTCATGTGAGCGCCATCATCGGCACCCGGCCTTACCGCTTCATCGCCGAGGATTACGGCATTCCGGGCGCTGTCGCCGGGTTCGAGCCGAACGACATTCTCCTCGCGATCTCCGCGGTCCTCGACCAGCTCCGCGAGGGCAGGCCGAGGGTGCACCTCGAGTACGGCCGGGCCGTCAGCCCCGACGGGAACATCCGCGCTCTCGATGCCATGGACAGGATCCTGAAGTCGGCGGATGCCTGCTGGCGGGGCTTGGGCCGGATCCCCCTGAGCGGCCTCGAGCTCCGGGAGCCCTATCGGCGCTTCGATGCCCGCTTCAAGCACAACCTGCGGATCGAGCCGGGAAGCGGCGACCTGCCCGGCTGCCGCTGCGGCGAGGTTTTGAGGGGGTTGATCGCCCCGCCCGAGTGCGGCTTGTTCGCGAACCGATGCCGTCCGGACGCGCCGTTCGGCCCGTGCATGGTGTCGTTCGAAGGCGCCTGCTACATCAACTTCAAGTATGGACGGGATGCTCGAGTTGAAAGATAAAGACGGATTCATCGAGCCCATGGATAAGATCAGCCTGGAACTGGGAAGCGGCGGCCGGCTGATGCGGGATTTCATCGCCCGCCACATCGTGCCGTCCTTCAGGAATCCGTACCTCGAGCGATTGGGCGATGCCAGCCATCTTCCCTCGGGGATCGCCTTCACCACCGACAGCTACGTCGTCGACCCGATCTTCTTTCCGGGCGGGGACATCGGGACGCTGGCCGTCAACGGCACGGTCAACGACCTCGTCGTTTCGGGCGCCAAGCCACAGCACCTCTCGCTCGGCCTGATCGTCGAAGAGGGCCTGCCGTGGACCGACCTGTCCAGGGTCCTGAGGTCGGTCCGGCGGGCTGCCCGCGCCGCCGGCGTCCAGGTGGCCACCGGCGACACCAAGGTCGTCCGGCGGGGCCAGGCGGACAAGCTCTACCTCAACACCTCGGGTATCGGCAGGGTCATCGCCAGCCCTCGCCCCGCCCGCCTCCGGCCCGGCGACCGGATCATCCTCACCGGGACGCTCGGTGAGCACAGCCTGGCCGTGATGTTGGCCCGCCATGAGTTCGGCCTGGAGGGTCCGGTCCGGAGCGATTGCGCGCCGCTCATTTTTCTGCTGCCCGTCTGGAGAGCCGGGGCGCTCTGGATGCGGGACATCACCCGCGGCGGGCTGGCGACCGTTCTCTCGGAGCTCGCCGAAGAGCTGAGCCAGGCGCTGGTCATCGAGGAGGATAAGATCCCGCTGTCCCGGGCCGTGCGGGGAGCCACGGAGATCCTGGGCATCGACCCTCTGTACCTGGCCTGCGAAGGCCGCGCGGTCATCGCGGTTCCGGACCGGAAAGCCGAGCAGATCCTGAGGCAGATCCGGAAAAGCCCGCTGGGCCGTCGGGCCGCCGTCATCGGGCGGGTGGATGACCGCGTCGGCCGGCCGGGCGAGCTTCTGCTGGCGACGGTCACGGGCGGGCTGCGGCTCCTCGAACCACTGACCTCCGAGCTCCTCCCCCGCATCTGCTGAGGCCATGGTCCAGGGTCAGCTCAGCCGGGTCCGCCTCGACAAAACCACGTTTCGGCGTGTTCGTGCCGGCGTTCGTCATCGCCGTCCTCGCCGCCGGCTGTTCCCCCGGAAGCGATCCCGGCAGGGCCTCGGCTAAGGCGGGCGATGATTCAGCCGCTTTCACGGCCGATGTCCGGGAGATCCGGGCCGTGCGCCGGCGAGACGACGGACGTGACGCTCGGCATCAAGAACCGGGGCCGGTCGGAGTGGAGCTCCCGCGGGCCGAACCCGTACTTTGTATCCTTCCATCTCCTCGATGCCACTGGGCCAGGTCAAGAGATTCGACAATCCGAGGACGCCGCTTCCCGGCGTCGTCCGTCCCGGTGAGACGGCGGAAGTGAGTGTCCGGGTCAAAGCGCCGCTCGCCGCCGGCGATTACCGCGTGGAATTCGACCTCCTCCGTGAGGGCCTGTTCTGGTTCAAGGATAAGGGAGGACGGACCTTGGAGATCGCGCTGGCCGCCAAGGAGCGCTCCTGGCCCGAGGACGGGATCGAGACCGGCCTCGACCACGGCGGGTACACCAGTTTTCGCTCGGCGAAACCCGAGCTCGAAAGCCTGCGGCAGCTCATCCGCCTGACACTCCGCCACGACGAGGTCGAATTCGCCGGCAGGACCGGCCAGGTCGACGGCTTCGCCGCGGGCTCGGGCTATCCGCAGATCTGGCTCAGGGACGGGGCGACGATTATTCCGGCCTCGCAATACTATTACCCCGAACCGTTCCTCTCCTCCTGGATCGAGGAGCACCTGGCCTTCCAAAAAGACGACGGCGCGCTCGAGGACTGGTTCGACGCCCGGGGCCGGACGGACAAGAACACCGTCGAGACCGACCAGGAAACGAGCGCCGTCCAGGCCGCCTTCCGGGTTTTCACGCTCAAGGCCGGCCCGGGGCGCGACTGGCTCCTCAAGCCGGTCGCCGGACAGGCCATCGTCGACAGGCTGGAGCGGGCCCTGCGCTTCCCGTTCGCCCGCCGGTTCAGCCCGAGATACGGCCTGCTGACGGGAGCCCATACGGCGGACTGGGGGGACGTGGATTCTGAAGATGCCGACCAGAAGGCGGTCCTGGCGGGCGAAAAAACGCACTGGACGGCCGATATCTACGACCAGGCCATGGCCTACGAGGCTTGTCGGGAGCTGGCCGGAATGCTGCGCGCGCTCGGCAGGCAGGCCGCGGCGGATGTCTGGCTGAAGTCCGCGGCTGGGCTCCGGGCGAGCGCCAACCGCCATCTCTGGCAGCCGGACAAAGGATTCTACAGGGTCCATATCCATCTCGACGATTGGCGCCACGATTTCGATGAGGACAGGATGTTCGCCATGGGGGGAAACGCCCAGGCCATGATCTCAGGTCTTGCGGACGGCCGGCAATCGGAGAGCATCGTCGCCGAGGCGCTGGCCCGGCAGACGCGCTTCGGCGTCTCAACGGTCAGCGGCGCCCTGCTCCCTCCCTACCCCGCCGGGTTCTTCAAACATCCGCAGATGGACGAGCCCTATGAATACCAGAACGGCGGACAGTGGGATTGGTTCGGCGGGCGGCTGATCCTGGCCATGTTCGAGAACGGGTACAGCCGGGCCGCCCTCGACAAGCTCATCGAGGTCGCAAGGAAGGACATCGCCAACGAGGGCTTCTTCGAATGGGATACGCGCGAAGGGTGCGGGTCGCGGCAGCGATTATTATGCGGGAAGCGCCGGTTGCCTGGCCCGGGCGCTCTACGAGGGCTATTTCGGGGTCCGGTTATCGGAAAACGGGCTCGACCTCGCGCCGAAGCTCGGCGGCGACCCCGGCCTGGTGCACCTCTTTTTCCCGGCGGCTGGTGTTTTCGCGGCTTACGACTATCGGCCGGACCCGCCCGCGAAGAAGGTCACTTTTCGCTATAACAGCAACGACCCCCGCCCCGGCGGGATCAAGATCCTGATCTCGTGGGATATCTTTGGACTTGCGGGCAGCGCCGCCGACCGCGCCCGGCTCCAGGTCCTCCGCGACGGCGTCCATGTTCCCTTCACCTGGTCACGGGTTCGTCAGGACGATTTCATCGCGATCAAAACGGACTTCCAAAACCATCGGCTAGAGATTAAGACCGATTCCGAACACTAGGACGAAAAGACCAGTCCCCCCGTCACCCCGTCCCTGATGAGATTGCTTCGACTTCCAGGATGTCTCGCAATGACGGGCAGTAATCCGGAACACGGCTGATTATGAAACTCAGGGGGACCCTGCTCCGTTTTCGTGATCAGGGTGATGATCAAGGAAGGGTGGCACGGCGCTAGTCCCCGCAACGCCCGCACACGGAGGCGCTTCCCCAGAAACATTCTTAAATATTAACCCCTCCAACCTCCCCTGGCCAATCAGGGGAGGCTTCGAAAACGTCAGCGCCTCCGGCAGAGGTTCGACGGACGGGGACGCGCCGTGACAGGACCCTATTCCCAAACTTGACGATCACGGAAACGGATGTGCCGGGCAACCCGGGTCTACTTCCGGCCGATGGAATAGTACTCGAACCCGAGGACCTTTACCGCCGTCGGGCTCGAAGATGTTCCGGCCGTCGACGATGATCGGGTTGGCCATGGCCTGTTTCAGCCGAGCCAGGTCGAGCTTCATGAACTCTTCCCACTCTGTCAGGATGAGCACGGCGTTGGCCTTCTCCACAGCCTGGTAGGCCGAGGCCGCGTAGGCGACGCGCCCGGGCTCCTCGGGAAATTGCTGCCGGAAGTTGTCGCCCGCCTGCGGGATCGTAGAGGCGGAGCCGGGCCCCCTCGCGGAGCAGCTCCTTGACGATGCGCAGGCTCGGCGCTTCGCGGATGTCATCCGTCTCCGGCTTGAAGGCCAGCCCCAGGACGGCGATCTCCTTGTCTTTGAGGATCCAGAGCGCCCGCTTGATCTTGTCGATGAAGGCGTGCCCCCGGTCGAGGTTGATCCGATCGGCTTCCTTGAGCAGGCCCATGTCGACGCCCAGCTCCTCGCCGATGTTCACCAGCGCTTTGATGTCCTTGGGAAAGCAGGAGCCCGCCGTAGCCGATCCCCGCCTTGAGAAAACGGCCCCCGATCCGCTGGTCGAGACCCATGCCCTGGGCCACCTGCTCGACGTTGGCGTCCGTCTTTTCGCAGATGTTCGAGATCAAGTTGATGTAGGAGATCTTGAGCGCGAGGAACGAGTTGGACGCGTGCTTGATCAGCTCGGCGGTGTCGATGTTCGTGACGACAACGCGGCCCTGGAAGCGTTCATAGATGCCGCACAGGATGTCCCGGGCCCTGTCGGTCTCGACGCCGACGATGATGCGGTCGGGGTTCAGGAAATCGGCGACGGCCGACCCCTCACGGAGAAACTCGGGGTTCGAGGCGATGTCGAACTCGATGTCCGCCTGCTTGTAGAGGCTGATGGTGCGCTTGATCCAGAACGAGGTCTTGACCGGGACCGTGCTCTTCTCGACGACGACCTTGTAGCCGTTCAGGTTCCGGGCGATGAGGCGGGAGACCTCCTCGATCTGGGACATGTCGGCGCTGCCGTCGGGGTGCTGGGGCGTCCCCACGCAGACGAAGATGACGTCGGCGTCCCGGATGGTGCGGTCGAGATCAGGGCTGAAGACCAGCCGGTTCCGCTTGACGTTCGCGGACAGGATCTCATCGAGCCCCGGCTCGTAGATCGGGATGGCGCCGCTCGAGATCCTCTCGATCTTGTCCCCGAGCTTGTCCGTCCCCGTCACCTGATGGCCGAGCTCGGCCAGCCCGGCCGCCGTCACCAGCCCGACGTAGCCTGTGCCGATGATCCCGATCTTCATGGCGGTATCCTCCTCCGGGGCCGCTAGGCCTTGACGACGTTCTTCAGCCGGCGGGCGATGGCGTTCCGGGTATCGATGACGAGGGGCGCCTCGCGCACGATCCAGTCATAATCGTAGCTCGAGTGGTTGGTGATGATGATGACCGCGTCGCTCGCCCTGAGGCGCCGGGCCGTCAGGGCGACGGACTTGAGGTCCAGGCCGGGGTATTCGCGGTGCCCCGCCGAGCGTGGCACGTAGGGGTCGTTGTACTCGACCCGGGCTCCCTTGGCCTTGAGCAAGCTGATGATCTTGAGGGAGGGAGATTCCCGCTGGTCGTCGATGTCCTTTTTGTAGGCGATGCCCAGGACGAGGACTTTGCGCATCGCGGATGGATTTCCCCCTGTCGTTCAGCGCCTCGACCGTCTTGTTGACGACGTAGTACGGCATCCGCGTGTTGATCTCGCCCGCCAGCTCGATGAACTTCGTCTGGTAGTCGACCTCCTTGGCCTTCCAGGTCAGATAGAAGGGGTCGACCGGGATGCAGTGGCCGCCGTAGCCGGGCCCGGGGTAGAAGGGCATGTAGCCGAACGGCTTGGAGGAGGCCGCCTTGATGACCTCCCAGACATCGATGCCCAGCCGCTCCAGGATGATCTTCATCTCGTTGACGAGGGCGATGTTGACCGACCGGAAGATGTTTTCCAGGAGCTTGACCGCCTCGGCGACGCGGGGCGAGGAGACGAGCACGGTCCTGAGGACGATCTGGCCGTAGAGGAGCCCGGCGAGGCGGCGGCAGTCGGGAGTGAGCCCGCCGACGACCTTGGGGATCGTCTCGGTGGAAAAGTGCTTGTTGCCGGGATCCTCACGCTCCGGCGAGAAAGCGAGGAAGAAGTCCCGGCCGGCCTTGAGCCCGCGGCGTTCCAGGATGGGCTGGAGCTCCTCTTCGGTCGTCCCGGGATAGGTCGTGCTCTCGAGCGAGACGAGCTGGCCTTTCCGCAGATATTTGCCGATGACCTCGGCCGTGCCCAGGACGTAGGAAAGGTCGGGGTTCTTGTGCGCGTCGAGGGGCGTGGGAACGCAGATGATGATCGCGTCGGCGTCCCGGAGCTTGGAGAAATCCGCCGTCGCCCTGAACTTCTTCTGCTTCAGGAAGAGCTGGAGCTCCTTGGCGGAGATGTGGCGGATATAGCTCTTTCCCCGGTTGAGGAAGGACACCTTCCTGGGGTCGATGTCGAACCCGGTGACCGAAAACCCCTTGTTCAGGAAGAGCTTGACGAGCGGCAGGCCGACATAGCCCAGGCCGACCACGCCCACGCGGGCGGTCTTGTCCTCGATCTTGCCCTTCAGCGCCTCGAACTCAGGATTGGCGGTGCTCATCTTCTCCCCCGGTACCAAAGGACGGTTTCCTCGAGGCCGTCGCGGAAATTCCGCAGAGGGGCGTAACGAAGCAGCCGGCCGGCTTTCGAGATGTCGGCGAGAGAGTGCCGGATCTCGCCGGGGCGGGCGGCCGGCGTGCACAGGGGCTGTCGAGGCCGAGGTCAGCCGCCTGATCTCATCCGCCAGCGTGTTGACCGTCAGCGGCGTGCCGCAGGCGATGTTGTAGGCTTCACCCAGGGCCTCCGCGGGGGCCTCGAGCGCGCGCAGGTTCGCCTCGACGACGTTGGCGACATAGGTGAAATCCCGGGATTGCTCCCCGTCCCCGAAAATGGTCGGGCTCTCTCCCGAAAGGAATTTCGTGATGAAGAGCGGCACGGCCGCGGCATACTGGGAGAAAGGATCCTGGCGGGGGCCGAAGACATTGAAATACCGCAGGGCCACGGTCCCCAGGCCGTAAAGCCTGTGGAAAAGAGAACAGTACATCTCCCCCGTCTTTTTGCCCAGCGCATAGGGGGAAAGGACTTTCCCCTCCTCGCCTTCCTTTTGCGGCAGGCGGGTGGCGTCGCCGTAAACCGAGGAAGAGGAGGCGAGGACGAACCTGCCGGCCTTGGCCTCGAGAGACGCCCAGAGCAGGTTCAGCGTCCCGTTCACGTTGATGTCGTGCGAGAGCAGAGGGTTCTCGATCGACCTCGGCACCGAAGGGAGCGCCGCCTGATGGAGGACGTCGTCGACGCCCGCGACCGCCCGGCGGCAGACCTCGGCATCGCGGATGTCCCCTTCGATAAGCTCGATCCTGTCGAGGAAGGGGGCGATGTTTTCGCGCTTGCCGGTGAGGAAGTTGTCCAGGACGCGGGCCCGCTCACCCCGGGCGAGAAGCTCCGCGACAATGTGGGAACCGATGAAACCCGCGCCGCCGGTGACAAGGTGAAGTCCCATGATGTTTTATCCTCTAGGCGCTCTCGAGGTAACCCAGTTCCTCGAGCCGCTTCAGGACCTTGCCGACGCTCTCTTCGGGAGTTTCCTTGTCCGTCTCCAGCAGGATCTCGGGATCCAGGGGTTCTTCATAGGGGTCGGAGATCCCGGTGAACTCCTTGATCTCCCCCCTCATGGCCTTCTTGTACATGCCCTTGACGTCCCTCTCGATGCACACGTCGAGGGCGCATTTCGTGTAGACCTCGATGAAATCGCCGATCTCGCGGCGGGATTCGGCGCGGATCTCCCGGTAGGGCGAGATGAACGACGTCAGCACGGCCACGCCGTTTCTCGTCAGCAGCTTGGCCACGAAGGTGACCCGGCGGATGTTCTCGTCCCGGTCCTGCCTCGAGAAGCCCAGGTCCCGGGTCAGGCTCTGGCGTACGATGTCGCCGTCCAGCCGCTCCACCCTGAGCCCCCGGCCCTTGAGGATATCCGCCACCAGGTCCGCCACTACCGACTTCCCCGAACAGGGCAGGCCGGTGAACCAGAGCGTGAACCCCTTCTGAACGATGATTGATCTTTCTGCCATGTCATTCTCCCGGCCCGCCGCCTCACTTCACGAACGGGTCCTTGAACCGCATGATGACCTCCGCCACCTCCGGCCGCATCAGCTCGGGGGGCGGCACCTCTCCCCTGACCAGCATGTCCCGGATCTTCGTCCCGCTGAACTGGATCTGCTCGGACGGCGGATGCGGACAGGTCTTCTCGTTCACCGCCGACCGGCACTTCCGGCAGTGGTAGAAAGACCGGAAGAAAAGCGGCGCAATGCCCAGGTCGGGGAACTCCTCGAAGATGTCCTGGGCGGCGTACGGCTGGTAATAGCTGCCGACGCCGGCGTGGTCCCGGCCGATGATGATGTGGGTGCAGCCGAAGTTCTTCCGGACGATGGCGTGGAAGATCGCCTCGCGCGGCCCGGCATATCTCATCTCCATCTGCAGGATGGCCATCACCGCCCGCTCTTTCAGATAATAGTGCCGGATGAGCTCCTCGTAGGAGGCGAGGATGACCTCGTCCTTGAAATCGCCCTTCTTCTTCCGCCCGATCACCGGGTTGACGAAGATCCCGTCGGTGAAGGTCAAGGCCGTCTTCTGGAGGTATTCGTGCCCGATATGCGGGGTGTTCCGGGTCTGGAAGGCGACCACGGTCTTCCATCCCTTCTCCTTGAACAGGATGCGGGTTTCCTTGGGGCTGAGCTTGTACCTGTCGAACGGCGTGGGCGAGATGTCGATCAGGTCGACCGGGCCGGCCAGAAGGACATCCTTCATGGCCATGGTCTTGGCGACGCCCGGATGGACCGGGTCGGAAGTCAGGTAGACCTTCTCGGCCATCTCATCCTTGTCATACTCGTACTTTTCCTCGAGATGGAGGATGGCCACCGGCCGTCCGCCTTCGCCCGCGAGCAGGACCTCGCCGCCCTCCTTGAACCCGGCCGCCTCCTCCCTCGCGGCGTCGAGGACAATCGGCACCGTCCAGGGGAGGTCGTCCGGGAGCCGCATCTCGTGGAGCACGCTCCGGAAGCTCGACCGGCCCAGGAAGCCCTCCAGGGGCGAAAACACGCCGGTCGCGATGTTTTCGGCGTCGGACACGGATTCGTCGCCGATCCTGAGGACCGGCAGGCTCCGCGCCTTCTCCAGCGCCTCGTCCCGGCAGGCGCCCCGGAGCACTCTGTCGACAAGTCTTCCGCCGTGGGGTGGGATCATATTATCCTCCGCGTTTTCAGCCGCCCCGCTAACATTCAGGGCTGGTCGCCGGCGCGCCGGCGGACCTTCAGTCGATATAGCCGAGCGCCTTGAGCCTTTCCTTGACCTTCTCCTCGTCTTCCTTGGTGAACGCTTCGCCCGGGCCGGCCTGGGAGAGCTTTTCCCTCAGGATCCGGATCACATAGTCCTCGACCGAAGCCGCCCCAGTCCCTTTGATCGTCTCCTCGATCTTCCGGTAAAGAGACGCGGGGATGGAAATAGTCATCAGCTCTTTGTCCATTCTCTGTCCTTTTTCCCGGGCCCGCTCGTCCCGGCTGGGGGTGATCGGGCCTAAGTTGCGTAAAATGAAATCATTATATATATCAGGCGGTCTTTTTTTTCAACTGCCCGGGTCCTGGCCCCGAGATGCTCCATTGGGGAGCGTGGGTCCCGGTCATTGACACATGCTCCCGGCCGCGAATATCATGGCTTTTCGCCCGGAGGCGCCATTCTCGAGCCCGAAGGACAAATGACTATGAACGATAAAGACTTCATTTCCGCTTTATACAACGCAAAGAAGAAAAGCGCGCTGCTGACACTGCTGACGCGATACGGGAAGCTGCCCGCCGCCCGGAAACTGCGGCTGAAGAAGCTCCTGGCCGGGATAAAGGACGGGAGTTTCTATGTCCGCTTCCTGAGCCGGGCGGGCGGAGACCCCGTAGGGAGGGAAAAAGCCTGTGCCTGGCTCCTGGCCAGGAAGACCTTCGGCCTCCCCTACGACGGCGACAAGGTCAGAAGGATCATCGAGAAGGAAAAGGACCTGGAGAACCTGCGGAACGCCGTTTACCAGGCCCTAGCCGACACCTACCGCGAAGCCGAGGACAGGGACTGCAGCCGCCGCCTGTCTCTCCAGGCGCGGCGCGATAAAAGGCGCATCGTCTGCGGCCGGTTCAGCCGTGCTTTCTATATCGATGCCCTGCTTCTGGCCAACGCCAGGCTCGTGCCGACCCGAGGACTGTCCGGTCTCCTGGGCGAGCTGAAAAAAACAGTGGCGGCCCTTCGCTACAACTCCGCCTATCTCGCCGGCGAGATCCAGCGCCTGGAGAAATCGACCCTCGAACCTGAGGTCTCCGTGGCCGAGGTCGTCGGCGGCCTGGCTAAACTGAAAAAGGGCCTGCTCGATTATGAACTGGAGCTTATCCGGAAGTCCGACGACGGCTCCTTGCCGGCCGGTTTCGCCCGGGTCAGAAGGACGCTCGACAGGCTGCGGGCGGCGATCCGGAAGTTCGAGGACCGGGCGGCGGCGCTCCCGGGCCGGTCCCCGGCCTATATGGTCTTTTTCCAGAGGATTTTTCCGATCGACGCCATTTATCTCGGACTGCTGAACGAGCTGGCTGAGCCGTTCTTCGGGGAGGACCCCGACCTCCACAAGCTCCTCGCCGGCGGCGGCGAGAATATCTACGTCACCCCGGACATGAAAGACTGGCTGCGGGTCTGCGACGACTGGATCGAAGCCCTCCCGGCCTACGCGTCCTACGAGATTATCCCGGAGAACGGGTCCTATCGCCTGCGCGCCCTGGTCCAGCGCTCCATCCTGGAGGAGATGTACCGGGCCAACGCCGACAGCTGGGCCGACAATATCCGGGAGGTCATGCGCACCGAGCATGTCGCTCTCGCCCGGGACATCCTGGAGACGCTGCCGCCGATCGCCGAGCGCGACAGGGGCCCGGCGACAGCCTGCCTCTCCGCCTTGATAGAAAAGACCTATGAAAACCTGGCGCTCGAGGTGGGCCGTCTTTGCGAAAAGGAGAGATGCCTGCGTTTTGACGGACTCCGGATGCTCGTCCTCCGGGAAGGGTCCGACAGGAACCTGGTCCGGCTGTTCCAGAAAAGCCTTCAGCCGCGTCGGTCCGCCGCCAGGCAGATCGCGAAGTTTACCGCCGCCCGCGGGCTGGCCGACCTGGCGGCCGGCTACCGGGAGATCGTCGACCATCCGCGGCGCGGCCTTCCCTCCGCCCATGTGCTGACGACGCTCGGCCCCGGAGAGACCGAGTTCAACGTCAAGAACTGGCTCGAAGAGAGCATGCTCCTCTATAACGTGATCCGGCAGACCGGCCGTGAGGAAAAGGTCCGGGCCAAGCTCGAGACGTGGCGGCAGAACCTGGTCCGGCTGGGCGAAAAAGTCGTTCGGGAGAACAAGCTCGAAGCCGAAGCTCACCGGTTCAGCCCGGACGATCAGAGTCTGCCGGAAGGGATATTGAAGGTGCTGTTCGCCTTTCCCGAGGCGGGACGACAAGCCGCCGCTCTCGCCCTACTCCTGGGCCGTGAAGGCCAGCGCATCGATTCCCCAGGTCTGGCCGTCGGGGAGCCGGAGTGCGTCCTGGAGCGGCTCGCCGGCGCGGCGCCCCAGCTGGCGTCCCGGCTGGGTTCAGGCTCCCTGGAAGAGCAAGAGGTCCGCGAGCTGCAGGAGACAAGGCTCGGCCTCATCAAAGAGCTCGGCCTCGAGGCCGAGCTCGCCGGGTATCTCAAGAACTACCTGAGTCCGACCTATTCCCGGATCAACGCCAGGAAGGAAGTGGTGGTCGAAGAAGGATTGTTGCGGGAACTCGACAACCCGCTTGTTCGGTATGAGGCCTCCGGGCCCTTCAAGAAATACAACCTGCTTTACACGCCGAGCCGGGTGGACCTGGGCGCCCAGGAAGTCCATTCGGTCCGGAATATCCCGAAGTGGGTCGGCGGCATCGACGAGTTCTCGGCGCTCGCCGGACGGGACCTCTACCGGCTCTATAATGTCGCCGGACCGACGGCCGTCCCCTCGGCCCGGATGGCCGAATTCCTGAAGGTGGGCGAGAATTTCTTTTCCCGCGGCGGTCCGTATTATCTTTCGCTCACCGCCGGGATCAACCTCGATGCCCTGAAGATCGGCGATTTCGAGTTCTTCAGGAACCAATGGAACATGCGCGGCGACCGGATGGTCCTCCCGTCCGGGGAGACCTACGGCGGGTTCTGCGTGCCGAAGGAGTTCAGCCTGCTCCATGCCGTGATCAACGCCTGCGTGGACGCAGAGGTCTCGACCCGGATGCTGGCGTCTTTTGGGATCCCGGAGAAGATCCAGGAGGCGGTCAAAGCCGACCTCCGCGAGGTCCTCTCCTGGCGGCCGGAGTGCGCTTCGGAGCTCGACTGGGAGGACCGGGCGGCCGCCCACCTCCAGGGACGGTACCCGGAGTATTTCCGGATGCTGGGCGGACCCGCCTGCCTGGCGCGCCTGCCGCAGATCGGCAGGACCCTCGAACGCATGGGTGTCATCACGGCCGGCGACGAACACGCCCGGGACCTGGAATACCGGCTCACGAGCTGGGTGAACAAAAAAGCCCAGGGACTCGAAGAGATCAACCGCACGGGCCCCTTCCGGAAAGTGAAGCTGATCTCCGGCCTGCTCGCCGACGCCCGCCGGAAGAACCCCCGGGTCGCGCCCGACGAGGACCTCGTCGGCGTCATGACCGCCAACTACAAAGAGGGAGAGCTCGAGGACGGCCGTCTGACACCCGTTTCCGACGTGCGCTTCAGCGCCGGCAGCCGAAAGCTCGAGATCTATGCCAATGTGGCCGGGGAACATCTCCTGCTCGACCTCGACCCCGAGGGCCGGCGGATCGTCGGCGAGATGTTCGAAGGCTTTGTCCCGCCCGGGGACATCAGGATCGTCGGGCGGTGCACCGGCTCCGATATCCTGAACCATGTTCCGGGATCCGGGTTGGAGGAGATCAAGAACCGGGTCGAAGATTACCTGAAGGACCTCGGGCTCGACGACAACCTCATCCGGACCAATGCCGCGGTCTACGGCGGCAACCTGAAGAGCTGGGTGGGCCTGCGGGACAGACCCAAGCGCGAACGGGATAAAATCCGGCGCGATCTGTGCGGCAAGATCCACCTGCTCGTCACCGACAAGAGGGGCCCTTACGCGTCATATCGGGAAGCCGTTCAAGGCGTGGATTTCGTCGACCTGGGTATCCCCGACCCCGAGCTGTTGGAGCTCGTCGACAACCTGCCCGAGCTCCTCTACCTGATGAAGAAGGCCCGTCCGGCTTCCGCCCTGGTGCTGGCGGACGGCACTTCCGGCGCCCGCCGGCCGACCTTCGCTTTCCGTCAGCCGAACGCCCGCCGGAAGCTCAAGGAGCTTTTCGCTCTCGATGAAAAGGCCTCGTATGGCTGCCTGGGGATCGGCCGTGAAACCATTGACGGCTGGCGGAAGGAGATGCAGGAAGAGAAGGCGTTAAGCGACAAGCTCCTGAGCGCAGTGCTTGGGGGAAACCGCGGCGAGGTGGAGCAGGCGCTTTCGGAGATCCGGGGGAATATCACCTCCGCCGACAAGCTGGAGACGATCCTCAACGAGGAGGACGAAGCCAAGAAGCTGCGCGTCTGGTCGGAACGGAACCGGTTCATATCCGACACGTTTTTCTGCCTGTCCGGTCCGGACGCCCTGGTTGACCTCGATTTCGGCAAATGGCTGATCTTCGGCGGACTGTATCTTGTGAACGGCCGGTCTGACGCTTCCGAGCTCTCCCGTCTGAAGAGGACCTTCGAGTCGAAGCTCCGGGAGATGCGCGGCGCGACGCCGGCTGACCGCTCCGACGCCCGGGTCGGAAAGATCATTCGCTATTTCTTCAGGCCGATCCACCGGCCTGCGGCGTCCGGCTACAGGGAGATATCCACCGGCCTGGCCGGCTCTCTCAAGGCGGTGGAAGAACAGACGGTCCGGGCCGCGCGCTGGGAGCTGCGGAAGAAAGAGTACCTGAAACTCGTCTGCCTCAAGGAACGGTCGGCCGCTTTCAAGACGCGATGGAAAACCGCCGTTCGCGGGCGGTCGCTGACTGCCCTCTATTCCCGGGCCAAAGACATCCTCGGCCCGGCCGGCCGGGACATTTCCAACGAGGAGCTGGGCGCGTTCTTGGCGGTTGCCAGGGAATATGTCGAAACCTTGAACAAACGGCTGGCCGCCCGTGGGAACGGGACCTCCTCCCTGATAGAAGAGGTGTTCTCCGGCGGCGAGATCGCCGAAACGGACTACCTGGCGCTGGTCACCCGGCTGGCGTCGGCGGCGGGCTTGAAGCCGGGCGGCCGGTCTTTCACCGAGGACATCGGCCGGGCGCTCGAGCTTTGCGACATCGCCCTGCTCCTCGACAGGACCGGCTGCTGTTTCACACCGGAGGAATACAACTCCGCCTGCGCCAAGTTCCTCGACCGGACGGTCAACAGCCACATCTTCGATTATCTGCCCTACCATTATCACAAGGAGCGGTCCGCCGTCCTGGAGAAGCTGTCGCGGGCGGAGAAGTTCGCCCTGGCCGAGCGGTTCCACCGCTGGCTCTACGCCCGGCTGCGCTGGCTGATCGATACCCAGACGCCTCTTCGGGAACAGCCGGCGGCCTACCGCGACATCTACCTCGGAGACCCCGACCGGGGCATCACGGCTCTGGGCGTTCGGGGAGAGACCGGGGAAGAGCTTTTCTGGTTCCACTACGCCCGGCTGCGTGATGTCGTGGTCCTTCAATACGAGGGATTCGGCTACCCGGAGATCTTCGTCGGCCTGGCCCCCGGGGAACTGAAGTCCGACGAGCGGACCAACATCGGCATCATCTATCCCTACGGCAATACGACTGTGCCGGTGGCCCTCGAACAGGGACCGAAGCTCGCCGAGGTGTCCGGCGTCAACCTGATCCTGTGCGCTTTCCCCGTCCCTGCCGAAAAGAACGGACAGAAGATCCTGACCGTCAACGAGGGGATGTTCTATCCGCCAGCGGCCGACCTCGCTGCCTTCCGTAAAAAGCACGCTCCGGTCGGCGGGCCCGCTTCCGGCCTGGTCCTGGCGGCCTTTGATCGTCCGCTCATCCTCCATGGGTTGTTCTTCCATTTCACGCATCCCCTGCGGCCCGAGATCGACTTTTTCGGCATCCCGGTCATCCAGCCGCTGATCTGGGAAGCCGCGACCCATTTGAAGTGCGAGCTGCCGGCCATGCTGCGGGGCAGCGGGGTCATGGTCCCGGACCAGGAAAACTGGTACATGGAAGACACCGCCCGGCTGGGCCCACGGGCCGGTTCCGGGATCGAGAAGTCGATCCGGCGGCTGGCCGCCAAGCACGACACGCTGATCGTCAAACCGGAAAAGGAATCCGGCGGCCGGAAATCGCTCATCCTGCCGGTCCGGGACAAAGGTCGCCTTGTCGGCGGGAATATCAAGGCGCTGGCCGACCTCGTCCGCGAGATCTCCGAGAACGACAACGCCGTCATCCAGGAGGTCCTGCCCTCCCGGGTGCGCCAGCTGTTCTCGGCGAAATTCCTGGATTCGCTGGTTGACCGTTTTGCCCGGGTCGGCATTCCGGTGCTCCTGGACAGGGACCCGCTGACTCCCCTCTACTCCTATTTTCGCCAAGTGCTGGTCCTCGGCGGGGACGGCTATGTCGTCTCCCACAATATCGCGGTCGTCAGCACGCAGGGCGTCGCCAACGTGGGACAGGGAGGGCTCCTCTATGAGTACACAGACGACATCATCGACCCCAAGTACCGGGAGGACATGAGGCGCCAGATCACCCGGGCCGCCCGCCAGAGCATGGATTACCAGACCCGCTATCTCGAGGCGAACTGGCGGAAGGTCCTCGAGGTCTACCTGAAGATTCATCCGGAGTTCGCCGGACGGGCCCGTTACCGCAAAATCTTCAGCGACCTGACGGGGTTCCCGTCAAACGGCGTCCCTTATGAGATGGGCGACTACATGCCCGTCTTCCTGGTCGACGAACAGGACAACCTGCGCCGGGTCTTCGACCGCGAGACCGAGCAGCTTCTGCCGTTGTTCGATGATCGGGGCCGGCCGACCCGGGTGAAGCTCTTCGACGAAAACGGGCGCGAGATCGCGCGGACGGACACGAGCGGCCGGCCGCTCGCCATACCTTTCTTCGACGCCCGGGGGAAAAGACGGCGGCTGTTCGACGCGCATAAGGACCCCGTGCCGGCCTTGATCGTCTACAAGATCGAAGCCAATCCCGGCGCGGGCTTATGGCGGCCGCATAACGACCGTCTGCCGGCGGGAAGAAAGGGAGAGGGCGTCTTCACCATCTTCGACTGCCTGGGCCAGCGGGGCCGGCTGTACAAGGACAAGTTGCCGGTTTGAAAAGGCTCGCCATCGTCTATGGCACGGACGAAGACTACATCAGGGAAGTCCTGTCGTTTTTCGAGCTCCGGGAGCTCCAAAGAGGCGGGGCCCGGGAGTACGTCGCGGTCGCCTGGGAAACCGTGCGGGGGATCAGTCGGGTCTGGTCGGTCAATGACCGGCTTGAGGTCGAGGAGGGAGCCTCGGAGCAGCCGCCCGTTTTTCAGGAGGCCGTCATCCTGAACCTTCCCTCCTCCGCCGAACAGTCCCTCCATAAAGAGATCTCCGGTTTTCTCCAAAGGAGGAACGTCGTCCTGTGGAATCCCTATGCGGCTTCCCGGAAGGCCGACAACAAGTTTCAGACCATGGCCGGGCTGGCCGGGAAAGGAATCCCGGTCCCCGAATCCATCCTTCTCAGAAAATCGGATGGCTCGAGGATCATTCCCCGGCTGAGCGCTTTCCTGGACCGCCACAGAGCCTCCGGCTTTTACGTCCAGCCCAACGAGGGAACCGAGGGCCGGGAGACGTATTTTTTTTCGGCCGGCGAATTTCGGGGATCCCCCGATTTCGCGGCCGAGACCGTCTCCGCCATCCTGCGGGACCGGGAAGTGATCGTCAGGAAGGCAAGGGGGAACGTTTTCTTTTATAGCGAGGGGGAAAAGGAGAGGGGTTATCGCCCGGTGATGTTCAGAGTCTTCCTCTGGCAGCCGGAGGACGAGGTCGAGTCGGACCTGGGCTTTGCCGAGATCAGCGCCTCGGAGAGCGATCTCATCACCTCGCCCGAAAAAGGGGGGCGGATCGTCCCGCCCGCGGAAGCGATGGCCGATCTTTATTATCGGCGGACGGGTGGGTTCCGCAGGCTCGTCCTGACCGGGGTGGAAGAGCGGGGCCTACCCGGGATGGCGGTGCGGGCCCTGGCCGCGCTCAACTCCGGCCTGAGGCAAAAACTGCGCATCGCCGGGGTGGACCTGCTTCTGGAAGTCACGGGAGGCGAGGTCAGGCCCCTCGTCCTCGAGATCAACCCCCGGCCCTCCGGGCTGGATAAGCTCGCGGAATTCAGCCGGCCCCAGCCGGCCCCGGCGGGAGGGTCCGGCCGTTCGGCTTGACAAAGCCCCCCTGATAGAGTTAAGTATGGGATACTCGATGGCCACCGATTCAAACCCATTATCCAGATATGGAAAAAATCACCCATCCCTTTATCCGTAAGAGCGTCTTTTCCGGGGTCCTGGACAGGAACCTGCGGAAGCTCGAAAACCGCCTGGGCGTAACGCTCGCCCTCCGGGGTGACAGCCTGCTCATCGAAGGCAACCCCAAGCGCGTCGAATTCGCCAAGCTCTATTTTGAAAAGATGGAGGAGCTCGAGGCCAAGGGCTGCGCGCTCAAGGAGCAGGATTTCCACATCGCCCTGGACCTTCTCGAGGGCGGCTGCAAGGAGCCCCTGGAAAGCCACTTCCCTTCCGAGGCGCTCAGCCTCTCGAGGAAATCCGTCGGCCCCAAGAGCCTCAACCAGCAGGAGTACATCCAGGCGATCCGCAATTTCGACCTCGTGTTCGGGATCGGTCCGGCGGGCACCGGCAAGACCTACCTCGCCATGGCCATGGCCCTCACCTTCCTCCAGGACAGGTCGGTCAACCGCATCATCCTCACCCGGCCCGCCGTCGAGGCCGGCGAAAAGCTCGGCTTCCTCCCGGGCGACATGTACCAGAAGATCAACCCGTACCTCAGGCCTCTCTACGACGCCCTGTTCGACCTGACCGCCACCGACAAGGCCGACGGCCTGATCGAGAAGGGGGTCATCGAGATCGCGCCCCTCGCCTTCATGCGGGGCCGGACCCTCAACGATTCTTTCATCATCCTGGACGAAGCCCAGAACACCACCCGCGAGCAGATGAAGATGCTGCTCACCCGGGCCGGCTTCGGCTCCAAGGTGGTGGTTACCGCGGACATCACCCAGATCGACCTTCCCCAGCCCAGGAAATCGGGTGTCCTCGAGGCCCTCAAGATCCTGGCGGCCATCCCCGAGATCGCCATCATCAACTTCAGTGAGAAGGACGTCGTCCGGCATCCGCTGGTCCAGAAGATCGTCAAAGCCTATGACCGGGCCGAGTCCGGGTCCGTCAAGGAAGCATGAACTTCATCTCGTTCAAGAGCCTCAGGCTCTTCAAGCAGCCCTCTTCGCGCCCGCCCAAGGGCGGCGAACCGCCGCCGGCCGACGCTGAAAAGCTCACATTCTGGCGGAAGGCCGTCCAGAACCCGTTCTTCCAGATGGCGGCCTTTGTCCTCATCCTGGCCTATTTCATATCCTTCGCTCCCTCGAGGACCCTGCCCCGTCTCGAGGTGGGGGAAATCGCCAGGGCCGACCTGACCGCGCCGCTCGACCTGACCGTCGAGGATACGGTCAATACGATCGAAAGAAAGCGGCAGGCCGCCGAGGCCGTCATGCCCGTCTACGTCTTCGACATGGACGCCTTTCCCAATTCGGAAGAGAGGATCCGCCAGACCTTCCAGGCCGGGCAAGCCTGGCTGCGTAATCCCGCGGCGCGGCAGAACGTCGCCGAGCTCGAGAAGCAGCTGAGCGAGCAGGCCGGCCTGGAGATCCCCGCCCCCGACCTGGAATCGCTGGCAAGGGAGAAGTTCTCGGCCGAGCTTCAGGACACGCTGATCAGCCTCATCGGCAAGGTCTCCTCCCGGGGCATCATCGTCTCCAAAAACCTGTTCATCCGGCGCGAACCCGAGAGAGGGTTCACGCTCCTGCGCGGTCAGGGGAACGAGAAAACCGCCAAGATCGAGGAGATCCTGGACCTCAAGGAGGCCCGGGAGCTGTTCGCGGCCGAAGTCGACAAGCTGGGGATCCCTATCCGCCAGAAGCGTCTGCTCGTGAGACTGGGCGATTTCTTCCTGGGCCCCAATATCACCTACGACCGGGCGGAAACCGAGGCGCGGCGAGAGCGGGCGGCCAACCAGGTCGAAACCGTCTTCTACAGGATCAAGAAGAGCAAGGTCATCTTGCGCAAGGGCGACGAGGCCACGGCCGACACCCTCAAGTGGGTCAGCCTCATCAACCAGCACCTTCAGCAGAAAAGCGGCTGGACCCGCAATTTCGCCGGCACGTTCCTCCTGTTCGCCCTCCTCTTCATCACCCTCTGGTTCTATCTGAAATCGCTCCTCAATCCCAAGCCGGCTCTGCGGGTCTTCACGATGATGGGGGTGATGCTGCTGGTCGCGCTCCTGGTCTACAAGCTCCTGGCGGGGTTCGGCGGGATCCTGGGCGACAGGCCCATCCTCTCGGTCGCCATCGACACCGACGTCTACCGGTTCGTCTATCCCCTTCAGTTCGGCGTTATCCTGTTCGCCTTCCTGACCACCGGTACCTTGAGCCTGATCTATTGCATCCTCAACAGCCTGCTCGTCGGCTATCTCTTCCAGAACGACTACCTCATCCTCCTCTTCAGCTTTCTGGGCGGGCTGGCCGCGATCTACGGCATCAAGTACTATAAAAAGCAGCGTCGGACATCGGCCCTGAAGGCGGGGCTGTTCGTCGTCGCCCCGGTCAACATCTTCCTGATCCTGACCTTCGCCCTCATCAGGGACATGCCGACCTCCGCGGGCGTCTTCGCCATCGAGTCTTTGATGGGGCTCCTGGGCGGCATCGCCGGCGGCGCCCTGGCCTTCCTCCTCCTGCCGGTGGCCGAGAGCGTCTTCGATTTCGTGACCCAGGCCAAGCTCCTGGAGCTGACGAACTCCGACCTGCCCATCTTCCGCCAGATGGCCATCGAGGCGCCCGGCTCCTACCATCACTCCTTGGTCGTCGCTACTCTGGCCGAAAAAGCCGCCGAGGAGATCGGGCTGGACAGCATGCTGGTCAAGGCCGGGGCCCTCTACCACGACATCGGCAAGATCAAGCGCCCGGAGTACTTCATCGAGAACATGAGCCGGAACCCCGACGTCCACAAGGACATGACGCCGAGCCTGAGCAAGCTGGTCATCGTCAACCACGTCAAAGAAGGCTCGGAGATCGCCCGGAAGCTCAAGCTGCCCAAGAAGATCCGGGAGATGGTCGAGCAGCACCACGGCAACTCGCTCGTCCGCTATTTCTATCATAAGGCCAAAGAGACCTACGATCCGGAGATGCAGGAGATCGAAGAGGAAAGCTACCGCTATCCGGGTCCGACCCCGCAGAGCAAGGAGGCGGCGCTGATCATGCTGTCGGACTCGATCGAGGCGGCCTCCCGCAGCCTGAAGTCCGCCTCCCAGGAGAACCTGAAGCGGGTCATCATGGAGATCTTCGAGAACTACCTCGAGGACGGTCAGCTCGACAACTCCGATTTTTCGCTCCGGGAGCTCCGGGCGATCGCCTCGACCTTCCACGACACGCTCTACACGATCTATCATCCCAGGGTGGAGTATCCGGGTTTCGACTTCACCATGAAAAAAAATAAGAAGGCCGAAAACGGCAAGAAGTCGAATGGTCGAAATCCTCAATCAGCAGAATAACTACCGGGTCAACCCGAAGCCGGTCCGGGCGCTCCTCGAGGCGTTACTGGCCCGGTATCGCCCCGACGCGCCCGACCTCACGCTGGCGTTGGTGGACACCCGGAAGATCATGGAGCTGAACCGCCGGTTCCTGAAGAAAGCCGGCGCCACCGACGTCCTGAGCTTCCCGGGGCTGGCCGCCGGACCGGCCGGCCGGCCCCATCTCGGCGACATCATCGTCTGCGTGCCCCAAGCGTTCCGCCAGAGCTTTCGCGAGGCGCACGGACTGGAGACGGAAGTCCTCGACCTCGCGGTCCACGGGTTTCTCCACCTCGTCGGTTTCGAGCACGGGCGGGGGATCGAGGCGGAAGAGGTCCGGGTGCGCCGGGAGCTCGTGGGCGGATAGGTCCGGACGATGAAGGGCACGATCTGGGAGTGGGCGCTGCTCGCGGGGACCCTCCTGGGCGCCTTCCTGCTCTCGCTCTTTCACGCCTCGCTGAGCACGTTCTCCAAGATCTCGCTCAGCCGGCTGCTCGAAGACAGCGGCAAGAAATACCGCCAGGGGCGTCTCGACCGCTACGACGAGACCCGGCTCGCCGTCGAGAGTCTCCGGGTCATCCTGATCATCGCCTTCCTGATCGGGGTTTCGGTGGTCGTGCAGCGCGGCCGGCTGGCGGCGGGCTGGTTTTTCCTGGCCGCCGTGGCGATCTTCTTCATCGCCTTCGATTACCTCCCCCGCTTCCTGAACTCGCTGGACCGGAAGGCCATCATCCGTTTCTTCCTGCCGTTTTTCCCCTGGGTCCTGACCCTGGCCGCGCCCCTGATCCTGCTCATCCGCAGGCTGGAGAAAGAGCCCCTCGAGGAGGAGATCCGGGAGGCCTCGGAGGGCGAGATCGAGACCTTCATCGACGAAGCCACCGAGGAGGGCATCATCGAGGAGCACGAGAGCGAGCTTCTCAAGAGCGTCGTCGAGTTCGGGGACACGCTTGTCCGGGAGGTCATGACCCCGCGGGTCAACATGATCGGCATCCCCCGGGGCGCGACCTTCGGGGCGCTGCGCGACCTCATCCTCTCGGAAAAGTACTCGCGCCTGCCGGTCTACCGGGAACGGCTCGACAACATCGAGGGGCTGGTCCACGCCAAGGACCTCCTCGCCTTCTCGGAGGACAGGCACGCCAGTGAGACCATCGACCCGATCATCCGGCCCGCCTATTTCGTGCCCGAGTCCATGAAGGTGGCCGCCCTGCTCAAGGAATTCAAGAAGCGGCACCAGAAGCTGGCCATCGTCGTCGATGAGCACGGCGGGGTCGCGGGGCTGGTGACGCTCGAGGACCTGGTCGAGGAGATCGTCGGCGAGATCCGCGACGAATACGACCAGGACGAGGAGACGGAGGTCACCCAGCTCGGCCCGGGAGAATACATCGTCTCCGGCCACACGAATGTCGGCGACCTGGAGGAGGTCATCGGCCAGGACCTCTCGGACGCCGACATGATCACCGCCAGCGGCCTGATCACGCATCACCTGGGCCGGGTGCCCCGGCGGGGCGAGTCCTTCGAGTTCCAAGGCTTGGCGATCGAGATCCTGGAAGCCGATTCGAGGCGGGTCAAGAAGCTCAAGATCAGGAAGCCGGAGCGGCCCGCCGGCTCCGACGGCCGGGAGTCGTAACATGAAAGTCGGCTACGTCGCCCTCGTCGGCCGTCCGAACGTGGGAAAGTCCGCCCTCCTCAACGCCATGCTGGGCGAAAAAGTCGCCATCATCTCGGACAAGCCGCAGACGACGCGGGTGTCCATCCTGGGCATCAAAACCTCAGAACAGGGCCAGATCATCTTCATCGACAACCCGGGCATCCACAAGCCGCTGCACACGCTCAACCGGAGGATGATGAGCTTCGTCTACTCCGCCCTGGCGACGGCCGACCTCCTTTGTCTCCTGATCGACGCCACCCAGAAGCACGGCCACGGCGACGAGTTCGTCCTGGACACCCTCAAAAAACTCGACACGCCCCTGTTCCTGCTCATCAACAAGGTCGACATCGTGAGGAAGGACACGGTCCTGCCCATCATCCAGAGGTACAAGGACCTCCTGCCGTTCAAGGAGATCATCCCCATCTCGGCGCTCCGGGGCACCAACCTGAACGTCCTCGAGAAAAAGATCTATGAATACCTCCCGGAGGCGGACAAGCTCTACGGCGACGACACGGTCACGGACCAGACCCTGAAATTCAGGCTGGCCGAGGCCATCCGCGAGAAGCTCCTCAAGCGGGTCACCCAGGAGCTCCCGTTCGTGACGGCCGTCTTCGTCGACAGGATCGAAGAGCGGAAGCCGGACCAAGCCGGTGCCGACGCGGCCGAGCAAGGGACGGAAGAAGCGGCCGGCCCCGGGCAGGAATCAGGAAAAGAGAAAAGGAAGCTGACTTTCGTCGGCGCCACGATCTTTGTCGAGCGCGACAGCCACCGGATCATCATCCTGGGAAAGCACGGCCAGGTGATCAAGGAGATCGGGACCGAGGCGCGGCGGGAGATCGAGCAGATCCTGGACTCCAGGGTTTACCTTGAGCTCAAGGTCAAGGTCAGGGAACGCTGGCGCGATTCCGCCGAGGTCCTGGACCTGATCGAAGGCCGCAAGTAGCTTCCGGTTTCGCCTCTCCGCTTCTGTGATTCCCGCCCCTCAATCTCTCCCCTGCCTCCGCCCGGTTGATTTTACCCTCGCTATATGCGAAAATCCTTTTCCCCTCGCCCGGCGGCGGTGAGTGTAGCTCAATTGGTTAGAGCAGCGGACTGTGGATCCGCAGGTTGGGGGTTCAAGTCCCCTCACTCACCCCATTCTCCTTCCCGAGTTTCCCGGGTGCTTAAGTTTTCGGTGGAAATTGACTGGACAATCAAAGAAAATGGAGGGAGCCGATAGAAAGGAGGCCGACATGCCGGAATCAACACCGAAGACAAACATCTGGAGACTCACCGACTCGCGAGAAAATGTGAACGTCGAGAATTGGGAGGCGTCCGGCCGGGACATCACCCCATCGTGCCCGGCGGCCTGGTCCATCAAGAAGTACCGACTCCACGGGGGAAAGCAGGAGGGAGTCGACGTCATCGCCGTCGATAACGGCAAGCTCGTCCTGACCCTCATCCCCACGCGGGGCATGGGGATCCTCGAGGTAAGGACTGGGAGAGCTCCGGCTCGGCTGGGATTCACCGGTCAGGGAAGTCGTCAACCCGGCCTTTGTCAACCTCCAGGGCCGGGGCGGACTCGGCTGGCTCGAGGGATTCAACGAGTGGTTGGTCCGCTGTGGCCTGGAATCGAACGGCGCCGCCGGCATCGACGAGTTCGTCACCAATACCGGCGACCGCGGCCAGATGGCGCTCACGCTCCACGGCCGGATCGCCAACACCCCGGCCTCGGAGGTCGAGGTCGCCGCCGACAGCCAGCCTCCGTATCTCCTGCGGGTCCGCGGCCGGGTGGACGAGCGGTGCGTCTACGGCCCGAAGCTCGAACTCGAGACGGAGCTCATGACCGAGCCCGGCTCGCCAACCCTCCGCATCACCGACATCGTCACCAACCGGGGCGACCTGCCCCAGGAATTCGAGATGCTTTACCACATCAACTTCGGCCCCCCCCTGCTCGAGACGGGCGCCGAGTTTCTGGCGCCGATTCGGGAGGTCCGGCCCTTTAACGCCCGGGCGGCCTCGGCCATCGCCGACTTCAACAGGTTCGGAGCCCCACAAGCGGGATTCGTCGAGCAGGTGTACGGGCTGGACCTCATCGGCGCGTCCGGCCGGCGGACGGCGGTCATGCTCCGCAACCGGGCGAAAGACAAGGCGGTCCTCCTTGAATACGGTCTCGATGAGATGCCGTGCTTCACGCTCTGGAAGAACACGGGATCAGAGAACGAAGGCTACGTCGTCGGCCTTGAGCCCGGCACCAACTTCCCACACCTCCGCGCCTTCGAGCGGGCCCTCGGCCGCGTCCCCAAGCTCGCTCCCGGGGAGGCCTGGAAAGGCCGCCTGGATATCACGGTCCTCGCCTCGAAAGAGGCCGTCGGGGAGGCGGCCGGGAAGGTCGCCGCGCTCCAGAAGGGCCACACAATCACCGTCCACAAGGAGCCGGAGAAGCTCGGGGAATAGGGTTCGGGGGTCTCTTCCCGGGAGGGCGTCGACGGCGGCCCGGTTGGCCGGCGCCTAATACAAAAGGTCGGATTCTTCGAGCCCGCCCTCGTCGTCCCGGAAAATGAATCTCAGGCCCTCTTTGATGCCCCCCCGGTCGCGCTGGAAGATCACCGCCAGCCCCAGTTCCGGCCTGGCCTCGAACTCCTGCCGGGCCTTGGCGACCGCCTCTTCCAGGCTGTCAAAACCCTTGTCGGCGGGGACGATCATCGTGCTCTCATCCTCCCAGCCGGCTTTGGACCGGTGCCCTTCGACATAGAACTTGCCCCGCCGTGGGCTTCTTTTCTCCGGGATGTCGCAATTCAAACAGCTGCCCATGTTTTTCTCCCTTGCCGCCATTTTAGGAAAATCCGGGAAAAAAGAAAAGCCCTCGGGGAATCGGGAAAAAGGCGGGCCGCCGGTCGTCTCCCATAAATGAACAGGGCGCGCCCGCGGCGGAGCGGCCGGTCCGGGGCGGGAGCGCCGAGTCGGATAAGGGAGGAAGACCATGACCAAGAAAGTATCGCCCGAGGATTTCGTCAGGCTGGCGATCGCCAAGCTCCGGAGCGAACCGTACAAGGGCATTCACTCGGTCTACAGCGGTTTCAACGAGGCCTTCAAGAAGTATTTCGCCGGCGACGACCCCATCCAGCTGACCAACCAGATGGCCGAAGACGGGAAGATCGCCCTCCGCCCGGTCAAGGGCGGCGTCGTTCTCTACCTGCCGGAGGACGGGCCGAAGACTTCCCGCGGCGAGGAAGCCCTTAAAAAAATGGGCCTGCTCTGAGGCGGGGCCGGCGTCAGATGAGCTTATCGATCCGCTGGCTTACGTCCGCCGCGAACCGCTCGATGTAGCGGCAGACGAAATCACGGACGCTCAGGGTCGGGTCCTGGGCCAGCGGCGTCAGGTCCATGGCGAAGATCATCGAGGTCGCGACGTCCACGTCGTGGGTTGCATAGTAGGTGGCGTGGGCCCGGCGCCGGCCGATGGTGGCGAGGTCGTAGCCCTTGCCGCCGGCGACCTGCGAGTCGTGGACGCTGACGAGCGAGGTGGCGAGGTTCTGGTGCTCGGAGACGTCGAGCCCGACTTTGTCCTCGTCGCTCATCCAGTCCAGGTCCCGCCAGACTTCGCAGCCGTAGATCTTCTCCGGGCGCATCTCCGGCGGCAGCTCGCGGACCGCCAGGATCGTCCGCAGCCCGACGCCCACGTGGGTGTCGTGCTTGTCGGCCGGGTTGTGCGTGTAGAGGAACTTCGGCCGGGCCAGCAGCAGCAGGTCCTTGAGGTCGTCCTTGGGGTTCGGGTTGCCGGCGTTCTTGATCTCCGAGCTCGAGTAGTTGAGGAAGGCGACCCCGCCGTATTCGCCGACCACGGCGGCCTTCTTCTGCTCTTTCTTGCGGACGGTCTTCATCTCCTCGTCGGTGTAGCTCTTGTACATGCCCTCCCGCGGGCTGCCCGCGCCGTCGGTGGCGACGACGCCGAAGAAGCATTCGTCCGCGCTCTCGAAGCACTTCAGGATGCCGTGGAAGGCCATGATCTCGATGTCGTCGGGATGGGCGGCCACAGCCATCCGCGTCGTCCGGCTGATCGCGGCCGGCAGGGGTGCGCCGTCGGGGACGAAGATCTCGCCTCCGGATTTTCTGAGTTTGATGTCCATTTTTTTACCGCCTTATCGAATTCCCAACAGGGGTCATTCCGCTTTCGGCCGGACGGCGGGCAGGCTGGCCGCCGCCACGGCCTGGCCGACGCGCCGGCTTTTCTCGTCGGGAAGCTGGAGGTTCAGGCGCGCCGCCAGCTCCGGGAATTCGAGCCGGAGCACCTCCTGCGCTTTGGCCTGGATGATCGGTCCGGCCTGGCCGCTCGTGACGCGTCCGAGGATGAGGACATGGGCGACGTCGTAGTAGTCCGCGTAGTGGGCGATGCCGTAGCCGAGGTAAACGCCGATCGTCTCGAAGATCCTCAGGGCGCGCTCATCGCCCCCGGCCAGCAGGTCCTGGACGGTCTTGAGCTTGTCGACGGCCTGGAACTTATCTTCGAGGGCGATGCCGGCCGCGGCCGCCAGGCGGAAAACCGCCTGCTGGGAGAAATACTGGACGCCGCATCCCCCATCCCCGGACCACTCGTCGACCGGCGCCGCCGGGTCATAGTCTACCGGAACGAACGCCAGCTCGTTCAGCCAGCCCGTGATATTGCCCTTGTCGTTGACATAGCCGCCGGCCTGGCTCGAGCCCAGGGCGATGCCCAGGACGCGATTGGCGTTGAGGGACATGGAGCCGGCCAGCGCGGTCACCTCGCCGTCGTTGACGACCTCGAACGGCACCTTCCAGGCCTTCTGCATCCGCAAAAAGATGGGCCGGATGGCTTTCTTGAAGACCGGCTTCGGGATGGCCCGGAAGAGCGAAGCCACCATGGCCCGGTTGTCGATGTAGATGCCGGCGGAGCTGCCGCCGATGGCATCCACCCGGGGAAGCCGCGAGGCGGCCTGGTGAAGCCCGGACATGACCTGGTGATAGTGGTAGGCGGGGTTGGTCTGGTTCCGGGGGTCCCAGGGCACCTCTTCGCTGAAGACGGTCTCGCCATCCAAAACGGCGCTCACCTTGCGGTCGCTCGCGCCGAGGTCGAACCCGATGCGGCAGCCGTCCAGGTGACGCCCGAGCGGCCGCGTCTTTTCGTTGGCGGGGGGCACGGAGTCGGCCGTCGCGGCCTCGACGATGAACTTCCGGTCATAGGCCGTCGTCATCAAGTCCGCGTCGAAATGCCGGCTGCCCCGCCGCGTGTAGGCCGCCCGCAGGAACTCGGCCACTTCGGCGGGGCCGCCGACGATCACTTTGCAGCCGCCCCACATCCAGAGCAGCGACTTGACGAGGCGCTCGGCATACCGGAGCCCCGGTTCGAACAGGGCGTGATCGCGGGGGAAAACGGCCGTCTCGAGCCGGCTCAGCGAGCCATCGGTCCTCTCGAGCCCGATGACCAGGGGCACAGCCCCGGCGTCGGCGGCGGCGGCCTGCCGGAAGGCGCGGTTCCACAGAACGGCGGGCACGAACCCGGGATGAAGGTCGGGAGTGACGGCCGGTCTGGCGGCGTCATCGATGCGTTGGTTCATGATCTCTCCGTAGATCTTAGGATCCTCAGGATTTCAGGTTATCAGCAGCCCAAAATTATAGGCAAAGTCCGCCGGCAAAGCAAACGGGTTTCAGAAAAGGATCTCGCAGGGCACGCCGAACTGCTCCGCCTGGCGCGCGATGAGGTCGGCCTGTTCGCGGAAGAAGCGGTCGGTCGCGGCCTCGGTGAGCCCGAGCTGGCGGTAGTGCCCGATGACCGTTTCGAGATAGTTCATCCGGTCGATGAAGATCTTGTTCACGTTTCCCTTGAGGGCGGCGACCAGCCGTTCCGCCCCGCCGGGCAGGATCGGCCCGACAAAGACAAACGTCGGGATGCCGCGCGCGTGAATGGCCTTCAGGGCGGCGATCCGCGCCTCGACCGGCGAGGCCCCCGGCTCGAACATCCTGGCGATATTCTCATCGAACGTGGTGATCGTCATCCCGACCTCGATCTCCCGGAAGCGAACCAGGATGTCCAGGTCGCGCAGGACCAGCGCCGATTTCGTCTGCAAGTTGACCGGGAACTGCGCCTCGGCCAGGACCTCCAGGCACTGGCGCGTCAGCATGTACTTCTTTTCGAGCGGCTGATAGGGATCGCAGACCGAGGCGATCCAGACCGTCCCGCGCTTGGCCTTGGCGAGCTGCTTCCTGAGGAGCTCGGGGGCGTTGATCTTGACGTCGACAAACTCTCCCCACGGCTCCGCGTGCCGGGAATACCGCCGCATGAACAGCCGGGCATAACAGTAGCGGCAGTTCACCTGGCAGCCGGTGTAGGGATTGACGCAATAGTCGTAGATCTTGGATTTGTTCAGGATGCTCTTGGCCCGGACTTCTTTGACGACCAGCATCTTGATCTAATAGCGGCCATGATCCGCCGCCGCCTCGGCCAGGATCTCGACGTTTTCCTTCCCGGTCCGGGGAGCGATCGAGCAGGCGGTGCTCAGGATGTAGCCTCCGCCCGGCTTACCCGTTTCCAGCCGGCGCAGCGCGTCTTGCCGGACGGCCTCGGCCGTTCCGCCCAACAGGACGTGGACCGGGTCGATGTTGCCCTTGATGAAGGCTTGGCCGGCCAGCCGCCTCTTGGCGTCGGCCAGCTCGACGTTGCCGAGAGGGGGCGGGTCGAGGCATTCGAGCCCCGCGAACCCCGCCTCGACCATCATCTCCAGCCTGTCGTGGATGGCGCCGCAGGTATGGACATAGGCCGGCACGCCGGCGGCCCGGGCGGCCGCGGCCAGCCGGGATTCGAACGGGAGGACGAACTCCCTGTAGAACCGCGGCGAGATGAATCCCGCGCCCGCGTAGGGCGACGAGACCTTGATGGCATCGACGCCCCGGCCGGCCAGTCCGGCGGTCAGCTTCTCGAGGCCGACGGTCAGGCGCTCGAGGATCGCCCGCGCCCGGTCCGCGTTTTCGAGGAGGCCGACAAAACCCTCGCTGAAACCGAACAGGTCGAGATAATAATCGAAGGGCGAGGTGACCTCCCCGTGGATCGAGTACATCTCCCCTTGTTCGCGGACGATCGCGTCGATGACGTCAAAGCGGTGGTCCGGGTCGAGCCGGAACTCGAGCCCCTGGGAAACGGGAATGTAGTCGACGGTCTCCGGCAGAGACGCGGGGTCGAACGCGGCGACGGACAGCCGCGGCTTTTCGCGGGCGGGATAGTGCAGGGGCAGGTCGTCGGGCGGGAAAACGGTCCGGTCGCCGCTTTTCCAGACGACGATTTCCGCGCCGTTCTCCCTCTTCAGCGCGGCGATGTTCTTCTCCCAGGAGGGATCGTGGCCGTGCAGGCTGACCAGGATGCCGTCGAAGCCATAGGCCCGCCGGAGGGACACCAGGCCCCTGGCGAATTCGCGGTCCGAGTTCCAGAAGGCCGACGGCGCCGCGCCGGTCTGAAGGAGCATGTGTCCGATGCTCAGCTGGCACATCACCGGCACCCGGTCCGGCAGACCGCCGGTCATGGCCAGCCGCATCCGCTCTTTGGAAGTCATCCTGATTCGAACATAGGCGTTAATTTGCGCCGTGTCAAGGACGTGCGTCGGGCGTCAGCGCTCCGGAGGGTCAAAAATCATCCTCCCAATCACCTCAAAGGGTGATTGACCCATCTTTTTTCCACCCTAAAAATGAAAGCCGTGCACCGCGGAGACCGGGTTTTTCCCCGGCGCGGGGAGAGGTAACGCCCGACTGACCAGGAAGAGCGATGAACGACAAGAAAATTCTGATAGTGGACTTCGACGCCGAATCCCTGATCGCCCTGTCCAACCTCGTCTATGAAGAGGGGTTCCAAGCCGAGACGGCCACTGACGGGCTGATCGCTTACGAAAAATTCAGGTCGGGCCGGTTCGACCTCGTCATCCTCGAGCCCATGCTGCCCAAGCTCCACGGGTTCGAGCTCTGCAAAAGGATCGTCAACGACCCCGAGAGAAGGGTGCCGGTCATCATCGTGACGGCGATCTACCGCGAGCCCCAATGCCGGCATGACGCCCTGACCGTGAACGGGGCCGCCGCCTTTTTTACCAAACCCTACAACCGCGACGAGCTCAGGTCGAAGATGCTCCAGCTCCTGGTCGACGGACAGGCCGCGCCCGAGAAGAAACTCGAAGCGCCGGCGGCCTCCCCCGCCCCTCCCAAGGCCGCGGCGCCCGCGCCGCCGTCGGCCCCTCCGGTCAATTTCAAGGGCCGTCGGCTCGAGCTCAAGGATCTCCTGGAGACCAAGCCCGCCGCCAAAGAGACAAGGACCGCATCTTCCGGGATCGACATCGAGAAGGAACTCCAGGATGCCGTTTCCGGACTCGTCAGCCACGCCAAGAAGAAGGAGGCCGTCGCCCGGCCGGAGCCGGAAGTCCTCCAGGTCAAGGAGGAATTCCGGCACCTCAGGGAGAAGCGGGAATTGAAGGCCCACGAAGATGCCGACATCGACGCCCTTCTCAAGGACGCCATCGGCGGGCTGACCGATCCGCCGAAGAAAGCGGCCGAGTCCCCCCGGCGGCAACCCGTCGTCAAGCCGGTGCCCTCCGTCAAGCCCGAGAAGCGGGCCAGCCGGGAAGATAAGATCCCGGTCGCCGACGAGATCAAGCAGCGCCTGCCGTTCCAGCCGGGAAAGCCCAATAACATCCCGCACTCCGCCGCCCGGGTCGACCTGGGCCGTGCGGCGGTGCCTTTCGACATCGACAAAACGCTCATCGAGATCGATCAGATCCCGCTCGAGGATACTAAGCCCGCCCGGGCGGAGGGGAAAGGCGCCGCTGCGGCCTTCCCGGGCACGCCAAATAGGGCCATGTTCGAGGAATTCGCCCAACCCGACAAGAGGAAACCCAAGGCCGCCGTCATCGGGGCGGCGGCCGCCGCGCTCGTGCTGACCGCCAGCGCCGCCTTCCTGGTGCTCAAGCCGAAAAAGCCCGGTCCGCTGCCATCGGACAATGTGGCGGCGCTCGAAGAATCCCAGACGGCCGGTGCGAACAGCCGTCCGGAGAACGCGAAACCCTACCCGGACACGGCAGAAGCCGAGCTCAAGCCCGAGCCGAAAAGGCCGGCGGTCAAGCCCGTCCCCGAGCCACCCGTCGAGATCGGCGCGCCCATTCAGCCCGTGGCCACCGCGGCGGGGACGCTGCTCGAGGTCAAGGAACAGCCGGCGGGCGACTCCCCGGCGGCTTCCCCGGCACAGTCGGCGGCGGCCGTGCCCGCTGAGTCCGCAGCCGGGTCCCCGGCGGACACGACGACTCCCCAGGAAGCGCCCACGACTGCCGGCGCCCCGCCCCTCGTCGAACAAGCGCTCGAAAAATCACGCGAGGGCGCGCTCGTGGCCCTCAACCAGGTCGACACCCCCCCCGCTCTCATGAAGAGAGTGGAGCCGAAGTACCCCCCGATCGCCCTGAGATCGGGCGCGGCGGGGACGATCACCGTCAATGCCCTGATCTCCGAGAAGGGCGACGTCCTCCGGACCGAGATCCTCAAGGGCATCAAGAACGGGTTCGGGCTGGAGGACGCGGCCGAGGCCGCCATCCGCCAATGGAAATTCTCGCCCGCCCGGAAGGACGGAGCGAGCGTCAAAGTTTGGAAAGCCTTCGATATCACTTTTAAGTCGAATGTCAAAACTTCATAAGGAGTAACGGAATGGCCCTGAACAAAGAGCAAGAAGAACTGTACAAGAAAACGATGCAGGAAGCCAAGCGGCAGCTCGAGGGAGTCGACGCGCTGATCGAGAAGGAGCTTCAGAAGGTCCGCGAGAAGCTGGCGGAGCTTCAGGAGTCCAAGAAATCCTATCGCATGATCTACGAGGGAACCGCGAAGCTCCTGGGGATCGAGAGCGAGCTCGAGGCCGACGAGGAGAGCTCGGACGTCGCCTCGGCCGCTTCCGCGAAAATGTAATCTCACCTGCCGTCGTCATTTCCGATGGCGGAGGCCCGTGCGATGGGCCTCCCCTGCTTTTCTCCTCCGGCCTGAGCTCCATTGTCATCGGTCCGGGCGAAGCATTATAATGCCCCCCGCAAGGAGAAAGTCACCATGCCCCGTCCAAGAATCCACCTCATCTCGAATGCCCACCTCGACCCCGTCTGGCTGTGGGACTGGGAGGAGGGGGCGGGCGAAGCCCTGTCCACGTTCCGGACGGCGGTCCGCCTGTGCGAGGAGTTCCCCGGCTATATCTTCAACCACAACGAAGCCGTCCTCTACCAGTGGGTGGAAGAGTTCGAGCCGCGGCTGTTCCGCAAGATCCAGAAGCTGGTGAAGGAGAAACGGTGGCACATCCTGGGCGGCTGGTACCTGCAGCCCGACGGCAACCTGCCTTCGGGAGAGTCCTTCGTCCGGCAGATCCTCCTGGGCAAGAGCTATTTCAAGAAGAAATTCGGCGTCGACGTCCGGACGGCCGCGAATCTTGACCCGTTCGGACACACGCAGGGCCTCGTGCAGATCATGGCGAAGTCGGGGTATGACTCCTACATCTTCTGCCGGCCGGGCGAAGCCGACCTGCCCCTGCCCTCGGAGGATTTCACCTGGGTCGGGTACGACGGCTCGACGGTCACGGCCACGAGGATCACGGCCCACTACAACACGGCCGGGGGCAAGGCGGCGAAAAAAGTCACAGACTGGATCGCCGCCCATCCGGACCGCGATCTGAGCCTCCTCCTCTGGGGCGTAGGCGACCACGGCGGCGGGGCCTCCCGAGCCGACCTCGTCGAGCTCGACAGGCTGATGAAGGAGCGGACGGACGCCGAGATCCTGCACTCGAGCGTCGAAGCCTATTTCGAGGAGCTGCGCCGGAAAAAGATCCCCCTGACCAAGAGGGCGGCGGACCTGAACCCGTGGGCCGTCGGCTGCTACACGTCCATGGCCAGGGTCAAACAAAAGCACCGCCGGCTCGAAAACGACCTGTTCATGGCGGAGAAGATGGCGTCGGCGGCCGCCTTCCAGGGCTTGATGAAGTATCCCGCCGGCGAGCTCCGGGAAGCGCTGCTGGACCTCGCCTTCAACGAATTCCACGATATCCTGCCCGGCTCGTCCATCCAGCCGGCCGAGGAATCCTCGCTCCGGCGGCTCGACCACGGCCTGGAGATCCTCTCGCGGGTCAAAGCGCGGGCCTTCTTCGCGCTGGCCGGCAGCCAGCCGACGGCCAAGGATGGGGAGATACCGATCCACGTTTACAATCCGCATCCGTTCGCGGTCGAGGGTCTGGTCGAATGCGAATTCGAGCCCCACGAAGTCAATACTTCCGGCGGCTATCTCTTTCCCCAGGTCTACGAGAACGGCGCGCCCCTCCCCAGCCAGCCGGAGAAGGAGGAGTGCAGCCTCAGCGTGGAATGGCGGAAGAAAGTGGTATTCCGCGCCCGCCTGGCGCCGGGACGGGTCAACCGTTTCGACTGCCGCCCGGAAAAGCGCGAGGCCAAGCCCGTGCCCCGGGCCGCGGAGACGGACGGAAAGATCCTCCACGTCACGGACGACCTCAAGGTCGCGATCAACACCAGGACGGGGCTGGTCGACCGCTACGCGGCCACCGGGCTGGAGCTGACCGCCGCCAACGCCTTCCAGCCGATCGTCATGGACGACAACGCCGACCCCTGGGGAATGAGCGTCAAGAGCTTCCGGGACCTGGCCGGGCGGTTCGAGCTCATGCCCGAGGACGAGGCGCGGCGGGTTTCGGGGATCACGGCCGGCGGCGCGCGCTCCGTCCGGCTCATCGAGGACGGGGCGGTGAGGACGGTCGTCGAGGCCGTGTTCGGTTACGGGCGCTCCGTGATCTTTCAAAGATACAAGCTGCCGAAGTCGGGCACCCAGATCGAGGTCGAGCTCCGCGTTTTATGGGGCGAGAAGGACAGGATGCTTAAGCTGGCGGTCCCGACCCTGTTCAGCCGCGGCCGCTACCTGGGCCAGGTCGCCTACGGCAGGGGCCCGCTCCCAGCCGATGGGACGGAGGCCGTCGCCCAGAAGTGGGTGGCCGTCGTCTCCGATGACCCCGACGCCGCGTTCACCTGCATCAACGACGGCAGTTATGGCTCCGATTTTGCCCAGGGCGAGCTCAGGCTGTCGCTCCTCCGCTCGCCCGCCTACTCGGCGGACCCGGCGGCCGTGGGGCCCCTGATCCCCCAGGACCGATACGTCGCCCGACAGGACCAGGGAGAGCGATTCTTCCGGTTCTGGTTCGACGGCGGGCGCCGCGGGCCGCGCCTGGACGCTGTCGACCGCGAAGCCCTGGTGAAGAACGAGAAGCCGTTCGCGCTCGCCTTCTTCCCGGCGGGGCAGGGAAAGCGGCCTCTGCCCTTCATCGAGCTGAGCGACGATGTCGTCCAGGTCGCCGCGGCGAAAAAGGCCGAGGACGGCCGGGGCCTCATCATCCGGCTCTTCGAGCCCACCGGGCAAAAACGGAAGACCGTCCTCTCGTTGCCCTGGGCCGGGGCGCGGAAGACCGTCACCCTTTCCCCCTTCGAGATCCGGACGCTGCGGTTCCGTCCGGGGGCCGGAACGTTTGAGGAGGTCGACCTCCTCGAAAGGCCGCTGCGAAGTCGAAGATGAACAGCCCCGACTCGCTCGAGACCCGGGGTGATCCTGTTTCCATCGTGCTGGCCGGCATCGGCGGCATGGGCGCCGTTTATCTCAAGGCGCTTTTCCAATACGCAGCGGCGGGCGCCTGCGGCCTCGCCGGGGCGGTCGATCCGAATCCGGAGCGCTGTCCCGATCTCGAGAAGCTGCTCAGCCTCAAGGTCCCCGTCTTCCCGACGCTCGAGGATTTTTACGCCCGGCAGGAAGCCGACCTGGCCATCATCTCCTCCCCCATCCAGTTCCATTGCGACCAGACATGCCTGGCCCTGGAGCATGGCAGCTTCGTCCTCTGCGAAAAGCCGCCGGCGGGCACCGTCCAGGAAGTCCGCCGGATGATCGCGGCGCGCGACCGCGCCCGGAAATGGGTGGCCGTCGGCTATCAGTGGTCGTTCAGCGAAGCCATCCAGAGCCTGAAGAAAGACATCCGGGAGGGCGCCTTCGGCCCAGCCAGGCGGCTGCGGTGTCTATATCTCTGGCCGCGCGACGAAGCATACTATCACCGGAACGACTGGGCGGGGAAACAACGTGACGCCCGCGGTGCCTGGATCCTCGACAGCCCGGCTAACAATGCCATGGCCCATGACCTCCATAACATGTTCTATGTCCTCGGCCGGACCCGCGAGACGGGGGCGCTGCCGGTCCGGGTCCAGGCGGAGCTTTACCGGGCCAATGCCATCGAAAATTTCGATACCGTCGCCCTTCGCTGCGAGACCGAAGCGGGGGTGGAGATCCTCTTTTATGCCTCCCACGCGGCCGACCGCGACACCGGGCCGGTCTTGTCCTATGAATTCGAGCGGGGCACCGCCGCCGTCAGCGGGAGAGACACGCCCATAAGGGCCGACTTCTGGAACGGCGAGAGCTGGGTCTACGGGTTTCCCGACGCCGAGCCGATGAGAAAGCTCAAGGACGTCATCGATTCCGCGGGCACCGGCGAGCCTCCCGCCTGCAGCCTGGAGGCGGCCCTGGGCCAGACGCTCTGTCTCAACGGGGCGCAGGATTCGATGCCCGGGATCACGGATTTTCCGGAAAACCTGCGGCAGGTCCAGGGGGAGCCGGGAAAAAGGCTGGTTTCCGTCGACGGCCTGAGCGAAGCGCTCACGCAGTGCTACGAGACCTGCCTTCTCCCCTCCGAGATGGACTTCCCCTGGAGCCGGAAAGGAGAGGTCATCGACCTCGCGAGATACGGGGATTTCCCACTGGCGCGCTGATCGCGGCGTCCGGGCGGGTCGCTTCAGGACGGAAGCGGGCTTTTCCGCCGGAGCCTGCCGGCCAGCTGCCCGCAGGCCGCCTGGATCCCGGCGCCCTTGGACAACCTGACCGTGGCTTTCACCCGCAGCTCGTCGAGCGTTTTGAAAAAGGCGTCCGTCCGAGCCTCTCTCGTCGGCCGGCAGGCCAGCCCCTCGAATTCGCTGTAAGGGATGAGGTTGACCTTGGCCGTCAGCCTCCGGGCGACGGCCGCGAGGTCCCGCGCGTCGACGGCCGAATCGTTGATCCCGCCCAGAAGGACGTATTCCAGCGTCATCATCCGTCCCCCCTGCCGAAGGTAAGCCTCGCAGGCCTTGAGCACAGCTTCGAGAGGGTATTTGCGGTTGATGGGCATCAGGCGGGAGCGGAGGTTCTCCCGGGCGGCGTGAAGCGAGAGCGACAGGTTGACCTGGAGGCCGAGCTCCCCGAGCCGCTGAATCCCGGGAATGACGCCCGCCGTCGAGATCGTCATGCGACGGGCCGCAATGCCCAGAGCCTGGGGAGCGTTCATGTTCCGGAGGGCGCGCGCCAGGTTGTCGAAATTGTCGAGCGGCTCACCCATGCCCATGAACACGAAATTCGTCAGCGCAACGTTCAGGCGGTCCCGGAGGAAAAGGACCTGGCCGGTCATCTCCCCGGGCGTAAGATTTCGTTTGAACCCGCCCAGGCCGCTGGCGCAAAACCCGCAGCCGTAGCGGCAGCCCACCTGGCTCGACAGGCAGAGGGTCTTGCGCGGACCGGTCGGGATGAGCACCGTCTCGATGAATTGCCCGTCGGCCAGCCGGAAGAGGAATTTCTCCGCCCCGTCGGCCGAAACGAGGTGCTCGGCGGGCTCGGGGGTTCTGAGGGTGAACGTCCGCACGAGCTTCTCCCGGAGTCCCAGGGGAAGGCTCGTCAGCTCGGCGAACGAGCGCGCGCCCTTCTTATAGACCCCCTCGAAGACCTGGCCCGTCCGGAACTTCGGCTCGCCCCACTCGGAGAGCTCGGCCGCCAGCTCCTCGAAGGTCAGGTCTTTGATGTCCCTTTCCGCGGCCGGGGCGTCCGTCACTTTATGGTCACCATCAGCCAGAGCAGCAACAGGATGACGCCGACGAGCAGCCAGGTTCCGCCGAAACCGAGATAATCCGCCCGGCCGGGTTTCATGATCTCCCACTGGGACCCGGGCCAGAGCTTGCGGCTCTCGAAGGTCTCGGGATGCGCCATCGCCTCCTCGACGGCCTGGGCGTCCGCCTCCGCCGTCGGCTGGACCGGCGTATGCATTTTGCCGAAGAACCGGTCCAGGTGGGACTTGGGCTCCGGCTTCGTTACACGGCTCAGGAGGAAGAGAAGGACAAAAGGAAAGAGCGCGTCGAAAAAGAACCTCACCGCCAGGAGCTGGGCTTTGCTGCATCGGGTGAAATCGAAACCCGTCCAGCTCAGGACCCAGACCTCGGCCTGAAAGCGGCCGATGCCGATCTTGGGGGAGTCCTGGTCCTGGGGCCTGACCCGCGCGACTTTTTCGAAGAAAACGCCCGCCGGCTCGACAGTGAACGGCTTCTCGAGCCGCTCTCCCACGGCTTGGGCACGGCCCGCGGCGACATCTTCGCCCAAGGCCTTGGTTTCGATCATGATGGCGCGGGGCCGCGTCTCGACCAGGAAGGCCGGGTTCGTCCGGGCCCAGTCCCAGGTCTGGAACACGTTCGGGATGATGGCGTAGATCGTGAAGCAGACCGCCGCCTGGATGATGACCGCCCACTTGGTCAGGCGGCGCCAGATGAACCCCAGCCAGATCGAGGCCCCGAAGACGGCCGGCATCGAGATGAAGTACTTGAACAGGTCGAGCAGGTTGCCCACGAACAGGGCGGCGCCGATGCCGCCCGCCATGATCACGGCGATGATCGCCCGGCCGACCGTGAGCAGGTGCTGATCCGACTTTGGGGAGACGAAGGGCTGGTAAAGGTTGCGGATGAAGAGCGCCGAATAGGTCACGGACGCGGCCGAGAGCGCCGACATGTTCGCCGCCAGGATCCCGGCGAGCATCAGCCCGACCGCACCGGGAAAGAGAAGGTGGAGGGTCATGTAGCCCCAGATGAGGTCGGGATCGTGGAGCTGGCCCGCGAACAGCCCGACCGCAAGCAGGCCCGCCAGCGCCCAGAAAAGCATCAGGAAGCGCTTGAAGAACATGCCGGTGATCGTGCCGAACCGGGCCGCGTATTCGTTTTTCGCGGAGCTCGCCGTCTGCATCATCGGGGCCGACGCCGTGATGGAGACGAGGTTGGCCACGACCATGGCCAGGATGGTGTACCAGGCGTACTCGCTCGTCGTCACCGACCCGAACAGGCTGAACATATAATCCGGCACCCGGGCGTGGAGGCCGGCGAAGCCGCCGATCCGGCTCAGCCCGATGGGAATGAGCATGATCGAGAAGACGGCGATCAGGCAGCCCTGGATGACATCGGTGACGGCGGCGGCGAAGAAACCCCCGAGCATGGTGTAAATCGCCACGATGACGCCATAGACGAGGTAAACGGCGAGCGGGTCGATGAAGGAGACGAACGACTTGAGCTCCCCCTTCTTGGACCGGTCGTTGAGCTCGGCATACCGGATGTTTTCCTCGGGGCTCAGGCCTCTGTCGAGCTTCTGCTTGAGCGCCTGGTATTCGACGAACATATCGACGCTATGTCTTTCGGCGGCGCTGTAGAGCTCGGGGGGCTTGGGGGTCAGGGCCTGGACGGTCTTGCCGGCGACCATAAATCCCACCCCGCCGCCCAGGAGCGCCATAACCAGGGTAAAGACGGCGAAGGCGGCGCCCAGGAACCTGCTCCGGAACCTCTCGGTATAATAATCGCCGAGGGTCATCTGCCGGACGCGCCGGTAGAACGCCGTGGTGAACCAGTAGAACGGCGTCAGGAAGAGAACGAGGTATTGGATCCACATTCCGCCGATGCCCTGGCGGTAGACTTCCCGGGCGACGGCCACGGCCTGCTCAGAGCTGGTGGCCTGGCCCAGGCTCAGGAAGAACTGGTAAAACCGGCCCAGCCGGCGGCCGGCGATGTAGAAATCCCCCGTGCTCTTGGTGAAGCGATGGGCCCTTTTTCCGAGCCAGAGGATGACGACAAAATAGACCAGGATGATGCCGGCGTCCAAGGGGTTGAGTCCGAGGATTTTCATCGGAGAAGGGTTATTAATCATGAACAGCCGAAAAGGTCAAGGGGTCTGAGCCGACAGGGCCTACCCCGGCGCACCTCCGGAACTCCGGGGCAAGGCTCGAGTCCCGTCGGTTCCCCCGTTGGCGGCGCCAACTGGTCGCCCTCCTCTACGAGGGTGCTCGGGGCGTTGGATGCCCATCCGGCCCATATCCCCAGCCTCTCGCCAGGGAATCACCGTGTCACCCGTCGGGTCCTGGCAACGCCATAACGTTCGGCTGTTGCCTGATTTGACGGGGCGAGCGACGGCTGGTATGGTATCTGCCGGTTTATCGACATGATGGACGTTTTTCGACCGCTCCTCGAGTCCCCGTTCCTGGGCGAGATCATGGCCGTCGGCGCGGGGCTCGTCTGGGCGTTCGCGGTGATCCTCTACCGGACGACGGGCCGGGCGGTCCACCCTTTGGGGTTGAACCTCTTCAAGACCGCCCTCGGGTCGCTCCTCCTGGCCGCCACCGTCCTGGCCCTCGGGCAGCCGGTTCTCCCGGACCGCCCCTGGCAGAGCTACGCGCTCCTCGCGGCGAGCGGGATCATCGGCATCACCGTTTCCGACACTCTGTTTTTCGCCTGCCTCAACCGGCTGGGGGCGGGGCTGACCGGCATCGTCGACTGCGTCAACGTCCCCTTTATCATTTTGTTTTCGTTCGTTTTCATCGGCGAGCGCCTGTCCCTCCGCCAGTCGCTCGGCGTCGTCCTCATCCTGCTGGCGATCATCCTCGTTACGGGAAAGAAGGATGCCGCGCTGCCTCCCCGCCGGGACCTCCTGCCGGGCATCGGCCTGGGGGTCCTGGCCATGATCACGATGGCTGCCGGCATCGTCATGGTCAAGCCCCTCCTCCACCAGACTCCCGTCATCTGGGCGACATTCCTCCGCTCGGCCGCCGCGACCGCCGCCCTGGCCGCGGTCATGCTTTTTCACCCCGGGCGGGCGGCCATCCTCCGGCCGCTGCGGACGCCCGCCAACTGGAGGGCGATGGTGCCCGCGGCCTTCCTCGGCTCCTACATCGCCCTGGTGGCCTGGATGGCCGGCATGAAGTTCACCCAGGCATCGGTCGCCGCCCCCCTCAGTCAGCTCAACTCGGTTTTTATCTTCGTGCTGGCCGCGATCTTCCTCAAAGAGAAGATCACGGGGATCAAGACGGCCGCGCTTGTCCTGGCCACGCTCGGCGCCGTCTTCGTCTCCTGGCCCCGCTGAGCCCGGCCCCGGTCAGCGCAGGAAGTTCTTTTCGAAATAGCGGCAGGCGTCGCGGATCGTCACATCCACCGGGATATAGGCATGGTCGAAGTCCCGCCGGCTCTTGCCGTTGTCGTAATATGTCGTCCAGCCGCTCAAGGCCCCATAGGAATACGTTATGAGCGGCCGTTTCCGTGCCAGGAGGCTCACCGTCTCGAGGGCAACGCCGGCGCCGGTGAGGACGGCCGCCGGCACCCGGAAAGGGTACACGGGACGGTTCGCGTGCCGGCCGACAAGCCGGAGGACCTCGGGATACGTTAAGTTGGCGCCGACGACGAGGTACTTCTCCCCGACCCGGCCTCCACTCAAGGCGTGTTCTATGATCCCGGCAACGTCCCTCACGTCAACGACGCCCAGGCCTCCGCTCAAGGAGCCGAACAGCTTTCCCCGATAGACCCCCTCATAGACCTGGTTATGGGGAGTCCGCCGGTCTCGGTCCCCGGGCCCCATGATCGAAGCCGGGTTCAGGATGATGGCCCGGAGCCCCCGGGCCCCGACGGCGCTCTCGACGATCCGCTGGCCGAGGGATTTCGACCACATGTAGTGAAAGATCGGGGGCCAGTTGAAAGGCGTTGTCTCGTCGACCGGCTCTCCCCTTTTCTTGAACCCGACGGCGCCGACCGAGGAGACGTGCACCAGACGCTCGACGCCGGCCTCCAGGCAGGCCTCGACTACGCACCGGACGCCGTCGCGGTTGACTCTCATCAGGCGGTCGAAATCCCTCCGCCAGTAAGAGATCAAACCGGCAAGATGAATGACGTGGCTCCGGCCGCGGCAGGCGCGGGCCACGCGCTCCCTGTCGGCGATATCGCCGTAAAGCAGCTCGACCGGCTCGTCCCGCCACGTCTCGGGAAGGCGGTCGCCCGGCAGCACATAGGCTGCGACGCGATCGACGCCGAAACGCCGGATGAGCCGGGGAAGAAGGACGGACCCCACAAAACCGGTCGCGCCGGTGACGAGGATTTTCACCCCGCCTTGGCCCCCTGGAAGCGCAGAAACAGGAACGTGTCCGTCGAAACGCCGACGGCCGCGTGGATCAGCGCCGTGTAAAAAAAAGACCCTGTCCAGAAGGCGATCAGGCCGAAGACAATGCCCGCGCCGGCGGCGGCCAGGATCTCCGACCCCGGGTGCCCGATATGGTAGAGGGTCGAGAGCAGCGTCTCGACGGCGAGCGCCGGGACGAGGCCGATGGCCGGGATGAGGGGGAAAAACAGGACGCCCCGGTACAGAAATTCCCAGGCCGGGTAGTAGAGAATGACATACGCCAGCTCGAAGACGGCAAATGATCGCCCGCTGACAAGCGCTTCCTTGGAAAATGGATAGAACTTTCCGAGGGCGGCGTCACGGGAGCCGACCCGGCCCGCGAGAACGGCGACGGGCACCCCGATAGCCGCCAGCGGCAGGCCCCGGCCGGGTTTTCCCCAGCCCAGGCCGATGGCATCGAGAGAACCCACGGTCTCGCCGCGGACAAGGACAAGGAGGATACAGGGCGCGATAAAGAAGAGAGTGAAAAAGGCGGCGAAATAGACAAGATAGGGCTTGAGGTCCCTCGTGGACCTCGGCCGGCGCAGAGGATGAAAGAAGCCGAGGACGACGGCATAGGCAAGACAGAGGTAGGCGAGAACGATGGCCACGCTATTTCGAGCGCCCTTTCCTTTTATCTTCCAGGTACCACGAGACGATGGCCCGGACTTGGGCATCCAGGTCGTTGTCCGGACGGTAGCCGAGATCGGCCATAGTATTTGAGATGTCGTAGGTGGTGGTGGTGGTGATCCTCTTGATACGATAAAACGAGACTTCCGGCACGAACCTCGGGTTCAATTTCCGGCGAAACTCCTGGGAGGCGGCGATCAGCATCGCCACCCAGACGGGAATATAGAGCCGCTGTCTCTTCCCCAACCCCGACTGGAGCCTCGAAAAGAGCATCTTCCAGGTGGGGAGCTCGCTGTTGGTCACGGCGTAGGCCCGGCCCTCGATGCCCGGCGTCACGCACGCCAAATGAATGGCCTGGCAGAGATTGCCGACATAGCAGTAGGGCAAGGTCCAACGGCCCCGGCCGACGGTGAGGGGAAATCCCCTTTCCGTCCCGTCGAGGAGATGGAGACTCGTCGTGCGGTCGTTGGGACCGTAGACATCGCCGGGCCGGACGATGACGGCCGGCAGACCGTCGCGGGCCGCCTGCCTGACAAACGCCTCCGTTTTTTTCTTGGCGCGGGTGTAAGGGAGGAAATCCGCCGGCCGGCCGGGATGGGCGTCGCTCAGGTTCTCGCCGGCGAACCCCAGGACGAGAGTCGACGAGACATATATGACCCGGCGGGGCGGGGGGGTGAGGCGGGCCAGCGCATCAAAGAGGTTGACCGTCAGCCCGTGGATGCCGCGGTCACACTCTTCCTCGGGGGCCAGGTCCGAGGTCAGGGAAGCCGAATGGATGACATAGTCCATTCCCGGGGGAAGCTCGAACCCATGCGCGTCGGCCAAGTCACCGATGACGAGGCGGACCGGCAGGCCGTCGAGGAATCGCAGGTCGGACGTCGGCCGGACCAGGGCATGGACCTCGTATCCCTTCTCAGCAAAATAGCGGCAGAGGTTGGAGCCGATGAACCCGTTCGCGCCGGTGATGAGTGCTTTTTCCATGCCTGAAGTGCCCTGTCATAATTCTTGGGCATTCACTCTACCCTGATTCCAGGCCTTAATCAACAGGCTCCCCAGGACCATCGCCAGGAAGGCGGCCGCGATGCCGGCGAAGACGTCGGTGACATAATGGAACCGTCCATAGACCGTCGATACATAGAGCGAGAGGACGATGGGCGCGAGGACATAGAAGGAGGGGCGGGAGAACCGCCAGGCCGACCACCACATGATCGTGGCCGCGCCGCAGTGGATGCTGGGAAAGGCGCCGCCCGGCCGGTGGACACGGGTCCGGATGAGCTCGCTGATCGCGGTAAAGAAGCCGCCTTTCAGCGGCACGCTGTAGCTCAGGCCGCCGATTCCGCGGGCGGGGCCGGCAACGGGGATCACCAGGGCGCCGGCTGTGCACAGGGCGACGACCAGGCTGACATAGAAAAGATACTCTTCGTTCGCGTCCTCGCCGTGACGGAAGAAGAGGATGGCGCTCAGGATCGGATAGACCGCGATGTAAAAAACATAGCAGAAAAGCAGCCACTCGGTCAGCCAGGGCGTCGTGAACCTCTGGAGCCAGATCGTCGGCTGACCGCCGAAGACGGCGGCCTCGATACCGATGATTTCCGGGTCATACCAGCGCGAGACCAGGATATGCACGAGATGGATGCAGGCCCGGTAGACGAAAAAGATCATGAGCTGGACCGCCAGTGTCCGTAGGAGAAACCTGGCGAAGCGTCCGCGGGCCCGCTGGGCGAGCACATTGATTGCCGGATACAGGACCAGGCACAGGGCCATCTCTGCCAGGACTTGAGGACGGTTCTCCAGCCTGGAGGGGAAGACGACGGCCAGCAGGCCGAAGACAATATAGGTCCCCACGAGGACCGCGTCCGTGAGCCGGACCCTGAGCCCGAAGATCTCTCGCGTTGTCATTCTGTCCATGTGCTGAAATGCCAATCGACCGATTGAATCCGGGGATTAATAGCGGATTTCGGCGCAAAAGTCAAAGGGCCGCCGGCCCCGCGCTCAGGCTTCGGCGCCCGCCCGGAACCAAGCCACCGTCTTGGCCACGGCCTCATCCAGGCCCGTTTTGGTCTCGAATCCGAGCTCGCGCCCGATCCTGGAGCCGTCGTAGATCCAGTAATAAAAGCGGGCCGACCGGACGTAATTTTTGGTCAACAGCGGCCTCTTTTTGCCGATCCGGGCCGCCGCCTCCGATAGGGCAGCGACCAGAAGCTGGACGGGATACCCGACCTTGAGCATGGGGCCGCGCAGACCCAAAGCCCGGACGATGGCCCGGTTGATCTCCACCCAGGCGTACGGGCGGGGATCGGCCAGAAAATAGGTCCGCCCGGCGGCCCGGGGGTGGTCCGCGGCCAGGATGAGCGCGGCGACGACGTCGCCGACATAGCAGAGGCTCGTTTGAGGCTCGCCCGTGCCGATGACGGGCATGATGCGCTTCCGGATAAGCCGGATGGCTTCCGCGAGCTCCCTCTGGCGGGGGCCGATGACGTTCGGCGGGCGGATGATCGTGACGGGAAACCGGGCGGCATAGGCCTCGACGGCCTGTTCCGCAAGGAGCTTGCTTCGGCCGTAGTCCGAAATGGGCCGGCACGGGTCGTCCTCGGTCTTGGCCCTCCCCTCGGCACTCGGTCCCGCGGCGCTGATGCTCGAGACGAACACGAACCTTCTGAGCCCGGGGTCTCCCGCGGCCGCAGCCTCGAGGAGGTTCTGCGTCGCCTCGACGTTCGCCAGACGATACTCCTCCCAGGTCAGGGCCGTGAGCGCCGCCGCCAGATGAAAGACGTAATCGGCTCCCTCGACAGCCGGCGCTAAGAGAGTCAGGGCTTTGAAAATCCCCGGTGACGAGCTCAATACCCAGCCGCTCAAGAAAGCTCGTGTCGCTCGACCTGCGGACCAGGCAGCGGACGGCAAAACCTCTCCGCAGGAGTTCTTCGACGAGATGGCTGCCGATGAAACCGGTCGCCCCCGTGACCAGGGCTCGCAAGGCGGGGTTCCCGCTTCAGCGCGCGATGAGCTTTCCGACTTCCTCGACGGCGCTGGCGGCGTCCGGCGCGTAGCCTTGGGCGCTGATCTCGTTGGCGTATTCCCGAGTCACGGGCGCCCCGCCGATGACAACGGGGATCCCCAGACCGGACGACTTGACGGCCTCGACGATGCTTTTCATCTGGACCATCGTCGTCGTCAGCAGGGCCGAGAGGGCGACGATGTCCGCCTTGTTATCCTTGGCCGCGGCCACGAACTTTTCGGCGGGGACGTCGATGCCCAGGTCGATGATCTTGTAGCCCGCGCCCCGGAGCATCATGCCGACCAGGTTCTTGCCGATATCGTGGAGGTCGCCCTTGACGGTGCCGATGACGACCGCGCCCTTGGGCTTGATGCCGTCGCGCACGAGGAAGGGTTCGAGCTTGGCCAGGCCGGCGTTCATCGCCCGCGCCGCCACGAGGACTTCGGGGATGAAGACCTCGTTATTCTTGAACAGGACGCCCAGCCTCTGCATCCCGGCGATCAGACCGTCGCTCAGGATCTGACCCGTGGGGATCTTGGCCTCGAGAGCTTGGTCTACGAGTTTCTCGACTTCGGGTTTGCTGCCTTTGAGCAGTGCCTCTTGGATTTCTTTAAGCATCATATCCTCCTCAAAACGCTCGGCGCGCTGTCGTCACGGCCTGCGAAGTTACCAATATATCCGATAAACGCCGCCGCTTGTCAAGTCGCCGAGAGCTCTATGACGAAAAGTGTGGTTAAGGCAGTATATGGGATGATGATCGGGCCGGCGGCCTGGCTCCGGTTCGGGTTCTTAACGCCGTGCCCGAAACTCTCTTCTCGGCGGCTGCGTAACTCGCAGGGCTCAGACCGGGTCACTCGAGGGCACGCCACGATTTCCCACACCGACTTTTTGGAGGGAGAAAGCTTCGTTTCCCCCCTTCCAACGTTCGCTTTGCTCACTGCCTCCCCTTCTCGGACTTCGTCCTCCGACCAAAGGGGTTTTCCCCTTTGGAATCCCCCTGCTTTGCTCCGCAAATCAGGAAATCTCGCTCGATTCGAGCCTTCGCTCTCCCCTCCGCTACGTTCGGGGAACCGTGCCCGCTCCGGCTCTCATACGGCCCTCTTCATGACGCCGGTCTTTGCCCGTCACTAGAGGAGCAAAGTGCCCTCGAAGAGCGTTCCGGCCAGGCTGAACCCTCTCATGTCGCTGCGTCCGCCGGCGCCGATCATCCTCCTTCCTGGCTTGTTACCACACTTTTCGTCACAGAGCCGCCGCAGAGCCCAACAAACAGTGGCGCAGGTCCGACCTGCTGAACTTCGCTTCGGGAAATGTTCGGCGCATTTCGATTGACAACCACCGCGAGGGCTCCTATAGTCAAGGCAGTAGGTCACCATGAAAAAACTCGCAACGGTTTCGGCGATGGTTCTGCTCGTCGCTTCGGCCGCGGCCGCCCAGAACTGGTTCAAGGGAACCCTGGACGAGGCCGTCGCCCAGGCCCGGGTGGATAACAAGAAGGTCCTCATCGATTTTTACTCGGGTGGCTGAGGGGGCTGTCGACTGCTGGGTCAGCAGTTTTACCAAAATCCCAAGTTCCAAGAGTTCCTGAGCAGGAATTTCGTTCTCTTCCGCGCCGACCGGGACGACACGATGGGCGCGGAGGTCTTTAAGAAATTCAACATCCGGGCCACCCCCACGGTCATGATCCTCGACGCCGACGGCTCGGAGTATGACTGGACAGTGGGCTACGACCCGCCGCCCGAGAAGTTCGAGGCCACCCTCCAGAAGTCGCTCAAAGGCAAAGGCGCTTTTAAGACGCTCTCAGCGGCCTACGCCAAGAACCCCAAGGACGTGGCGACGGTTTTCGACTTGGCCCAAAAATATAATCAGCGCTATGACGAAGCGAACCGGGCCAAGGCCGTCGAGAAGTTCAAGGAGGTTTGTGCGCTCGATCCGGAGTGCCAAGCGGGCTCCACCACGCTGGAATATGCCGATATCACCGTTCCCTACACTCAGTATGCCGAATACATCATCGCGACGCAAAATACTTCCGGCCAGAAACCCGACTTGGAGCCGGTCAAAGGGTTCATCAAGAAATATCCCGAAAGCCCGCTCGTGAAGATGGCATACAGGGATATGAGCTTCTATTACAGCCAGCAGGCTGCCAAGGAGGAAGCCGCCAAGTTCTTCGGCGAATACACCGCGAAGTACCCGAACGATGCACGGGCAGCCGACGCCTGGCTGGCGCGGATCATCAAGGACAAGGGCCCGCTCGAGCAGGGACAGATCCTGGTCGACAACATCAAGGAGCTGACGAGAGATAATCCCGTGCCCGATATGAATCAGGATATCGCCGGCTTCTACGCACTTAAGGGCGACAAGGCCAAGGCCGAGGAAGCCTACGGCAAGGGCTTCATGGACGGCAAGGTGTCCGGATTCGCCTACGACCTCGCAAGCTACGCCACTTACTGGCTCGAGCAGAAAGCGAACGAGGACAGCGCCGTGGCCATGGCCGAGCTGGCCTATAAGCTCCAGCCGGACAACGCCTATTTCCTGAGGCAGCTGGCGACGGCCTATATCAAGACCGGAAAAGACGGCCAGGCGCTGGCCGTTTTCGGGCCCGACTACCTCAAGGGAGTCGCCGGGGACACCAACTGCTCTCAACGGCTATGCCAATTTCTGGTCGGGTGAGGGAAAGAACCTGGAAAGCGCCCTCGAGGCCGGCCGGAAAGCGGTCGAGCTCAAGCCGAAGACGAACTATTATTGGTCCACGCTGAGCGATGTCTACCTGAAGATGAAGAACTATCCGGAGGCGCTCAAGGCGGCCGAAAAAGCCGTCGAGCTGACCGAAGGCCCTTACCAGGCCCGGATGAAGCAGAAGGTCGAGGCCGTTAAGAAAGCCCAGGCCGAAGCGAAATAGTAATCGCGGGGGACGGTTCCTTTTGGGGACCGTCCCCTTTTTTTTCCTGACCGTCCGTTTCTCCGTTTTCCTTCCTCCTCCGGTCCGTTCGATCTCCGCCCTCTCCCCTCGCGGAAGAGGCTAGAGGGGGGTGGAGGCAGTCTCGGCCCGTCTTTGACTCTGCCCGGTCCTTGGTATATTCTTCCTTTCCAAAAACCCAATGGCCGCAAAAGAATTACCGCCCGGACCTGCCGCCGGTTTGACCCTGGCCGACGCCCGGCAAAAAGTCGCCAGGTCGACGACGCTCGTCAGCTCGGCGACCTTCGTTTCGCGCCTGTTCGGCCTCGTCCGCGAGCAGATCTTCGCGTTTCTTTTCGGCGCCGGGTTCGCGACCGACGCCTTCGTCGCCGCCTTCCGGATCCCGAACCTCCTCCGCGACCTTTTCGCCGAGGGCGCGCTGTCGGCGGCCTTCGTTCCCGTGTTCACGGACTACCTCGTCAACAAGGACAAGAAAGCGGCCTTCCGGCTGGGGAACCTCGTCCTCAACGCCCTGCTGGTCATCGTCGGCGGCGTGGTCATCCTCGGCATCCTGGCCACCCCCTGGATCGTCGACATCATCGCTCCCGGGTTCGGCAGCATCCCGGGGAAAGCCGGCCTCACCGCGCTGATGGCCCGGATCATGTTCCCGTTCCTGCTCATCGTCTCGCTGACGGCGGTCGCCATGGGGATGCTCAATTCCCTCCATCACTTCGGCGTGCCGGCCTTCGCGCCGGTCCTTTTCAACCTGGGGATGATCGCCGCCGGGTTCGCTGTCTGCCCGCTGTTCGACCCGCCCATCACCGGCATGGCCGTCGGCGTCCTCCTGGGCGGGCTCGGCCAGTGGGCTTTCCAGATGCCGGCGCTCCGCAAGGAAGGTTACCGGTACCGGCCGGAGATCAGCTTCCGGGACCCCGGCGTCCGGCGCATCATCTTCCTCATGACCCCGGCGGTCTTCGGCCTGGCCTCGACCCAGATCAACATCTTCGTCAACACGGTGATCGCTTCCTTCCTCAGCCAGGGCAGCATCTCCTATCTCAATTACAGCTACCGCCTGATGTATTTTCCCCTGGGGGTCTTCGGCGTGGCCGTGGCCACCGTCACGCTGCCGCTCGTTTCGGCTTACGCCGCGAAAAAGGATGTCCCGAGCGTCCTCGCCACCTGCTCCTCGTCGCTCAAGCTCATCTTCTTCCTGACCCTGCCGTCAATTTTTTTCCTGTCCGCGGGGGCCAAGCCGATCATCTCGCTCCTCTACCAGCACGGCCGGTTCAAATACGCCGACACGGTGTTCACCTCCCAGGCGCTCGTTTTTTACTGCGTCGGGCTCTTCGCCTTCGCCTCGGTCCGGGTGATCGCGCCCGTCTTCTACGCGATGGGAGATACGCGGAGCCCGGTCAAGGTGAGCATGCTGGCCGTCGCCGTCAACATCGCGCTCAACCTCGCCTTCATGAAGCCGCTCGGCTTTCGGGGCCTGGCCCTGGCCACCTCCCTCTCGGCCATGGTCAACATGTCCGCGCTCATGGTTTTGCTTCGGCGGCGCGTCGGGCCGCTGGACGTCCGCGACCTGGCCGGGAGCTTCTTCCGGCTTCTGGGATGCTCCGCGCTGATGGGCGCGGCGGTCACCGCCGTCCAGCTCGGCTGGCGGTTGGACCTCGAGGCCGCCCCGCTCCCGGAAAAGGCCCTTTATGTCCTGGCGCTCTTCGGGCTCTCCGCCGGGACGTATGCGCTCCTCGCCTACGCCCTCAAGGTCAAGGAGCTCCGGCTCGTCATGGGGATCTTCAAGGGAATCAAGTTCGGAGGCTCGTCGCGATGAGCCGAAAAAAGCCTGCTTTTGAGGTCGGCATCGACAGCTATGCGCTCAAACCCCTGAGCCTTTCGGTGTTCGAGTGTTTGGATTGGGCGGCGAAAAACGGCGCCGACGGCGTCCAGTTCTCCGAGGTCAACCTGCCCCCCGGCCGTGCGCTCGACGGCGCCCTGCTCAGGGACCTGTCCCAAGACGCGAAGGGCAAGAATCTCTACCTCGAGTGGGGCGGCGGACAGCATATCCCCTTCAGCCTCGAAACGGGAAAGCCCGTCGACATCGCCTCGATCAACCGCCGGGCGGCGGAGCAGGCCGCGGCGCTCGGGGCCGCGGCCGTCCGCTCCTGCTCGGGGGGCCTGATGAGGTGGCGCGACGATTCGCCGGCCACCGAGGTTTTCCTCGAGGCCATGGCCAAGAGCCTGGCCGGCCAGCGCGGCATGCTCGAGGGCCTGGGCGTGACGCTCGCCATCGAAACCCATTTTGAGTTCACGAGCTTCGAGCTCCTCCGTCTTTTCGAGATGACCGGTGCCCGGCCCGGCGGCTTTCTGGGCGTCTGCCTCGACACGATGAACCTGCTGACGATGATCGAGGAGCCGCTCATGGCCACACAACGGCTCCTGCCTTGGGTCGTGATGACCCACGTCAAGGACGGCGGGATCCTTCTCCGGGAAGAAGGGCTGGTCACTTTCCCCGTCGCGGCCGGCGACGGCATCGTCGATTTCAGCGCCATCCTCGGCCTCCTCGCCGGCCTCGACCGGCCGGTCCGGTTGAGCCTCGAGGACCACGGCGGGGATTTCCTGCTGCCTGTTTTCGACCGGGAGTTCCTCGCCCGCTTCCCCGACGTCACGCCGCTCGAGCTGACCCGCCTCCTCAGGCTCTCTTTGCTGACCAAAAAGAAAATGGACGCCGGCAAGATCGCGCGTCGTCGAGCGCAGCCGCTGGCCCGAGGTCTGCGAGGAGCGCGTGCGCCGCGGCCTCGGGAACATGCGGCAGATCGCCGGCCGCAGGGGCGGCCTGGGGTGAGCGCTTCCGTCCACGAGCGGTTCCGTTTCCGCGACCGGGCCGGCCTCGAAAAGAGGATCGGGGAGCTCGGGCTCGATATTCCTCTGGCCGATGACCTCTCTCCCCTGTTCACCCCCCTGGCCGTGGGCGGCAAAGCGGTCGCGAACAGGCTCGTCACCTTGCCGATGGAAGGAGCTGACGCCGACCCGGCGGGCGCGCCCACGGACCTCACCTTCAGGCGCTACCGCCGGTTCGCCCGGGGCGGCTGCGGGCTCATCTGGTTCGAAGCCGCAGCCGTGCGGCCCGAGGGCCGGGGCAACCCCCGCCAGCTCATGGCTTCCGAGCGGACGGCAGGATCTCTGGCCCGGCTGGTCGAGGAAACCCGGCGTGCCGCCGCCGAAAGATTCGGCGCCGGGCGCCCGCTTCTCCTCATCCTCCAGCTCACCCATGCCGGCCGGTTCGCCAAACCCGAGGGCCGGCCCTCCCCCGTCATCGCCCAGCACAACCCGGTTCTCGACTCAAGGATGCGTCTTTCGGCCGATCATGCCCTGATCACCGACTCGAGCCTCGACGCGCTCCGGGAAGATTACGTCCGCGCCGCTTCCCTTGCGGCCCGGGCCGGTTTCGACGGCGTGGACATCAAGGCCTGTCACGGCTACCTCGTTTCCGAGCTCTTGGCCGCGCGGGCCCGTGCCGACAGCCGCTACGGCGGACCGTTCGCGAACCGCTCACGCTTTCTTCTGGAGACGATTCAAAAGATCAGGGTCGAGGCGCCGGGGCTGCTCGTCGGCACGCGCCTCAACCTGTATGACGCGATCCCCTGGCCGTTCGGGTTCGGGGCCGACCCGGCCGGGGGGGATGACGAAGACCTGCGCGAGCCCCGGGAGCTAAGCCGAAAACTGGCCGCGGCGGGGGTCTCGCTTATCGCGGCGACCTGCGGCATCCCGGCCTACAAATCCCACTACGGACGGCCGTTCGACACGCCGGTAACGGGAGTCGAACTGCCGGCGGAGCACCCGCTCGTCGGCGTGGCGAGGTGGCTGCGGATCACGGCCGCGGCGCAAACGGCCGCGCCGGAAATCAGGGTCGTCGGCGGTGGCTATTCCTGGCTCCGTCACTTTTTTCCGCCGGTCGCCGCGGCCATGGTCTCTTCCGGGAGGGCCTCGCTCATCGGGCTCGGGCGGGAAGCCATCGCCTACCCGGATTGGGCCGCCGACCTCGAGTCCTCGGGGCGCCTCGACCCGCGCCGCGTCTGCACGGCCTGCTCCAAGTGCTCCGAAATGCTCCGGGGCGGGAGCCGGGTCGGCTGCGCGGTGCGCGATGCCGAGCTCTACGCACCCGAGTACCGCCGGGCCAGGGAAGTCGCCCGGGCCGACCGCCGCCTCTCCCGCGCAAAAAAAGAAGATTGAGCCGAAAGGCGTTTTACGTCAAAATAGTAACGAGAGGAGCGTAAAGAATACTCTTGAAGAAGAGCTGGGCCTCGATCAAGGGCGCGCGACTCCCCGTTCATTCCCTGAATACCCTCATCATCGGCAGCGGCGCGGCCGCCCTGAACGCCGCCCTCTGCCTCCACGACTTCGGGGTCACCGATATCGCCGTGGCCACCGACAGATGGGGCGGCGGCACCTCGAACAACGCCGGCTCGGACAAGCAGACCTACTACAAGCTGTCGCTGGCGGGCGAGCTTCCCGACTCCGCCTTCCGGATGGCCGTAGACCTTTTTTCCGGGGGCTCGATGCAGGGCGACATCGCCCTCGCCGAGGCCCAGAATTCCGCGCGCGCCTTCTTCCATCTCGTCGAGCTCGGCGTGCCGTTCCCCCACGACGCCTACGGGGCTTACGTCGGCTACAAGACCGATCACGACCCACGGCAGCGGGCCACCTCCGCGGGGCCGCTCACCTCAAGGCTCATGTTCGAGGCGCTGGCGCGGGAAGTCGGGCGGCGCGGGATCGCGGTCTTCGACAGGCACCAGGTGATCGGGCTGCTGACGCACGGACATGGACCGGACCGGAGCGTGATCGGCGCCCTAGCCCTCGACCTCGACCGGCTCGACCGGCCCGGGGCCGGGTTCGTCCTGTTCAACGCCGTCAACATCATCCTCGGGACGGGCGGCCCGGCCGGTATCTACGCGGCCTCGGTCTATCCCGAAAGCCAGCTCGGCTCGCACGGCCTGGCCTTCGAGATCGGCGCCGCCGGCCAGAATCTCACGGAATCCCAGTTCGGCCTGGCTTCGACCAAGTTTCGCTGGAACCTCTCGGGAACCTACCAACAGGTCGTCCCGCGGTATTTTTCGACGGACGCCGGGGGCCGCGGCGAGCGCGAGTTCCTGGCCGATTTCTTCCCGGACATGGGAAAGCTGGCCACGGCCATTTTCCTCAAGGGGTACCAGTGGCCGTTCGACGCCGCCAAGGTCGCCGACTTCGGCTCCTCGCTCATCGACCTCCTGGTCTATCAGGAGACGGTCGGGAGCGGCCGCCGTGTCTTCCTCGACTATCGCCGCAACCCCGGGGGGGGCGGGCGGCTCGGAGATTTCTCGCTCGGGAGCCTGGCGGGCGACGCCCGCCAATATCTCGAAAGGTCGGGGGCGCTCCTGCCGACGCCCATCGAGCGGCTGGCGCGGATGAACCCGCCGGCGATCGACCTCTACCGGAGCCACGGCATCGACCTCGCCGCCGAGCCGCTCGAGATCGCGCTCTGCGCCCAGCACAACAACGGCGGGCTCAAGGGCGACAGCTGGTGGGAATCGAACATCGCCCATCTCTTCCCCGTGGGCGAGGTGAACGGCAGCCACGGCGTCCGGCGGCCGGGAGGCGCCGCCCTCAATTCCGGGCAAGTGGGTGGCCTGAGAGCGGCCCTGTTCATCGCCCGCCGGTACGCCGGCGGGCCTCCCGCGGCGGGCGCGTTCCTGGCCCGGGCGCGCGGCCAGGCCGCCGAAAAGATCGAGCTGGCCCGGAAGATGGTGGACCCGAAAACCAGGGACAAGGCCCAGGTCTTCAAGCTGAGGCGCGAGCTCCAGCAGCGGATGTCGGCCTGCGGGGCGGCCATCCGAAGCCCCGACAGCGCCCGGCGGGCCGTCGAAGAAGCCTGGGACCTCTGCGGCCGGCTCGAGTCGGCGATGAGGGTCCCCGCCCCGGGCCTCCTCCCGGAAGCCTTCCGTAACCTCGACCTCGGGCTGACCCACGCCCTCTACCTCGAGGCCATCCGCGAATACCTCGAACAGGGCGGGAAGAGCCGCGGCTCCTATCTCGTCCTCGACCCCGCGGGCAAGGAGCCCTGTCCGGGCATGGGCGAATCCTGGAGATTCTCGCTCAACCCGCCGGGAGCGGTCGTCGATCAGAAGATCCTCGAGATCTCGCTCGATGAAAACGGCCGCGTCGTCAAGCAGTGGACCGAGGTCCGGCCGATACCGGATGTCGACGCCTGGTTCGAAAACGTCTGGCGCGACTACCGGGAAGACAGGATCGTGCGCAAGGAGGGATCATGACCAGAAAACCCGTCGCCCTCGTCACCGGCGCCGGCCGCGGCATCGGCCGCGGCATCTCGCTCGAGCTGGCCAACGGCGGGTTCGAGATCGCCGGCGTCGACATCGTCTTCGAACCAGAGAACAAGAAGACCGGCCTGTTCGAAGTCCGGGACCTCCTGGCCAAGCTCGGCGCCGAATTCGTGCCCATCCAGGGTGACGTCGCCGACCTCGCCGCCCACGAGAGGATCCTCAAGGAGGCGACCGCGCGGTTCGGCCGGATCGACCTCCTCGTCAACAACGCCGGCGTCGGGCCGCTCGTCCGGATGGATATCCTGGAAACGACGCCCGAGAGCTTCGACCGGGTGTTCGGCATCAACGCCCGCGGCGGCTTCTTTTTCACGCAACGGGCGGCCCGGCTGATGATCCAGCAGATCAAGGAGTCACCGGGGCCCAAACCGGCGATCGTCTTCATCACCTCGATCTCGGCCGTCGTCTCCTCGCCGATGCGCGCCGAATATTGTATCTCCAAGGCCGCCCTGAGCCAGGCGGCGACGCTCTTTGCCGACCGGCTGGCCGAGTCGGGCATCTGTGTCTACGAGGTCCGGCCGGGGATCATCGAGACCGATATGACCGCACCGGTTCGCGAGAAGTACGACAAGCTCCTCGCCGAGGGGCTGGTCCCGCAGAAGCGCTGGGGCTTTCCCGAGGATGTCGGCAAGGCCGTGGCCGCCCTGGCCAGAGGGTATTTCCCGTTCTCCACGGGGCTCGTCCTCGAGGTGAGCGGCGGCCTGAACATCCGCCGCCTCTAATCCCCGCCTTCCGCTCGGGAAACCGTGCCCGCTCCGGCTCTTATACGGCCCTCCTCATGACGCATGTCTCCGCCATCGACTTTTTTTTGATCGCCATGCCACCCGTTCTTCACGCCCACGGATCCTCAGATAAGCCAGGCATACCGAAGCGGAAGTTTCCTGCCGGAAAGAAGTGTGATATATAAATCGTAGGACGAAAGGAGAGGTCAAAATGCCTACTCACAGAGATTCCTCGGGCCGCATTTTCTGGGGCATCATCATAATCCTCTTCGGCGTGCTGTTGCTTCTCCAGCAGCTGGACTGGCTGCACCTGGGGAGGGTCATCTCGCGCCACTGGCCGCTGATCCTGATCCTGGTCGGCCTCTGGCAGCTCTTCGCCAACAATTTCCGGAATACCGGCGGGCCCCTGCTGCTCATTGCCCTGGGCGTCATTTTCGAGCTCTGGAAGCTCGAGATCCTGGGGCGGAGCGCCTGGCACTATGTCTGGCCCGTGCTGGTGATCTTCATCGGGGTATGGATCCTGATCGGCGCCCTGAGCCGGGGCCTGCCGGCGGCGACGAACATCAAGGAAGGCACGCTCGATCTCTTCGCCATTGTCTCCGGGTTGGACCGGCGCGTCGATACGCCCGATTTTCGCGGGGGCAAGGCCACGGCCATCATGGGCGGCATCGACCTTGATCTGCGGGGGGCGGGGCTGGCGGAGGGCTCGGCGGCCCTCGACCTGTCCGTGATCATGGGCGGCATCACCCTGCGCGTCCCGCATAACTGGCGCGTGGAGATGGAGGCGCGCCCGCTCCTCGGCGGCGTCGAGGACAAACACACCTATGAGCCGGGAGCCCAGGCCGGGGGCACTCTGCGGGTCAGGGCCTCGGCGATCCTCGGCGGTATCGAGATCAAGGATTGACATGAAAAAGGCCTTCATCTGGATCCTGGCATTCATCATCACCGCCGCCAGCGCCGTCTACCAGAGGCGGACCGGTCCCACCTATCACCTTCGGGGAGCGGTTGAGGTCGGCGGCTCTCGCGTGAGATTCGAGCTTCCCCGGAGCGCCGAGACTTCGGCGGATGGCGAAGTCGGCGTGGCCGTCGCCGGCCCGGAGGTTACGGGACGGATCCTTTTCAGGCGGTCCAAGACCGGCGACTCCTGGTCCGAGTCGCCCATGGCCCGACAGGGGGACCGGCTGGTGGGATACCTGCCCAAGCAGCCCGCCGCCGGCAAGCTCGATTATCGCATCGTCCTCAACGACCGCGGCCAGGACGTCTCGCTCACGGGAGACAAGCCCGTCGTCATCCGTTTCAAGGGTCACGTACCGCTCGGCGTCCTTCTGGCCCATATCCTCGTTATGTTCGCCGCCATGCTCCTGTCTACGCGGGCCGGGCTGGCCGCGCTCTCCAAGGGCGACCATCCGCGCCTGTTCGGCGCCTGGACCGTGTTCTTTTTATTCGTCGGAGGCTTTGTCTTGGGGCCGATCGTTCAGAAGCTCGCCTTCGGCACCTGGTGGACGGGCGTGCCCATCGGCTGGGACCTGACCGACAACAAGACGCTCATCGCCATGGTCATCTGGATCGTCGCCATGGTGGCCGGCCGGAAGGGCCGGGGGGCCAGAGGCTGGATCCTGGCCGCGGCGATCCTGATGCTCGTCGTTTTTCTCATACCGCACAGCCTCCTGGGGTCCGAGCTCAAGTACCCGCCCGCCGGAGGGCCGTCCGCCGCTCCGGCCCGCGGGGCATTCTAGTGTCCCGTCTCGTAAATCTCTTTCCAAAGTCATCCGCAGGGACGGGACACTTCCAGGGGGGAGTCAGGCTCCCCCCTCGGCGCTTCGTTGCACTCAGCTGACCCCCTGAGGGGAACGATGCCGTCCCCCTCAAACTCCCCCGCGGTGGCGCGTCTTCATCGATCATTTCAACGTCAAGATATTTGCGAGACGCACCACTAGGTAAGCTATTTCAAAGCGAAACGGATCGTCACCGTGAAGACGACCCCTACGGGTTTCCCCTCAAGGATGACGGGCTCATATTTCCACTGTTTGAGCGCGTCGATCGCCGCTTGATCGAGCTCGGGAACCGACTTCAGCACCTTGGCCGCGACGACGTCTCCCTTCTCGTCGATCTTGGCTTCGAGAAGCACGGTGCCCTGGATGCCGGCTTGACGGGCGGCTTCCGGATAGACCGGATTGACCTTCGTGACGAGCTTGGGCTCGACCTGTCCCGTCCCGGCGGCCGCCTCTTTCTCGCGGCCTTCTTTCTTGCCGCCGTTCAGCTTGAAGGCAATCGTCACGGTGAAGACGGCCTCCTTTGGACTGCCGGCCACGATCACGGGCTCATATACCCACTGCTTAAGGGCGTCGATCGCCGCCTGGTTGAGGGCCGGCACTGACCTCAAGACCATGACGTCCTTCACCTTTCCCTGGATATCCGTCCGCGCTTCGAGGATCACCACGCCCTCGATGCCCGACTTTCTCGCTTCTTCAGGGTAAACGGGGTCCACCTTTTTGACGATCCGGGGCGGTTGAATCTGGTCCTTGACTTTGACAGCCCCCTCTGCGAACTTTTCGATGTCCTTTTCGCCAAGCTGGAATTTCACGGTGACCGTAACCAGGACCTTCCTCGCCTGGCCCTCGATGATCACCGGCTCGTAGACCCACTGTTTCACGGCGTCGATGGCCGCTTGGTCCAGAAGTGGGACAGAACGGAGAATCAGCACATCTATGACCCGCCCGTATTCATCGATCTTGGCCTCCAAAATCACCACGCCCTGGACTCCGCTTTTTCGCGCTTCTTGGGGATAAACCGGGTCGACTTTTTTGATGAGCCCGGGCGCCTTGATATCTCCCTGGCAGGCCACGGCGTCCTTTTCGAATTCCAGGCGTTTCTTGTCGACATAATCCTTTTGGATCCCTCCGACGACACCGCCGGGCACGCCTCCCTTAACCCCGCCAACGACGCCGCCTTCAACTCCGTCTTGGACTCCGCCCGCAACGCCGCCCACGATGCCGCCGCTGACCGCCTCCTCCCGGAGCGAGATGAAATACGGCTTCCCGTGGCTGTCTTCGAACCCGAAAACCGCAGCGCTCTTGCCCGGAATGGTGAAAGCCGTGTCGAGCAGATTACGGGTTTCCTTTTCCGAGACTTCGTTGACTTCTATCTTGAACGGCTGGGAGAACGCGTCTTTGGAGGCGATCGCTACCTCATAGAGCTTTCCGTCCAGGCGAAACAGGTGATGGGCCTTCTGCCATTCTCCCTTCTCCCAGCTCATGTCGGTTTCGGTCACCAGCTTAACATCGCTCAAGTTGAAGGTTTTTTTGATCTGGTTCTGCTCCGCTTCGAGTGCGGCGGCGGAGGGAATATTGGCCGACAGCATGTATTTCAGGAAGGACGACGTGACGATCTGGGCGGCGGGGCTGCCCTCCTTGAGTCCCTCGAAAACCCTGAGCTTGACGATGCTGCCGGGGTCCGGAATCGCATAGCTCATATTGATAAGGACAAGTCCGACAGCCGCCAGAAGAATAAGGACGCTCTTTTTCATAATCCGCCTCCTAGTTGGGTTTCCCTGCCCAGACGATGACGATGTCCGAGCCTTGGGGTTCATAAATATAGGCGTCGGCGGGAAGTCCGCCGACGCGGACGTAGTCAAGCTCGAAACGGGCGGGCGCTGAGGCCGGGACGCCCTCCGGACGGAAATCCTTGCGGACCCAGTAGCCGGCCAGGACGACCAGGACGATGCCGGCCGCGGCCCATCGCCATGCCCGGCTGTGGAAACCGGGCTGCGGCTTGACGCTGGGTCTGTTATCGCTTTCGGCCAGCGTCCGGGCGACACCGTCCCAGAGCGACTCGGACCGTTGTGAGTCGGACTCCTGGACGAAGAGCGACCTGGCCTCCGCCGCGCTGGCGAGCTGTTTCTGACAGGCAGGGCAGCGCTCAAAATGGGCGCTGGTCAGCCAAGCCCGCCAGGGCCTCAGCGGCACCAGTCGGTAGAGCCGATCAGCAGCGTTGCAGGAAAACATGGTCCTTCTCCAATAGCCTTTTGATTTTTTTCCTCGCTTGGAAAAGATAAACGCGGGCCGTGCCGGCCGAACAGCGCAGGACCTCGGAGATCTCCGCGGCCGTGTACCCGTCGTTCGCCCAGAGGCAGAGGGCAGTCCGCTCTTTGGCATTCAAACGGTCGAGGAGGACGGCCGGGAGGGTCCGGTCTGCCGGAGAAAGAGAGGCGTTGACAGCAGGCAGGGCTGCCGGGTCGCTCTGGACCTTCCTCACGAGCGCGAGGGCACGGCGGCGCCGCCTCAGCTGGTCGAGACAACGCCTGTACAGAATGGCATTGAACCAAGTCTTGAAGCTCCGCCGCGGATCGTAGTGTTCGAGGTTTCGGTAGACCTGGACAAAGGTTTCCTGGCAGGCGTCCTCGGCGTCGTCGCGGTTCCGCAGGATATTCATGGCCAGGGCGGTAGCGGCGGGACTGTAGGCATCGAACAGATCCCGGAAAGCCGCCCTGTTTTCGTCGGGGCTCCCGGGAACGAACGCCTTCTCTTCCATGCCGATCTCTCAATGAACCATTACGCCGGCCCCGCGGGAAGTGTTTAGCTCCCTCCATCGGCGATATCCGTCGAAAGACATATTTATTCCTCGTCGCGGTTTTACCTCGCCGGGTTCAATCCGAAATTGGGGAATTGATATCCTGTCACCATTTGCGAGGATAGACAAAAAACGGCAAGGTGACAAAAAATGGAAGGCGCTGGCTGGTGAGGCGCCAAGGTTTGAAAAAGGAAAAGGAAGCGGGGCTAAGGAGGATCCCTCTCCAGCCAGCAGCGTAACTTAATTAAATAGTATTTTTTATTGAATGTCAAAGGAAAAGTTTAGTTTTTCCAAACTTTTTTTGTATCATGGAAGGGCATGATTCGTTCCCCCGTCAGTACCCACAAAAGGCAAGCCGCCTGGGGTTGGGTGGGATTATGCACCCTGGCCATATTTTCTGTGGTTCCCCTGGCCAGGCTGATCCAAAATTTCGTATCGTCCAGGTGGGGACGGACTGCCTTCGGATTTACCGTACTGGCAGGCGTCGCCGCGGCGTTCCTCGGCGTCATTTATCTCCTCGTCTTCGTGCTGAAAGTCCGTTCCCTGCCGCGCTATCTCTGGCTGACCGCCGTCCTCGGATTATACGTCCACTTCACCCTGAGGCTCTGGCGGGCGCCCGAGGAGGCTGTCCATTTCCTGGAATACGGACTCCTAGGCTTCGTGCTCTTCCGCGCCCTGAGCCTGACGATCCGGGACAAGAGCATCTATATCACGGCGTTCCTGGCCGGCTCCCTGGTCGGAACCGCCGATGAGATCCTGCAGTGGCTGACCCCGGGCCGCTACTGGGATTTCCGGGACGTCGGGCTCAACGCCCTGGCCGCCGGGCTCATCCAAATGGCGATCTGGAAGGGTGTCCGGCCCGCGAACATCAGCGAAAAGGCCGGTCCGAGGTCGCTGAGGCGTGTGTCAATTCTCTTTGCCTTCCAGATCCTCATCCTCGGGCTGTGCGCCTCCAACACGCCGGCGCGCACGGCGCGATTCGTGAAGCGGCTCCCTTCCCTATCGTTCCTCCTCCGGGAAGAGCCGATGTACGAGTTCACCATAAAACATGTCGATCCCGAAGCCGGTGTCTTCTATTCGCGGCTGTCGCTCGAGGGGCTCGAGGCCGACGACATCAACAGGTCGGACGAATGGGCGCGCGTTCTGCGCGAATGGAAGGACAAAAATTACGCCGATTTTCTGGCCCACTACAGCCCCCTGATCCATCCTTTCCTTTACGAGATGCGCATCCACATCTTCCGGCGGGACCGGAAGCTCGAGGAGGGGCGCCGGGCCAAAACCAGCGAGGCGCGGCGCGAAGCGCTCTTCGTCGCCTTCCGGGAGAACCGAATCCTGGAGAACCACTTCGGCCGGACGCTCGAAAAATCGGGATACAGGTGGGATCCCGGGCTAAGGGCCGAGGCCGCGTCGGCCGATGATACCGTCCGGCCCTACCGGAGCCCGGTGAGCGCGGGCCGGTTCCAGGTCAAGGAAAAACATCTCTGGGCCGGAATCCTCTTGCTCTTATTGGGCTTGGCCGGAGCCAACCTTGCCATCGCCCGCAGGACCGCACATCTTCAGCCACAGAGGCCTGAGTGACTCCCCCGGGCGCTGTTGACTTTCTTTTATAAAATATTCTAACATCCTCAACAGGACCAGGGGAAGCCTTAAGAATAAGGGCATCTTTTAAAAACAAGCACTTATCATTCAAGGCCCAAGTTCCCTAAGCCTCCCCAAAGGAGGTATGATGAGCAAACGTTTCATTCTTCGCTTATGTGTTGTATCCACCCTGCTGGTTTTCTCGCTCGGAGGAGTAGGCCTTTGGTCACAGACGAGCCTACCAACGAACTCGAAGAACCAAGACGCATCTGTCAACGCGGTGACTCCGATCGACCCACAAATCAGCAAGTATGCCGTTGGTGATGTCGATTATGATTTAAAAGATGAGGTCGCCGTCGATTTCGGATCCGCCGGTATCTGGCTTTATGACCAGGGCAACTGGAGGCAATTGGCTCCCGAGAACCCGGAGAGCCTGTTCGCCTTTAGGCAATCCCGGTGGTACAGCTTCAGCGAATCCCGGTGGCGCTACTATATCTATGTCGTGGCTGACTTGGGTTCCCAGGGACTGTGGATGTGGGAGCGTGGAACATGGAAGCAGTACAGCGCCGCTAATGTGGAATCCATGGCCGACGGCCTGGGCTATACAGGCGGAAGCACCCCTGGCGAGGTTTTTATTGGCGACTTTGGCAGATTAGGATTATGGCAATATGCTGCCGGCTGGCGTATTGAGAGCGGAGCTGACGCCGACGGAATTATCGCGATGTACACTATGCACATCGCCGATTTCGGCAGCCTGGGCCTATGGCAGACGGGAGGCGGGTATTACTATGCCCCCCCGGTGCCTCTGAGTGGCGCGAATCCGGATCATATGATCAAGGGAAGGCGGCTGTTGTCCGGAGCGGAGCGGCTGATCTGCGATTTTGGAGCGCTTGGCCTCTGGGAGTATTATATGTCATTAATCGGTGGCGTCTGGACGGACGTCTGGACGAACTTGAGCGGGGCGGACGCGGACTTCATCGCCTCCGCGGAAATCGATGCCGACGGCGTGGACGAGATCGTCGGCGACTTCGGCGCTATGGGTTTGTGGCTATGGGATACCCAATGGACTCAGCTCACCGATGCGAACGCCGAATATATGATCAGTGCCGACGTGACGGGGGATGGAACCGACGAGATCGCCGTGGACTTCGGGTCCGCCAGCCTGTGGGTCTGGAACGACGGCCCCTGGTCGCAGATCTCGGTCATCGAATCCGAATACATATTGTCGGCCGATACGAACGGCGACGGCGCGAAGGAGATCCTGACCGACTTCGGCGCCTCAGGTCTTTGGATGTGGAACGGCGCCTGGACCCGGATCAGCGAGGATAATCCGGATTAGAATAAACAGAAGATGAGGCAGCCCTGCCAAACATGAATGGCAGATATAGGCTGATGTGAAGATAGCCAAGGAACAGAAGTCACTGAAAAAGAAGCAATAAGAGAGAGCCAGCGAGAGGAATCGAACCTCCGACCCGCTGCTTAAGAATCCTCTACACTCTCAGGGAAAAGGGCACCTTCTCGGGCTGCCAACAGGGAGAAATCGGGAAATTTAGGGAAACTCCGGAACCTCTGGAAGGGCCGAAAAGTGAACACAGTGTCCATGGGAGAAGGCTCTGGAGAAGGATTCTCCGGTTTGAGGTGTGGTCACAAAACCGGACACACTATTTCAGCCAGCAGAGCAGGGCTGCAATGACGGAAGAAGCCGCCAGCCTATTGACTTTCTTTATTAAATAGTCCAGCATCCCAAACAGGACCAGGGGAAGCCTTAAGAATAAGGGCATCTTTTAGAAACAAGCACTTATCATATCAAGGCCCAAGTCCCCTAAGCTTCCCCAAAGGAGGCACGATAGGCAAACGTTTCATTCCCTGCTTGGGCTTGATGATCGTTCTGTCGTCCCTCGCCATCGCCCAAGCGCCGTCCATTCCCGACGTGTTCAATCGCATCGCTGTGGGGGATTTTGACGGCGACAACACCGACGAGGCGGTCATGAGCTTCCCCGGCCTCGGCGTCTGGATATACGATGCCGGGGCCTGGGGTCAGATCAGCACCCACCAGGCCGAGGAGCTGGTCGCCGGCGAAGGCGATATCGTTGCCGACTTCGGGACGCTCGGTCTCTGGATCTGGCAAAACGGTGTCTGGACCCAGATCAGTGCGGATAACGCCGAGTATATCGTCTTCGCGCCCTTGCCTTTTCCGGGGAAGTTATTTTGTGATTTTGGAGAGCTTGGGCTCTGGTTATGGACAGATGGTGCGTGGTCGCAGCTGACCCCCGAGAACCCGGATTATTTTGCCGTTCGATATGTGGTATGGCCTGGTAATCCTGCATCCCTTTCTCTTTTGGCAGACTTCGGAACTGCGGGTATCTGGGTGCGCCCGATATATCCTAGCTACTCATGGTCTCTGGTCGCTGATCTCAACCCTGAATTCTTTGTCTTCAGATCTAACCTATTGAACTCTAATTTCATAGCGGACCTCGCTAGCCTGGGTCTCTGGGCCTGGATATCGGTAGGAGGCGGACAGTTGACGCAGTTCAGCGCCGCGGACCCGGAGTATATGATCGTCCGGCACTCCATTGGGGTTCCCGAATGCCTCGACGTCGACTTCGGCCCTTGGGGCTTTGGGAATATGACTTCAGCGTCTGGACCGAGCTCAGCGCCGCGGACCCGGAGTATATGTCTAGCGGCGGATCAATCGTGTTCGTTGATTTCGGCCCCCTGGGACTCTGGGAATATGACGGCAGCGCCTGGGTCCAGCTGAGCGGGGCCGATCCGGACAATCTCGATGCCGGCGATTTTGACGACGATTCTAACCGCGAGCTGATGGTGGATTTCGGGACACTCGGCGTATGGATCTGGGACTCGGGTGTCTGGACCCAAATCAGCGCGGAAAATCCGGATTAGTTGATAAATGCCTGTTGGCCGAGGGCAATGCGGCCGATTCGTGTATTTCTACCCAGCCGCTCGCCCCTAAGGAGGCATGATGAGCAAACGCTTCATTCTTCGCTTGGGCATGGTGTCCACCCTGCTGGTTTTTCTCGGGGCACTTCTGCTCCTGGGCGCCGGCGCGCTCCTGGCGGGCGCCGCCGACGATCCCCAGGACAAGCCCCAGAAAGGAGAGAAGTTCGCGGCCTGGGCCGTGAACCTCGGTGGCGCAGGTAGCGCCATAAAATCCGGCCAGGTCATGATCACGATCGAGCGCTGGTCCACTCCCGAAGAACGGCAGCAGCTCGTCGACGCGTTTAGCGAGGGCGGCCAGGGTAAGCTGTTCGAAGTTCTGACCAAAATGCCCGGCGTCGGCTATATCAGGCTTCCTACGCAGACGGACTGGGCGTTCCACTACGCGTATCAGTTCCCGACCGGGGACGGCGGGCGGAAGATCATCATCGCCACGAACCGCAAAGTCGGTTTTCAGGGAGCGTATAGCTATTCCCGGAGCATTGATTATCCCTTCGAGCTGATCCAGATGAAACTGGACGCGGAGGATAAGGGTGAAGGGAAGGTGTCCTTTGCCGTGACCTTCCGCTTGGAGATGTTGGACGGCTCGGGGATTGAGCTCGGGAACGACGGCACGATCCCGGCGTACGCTGCAGAACATCCAGAGGGTCGGCAAAGAGGACAAGGAAAAGGAGAAATGAGCAAATCGTTTTCACTCCGTTTGCGCGTGGCGATCACCCTGCTGGTTTCCTCTTGCTCGGGGAGTAGCCCTTAAGTCACAGCCGAACCAACCAACGAACACGACGGACCACGACGCGGTGTCACCACGCAGACGCCAATTCCCGACGGTTCAGCACGTATGCGGTGGGGTATGTTGATGGTATCGTAAGGCCGAGGTGGCGGTGACTTTGGACCGGCCCGGCATCTGGCTTTATGCCAGGGCAACTGGAGTCAGTTAGCCTCCGAAAATCCCGGAGATCTGGTTACCTTTGGCACCAGACGGCGACCATGGATGGGATCATCGGCGATTTCGGCCAGGTATGGCGGTGGATGCGGCACGGCGGCGTGCGGGGCTTGGACTCAGCTAAGCGCGGAATGTGAATCGAGGCCGGCGGCCCGAGTATATCGGTGGAGGAAGCGATGGCAGATGAGTCCTTTTTGCGATTTTGGCGGGTTCGGCACTGGCTACTTTGATTGGCGCGTGGTTTCAGCCAACGCCGAATCGGATACAGTATCTGGTGGAAACGCAGATGAGATCGTTACGGAAGCACTCCCCCCGTCACCTATTTTGGTGGTTTTAGTCAAGTTTTCGGCGACTTTGGCTCCGTGGGCATATGGTGGTGCTTACCTTGCGCCAGGGGGTAACAACTGGAGTCAGCTGAGCAGTGCGAATGCGGACTTCATGACCCAAGGAAGGAATTGGTTGGCTGCTGATTTCGGCACCCTTGGTCTCTGGCAGTATCGTGACCCAGGCGGCTGGGCGAACCTGTCAGGGGCCGATGCGGATTTCGTCATCCCGGCAGATATCAATTCCGACCATCTCGATGAGATCATCGGCGACTTCGGCCTTATGGGCCTATGGCTATGGGATTCGGTTCATGGACGGAGCTCACGGATGCCAACGCCGAATACATGATCACCGCCGATGTGACCGGGGACGGGGAGATGAGATCGCCGTCGACTTCGGCAGTCGGGTTGTGGGTGTGGAACGACGGCACGTGGGGGCAAATCTCATCCATGGATCCCGAATACATCTTGTCGGCCGATACGAACGGCGACGCGCGAGAGGAGATCATGGTCGACTTCGGCGACCTCGGCTGTGGCTGTGGGACGGCGCTGGAACGGCAACCAGATCAGCCCGGAAAATCCGGACTAGAGTAGACAGAAGATGAGGCAGCCTTGCCAAACATGAATGGCAGGCGGACAGAGACCAGCAGATTTAAAAAGGCGGGAACGACGTAAGTCGCTGAAAAGGAATGGTTAAGGGAGAGCCAGCGAGAGGAATCGAACCTCCGACCCGCTGATTACGAATCAGCTGCTCTACCGACTGAGCTACGCTGGCCCATCGCCGGACGGCTCCGGCAGTAAGAAAATAATGGTTTTGCGCCGAAGTGTCAATGGGCGCGGCGGCGGCGCGCCCCTTCCCTACCTCGAGAGTATCCGGCGCCGGATCAGGTAATACGGGACGAGCATGATCAGCACGGCCACGATGATCGCCAGGTAGGAGATGTTGAGGCCGCCGCCCAGGCCGAAAGACATGAGGATCAGGCTCGTCTGGAGATGGATGAAGAACAGGCTCGCGAAGATCAACTCGAGATAGGCCGTCTCCGCCTTGAGGTTGGCGATGTCCTCGCCGTCGGACCTGCGGATGAAAAACCGCCGGGCCAGGGCCAGGGCCCCGAAAAAGATGACCGTCTGGATCGCGGGGTAGAGGAAAAAGTGCCAGGACCTGTCCACGAGGATCGGCTCCGGCCGCCAGACGCTCGGCCACAAAGCCATGCGCCCGGGCAGCCGGAGGTAGGCCCGGAGGGACATCCCCCAGGAGACACCCAGCAGCACCCAGTTCGCCCATTGCAGCAACACCACCGATTTCCTGCGGCCCCGCAGCCTGAAGAGCTGAGAGCCCAGTTTCTTGGCCGGCCGGTTCATGCGGCTATTATAGTAATTTCCGCGCCCTTTAAAAAGCGGGGCAAATTGTCTACAATAGCCGCGCCATGATCATCAAGAAGCTGGAGATCCAGGGATTCAAGTCTTTTCCCGAACGGACCAAGATCGTTTTTCATCCCGGGATCACGGCCATCGTCGGGCCGAACGGCACGGGCAAGAGCAACATCGTCGACGCCATCCTCTGGGTGCTCGGCGGCCAGCGGCAGAAGGGGCTGCGGGGAGAGAAGACCGAGGATATCATCTTCAACGGCAACGCCAAGAAGCCTCCTCTCGGCATGGCCGATGTCACCCTGTCTTTCGAGCACCCGCAGGAAGAAGAGACGATCATCAACCACCGGGTCTTCCGGTCCGGGGAGAGCGAATACCGCCTCAACGGCAAGCCCGCCCGTCTCAAGGACATCCAGGACACCCTCTGGAAAAGGGCGGTGGCCGAGAAAGAATACTTCGTCATCGAGCAGGGAGCGATCGGGTCGCTGATGGCGGCCAAGCCGTCCGAAAAGAGGATGCTGCTCGAGGAGGCGGCCGGCACGGCCTTTTACAAAGACAAAAAGAAGGAGGCTCAGAGCAAGCTGGCTTCGAGCGAGCAGAACCTCATCCGCCTCGAGGATATCATTTCCGAAGTCGCCAGGGCAAAAAACTCCCTCCAGCGGCAGGCCCAGGCCGCGGTCCGCTACAGAAAGCTCCGCGAGAAGATCCGCGAGCTCACCGGCCTCAACTTCCGCCGGCGGCTGAGCCAGCTCGAACGGCGCCACCTGGAGGCGGCCGGTCAGCTCGAGGCCAGCCTGGCCACGGAAAAGGCGCTCGCCCTGCGGCTCAAGACCGAGGAAAAGGAGCTGACCGACAGGCGGACCGAGATCTGGGACCTCGAAAAATCGCTCAAAGAGGGCCAGGAAGCGCTGTTCGCCCTCGAGGCCCAGCTGGCCCGGGCCGAAAGCGAAAAAGAGCGGGAGACAAAGAGGGTCGAGTTTCTGGGGGAAAGCGGCCGGCGCTCGGCCGCCGCGGCCGCCGAGCTCGGCCAGGAGATGGAGCAGATCACGGCTGAACTCCTCGAGTGCGAAACGAACCTGGAGGAACTCGACCGGTCCCTGGGCCTGAAAAAAGACGACATCGTCCAGAGCGAAGCCGCCTACCGGTCAGCCGGGGAAGGCTCAGCGGGCCTGGAAAGCGCCATCAGCGCGCTCAAGGCGGAGCAATTCGAAAAGCTCGCGGCGCTCACCGACTTCCGGAACGAGGCCCTCCGGGCCGGCAGGGAATTCGAGCTCGAGGCGCGCCGGGAAGCCAAGCTTCGGGGCGCAGCTCGAGGAGGAAAGAGCCCGGCTGGCCGCGCACGAGGAAAGCCTGGCCGCGCTCAGGGAAGCGCTGGCAGAAACGGAACGGCTCGAGGGCCGGGGCGGAAGCCCGGCTGGCGGAGATCGCGAAATCTCTCGAGGCGGAGGGCGATGCGGTCGGCTCTCTCTCGGCCCGCCTCGAGGAGGCCCGGAAGTCGCGGGACGAGGACGGCTACCACCTGCAGGCCATCCGGAAGATGATCGAGACCCAGGCCGGCGAGGTCACGCCCGCGATCGACGGGACCCTCGGTCGGCTCTCGGAGCTCATCGATGTCGACCCCGAGTCCGCGTCGCTGGTCGACGCTCTCTGGGGCGAGGAAGCGGACTCGGCCGTCATTCCCGCCGAGGAGTTCCGGAGGCGGGCCGGGGATCAGGGGCTCAGGGGAAAGTTCCTGCTGCTGGCGCCCTCGGAAAAGGACGAAGAGGTTCCGGCGATCGACGATCCCCGGGTTCTCGGACGGCTCAAGTCCCGGCTCCGGCCCGACCCGAAGGTCGCGGATTCGGTCGGGCGCCTGCGCGACGCCGTCATCGTCAGCGATATGGCCGCGGCCGTCGAGCTCTGGACGCGCCGGCCCGGTCTGAACTTCATCACCCCCGCCGGAGACCTGCTCCTGGCCTCCGGTCTGCTGAGGCTCGGCCGGAAAGGCGACGGGGCCTTCGCCCTGGCCCGGGAGAGCCGGAAACTCGAGGAGCGTCTCAGTCAGCACGATGCCGAGATCGCGCCGCTTTCGTCGGACCTCGAGGACCACCGGCGTCGGGCGGAATCGCTCGAAACCGGCCGGCGGGAGCAATCGGGCCGGCTCGAAGAGCTCCGCCTCAAGGCCCACGAACAGGAAAAAGAGATGGCCGGCCGCCAGGCCGAGCGGGACAGGGCGGCCTCGGCCCTGGAGCTTCTCGAGAGAGAGATCGCGATCTGGAACCGGGATGGAGAGACCCTCCGGCTCAAGATGGAATCGCTGTCCGGGCGGACCGGCCAGCTCGAAGTCGAGGAACGGGAGCTCCGGGACCGGATCGCCGCCGAGGAGAGGGAGTTTCTGACCTACAAAGAAAAGCACCTCGAGGACGAAAAACGGTTCATCGCCCTCCGTGCGGAAGCCTCCCTCCTCTCGGAACGGCAGACCAACCTGAGCCGTCGGGCCGCCGGGCTCACCGAACGCAAAGAGGGCCTGGGCAAGAAGATCCTGGCCCTCGAAGAAGAGGGGCGGGCAGCCCGTGACGAGTCGGACGGGGCGCGCCGCGCCGCCGCCGAGCTCGGCGCGAAGGCCGGCGAGCTCGAGGTCGAGAAGAAGCGGCGGCACGACGACCTGGCCCAGATGGAAACGGCCCTCCAGCAAAAACGGTCGGAGGCGGTCGACCGCGATCGGAGCCTGACCGGCCGGAGGGAGGAGCTCGAGAAAAAAAAGGAGGACCGGGTCCGCTGGGAGATCGCCAGGGCGGAGATCGACCGGGACATGGTCAACCTCGAGGAGACCTGCTGGCAGGAGCTCAAGAAGACGCTCCACGAGGTCAAGGCCGAGCCCGTCGAGGCGGAGCTCTCGGACGCCGAGATCGAGGACCAGCTCGCCGAAACCGAAGAGGACCTCCAGAAATACAAGTCGGTCAACCTGATGGCCGAGGAGGAGTACGCCGGCCACAAGGAACGGCACGATTTCCTGGTCCAGCAGAAAGCCGACCTCCGCGAATCCATCGACGCCACCGAGGAGGCCATCCGCAAGATCGACGAGGAGAGCCAGTCGCAGTTCCTGAACGCCCTCACCCAGTCAACAAGAACTTCCAGGAGGTGTTCACGCTCCTGTTCAAGGGAGGGAACGCCGAGGTCAAGCTCATCGACTCCGCCAACCCCATGGACAGTGGCATCGAAATCATCGCCCAGCCGCCCGGCAAAAAGGTCCAGCACAGCCTGCTCCTCTCGGGCGGCGAAAAGAGCCTGACCAGCATCGCCTTCATGTTCGCCCTTTTCCGGTACAAGCCGACGCCGTTCTGCATCCTGGACGAGGTCGACGCCGCCCTGGATGACGTCAACCTGATGCGCTTCCTCGACCTGATGAAGACCATCAAGTCCGACACCCAGTTCATCATCATCACCCACAACTACAAGTCGATGGAGGTCGCGGATTACATCTACGGCACGACCATGGCGGAGCCGAATTTCACGACTCTCTATTCCGTGAAGCTCGAGAAGCCCGTCGATCCGGAACCGGCGCTCTAGGATGAAGGTCCAGCTCTACGTTCCGCCCGGCGGCTACTTCGCCGAGCGCTGGTCCAAGGGCTCCAGCATGCCGCCGCTCGGGCTGCTCTACATCGGCGCCGTGCTGGAAAAGGCGGGGGTGGAGGTTGAGATCGTCCCGGCCGACGTCCTCGGGCTCGACTGGGCCGGCATCCGGCGAAAGATCGAGACCAGCCGTCCCGACATCGTGGGCGTCACCTCGACCACCGAGAACCGGTTCCAGAGCTTCCGCCTGCTGAAGGTCGCCCGAGAAGCGGCGCCCGAAGCGGTGACGGTACTGGGCGGCCCCCACGCCTCGATGGCCGCCGAAGATACGCTCGCCCACATCTCCGAGGTCGACATCGTCGTCCGGGGCGAAGGCGAGATGACCATGCTCGACCTCGCCCACGCCCTGGACAGGAAGCGGGCGCGCCGCCGCCATCTCCCACGTCGCCGGGATCTCCTACCGGCAGGACGGCCGGGTCGTCTCCAACCCCGACCGCTCCCCCATCACCAACCTCGACGGCCTCCCCTTCCCCGCCTTTCATCTCGTCCCGTTCGAAAAGTACAGCTTCAAGATCGAGGTCCCCGGCCGCGGCCCGCTGCCCGCGGTGAATATCATGACCAGCCGGGGCTGCCCGTTCAACTGCAACTTCTGCGCGACCCCGATCAACTGGGGCCGGGCGGTGCGGGTGCGGACGACGGACAACGTCGTCGCCGAGATCGAATCGGACATCGAGAAGCTGGGCGCTCGCGTCATTTTCTTCTACGACGACACCTTCAACCTCAGCGTCCGGCGCGTCGAGGAGATCTGCAGGAAGATGATCGAGCGGCGGCTGGATGTCTTCTGGCGCTGCGAGATCCGGCTCGACCTGATGACCCGGCCGCTCCTGGCCAAGATGAAGGAGGCCGGGCTGTTCCACGTCTCGTTCGGCATCGAGGCCGGCTCGGAGCGGGTGCGGAATTCCGTCATCGACAAGAAGATCAAGATCGAAGATTTCCACAACGTCGTCTCCTGGTGCCGGGAGCTCGACATTATTCCCAATGTCTTCTTCATCTTCAGCCATCCCACGGAGACCTGGGCGGAGGCCCGGGAGACGATCCGGCTGATCGAGCGCTACAAGAACGAGGTCGAGGCGAGCGTGGCCGTCCTGCACGTCTATCCCGGGACGCCGCTCGAGGCCACCGCCAAGGAGATCGGGCTGCTGCCCGCCGACTTCAGCTGGTCGGAGAGCCATTCCTCCAAGATCATCACGCTGCCCACGGCCCAGGGCGACGTCCCTCTTTTCCTCGACCGGCTGACCTGGAGCCAGGTCAGCGAGCTTCTCTTCCGCTGGTCGCTTTCCGGCGGCAACGTCTCGATCGCCCGCAAGCTGCCGCGCATCCTCGCCAACATCCGCTCGCTCGACGACGTCAAGAGATACGCCGTCATGGCGTATGTCTATATCCGTCTGAAAACCCAGCGGCTCCTGGGCCGGCAGCCGGCCTGACGGCCCCGCCGGCGGGAGCAGGAGGAGGGAGCATGTCGATCTACCTGTACATCATCCTCGGCTACCTCTTCGTCCTGACGACCCTGAACTTCCTCCGCGCCCGGCGGATCAAGAGCCAGGAGGATTTCATGGTCGCCGGCCGCCGGCTCAAGTGGCCGGTCATGGTCTTCACCCTCATCTGCACCTGGATCGGATCGGGGACGTTCATCAGCGGCGCCGAGTTCGCCTCCAAGGCCGGCTTTTCGGCCCTCTGGCTGGCCGCCGGCGCCTGGGTGGGCATCATCCTCATCTATTTCCTCGCCGGCAAGATCCACACCTTCGGCCAATACACGATCGGCGACATCCTCGAGGTCCGCTACGGGCCGGTGGCCCGGCTCGTCGGGGCGATGGCGCTCCTGATGTCGTTCACGGCGATCGTCTCTTACCAGTTCGTGGCCGGGGGGTTCATCCTCAACGTCGCCACCGACGGCCGGATCTCGGACTCGGTCGGGACGGTGATCGCCGCCGTCTTTGTCATCCTGTTCACGGCCTTGGGCGGGATGCTCGCCATCGCTTACACGGACCTGCCGAACGGCATCATCATCGTGCTGGCCTGTTTGCTTTCGGTGCCGTTCGTCTATCTCGCGGCGGGGGGCTGGTCCCAGGCCGTCCAGTCGCTCGGGCCGGGATATTTTTCCGCCGTCAACAGCCAGTTCGGCGTCCACCCGACGCTCAAGGCGGTGGGCTACTTTCTCTCCACGCTGTTTCTGCTCTTGGGTGTGCAGAGCATGTACCAGAAGTTTTATAGCGCCAGGTCGGCGAAGGATGCCAAGAAGGCCGTGGTCTGGTGGACGGTGGGCACGATCCTCGTCGAGACCCTGGTCGTCGTGATCGCCGTCTTCGCCTACAGCAAGCTCAAGGGGCAGATCGACCTGAGCCTCCCCAAGGCGGGCGGAAAGATCGTGCTGATGGCCGCCCGGAGCCTCGTGCCGGCGCCGGTGGGCGTCCTGCTCCTGGGAGCCGCCTGCGCCGTCGTCATCTCGACGGGCATGAACTATCTTCTCTCGCCATCGACGACGCTCATGCGGGACATCTACCAGCGCTTCCTCAACGCCAACGCCAGCCAGAAAACGCTGCTGGCCCTGCAAAAGGTCCTGGTCGTGGCGATCGGCGTCGTGGCTTTTCTCCTGGCCGTCCGGCTCAAGTCGGTCCTGGAGATGAGCTTCTTCGCTTACACGATCTACGGCGCGGCCATCACGCCGGCCCTGATTGCCGCCCTCGCCTGGAAGAGGGCCACCCGGGCCGGCGGGCTGGCTTCGATCATCTCCGGCACCGCGGTCTGCATCATCCTTAAGGTGATGGCCGAGATGCTGCCGGCCGACAAAGTGCCCGACGGCGACCCGTGGGGGATCCCGCTCATCTACCCCGCCCTCTTCGTGTCCGTTGGGTCGCTGATCGTCGTCAGCCTGCTGACGAAGAAGCCGAAACAGGAAGAGCTCGAAAAATTCTTCCCCGGCAAACCCTAGAAGAGAGGCTCGGGGCATGTGGTTCGGTTGACGGAGGGTTGCCATGACGACCGGAATCGTTAAGGACTGGCGGTACCTCGACCACGACATGGGGCCGGCGCACCCGGAGAGCCCGGACAGGCTCAGGGCAATCTACGGGATGCTGGAGAAGGACCCGGCGTTCTCGGCGTTTCCCGTGATCGCGCCCAGGGCCGCCACCGACGCGGAGATCGAGCTCATCCACACCAAAACCTACCATGACAAAGTACGACGGACCGCCGGCAAGGAGCGGGTCTGGCTCGATCCCGATACCTCGACGTCGGCGAAATCCTACGAGACGGCCCGGCTGGCCGCCGGCGGGACAATCCTGGCCGCCGAGCGGATCATGGAGAAGGAGGTGGATAACGCCTTCGCCCTGGTGCGCCCGCCCGGCCATCATGCCGAAGCATCGGCGGCCCTTGGGTTCTGCATCTTCAACAACGCCGCCATCGCCGCCGAGCATCTCGTCCGCGCCTTCGGTCTGAAGCGCATCCTGATCGTCGACTGGGACCTTCACCACGGCAACGGCACCCAGCACTCCTTCGAAGAGCGGAATGACGTCCTGTACTTCTCCACCCATCAGTTCCCTCACTATCCCGGGACCGGCCATTGGAGCGCGGCCGGAAAGGGCAAGGGCGAGGGTTTCACGGTGAACGTCCCTCTCGCCGCCGGGAAATCGGACGGCGATTTCATCTATATTTTCAGGCGTCTGCTCGCCCCGGTCGCCCGGGCCTTCCAGCCGAAATTCATCCTGGTATCGGCTGGCTTTGATATTTTCGGGGGCGACCCTCTCGGCGGCATGGAGCTGAGCGTCGACGGTTTCGGAGCGCTGGCGGCCGAGGTGCGGGAGCTCGCCGGGGACCTCTCGGGGGGCCGCGTCCTTTATGTGCTCGAGGGAGGGTATAATCTCGTCGGGCAGAGGGAGGGGGTCAGGCGGGTCCTAAACGCTATGAGCGGTCCGACGCTTCCTGTCGAGGCGACCCCGCGGGTGTCGGCTTCGACGGCGGCCGAACTCGCCCCGGTCTTCAAAACGCACAAGAAATACTGGCCGGTCGAACCCTGAACGGCCTCAACGCTTCTGCCCCACACTGTCCTCCAGGGGGCCATCCGTCCTTTTTTAAGGACAAAAAAGCCCGCTTCTTGCTAATTTATCAGGGGAAAGCCTTGGCATGGATTTTGCTATAATGGAGTGTGCGTAGGAGAACGATAATGAAAAAATACTCTGTCATGCTTCTCGGATTGGCCGCCGTTCTTTTCTTCTCCGCCGGGCTTCGCGGTGAAGACGAGGCCAAGTATACCAACGAATCTTTTGCCCGTTTGAGCTTTGTGAATGGAACCGTGTCCATCCAAAGGGCCCCGGACGCCAAGCCCGAGGAGGGCCTGCTCAATGCGCCCCTCGAGGACGGGAACATCGTGGCGACGGCCGGCGGCCGGGCGGAGATCTATTTCGGGAAGAGTAACTATGCCAGGCTCGACGACAACAGCCGGCTCGAGGTTGTGACCCTGCCCAAAAAGGACTCGAACCAGGTCCGGCTCCGGGTCCTGAAGGGCAGCGCCTACTTCAGCATCTACAATCTCGACCAGGAAAAGTCGATCGAGCTTCATACGTCCGACGCGTCCTTCTATGTCCTCGGCGAGGGGCTGTACAGGGTCGACGTCCGTGAGAACAAGAAAACCGAAGTACTCGTCTTCCACGGCCTGATCGAGGCCGCCGGCGAGGAAGGCTCCCAGATCGTCAAGAGCGAACAGAGCGTGGAGGCCTCGCAGGGCCGGTTCAGCTCCAAGCCGCGCCGGTTCTTCGCGGTGGCCGAGGACGGGTTCGACCGCTGGAACGAGTCGCGCGACGCCAAGCTGGGCTCCTATGTCGCCAAGGGGAATCTCCCCGAGGAGCTGCGGGATTTCGAAGGGGAGCTCGACGAGAACGGCGATTGGGTCTACGTCCGGCCCTACGGCTGGGTCTGGGCCCCCAGCAACATGGGCGACGACTGGCGGCCTTATTATAACGGCAGCTGGACCTGGCTCGGCCTGGGAGGCTGGACCTGGATCCCCTATGAGCCGTGGGGATGGGCCCCGTTCCATTATGGACGCTGGGGCTGGGGCGCCGGGCTCGGCTGGTACTGGATCCCGACTTCGATTTGGGGCCCCGCCTGGGTCAGTTGGTGGTGGGGCATGGATTATTGGGCCTGGGCGCCGATGAGCTGGTGGGGCTACCCGGGAGTCCTCTACGGCGGCGCTTTCTACGACCGCTGGACGGGATATTACCCCGGTCACTCGCGCGCCCTCACCGTCGTTAGCAAGGACCAGCTCCGGGCGAGGAACATCTCCGCCGTGGCCCTGAACGGGGCCTCGACCAGGGGCCTGGATAAGATGAACCTGACGGCGCAGTCTCCATCCATCCGGCCCGCTGACGGCCGGATCGCCTCGCGCAGCCTGGGCGAGAGCAAAGTTTTCCCGCGCCGGGAAACTCAGGGAAGCTCCGGCCGGCTGGCCGGGGCCGACCGCGGCCTCGGGTCCTCGTCCTTGAGAGGCGCCGAGCGCTCGGGACAGGCGGGACAAGCGGACAGAGGGCGGCTGACGGGCCGGACGCAGGACGGATCCCGCGTGGGCCGCGCCGGCGAGAACCCGTCGTCGCGCCCGCAGGGCACGGTGACGAGGGGCGCCTCCCGAAGGAATGAATTCGGCTACCCGTCGTCTCCGGGGATCAGCGTCAGGAAGTTCAGCACGGACAATCCCGGCTCCCGGTCGAGCTCGATCCGGAGCCGGTTCTACAACTCCCTGCAGGGCAACCGGTCATCGTCACGGGGCTCTTCGATGTCGAGGGGCACAAACTCGAGCCGGGGCTCGGCCTCCACCCGCTCCCGCGGGTCGGTCTCATCGGGATCGCGCGGCTCTTCGGGTTCGCGCGGGTCGGTCTCCTCGGGTTCCCGCGGTTCCTCTTCGTCGGGCTCGCGGGGCTCGGTTTCCAGGGGATCTGCCGGGGGAGGCGGGCGGGGCCGCCACTAAACTGGGTCATTCACAAGCCGAGCCGGCCCCAACGGCGAAGCCCGAGGGGTGAAATGGCGTTTTATGAATGGGCCAGGCTAATCGTGCTCTTCGGTAGCCTTCTCGGTTCCATAGTAATCGAGTATCTTGAGATGATCCTGGCGTGAACAATAGCGGTCGGGCTCCGTGCCCGCCAGGAAGGCCTCGCGGATCGGCCACAGGCAGGCCGGCGTCGCCAGCAGGCCCGTCTTCCGGTCGATCTCCACGAAGTTGATGTTGGGGGGGACTTGGAAGTCTTCGAAGACGGGGTCCCGGCCTTCTTCGGCGGCCTTCTTTTTCTCGTCCTGGATGACGCCCTTGAAGAACTCGATCCAGGCCGGCAGGGCGGCCACGGCCCCCGACTGCCTGTTGCCGATCGTTTTCTTGAGGTCGTTCCCCACCCAGACACCCGCACAGAGCGAGGGCGAGAAGCCGATGAACCAGGCATCCGTGAAATCGCTGGTTGTCCCGGTCTTGCCGGCCAGCGGGATCCCGAGCGAAGAGGCCGAAGCGGCCGTCCCCCGCTGCACGACACCCTCGAGAAGATAGGTCATGAGGTAGGCCGTCTGCGGCGAGATCACTTCCTCGGCCTCGACCTTGGCTTCCTCGAGGACCCGGCCCTCCCGGTCCTCGATCCGGCTGATGAAATAGGGGGCGATACGGACTCCCCTGTTCGGGAAAACGCTGAAGGCCGAGACCATCTCGGGCAGGCTGACCTCGAAGGTCCCCAGGGCGAGCGACAGATAAGGATAGATCGTCGAGCTCAGGCCGAACTTTCTGCAGTAGTCGACTCCGGTCTGGGGAGAGATGAAATCCAGCATCTTGGCCGTGACCACGTTGCGGGATTCCTCGACGCCAATGCGCAGGGTTACCGTCCCCTTGAATTTGCGGTCGTAGTTTTTCGGCGACCAGTCCTGACCGAGCCACTTGTCGGCGAAAGTCACGGGCACGTCCTCGATCGGGGTGGCCGGCGTGAACCTGTTTTCGAGGGCCGCGGTGTAGAGGAGCGGCTTGATCGACGAGCCGGCCTGACGGGTGGCCTGGCTGGCGCGGTTCCATTCGCTCCTCTGGAAGGAGTACCCCCCGACCATCGCTTTGATCTGGCCGGACTTGGGCTCGATAGCCAGGAAGGCGCCCTCGAGGAGCGGCTCCTGGTCGAGCACGGCCTGGAGGGTCTTCGCCGCTTCGTCGACGGCTTTCACTTTGACCTGGATGACGTCGCCGCGTTGGCAGAGCTTGGTGAGGTCGTCGGTCTTCGTCCAGGCGATCTCCTTGTTCGGCAGCGTCCCGGTGTAGCGCTTGACCCTGACCGTGGCCTCTTTCTTAGAAACCGAAAGGACGATGGCGTCGCTCACCTCCCCCTCGGCGGCGCGGGCGGTGGCCCAGCCTGCCAGCCATTCCCCTTCCAGGTCGGTCTTGCCCTCGAGGATCAGGTTCTTCTTGTCCTTGCGCCAGCCCTTCTGCTTGTCCATGGCCCGGAGGCGGCCGAGGAGGGCGTCTTCCGCATGTTTCTGAAAGGACGGGCTGAGGGTCGTGTGCACTTTGAGCCCGCCGTGGTAGAGCGCTTCGCTGCCGTATTTCTTATCGATATACTTTCGCACTTCTTCAAAAAAATAGGCGGCGAAGTCGGAAGAGCCCCTGTGCCAGGGCAGGACGGTCATCGGCCGGGACCGGGCGGCCTCTTCCTCCGCCCGGCTGATGAAGCCCTCCTCCATCATCCGGTTGAGGACATGGTTCCGCCGGCGGAGGGTCGTCTCGATATTGGTGTAAGGAGAATAGACCGAGGGGCCCCTGAAGATCCCGGCGATGAGCGCCGCCTCTTCCAGGGACAGGTCGGAGACGCTCTTGCCGAAATAGAAATTCGAGGCCGCTTCCACCCCATAAACCCCGTGGTTGAGGTAGAACTGGTTGCAGTACATCTCCAGGATCTTCTGCTTGGAATAGTGGTTTTCGATCTGCGTGGAGAGGTACATCTCCTTGAGCTTGCGGCTGACCGTCTGTTGCGGATACAGGAACAGGACACGGGCGAGCTGCTGGGTGATCGTGCTCCCACCCTGGAGCCGGCCGCCGGGCCGACCGATCCTGAGGTTTTCGTTGAGCGCCCGGATGATGCCCCGGTAATCGATCCCGTGATGGCTGAAGAACCGCGGGTCCTCTGTGGCGATGATCGCCTCCTTCAGCACCTCTGGGATCCTCTCGAACGGCACCTCGATGCGGCGCTCGGTGGCGAAGTCCTTGATCGGCTGCCCGTCGTCGGCAAAGATCGTGGTGATGATGTTGGCTTCGAACGACTCCAGCCCCTCGACCGACGGCAAGTCCTGCCGGATGGCGCGCCAGGCCCCGAACCCGGCACCCAGCAGGGCAGCCAACCCGAAGATCCCCACCAGCAGGACGGCCTTGCGGATCTCGGGGCGCCCGAGCCTCGGGATACGGATGCGCAGGATGGGCTTTTTCTCCGCGCCGGACTTCCCGTTTTTATCGTCTGCCATGAATTTTTAATATAGCAAAACGCGCCCAAAAATGCCAAGCAGGCTCAGGGGGTGCGCTCGAGGGCCCGCGAATTTCCCCGGCGCGGAAATTCGCTTAGTCCTCGGCTCGCTCTCCGCTTCGCGGAACCGTGCCCGCTCGCCTCCGGATGACCCTTCGCGCACACCCCAGAGCCTGCTTGACGGGAACCTGGCCGGGCGGGGTGTTGCTCGAGGAGGGGGAGACGCGGGACCAGATGTCCCGGGCGGTTTCCTCACGCGAGCGCGAGGCATCGAGGTGGACGAACGTGCGGCCCTTCAGGCCCCGAAAGATCGACCGGACCTTGCGGAGATAGCGCTCCCGTTCGAACAGGAGGTCCTTTCGCTTCCGCGAGTGGATGCGGGCGAGCCCCGGGGCGGCCCCGATGTCCAGGATGAAGACGAGGTCCGGCTTGACCGCGATCCGCTCGTTCAGCCTGCGGATCCGGTCCGGGTCGAGGCCCTTGGCGCCCTGGTAAGCTATGGTGGAAAAGTAATACCGGTCGAGGACGATGATCTTCCCGGCGGCCAGCGCCGGTTTGAGGTTTTTGGCGACGTTCTCTTCCCTGTCCCTGACGAACAGGGCCAGTTCCTCCTCGGGTAAAACCGAACCGGGGACTTTGGCCAGCTTCTTGATCTGCCTGCCCCATTTTCCCCGCGACGGCTCCCGGAACGACACGGCGTCCAGGCCCAGCCCGCGAAGCCGCTTCAGCAGGCGCCGGGCCTGGGTCGATTTTCCCGCGCCGTCGATTCCCTCGAGGACGATCAGGATGCCTTGGGGAGCGCGCATGACCCGGAAATCATATCTCGGAGTTATCTTTTTGGCAACTTTCGGGGGACGAGGGCTGTTCTACTATCCCTGGGCGGGGAGGCGCCGAGCCGCCCCGTCCCGTTTGAGTTTTCCGGGTCGATATGCTAATTTAAAAGTCCAGTTCCGGAGGAAGGGAAAATATGAAAAAATACGCCTGGATAGCCGCAGCCAGTTTCATCCTGGGACTCCTGGTGGCCGGTTACGTTTTTGTCTATGTCCCCGAGAAAAATGATGCCAAGAGCGCGCTCGCCGATCGGCCCGAGGCCTTGAGCTCTTCCCTCTACGCCGCGCCCGAACGGGCGGCGGTCGAGAACCGCGCCGACCTCGATTTCGTGGGGATCGCCGAGAAGATCGGCCCGGCCGTGGTCAAGATCGAAGTCGAGAAGGTCCAGAAGATCCAGGGTCTCGGCCCGGACCAGGAAATGCCGTTCGACGATTTCTGGAACCGTTTCTTCGGGCAGCCTCGCCAGAGAGAGCAGGAGTACAAGTCGACCGCCCAGGGGACCGGCTTTTTCCTGAGCGATGACGGTTACATCCTGACGAATAACCACATCGCCCAGGATTCCGTGAAGGCGACCATCACCACCCTTCAGGGAGAGGATTATATTGCCAAGGTCTCCGGGACGGATCCCAGGACCGACCTGGCCCTCCTCAAGGTCGAGGGCAAGGGCTTTCCCTTCGTCCAGTTCGGTGACTCGGGGGCGCTCAAGGTCGGCGAGTGGGTGCTGGCCATCGGCAACCCGTTCGGCCTGGAGCACACCGTAACCGCGGGCATCGTCAGCGCCAAGGGGAGGCAGCTCGGCCTGGGCGGCAACGTTCCGGAATACCAGGACTTCATCCAGACCGATGCCGCCATCAACCGGGGCAACAGCGGCGGGCCGCTCGTCAACATGAGGGGCGAAGTGGTCGGCATCACCAGCAACATCCTGGCCCCGGCGGGCGGGAACATCGGCCTGGGCTTCGCCATCCCCGCCAACATCGCGAGGAACGTCGTCACCCAGCTCAAGGAAAAGGGCCGGGTGATCCGCGGCCGGATCGGGGTATCGATGTCCGCCGGACCGCTCACCGACGAGGACAGGGACGCCCTGAAGCTTAAAGATAAGAAGGGAGCGCTCGTGAACGACGTGACTCCCGGCGGCCCGGCCGACAAGGCCGGCATCCGGCGGTACGATGTCATCGTCGAGGTCAACGGCCAGAAAATCAGCGACCCCAATGACCTGAGGTTCAAGGTGGCCGACCTCCAGCCGGGGACCAAGGTCAGTATCAAGGTCATCCGCGACGGGCAGGAGAAGAGCGTCACCGTCACGGTCGAGGAGCTCGAGCAGGCCGAACCCCCGGCCAAATCCACCGGCACGGATAAGGATCTCGGCTTCACCGTCCACGAGCTCAACCCCAACCTGGCCCGGCGCTACGGCCTCAAGACCCAGCGAGGCCTCATCATCTCCGACGTCAAGGAATACAGCGAAGCCGCCAGGAAAGGGCTGACCGAGGGCGATATCATCGTCGAGATCAACCGCCAGACCGTCGAAACCGCCGAGGACCTCGACCGGATCCTGAAAAAGGTCCAGTCCGGCCAGGCGGTCATCCTTCTCGTCCGCCGCGAGAGTGAAGGCGAGTCGGTGGAGAGGATCGTCACCCTGAGGGTCCCGTAGGTGAAGCTCACCAAGGCTCAGTCCTTAGGTAACGACTTTCTGATCATCGAACCTGGAGAGAGCGGCGGGATCGCCGATCTGCCCGCGTTTGTCCGGCGGGTCTGCGACCGCCACACGGGGGTCGGCGCCGACGGCCTGATCATCGTTACCCTGTTGGACACCGGGAAGGCTCTCGCGGGATTCCGGATATTCAACGCCGACGGCTCGGAAGCGGAGATCTCGGGAAACGGGTTGCGCTGCGCGGCGGCCTACCTCCTGGCGGGCGGAAAGGTCCCCGGGCCGAAGGTCGTCCTCCGGTCCAACACCGGTGACAGGGAGTGCGACCTGATCGAGTTCGCGGGCCAGGCGCCGCGTATCCGGGTCGAGATGGGCCGCCCCCGGCTCGCCTCGGCGGAGATTCCCTTCGACGACGGCGTCCCCCGCGATAGGCTCATCGACTATCCGCTGGCGATCCAGGGAAAGACTTATCCGGTCACGGCCGTCTCCATCGGCAATCCCCACTGCGCCATCTTCCTCGACAGATTTCCCGCCCGGGTCGAGTGGCAGGAGATCGGCCGCGAGGTCGAGGCCCACCCGTTTTTTCCCAACCGGACGAATGTCGAGTTCATCCGGGTGATCAGCCGCAGTGAGATCGAGGTCCGCTTCTGGGAGAGGGGCGTGGGCGAAACGATGTCCTCGGGCAGCGGCTCCTCGGCCGCAGCCGTGGCCGCCATCCTCAAGAACCTGACCGACAGGATAGTCGAGGTCCGGACGCCGCTCGGGAAGATCGTCGTCGAATGGGAAAGGGAGAGCGTTTTCCAGTCGGCCCCCGTCGAGCTGGTTTTCGAGGGCCGACTGCTCTAGTTCAGGTAAGATGCTCGAATCCCCGGCTCTCGAGCGGGCGCCTCCTCCCCCGGCCGTCCAGCACAATGATCCCCTTCCCCTTTCGGAATTCCCCGATCTGCGAAAGGCCGTGCCGCTTTCTCAGTCCTGAGATTTTCGCCAGCCGACGGGGCGGCACCGCAAACAGAAGCTGATAGTCTTCCCCCCCATGGAGGGCGCGGTTCTCGGGCCGCCTCTCGAACAGCCGGAGCTCGGGCGATATGGGCAGGGCCTGAAGGTCGACGTCGGCTCCGCACCGGCTTTCCTCGCAGAGATGCCGCAGGTCGACGGATAGGCCGTCGCTCATGTCGATCATGGCGGTGGCCAGCCCCCCCCGGGCGAGCTCCCTGCCGAGCCGAACCCGGGGAACCGGGTCGAGGAAGGCGCGAAGCAGGCCGTCGGCACGGGGATCGACGCCCAGCCTGAGCCCTTTCTCGAGGAGCCTGAGCCCGGCCGCCGCCTGGCCGAGGGACCCCGAGACGAAGATGAGGTCTCCCGGCCGGGCGCCCCCGCGGGGGACGCTCCGGTTCGCTTCTCCGACAAGCGTCACCGAGATGCAGATCTTTTTCGAGCCCGAGATGTCGCCGCCGATGAGCGCGACATCGGCGTCACCGGCCGCCGCCTTGAGCCCGGCGAAGAAGCCCTCCACCCACTCGCGGCTGAGGCCCGGCTTCAGCCCCAGCCCGAGAAGGGCGTAGCGGGGCCGCCCGCCCATGGCCGCGATATCGCTCACGTTGACGTTCAGCGACTTTCGGCCCAGGAAAAAAGGCGGCTGGATGGCGGTCGTGAAATGGACGTCCTCGATCAGGAGATCGGTGGTGAGGAGAAAGTCGGCGCGGCCGGGCCGGACGACGGCGGCATCGTCGCCGATCCCCAGCCTGATTCCCCTCCCCGTCCGCTGGAAGTCCCGCCGGATGGCCGCCACGAGCTCCCGCTCGTGCAGGGACCGGAGCCTCATCCTCAGGCCTTTTTCTCTTCCTCGGGCTTGATCAGCGCGTGCTCGAAGACTTCCTTGATCTCCTCGACGAAGATGAACTCCATGTCCTTGAGGATCTTGGTGGGGATGTCGAGCAGGTCCTTCTTGTTGGGCGCCGGGATGATCATCTTGCGCACACCGGCCCGCTGCGCTGCCAGGACCTTTTCCTTCACCCCGCCGATGGGCAGGACGTTGCCCCGAAGCGTGAGCTCTCCGGTCATGGCCACGTCCCGTCGGACCTTGGATTCGGTGCACACGGAGATCAGGGCCGTGGCGATGGTGATGCCCGCCGAAGGGCCGTCCTTGGGGATGGCGCCCTCGGGGATGTGGATATGAAAGTCATTCTCGGCGAAGAAATCGGGGTCGATCGCGTACTCCTCGGCGTGGGCCCGGGCGTAGCTCAGGGCGGCCTGGGCCGATTCCTTCATGACATCGCCCAGGGATCCGGTCAGCGACAGGTTCCCCTTCCCCTTCATCTTGGTGACCTCGACGAACAGGATCTCGCCGCCGGCGGCTGTCCAGGCGACGCCCGTGGCCACCCCGACCTGGTCCTTCTTGAGGAGCTGGTCCTTGAAGATCCGCGGCGGCCCGAGATAGGTCTCGACGTTCTTCGAGGTGACCCGGTAGAGCTTTCGCTTGCCCTCCGCCACTTTCCTGGCGACCTTGCGGCAGACCGAGGCGATCTCCCGCTCCAGGTTGCGGACGCCGGCCTCCCTGGTGTAGAGCTCGATCATCTTCTTGAGGGCGCCGGGCGTGAAGGCGATCAGCTTCCTGTCCAGCGCGTGCTCCTTGATCTGCTTGGGCACGAGGTGCTGGAGCGCGATCTGGAGCTTCTCCTCTTCGGTGTAGCCGGGAAGCTCGATGATCTCCATCCGGTCGCGGAAGGCCGGCTGGATCGGGTCGAGCAGGTTGGCCGTGGTGATGAACATGACTTTCGAGAGGTCGAACGGCACGTCCAGGTAGTGGTCGCGGAACGAGTAGTTCTGTTCGGGATCCAGGACCTCGAGGAGCGCCGACGACGGGTCGCCCCGGAAATCGGCCCCGATCTTGTCCACTTCGTCCATCATGAAGACGGGGTTGTTCGAGCTGGCCCGGCGGATCCCCTGGATGATCCGGCCGGGCATGGCGCCCACGTAGGTCCGGCGATGCCCCCGGATCTCCGCCTCGTCCCGGACGCCGCCCAGGGAGATGCGGATGAACTCGCGGCCCAGCGCCCGGGCGATCGACCGGCCGAGCGAGGTCTTGCCCACGCCGGGAGGCCCGACGAAGCAGAGGATCGGCCCCTTGATCTTTCTCGACAGCGAGCGGACGGCCAGGTATTCCAGGATCCGCTCCTTGACCTTGTTCAGCCCGTAGTGGTCTTCGTCCAGGATCTTCTTGGCCTTCTTGAGGTCGAGGTTATCGACGGTCGCCTTGTTCCAGGGGAGGGCGAACATCCAGTCGAGATAGTTGCGGACGACGGCCGTCTCGGCCGATTCCGGATGCATCTGGGCCAGGCGGGTGATCTGCTTTTCGAGCTCCTCGCGGACCTCGGGGGCCACCTTCAGCTTAGCGAGCTTGTCCTGGTAGGCCTTGATCTCTTCCTGGATCTCCGTGCCTTCGCCGAGCTCCTTCTGGATCGCCTTCATCTGCTGGCGGAGGTAGTACTGCCGCTGCAGCTTGTCCATTTCTCCCTTGGCCTCGGTCGTGATCCGGGACTGCATGTCCAGGAGCTCGAGTTCCTTGGTCAGAAGCTCGTGGACCCGCTTCAGGCGCAGGACGGGGTCGGCGATCTCCAGGATCTTCTGGGCTTCCTCCACCCTCAGCTCGAGGTTGGCGGCGGTCAGGTCGGCCAGCCGGCCCATCTCCTCGACGTTGGCCGCGATGATCAGGACTTCGGGCGGGATGTTCTTTCCGAGCGAGGTGGCTTTCTCGAGGCCGCTGCGGACGTTGCGGATCAGGGCCTCGTTCTCGATCGTGCTTTCCTTGATGTCCGGCTCGTGGAGCACCGAGATCTGGGCCTGGACGAACCCCTGCTCGTCCTCGTAGGAGTCGATCCTGGCGCGGATCAGCCCCTGGGCCAGGATTCTGATCCGGCCGTCCGGAAGCTTGAGCATCCGCATGATCAGGGCCACCGTCCCGACGTCGTAGACGTCCTCCCGCTTGGGGTCCTCGACCTCCATCTCCTTCTGGGTCAGGAGGAGGATCATCCGGTGCGTGGACAGCGAGTGGTCGATGGCGTTCTTGGATTTTTCCCGGCCGACGAACAGCGGGGCGATCATATAGGGAAAAACGACGATGTCGCGCAGGAGCAGGACAGGAAGCTTGGGAGGGATCTGGAGCTTCTGGTCTTTCTCCTCGATCAGCTCGTCGAAGTTTTCTCCGTTTTTATCGTCCTTTTCAGCCATCATCTTTCCTCCGGGTTATTCATCGTTTTCAGGGGCTTGGTCTCGATCTCGGCGTTTTCCTTGGGCCGGTACTTGATCAGCAGGATGACGAGCACACCGTTGTCCAGGAACGCCCTGGCCTTGTCCGGGACCACCGTGCAGGGCAGGGCGACGAGGCGCCGGAACCGGCCGAACTCCCGCTCCAGGCGGAGATATCTGACCTTGTCGGAGAGTGAGGCTTCCTCCTTGGCGCCCTTGATCTCCACACGATTGCTCTGGACGGTGATCATGATGTCCGACGGCGAGACGCCCGGGATCTCGGCCTCGACGACGATCTCGCCGGCCTTCTCGAAGACGTCCACGGCCGGCAGCCAGAACTCATCCAGCCGGGGCACCGTATCGTTCCGCACCACCCGGGCGCGCTGGATGCGGTCCACCTCGGTCTGGATCTTGACCTTATGCGAAACCGGCTTGATCTTTCTGACCATCGGTCCGTCCGGCTACTTTTCCTTGAGCAGGGTTTCGGCCTCCTGCTTGAACTCCAGGACGTCCTTGAATTCCCGGTAGACCGAAGCGAACCGGACGTAGGCGACCTTATCCAGGGTCCTGAGCCGGTCCATGACGATCCGGCCGATCTCGGAGGAGGTGATCTCCTTTTCCTGGCGGTCCTGGACCGTGCTCTCGATCTCCTCCGCGATCTCCTCCAGCCGGCCGAGGGCGACCGGCCGTTTCTCGCAGGCCCTGAGCAGGCCCCGGAGGAGCTTCTGGCCGTCGAACGGCTGACGGCTGCCGTCTTTTTTGACGACCATGTAGGGGATCTCTTCGATCTTCTCGTAGGTTGTGAACCGCTTCAGGCAGGAAATGCACTCCCGCCGCCGGCGGATGGAAACGCCTTTCTTGCTCTCCCGGGAATCGATCACTTTGCTGTCCGGATGACCGCAGAACGGGCACTTCATGGCTGTTTGTCCTCCCCCAGTTTTCTGAGCTGAAAGAGACTCATCCCCTCTTTCCATACTATAACATAGGCGATCAGGGCTGTCATCACTATCTGGACGGCGTGGACCACGATGGTCGCCCCCAGCGCCAGGTTCGCGTCGACCCCGTAGAGCTGGGTCAAGCCGAGCTTGGAGAAATAATGGAAGCCGCCCACCATCCCGGGGGTCGGGATGGAGGCCCCGACCATGGTCAGGAAAACGTACGGAAACAGCTCGAAATACGGGACGCTGATCCGGAAGGAGATGAAAAATACCCAATAGAAGAAGATGATCCCCAGCCAGACGAGAAAGGAGGACAGGGTGTAGAGCGCCAGGGTCTTGATGTCCTGGAAGAACTTCAGTCCCTCGATGAAGTCCCCGCAGAGCCCCAGGATCCGCTGGGAGAGTCGGGACGGCAGCGGGCGGATGAGAAAGGCGATGAGCTTGACCGTTTTCTCCCGGAAAAAGTAGAGCGCCAGGCTCAGCGCCAGGATCGCCGAAGCGAAGGCCAGCCCGACGATGCCCCAGAGGCGGAGGTTGGCGTGAGCCTCGGCCGAGACCTGGAAGCGGGGGGCGTAGAGGGTCCTGACGACGAGGAAAACGCCCAGGAAGAAGCACATCGTGAACATGTCGAACATGCGCTCGACGACGATCGTGCCCATGGCGAAACCCTTACTGCATCCTTCCTTCCGGGCGAGGTACAGCGGCCGGACGATCTCGCCGATCCGGGCGGGGAAGATGGAGTTGACGCCGAAGCCGACGGCGTTCGCCGAGATCATGCTCCCCATCCTGACGTCCGGCTTGTCGTGGACCATGAGGAAGCGCCAGCGCAGGGAGCGTGTCAGGAGATGGAGGGGCACCAGGATGATGCTCAGAGCAAACAGCGGGACGTTGACGCCGCGCATATAGCGGAGGACTTCGGGCCAATCCACCCCCCGGAAAAAGAAAAACAGGAAAACCGCGGTCAAGCCGAAAATCACCGTATAACGGACCCAGGTTCTTCGCATCGTGGCCGTTCATGTTATCAGACGCCCGAATGCACTGTCAATTCAGCGCATTCGGACGACTCATGAGCGTGCAGGCGCCGGTTGCTGAGCCGGCGGTTGAAAAAAAAGGCGGAATTGACTATGATTTAGCACGCCTGCTGGGAAGTCGTCCAAGGGCAGGACACATGACTCTGGATCATGGAATCTTGGTTCGAATCCAGGCTTCCCAGCCAACTTCCACCCCCCCGGTGCGAAGCGATAAGGAATAAGGCCATGGCTCTTAAGAAATGTCCGTTTTGCCAGTCGATCATCGACGAGAAAGTCCAGTTCTGCAGCGCCTGCGGAACGCAGCTTCTCTTCCCCGAAGACGAGTCCATCGAGGAAGACATCCCGGGCGATAAGATCGTCGATGGCGATCACGATAAGAAGAAATCCGCCTAGGGACCGGGCGATCACCCGCCCAACCGGCCAGGTTCCCTCTTTGAGCCGTATTTCCGGGAGACAGTCATGAACCGACGTGCCTTCCTCCGCTCCGCCGCCGCGATCGCCGCCGGCGTTGGGCTTAGCCCGGAGCTTTCAGCCACCCGCGCGGCAGCCGGCCAGCCGGCCGCCAACACCGAAGGGAAGATCATGACCGTCAGGGGGCCCGTTCCGCCCGACGCCCTGGGGTTCAGCCTGCCGCATGAGCATGTCCTGGTGGACTTTATAGGGGCAGAGAAGGTCAGCCCGAAGCGCTACGACGTCGAAGACGTCGTTCGCGTCGTCCTGCCCTACCTGGGGCAGGTGAAGGACCTGGGCTGCCGGACCATCTTCGAATGCACGCCGGCGTACCTGGGCCGGGACGCGAGGCTGCTCGAGCACCTGTCCGCGCTCAGCGGGCTGACGCTCGTGACGAATACAGGCTATTACGGCGCGGCCAAGGATAAGGCCGTCCCCCGACACGCCTTCGAGGAATCGCCGGACCGTCTGGCGGACCGCTGGACCCGGGAGTGGGAGGACGGTATCGATGGGACCGGGATCCGACCGGGGTTCATCAAGACCGGGGTGGACGGCGGTCCGCTGTCGGCGATCGACGCGAAGCTGGTCCGGGCTGCGGCCCGGACGCATCTCAGGACCGGCCTGACCATTGGCTCGCACACACCGGGAGGACAAGCGGCGATCGAGGAGCTGGAGATCCTTCAGGCTGAGGGGGTGGCCGGCGCCGCCTGGATCTGGGTCCACGCCCAGACGGAAAAGGACACGGAGGTCCACGCCCGGGCGGCGGCCCGGGGAGCGTGGCTCGAATTCGACGGGATCGGGCCCGACAGCGTCGAACAGCACGTCGGCTTTGTATTGGACATGAAGCATCGCGGGCTGTTGGACAGGGTGATGGTGTCCCACGATGCCGGCTGGTACCGGGTCGGCGAGCCGGGCGGCGGCGCGTTCCGGCCGTATGACACGCTCTTCACCAAGTTTTTGCCGGCCCTGAAGCGAGCCGGGCTGACGGACGCAGAGGTCCGACAGATCACGGTGACCAACCCCGCCAAGGCGTTCGCCGTGGGCATAAAGTCCATTTCCTGAGCGCGGCGGAGCGGGTTCGATCCGGAAGGCGGTGACGGCGATCCCGGAGCCGCGGCCGGACCATCGGGTCGAAATCCCCGGGGCGCGCCCGCTCATGTATGGCATCAACCCATCCTTACCCCCACCCCCGTCGCGATGAGAAGTCATCATAAATAAATGAGGGGCGGTCCCGGGACCGCCCCTCTGAAGAAAAGCCCCCACCCTGGCGGAACTCAGGTTCTAATGCACCGACGTGTCGATGACCCGGCCCTCCGACCTGTAGTCGAGCAACCCGCGCGTCGGACATGAAGTCGCGCACCACGTCGTACAGGAACAGCCCGGTGGGCATGGCCGCATAAGGAATGAGGCCCTGGGAGACCAGAAACCGTGGAGCGTCTCGTTCAGGGCGACCCAGTACACACCCACGAAGTCGAGCGGCTGGCCGTTGACCCTGATCGAGAACGGGTCGACCCGGCCCCACTCCATGACGCCGGTCATGAAGTTGGTGATCAGCTGCGCCGGGTCCATGGGCGCCCTGGTGACATCGTACTCGAAGGACAGGCCGGAGACCTGCATCGCGAGGTCGTCCGTGTACTCGGCGAGCGAGACCGAATACTCCAGGCCGGCCAGGATCTGGAGGCCCGCCAGCATCACGGTATCGATCTTGAACCCGAGCCCCGACGCCGGGTCGTAGCCGTAGGGCACGGCTTTCATGATGTCGTTGCCCACGACTTTTCCCTTATGCACCGTGGCCGCGATGTAGCCGCTGGCCTCGAGGGCGATGTCCGCGGGGAAGCCGGCGTTCCGGACAGAGGCGCGGATGGCGTCGGCGACCAGGTTGCCGAGGGGGGTGTCGCGCTCGGGAAGGCTGAGGTCCCACTCTCTCCGTCAGGTCCCACGGCGCCGTGGCCACGTGCTGCGAATAGACGGGCCCGAACCGCGGGTCGTTGACGATGCCGTCTCTCAGGGCGTTGAGCGTCGGCAGGAGCGTCGGGTCCTCGTGCACCGAGTCATCGACCGGCAGGAGCTCGCCGCTGACCAGCTTCACCCCCGTATCTGTAACCTCGACGACGAGCCGGCCAAGGTACCGTCCGAACTCTCCGGCCTGGACGATGATCTTGCCGTTGGCGACGATCGGGCTCGCCAAGGCATCATGAGAGTGGCCGCCGACGATGATGTCGATGCCGGGGACCTGGGAGAGCCCGGCAGACTTCGAGCATCGTTCCAAGATGGGACAGGCAGACGACGATGTCGGCGCCCTCGACGTTCCTGAGCATGTAAGCCGCCTGCCCGGCCGCCGCGAACGGGTCGGTCAGAAGCCCAGAACACATCCGCGGAGTAGTTGACGGCGTTGTTGTCAATGACACCGAACAGCCCGACCTTGATCCCGCCGACATCTTTCACGATGTAAGGCTTGACGAAGCTCTTGAGCGCCGGCTGGCCGTCCAGGTCGATGTTGGCGCACAGGACAGGCAGGGCGATCGGGGAGCCGCCGGCGATGGCGCCGGTCAGAACGCCCGTCAGCACGTCGAGCCCCAGGTCGAACTCGTGGTTGCCGAGGCACATGGCGTCGTACAGACCCTCCATGATCTTGAGCTCGGGATAGCCCAGGTACTTGTTGAACTCGAACGAGCCGACGAAGACGTCTCCGGCGTTCAGCACCAGCACATTCCCGCCGCCCGCCTTGAGTTCCTTGATCCGGGTCGACATCCGGGCGATCCCCCCCCATTCTCCATGCGGTCCGTAAGGGAGCAGGGTGGACTGCGTGTCATTGGTGTGGAGAATCGTCAGGTAGGTTTTCTCGGGGGTGCACAGCCCGGACCCGACCAGCAGGACCAGACAAGAAACCAAAACCGGCCAAAAACTCCGTTTCATTGGAAGACCTCCTTGTTTGAGTTTCATGGCGTTCACAGCCTCAGGATAAGGCGGGGCGGGGCGGGAGTTGTCAAAGAGCTGTTAAGAAGTTGTCAAGAATCGAGGCAGCGCAAGCCGTGTCGGCCGCTGGGACGGCGGCGGCTATTTCAGGTTGTGGAGCCGGCGAACTTCAGCCCGCGACCCGAGCTCATGTCCTTTCTCGCCACACCCGAGATTCAATTCCGGCCCGCCCGGGAATCCGGGATATTGATTTTACTGGGCAAAAACGGCAGAATACACCTGCCTGATGCGGGGCATTCCAAAAGCCTACAACACCCATCGACCTGATAGGAAAGGAGCGCTCATGAAAAAACCGTTGATTTACTCCCTCACCGTGCTGCTCCTGGCGGCTCCGGCTCTGGCCGGCGTCGCCAAGAAGACCAAGGCCAACGTTGTCTTCCAGAAGTTCGGGACGTTCAGCGTCACTTCGAGCACCAAGCTGACTCCGGAGATGCAGTGGACGAATTCCGTAAGCGAGTTCAAAGGCAAGGGTCTCGCGGGCGGACTGATCGGCAAGACCATGCTGCGCTCGGGCGATACCGGCCAGATCATCGACCTGCCGGCCTCGACCGTCGCCAGCCTCGACAACAAGAAAAAAGAGTACACGGTCGCGCCCATCAAGAAGATGACCGAGGAGATGGAAGAGGCCAAGAAGGAAGCCCGGACCGAGCCCGAGGAGAAAGAGCCGCCGAGCACTGTCAAGATCACTAAGAACGAGTTCAAAGTCGAGGACACGGGAGAAGAGTCGGCGATCAACAGCTTCCCCTGCCGCAAGTATCTCGTCCTCTGGCTGACCGAGTGGGAAGATACGCAAACCGGCGAAAAGGGCTCGTCACGCCTGGATACCGTCGTCTGGACGACCCCGATGTCGGACACTCTTCGGCAGGCCCAGGCCGAGGAGTCGAAGTTCGGCAGGGCCTATCTCGAGAAGCTCGGCATCGACGTGGAACCGTCCCAGCGCGATATGCTCGGCCTCAGCTGGATGTCCATGCTCGACGCCTTCGGACGGCCCGGCGCCAAGCCCCAGCAGGATTATTCCAAGACCGCGGCGGAAATGCAGAAGATCAAGGGGTATCCGATCGTCATCGACGGCAAATATGATGTCAAGAGCGTGAAGCCCCAGGGGTCGGCCGGCGGCGAGACCGCGGAGAGCGAGGAAGAATCCCCCAAGGACGTCAAAGGCACGATCGGCGGTTTCCTCAAGAAATCGCATGAAGAAGAAGCCTCAGCGATACGGCGCCCAAGCCGGCCGAGCCCACTCTGACCTACCGCATCGAAACGCTGGAGATCGCGACGCCCAGCCTCAGCGCGGCCGATTTCCAGGTCCCCGCGGGCTATAAAAAGAAGGGCTGAGTCGCGGCGGCCCGGGAACCGACGCCCGCATCCGGGAGCCGGCGGCCAAGGAGGAAGCGATGTCGAAAAGGATGGGGTCGCGTCGGGCGGGCGCGCTGCTGATCTTATGGGTAGGGGCACTGCCGGCGCAGACCCCGCCGCCCAAATCATTTGACCTTGCGTTCTCTCCGCCTGCCGGCGCGACGCTCGTTTACAGCCTGACGACCCGCCTGAATTCCGAGGGGCGGAGCTTCCTGGGCACGGGCCTGACGCTCGGCAGCCAGGCGAGCGGAGAGATCGACCTCTCCATTCGGCAGAAGAGCTCCGACAGCGTTTTTGTCGACCTGTCCTCCCCGGGGATCCGGGTGGCGATCCAGGTCCTCGACCAGCAGAACGAGTTCAGCCTCGACACGCCCGCCGACGACCCCGTCAGGATGGTCCTCGACCATGCCTGCCGGGTCCGGAGCGTCGCCAACGCAGACAGGCTCGAGGAGCGGAACCCGATGAACTTCTCGATCCTCGACGTCCTCAGGAATTTCCTGCCGGCCCTGCCGGACCGGCCGGTCGCGCCGGGAGATACATGGCAGGACCACAAGCGCCTGCAGATCCCCTTCCAGGAAATGCGCCTGCTCGTCGAGATCGAAACGACCTTCCAGCTCCGCGACGTCTCGCCGACGGCCGCGGGCTTGCTGGCCATGGTCGATGCCTCCTATACGGTCCGGCTCTCGGGGTCGAAGGAGCTCGAGAATGTCACCGGGACGTTCGAGGGACAGGGCGCCGGCACGGGCAGCCTCAGCTTTCTGGTCGATAAAGGGTACTTCAGCGATTACCGGCTGGATTACAGCCTGGACGGCGCCATGGTCGTCGGGCGCGGATCGAGCCAGGCTCGCCGAATGGCCCTTCACGCTGACGCAGAGCGCCGCTCTTTCACTCTTGGAGTGGCGGTAGGCAGCGCGGGAAGGCGGCGCACCAAAAAAGGCGGCGCCTCTATGGGCGCCGCCTTACTCTGGGTGAGGGGTCGAACATGCAAGTGGATTAAGGCCCACTACGCCGTTCTGCCTAATCTGCCAAATCTAACCCACCGGAGGGAACGGCAGCTTTGTCATGGTTCCAGGCGAGAGACCGTTCTCTCACCTCCCCCCTTTTGCCTGCACCATGGCGACAATCCCTCCCGATAAGGAAAGATCGCGGTTCCACCGAACCGACAAAGCTACCGTTCCCTGAAGCACCAACTCCCTTTTGTAGATTAGCCATTTTCAAGCTCACGACTATCCTTATATCAAGAAACGTGCCAACTTGTGGCGAAGGGAAGAGGGAAGTTTGTGGGAAGAACGCCTGAACCGGCGAAGACGCCGTGGGCGGGCAACTTCGAAAAAATGTTTTGCGCGCAAAGGACTCAATCCTGCCGCAGATGGATCATTTCGACGTCAAGAGACTTGCGAAACGGGACACTAACGGGTGGGCAGAATGTGGTGCTTGTTGTAAAGCGCGTAGAGGCGGGACCTGGACAGGCCCGATATCCGCGCAGGCCGCTTTCATGTCGCCGTCGGTGCTTTTGTTGAGCTGGATGAGATATTCTCTCTCGATCCTCGCCAGCCCGGCCTCCCTGGCCTTTTCGAGGGCCGGCAGCTCGCCCGGTTCCAGCGGCTCGCCGGCCTCGGCCGGCGCCTCGGCCGTCTTCGGACCCAGGGCGGCGCGGGCGACGTGAATACGTACGTGCTGCGGCAGGTGCTTGGTATAGAGGACGGGCTCATCCTTGGCCGTGACCACCGCCTTCTCGAGGGATTGGATGAGCTCTCGGACGTTACCCGGCCAGTCATAGCCCCCGACCAGCGAAAAGAAATCGGAGGAGAAGCCCTTCATCGGGACGTCGTACTGACTGCAGAACTTGGCCACGTAGTGGAGCGTCAGGTCTTTGACGTCCTCGCGGCAGGCGCGGAGCGGGGGCAGGTCGAGGCTGAGGGTTCGCAGCCTGTAGAGAAGGTCCTCCCGGAAGGTCTCCTTCCGGGCCATCTCCTCGATGTCCCGGTTGGTCGCGGCGATCAGCCGGAAATCGCTCTTGACCTCCTGGCCGCCGCCGACGGGGCGGAAGCGCCGCTCCTGCAGGACCCGGAGGAAAGCCTTCTGGATGGACAGCGAGAGCTCCCCGATCTCGTCCAGGAAGAGCGTGCCGCCGTCGGCCTGTTTGATGAGTCCGTCCCGGGCCTTGTCCGCACCGGTGAAGGCGCCCCGGACATGCCCGAACAGGGTGCTCTCGACGAGCGTCTCCGGCAGCGCGGCGCAATCGACCACCACAAAATTGCGGCCCGATCGGGCGCTGTTCTCGTGGATGGCCCAGGCAAAAAGCTCTTTTCCCGTTCCCGTCTCCCCCGTGATCAAGACATTGGCGTCGCTCGTGCTGGCCTGGGCCAGGAGGTCCAGGCAAGCCCTGAGGGCGAGGCTGTTACCGACGATGCCCTGGCGCTTCAGGGCCACGGTCTTGTTGACGGCCTGCTTCTTCTCGCGGTACTCGAGCGCCCGTTCGAGGGTCAGCGAGAGCTCCTTGAGGGACAGGGGTTTTTGGAGATAGTCCCAGGCGCCGTTCTTGATGGCCAGCTCGGCGCCGTCGGGGTCGCCGAACCCCGTCATGATGATGACTTCGGGCTTGGAGAAGCTGTCCTTGAGACCGGGGAGGATATCCAGCCCGGAGCCGTCCGGCAGCCGGACATCGCACAGCACCAAGTCAAATGGTTCGTCCCGGATAAGGTCCATGGCCTCGGCGATGCTCTGAGCGGAGACGGCCTTGTGGCCGAACTTCAGCACGACCTGGGCGATGGACTTACGGACCAGCGGATCGTCGTCGACGACGAGAACTCTAGACATCGGGCGCTCTCTCCTCCCGTCACCACTCTTCCTCCCACCGAAAGTATTTTATACAGGGGACATTCATCAAGTCAACTTTTCCGGGGAGAAGTCCCGCGCCGGTCGTTGCATTTCGGGGATGTTTTCATTATCATAGAAAATTCATAATTCGATTATTATCATTCGTCTTTCGGGGAGAGGGGCGCACTAATACGAAATGACGAATTACTGGTATTTTTTTCTTTTTTTTATCATTGCCGTGCTCTATTCGGTCCTGCTTCTCTCGGCCATCTCGCTCATCCGCTACCGCCGGAACGTTTACGGCGACAAAGCCATGCCCTATGAATGCGGCGTGGAACCGGCGACCCCGACCGCGCGCGAGTCCTATTCGATCCGCTTCTACCTTCTGACCCTGGTTTTCGTCGTTTTCGAGGTCGAGACATTTTTCCTTTTTCCCTGGGCGGTCGTCCACGACAGGCTCGCCTGGTTCGGCCTGGCCGAGGTGTTCATCTTCCTGGCCATCCTGGCGGCCGGATACGTCTACGCCTGGAAGGCCCAAGCCCTGGATTTCAGGAGGGGCATTGAGTAACGGCGAAAAATATCCCTTCCTCCTGACGCGGCTGGACGCGGCCATCACCTGGGCCCAGAAGAACTCGCTCTGGCCGCTGGGTTCGGGGCTGGCCTGTTGCGCCATCGAGATGATCGCCACGGCCGCCGCCCGGTTCGACATCGCCCGGTTCGGGATGGAACTCTTTCGGGCTTCGCCGAGGCAGGCCGACCTGTTCATCGTCGCCGGAACGGTCACCCATAAGATGGCGCCCATCGTGCGCCGGCTGTATGAACAGATGGCCGACCCCAAGTGGGTTGTCGCCATGGGAAATTGCGCCATCGAAGGCGGACCGTTCCCGACTTACGCCGTCCTCCAGGGAGTTGACTTGGTCATCCCCGTCGACGTCCACGTCGCCGGCTGCCCGCCGACCCCGCAGGGCTTGCTCCACGGGCTCCTGACGCTCCAGGAGAAGATCGCCCGGAGCCATCCCACGAAGGAAATCCTGAGGCCCCATGCCCGCGGATCTCGCTAGCTTTCCCGACCTCAAGGCCGTTCAGGAGGCCCTGGCCGTCCGTTTCGGCCCGGCCATTTTCGAGACCGCGTTTCAGCTGGGGGAGCTCTCTCTGAAGATCGCCAGGGATGAGCTGCTCCCGGCGCTCGAGTTTCTTAAATCCCGGCTGGGGTTCGATATTCTGGACGACATCATTGGACTGGATAATTCCCGGTCGACCCCGGCCAGCGGCAAGCGGTTCTCGGTTCTCTACCAGCTGCGCCGCTCGCCGGGCCCTCTGCGTCTGCGGCTGGCGGTCGAGCTGGCCGAAGACGAGACCGTCGCCTCGGCGGTTCCGGTCCACAGGTCCGCGGACTGGTGCGAGCGCGAAATCTACGACATGCTGGGCATCCGGTTCGACGGGCACCCGGACCTCCGCCGGATCTACATGTCCGAGGACTTTGCGGGATTCCCGCTCCGCAAGGATTTTCCGCTCGCCGGAGACGACGATGGCGTTTAAGGAGATCGAGCTCAACATGGGGCCCCAGCACCCCTCGACCCACGGCGTCCTCCGTCTCAAGTTGGCGGTCGATAACGAGGTCGTTCTGCGGCTCGAGCCCGTCCTGGGCTACCTGCACCGGGGCATGGAAAAACTCTGGGAGAGCCTGAGCTACGTTCAGGGAGTGCCCCTGACCGACCGGCTGGACTATCTCGCGTCGTTGTCCAATAACCTGGCGTTTGTCCTGGCTGTCGAGAAGCTCGCGGGTATCGAGGTCCCCAAACGGGCCCGGTACATCCGGGTGATACTGGCCGAGCTCCAGCGTCTGGCCTCTCACCTGGCCTGGGCGGGATTCATGGCCAACGAGATCGGGGCCGTGTCCGTCCTGCTCTACGGGTTCGAGGCCCGCGAGACCATCATGGATATCTTCGAGGACTACGCCGGCGCCCGCTTGACCATCCACGGGATCCGGGTGGGCGGCGTCGTCGAAGACCTCGACGACCGGCTGACCGGCATGATCCGGGGCGCGCTCGAGGAGATCCCGAAGCGGGTCCGGGATATCCAGCTTCTCCTGAGCGAGAACCGGATCTGGAAGCAGCGGACCGTGGGCGTCGGCGTCATCTCGGCTGCCCAGGCCCTGGAATACGGCCTGACCGGGCCGGCTCTCAGGGCCAGCGGCGTCCGCCGCGACCTCCGACGCGACATCCCCTATTCTTCGTACGAGGATTTTGATTTTGAAATCCCCCTGGGCGATCGCGGCGATATCTACGACCGCTACCAGGTCCGGATTGAGGAGATCTTCCAGAGCCTGCGCATCATCGCCCAAGCCTTGGATAACCTGCCGCCCGGGGAGATCCGGGCCCGCCTGCCCCGGATTCTTAAAATCCCCCCGGCGGAAGTCTTCCACACCGTCGAGGCCCCCAAGGGCGAGTTGGGTTTCTACATGAAATCGAACGGGACCGACAGGCCCGAGCGGGTCAAGATGAAAGCGCCGTCCTTCATCAACCTCCAGTCGCTCGAGTTCATGTGCAAGGGCAACCTGTTCGCGGACGTCGTCGGTATCCTGGGCTCCCTGGACGTCGTTCTCGGAGAGGTGGACAAGTGACCGGCCCCTTCGTCGTCGATTTCCTGATCCCGGTCGGGAAGATCGCCGCCGTCATCCTCTACCCCATGGTCATGGTCATCGTGATGATCTGGCTCGAGCGGCGCGTCGTGGGGCTCATCCAGCGCCGCCTGGGGCCCAACCGCGTAGGCTTCCAGGGTATCCTGCAGCCCCTCGCCGACGCCGTGAAGCTTTTCTTCAAGGAAGACATCGTGCCCGAGCGGGCCGACCGCTTCCTGTTCAACCTGGCGCCGATCCTGGTCATGTTCTCGTCGCTCCTGGCGTTCTGCTTCGTCCCCTTGGGGGAACCCATCCACTTGGGGGCCTATGAGCTCAAATTGTGGGTGGCGGAGAGCCCGGTCGGGCTGCTGCTTGTTCTGGGGCTGTCGTCGATCGGAGTCTTCGGGGTGATTTTCGGAGGCTGGGCATCGAACTCCAAGTACCCTCTCATGGGCGCTCTCCGGTCGGTCGTCCAGGTCCTGAGCTATGAGATCCCCGTCGGGCTGACATGCCTGTCGGTCGTGTTCGTCGCCCGGTCGATGGACCTCGTCGGGATCGTCCGCAGGCAGGAGGCCGCCGGTGTCTGGTACGGGTTCCTCCTCCCCGTGTCTTTCGTCGTGTTCTGGATTTCGGCCGTGGCCGAAACGAACCGGGCGCCCTTCGACCTTCCCGAGGCGGAGTCCGAGCTCGTCGCCGGTTACCATACGGAATATTCGGGAATGAAATTCGCTTATTTCTACATCGCCGAATACACCCACATGGTCCTCGTTGCCTCGCTCGTCGTCGTGCTGTTTTTCGGCGGCTGGCTGCCGCCGTTCCCGGGCGTCCGAGCGCTGCGTTTTCTCCATGCCGTCCCGGGCTTTCTCTGGTACCTGGCCAAGATCATGTTTTTTCTGTACCTTTACGTCTGGATGCGGGCCACCTTCCCGCGGTACAGGTTCGACTCCCTGATCAAGCTGGTCTGGAAATGGCTCGTCCCCCTGTCTCTCGTCAACCTGCTCGTCGTGGCCGTTCTGAGGTATGTCCTGTGAGCGGGTTCGGGGCCTTTCTCAAGAAGTTCTTCCTCTGGGATATGCTCCAAGGGCTCTGGGTGACGCTCCAGTATTACTTCAGCCCCAAGGTGACCGTCGAGTATCCGGAAAAAGTGCAGCCGGTCCCCGCTCGGTTCAAGGGGATCCTCCGGCTCTTCCGGGACGACCGGGGAGAACCCCTCTGCATAGCCTGCAAGCTGTGCCAGAACATCTGCCCTACGGACTGTTTCGACATCGAGGGCGAGAGGCCGGCAGGCTCCCGCCGGATGCGGCCCACAAAGTACGATTGGAAGCTCGGCCGCTGCACTTTCTGCGGCCTGTGCGTCGAGGTTTGCCCGACCGACGCCATCCGTTTCTCCCCCGAATTCCGGATGAGCTCGTTCGACAAGGAAAGGCTCTTTTTCCGGCTTCCCGAAATGTACTTCCAGGGCGAGGAGCTCCAGGAAAAATTCTGCGGGTGCGACCGGCCATGATCGCCCAGGCCGTCTTTTACTTTTTCGGGGGCTTGGCCGTCGTCTGCTCCATTCTGGTCATCACCCAGAGGAACGCGATGCGGAGTGTCCTCTACCTCGCCTTCACCGTGCTTTCGATCGCCGGCGTTTTCTTCACCCTCCAGGCCGAGTACCTGGGCGCCATCCAGATCCTGGTTTACGGGGGCGGGATCGTCGTTCTCTATATCTTCGTCATCATCATCGTTAACCTGAAGGAGATGACGCCCGAGCGGCGGAAGCTCTTCCCCAAGATCATCATCTTCGCCATGCCGGCCTTGCTCCTTGTCCAGATCCTCTCGGTGCTCTTCAGGAACAGCGCGACGCCTCCGCCGGGAGCCGAACCGGCGCTCGAGTTCCCGGCGTTCGCCGAGATGCTCCTGACGACCTACTTTATCCCGTTCGAGATCGCCTCGGTCCTGCTGCTGGCCGTGCTCGTCGGCGCCATCATCATCGCCCGGAGGACGCTGCTCCATGATTCCCGTTAACGCCGTCTTCGGACTCGGGCTCGTCGTCTTCTTCATCGGTCTGTTCGGGGTGCTCTTCCGCAAGAACCTGGTGGTCATGCTGATGTCGCTCGAGCTCCTGCTCAACGGCGTCAATGTCGTCCTCGCCGGCCTGAGCTACCGGCTGAAATCGCCGCGCGGGTCGATCTTCGCGGTCTTCGTCATCCTGACGGCGGTCGCCGAGGCCGCCGTGGGTTTTGCCCTGGTGCTGGCCTGCTTCCGGGAGAAGAAGACATACGACGTCGACGAACTGAGGGACCTGCGAGGCTAGCGGATGCCGGTTTTCGTGCTGATACCGCTCTTCCCCCTGCTGGGCGTCCTCCTCAACGGGCTGATCGGAATCCGGTATTTTTCGAGGAGGGTGACGAACATCGTGGCGGCCGGGTCGGTGGCCCTGAGCTTCCTCGCCGCGGCGGCCAGCTTCCTGGAATTCCTGCGCTCGGGCGGGGCGGCGGTCACCAAGAGCCTTTACACCTGGATTCCGGCCGGCCTGGTCCGGCTGGCGGGAGGCGGCGCGGCCGGGCCGTCGGTCGAGCTGGCTTTCCGCTATGATTCCCTGGCCGCCGTCATGGCGCTCGTCGTCACGGGGGTCGGGCTGCTCATCCATATCTATTCCATGGGCTACATGGCGGAGGACCCGGGCTACGTCCGCTACTTCGCCTATCTGAACCTTTTCACCTTCGCCATGCTCGTGCTTGTCCTCGCCGCCAACCTCCCGGTCATGTTCATCGGCTGGGAGGGGGTGGGCCTGTGCTCTTATCTTCTCATCGGCTTCTGGTTCGACCGGAATTCGGCGGCCGACGCCGGGAAGAAGGCCTTCATCATGAACCGGGTCGGCGACTTCGGGTTCCTGCTGGCGATGGGGCTTCTCCTATCGGCGCTCGGGACCCTGGATACGGCCGGGATCTCCGAACAGATCCTGGCCGGCGGCCTCGACCGGAAGGCGGCGACAGCGGCGGCCCTGCTGCTTTTTCTGGGCGCCTGCGGTAAATCGGCCCAGATCCCGCTTCACACCTGGCTTCCCGACGCGATGGAGGGCCCAACTCCGGTTTCGGCGCTCATCCACGCCGCCACCATGGTCACGGCCGGCGTTTATCTCGTGGCGCGAATGCACGCGCTTTTCAGCTTCTCGGGGACGGCGATGACCGTGGTGGCCCTCGTCGGGGCGGTGACCGCTGTCTTGGCCGCCAGCCTGGCCCTTGTCCAGCATGACATCAAGCGGGTCCTGGCATATTCGACCATCTCTCAGCTCGGCCTGATGTTCATCGGCCTGGGCGTGGGTGCCTTCGCCGCGGGCATTTTCCACCTGATGACCCACGCCCTTTTCAAGGGCCTCCTGTTCCTCGCAGCGGGAAGCGTCATCCACGCTCTGTTCGGAGAACAGGACATGAGAAAGATGGGGGGCCTCCGCAGGCGGCTGCCGCGCACCTACCTCGTTTTTCTCGCCGGCGGCCTGGCCATCGCGGGGATTCCGGGCTTGTCGGGCTTTTTCTCGAAAGACGAGATCCTGGTCTCGGCCTTCGCCTCCGGGAGTTATGCTGTCTGGGCGCTCGGCGTGCTGGGGACGGCGATGACTTCATTCTATATGTTTCGCCTCATTTTCCTGACTTTCTTCGGTCCGGAGCGGTCAACCCCCCAATCCAGCCCCCACCTCCACGAATCGCCGCCCGTCATGATGGTCCCGCTTCAGATTCTCGCTGTGCTCGCCGTCATCGGGGGATTTGTGGGCCTTCCTCATCTCCTCGGCGGCGGCGCCTGGTTTTCGAGGTTTATCGAATCGAGCACGGGCGCTCATGAGGTCCGGCTCACGGCCATGACGGAGGCCCTGCTCATGGCGGTCTCGGCCGGGGCGGCCCTCACCGGGCCTGGCTGCGGCCTATGTCGTCTACGTCCTCAAGGGCGGCGCGCCGGCCCGGCGCGCGGCGGAGCGCTTCCGGCTCGCTTACCGTCTGCTCGTCAACAAGTATTATGTCGATTCCTTCTACGGGAAAGCCGTCGCCGGCGGCACCCTGCTCGTCGGCCGCCTCCTCTCCTGGTTCGACGACGCGCGTCATCGACGGCCTGGTCAACGGCTCGGCGGCGCTCGTCCGGCGCCTCTCCGCGGCCTCGGAAGCCTTCGATTCGAAAGTCGTCGACGGCGCGGTCAACGGCATCGGGTCTCGTCCACAGGAGTCTCTCGGCCGGCCTGAGAGGGCTCCAGAGCGGCTATGTCTATAACTACGCGCTGTCCATAGTCCTTGGAATCGTTGTTCTGATCTCGATCTTCGTCACGGTGTTTTAGGAGCGGGCCCATGACCATACTCGGCGTTCCGGCTCTCACGCTGATCACCTTCCTGCCGCTGGCCGGGCTCTTCGTGCTCATGGCTGTGCCCCGCGGCCATCACCGGGCCATCAAGTGGGTGGCCAACATCACGGCCGGGATCGAGGTCGCGGCGGCGTTCCGGATCCTGGCCGGGTTCGACCGGGCTTCGGGAGAGATGCAGCTTGTTGAGCGGGCTTCCTGGATCAAATCCGTGAACGTCCAGTACCTGCTGGGAGTCGACGGCATCTCGCTCATTCTCGTCCTCCTGACCGCCGTCCTCACCTTCCTGGCCATCCTCAGCTCCTGGACCTCCATCAAGGACAGGGTCAAGGAATACTATGTTTTCATGCTGCTTCTCGAGGTGGGGATGATCGGCGTCTTCGTCTCGCTCGACCTTGTTCTCTTCTATGTCTTCTGGGAAGTCATGCTCGTACCCATGTATTTCCTGATCGGCATCTGGGGCGGCGAGCGGCGTCTTTACGCGGCCATCAAGTTCTTCCTCTACACGCTCTTCGGCTCGGTGGTGATGCTCGTGGGCATCCTGATCCTCTACTCTCACTACCGCACCTTCGATTACATGGCCATCCTCCAGACAGGTGAGACGCTGCCGGCGGTCCTCCAGGGCTGGACCTTCCTGGCCTTCTTTCTCGGGTTCGCCATCAAGGTGCCGCTGTTCCCGTTCCACACCTGGCTCCCGGACGCCCACGTCGAAGCGCCCACGGCGGGTTCCGTTCTCCTGGCGGGCGTCCTGCTGAAAATGGGGACGTACGGGTTCGTCCGGTATTCGCTGCCGCTTTTTCCGCAGGCGTCGCGCCGGTACCTGCCGGCCATCGTCGCCCTGGCGCTCGTCTCGATCATCTACGGGGCGCTCGTCTCGCTCGTGCAGAAGGACATGAAAAAGCTCATCGCCTACTCGTCCGTCTCCCACATGGGGTTCGTGGTGCTCGGGCTGTTCGCGCTCACTCCGATGGCCGCCAAGGGGGCGGTCCTCCAGATGGTGAACCACGGGGTCTCGACGGGGGCCCTCTTTCTCATCGTCGGCGTGATCTATGAGCGGCGGCACACGCGCCTGATCTCGGAGTTCGGCGGGCTGTCCGCCCTCATGCCCAGGTACGCCACGATATTCATGATCATGGCCATGGCGTCGATCGGGCTGCCGGGCCTCAACGGATTCGTGGGCGAATTTCTCATCCTGATGGGCACTTGGAGCGTCAATGGGGTTTGGGTGGCCATCGCCGCCGCCGGCATCATCCTGGGAGCGGGGTACATGCTCTGGCTCTACCAAAGGGTCATGTTCGGGAAGGTCGACAACCCGGCGAACCAGACGCTCAAAGACCTGACGCGCCTGGAGATGGCGACTCTCCTGCCCCTCGTCCTCTTCGCCTTCTGGATCGGCCTCTATCCGAAGCCGTTCCTGAACCTCATCGATAAGCCCGTCGAAAAAGTCGTCCGGATCGTCAACCCGGAATACTTCAGCCGGCTGCCGTGATGGAATTTTCCGCTTATGTCGACGGCCTGAAATACCTGGTCCCGGAGATCGTCGTGCTCGGGGCGGCCATCCTCTCGCTCTTCTTGCATATGTTTGCCGGCAAGCGCGGGCCGCGCCTGGCCGGCCTGGCGGCGCTCGCCGGGCTGGCGGCCGGGGCGGCGATGGTGGCGGCGTCGCCGACGAGTCCGGGGAGCATTTTTGCCGGGGGTCTCAGCATCGACCGGTTCGCGCTCTATCTCAAGGCCGTGGTCCTGCTGGCGGGCGGGCTCTCGATCCTGGTATCGTTCAGCTTCTTCGGGGTCGAGCGCGACGAACCGGGGGAAATCTACAGCCTGTTTCTCCTATCGCTCGTGGGCATGATGGCGGCGGTCTCCTCGGTCGACCTCATCTCGACCTACGTGGCGTTTGAGCTCTTTGCCATCGCCTCCTATATCCTCGCCGGGATCTCCAAGCAGGACAAGCGCTCGGCCGAAGCGGGGGTCAAGTACTTTTTCCTTGGTACGCTGAGCTCGGGCATCATGCTCCTGGGCATGGCCCTGGTTTTCGGGCTGACCGGAGAGACCCAGTACGCGGCGGTCGGCCGGCTTCTGCCCGCGGCCAACGGACATATCGCGCTCATGGGGATGATCCTCTTCTTTGCCGGGCTCTTTTTCAAAGCCTCGCTCGTCCCGTTCCACATGTGGGCGCCGGATGTCTATGAGGGTGCGCCGACGCCGGTGACCATTTTCCTTTCCACGGCACCCAAAGCGGCCGTGTTGGCCATCCTGATCCGGCTGATGACCGCCGTTTTCCCGGGGTTCGAAGCGGACTGGACATCGATCTTCCAGGTGATCTCCCTGGCCACGATGTTCTGGGGGAACATCGCCGCCCTCCTGCAGCGCAATGTCAAGCGGCTCCTGGCCTATTCCTCGATCGCCCACGCGGGCTACCTCGCCATCGGCCTCGCGGCCTGGGGCGAGGAAGCCAGGACGGCCATCCTCTTCTATCTCGTTTTTTACGCCTTGATGAACGCCGCCGCCTTCGGGATGATCCTGCTCGCGCGGCGCGGCGAGGCCTTCGGCGAGGAGATCGACGACCTCCGCGGGCTCGCCCGGAGGTCGCCGCTGGCCGGCGCCTCGATCATCGTCATCCTCCTGTCTCTCACGGGGATCCCGCCGACGGCCGGGTTTATCGGAAAATACCTGCTGTTCATGGCGGCGGTGGATAAACGACTCTACCTATTGGCTCTCGCCGGAGCCGTGAACTCCGTGATCTCGCTCTTTTATTATTTCAAAATCGGCCGGGCAGTTTTCCTGGATGAGCCGGCCGCTGCCGGGTCAAGCGGACGCCCCGCTCGGCGCGAGCCTGGTGCTGTGGCTGGCCGCCGGAGCGGTGCTGGTTTTCGGCGTCCTGCCCTCGCTTCTCGTGGACGCCGCCGCCGCGGCCGTCCTCATTCCTTAAAAGCCGTCGGGCAGTCGAGGTCAGCCCTGTTCCTTGGCCTCCTGCTTGAGTTTTTCGTTGGCGATGACGGCGATCTCGACCCGGCGGTTCTTCTGCCTACCCTCGGCCGTGTCATTCGAGGCCACCGGCTGATCCGGTCCGTAACCCATGATCGAAAACCGGCTGGAGGCCACGTTGAGCCCGGCCAGGTAATGCGCCACGGTCCTGGCCCGGCGTTCCGAAAGGGTGAGGTTCTGCTCCCGCGCACCGGTCGAGTCCGTATGGCCTTCGATCAGAATGTTCGTGTCCGGATACTTGGCCAGGGTGGCGGCCAGGTTGTTCAGGTTCTGCCGGCTCGCCTCATTCAGGTCGAACAGGCCGACGTCGAACAGGAGGCCGGAATCGAAGGTGATCCTGATGCCCTCGCCGACGCGTTGGACCTCGGCGCCCTCAACGTTCTGTTCAATTTCCTTGGCCTGCTTGTCCATGTATTTGCCGATGTACATGCCCGCGGCGCCCCCCACGGCCCCCCCGATAATGGCGCCCAGGATGGTGCCGCCCGCCCCCTTGCCGATGATGGCCCCGGCAACGGCGCCGGCGGACGCGCCGATGGCGGCGCCTGTCTTCTCCTTCTTGCTCATGCTGGCACAGCTCGAGCTCCAGACGATGACACAAAGCACCAGCGCTCCGATCGCGAGCTTTTTCATGGCCACGCCTCCATGCGAAAATTCATGATTTCCCCATGTTCAATTTAGCACGCCCATACGGTAATATCAAACAGACCATCACGGATGCCGACGGGCGGGCCGGTCCCCGGTCGGGCGGCTTGGACCGCTTGACAAGGCGGCACCCAGATAACATATTAATAAAAAGAAGGCTGCGGTCCTATTTATGCGCTTTATGGTCGTCTGGTAATTTTCATAAATAGGACCGTCCCCATTTCCTTTCGCTTCTCGGGTTGTCACTTGACAACATGGCGCGGGGATTTCATATTGGAGGGCTCGAATGAACCCGATCACGGTCCCCTCGGACAGGAGGTCACGATGAAGAAGAGTCTCCGGATATCGGGCGTGCTGGGAGCCTGCGCGCTTCTCGGCGGTGCCCTGCTGTTTGGCAGCCACCGCGATTCCGCTTCGGCCGAAAGCCAGGGCGGGATTCCCCCACAAACGCAGAAAGAGCCCGTTCGCCTGCGAACCGAGCCGGAGCCGGTCCGGAGCTCATGGGACGACCTGCTGTTCGGGGTCAAGACCCTCGATGACTGGAAGGCGCGGAAAGAGGTGCTGCGGCGGCGCTATCCTCGAGCTTATCCGGGACAGCGAAAAGCCCGCCAAGCCGCCGCTCGACCTCGTCGTTCACGAGACCGTGAATATCGAGGGCATCTACCTCAGGAAGCTCATCAGCTATAACGTCGAGGCGGACGAACGGGCCCATGCCTACCTGGGCGTCCCCATCGGTCTCGAGGGCCGCGCCCCGGGGATCGTCGCCATCCACGGCACGACTCCGCGCGGCAAAGAGGGGGAAGCGGGCCTCCCGGGCGCGCGGGGAAGGGGCTTCCTCGACCAGCTCGCCCGCCGGGGCTACGTCGTCATCGCCCCCGACCATTTCGTGGCCGGCGACCGCATCCCGCCCGAAGGCCCCTATGAGACGGCCCGCTTCTACAAGAAGCACCCGAACTGGACGGCGGTGGGCAAGGCCGCCTTCGAGGATTCGATCGCCGTCGACGTCCTCCAATCGCTCCCGGAGGTCGACCCCGGTCAGATCGGGGCCCTCGGGAATTCCCTGGGGGGCCACGGTACGTATTTCCTGGCCGCCTACGACCCGCGGGTCAAGGTCGCCGTCTCAAGTTCGAGCGGCGCTCCCTTCCGGTTCAACTCCAGAGTCGAGGCCTGGGCGCGGGACAAGTGGTACGTCTACCTCAAGCCGATCAGGGAGGGGCTTGTCAAGGGCGTCCTGCCGCCGATCGACATGCACGAGATCATGGCCCTCATCGCCCCGCGGCCGTTCCTCGACCTCTGCGCCCTGAACGACACGGTTGCCGGCGACCCGCCCGAGCTCGCGGGCCAGACCTACCGCCAGCGCAACCTGATGCTGATGAAGGTCATGGACGTCTACGAGCTCGAGAAGGCGCCCCAGAACTTCGCCTACTACACCCATGGCCAGGGCCATGGCGTCCCCAGCGAGGCGCGCCAGCTCATCAACGGCTGGCTCGACAAGCACCTCAAGGGCGGGGAGGCGACGCGGATCCCGCCTGTCAAGGACACCGGTTTCGCCGACCTGGGGATCGCGGCGCCGGCCACCGAAGGCCGGGGCGTCGTCTGCACCCGGGACAAGAACGGCCGCCAGCTTGCGATCTCCTGCCTGCTCGATATGAGCCGGGTCGGCTCGCTCCTTGTTACGGACATTGACAGCGGCGAGACGGCCCAATATGAGTTCCCCGAAAGCACGGGCTCTGACCACTTTGCCGCCTGGGCCCCGTACGCTTCACTCCTCAGTCAAAACGGCCGGTTCTACACCTTCGCCGGAAAAACCCTGATTGAATTCGACGTCGACCGCCGGGAGATCACCTTTTCAGGGGTGCCGTCGGCCGGCGAATCCTGCTACCTGGGCACCGCCATGGTGGACGGCCCCGACGGCCGGATCTATGCCGCGAGCTATCCGAACAGTCACCTCATCTCCTTCGACCCCGTCTCGAAAGCCATGCAGGACCACGGCCAGATCGATTCGAAAGAGCAGTATCCCGAGAGCCTGGCCTTCGACGACGCCGGCTGGCTCTACTGCGGCATCGGCACGGCCCGATCGAACATCGTCGCCTTCGAGCCAAAGTCCGGAACGGTGCGCCAGCTGGTCGCGGAAGACACCAGGAAGCTCGGGGCGGGACGCGTCTTCGGCGCGGCGGACGGGTTTGTCTACGGCGAGTCGGGAGGCCTTTGGTATCGGCTGAAGGGCGGACGGGCCGAGATCATCGGCAAAGAGAAGGCCGCTCCTCCCCTGCCGAAGCGCGCCATCGCCTGGGGGACGCGGACCGGAGTGTTTTCCGACGGACGGAAGCTCACGGCCTATAACCTCCCCGAGAGGTGGCTCACCGTAGCGGACCCGAAAACCAGCGCCGAGAAGAGAATCGAGATCAAGTTCAGGTCGGGCGGGGCGTCCATCAGCACCCTGGCGGCCGGGCCCGACGGCAAAATCTACGGAAGCAGCTCTCATCCCATGCATTTTTTTAGGTATGACCCGGAAAAGAAGGAGATCTTCGATTTGGGGGCCCTCAAGTCCGTCGGCGGCGGCAATATTTGTGCCATGGCCGCCCAGGGCCAATATATTGTCGGCCCGTCCTACAGCTCGGGCTATTTCCATCTCTTCGACACGACAAAACCCTACCGCTCCGAAGCCGAGACCGACCCCAACCCGAGGATCATCGCCCAGTTCGAGGGCGACATTACGCGGCCGCGGACCTGCCTGGCCCATCCGGACGGCGAGCACGTGATCATGGCGGGCTTCATGGGCTACGGGATGACGGGCGGCGGCATCGGGATCGTCAGCCTCAAAACGGGCGAGAAGCGGCTCCTGACCCATGAGCAGGTCATTCCCTTCCACAGCACGCACACGCTCAAGGCGCTTTCCTCCGGCGACCTGGTGGGCGGAACGAGTGTCCTGACACCGGGCGGCGGCCACGCCAAAGATACCGAAGGCGTTCTCTACATCATGGACTGGAAAACAAAAAAGGTCGTTTTCCGGACCGTCCCGGTCCCCGGCGCCGCCGAGGTCTTCAGCCTCGAGGTCGGGCCGGACGGCCTGGTTTACGGAGTCGCTTCGGGCTCGCGATTCTTTGTGTTTGATCCCGCCAAAAAAGAGGTCATCCACACCGAGGACTTGAGCGCCTGCGGCGACCTGGTGCGGCCGTCTCTGCTGGCCGGCGGCGATGGGAAGATCTACGCTCTTTTCAGCAAGGCGATCGTCCGGATCGAGCCGGGGACGTTCAAGGCCGAGAAGCTGGCCGATGCGCCGGTGCCCATATCGGCGGGGTTTGCGATCAAGGACGGCGTCATCTATTACGCCTCGGGCGCGCACCTCTGGCGGTTCAGGCTCCCCGCGGCAGCCGCTTCGGCGGGCAACCCGGCCTCAACACCAGGAAGCTAAAAAGGACCTCGGAAAGCGCCCGGCTTGGGCATCGGCTTCCGCGGCAGCAGGGCGTCGCGCATCGCCGTCTGGTAGACGAACGAGGCGATGATGACCGCCGACTGCATGACGTCGGCCCGCACGATCCGGTCATAAACATCCATGTTCGTGTGATGGACCCGGCTGCCGTAATCGATCTCGTCCTGGATGAACTGGAATCCCGGCAGGCTGAAGGCGTCGAATGACTGATGGTCCGTGCCGCCCGTATTCCGGATCGTCACCGTGGTCGCCCCCATGTCGGCAAACGGCGCCAGCCAAGCGGTAAAGACCGGCCGCAGCTCTTCGTTCCCCTGGAGATAGATGCCACGGATCTTGCCGGTGCCGTTGTCGTAGTTGAAATAGCCGGAAAGCTTGGCGTATTCGGGCTGGAGCGCGGGCGGGGCGCCGGCGTTGGCTTCCATCCACTTCCGGAACTCTTCGCTCCCCCGCTCCAGGTTGGCCGGGGGCGTGGGCCGGGAGGCGAAGTGCTGGCTCACATAGGCGCGTGAACCCATCAGGCCGCCCTCCTCGCCGCCCCAGAGCGCCAAGCGGACGGTCCGGCGCGGTTTCAAGCCGGCGTCCTTCAGGATCCGGACCGCCTCCATGGCCAGGGCGCAGCCGACCGCGTCGTCGGCGGCGCCCGTTCCCGCCTGCCAGGAATCGAGATGCCCGCCGACCATGACGAGCTCGTCTTTCTTGTCGGTGCCGGGCAGCTCGGCGATGATGTTGAAGTCGTTGAGGTCCCGGCTGAGGAAATCGGCCCGGACTTCCATCTCCAGCGTGACCTTGATTTTCTTATCCAAGATGCGGCAGAGGCGGTTGTAATGCTCGGCCGCGAGAGTCACTTGAGGAGGCACCGGGGGGGCATCCTTGGCGCGGCTGCCGCCGCTCGCGACGATAAACGTGCCGTCGTCCCCCCGGCCCGGGTCGAGCACGGCGGCCACACCCTCGGCGACATAGAATTCGTTGACCTTCCTGGCCAGGTCGCGGTTGGGGAACCCACCCCGCCCGAAGCGGCCTCTTTGCTGTCCGGGCTCGGGCATCATGACGAGACCCGCCAGGTCCTCCCCGGTGTAGCGCTTGGCGTCCGGCGTGAAGTGCGGAGACACTTCCTGCGGCGGCTGGGCGAGCACGAACATCCCCTTCAGCTTGCCCCGGTATTTCTCGATGTCCGCCTCGGCGGCGATATCGACGCGGACCGCTTCTCCCCGGACGAGACCGTTCGTCCCCGGCGTCCAGGCCTTGGGAAAAGCGATGAGCGGGGAATAGGTGGGCTCGACCATATGGGCCTGAAACCTCTTCAGCTCCCAGCTCCGTCCGTATTCGTACGGCTCGGCGTGGATGTTGGCCAACCCCCATTCCGTGAGCTTTTTCTGGGCCCAGTCGCCGGCTTGACGGATGTTGGGCGAACCGCCCAGCCGCGGACCGTAGACATCGGTCAGATAGCTCAGGACGTCCATCACCTGGGAGCGGTTGAGCCCCTCGTCCTTGATCTTGGTGACGGCGGCCAGGTCGGGCTTGTCTTGGGCCATCACAACGCCGAGCGCCACGAGCGCTAACATCAGACAAAGCACGCCGATGCGTCTTCTCATTGCGGACTCCTTATAGAACTGTCTGCCGTCTATCGTAAGGCAGATTTTCCGAGTTGGCAACGTCTGCGCGGAAAATGATACGTGCACCGACAATTGAAAGGAACGCGTGCGATCTCCGCGCCGGTCGTCAGACGGGCGTCGGCTCCGGACCGGCCTCCGGGCTCTCGTCCATGTACTGGATGTAGAGCTCGGTGAGGTCGGCGCCCTCGAGCTCGGCGCGCGTTTTCATCATCACCAGGCGACCCCTCTTCATGAACCCGACCCGGTCGGCGATGAGCTTCGCCCGGAAGATGTCGTGCGTCGACATGAACACCGATTTGCCCTGGTCGCGCATCCGGATGAGGAGGTTCAGGAACTCCTGGCCGGACTTGGGGTCGAGCCCCGAGGTCGGCTCGTCGAGCAGGATGTTGGGGGCATCCTTGATCACGGCGATCGCCAGGCCGAGCTTCTGCCGCATGCCCTTCGAGTAGTTCTTCGTCCGCATGTCGAAGGCCTCGTCCTGCAAGCCGACACTCCGCAGGGCGGCGGCGTAATCGGCCTTGGTCAGGCCGCGCTTGCCGGCCAGCTTGGTGAAGTAATCCAGGTTCTGGTAGGCCGTGAAATTCCCGTAGAGCATGACGTTTTCGGAGACGAAGGAGACGAAGTCCTTGGAGCGCAGCGGCTCTTGGGTGACGTCGATGCCCTGGATGAGCGCTGTCCCCTCGGTCGGCGGGATGAAGTTCAGCAGCAGGTGGATGGTCGTCGTCTTGCCCGCCCCGTTGGCGCCGAACATACAGAAGATCTCGCCCGGCTCGACCTTGAAATTCAGGCGGTCGACGGCCAGGAGCCCGTCCTCGTATCGTTTTGTCAGGTTAATGGTTTCGATCATCGGTCGCCTCTTAGCGCACGTCGTATTTCAGGAACGAGACATAGGCCCCGGCAAAAAAAACAATGATCAGGAAGAACATCAGCCCGATATCGGAGAAGGTGCGGGCCAGGGACTTGCTCAGCCCTTCGGGCTCGAACCGGTGCTGGGGCATGTCGTCGAGGACCACCTTGCCCGTCTCCCCCGTCTGGAAGTTGAGGTTCTGCATCATCCGGGAGTTCGCCCACTTAGTGAAGATCGGCTTGTAGGTGCGGATGGAGGCCAGGAACCTCTCGTGCTCGTCGATCCCCGTCCGGGCCAGGCTCATCGTGGAGAAGGTCAGGGCCGAGGCGGGCGAGACGCGGGAGAGGTTGATGGCCAGGTTCTGCTGCGACCGTTTTTTCGCCTGGTAATCGCGCTCCAGGGCGGCGTTGTTCTCGTCGATCTTCGAGGTCGATTCCTGTTGGAATTCCTCCAGGAACTTCTTGAATTTATCCTGGTACGGCTTCTGGTCCTCGCCCTGTTTCGGGGCGTTCTCCTTGATCCAATCCAGCACCTTCTTCTGGGCGCCGCCCTGGATCTGCTGGAGGAAGGCGTCCTTTTTGGCTGTGATCTCATGGACCGAGGGTATGGGGTTGAGCTGGGCGGCCATCATCACCGAGAGCTTGGGGATGACGGTGACGAAGGTGACCCAGATAAAGAGAAGGACGAGGAAGCTCGTCGAGCTCTTGTTCGTCCTCGACGAGACAAGCAGCCCCAGGGTAAAGAAAACGGAGAGATAAAGGAGGAACATCAGGAACATCAGGAGGAGCCGGAGCCAGTCCTCGCCCGAGAGCGAGACGTTCGGATAGACGAGAAGAAGGAGCAGGCTCAAAATGAGGGGAATGATGAGCGGGATGAGCAGGCTGATGAAACCACCGATCACCTTGCCCAGGATCAGCTTGTCGCGCGGCACCCGGTTGGACAGGGTGAGCTTCAGCGTGCCCCTCTCTTTCTCGCCGACGATGGCGTCGTAGGTGAAGAGGATCGCGAACAGGCTGAGGACGATCTTGACGATGAAGGTGAGGTCGAGGGCGCCGAACACGGAAAAAACGGGGTTGCTCTCGTACTTGGAGTCCACCAGGTTCGGGTCGTAGGCGATGTTCACCGCGGCCACCCGGCCGACGGCCTCGTCGATACCGCTGGCGATGGCGCCCAGCACCTGGGGCGGCTTGTTGACCTTCGTGCCCAGCCCCGCCAGGGCCTGGTAGCTCGGCTGGCTCTCCAGGTTTTTCTTGTTGAGGGCGACGGCGGCCGAATACTCCCTCTGGTCGGCGCTGTAGGTGGTGACTCCCGTATACACGGACAGCAGGATGAGGATCGCGCACAGGAGGAAGGTGAAGACGAACTTGGCGCTCGTGATCGTCTCCAGTATCTCTTTTTTTATGATGTCTTTGAGCATCGGCACCTCTCTCCGATTGGAATCAGTCTGGTCATCAGGTTCTGGCCATTATTCTGCTTTTCGGGATTTATTTCAACCCCGGGGGCCACGTCGTGTTCCCCTCACTTTGATTATCGCCGCACACGGGTGGAAGGGGATGGCCGAGGGCCGCGCGCCTACGCCGACAGCAAGCCGGTGAAGGTCGCGTTCTGGCGGATCTGGTCGATGGCATGCTGGGCGTAGATGCCGACGCAGACGCCGTCCTTCCGCCGGATGTCGGTTGAAGGCGTATTCGAAGCCCTCGCTCGCGGGCAGGCGCCCGGCGGCCAGGATCTTGTAGGCGACGACGGGCTTTGTCGATCTGGAGGACGGTCGCGACGGCCTTCTCTCTCTCGGCGGCGGCGTAGTCCGTGGACTTGGACGCGATATAGAAGCACTGGAAATAGAAATCCGTGGGGAACTTGCGGCGCTCGAGCTCGGGGTGGATCTCGGGGTTGTGGGCGGCGCAGCCGGCGGGCAGGCCCGCCTCCTTGACGCGGTCGAGCCAGGAGCGAAGGACATCGAACTTGCCGGCGTCGAACTGCTCTTCGACGCGCGCCCCCTGGATAAAGATGGCATGGGCGCCGCTCTTGATCGAGCGGTCGATCTCCTGGAACATCTGATCGGGCTGGCCGTGGCACTGCGAGATCCAGATCTTCAGACGGCCGCCGCCTCGAGGTACCGCGCATAGAGCCTGACCCAACGCTCGTCGGGCGGGCTGACCAGGGCCGTTACGCCGCATTCTGCGGCCTCATCCAGGATCTGCATGATCCGCTCGTCGGTATGGAAGCGCTTCATCTCTTCATCGAGGGCCTTCGACTTGTGGGAATAGCCCCAGAACGGGTTCGAGCCGAGGATGAAGCGGGAGACCTCGAGCGTCCCCAACCGGACGGTGGGCAGCGCGGGCGTCGGGGTGGACGCAGCCTGGCCGCCCGCGAGAGCGCCGGGCTTAACGCCGGGAAAACCGCCAGCCACGGCGCAAGCCGCGCCGGCGACACCGCTTTTCAGGAAATCCCGTCTCTTCATGTTCGCCTCCCGGAGACCTGATCCGATCGCGGCGCGGCCGCGGTCCGAAGTCGATGCTAAACCAGGAGGGAGGAGCCTGTCAATAAAAAACGCTCGGCAGCCCGCCCAGGAGATGGGAATACGGCCGCGGCCGAAAACGAGGGCGGATTCCCGACGCTGGGGTCGGTTGGTAGCGCTACTCGGATTCGAACCGAGGTCTGATGGCTGAGAACCACCTGTCCTGGGCCTCTAGACGATAGCGCCGCGCGCCATAAATTAGCAGATTTGCCCCCTGTAAGTCAACGGCCGGCCGGCAAACACAGGAAAAGTGCGATTGAGTATCCTCGACCGCTTCATATTTCCTTCTCGAAAGCCATATCGGCAAGATGTCAAAGGGATGACAATCCTTTTCATCGCCTCGCCTTTTGCATTTCGCGGAGGGATCAAGGGGAGGGGGCGCGAGGGACAGTGATCTGGCCGTTGGCGACGATCGTTATCGGGGTTCCGGCCGGGATGAGGTCGTAGAGCTCGCGGATGTCAGGGTTGAAGAGCGCCGCGCAGCCCTGCGTCCAATCGTAGAACTCGCGGACGCCGGCGGGCTCGATGTCGCCGACCTCGAGTCCCGGGGGCGCCGCCGCGCCGCGCGCCTTTTGCTTCCTGGCCGCTTCCGCGGTGTGTTCGGGGAACTGCCCGTGGAGGAGAAGGTAACCACCGAGTTTCGTGTCCTGGGGAGGGCAATCCTTCCTTTTCAGCGCTTCGGCGATAAGGTCATAAAGCCTTCGATCGATGAGCGCGCTCCCGAGCCCGCGGCGCGCGTCTTCCAGGTTCGGATACGATATCCAGAGTCCCCGGCAGTACTGGCTCATGGCGCTCCGGCAGATGAAGTACTTGCCCTCGGGCGTCCGCTCGTCGCCGTGGCGCGTCTTGCGGCTGACAGGGTTGCCGCCGAGCTGAACACGGTAAGCCTTGACCATCCGCTTCTTGACCCAGAGCTCCAGCCGCCTTTGGGCTTTGTTCAGGAGAAGCCCGGCATCGCGGAGCTTCCCGTCGCGCAAGCGGAGGTGGTATTCCTTCACGAGATCCTGAAGCGGCAGTTCGGGGCCGAAGAAGGCCGGGTTATAGAGCGCGTACGTAGTGTCCCAGGGGCCGGGGCGCGCGGCGGCTTTGGGCGGCGCGGGCAGGGTTGTCGTGGCCGGACCGCTCGCGCACGAAGCGGTCAGGACGGCGAAGGCGACGGCCGCCCAGCCGCACAGCACAGTGCCCCGTCTCTGGATACCAACCATCGGGTAACACCCCACGCTTAAATTATGCCCGCCGGCCGCGGCCCCGTCAACGAGGGGAGCCGGGCCGGCCAACCCCGACCCCGGGGAAGAGGCACAGGTATCCGGAGATGGCCGCGGCGGGTCTTTGGACGACGCCCACCGACCTCGCCAAGTTCGCCATCGAGGTCGGGCTCGCGGCGGCAGGCAAGTCCGGCAAGGTGCTTTCACCCAAAACGGCGCGCTTGATGATCACCCCGCAGATCAGCATCGGCCGCGCCGGCGACATGGCCTAACGGCGCCCAGATGCTGAAGAAGCTCCGGGGTCAGTAGGCCGGCCATTTTCGCCAGGCGCATTCATATCTTTATGTCCAGGCAAGAAAAACGGGCTTCCGGCTAGATGTATTCTATCGTGGCGGGCGGCTTGGGTGTCATTTCATAAGCCACGCGGGTCACCGTCGGGATCTCCTTGACGATCCGCCGCGACATCTTCATCAGCACCGCCCACGGCACCGGCGTCGCGTTGGCGGTCATCGCGTCCTGGCTCTCGACCGAGCGGATGACGATGATGTGCCCGAACTTGCGCTTGCCCTTTTCGATGCCCGTGCCCATGTCGTTGAGCAGGACGGCAAAAGCCTGGAAGGGGTTCAGCTTGGCCTTGCGGATTTCCTGCTCGACGATCACTGTCGCCGCCCGGACGATCGCCACTCTTTCGGGCGTCACCTCGCCCAGCGTGCGGGCCATCAACCCGGGCCCGGGAAAGGGCATCCGCCTATAAACGGACTCGGGCAGGCCCAGCGCCTTGGCGACCTGCCGGACACCGGGCTTGTAGAGCTCCTTGATGGGCTCGACGACCTTGAACCCGAACCCCTGCTCCGGGTCGATCCCGATCTGTTCAAGGATGTTGTGCTGGGTCTTGACTCCGCCCTTGGTCTCGATGATGTCGGGCGCGATCGTCCCCTGCACGAGGTAGCGCGCTCCGCTCCTCTTGACCTCGTGGCCGAACACGGAATAGAAAGTCTGGCGGAAGGCTTTCCGCTTGTCTTCGGGGTCGGTCTTGCCCGCCAGCGCCGCGAAGAATTCCTCCCGGACGTTCACGATCTCGACGCCGATCCCCAGCTTGCCGAAGACCGACCGGACCTGTACGGGCTCTCCTTCCCGCATCAAGCCGTCGTCGATGAAGATCACCTTGAGCTTGTCGCCCAGCGCCCGCCAGGCGAGGACCGTGCAGACCGAGCTGTCCACTCCTCCCGACAGCGCGGATATGGCTTCTCCGTCTCCGACGGTCTTCTGGATCTCGGCGGCTTTTTCCCTGATGAATTCTTTTGTTTTCACGGTTTCGCTCCTTTCGACGTTTGCAGAATCCTATCATACCGCTGGGCGAGGCGGCAAGACAGCGCGGCGCATCACCTGAAGGGTAACAGAACAAGAGCCTGCCGCATCACAAAATAGATTGCCCGCGGAGCCCTGTCTCCGTCGCCTTGAGGGCGCGTGAGCGGCGGTCCTCCGAGTCAATGCCCTCCCCCCCAGGGGTGACAGACGGGGGAGGAAAATCACCCGGCTATTCCCCCGGAACGGCGATTGCCAGCCGATGTGAGAAAAACTATAACGAAAGTGCGTTAAGGATTGAAAAAGGTTAAACCCGAAGGAGGGCCTCATCCAAGGCGGAAACCGGTTGAAAAGGGAGTCGGAAACGAGGATACCTCTCCTTCCTCTCCTGGCCCTCCTTCACCATCCTCATCCAAGAGCGGAAAAGACTATACCCTAGATACAACATCTTGGGCCTTCCTCAAATCTAAATACGAAATGTAGAGACAAAAGTCAAGCGGTTTTTTTGCTTTTCGGCCGATCAGAGCTCCCATTCCCGGTCCTGCCCGTTGAGGACGGCCAGGCCGTTCTCATCGACCTCGAGCCCCAGGACCCGGCGGCGCGGGAGCACCCAGGACCTGTCCCAGTCGATGACCCTCCGCCCGTTCCAATAGTACACCTGGAACTCGGACCGCCGGTCGTTGGAGACCGTCGCGCAGTAGAAAGCGCCGCTCTTCTTGAGCGTCTTGATCATGAACCTGCGCGCGCGGCGCCGCGAGCCGAAGCACTTCGACGAAAACCGATAATCGGCGGCGTCGGAAAAAAAACAGACCTCCCACTCGTCGGGAAGAGAGTCCGGCTTCTCCCCATTCTCCTCCAAGGCGGCCATCGTTACACCCGATCCTCAAAAGTGAAAGCCGGTCGTCCCGGGGCGGCCAGAATCGTCCGTCCAAGGCAACAGCTGAGAGTATTCTACTCACGACACGGGCCGACCTCAAGCAAAATCGCCGGGCGGCGTTGACGCGCCGGCCACCTCCCCATAAAATGAATAGCGTCTGCAGAAAACATGCGAAAGCTCGTGTGCCTGGGCATCCTCGCTCTGATCATGTCGGGTTGCGTCCGATTCCAGCCGCGGCCGGTCACAGCGCCCGGCGTCTTCGATGACTTCGAAGCCCGCCGCCTGGATTCCCCGGGGATCACGGCGTTTCTCGGTTCGCGGCCGGACTCCGGAGGGGGCCTGGCCCCCTACCCGTCTGGGACCTCCGGGCCCTGACCCTCGCGGCGCTCTATTATCATCCCGCGCTCGACGTCGCCCGCGCCCGCTGGGGCGTCGCCCAGGCCGGCCGGATCACGGCCGGCGAGCGTCCCAACCCGACAGGGAGCTTCCTCATGGGATATAACGCAACGACGCCCGTCTCCGAGGTCACGCCCTGGATCCCCGAAGCGTTCTTGGATCTGCCCATCGAAACCGCGGCAAGCGCGGTTACCGGGTGGCCCAGGCCCGGCATCTTTCTGAGGCGGCGCGCTGGAATATCCTGGCGGCGGCCTGGGACGTCCGGAGCGGCCTGCGACAGGCCTACATCGATCTTTTCGCCGCCGGGCAAAACGCCGCTCTCCTCGAGGCCCTGCGGTCCGTCCAGGCCGAGATCCTGAAGATCCTCGAAGCCCAGCTCGAGGTCGGGGAAGCGGCTCTTTACGATGTCACGCAAGCCCGGATCGCGCTCGACGGCAGCCGGCTGGCGGCTCTCGAAGCGGCCAAACAGGCCGCCCAGGCCCGGGTCAGGCTGGCCGGCGCCATCGGGCTTCCTCCCGGAGCCCTGACTGGAGTTCCCATCTCTTTCGATGGGCTCTTTGAAGTCCGGGAAGACTTCCCCGCCGGCGATGCGCGCCGGCGCGCCCTGCTCGGCCGGGCGGATATCCTGGGCTCCCTCTCCGAATACGAAGCCAGCCAGTCCGCCCTCCAGCTCGAGGTCGCCAGGCAGTATCCCGACCTCAGCCTGGGCGCGGGCTATCAGCTCGACCAGACCGACAGCAAGTGGACGCTTTCGCTCGGCCTCGTGCTGCCCGTCTTCAACAGGAACAGGGGCCCGATCGCCGAGGCCGAGGCCCGGCGGCAGGAGGCGGGGGCGAATTTTCTGGAGCTCCAGGCGCGGGTGATCAGTGACGTCGACGCCTCCCTGGCCGGGGCCAGGGCCGCCGTGGACAAAGCCCGGACCGCCGCCGAGCTCCGCGAGAGCCTCAAGAAGCGTGAGGAGGCCGGCAGCCTTCGTTACGAAATGGGCGAAGTGTCACGGCTCGAGCTCCTCAACCTTCGGCTGGAGCTCGCGGCGAGCGAGCTCGCCCGGCTGGAAGCCGTTGTCGACGCCCAGCGGTCCCTCGGGGACCTGGAAAACGCCATGCAGAGTCCCCTCGAGAGCACGGATTGGATCCTCGCCCCGGCCAGGCCGCTCCCGCCGGCGGAGAAGGAGCACAGCGATGAATAAGAAATGGATGCGGATCGGACTCGCCGCGCTGGCCGTCGTCGCCGCCGCGATGGTCATCGGCAGGATCGTCCGTTCGCGGGAGCGGGGAGGCCGAGGACGTCGCTCCCGACATGGCCGTTCACGTCGGCAAGATCACCCGGGCGACTCTCCACCGCTTCGTCTCGGCCTACGGGTCGGTCGCCCCCGAGCCGCCGGCACCCGGCCGGCAGCCCGCCCATGCCCACGTGGGCTCGCCGGTCGCGGGGATCATCGCCCGCGTTGACTGTGCCGAGGGACAGAAGGTCGTCAAGGGCACGCCACTTTTCCGACTGGACAGTCGGCTGGCCGACGTCGCCTATGCGAAAGCCAAGCAGGCCTTGGAGTACGCCGCGAAGACTTTCGAGCGTCAGCAAAAGCTCCTGACCGTGGGCGGCACTTCCCAGAAGGCCTTCCTCGAAGCGCAATCGCTCTACGACGCCGCCAGGAGCGACTTCGAAGACGCCGAAACGAGCCTGGCCCTGCTGCGGATCGAAGCCACGCTGACCGGGACCGTGGTCAAGATCAACACCGAGCCCGGAGAGGCCGTGGACCTCAGCACGGTGCTGGCCACGATCATCGACCTCGACCGCCTGATCATCGCCGTCGGTGTCCCCCGGTTGGAGGCCGCCCTGGTCAAGGTCGGACAACCGGCGGAGGTTGAGCTCCCCGAGACAGCCTCAGGCCGGGTCGTCTTTGTCGGGTCGAGCATCGACGAGAAAAGTGATACCGTGCCCGTCCGGGTTTCGCTTCCGCCGGGGTGCGGCTGCCTGCCGGGCCGGTTCCTGAGCGTCCGCATCGTCGCCGATGAGCGCGCGGACCGCCTGGTCGTTCCCGTGGCCGCCCTGACGGCCAAGACGCTGGCCGGCGACTCCGGAGAGATCGTTCTGGTCGAGGGCGAAACGGCCATCCGGAAAACCGTCAAGATCGGGTTGCGGGAAGCGGGCCTGGTCGAGATCGAGGCCCCCGGGTTGAGCGAGGGTCAGGTCATCGTCACGACGGACGCCTACGCCGTCCCCGACGGAACGCGGGTCCACGTCGTTGCGGAGGCGCATGACTGAGAATCAGGCCCCGGGCCGTTTCGCCACGCGCCACGCCCTGCCGATCGTGTTTATCTGCGTCGCCCTCTGCCTCGCGGGGGTCTACTCAGCCTGGAAGTTGCCTTCGTCCGTGTTCCCCCAGACGGACTTCCCGCGCGTGGTCATCCTGGTCGATAACGGCGTCATGCCCGCCCAGGAGATGATGGCCGCCATCACCCGGCCGATCGAGGAATCGATGAAGGATATCCCGGGGGTGATGACCATCCGCTCGGCCACCGGCCGCGGGTCGGCCGAGGTCAACGTCTTCTTCAACTGGAAAGTCGACATGATCCGGTCCGAGCTCTACGTCCTCGGACGCCTGTCCCAGATCCGGAGCTCGCTCCCGGCGACGGCCGAGGCGGAGGTCTTCCGTGTCACCTTCTCCAATTTCCCGGTGATCGGCATCAGCCTGACGAGCCCGGTCCGCTCGCCCATCGAGCTCTGGGAGGTCGCGCGGTACAACCTGAAGCTCAGGTTCCTCAGGATCCCGGACGTGGCCCGCGTGGACCTCGTCGGCGGCCGACGGCCGGAATTCCACATCGTCTTCGATATCCTGAAGCTTCAGGCCGCCCGGCTCACCGCCGCCCAGGTGACCGAGGCCCTGGCGCGCAATAACCTCGTCACGTCGACGGGCTACCATGACGAGAACCACAAGCTCTATCTCGCGGTCGTCGACGGCCGGCTCCGGTCGGCTCCCGACATCGAAGACCTGACGGTCACTGTGACGGACGGCCATCCAGTACGGGTCCGGGATATCGCCCGGGTCGAGGTCGGCCCCGAGCCGGTCTTCACCATCGTCACGGCCGACGGCCGCGACGCCGTTCTGCTCAACGTTTTCAGCCAGCCGGACGGGAGCACGCTGGACATCGCCAAGCGCCTGCGACGGGAGCTCGACGCCCTGAAAAACGAGCTGCCCCCCGACATGAAGCTGGCCTTCTTCTACGACCAGTCCCTGCTCGTCCGGTCCTCGGTGAGAAGCGTCTGGGAAGCGATCTTCTTCGGGCTGGCGCTCTCGGTCTTCATCCTGTTCTTCTTCCTCAAGGACTGGCGGACGACGGCGGTGGCCATCCTGGTCATCCCGGTCACCGTCCTCATCGCGCTCCTGTCGATGAAGCTCACCGGCATGAGCTTCAACCTGATGACCCTGGGGGGGATCGCCGCGGCCATCGGCCTGGTCATCGACGACGCGATCGTCGTGGTCGAGGCGATCCATACCAAGCGCGTGTCGGGCAAAGGGCGACTCGAGGCGATCGAGGAGGGGCTGGGGGAGATCCTGCGGCCCCTCGTCGGCTCGACGCTCACGCCCGTGGTCGTCTTCCTCCCGCTGGCCTTCCTCGAAGGGGTCCCCGGCGTCTTCTTCCGGGCGCTCGCCCTGACCATGGTCGTCTCGCTCGTCTCCTCGCTGCTTTTGGCGGTCACGCTCACGCCCTCCCTCGCCGGCTGGCTCATCCCCTCGACGGCGCGGCAGACACCCGCACCCGTGGAGGAGCAGGGAGGGCGCCTCCTCCGGGCGGTCATCGGCCTCTACGAGAAGGTCGTGCGCCTGGCGCTCGAACGGCGGGGACTGACGATGGCCGCCTGCGGCGGGCTTTTGCTGCTGGGCATCTTTATTTATGGGCGGCTGGAGAGCGAGTTCCTCCCCCCGATGGACGAGGGCGGGTTCGTCATCGATTACCTCTCCCCTCCCGGGACCAGCCTGAGCGAGACCGACCGGGAGCTCCAATATGCCGAGGAGATCATCCGCGCCACGCCCGAGGTCGAAAGCTATTCCCGGCGGACGGGCACGCAGCTCGGGCTGTTCATCACCGAGCCAAACAACGGCGATTTCCTGCTGAAGCTGAAGCCCGGCCGGCGGCGGTCGACCGAGGAGGTGCTTGTCGACCTGCGCCGCAAGCTCAACGCGGCCCTCCCCAGCATCACCTGGGAATTCCCCGGCATCCTGGGCGACCTGATCGGCGACTTGATGTACGCGCCGCAGCCGGTCGAAGTCCGGATCTTCTCTACCGACACCGATTACCTCAAGTCCAAAGCGCCCGAGGTGGCGGCCCGGCTGGAGAAAGTCCCCGGGGTCGTGGACATCTATGACGGGCTCATCTATACCGGCCCGGCGCTCAGCTTCCGGGTCCGGACCGTCGACGCCTCGCGTTTCGGGCTGACCTCCGACGACATCGCCGCGGCCGTCAACGCCGCCATGCTGGGCGAGACATCATCCCACGTTCTCCAGGGCGACCGGGTGGTCGAGATCAGGGTCAAGGCGGAGCCCGCCCAGATCAGTCTCCTGGACCGCCTTCGCGAGCTGCCGCTCCGGGCTTCCGACGGCTCGCTCGTCAAGCTCTCCCAGGTCGCCGACGTACTCGAGGAGCCGGGTCAGCTCGAGCTCCGCCGCGACGACCTCCGGCAGGATGTGGCCGTCACCGCCAGGCTCGAGGGCCGCGACTTGGGGAGCACGATGGCGGACATTCGGGACAGCCTGGCCCAGGACTCGACGATCCCTCCCGGGACGATCGAGTACGCCGGCCTCTACGAACAGCAGCGCGAGTCATTCCGGAACCTCGTGGTCGTCCTGGTCATGGCGATCTTCCTCGTCTTTACCGTGCTCCTGCTCGACTTCGGGTCATTCACCGAACCCGTGGCCATCATCTTCGGCGCCGTCCTGGCCATGTTCGGGACGGTAGCCGCCCTTTGGCTTACGGGCACCTCGCTCAACATCGTCTCGCTCCTCGGGGCCATCATCGGCATCGGCATCGTGGCCAAGAACGGCATCCTGATGCTCGATTTCGTCAGGCATCTGCGGGCCCAAGGTGCGGGCCTGGAGGACGCCCTGGTCCGATCGGGACGGCGCCGGTTGAGGCCGGTCCTGATGACTTCCCTGGCGGCGGCGCTGGGGATGCTTCCCCTCGCCTATGGCGTCGGCGCCGGGGCGGACATGCTCCAGCCGCTGGCCGTGGCGGTGATCGGCGCTCTCACTATCTCCGTGCTGCTGTCGCTCGTGGCCACGCCGACTCTGTATTTCATCTTGATGCGCCGCCGCGACGGCGTGGAGAACTAGTGGTACGTCTCGTAAATAACTTGGCATTCTCAAAGTGCGACGAAGACGCACCACCGCGGGGGAGTTTGAGGGGGACGGCGTCGTTCCCCTCAGGGGGTCAGTGGAGTGAAACGAAACGCCGAGGGGGGAGCTTGACTCCCCCCTGGAAGTGTCCCGTCCATACACAGGACTTTGGAAAGGAATCTACGAGACGGGATACTAGGCGGCGCAGTTCGGTCCTGGGTCGGATGGGGATGTCGTCCCGAAGATCCCCGTAGCGGAGGGGGACCCGTTGGCCTTCGCCGACGGGACTGGTTCCCGGAGTGCCGGGGGGATAGGGACGCATCGCCGTCCGACCCGGCGGATGGGGACGCTTTTCCTTGATAAAAATCGGCCTTGACCGCAGAATAAGCGTTCGCGTGGATATCGCAATAATGAGGAGTGCAGCCGGGTGAGCGAGTTCCTGGAGTTTCGCGGCGTCTCCAAGCGGTTCGGCGAGGTCCGGGCCGTGGACGGCGTTTCGCTCGGGATAAAGAAGGGCGAGATCTTCTCGCTGCTGGGCCCGAGCGGCTGCGGCAAGACGACCATGCTGCGCCTGGCCGCCGGGTTCGAGCAGCCGGACTCGGGCCGGGTCATCCTGGACGGGGCGGACATCACGGACGAGCCGCCGCACCGGCGCCAGGTCAACACCATCTTCCAGAGCTACGCCCTCTTCCCCCACCTCAGCGTCCGGGACAACATCGCCTTCGGGCTGGAGGTCGCCAAGAGGCCGAAGCAAGAGATCCGGAGGGAGGTCGAGGCCATGCTCCACCTCATCCGAATGACCGACGAGGCGGCCAAGAAGCCCGCCCAGCTCTCGGGCGGGCAGAAGCAGCGGGTGGCCATCGCCCGCGCTCTCGTCAACAAACCCCAGGTGCTGCTCCTCGACGAGCCGCTGGCGGCGCTCGACCTCAAGCTGAGGCAGCGCATGCTGATCGAGCTCGACGCCATCCATGACGAGGTCGGGATCACCTTCCTCTACGTCACCCACGACCAGGGAGAGGCCATGAGCCTGAGCGACCGCATCGCCGTGATGGAGGCCGGCCGGGTCGAGCAGATCGGCGCGCCGGCGGAGATCTACGAGGCGCCGCGGACAAGCTTCGTGGCCGCCTTCATCGGCGATACGAATTTCTTCGAGGGCGAAGTGACGGAGATCGAAAACGCCGAGTACTGCCGGGTGCGCGTCGGCGACCTCGGCGGCCTCGTCGCTTTCAACGACAAGTCGATGAAAGCCGGCAACCCGGTCTACCTGAGCGTCCGGCCGGAGAAGATCCACATCTCCAGGGACCAGCCCGGAGCCGACCCGCTCCAGAACATCATCCCGGCGGTCGTCGAGGACATGATCTATCTCGGGTCGACGACCAAGTACTGGGTGAGGGCCGGGGGCCTGAGGGTCCAGGTCCTGCGCCAGCATTTCCGGTACTTCCTCGACGAAAAGCCCATCCGCTGGAACGACCCGGTCTGGATCTGGTGGCACGGCGACGACGGGTTCATGCTCGACAGGTAAGAGAAATAAGACCGCGGCTAGAAATAGACCCGGAACGACACGTAGGCGAAGTCGGGGTAGCTCCCGAACTCCGATTGCAGCACGGGCGGAAGAGTGGTCCCGAGGAGCGGCGTCAGCGGGCGCCGGCCGAGGCCGAGGTAGGCGCCCCCGCCAAGATAGATGTCCTGGGAAACATTGTATTCGGCCTGCGGCGAGAACGCGAAGGAGCCGTCGGTGGCGTTCCAGATGACGAGCCCGGTCACGGGGACGAGCGGTTTGGCTTGGTAGGTAGCGCCGAGGCTGAGGTAATTCCGGCCCATGAGGTAGACCGTCCCGCGGGAGTAGGCGGGCCCGGAGAACCGCGAGACGTACGAAGCAGGGTCCGGCGAGCCGGCCCCGTTATAATGGTATTCGAGAAAGCCGTAGAGCTTGCTCGTTAGGCTCCGATCGATCCCGGCCGTCAGGCGACCATAGTTTTGCGGCTTCGGGCTAAGACGGTTCAGGGAATCGGGAAAGACGTACGCCGCCTCGAGCCAGACCCCCGACCCGCCCACCGACCGGGCCAGGTCCAGTCCGAGGAGAAGGTCTTCCTGGAATCCCACCAGAACAAAGCTGAGGTCGGTCTTCACGACGTGCAGCGTGTTGCGCAGGTAGAAGGCGCTCCGGGCGAACCGAAAGCTCCGGCCGAAAACATAGCCGGCATCGATCTCGCTCAAGTCGGACAGGCTCAGGCGAAAACGGACCGCGTCCACGCCGGTCCGCTCTTCCTTGTCCAGCTCGTAGAAGGAGAAGGGCGCGATGACGTCCGTGGGGTTCGTCAGCCTGCCGCTTCCCCAGGCCACCGGCTGCCGGCCGACGATCAGGTCGCCCAGACGGGTCTTGAAAGTCACGCTGAGCCGGTCGAGGTTATGGTAGAGGCCGAAACTTCCGGCCGGGTCGCCGGCGTCCGGAAAAACGGGCGTCCGGAAATCGGCCAGCCGGTAGCTTCCGGTCGGGATCGAGACGGCGAACGGGGAGGCGCGGAAAAACAGCGGGTCCTGGATCCTGGGCGAGATATCGTAGGCCATGAGATACGTCGTCGACCCGCCCGGCGAGACGCTCAGGGTCAGCCTGAGCCGGGTGTTCGACTGGCCGAGGAGCGGCTGCGACGGGGCGGCGGCCGGGTTGACGGGGTCGGCCGGGCGATACATGATCGAGAAATTCTTAAGGTAACCGCTGAGCTTGAGCGCGTTCCCCTCCGCCCGGAGCGGCGGAGCGCCCGCCAGGCCCAGGGCCAATCCCAGAGCAAGAGCGGGGAGCGATGCGGCGGCGACCCGGCCTCTGGCCATGGCTCAGCCCCGACTGACGTCGCTGTCCACCAGGCCGTCCTTGATGACGATCACCCGGCGCGCCTTCTCCCGGATCATCGGGTCGTGGGTGGAAAAGATGAAGGTCATCCCCTGCTCCTCGTTAAGCCGGCGCATCATGTCCAGGAGGTCGGCCCCGGTTTTCGAATCGAGGTTCGCCGTCGGCTCGTCGGCCAGGATCATGAGCGGCCGCGAGACCATGGCCCGGGCGATGGCCACCCGCTGCTGCTGGCCTCCCGAGAGCCTCGCGGGAAAGCGGTGGGCGAACCCCTCGAGCCCGACGGCGCGGAGGACGTCGTCCACTCGCCTTTGCCGCTCGCCCTTGGGCACCCGCTGGAGGAGCATGATGTACTCGATATTCTCCTCGACCTTGAGCACGGGAATGAGGTTATAGGCCTGGAAGATGAACCCGATGTGGTCCCTCCGGAAATCCGACAGCTCCGCGCCGCTCATGTCCGAGATGAGCCGGTCGTCCAGCCAGACCCGGCCGTCGGTCGGACTGTCCAGGCCGGAGACGATGTTGAGCAGCGTCGTCTTGCCCGACCCGGACGGCCCGACGACGGCCGTGAACTCGCCGGCGTGGATCGTCAGGTCGATGCCCCGCAGGGCGGGCACCTCGACGTCGTTATCGCGATAGGTTTTCTTCAGCCCCTCGGTCTGGATCAGGTGCCTGTCGTGTTCGATCATGGTCGTTCTCCCTCAGAGGGTCCTCTTCATGGCGCCGGTGAGCGACATGCGCGCGGCGTAGGCCGCCGGGTAGAGGCCGACGAGCAGCGTGAAGACAAAGACGGCCGCGGGATAGAGGATGAACTGTCGGACGCGGAGCACGGGATAGATGAGGTTCCGGATCGTCACGCCGGCAAACTCCACCCCCTCATAATTGATGCCGGTCCGCGAAACGAGGGCGGTCAGGGCCAGGCCCAGGACCACGCCCAACCCGATGCTCAGCAGGGCCAGCGCCCCGGCCTCCTGGATCACGAGCTTCCGGATGCCCCAGGGGCGCGTCCCCACCGCCCGCATCACCCCGAACTCGAACATCCGCTCGTAGATCGACATGAACAAGGTGTTGACGATGCCCAGGGCGACGACGGCGAAGAGGATGAGGCCGACGATCAGCGTCCCGATCTGGGTCAGCTGGGAGATGGACTTGAGAGCGGGAAAGAGACGTGTCCAGCCCAGCGCTTCGTTGCCGTCGGTCGAGTACTCCGCCCAAAAAGGGTCGGCCTCGTCCTGGGAGAGCCGGGGGTCTTTAAAGGTCAGGGCGATCTCGTTCGCCCGGTGGTCGAGGCCGAGCATGGCCTGGGCCTTGCTTATCCGGACGAAGGCCAGTCCGCCATCCAGGTCCTGGATGTTGAAGTGATAGACCCCGGAAACGCGGAACAAGTCCTGCGAAAGCTCGCCGCTCCCCGCCTGCGCCACGGTGATCACGACCCGGTCGCCCAGGCCGACCTCGAGGAGCTCGGCCAGCCGGCTGCCGATGACGATGTTCTGGGGATCTTCACCGCCGAAAAACGTGCCCTGGGTGATCACGTCGTCGATCTGGCTCAGGTCTTTCTCCGTCTCCGGCCGGACCCCGACGAGCAGGACCGCGTTGACGTTCGAGGTCGACGTGATCATGCCCTGGCTCAGCGTCCGCGCCGTGAACGCCTTGACCCGCGGGTCGCGGCCGAGCCCGGCTTCGAGCTTGTCCAGCCCGCCGATCGTCAGGTTCACGTCCTGGCTGTCCAGGAAGCCGCGGGCGTGGACCTGGCCTTCGCCGGTGAAGGAGGCGGTGGCCGAGGCGATCATATTGTCGGCCATCCCGATGTAGAGGGCGTCGAGGAAGATCAGGGACGCCAGGCCGATGGCGATCGCCGTGCCGGTGATGTAGGTCCGCCGCTTGTTCCGGAAGATATTGCGCCAGGCGAGCTTGGTGTAAAGGCTCATGGCCGGCTCCCTAGAATATCCGGATCGACCTGGCCGGGTCGGTCCTGGCGGCCTTGACGGCCGGGAAGATGCTGACCAGGATCGCTGAAAGGAGCACGGTCAGGGAGGGAATGAGGAAGCTCCTGAGGTTGACCTCGGCCGTTACGGTCGAATACTGCATGCCGCCGAAAGTCACCGGCTTGGAGAAGAGGCCGGCCACCGAGAGCTGATGATGGGAGATGTAGGTGTTGAGGGGCAGGCTGACGCACAGTCCGAGAACAACGCTCGCCGAGGCGAGGAGCAGGGTCTCGATGATGATCAGGGTGAAGACCTGCCGGGGACGAGTCCCCAAGGCCTTGAGGACCCCGTACTCGCGCCGCCGCTCGAGGACGGCCATCAGGGCCGTGTTCAGGACGCCGACGGCGACGACGATGAAGAGCACGAGGAGAAGGACGTTGTTGCCCTTGAGCTTGGCCTGCATGGCCAGGTAGAAGGGCCTCGCGAATTGCTGCCAGGGCTGGACGTCGAGGGGCAGCCCGGCGAGCCCTTGGCGGAGGGCGGCCTCGAGGGCCGGGACTTGCCTGAGGGCCCGGGCGATGACCACGATCTCGTGGACCCTGTCGTCCGAGCACGAGGAGGTCCTGGGCGTCGACGAGGCGGAGGTAGGCGGTCGACCTGTTGGCGGCCAGGTCGCCGGTATCGATGAGGCCGATCAGCCTGAACCTCGCATCGGCCAGAGATCCGTCTGCCCCCTGCGTAACGAGCACCACGTCCTCGCCGGGCGAAACCCCGAGGTTCCGGGCCAGCCCGGCGCCCAGGATGATCTCCTTCGCCGGAGCGGCCGAAAAGGCGTGTCCGGCCGTGATCCCCTTTTCGAGCTGCGTGGCGCGGGCCTCGAGGCCGGGGTCGACGCCGACGATCCGGACGGCCTCGGTCCGGTCCCCGACCGACGCCAGGCCGGCGGAATAAACCCGGGGCGTCCAAGCCTCGGCCCCGGGCGTGCCCTCGATGATCCGGCCGAGGCGGCGATAATCGGCGACCGTCGCGTTCAGGGCGGGGCGGCTGAGATACCCCTGCCTGTGGATCTGGATATGCCCGAGCCGGGTCCGGGTGAAGGTATTGACGATGCCGTAGAACGTGCCGTCCGCGACGCCGATGGCCAGGGCGGCCAGCACGAAACCGCCGAACATGGTCAGGGCGGTGAGCAGCGAGCGCCGCTTCTGCCGGAAGATGTTGCGAAAGGCCATCTTGAACACGGCGGGCTCCTATTCGGCGGACCGCAGGTTCCGCAGGGAAAAGACGGAGTCCTCGAGCGGCAGGTCGAACCGGACGTCGCGGTAGCGGAGGACGGTCCGGTGGCCCTCCTGGGTCTTCGAGACCATCTCCAGGACCGAGGGGACGGTCCGGCGGCCGAACGTCTTGACCTCGCTGTAGCCCATCCGCCGGACGACCCGGCCTCTTTCGTCAAAAAACTGCTGCCAGACCGGCAGCGTATCCGATTCGCGGACGGCGATGACGATCTTGTCCCAGACGATCGGCACGCCGGGCTTGGGGCGGCACTCGACATAGACGAGGCCCGGCTCGGCGCCCTCCGGCGATGCCATCCGGAAACTGAAATCCTCGACGAAAGTGAACTCCCTCACCAGGTCGTCGTTCGTGAAATCCGAGCCCATCCAGGAGCTCATCATCATCGAGGGCGGGATCTTGATGATCTTGTCGGTGTTCGGGAGGTAATTCCACATCTCGTTGCCGATGCGCAGCGTGCCCACCCCGGCCTCTTTTTTCGGCTCCAGGATGCGGATGAGCATCCTGTCCAGGCCCTTGGTCCAGGCCTTGACGACGAGCGTTCGGCGCCAGTCCGGAGTCGAGATCTCCATCTCGAATTCACCGAAGCTCGTCCGGCTTCGGTAGAGATCGTCCATCTTGCGCACGAGCTCGAGCGCCCGTTGGTCCGGCGCGGTCCGGGAGGCGGCGGGGGCGGCCAAGAGCCAGGCCGCGGCGACAGCCGGCAGCATGAGCAGGTGAGCTTTCATATTGCCTCTCCCGTGGGCGGCACTGAAACGGACCGGACAGATGACAGTGCGGCGCAACCCTTATCAGCGGATGGACAACGTACGGACAATAGGTGCGCCGGGCCCGGTTGTCAAGCCCGGAGGCGCCGCTTATTGCGTCCACTCGGCCAGCAGGTTGAGACTCTCCGAAACCAGGCGCGGCAGGCCCGATTCGACGGCCGGGGTGAGCTTCGTCCCGATGGCGACGGAATCCGCCTGGATGCCCAGGAGGACCAACTCCCGGGGCATCCTGTCCATGAGGCGCAGCGCCGAGATCAGGTCGGAGACGCCGAGCTCGTGAACCTGGGCCCCGCCAGGGATGGCTTTCAGGTCCTTATCCCCTACCCGGACGACCGTGCCCGGCGTGGCCCCGACATAGACGGCATCGAGGATCAGCAGCCGCTCGGCGTTTCCGATCAGGCTGATGATCGGCAGGCCGGCGATGCTCCCGTCCACGAGGTTCACGCCGGGCGGCAGTCTGGGGTCCTTTTCGAGCTCCCAGAGAGCCCGCAGCCCCGCCCCATCATCCGAATAGATGAGGTTGCCCATCCCCAGGACGGTCACGGACGCTCGCTCTTCAGCTTTCATTCTTCCCCTGCCGTGGAGACAACCACCCCGCGCACTCATCTTCGCGAAGCTCCCGCTCGGGGATGTACTTGTAGCCCGTGACGATGCTCTCGAGGAGGCCGTTTTTTTCCTCGATCGAGACCACGACGGCGCTGTAGACGTGGTGAATGGCGAAGGCGATGAAGATATACATCAGGAAGAAATGAACCTGGCGGATGTACTGGATGCCGAACACGTTGGCCGCCCAGCCGAAGACCGCTTTGAGGAAACCGGTCTGGGCCGTCCAACTGAACAGCACGAAGCCCGTGAGGATGCTCACGAGCGTGAGGAGGAGGATGCCCGTGTAGGTGAGGCCGGCGAGGGGATTATGCCCGACCCGGACGACCGGCCGCCAGCGGAGAAAGGAATAGTACTTGAACATCTGCCACATCTGCCGCCACTGCCAGCGGCGCGTCGGGATGAAGGCACTCAGGCGGGCGCAGCGGTTGCCGGCGAACAGCCAGTAGATGCGCACCAGAAACGACATGGTCAGGACAAACCCCGCCACGACGTGGATGAACCTGGCCGTGCCCATCACGTAAGCCGTCTTGGCCTTGACCAGCAAATAGGGATCGTGGATGTAGTACCCCGTGGCCGAGAGGACGACGATCGCCAGGAAAGTCGTCCAGTGGGTGACGCGCACCGGCATCTCCCAGATATAGCTCCGGATCAGCTCCGAGCCCGGGGTGCCGGGCAGCGGCTCTGTGAGGACCGAGGACTTGGCGTTCATGGCTACCTACCAGAATCTGAGTTTGCCGACCGACCGGCCCCGCAAATCGGTGAGATGCACCGCGCAGGCCAGGCAGGGGTCGAAGGAATGGATCGTCCGCAGGATCTCGACCGGCTGCTCGGCGTCGGCGACCGGAGTGTCGACGAGCGCGGCTTCATAGGGCCCCGGCCGGCCGTGGCCGTCTCTCGGGCTGGCGTTCCAGGTGCTGGGCACCACGAACTGGTAGTTCTTGATCTTCCGGTCTTCGATCTCGATCCAGTGGCCCAGCGCGCCCCGCGGCGCTTCGTGGTAGCCGAAACCCATGGCGGATTTGGGCCAGGTCGACGGGTCCCATTTCTCGCCGTTGTGGATGCGGGTGTCCCCACCGCCCAGTTTGGCAGCCAGCTGGTCCACCCAAGCCTTGATCTGGGAGGCCAGCACGAGCGTTTCGATGGCCCGGGCGGCCGTCCGGCCGAGGGTGGAAAAGAGGTAGGCCGGCGGCGCTTTCAGCTTTTCGAGGACGGCGTTGACGGGACCGACGAATTCCTGGCGGCCGGAAGCGTAAGCGACGAGCACGCGGGCCAAGGGGCCCACCTCCATCGGCATGTCCTCATAGCGCGGCGACTTGAGCCAGGAGTATTTCGCGTTCGTGTCCAGGAACTCATAGGGCGGCTGCGGCCCGGAATAGGCGGGCTGGGTCTGCCCCTGGGAGGGATGCTTGGCGGCGTCGTTGCCTTCGTCATAAGTGTACCAGGAGTGGGTCACGTACTCGGTCACCTTGGAGAAATCGACTTCATGAACCTTGGAGAGGTCCCGATTCATGATGATCCCCCGCGGGAAAAAGAGGCTCGTCGCGTCCTTGATGTTGACGGAGGGATAATCGCCATAGGCCAGGAAGTTCCCGGTTCCCTCGCCGATCTTGAACCACTCGGGATAAAAGGGCGCGACAGCCAGCACGTCGGCGACGTAGACTTGCGATACGAAGGTTTCGACCGAGGCGACCAGTTCCCTGAGGAAGTCGATGCGCTCCGGGTTGATGACGGCCTCCGGCGCATCCTCGCTCATGGCCGTGGTCATGCCCCCGACGAGAAAGGTCTGGAGGTTCGGGTTCTTGGCCCCGAGCAGGGCGTGGATCCTGATGAACTTTCTCTGCCACTCCAGGGCCTCGAGGTAATGGGCCACGGCGAGCAGGTTCGCCTCGGGCGGCAGCCGATACTCCTTGTGCCCCCAGTACCCCGAAGCGAACAGGCTGAGCTGTCCGCTTTCGACGAGCGTCTGGACTTTCTTCTGCACGGAGCGGAAGTGCTCCGCGCTCGAGTTCGGCCACTCGGAGATGGCCGCCGCCAACTGGGCCGTCTTCTGGGGGTCGGCCTTGAGCGCCAGCGTGACGTCGACCCAGTCCAGCGCATGGAGATGGTAGAAATGGATGACGTGGTCCTGGATGAGCTGGGCGGCGCCGATGATGTTCCGGATGATCCGGGCGTTGTCGGGAATGTCGATGCCCAGGGCGTTCTCGACGGCCCTCACCGAGGCGATGGCGTGGACCGTGGTGCAGACATTGCAGATGCGCTGGGCCCACAGCCAGGCCTCACGGGGGTCCCTCCCCCGGAGGATCAGCTCCATGCCGCGGAACATGGTCCCGGAGCTCCAGGCTTCCGTGATCCGGCCGCCGTCGAGCTGGGCCTCGATCCTGAGATGTCCTTCTATCCTGGTTACGGGATCGACTACTATTTTGGGCATTTATTCCTCCTTTTTGGCCGACTCGGGGCGGGCCGGCGGAGTTGTCTTGGGCGCGCGCCCGCCCCGGACAGCTCCGCGCACCAGGCTGCCCACCGCGTGGGCGGCGGTCGCGGCGGCGACAACACCGACGACGGTGGCTCCAATGGTGCTGGCCGTGACATCGGCGCCGAAACCCGGCACGGACGGCAGTCGCTGGTAGAACGGCGACGCCGTGTCCCAGAAACGGTTGGAGGCGCAGGCGATGCAGCCGTGGCCTCCCTTGACGGGCCAGCTGGTGTGTTCGTTCCAGCGGACCGTCGGGCAGTTATAGGTGGCGACGGGGCCCTTGCAGCCCATGCGGTACAGGCACCAGCCTTTGGCGTGCCCGTCGTCGCCCCACTTCTCGACGAATCGGCCGGCGTCGAAATGGGCCCGCCGCTCGCACTGGTCGTGGATCAGGCTGGCGTGGGCGAACAGGGGCCGGCCGTAATGGTCGAGGTCGGGCATCCGGCCGAAGGTAAGATAATATGTGAGGAGGGCGGCCATGTTTACCGCGTTCGCGGGGCACCCCCCCATGTTGACGATGTTGATGCCGGGGACGACATCCTTGACCCCCACGGCTTTCGTCGGGTTGGGCGCCGCTCCGACAAACCCGCCGTCCCAGGCGCAGGCACCCATGGCCACCGTGGCGGCGGCTTTGGGGCAGACCTCGCGAACGATGTCCAGGGCGGTCCGGCCGCCGATCGTGCAGTAAATCCCGCCGTCGGCCGTGGGGATGGCCCCCTCCACGACGGCGATGAACTTCCCGCTCTCTTCTTCGAGGACGCGCTTAAGAGCGCCCTCGGCCCGCTTTCCCGCGCCCGCCATGAGCGTCTCGTGGTATTCCAAGGATAGAAGGTTGAGGACGATCTCGGCGACGGCGGGATGGGGAGACCTGAGAAGCGATTCGGAGTTCCCGGCGCAGTCCTGGAACTCGAGCCAGACGAGGACCGGACGTTTCCGGCTCTCCAGGGCCTTCGCCACCTGTCCGACAAAGCTCGCGGGAAGCGCCAGGGTGCTGACCATCAACCCGCAGAAACGGAGAAACTCGCGGCGCGGCACCCCGCGCGCGTCCAAGGCGGACTTCAGGGTCGTTTCCATGGTTTTTCCCTCCCTATGAGTAAATTCCTGCAAGAAACATGCCTTCCGCCCATCCCTGACCGACAGGCCGGGCACTGCGTGTTGTCCAGCCGCTCAATGCGTTCCGTCCTGCCGGGTAGGATTCGAGCGGAGGCAAACCGGACACGCATTTGAATTGACAACACCCCCAGCCTATATCAGAATTACGGGCCGATGAGCAAGGCGGCGCGCCGGCGGATCCTCGAATGGGCCGTCTCCCTGCCGTCGCTTTTCTGGCTCTTCCTTTTTTTCGTCATCCCGACGCTCTTCGTGTTCGCGATCGCCCTGAGGCCGTCGAACCCCTTCGGGGGGATCGGCAGCGGCTGGACATTGGCCAACCTGCGGGCGCTCGCGAGCCCGGCCTACCTTCCGGTCGCGATCAGGACGCTGTGGATCAGCGCCCTGGCGGCCGCGGTCTGTCTTGTCCTGGCCGTGCCGGTCGGCTACTACCTCGCCCGCCTGACGCCGCGGTGGAAGAATTTCTTCCTGGTCCTGATCATTGTCCCCTTCTGGACGAATTTCCTGGTCCGCGTCTTCGCCTGGAAGGTCCTCCTTCACCCGGAGGGCCCCGTCAAGAAGCTCCTTGTCCTGGCCGGCCTGGCCGATCCCTCGACGCCGCTTCTCTATAACTCCGCCGCCGTCGTCCTCGTCACAGTTTACGCCTACCTTCCCTTCACCATCCTTCCCATATTCGCCGCGGCGGACAAGTTCGATTTCCAGCTCCTCGAAGCGGCCCGGGACCTGGGCGCCCGGCGCTTCCAGGCCTTCCGCCGGGTTTTCCTCCCCGGGATCAGGACCGGACTCCTCACCGGCCTCCTCTTCGTTTTCATCCCCGCGCTGGGATCGTATGTCGTTCCCGATCTGGTCGGGGGGACGGGCGGCGAGATGATCGGCAACAAGATCGCCCAGCGGGTGTTCGTGGACAGGAACCTGCCCGAGGCGGGCGCGCTGGCCGCCGTTCTCATCCTCGCCGTCCTGGCGCCCCTGGCCGCCGTTCTCGTCCTCGGCCGCCGGCGCGGCCGGCCCGAAGCCGTCGTTGGAACAGGGACATGAAGAGAAGCCGGCTGCCGCTCGCCGTCACCCTGGCTGTCCTATTTTTCTTTTACCTGCCGATCGTCATCCTTGTCGCCAATTCCTTCAACGCCTCCAGGTTTGAAAGCGGCTGGCAGGGGTTCTCGATGGTCTGGTACGCGCGCCTGCTCCACGAGCCTGAGATCTGGCGCGCCGCCGGCAACTCGCTCCTCATTGCCGCGGGCGCCACGGCGGCCTCCCTCGTCCTGGGGACCGTGGCGGCCTTCGCCCTCTACCGGTTCGCCGGCAGCCGGCTGCAGCGCTTTCATTACGTCCTCGTCTACACGCCCCTCGTGGCCCCCGAGATACTCGTCGGCATCAGCCTGCTCATGTTCTTTGTCGCCGCCCGGGTCGGGCTCGGGCTGTTCACGATCTTCCTGGCCCACGTCACCTTTTGCCTGAGCTTCGTCGCCATGACCGTGCTGGCCAGGTTCCAGGATTTCGACTTCGCCGTCATCGAGGCCGCCCAGGACCTGGGCGCCGGTTGGTGGACCGCGGCGCGGCGGGTGCTCCTGCCGATGCTCGCCCCCGGTCTGGCCGCGGGCGGGTTGCTCGCCTTCACGCTGTCGATCGACGATTTCGTCATCACCTTCTTCGTGGCCGGGCCGGGCGCCACCACCCTGCCCATCCGGGTCTACAGCATGATCAAGTACGGCTCGCCGCCGCTCATCAACGCCCTGTCGACGATCCTGCTGGCGGTCACCTTCGCGGCGGTGGCCGTCAGCCAGCGCTTGTCTCGACGGGTCCCGGAGGGGTCCGCATGATCTTCGCCGATTCGCGCCGGCCGGCCGCCTGGCTCCTCGCGGGGATCGTAATGGCGGGCGCGGCGCCGCTCTTTCTCGCCCGATGCGGCGGCGCCCGCCCGGTCCTTCATGTCTATGCCTGGGCGGATTACTTCAAGCCGAGCCTCGTGGCGCGCTTTGAGGAGGAGGAGAGGTGCCGGGTGGTCATCGACACCTTCGACTCCAACGAGGCGATGTACGCCAAGCTCAAAGCCGGCGCCGCCGGCTACGACCTCCTCACGCCCACAAGCTACATGGTCAGCCTGATGAACAGCCAGGGCATGCTCAGCCGGCTCGACCGGGGCCGCCTGCCGAACCTCGTCCACGTCGACCCCGACTACCTGAAGCTGGCCGTCGACCCGGCGATGGACCACTCCGTTCCCTACATGATCGTCAACACCGTCATCGCCTACCTCAAGAGCCGGGTGAGCGACTTCCAGCCGTCCTGGTCAATGTTCGACCGGCAGGACCTCAGGGGCCGGATGACCATGCTCAACGACATGAGGGAGACGATCGGGGCAGGGCTCAAGTCCCTGGGGTACAGCATCAACACGACCGAGGCCGGGGAGCTCGGCCGGGCCAAGGAGGTCGTGGAGCGCTGGAAAAAGAACATCGCGAAATTCGAGAACGAGCAATACAAGACCGGCGTCGCCTCGGGCGAGTTCCTGGTCGTCCACGGCTACAGCGGTGACATCCTCCAGGTGCAGAAGGAAAACCCCGACGTGGCGTTCGCCGTGCCCAGGGAAGGGACCGTCATCTCGGTCGATGACCTCGTCATCCCCGAAGGGGCCCCCCAACCGGGGCTGGCCTACGCCTTCATCAATTTTCTCCACGATCCTCAGGTGGCGGCCGAAAACACCATCTTCCTCAACTACGTCTGCCCGAACAAGGACGCCTACCCCCTGCTGCCCGAGGACCTCAGAAAAAACCCGGGTGTGTTCATGGACCCCGAGGTCCGGGCCCGAAGCGAGATCATCCGCGACCTGGGTGAAGCCACCGCGCTCTACACGAAGCTCTGGGACGAGATCAAGTCCTCGCGCTAGCCTCGGCTATAACCTCTTTTTCCGGAGCGGCGCCGTGGCATCCTTCTCATGATCCTCGGGTATCACATAAAAAGAGATGTTTTCAGAGATCTTTTAATGGAGCCAGTGTTTTTTTTACACGCTTTAAATATAATTGGTAATAGCGGCGAGACGCGATCCCGGCATCAGCTTTCGCAGGCGCAATAATGATCATCGGTCAAATCGTAAGGACAATCGGCGCGCTGGCCTTCGTCGCCGGCTTGACGTTCGGCTTCCCCCAAGAACAGACCGTGCCTTACCCCGGCCTGTACCCGGAGGCGGGCGGCCGCCCCGATCCGATAAAACAATTGAATAGCCTCGCCAGGTTCTGCGCGGGTTTGGACGTCGACCGCAAGAGCGGGCTCCACGCCCTCACCCGGACGGACGAATGGGGGAAGTTCGCCGACGAGGAGGATGCCCGTTGGGAATCCTTTAAAAAACCGTCGGGAAAGATCCGGTCCTGGGTACGGGCCGAGGTGACGCGTCACAAGACCAAGACCGCCGCCGAGTTCTACCCTTTCGGCGGGCCGGATATACTGTTCGCTACGCTGATGAGGCCCTCGGCCAGGCTTTATGTCCTGGTCGGGCTCGAGCCCGTCGGTTCGGTTCCCGACCCGGAAGCCATCCCGCAGGCGGCCCTGGCCGAGTACTTGTCCGCGTTCAGCGTCGCCCTCGACGATATCCTGCGGCTGAGCTTTTTCCGGCGGGCCGACCTCCTGACCGATATGAAGACATCGGTCATCGACGGAGTTCTCCCCGTCTTCCTGGTGCTCCTGGCCAGGAGCGACAAGGAGATCCTCACGGTGGAGAGGGGCCGGCTGAACGCTCGGGGCGAGTTCGTCGATCTGCGGCAAGAGCCCGGCCGGAAGCCCAGGGCCCTTCGCCTGACGTTCCGGGACCGGGGTCACCGGGATACCCGCACGCTCATCTACCTCACGCAGGACCTCTCGGACCCGGCGGTCGACTCCAACCGGGGTTTCCAGACCTTCATCGACGGGAACCTGAGCCGCTGTTTCAGCTATATCAAGTCCGCGAGCTACTTGATGCACAAAGCCACTTTTTCGAGCATCGCGGGCATCATCCTGAGGGTCTCCGACGTCATCCTGCAGGACGATTCCGGGATGCCGTACCGGACGTTCGACGCCTCGGTCTGGGATATCTCGCTCTACGGGACCTACAGCCGGCCGATCGAGCTGTTCAAGGATTATTTCCAGCCGGACCTGCTCGAAGCCATGACCGCAGGCGCCCAGCCGCTGGGCTTCCGCCTCGGCTACGGCACGAAATCCAACCTTCTGCTGGCAGTCAGGAAAGGTCCCTGAGGCCGGGATTCACTTGGTTTGCGGCCCGGGTTTGGGCCGCCCGGCGTCCAGGCTGCGGTAATTCAGGGCGGCGTTAAACAGCAGGCAAAAGCTCCCGAACGTTTCCTGGCGCCACATCGGGTTGACGGCGAACAGGACCACATGTCCCTTCCCCACCGGGACATCGACGACGGCGGGCTTGTTGGCCAGCTCCTCCCCGCCTTCCAGGAGCCCCGATACGAGGAGCTTGTCGGCGACATCGAACCGTATGACGACGCGGATCGTCTTCAGGTCCGGGGGCATGTAGAGGTCGAACATCTCTTTGTATTCAGGGGGGATCCCGGTCCCGGCGCCCGTCACCTTTTCCGGCCTAGGGATCCGGCCCTGGATGACGTCGGGGTCCTTGAGCCCTCCCCTCCCCGAAGGGCGGCCGGCCGAAGCGCCCCCTCCAAAAAGGTCTTCGATCTCCGTGCCGATCACGGCCTTGATGCCGCTCTCAAGAACGGGCCCGCCGCTGAAATAGACGCCCAGGTTGCGGTCGTAGCCATAGCCGATGGGACTCGTGATATCGGTGATGTTGGCGCTCAGGACCGAGCCCGTGGCCTTGAGCTTTTCGGTCTTGGCGATGGCCACGCTCTCGACGAGCCCGTAGGCGATCGGGACTTCGGCCATCGAGGTGATGGGGACGAAGAGCCCCCCCTCCTGGACGAACTTTTGGAGATGGGCGATGCCGGCGACCTCGATCCCGCCCCGGGTGTCTTCCCGCGAGTCCGGGCCTCCGAGGTGCGGGTACTTCTCGGTCTTCATCCAGGGGACCGGGGCCGCCCCGCCGATACCGTTGACCACCCGCTGGACCTTCCCCAGGCTGCCCGCCGGCGGGAAGATGATGACGTCGTACTTGGCCCTCAGGTTTTCAACGTCCCGGATCTCCTGGAGGGGGATGTAGGCGTAGGGGACCCCGAGCTTGTCCAGGGCCAGCCGGAACCAGCCTTCGTCCTGGGTGTTGAGCCAGGAATGGAGGAGGGCCAGGCGCGGCGCGTCGAGCTCGTGTGTCTTCACGGCGGGCATCTCGGACAGGGCCCGGGCCGAGAGTCCGAGCTCGCGGCCGGCCGCGGCCAGCCGGTCGACGAGGTCCGCCGGGTTGCCGTCCTTGGGGATGATGAAGCTTCCCGCGTTGAACTTGAAGTCGCCTTGATTGAAGGAGTCTTCGGCGGCCAGCATTCTGACATCGCGAAGCTTGTAACGGAAGGTCATGAGCTCGGGCTCGGCCGTATGGTTGACGGCGAAGGCGGCGGCCTTGCCCTTGGCCACGACCTTTCCCTCGACGACCGCATCCTGCCCGAGCACGGACATCGCGGCATCGAGGATCTTGACGTCCGTCACCCTGACGGTCTTGACGTTGTGGAGCGGCCCCAGCGTCCAGCCCGTATCGTCATAGGGGCGGGGGTCCTTGGGGCTGTAATACTGGGTGTCGAGGAGCATATCGGCGCAGCGGCTGTAGGGTTGGTCCATTCGGATGACGTAGCTCCCGCCCGGATACTTGTCCTTCCCGGCGGCGACTTCGCCCTTGGCAACGCAGACTTCGACCCCGTGCTTTCGCAGGAGGTTGACGAGCCGGGCGGCGGCCAGCGGGCGCTTCGAGTCCCCCGGGATGACGTAAGCCGCCGGGCCCTCGGTCCGCGCCTTGGCCACCGACCGCCGGCCCTTGAGGTAGAAGCTCTCGAGGAACCGGGACCGCGCCCCGGCGACATGGCTGAAGGCAAAGAGGAGGGCGCTCTGTTGGAGGTTGATGTTGTTCCGGAACGACCAGCGGACGGTCTCGAAGGGCGGGTCCGGCCGGAACCAGGCCCGCTTCGACTCGGCGCCCACCGTCCGGACCATCGTGTCCGCGCCGGTTCCCCCGAACGTCTCGTAGAACCGGCCGGTCGAGTTGTGGAAGTGGGCCACGGAAAAGGCGTAGCTCGCGGCCCAGCCGTCGAAAAAGCCGTGCGTCCAGACCCCGGGCACGCCGCGCCGGGTCATCTCGCTCACCTCGTGGGCGGCCAGCTCCTCCCACTCGCCGACCGTGATCGGGTCGAGCCAGGAGTTGTAGGGACCGGTTCCCGTCGACGTATAAAGATAGGGAACCGACTCGTGGAGGTCGTGCATGATGATCGGGTGCCATTCGAAATAGGCCCGAAGCAGGTTCTCGGTGAGCTTCAGCCCGACACCGATGGCGTCCCGGTTGTTGTCGTGCATGACGTACTTGCCCCAATAGGGCAGCGGGACCGACTTCTTGTCCTTGTTCTCTTTCTTGAAGAGGTAGGCGTCGACCGCCCGGTCCCAGCCGTCGACCTCGAGGATGGGTGTCATCAGGACGACCAGGTTCGCGCGGATCGAGCGGAAGGTCTCGCTCTCCTCGACGGCCAGCCGGTAGGCGAGCTCCATCATCATCTCGGGGGCCCCGGTCTCCTGGGAGTGGAGCGCGCCCGTGATCCAGTAGACGGGCACGCCTTCGGCGAGGAGCCCGGCGGCCTCGGCGTCGGCGAGTCCGCGGGGGTCAGCCAGCCGGCTCATGATCTCCTTGAGCCGGGACAAGCGGGCGATATTGTCCGCGGAGGAGACAGCCACGGCGATCATCTCGCGTCCCTCGTCGGTCGGGCCGATCGAGAAGACCTCGACGCGGGGACTGGCCGCGTCCAGGGCCCTCATGTACCCGTGGATGTCCGCCGCGTGGTCGAGGACATCGGGCGCGCCGGCGATGTGGCCGAGCACCTTGAGGGGCGACGGCACGTCCGCCGAGGCCGGCAGGTGGTCGACGAGCTCGGTGAGGAAATAGTTCCCGGTCGTATATTCGAGGATCTTGGCGGTGTAATCCTTGTCGACTCCAGGACCGGCTGCCGTTTGGGCGAAGGCCGTGGCGCACCATGCCAGAAGGAACGGGCTGACAATGACCGTCAGATGCTTTCGTGATGTGATCCGAGCCATGGGCGGCCTCCTTTGACGGACCTCGTGAAAGAACGGCGGGAATTATATCAGAGAAAGCGGCCCGCAGATATCGCGCCCTATTTCGGCGGGAGAACGGGCACCCGGAGAGCGTCTTCGGGGATCGTGCCGGTGAGGGAGCCGAGGAAGGCACAGAGCGCACGGACCGTTATTTCGTCCAGCTCCTTTCCGAGCTGGACCCGGGCCATGATCGCGACCGCCTCCTCGAGCCGGCCCGCCGACCCGTCGTGAAAATACGGAGGGGTCATCCCCACGTTACGGAGCGGCGGGACCTTGAAAACGTACTTGTCCTCGTCTTTTTTGGTAACGGTGAAGCGCCCCTCGTCGACCGGCGCGCCCTTTGTGGATTCCCAGTAAGGCGCGACGACGCCGAATTTCCGGTAGGACGAGCCGCCGACGCAGGCTCCCGAATGGCAGCCGGCGCACCCCAAATCCAGGAAAGCGGACAGTCCCGACTTCTCGTTTTCAGCCAGCGCGGCCGCGTTGCCCTCGAGATAGGCGTCGAATGGGGCGGGCGTGACGAGTGTCCGCTCGAAGGCCCCGACGGCTTTGGCGAAATTGGCGATCGTCACCGGCCGGGCCTCGCCGGGAAACGCCCTCCGGAAAAGGTCCGGGTAGCCGGGGATCCCTTCTCAACATTTTCTCCACGGACTCAGGGCTCGGCATGCCGAAGGAGCCCGGGCCGGTCACGGATTGGGCGGCCTGGTCCTCGACGTCGCGCCGGTTGCCGATCCAATGCTGGGAGATCTGCCCGGCGGCGTTAAAGATCGTCGGTGTATTTCTCGGATTGACCTTGCAGTTGTTCCCGATCGCGGTCTTGAGTCCGTCGGCTCCATAGAGGCTCAGGGGGTGACAGCGCCAGCAGCTGACGAGGCCGTCCGAGGAGATCCGCCGCTCATAAAAGAGCGCCTTGCCCAGGCTGACTTTTTCGGGCGTCAGGGGGTTCGCCGCGGACGTCATGGCCGCGGGGAGAGGCTGGAAAACGCGCGCCGCCCGGGCGCGCAGATCGTCCCCGGCCTGCCCGAAGGACGCTCCCCCGGCTATAAGGAGAGCCAAGGCAATAAGCGTTATCTTTGCCGAAGCCTTCATCATCCCCCTCGCTTTGGCGCGACCGCCATTCCGGAGACAGGCCCATGAGGATCGCCCGGCGTCTCCCGAGTGGGAGCGCCGTTCCGGGCCTTAGCGCCGGAGCTTGGCTTCCAGGGTGATCGGCGTCGCAGCCAGGGCCACGGAGACGGGGCAATTGGCCTTGGCGTCGGCGGCGATCTCCTGAAACAGCTTTTCCTCGATCCCCGGAACATCGACTTCGGTCTTGAGCAGGATGCCCGTGATCTTGGACGCGCCCCCCACCGAGTCGAGCGTGACCGCCGCCGTGGTATTGACGCTCTTGGGCACATATCCTTTCTGCGAAAGGGCGTTGGCGAAGGCCATGGAGAAGCAGCCGGCGTGCGCGGCCGCCACCAGCTCTTCGGGATTTGTCCCGGTGCCCTGCTCAAACCGCGAAAGGAACGAATACGGACCTTCATAGGCGCCGCTGGCCAGCTTCATTTTCCCCCGGCCCTGCTTGAGGTTACCTTCCCAGACGGCCGATGACTGCCTGACAACCATCGTTTCCTCCTTTACGGGATGCGTTGGCGTTTCGAAAGCGGAAGTTTGACGTCCTCAACTTAGACGGACACCAACCCTCGCTCTAACCAGCAATAAACGTGCCAAGGGCAGAGACGCCCGTGACGACAGGTCCTCCAGGCTGGTACGCACGAAAACTGGCGGATGCGGCGGACACAAAGCGGCGCCCGCGTCCCGTCGGACAGGAAAAGTCCTGCCTGGATCAACCGCAGCCGCCCCCTCCGTAGACGGCGCGGCTTGACGATTCCGCCCGCTGCCCATAGAATCCATAATGGGTGCGAATAACATCAGCCCCGAGGAAAAAGGGAATGCCTCCTAGACTGGAACATCTGGAACATAAGTTACATCCGATGCGCTGGCCGGCCCTCCTCGCGGCGACGCTTTCCCTTTTTTGGGCGCCGGCCGCGACCGGTCACGAGACCGGGCCGATGGGCCGCGCCGGCCTGACCGAGCGGGTCGGCGGGAGTCTTCCCCTCGACCTCGTCTGCGCCGACGACCAGGGCCGAAGAGTTTTGCTCGGGAACATTCTGGACCGTCCCGCCATCCTCTCCCTCGTCTATTATTCCTGCGAGCACATCTGTCCCCAGGTCCTGACGGGGCTGGGCAAGATCGTCTCCGACGCCGACCTTGTGCCGGGAGAGGATTTCCGTCTCATCACCTTCAGCTTCGACGCCGGCGATACGCCGGCCGACGCCGCCGTGGCCAGGAAAAACTACACCCGCCCCTTGGGCCCGAGCCTGCCTGCGGACAAGTGGGTCTTCCTGACGGCCGGCGAACCCGAGATCGCGAGGCTGACTGAAGCCGCGGGCTTTTCCTTCCAAAAGGACGAGCATGGATTCACCCATCCCGTCGTCCTGGTCATTTTGACAGCGGGCGGCAGGATCTCCCGCTACGTTCGCGTCTCCAAGTTCAGCTACGGCGTGGCCTATCCCGTGGTTTTCCCGGCCTTCGAGACGGCCGACTGGCTGAGGGTGGCGGCGCGGGGCCGGACCGCGTCCGGACCGGGCGGGCCGCTTCTCTTCTGCTTTCCCCACGAGCCCCCGGGACAGTCCCGCTTTTTCTCATTGATGACTATCCTCGGCTCGATCACTCTTCTCGGCCTCGTCGCTTTGTTCATTTATTTATCGGCCGGCCGCCGGCACCTCAGGGAGGGTCCATAGATGGCGCCAGAACAAAACCCCGCCCTCGAAAAGAGCTTCTACGAAAATACGGGCAAATACAAGGGCGTCGCCGCCTGGCTGATGTCGACCGACCACAAGCGGATCGGCCTGATGTACCTCGGCGCCCTCCTCTCTTTTTCTCGGTGGGCGTTGTGCTGGGCATCGTCATGAGGTTGAACCAGCTCTCCCCCGGGTCGATCATCCAGGCCCAGACCTATAACCAGATCTTCACCGTCCACGGGCTCATCCAGATCTTCCTGTTCATCATCCCCGGGATCCCGGTGGCCTTCGGAAACTTCTTCCTGCCGATCCTCATCGGCGCGCGGGACGTCGCCTTTCCCAGGCTCAACCGCCTCTCCTGGTGGCTGTATGTCGCCGGCGCCCTCATCATCCTGACGTCGCTCTTCATCGAGGGGAAGCCGCCCGACACGGGCTGGACGTTCTATGCGCCGTACAGCATCCGGACGCCGACGAGCATCAGCGTCGCCGTCTTCGGCGTCTTCGTGCTGGGGTTCTCCTCGATCCTCACCGGCCTGAATTTCGTCGTCACCATCCACCGGCTGCGCGCGCCGGGGATGGGCTGGTTCAAGATGCCCCCTTTCTGCTGGACCCTGTATGCGACCGGCTGGGTCCAGATGCTGGCGACGCCGGTCCTGGCCATCACCCTGGTGTTCATCATCCTGTCCCGGGTCTTCGGCGTGGGATTTTTCGACCCGGCCCGGGGCGGCGACCCGATCCTCTTCGAGCACCTCTTCTGGACCTACTCCCACCCGGCCGTCTACATCATGGTCCTGCCGGCGATGGGGATCATCAGCGAGGTCATCCCGGCCTTCTCCCGGCGGTCGCTCTACGGTTATACCGCGGTGGCCATGTCCGCCCTGGGGATCGCCATCATCGGCTACGCCGTCTGGGGCCACCACATGTTCACGAGCGGCATGAGCGACACGGCCCGAGTGATCTTCTCCTTCCTCACCTTTCTCGTGGCGGTCCCGAGCGGGGTCAAGATCTTCAACTGGATATCGACCCTCTACAAGGGATCGATCGTCATGGACGCGCCGCTCGTCTTCGCCCTGTCCTTCATCTTCCTCTTCTCGATCGGCGGGCTGACGGGCCTGATCATCGGCTCGCTCGCCCCCAACCTCCACGTCCACGGCACTTACTTCATCGTCGCCCATTTCCACTACGTCATGTTCGGGGGGGCGGGCTTCGCCATCCTATCCGGGCTGCACTACTGGTTCCCCAAGATGTTCGGCCGCCTGTACAGCCAGCGGCGGGCCAAGCTGGGCTGGCTGTTCCTGTTCGTCGGCTTCCACTTCCTCTACTTCACCATGTACATCCTTGGGTACAAGGGAATGCCGAGAAGATACTTCGACTACCCGCCGGAATTCCACACCCTGAACGTCATCTCCACGGTGGGCTCGTGGTTCCTGGCGGCGGGCCTGATCATCATCTTCGCCAACCTCGTCCGGGCCCTGTTCAAGGGCGAGAAGGCCCCGGCCAACCCCTGGGGTGGCCGGACGCTGGAGTGGCAGATCCCCTCCCCGCCGCCCGCCGGGAATTTCGCCAAGCTCCCGGTCTTTGCGGATGCGCCCCATGAGCACGAAGCCGAGTGAAGCGGACCTCCCGGTCCATCCCGCGGAGGCCGAGGAGCCCATCGACTATCCCGGGAAGAAGATCGGGATGTGGTTCTTCCTCTTCACCGAGCTCCTGTTCTTCGGCGGGATGTTCCTTCTCTACTCCATCTACCGCTACCGCTTCCCGGCCGATTTTCACGAGGGGGCCAAGGATGAGAGCCTGCTCCTGGGCTCGGTCAACACAGCGGTGCTGCTGACGAGCAGCCTGCTCATGGCCCTGTCGGTCAGCGCCGTCCGCCGCGGCCGGAGCCGCCAGTCGAGGGCCCTCCAGGCCGGGACGGCCTCGCTCGGCGTGATCTTTCTCATTATCAAAGGGATTGAATGGGGGACGAAGATCGCCGCGGGCATCTACCCGAACGGGCCGACGCTCCTCGAAATGGGGAACGGCGAGATCATCTTCTTCGGCCTCTATTTCACGATGACGGGCATCCACGCCCTCCACGTGATGATCGGCATCGTCGCCATCGCCTTCATGATCCATTATACCCGGCGGGGCGTCATCACGAGCTCGAGGTTTTCCCGGCTCGAGAACACCGGGCTGTACTGGCACTTCGTCGACATCGTCTGGATATACCTTTTCCCGCTGTTTTATCTGATCACGTAGGAGAAATCGATGGAAGACACGAGGGGCCCCGAGTCGGCCCCGCACATCGGGTCGTTCAGAGGCTATGGGGGGGTCTGGGCCGCGCTCCTCGTCCTCCTCGGGCTGACGATCGCCGTGGCCAGGCTCCAGGTCACGTCCTTCAGCGTCGCCATCAATCTCCTGATCGCCACCGCCAAGGCCTCCCTTGTCCTCGTCTTTTTCATGCACCTCAGGGACGAGGGCAAGTTCCTGAAGATCATGCTGGGCGTGACTCTGCTCTTGCTGACGGCCATCATCACCCTGACCTTCAGCGACGTTCTGCTTCGGAGGTAGACCATGTTCCTCGGGCCGGCCAACACGACGGGCAAGATCGACAGCGCCTTCTTTTTCATCGTGGGCGCGGCCGCCATCCTGCTCGCGCTGGTGATGATCGTCATGATCGCCTTCCTCGTGAAGTACAAGAGGTCGCGCCACCCCGAGCCCGAGCCGGTCAAGGATAGCCTCCTCCTCGAGGTCGTCTGGACCGTCATCCCTCTCGGCCTGGTCATGGTCATGTTCTATGTCGGCTGGGTCGACTTCAGCTACATCCGGAACCCGCCGCCCGACGCCATGGAGGTCGATGTCACCGCCCGCCAGTGGTCCTGGCTCTTCCGGTACGCGAACGGGAGAGAGGACGACGTTCTGCGCGTCCCCGTGAGCCGGCCGGTCAAGCTGATCATGACTTCCGAGGATGTCCTCCACTGTCTCTTTATCCCGGCCTTCCGGATCAAGGAGGACTGCGTCCCCGGCCTGAAGACCCACCTCTGGTTTAACGCCAGCGAGCCGGGCACCTACGAAGTTTTCTGCTCCGAATATTGTGGGGTCGGCCACTCCCACATGCGGAGCAGCGTCATCGTCCTCCCGGCGGACGATTTCAGCGCCTGGTACCAGTCGAAGGAGGAGGCCGGGCCGGCGGCCGAGGGGCTCAAGGTGATCAAAGGCAAGGGTTGCCTGGGCTGTCATTCGCTCGACGGCAGCCGCAAGGTCGGGCCCACCTTCAAGGGACTGCTCGGCAAGACCGAGACGGTCATCACGGCCGGCAAGGAGCGGACCGTCACCGCCGATGCGGTCTTCATCAAGAACTACATCCTCAACCCGAACCAGGACATCATCAAGGGCTTCCCGCCGGTCATGCCCAAGATCCCGCTCACGGACCAGGAGTTGAGCGAGGTCATCGCTTACCTGGAGACGCTGAAATGAGCCGGGCGGAGGCGGCCGGAGCCGGCCTTCGGTCCTGCCTCAGGCTCTGCAAGCTCCCGATCTCGCTTCTCGCCTCGGGTTCGGCGCTGGCCGGGGCGGTGCTGGGCTCTCCCCGCCCGGGCGGCCGGCTCCTCATCCCCTGGCTCGGGGTCCTCGTCCTGGCCTGCGGGGCGAGCGCCCTCAACCAGGCCCAGGAATGGAGGATCGACGCGCGGATGGCGAGGACCCGGCAGCGGCCGGTCCCGTCGGGCGCCATCCCTCCGCGTCATGCCTTCGCCCTCGCCGCGTCTCTCATCGCGCTTGGCCTGATGATCCTGGCCGCGGTGGACATCCGAGCGGGCATCCTGGGGACCTTGGCCGTGGCCTGGTACAACGGCATTTATACCCGCCTCAAGGGCGTCACCCCGTTCGCCGCCGTCCCCGGGGCCCTGACCGGCGCCATCCCGCCCGCCATCGGCTGGGTCGGGGCCGGGGGCAGCCTGGCCGATCCCCGGCTGCTGATGGTCTGCCTTTTGCTTTTTATCTGGCAGGTCCCCCATTTCTGGCTGCTTCTCCTCGACCGCGGCGGGGAATATTCGCGCGCCGGGCTGCCCTCGCTTTCGGATCACTTTTCAGAGCGCCAGATCAGGAGGATCGTGTCGCTCTGGATCGTGGGAGCCGGGGTCTGCGCCCTCCTGGTCTCGTCTTCCCGGCTTGTCGGCACGCCCGCGGCGCGGTACGCCCTATTCGGCATTTCGCTCTGGGTGAGTTATCAGGGTCTGAGGTTCAGGCTTCAGCCCGCCGGGACCGGGCTGAAGCTTTTCCGGTCCCTCAACCTGTTCCTTGTCCTCGTGCTTCTTGTGCTCTGCCTGGGCAGTCTGCCCGGCCTGGTGGACACGGCGATCCCGTCTCCGGTGTCTTCTCTTTCACCGCCCCCCGCGGGAGGGGACTAGGGGAAGGGAGTTCGGGGACTATTCGACGACCTCGAGGATGCCCTCCATGCCGCGGTCCCGGTGACTCTTGCTGGAAAAGGGGGCCCGTTTCGTACACCAGAAAGGATACCGGCCGACCTTGGTGGGGGTGAAACGGATCACCTGGGGCTCGGCGCTAAGGGATGCCTTAAAATCGATCCCCGCCTCGGGCGCCTTGAGGGAAATGCTGTGGAGACCGCCCCCGACCTTCCTGATGCTGATCACAACCGGGATGTTCACTTTGACGACGATCTCGGCCGGGTCGAAATAGTAAGAACCGCCGGTCATCTCGACCTGCTGGATGCCGTCCTGGTCGACCGTCGCGACGAACCGTCTCCCCTTCGCCGGCTCCTGGGAGAGCCCGAGCGCGACCAGCGCCACGACGGCCACGGCCGGAAAAAGGCGTGCGTATTTCATGGTCCACCTCTCTTGCGACAAATTATCCGTTCTATTTTTAAATATGGGCGCAGGTCCCGATTCTGTCAAGGCGTCGTGTTTTTCAATCGGGTCCTGTCGCGGCGCGTCCCTTTTTCAGAGGCGAATCCGAGATTTTCAATCCTCCGATTTTGGAGTAATATCAGGACTTCGCGTTGATCGAGGAGGTCGTTATGAAGCTGAGAATGAAGACGTTGAATTCAGTAAATTAGTATTGTCTCCCGAATTTGGCGAGAGGTGGCTTATGAGATCGAAGCGACGAATTCGACTGAGTATCATCCTGACCGTGGCCCTGGCCGTGATTGCCGCCCCGACGGCGACGGCCCAAGACACGCTGAAATCCGACGACTCAAAGATAACCCCGTGGACACCCGATGACATCCTGCTGGCCGAGCGAGCGGGTCAGTGGGAGGTCTCTCCCGACGGCCAAAAGGCGGTCTGGGTGAAGTCCCGGCTGGACAAGGAAAAGAACGGGAGCTTCTCGAACCTCTACCTGACCGACCTTAAGACCAAGAAAGAGGTCCAGCTGACCCGGGGCACGGAAAACCACGGCCAGCCGAAATGGTCCCCCGACGGCGCCCTGATCTCCTTCACCAGCAGCCGTCCCCTCCCCAAGCCCCAGCCCGAGCTCGCCCGCAACCAACTGTGGCTGATCAACCCGCTCGGCGGCGAGCCCTACCCGGCCTCGGAGCTGACGCGCGACATCCGGAGCTACCGGTGGGCGGGGAACGACATCATTATTTTCAGCGCCCAGGAAGATGCGGCGCTCTATGAACAGGAGCTCAAGAAAAAGAAGGACTCGACGCGGGTGGTGGACGATGTCGACCATGAGCCGCCGGTCCGGCTCTTCAGGCTGAGCATCAAGGACAAGAAGATCACGCGGCTCACCGACAATGCGGATTTCATCGAGAATTGGGCGACCACTCCCGACGGCCGGCTGGCCGTGACCGTCCACGGGCAGTACCTGAGCTTTGCCTGGGACAACAAGATCCTGCCGAAGACGTTCCTCTACGACCTCGTCAAGGGCGAGCGGAAGGAGCTGTTCGCCGGCCGGCGCATCATCCCGAGGGACGTCGAGTGGGCCCGCGACGGAAGCGGCGTCTACATCCTCGCCCCCTACACGACCGACCCGAAGTTCTTCGAAGCGACGATCACGCTCATCTATTTTTATGATATCGCCTCGGGCCGTGACGTCAAAGTCGACCTGGCCTGGGAAAATGGTCTGGGCACCGGGTTCGCCCCGTCTCCCGACGGGTTCATCGCCCTGCTCGCCGCGGGCGCCCGTTTCCGGCCCGCCCGCTACGTCAAGACCGGCCTCGCCTGGAAGCGGCTGGACCTCGAGGGCGAACACACCGCCAACACGTTCGGGTTCGCCGTGAGCCTGGACGCAAAGACGATGGTCTACGAATACTCGACGCCGAGCCTGCCGGCCCAATGGTACTCGGCCGGCCTCGAGGGAAGCGGGTTGTCCAAGCCTGTCAAGCTCACGGACCTCAACCCCGGGTATAAGAACAAGGTCGCCGCCAAGGCTGAGGTCGTGCGCTGGAAGGGGGCGCTGGCCGAGGAGGTCGAGGGCATCCTCTACTACCCGCAAAAATATGAACCGGGGAAGAAATACCCGCTCCTCACAGCTCCCCACGGCGGACCGGCGGGCGCGGACACGGATTCCTGGGACGAAAGCTGGTCCTACCCGCACCAGCTCCTGAGCCAGCGCGGGGCGTTCGTCCTGTGCCCGAATTACCACGGCAGTTCGAATTACGGCCTCAAGTTCGTGGAGTCGATCTGCTGCGGCCACTATTACGATTATCCGGTCGAGGACATCGAAAAGGGCGTGGACTCTCTCATAGCCCGGGGCCTGGTCGACCCCGCCCGGATTGGGACGCTGGGCTGGTCGAACGGCTCGATCCTGTCCATCGCCGTGAGCATCGCCAACCCCGACCGCTACAAGGTCGTGGCGGCCGGCGCGGGCGATGTCGAGTTCATCAGCGACTGGGCGAACGTGGATTTCGGACACGCCTTCGATACCTACTATTTCGGCAAATCGCCCCTCGAGGACCCCGAGCTTTACATCCGGATGGCGCCGCTGTTCAAGATGGACCGGGTCAAGGCGCCGACCATCATCTTCTTCGGCACCGAGGACCGGAACGTTCCGACGAGCCAGGGCTGGACGCACTACCGGGCCCTGTACAGTATCGGCAAGGTGCCGGTGAAATTCCTGCTCTTCCCCGGTGAGCCCCACGGCCCCCGGCAATACGTTCACCAGCTCCGGAAAGTCGAGGAAGAAATGGCCTGGCTGGACCGGTATTTCTTCAAGACGCTCAAGACCGAGAACGAAGCCTTCAAAAAGGACTCGCCTCTCGGCCAGGCGCTCTGGAAGAAGGCCGTCGCCCGCGTCGGGACGAACTTCGGCGTCGCCGGGAAGACGGCCGGGGCCCTCATCCCCGAGGTCGTGAAGCGGGGCGACATCGAGGTCGGCCGGTTCGAAGTCACCCGGGCCCAGTTCGCGGCCTTCGACCCAACTTACATATTCGCCCCGGGAACGGAAAATTATCCGGCTAACAATATCTCCTTCGAGAAAGCCAAAGCCTATGCCGAGTGGCTGTCCAAAACCACGGGAGAGAGTTGGCGCCTCCCGAACGAGGAGGAGGCGTCCAAGCTCTGCGAAGGTTTGAGCGGCGAGAACACGCTCGACTACTGGGCGGGCTACACCCTCAACCCTGACGACGCCAGGAGGCTTGAACCGAAGGCGGCCGAGCTGGGCTCGGGGGCTCCCCTGCTCAGGGAGGCCGGGAGCTTCAACGGGGCCGGCCAGGACGACGGGGAGCCGGTCTTCGACCTCGGCGGGAACTTGGCCGAATGGGCCGTTGCCAAAGACGGGACCGGAAAGAAAATGGGCGGTTCGGCCGACAGGCCCGCGGACCCGAGAGCCCAAACCGGGGCGGCGGCCATGGACTACACCGGTTTCCGTGTCATCCGCTCCCCTGCCGCCGCCAAGTAGCCGGCCATGAAGACCATCGTTTCGGCCAGAAACCTCACCAAGAAGTTCGGCGAGCTCACCGCCGTCGACGGCATCTCGTTCGACATCCGGGAGGGAGAATGCTTCGGCTTCCTGGGGCCGAACGGCGCGGGCAAGACGACGACCGTCCGGATGATCCACTGCGTTTCTCCGATGACGTCCGGCTCGCTGACGGTCGACGGTCTCCCGGCTCACATCGATAACCGGGACATCAAGATGATCATCGGGCTCATCCCCCAGGAGATCACGCTCGACGTCGACCTGACGGTCCTCGAGAACTTGATCATCTTCGCCAAGTTTTTCGATATCCCCCGGCGCGAGGCGAAGACGCGGATCGCCGAGCTTCTCAAGTTCACCGAGCTCGAGGCCAAGCGCGACAGCCGGATCAACGCCCTCTCGACCGGCATGAAGCGGCGCCTCCTGGTCGCCCGCTCACTCCTCAACCGTCCGCGGATCATCGTCGCCGACGAGCCGACGACCGGCCTCGACCCCCAGGCCCGCCATCTCATCTGGCAGCGGCTCCGCCAGCTCAAGAACCAGGGCACGACCCTCATCCTCACGACCCAGTACATGGAGGAGGCGCAGCAGCTCTGCGACCGGATCGTCGTCATGCACCAGGGGAAGATCCTGCGCGAGGGTGTTCCCTCCCAGCTCGTGGCCGACGAGATCGGCCGGGTGGTCATCGAGGTTCGCGTCCCCAAAGAAAACGACGACCGGCTCATCGCCGAGCTCGGGTCATGCACCTGCGGACATGAGCGGGTGGGCGACACGCTGTTTTTCTACTGCCGCGACGGACACGACATGATGAAGAAGCTCGTCGAGCTCGACCTCGCCAACTACCTGACCCGGCCGGCGGGCCTCGAAGACGTCTTCCTCAAGCTCACCGGCCGCGGGTTGATCGAATAAGAACCGGGACAAATGGAGGGGGGCCAGGTTTTCCTGGCCCCGTGGAACGAAGAAAAAGGGTAGAAGCGGGGAATTTGGAGGCTTCGAGCTATTAGACAAACGGCCGCGCGGAAATATTCCAGAGTGTGCTGGACGATTTGAACAACTGAGAGGGCGCGGCCCCGCAGGCGCACAGCCGGGAATTCGAAGTCGGACTAGTGGGGCGTCTCGTAATTAGCTTGGCTTATCCAATAGACTCCGCAGACGCACTACCGCGGGGGAGTTTGAGGGGCACGGCGCCTTCCCCCTCAGGGGGTCAGCGAAGTGAAACGGAGTGCCGAGGGGGGAGCTTGATTTCCCCCTGGAAGTGTCCTGTCTCTGCGAGAAATCTAGAAAAGAGAATTGCGAGACGGGACACTATGGATGCGGCGGCCGCGACCTGGGGCCCGCCGGGAGCTTCGCGAGCGTGGTCTTCTGTTCGTCAGTGAGAATTTTAAAGAAGGCCGTCTGCATATCCTGCTCGGCCTTCCTGAGCTCTTCAGGAGTGGCCTTGGGGCCACTCTCCGGGGTCCAGGGGAACTTCTTATTATAATCGTTCTGGATGGCCTTGATCTTCGCGGCCTGGTCGTCGGACAGCTTCAATTCGGCCTTCATGACGGCCAGCCCGAATGGGCCGGAGAAAGGCCCATGGCTGAACGGCAGCTCGCCGGGGTTCAGGCCCCCCGGCGCGAAACCCCTCGGCCGTCCGGGCCCCCCCGGTCCCAGTCCCCTCTCGACCGGCCAGGGCATTCCGGGCCCGGGTCCTCCCGGTCCGGGGGGGACGCCCGGGAATCGGCCGGGCCCCAGCCCGCCGGGCCCGCCGACCCCACGAAAGCCGCCCGGCCATCCGCCCATGCCCGGCGGCGGACCCGGGATGAGCTTATCGAACTCCACCTTCTGCTCCGGCGTAAGAATCGGGTCGAACTCGGACTTGAGCGAGGCGAAGGCCGTCTCGATCTCTTTAATGTGACGGGCCCGCATCGCGGCCATTTTCTGGGCGTGCCGGTCAAGGACCGCCTGGATCTTGGCGTCCTGCGCGGCGTCGGTGGCCTTGAAGGGCCTTCCCCCGCCCGGGACGCGGAGGCCCGCCTCGCGCATCGTCAGCTGCTCCCTCATCCAGTGCCGGACGAGCGCCCGGTTGAGGAGCGCGCCGATGACGATGCCGATGATCAGGGTGGCGGCGATGTGGATCCCTATCTTCCATCTGGCGTTCATGACGTAACTCCTCGCTAGAATACCGGAACCTGGAGAAGCTTGCCGACATACAGATCGGACGCGTAAAAAATGGCATCCTTCGGCAGCAGGCTCTGGTGCGCTAGATTATAGGTCACGAGTACAGCTAGGATAACGAGGCCGGCGACGGCCACGGGCCTAAAAGCCGCGGCGTAGGCTCGGACGAGCGCCGCCAGGTCGGCCGCCTCCGGGGCCGGGTTGGTCCGCAGTCGGGCGAGCGTCCGGTCGGCGAAACCCGGCCGGAAACCCGGCGCGGCGCCCTCGGCGAGGGCCGTCCTCATGGCGACGATCTCGTCCTTCTGCCGGCGGAGTTCCCCTGACCCCGCCAGCGCCCGGTCCAGGCGCGCCTGCTGCCTTTTCCGGAGCGGCGCATCGAGCGACCGGTACAACAGCTTCAAGATCCTTTCGTCCCTCTTGTCCATCTCTCTCTCCGTTTCATCTATCCTTTATCATACCACCGACGATTTCTTTAAGCTTGGCCTGGCCGCGGGCCAGCCGGGACAGCACGGTGCCTTCGGCGAGGCTCAACATCTCCGCCGTCTCCTTGGTGGAAAACCCATCGATGAGCCGGAGGACGATCACCGCCTTGAACTCCGGCCGCAGCTGCCCGAGTCCGTCCCGAACGATCTTCTTGATGTCGGCGGCGCTCTCCTGGTCGCGCCGGCTGGCCGGGGCGCCGGCGGCCTGCGGAAGCTCGTCGCCATGGAACGTGGCGTATCGCCTGCGCCTCCTGAGCTCGTTGAGCGACAGATTGATAGCGATCCGGGTGATGTAGGTCCCGACCTGCGAATCGCCGCGGAACCGATGAAACGACCGGAAGAATTGGACGAAGGTTTCCTGGCCGACGTCGTCGACCTCGGGTCCGCCGCCCAGGATGCCGGTGATCGTGGCGGCCACTTGATGCTCGAAGCGCTCGATGATCTCCCGCTGCGCGTCCTCCCGGCCCTGCCTGGCCAGTATGATGAGCTCGTGTTCGGTGCAGTCCATGGGTTTGGTTTTGTCCGTTCATTGTGAATCAACGGCGTGTCCGTTGAAAACGATGCGCTTTTTTCACGGCCATCTCTCCATGCATTAGACAACCGGGCCGCGCGCTTTATTCCATATCGGGCCCGGGGATAGGATTTACGAATTTCTTCGTCCGTCCGGGAATGATTCCCGTCGGTGCTTTGTCTAATTAATCGGTGCTTTGTCTAATTAAATAGAACTGACTGAGTGAGGTTATCGATGACAACTCGGAAGAAGGAGGGAGAAGCACGCGGGATAACGGCATCCGCCGCGGCCATCGTCGCCTCCCTGGTGTTTCTGCTCGCGGGCTGCGAGAGCCTGTTCGGTCCCAAGACGGAAGAGTCAACCGAAGCGTCCGAGGAGGCGAGGATCGTCTGCACCAACGACTTCGGGCAGCCGCTCGATATCTTCATGGACGGGATTCTTCAGTTCTCGCTAGGAACAAACGCCACGGGTTCCGGCGCGAACAACACGAAGAAGATCCACAACGTCACCCTGAACGAGCACACGCTCCAGGGGAAGCTGGCGGGCACCGGCACGGTGGTGGACGAGCAAACGCTCGACGTCACGTCCTACACGGACTTTGGGTACACTGTCGGCGCTCCCCCGTCAATCCTGGTGAGCAACAGCTACGGGGTCACACTCAGGATCTCCATGGACAACGTCTACCTGTTCGACCTGGCGAACGGTGAGAGCCGCAAGATCATGGATGTCTCCAAGACCGAGCACTTCCTGAAGGCGGCCAAGGCCGCCGACGGCAAGGAAGTCGCCTCCACTTCGATCACGACCGATGACAATAAGACGTACTCCTGGTCGATTTCCTGACCGTCCCGCCGCGAGGAGGGGACGGCGGACGCTCCGCCCGATCCTGCCCCTGGCCGTGATCCTGGCGGCGCTGGCGCCGGCGGCCGCCAACGCCGGCGTCCTGGACCGGTTCGCGGCCGGCTTCCAGCTGGGCACGCTGCTGTCGCAGAAGGGAAATTACAACAGCTCGGCGACGCTCGACCGGACGGTGCTTCCGGGGTCCGGCTGGGGCCTGAGCCTCCGGTACAGGCTCACCAATTCGCTTTTCCTCGACGGCGGCTTCAGCTACAACTGGATGTTTTTCCGGAAGGAGACGAGGCCCGCCGATTGGATCGACCATAAGCCCGCCTTTGTAGCGCCCCTCTACTCCCTGAACCTCACCTATCATCTGCCGACCGTCCGCGGCGTCTCGCCCTTCATTACGGGGGGCTACGGAGTCTGCCCCTGGTGGTTCTCGTCCGCGGTCTTCGGAGGTGAAATGTGGATGTCCCCCCAAGACAAGCACGAGCAATTCACCAAGGTCAGCCGGCAGGTCAACGCGGGGCTGGGGGTCGAAGTCATGCTCGGTTCAAAGTTCGCCGTCCAGGGCGAAGCCCGGTATCATCGCGTTTTCGTCGGTGACGTGACCAGATTCGGGGCGTTCGGCGACCAGGACCTGCTGGGCGTCCGCTTGGGGATCACGTTTTATTTCGGGGGCCGTAACTCCAAGAAACGGGCCGGCGGGAACGAGCCATGAAAGCCGTCCGCCGGACCGCCGTCCAGTTGGGGATCGTCCGCGTCCTGGCCCTCGTCGGTATCCTGGGGCTCTTCGGGGCCGGCTGCAAGAGCCCGACCAGCCCGAGAGGGAGCGGCGAGGCCGACATCTCCATCACCAATGACCACAGCGATGTGCTGAACATCTACGTGGACGGAACATTCAAGTTTGCACTGAGATACAGGACGACGATCGAGATCGATGATGTCGAGCTCTATCACGAGTATTCACTCGAGGCGAGAGAGCCCGCCACCGGCCAGCTCATCGATGTCACGTTGATCGACGTCCAGACGGAGACGGATTACGGCTGGACGATCAACCCCCCGCCGAGAATCAAGGTGACCAACAATTGGTCGCAGGTCCAGGGGGAAAAGCTGGCCGTCTCCATGGACGGGGTGTTTAAGTTCGACCTCGAACGGGGAGAAATCCGGATGATCATGCAGGTCGATTACGGAGAGCATTTCCTGGAGGCCGTCAATCTGAGCACCGGGAAGCCGGTCGCTTCGACCTCCTTCCAGATCCAGAAAAACGATACCTATGAGTGGGATATCGCTCACCTATCTCCCAGCTGAGAGACACATGAATAAACGCACCGTCCTCCTGGTCGCCGCGCTGCTGGCGGCCTGTTCCCAGGCTTCGGCATCGAGCTTCCTCGACCGCTGGAGCCTCCGTTTCAGCCCGGGGGCGGTCATGCCGCTGGGCGGCCATTATTCCGATACGACGAAGCTGATCAAGGTGGTCAACTTCGGGGCCGGCCTGACCGGCGGGCTGAGGTACCGGGTCAGCGATTACTTTTATCTCGGCGCCGACTGCGGCCTGGCCTGGATGCCGGTCAAGAAAAACTACGAGCCTTTCGATTACAAGGAGACGGGACCGGCGCTCAACGTCGTGACGCTGGCCGTGAACACGACGTTCATCCTCAGCACCGGATTCGGGATCAACCCTTATGTCGTTTTGGGGGCAGGGTTCTACCCTTGGAGGTTCAGCCAGAAGCCCCTTTGGGGAGACCCCTGGCCGGCGCTGGCCGACCCGACTCAGACCTTCGCCATGAACAGCTTTGGGCTCAACGCGGGGCTGGGGGCGGAAAAGAACTTGACCTCCCGGCTCTCCGTTTTCGTGGAAGTCACGTACCGATACCTTTTTTCCCGGAACCCGGTGAGGTTCGGCACGGACGATTTTAACCAGCAGGATTTCCTCGGGCTTAACCTCGGCCTGAACCTGGCCCTCGGGAAGAGATGAAGAGGCTGGCCGCCGCCTGCGCCCTCGCCTGCCTGGCTTCCGTGGCGTTCGGCCAGGAGACCGTGGAGAAGATCGAGATCCTGGGAAACCAGCGCGTCACCCGCGAGGCCGTCGAATACTACCTGATGACCCGCCAGGGCGGCTCCTATGACGAAGACCAGCTCAGGAAGGATTTTCGCGTGCTCTGGTCCACGGGTTTCTTCTCCAACATCAAGATCGAATCGGAGTCCGGGGACACGGGCCGGATCGTCAAGATCACGGTCGAGGAGAACCCGATCGTCAAGGACGTCACCTTCAAGACCGGTAAGAGAATCCACGAGGACGATATCCTCAATAAGCTCAAGGAGAAAGACGAACACATCCTTCCCTATTCCTATTACAGCCCGACCCGGGTCCAGAAAGTCAAGACGAGGGTCATGAATCTCCTGGCCGAGAAGGGCCTGGCCGGCGGGGACATCACGGCCGAGATCGCCCGGCGGGGCCCGAACGAAGTCGGCATCACCTTCCGGGTCAAGGAAGGCGACCGGGCCCGCGTCGGAGAGATCGTCTTCGCGGGGAGCCCCGGCTTGCACCGGGACGCGCTGGCGGGGGCGATGAAAGACAACAAGAAACACGACCTCCTCACCTGGATAACCGGCAAGGACGCCTTCAAGGAGAACAAGCTCGCCGGCGACCTGGCCTCGATCAAGACGAAACTCCAGGCGAGCGGGTTCATGGAGGCCACCGTCGGCGAGCCCAGGATCGCCGACGCCACGCGGCGGAACGTCCTCTTCAAGAAGACGAGTATGAAGACCATCGCCATTCCGGTCACGGCGGGTGAGCGTTACACGGTCGGGGACGTCACGATCGAAGGGAACAAGCTCATGGCCGGCCCGAAGCTGAAATCCATGGTCAAGCTCAAGGGGGGCGCCTGGTACAGCGCCAAGGTCCGGGAGAAGGCGGTCGAGGAGATCGTCGAGCTCTATCGCAATTTCGGCCATATCTACGCTCAAGTGGTCCCGGTGGAGAGTCTGGACCCCGTCCACAAGCGCGTCGGCGTCGTCTTCAACATCTCCGAGGGGGAGCCCGCCTATCTCTACCGGCTGGAGTTCAAGGGCAACGTTTTCACCAAGGACAAGGTCCTGAGGCGGGAGATGCTGATCCGCGAGGGCGACCGCTTCAGCCTCGCGCTGTTCAAGGACAGCGTTCTGAGGCTCAAGCAGCTCGGGCTCGTGGACCTCGACAAGGATCCCGATGTCAAGCCCGACGCCGAGGACCCCACCAAGGTGAACGTCGTGCTGGGCGTCAAGGAGCTCCAGAGGAACAACCTGCAGTTTTCGGCCGGCTACAGCGGCTACGAGGGGACCTTCATCGCGGGGAGCTACTCGACGGTCAACCTGCTGGGAACGGGAGAGGGCCTGGAGCTGATGGCTCAGTATGGGAAGAGGATCAGGAACTACTCCTTCGGTTTTACGGAGCCCTATGCCTTCGACCTGCCGGTCAGCCTCGGGTTCACGATCTACAACCGCTACGTGAATTACCTCTATCTTTTCACCCAACAGTCCACGGGCGCCAATCTGAGCGCCGGGTTCAGGGTGAAGGGTTTCTGGAGGAGCAACGTCACCTACGGATACGAGTATATCGACGTGGGGCCGACGAGCAGCGGCGAGGACCAGTCGCTCGGCGGTTACTACAATCCCTATTATTACGGCGGCAACTACGGCTATGGCAAGTATCACGTCGGCAGCCTGTCCACGTCGTTTTACCGCACCACGATCGACAGTCCCCTGACACCGACCAGCGGCTCCCTCTACCTTGTGGGCTTCAAGGTCGCGGGCGGCCCTCTGGGCGGCGATATCGCCTACGTCAAGCCCTCATTCGAATGGACGACCTACCGCGGCGTCATCGGGCACAGCGTCCTCGGCCTCCATCTGAGCTATGAGTTCATCAAGCCCCTGGCGTCCTCGAGCGTGCCTTTCTGGGAAAGGTACTATCTCGGAGGGGAGAGGTCCATCCGGGGGTACGAGATCTATACCGTCGGCCCGCTGACCAGCGCCGGCTACAATCAGGGCGGCGAGAAGTCCCTGGTCTTCAACGCGGAATATATCATCCCCGTCGGCGGCCCCCTTTATGCCATCCTCTTCTTCGATGCGGGCAACGCGTTTTCGCGGCGTGACAAGGTGGACCTGGGGGATCTCTTCACGTCGACCGGGCTGGAACTCAAGATGTTCGTCCCCGCCTTACGCGTGCCCTTCCGGCTCATCTTCGCCTACAACAACCGTCTCGTGCGCTACGAGACGTCGCATTTCGCCCTTCGCTTCGCCATCGGGACAACCTTCTGAGTCGGGAGTAATCAGGACCGTGAAGAACGCAAGACGCTGGGCGGGCCTCCTTTTATTAGCCCTGGCGGTGGCCGGTCTCCCCGGGTGCCATTCCCCGAGACTCTATGTGCTCGAGAACCTGGCTCCCGAGGCCGATATCTCGGTGGACGGCCGGGCCGACGACTGGCGCGGCGCGCTGTCGATGATCGAGGGCAGCAGCGCCTCACTGGGCGTATCGAATGACGAGGAAGACCTCTTCGTCTGCCTCGTTACCCTGAGCAGCCTCCTGGAGGCCCGGATCATGTACTCGGGATTGACAGTCTGGTTCGACCCCCATGGGGGGAATAAAAGGGTCCTCGGTATCCGGTATCCCGGACAGGTCAGGGACGGAGGGACGGGCGATCGGGCGTCACCGACAGGTTCTTCTGCAGGCAATTCGCCAGGTTTGGAGATTATCAGGCGCGGATCTTCCGACCTTCAGCCGCTGGAAACGGCCAGACTCCTGGGGATCGAGGCGAGGCTCGCCCGGACCAGCGGCATACTTGTTTACGAACTCAAGGTGCCGCTTCTCCCGTCGCTGGCCCATCCCCTCGCCGTCGGAGCGCCGCCCGGCCAGCTCATCGGCGTTGGGATCGACACTACAGACCCGGACAGGGGGAGGGCGATCCTTCGTCCCCTGGGCGGCCTGCCGCCCATGGGAGGCGGGGGCGGGTGGGCGAAAGGCGGCTACGACATGACACCCAAAGCGCCCAAGGGCTTGAAAATATGGGGACTGGTCCAACTGCGCTCGGCCAGGCTCAACCCGATCGTCGCCCTCCGCTGCGAGTGAAAGATGGGGACGAAAGTTCTCCCGGCCCCGAAGGTTAATGAAAGGTTCTTGAGGCGGGGTTAGAGCTTTTTGGAGATCTTCCGGTAAGCGTCCCTGAAGGGGATTCCCTTTTTGGCCAACGCCAGCGCTTTGTCCGCGGCGTAGATCTCGTCGGTGCAGGCCCGCCGGCATCTCTCGGCGTCCACGATCAGCCCAGAGAGGACGACGTCCATAATCCGGGTGGACTTCAGGGCGCTGTCGAAGCCGCGCATCAGCGGCTCCTTGGTGAGCTGCAGGTCACGCTGGTAGCCTGACGGAAGGCCCTTGAGGATTTCCATGGTCTGCAGATAGCAGGAATGGACGACGGCGAAATTCGCCCTCACGAGCTCGAGCACGTCGGGGTTTTTCTTCTGCGGCATGATCGAGCTGCCGGTCGAGAATTCCTCGGGCAGGCGGAAATAGCCGAACTCGTCCATGCTGTAGAGGACAAGATCATGGGCCAGCCGCTGGAGGTCGAGCATGACCTGGCTGAGGGCCCCGAGGATGATGCTCTCGAACTTTCCCCGGCTGTTCTGGGCATGGAGCTCGTTCCTCTGGGTCCGCCGGAACCCGAGGAGGCGCGTGGTCAGGGCGCGGTCGATCTCGAGGGACGTGCCGTAGCCCGCCGCGGTTCCCAGGGGGTTCTGGTCGTTGATCTCTTCCGCAGTTCGCAGAAGCCGAAGGTCGTCAGCCAGCGCGTCGGCGAAGGCCTGGAAATATTTCCCGACTTTGTAGGGCATGGCCTTCCGGGAGTGGGTGTAGCCGGGGAGATCGACGCCGCGGTGTTTGGCGCTCAGGCGGACCAGCGTCCGCCGCAGCTCCGAAACGGCCGCCCGCACCTCGGCCAGCCGGTCCTTGCTGTAAAGCCTGAGGGCCGTCAGGACCTGGTCGTTCCGCGACCGCGCCGTGTGGATCTTTTTTCCCGCGGGGCCGAGCTCCTTGACGAGCTGGTTCTCGATGGCCGTCTGACCGTCCTCGTCGCCCGGCCGGATCCGGAACTGGCCGTTCTTCCAGAGGGCGATGATCCGCTCCAGCTCCTGGACAAGGGCCTGCGCCTCCTTCGCCTCCAGGATGCCGACGGCCTCCAGCATCCGGGCATGGACGATGCTCGCCCGGCAGTCATAAGGGATGAGAGCGCGGTCGAGCTCGGGATCCCGGCCGACGGTGAACGCCTCGATGCGCGGGTCGAGCCTCGTCCCTTTTTGCCAGAGCTTCATGGCCGCCTGAGTCGCCGGCGCGGATCAGGGAGCGCTGGTCAGGGAAAGGTGCTTCTTGACCAGCAGGTAGGCCGGCCGCTTGCCTTCCGGAGAGAGTCCGGCGGCGTGGCAGCGAGTCTCTTCGCCGCTCTTCGAGACCGCCAGGATCTCGGTCCCCTCGATGCTGTTGCTGACGGCGAACACGACGCCGACGGCGGCCGGCTCAGCCTGCCCGTCCAGGCCGTAAACGACCAGCGCGGGCAAATCGAAGGAGAGTTCCGACCACGGGAGGCGCGCCCAATCGGCGATGTTCACAAACCTCTTGACCGGAAAATCCGGATGGGTGCCGTCTTTCCCCAGGTTTCCCAGGAGGTCGTCGAGAAGGACTTGGTCTCCCCTGTTCACTTGAGGGCAATTTTTCATGGTTTCTCCTTCTTGTCTTTCTTCATGTAGGGCATCGGCCAGACGCCCTGCTTCTCCAGGATGGCGTGGTGGGCCTTGAGCCGGATCGCCTGGATGTTGATGAACCCGCGCGAGTCGAGCTGGTTGAACCCGCCCTCGAGGTCCATGCTCGAGAGGTCCCGGTCGTAGAGGGAGCTGTGCGACTCCCGCCCGAGGACCGTGACGTTGCCCTTGTAGAGCGAGAGATAGACGACCCCGTCGATCACCTCCTGGCTCTTGTTGAAGGCGGCCATCAGGAAGTCCATCTCCGGACTGAACCAGAAGCCGTTATAGACGAGCTCGGAGAACTTGGGGCTGAGCATGTCCCGGAGGCGCATCACCTCCTTGTCCATGGCGATGCCCTCGATGTCCATGTGGGCCACCCGGAGGATCGTCCCGGCCGGGGTCTCGTAGACGCCCCGGGACTTGATGCCGATGAAGCGGTTCTCGACCATGTCGACCCGGCCGATGCCGTTCTGGCTGCCGAGCTCGTTGAGGTAGAGGAACAATCCGAGCGGAGAGCTCTTCTCGTTGCCGTCGTTCCGGTTGACGACGCGAACGGGCAGCCCGTCCTTGAAGTGGATCTCGATGCGCGTCTCCTTGTCCGGAGCGTCCATCGGGGACTTGGTGAAGCTGAAGACGCTTTCATCGGGCGTCCGCTTGGGGTCCTCCAGGATCCCGGCCTCGTGGCTGATGTGGAAGAGGTTGGCGTCCTCGCTGTACGGCTTGGCCGCGGTGGCCTTGATGGGGATGCCGTGCTTCTCGGCGTAGCGGATCATGTCGGAGCGGCCCTTGAACTCGGCCAGGAATTCGGGGTCCTTCCATGGGGAGATGACCTTGACCCCGGGCAGCAGGGCGTAGTAGGCGAGCTCGAACCGGACCTGGTCGTTGCCCTTGCCCGTGGCCCCGTGCGCCACGACGTTCGTCCCCTCGCGCATCGCCACCTCGACCTGGCGCTTGGCGATGATCGGCCTGGCCAGGGCCGTACCCAGGAGATAGCGGCCTTCATAAATCGCGTTGGCCTTGAGCGCCTGGAAGATATAGTCCGTGACCAGCTCCTCGCGGACGTCCTCGACGACGACCTTCGACGCCCCGACGGCGACCGCTTTGCTGCTCGCCTCCTCCAGGTCGTCGTTCTGGCCGACATCGACGATGCAGGCGACGACCTCATGCCCCCGCTCGATCAGCCACTTCAGGATGACGGAGGTGTCCAGTCCCCCCGAATAGGCAAGCACGACTTTCGACATGTCTAGTCCTCGTCTGAAATTATATTCATTATATGTGCAACTTTATACAAACCCCGGGAATTTGTCAAGTGATGGGGACGTTCCCCATCTTTTTGCGGGAGCGGAGGTCGCAGTGTATAATTGCCTGGTGAACCTGTCCTACCGGATCGGCTACGTTTTTCTGAGGAACCTCATCTCCTACAAGCGGTTCGTCCTCCCCACCTTTCTCGTCAGCCTGGTCGAGCCGGTCTTCTACCTCGTGACCTTCGGGGTGGGGATGGGCGCCTACGTGGGCAAGTTCGGCGGTCAGCCGTACCTCTTCTTCCTCGTCCCGGGCGTCCTGGCCTCGTCCGTGATGCTGTCGTCGACTTTCGAGTGCCTGTACGGGACGTTCGTCAAGATGGTCCACGAGAAGATCTACGACTCGCTGATCGCAACGCCCGTCTCCGCCGAGGACGCCGTCGCCGGCGACATCGCCTGGGGAACCTTCCGGGGGCTCATCAGCGGGACGCTGATGATGATCGTGGCCGCGGCCATGGGTGTCTCCCCCGTGTCCGCCGGCGCCCTGGCGGTGGTCATGGTCCTGATGGTCCTCACTGGCGTCCTGTTCGGCTCGCTGGCCATGATCGTGACCTCGTTCTCCCCGAGCTTCGATTTCTTCAACTACTACACGGAACTCATCATCACGCCCATGCTGTTTTTCTCGGGGGTTTTCTTCCCGCTCGACAATTTCCCGGCCTGGATGAAGACCCTGGCCGAGTTTCTCCCGCTCACCCACGCCGTGAAGATCTCCCGGGCCGCCTTCAGCGGGGAGTACAACGCCGGCTTGATCAAAAGCATCCTCGTCATCCTGATCCTGGAAACCTGCGCCTTTTTCATCGCCATAAAAACCATGAAAAAACGGCTGATCAAGTGATCGGTGCGCCCTTGCGAATACTGGCCGTCACGAATCGCGTCACCCCGGGGGACCGGGGCGGCTACGCGCTCGGCAGCCTGAGGGCCGTCGAAGCGCTCCAAGCCCGCGGCCACCAGATCCGGGTCCTCACTTCGTCCCCGCCGCCGGGGCAGGCCGCCGGCAAATCCCGGAACTCGACTCAGCTCTCGAGAGACGCCGAGACCAGCCCGGGCTGGCAGACCGCCTTCGTCAAGGAACTGGTGAACCAATCCCTGTTCAAGAGAACCTGCCGCGAGTTTCGGCCCGACGCGGTCCTCGCCTTCGACATGTGCGGCATCTCGCTGTCGATCGCCACGCTGGCCAAGGACCTCGGGCTTCCCGTCGTCTACTATGTCGCGAGCGACTGGCTGGCCACCTGGGAGCGCGATATCTGGTACCGGGCCTGGCCCAAGGTCGAGGCCGGATTCAAGGTCCTCCGCTTCCTGAGCCGCCGTTTCGGCCTCAGGCCCGTCTGGGACCCGCTGTCATCGGCCCGGGTCGTCTTCGCCAGCCGGCATCTCGAGACCATGGCCCGGCAGGTGGGCAAGACCTGGGAGCGCGGCGACGTCGTTCCCTGGGGGATCGACACGGCCCGCTTCTCGCCGAGGGATCCGGCGGGCGCCCCCCCAAGGCGGCTTCTCTATGTCGGCAGGATCTGGCAGGAGAAGGGGATCGATGTTCTCATCCAGGCGCTGGGCCGCATCAATCGGGAACACGGGACGGGCGGCCCGTCGCTGACGATCGCGGGAGACGAACGGCCCTCACAGGGATACACGGCCTACCTCCGGGAGCTCGCTTCCTCCTGCGGCTTATCGAAGGATGTGAATTTCGCCGGCTTCGTCCCGCCCGCTAAGATGCCCGATCTTTATCGCGCCCACGAGATTTTCGTCTTCCCCTCGGGGGTCGTCGAGCCGTTGAGCCTGCCCGTCCTCGAGGCGATGGCCTGCGGCCTGGGCGTCGTCTCCACGGCCACGGGCGGCAACGCCGAATTCCTCGAAGACGGGGTCAATGCGCTCGTTATTCCCGCGGAGAATGCAGACCTCTGCGCCGCCCAGGTGCTGCGGCTCGCGCGGAGTCCGGAGCTTCTCGCCGCCCTGGGCGCCCGGGCACGCCGCATGATCGAAGCCCGATATGCGCTCGATGCCGTGACCGCAAAACTGGAAAGCATACTGAGCGAGGAGTCGGAAACTTCCCGCCGGGCAAGGCGAGCGCCGGCGGCCGGGGTTCAGCCCGCCGGCATCGATAGGGCTCCGTCCGCATCGCTCGACAGGCTCGTCGCCACAGCCGGCCGGTGGTTGCGCTGGGGAGGGAACGCGGTGCTCGCCCGCAACGTGCTGCGTCCGGAGAAGCTCGTCACGGCCTTTAGGAGATCCGTCCGCGCCGTCTCGTCCTTCGTGTCGCTGCTCCTTTTCCCCGCCGCGCTCGAGCCGTTCTTCCGCCTGGCGGGGAGGCGCCGGTCGAGCGCCTGCGCGTCAGGATCGCCTCCCAGGAGTGTGCTTGTCGTCCAGCTCGCCGACCTCGGCGACGTCGTCCTTTCCGGGCCGTTCCTCCGGGAGCTGCGCCGGCACCTGCCGCGCGCCCGGATCACGCTCGTCGTCCAGCCCGGGCTCGTCAACATCGTCGAGCGGTGCCCTTATGTCGACGAGATCATCCCTTATGAGTGGCGGACGATCAGGGACTGGATGATCGCCTTCCGCGGAGCTCCGGGCTGGTGGCGGTCGGCGCTTCGCCTCTCCCGTCGCACCCTCTGGAAGCGGCGCTTCGACCTGGCCGTCTCGCTCCGCCGGAACAACGACCCCTGCCAGTCGGCCGGACTGATCCTGATGTATGCAAGCGGCGCGGCGCGGCGGGCCGCCTACATTGACCGCCCCGGCGACCCGAAGCTCCGGAGCCCGAGGTTCGTCGACCGGCTGATCACGGAAGGCCCCTATCGCGGCGCGCCCCGGCACGAGGTCGAGTACCAGATGGAGATCCTGCGTTCCTTGGGGGCCGAACCAGCGAGCACCTGTCTCGAGACCTGGACTGACGCCGCTGATGAAAGCTTCGCCCGCGAGGCGCTGGCCCGGCCGCAATTCGCCAAAGACGGACCGCTCATCGCCCTGGCTCCCGGCGCCCGTTGGTCATACCGCCGCTGGCCGGCCGACCGGTTCACGGAGCTCGGGTCTTGGCTTCAGGATGAATCCCGGGCGCGGATCGTCATCCTCGCCGGGAAGAGCGAGAAGCCGCTCGCGGACCGGATCGAGCGCCGCCTGCAAGGCGCCCGCACCGTCAACCTGGCGGGCCGCACGACGCTCCGGCAGATGGCCGCCGTCCTCAAGCTCTGCGACATCTTCATCGGGATCGATTCCGGCCCGATGCACGTGGCGACCGCCGCCGGGGTTCCCTCCGTGGGTTTGTTCGGCACGGGCGAGTACGAGCGTTTCAGGCCCTGGGGGACCGCCCACGACGTCATTCGTCTCGGACTGACCTGCAATCCCTGTTCGGAGAGCTGTCTTTTCGGCCGGCCCCTGTGCATCGAGGGGATCACCGTCGACCGGGCTAAGAGCGTCCTGTCCAGGAAGCTCGCCGACATCTTGAAATAAAGGGCGATTGGCCATAAAATCAGCGCGACGGACGACAGAGAGAAAATGACCGACCTCAACGTGGAAATCGAAAACCTCAAACGGGAGCTCGAGGCCAAGAAAAACGAGATCCGTAGCTTGGAGAAGCTCGTCCACGGCGCCATCGACCGGGATTTTACGGTCGACGTCGCCGAGTTCTCCGAAAAGGAGCTCGAGGACTATTTCCGGGACAACGTTTCTCCCCTGAAGCAGGTCCTCGACCCCCGGCCCGGCCCGGAATCCGTCAAGTCCCACCGGATGATGATCGGGACGCCCATCGTCTTTCTCAAGCGGCTGTTTCTCAGAGTTTTCGGCTTCTATACGCACCTGCTTCTCGACGACCAGGCCAAGTTCAACCGGAGGTCGGCGGAGCTCACGGAGGCGCTGGTCACCCGGGTCAAGCATTACCGGGACAGGGTCGAACAGGCCGAGGAAAAGGTCGCGGCCTTCGAGGAGAGCCTGGTCATCCTCAGGAACAAGCTCGACGACCTGCGCTCGAGGCTGGCGGCCGAGCCGAGCGGCCGGGACAATCCCCCCATCAGATGACCCCCTATCCGAGCGACGAACTCCTCCTCCGGCTCAAAGCCCCCGGGTCCGATCCCGGCGTTGCGGCCCGGGAGCTGGCCCGGGAGGCCGACGACGTCGAAAGCAGCGCGGGTCTCCAGGCGGCCTATAACTGCGTGATGCGGGCCCAGGCGGCTCTCGGGTTCCGCAAGCCCAGCCTGGCCATTTACGACCACGCCTTCCACATGATCGGCGGCGCTCAGAAATACGGCCTGACCATGGCCGCCGCGCTCCGCGACCTTTTCGACATCACCATTCTGGCGAACAAGGATGTCCGGCTCGAGGATTTCCGCGACTGGTACGGCCTCGACCTTTCCGGATGCGGGGTCAGGGCTGTCCCCATCCCCTACTACGAGGAAAGGAGCACCTTCCATCTCGACCCGGCCTTCGTCACAAGGAAGATCCAGAACCCCTTCCACCCGGTCGGCCTGGCGAGCGGCGACTATGACGTCTTCGTCAACAACAGCATGAATGAGATGGTCTATCCGCTCTCGAACATCTCCGTCCTGGTCTGTCACTTCCCGGAGCGCCGGCCCCGGAGCTACTTCTACGCGGACCGGTACACCACCACGATCACGAACAGCCTTTACACGGCCGGCTGGGTCGAGGCCAAATGGAAATACCGGCCGCATCTCCAGATTTATCCGCCCGTGGATATCGACGGCGCGGCAGCCGGGCGCGCCAGGAAAAAGACCATCCTGTCCGTCGCCAGGTTCGAGCCCGAAGGCACCAAGCGGCAGCGCGAGATGGCCCTGGCCTTCCTCAAGCTCGGCCGGGATTGGCCGGAGGCCGTCGGCGGCTGGCGGCTCATCCTGGCCGGCGGCAGCCCCCCCGATAACTGCTACCTGGCCGAGCTCGAGAGGTTGACGGCCGGCCGGACCGAGGGGGCGATCGAGATCCGAGCCAACATCCTCCTCCCCGAGCTTGCCTCGCTCTACCGCGAATCGACCCTCTTCTGGCACCTCTGCGGGCTGACCCACGACGACCCTTCCGAGATCGAGCACTTCGGCATGACGACGGTCGAGGCCATGCAGAACGGGCTCGTCCCCCTGGTCTACGACGGCGGCGGTCTCCGCGAGATCGTGGACCACGGCGTCAACGGATTCAGGGTCCGGACCACGGCCGACCTCCTCGACGGGACGATCAAGCTCCTCCTTGACCCGGGCTTGACCGGCCGGCTGGCCGAAGCGGCGGTCAAAAAAGCCAGGCTGTTCACCCGGGCCCGGTTCGAGGAGCGCGTCAGGACGTTCTTCGGCGGGGTCCTTAAGCAGTACACGCTCCAGCCCGAGTAGCAGCCCTGGGGCCCGGCCCCGGTTCAATCAACTCGCGTGACCAGCTCTGGCGGGCGGCCGCTTCCCTTCCGGTGGTCAGCCCCCTGCCAAAGCTGCCGCTGAGAACGAGTAGCCCGCAGGTTGGCCGTTGGTCAGCCCGGGAGAGCCGTATGCTATAATTTAATTGTCAGTCAGCATGAAACGCGGCCTGAAGAGATTCCTCAAGGCGTGTGCCTTTATAGCCGGCGGCGTAGTCTTGCTCATTGCGGCCGCGGTCATTCTCGTGGTTTACGACAAGCCGCTCATCAAGAAGACCGCTCAGAAATTCGTTTTCAATAAGACCGGAATCACCATGACGATCGGCCGGCTCGACTACCGGCTGTTCCCTTTGAACGTCGAGGCGTCGTCGGTCAAGCTCTCCTATGCGACGCCGGTCTTTTCAATCGAGGTCGACGCCCCCCGGGTCGGGCTCAGGGGCGACTTCAAGAAGCTCCTGAAGGGTAAAATGCCCGCCCTGGACTCAGCCGAAGCCGAGATCGCCGAGATCCTGGTGAGCCAGGCCAAGAAGTCCCCCGAGCCGATCGACTTCCAGAGGCTGGTCCTCCAGTTGGCGGACACTCTGAATTATTCGCGCCGCATTTCGCTTCGGTGCGGACGGATGGTCGTTCTCCTTCTGAATACGGATTTCCGGGGGGATAATACGACATTGGCCATCTCGGGAGGGAAAGCCGGCGGCGTCTTCGAAATCGCTCTCGACTCTGAGAATGTCGCATGGGTTTTGAACGGCGGGAAAATGTCCATCGGCGGCCCGCTCAGGGCTGACGGCGAGCTCAGCCTGGGCAGGGCGGCAGGCTTCGATCTTCACCTGGCCATGGCCAAGCCCCGGTTCGCCATCGCCGGCAAGACGGCGGCGGTCGACAGCCTGGCAATCGGCGCTCTGGGCACCTGGCAGCCGGATACCCGGACGGCCGGGCTCGATCTTCACCTGTGCCGCCGCTAAGCCGCGGATTGACGTCGCCGGCAGGACGGCGGCGGTCGATAACCTGACCATCGGCGCTCAGGGCACCTGGCAGCCGGATGAAATGATCTTCCGGTTTCCGAAGCTGTCCGTCGATCTTCCCGGCCTGGCCGCCCTGACGGGGAATCTGAACCTGGAACGGTCCGGAAACCCTGCCCTCGAGGCGGGGGTCAAGGCCGATTTCGCTGATCTCGAGGCTCTCGGCCGGGCCGCCGGCCCTTTCCTGCCGCCGGCTCTCCTGAATGTCAGCCTCAGGGGGAAAGCCGCACTCGACGCGACATATGCGCGCGGCCCCGGCCCTGAAGACAAGTCGGGGAAGCTCTCGGCGCGGCTGGAAACGCAGGGCCTCTCGTGGGAATACGCGAGGGCCGGCACTCCGCTCCGCGGCCGTCTTTCGGGGACGTTCGAGGCCCACGGTCCCCCCGCCGACCCCCGGGTCTCGGCCGACGTCCGCGTCGAGTCGGAGGGGCTCTCCGGGATGGGGGCCGCCGCTCAAAGGGCTTCGGGGCACCTCAGGCTCACGGGGACGAAAGCGGCGGCGAAATTGGCGGTCCCGGCGGCGGCCTTTGGCGGAGTTTCCATCTCCGTGCCCCGGAGGGAAAACGCTCGCCTTCAAGAAAGTGGAGCTCACCGGGACGGCCGGCCTTCGCCTCGGCGGAGACCCCTCCGTCGATACCGAGTTTCGAAGCACGCCTCCCGGGTCTGGAGCCGGTCCGGCTGGCCGGGCGCTTCGGGCTCAATCCATGGCGCGTATATCCGGGCAAAACTCGAGAGCGCGGGGCAGCAGGTACGGGCGCTCCGCGGTCTCCTGGCCCCATTTCTGCCCCCGGGATCGAACCTTGGGACGCCGGCGGCACCGTCGACCTCTCGCTCGAAGCCAACGGAGCCGGGCTGGCCAAGGCACCGGTCAGGCTCCGCGCGGATATCGGGCTCGCCAACGGCAAGTTCAACGACCCGGGATTCACGGTCGCCTCAGACGCCCTGACTTCCCGGGTCCACCTCGAGGGGGAGTACATCCCGGGCGGCCGGGTCATCGAGGGGCGGGCGACCGTCGAGCTGGTCCATGGCGAATCGCTGTGGAAGCGCTTTTATATCTCATGGGACAAGTCGCCGCTCAAAGCGGAGTTCTCTGGCCGGTATGACCCTGCGGCCAGGAGCTTGGAGGCGGTTTCCGCCCGGATCGTCGTCCCCGGCCTGGGAGAGCTGCGCGCCGGAGGCCGTCTCGACTTTAAGGCGCCGTTGACCTTCAGCTTCCACGCGAACTCGGAGCTTTCGCTCGAACCCGCGCTGGCCATGCTCTCGCCGGCCCAATCCCCGTCCCAGGGCGGGGCTCGGGTCAGCGGGAATGCCGCGGGCGACGTCGAGATCAGAAAAACCGCAGACGGGTTGGCGCTCAAGGGCCGGCTGACGCTCGCCGATGTCTCTGTGGTCAACCCCTCCACCGGGTTTTCCATCCCGAACCTGAGCGCCGAACTGCCTCTCGACCTGGCTTTCGCAGCCCCGCCCGCGCCGCGGGATACGGGCGCAGCCGGCGAAAGCGGGGCCCTCCGCCTCGGGGACGTCCGGACGGCGCACCTGGCGTTCCACGTGCCTCCCCTCTCTGTCAGCAGCCTGCCGAATGCCTTGGCCGTCGCGCCGTTCTCCCTCGAGATCTTCGGCGGCCGTCTCGAGTTCGGCGCCACTTCGCTGGCCGTAAACACGAAGCCCCTCTCTCTCCGGGGCGCATCCTCCGTCAAGCTCACCGAGATCGACCTCTCCGGGCTGCCATTCGTCCCGGCCGGCTCCGCTCTCGAGGGGAAGATCCGCGCGGATTTCCCGTCGCTCGAGATCACGCAGGCCAGGATCAGCGCCTCGGGCCGGGCCGAGGTCGACGCCTTCGGCGGACGGGTGGTCATCACCGGTCTCGCGGTCGCCGACCCTTTCGCCCCCGACCGGAAGATTTCCTGCGACGCCGAGATCCTCGACCTCGACCTCAAGAAGATCACCGACCTCGTAGCGTTCGGCGAGGTGACGGGGGTCATCCGCGGCGAGGTCCGGGACCTGGTCATCGCCTACGGCCAGCCCGAGAAGTTCACCCTGACCATCGAATCCGTCAAGAAAAAAGGCGTGCCCCGGACGTTCAGCCTGAAGGCCGTCAACAGCTTGACGGTCATCACCGCCGGCCAGCAGGCGACTCCCGGGACAGGCTCGTTCTGGCTGCGTTTTATCAAGGGCTTCAGATACGATAGAATAGGTATCAGGAGCACCTTGAAAAACGATACGTTCACGATCGACGGGACGATCGTCGAAAACGGAGTGGAATACCTGGTGAAGCGGCCGCCGCTGTTCGGGATCAGCGTGATCAACCGCAACCCGGGGAAGACCATCGGGTTCAAGGATATGATGAGCCGGCTCAAACGGGTCGGCCCAGCCGGCGCCCCGGCAACTCAATGATAAGGAGGAGATTCATGAAATCCAAAGCCATCGGTCTCGCCATCTTCGGCGCCTCGCTCAGCCTGGCGCTGGCCTGCATCACGGTCAACATCTATTTTCCGGAGGCCGCGGTCCAGCAGGCGGCCAGCGAAATCGTGGACGAGGTCCGGCAGCAAAACGCCAAAGATAAGCCCCCCGCCGAGCCCGAGAAAAAACAGATGGAATCCCGGAACACGGGCTTCTCCCTGGTGCCGGCTGCCTTCGCCCAGCAGGAGACGTCGGTCTCAACGCCGACGATCCGGGCCATCAAGGACTCGATGAAGCAGCGGTTCGGCGCCCTCAAGCCCTACTACGACGGGGGCAACCTCGGGGAAAACAACAACGGGTTCGTCGAGGTCCGGGACGACGGTGCCCTGAGCCTCAAGGACAAGGCCTCGCTGCGTGATCTCGTCAGGGACGAGAACAGCGACCGGACCAAGCTCTACGCCGAGGTGGCCAAGGCGCTCAACATCGAGGCGAGCCAGATAGGCCGCATCCAGAAGATCTTCGCCCAGAGCTGGATCAACAACGCGGCGCCCGGCTGGTGGGTCCAGAAAGACAACGGGGAGTGGGCTAAAAAGTAGTTGTTGATTGACTTTTACAATCATCTCCGGTCCTACTATAATAGAACCGAGGAAAGGAGTAACACATGAAGAAAAGCAAGAGCACCTTTACCGTCTACGGTTTCCTGGCGCTGGCGGCCCTGGCTGCCGTGCTGACGCCCGCCTGCAAATCCAAGGCCCCGGCCGAGAGTATCAACCTGGATTCGGTCATCGCCGTCATGGGCAGAGCCTCCGGCTCGTCCTCGGGTGTCTCGGAGCTGTCCATGGAAGGCGACAAGTACGTCATCAACTACCATATCATCATCTCGGACATGAAGGACTTCGACCTCATCATCGGCAAGGACTTGGCGCCGAAGATCGAACAGCTCTATAAAACGTACAATTCCCTCGACAAAGTGACCTTCACGGTCGAGACCGGGGACCCGTCCAACCCGGCGAACGTGAAACCCTATTGCGAGTTCGATATGACCAGGAAGATCTACAATCAGCTCACCTGGACGAACCTCCTGGCCCGGGACCTCTTCAAGGTCTGCAGAGTCTCTTACCGGTAAGCCCAGGCCGGCCGTTTCGCTGCGGACCTCGCATTCTGCATTTGCCGGGAAATCCGCGCCCGCGGTTCGTCCGGTCCATCTGCCGTTCAGCCGCGATGTCGCGTCCAGGAGGGCCATGATGACCCGACGGGTGATCATCCGCGAATACCGGCCGGCCGACCTGGAACAGATCCTCGGCCTCGTGCGGGAGCTCGAGCGCGAGCTTGCGGGAAAATTCCCGGGCGTTACGGTCAAGTCGAGCGTCGACGACTACCGCGAGCGTTATTTGAACCCCGCCAACAAGTATAAGACCTTCGTCGCTCTGTTCGACGACAGGATCATCGGCTTTCTTTTAGGGTACCCGTCCCTCGGCGCCCCCGAGATCGATACCATGTACGACGTGCTGCCCCTCCCGAAAGGCGAGCAGCCGCCTGAGTACTATCTTCAGCTCGCCTTCGTCTTCAGGCCATTTCGGAACAGGGGCATCTCGAAGCGGCTCCACGAGCGGGTCATCGCCTATGCCAAGGAGAAGGGGTTCAAAGAGGTCTACGCCTGCATCGCCAAGTGGAACGCGCCCGAGCTCCGCGTCGTCCGCTCCCTCAAGTTCCAGACCAAGGACCTGCGGTACCGCTACCGGCTGACATTGAAAATGTAGGACTTTTACCGCCCGCGGCCGGGCTTCCTGTGATACCCCCGACCCCGGCTAGAGGGGATCGAGAGGAGGATCGGCTAAGCGGGTTTGTCCTTCAGGGCTCTCTTGAATATCCAGAAGACCGGGATCCCGAGCAGGACCATGCCGAGCGCGATCGAGGACTCGACGGGCCGCTGCAGGAACCCGAGCGTCAGGATGGCCGCCCCGGCGACGATGTAGACGAGCGGGACGACGGGATAGCCCGGCAGCCTAAAAACGCTCTCGCCCGACCGCCTCAGCTTGAACACGCCCATCACGGACAGGATCGGGAAGATCCCCAGCGAGAACCCCATGTAGGTCAGGATCTGGTCAAAGCTGCCGAAGAGGACCAGGACCGAGGCGATCAGTCCCTGGAGCATGATGGATTTCGAGGGGACCCGGAACCGCGGGTGGACCTCCGAGGCGAAGGGGAAGAAACACCGGTCGCAGGCCATGGCATAATAAACCCGCGGGCCGAGGATGATAAAGGCGCTCAGGGACGAAAAAAGGGCGAAGGCGATCATCGCCGACAGGATGCTCTCGACGGACTTGCCGAAGAGGTTCCCGACCGCCAGCCCGCCGATCGAGATCACGCCCGCCATCTTGTCCGGCGGCACGGCATAGACGTAGAAAAGATTGAGCAGAAGATAGAGGCCGACGACGCCCGTTGTTCCCAGGATGAGCGAGAGCGGCAGGTTTTTCTGCGGCTTCTTGATCTCGGAGCCGATGTAGGCCGAGGCGTTCCAGCCGCTGTAAGCGAACATGATCCACATCAGCGACAGCCCGATCGTCTTCCAGCCGCCGAAATCGAACCGGAAGGCGGGGCCCTGGGTGAGGTGAGCGAAATCGCCCCGGCCCGACGAAAATCCCGCGACGATGAGCACGGCGATGAGCGTCACCTTGAGGAGCGTCAGGAAGTTCTGGACCCTGGCGCCGACCTCGACGCCCCGGGCATGGATGAGGGTGAAGATGACGATCACGAGGATCGACAGGAACTTCTTGACGGCCGCGCCTTCGGCCGGGCCGTCGAGAATGCCCGGCCTGAGGAGCCAGGGAAAGGCCCGGGTCAGATATTCCGAGAAGCCGATGGCCGAGGCCGCGATCGGCGCCGAGAAACCCGCGAAAAAAGAGACCCAGCCGCTCAGGAAACCGAAGGCGGGATGGAACAGCCGGGAGAGGAAGGCGTACTCGCCGCCGGCCCGGGGGATGGCCGCGCCGAGCTCGCCGTAGCTCAGGGCTCCGCAGAGCGCGATGATCCCGCCCGCCAGCCAGAGGGCAAGCATCAGGAGCGGCTTCTTCAGGTCCCCCATGAGCAGCCCGGACGTCGTGAAGATGCCCGCGCCGATCATGTTGGCGATGACGATGTTCGTGACCGGGAAAAGCCCGAGCTTTCTCTCCAGGCGGTCTTCCATCTCGGCGGCTCCGCCTCAACGCATCTTCCGGCGGAGCTTCTGTTCGGCTTCGGGCGGCCAGTAGCCGCAGTCGAGCTCCAGGAAGACCGACGTATAAGGAAGCGCCAGGTTGGTCTTGATCATCAGGATCCGGAATGTCTTGGCCATCTGGTCGAGGCGCGCGATCAGCTCTTCGTGAAGGACCGGCTTGACCTCTCTCCCCTCGAGCATCTCTTCCAGCCGGGTCCTGAGCGCCTCGATCCCGGGCGCTAAGTCGTCGCCGAGGAAGGAAAGCTCCTTGTCCAGATACACCTTGGGCCGGACGTGACGGCTCGCGTCCAGGGCTTTGAGGACCTTGCCGAGAACCGCCAGATGGTCTTCGCCGGAGACGACGATCTCCATCCCGGGGCTGATCTGCGCCGGGTAGGCGGAATCGGCCACGACGATCCAGTTGCGGTGGCCCAGCGCGGGAAGCTCCTCGAGGAGCTTTGTCTCCCACGGGGCGGCGGCGATGTTTTTTTTCGCCGGGGTCTGAGCTCCAGCCCCAGCGATCCCCGCCCCGAAAACCGCGAAACAGAGGATGACCAGTGCCGTTTTGAGCATGGGCGATATCCTTTCCATCAAAATTCCATCAGTTTCATTTCGCGGAGGGCGAGGAAGGCGGCCCCCAGCACGCCCGCCGAGTCCCCCAAGGTCGCTCGGATGATCGGGACGCGCCGGTTGGGGATGCCGAAGACGCAGGTAGTCATGACGGCGGGGATGTGATCATACCAGAGCGGGATGTTGGAAACGCCGCCCCCCAGGATGATGGCTTCGAGGTCGAGGGTGTTGACCGCGTTGGCGAAGACCTCTCCCATGATGCGGAAGGTCTCCTCGAACAGGGCCCACGCCCGGGAGTTGCCCTGCTGATAGAGGAGGTAGATCTCCCGGGGGGACAGCGGCTCGCCCCCAAGCTCCTGGAACCGGCGGCTGAGGCTGGGGCCGGAGAGATACGCTTCGGCGCAGCCGCGCCGGCCGCACTCGCACTGCCGGCCGCCGATGTCGATCGTCGTGTGGCCGATCTCGCCCGCGTTACCATGCGGGCCGCGGTAAAGCTTGTTATCCAGGATGAGCCCCGAGCCCATGCCGGTGCCCAGGATGACCGCCATGACCGTCCCGTAGATGCCGTGGCACTGCGAGAAAAATTCGGCGAGGGCCAGGCAGTTGGCGTCGTTGTCGATGATCAGGGGGACGGCCAGCCGCTGGCGGAGGAGCGTGACCAGGCCCGGCTTCTCGTAAAGGGGGGTGTGAGGCGCGCCGTACATGATATCGTCCGCGGGAAGATAGGTGCCGGGGGTGCCGATGCCGACGGCCTCGAAGGGACGGCCGCCGGCAGCGGTCGAGATCAGGCCGAAGATATTGTCCACGACCCGTTCCTTGCCCCGGCCGGTCTCGGAAGGGACCCGCTCCCGCGAGAGTATGCGCCGGGTTTCGTCGACGACGCAGACCTCGACCTTGGTCCCGCCGAGGTCGACGCCGACAGCATAGCGGCTCATGTTCCTGCCGAAAACTTATATTCCAGAAGCGGGTGGGAGTCAACCGCCAGCAGGAAGCTGCCAGGACAAAAGGAGAATTCGTCGTGCCCTTATTTATCGGGAGTCCGCGGGTTTGACAGGTCCGGTCAGGTCCCGTATATTCCGTAGGGGATACCGCATCATGCCGTTCAGGCCGAAGAAAGTCAGGATCCAGATCACCGACGGGCAGACGCCCCCCCCGCCGCCCCCCCAGAAAGCCCCAGATAAGAAGGGGCTCCCCCCGGCAGTTGCCGGAGCGGGGATCGCCTGCCTTGACTATATCTTCGCCTCGCGGCGGCCGGCCTGGGGCGAAACGGCCCAAGTCGAAGATTTCCTGGTACAGGGGGGCGGCCTGGTGGGGACGGCACTCGTCGCCTGCGCCCGGTTGGGAGCCAAGAGCCGGCTCTTCAGCTTTCTCAGCAACGACGAAACCGGGGCGCGGATCGCCGCCGAGCTCGCCCGGGAAGGGATCCGGCTCGACGGGGTCGTGGCCGTTCCCGGGGGAAGAAGCCCGTTCAGCCTCATCCATGTGGACAGCGTTTCGGGCGACAGGACGATCTTTCACCACCCGGCGACGAACCTCGACAAGGCTCGGATCCCGGACTTGGGAGGCATCGCCCGGTGCCAGGCGCTCCTTGTCGACGATTACTACCCCGAGCTGGCGCTGGCGGCGGCCGTGACGGCCCGCGCCCATGGAGTGCCGGTGATCGCGGACTCGACCGTCAACGCGGTCCGCAGCGACGAATTCCTGCGCAACGTCTCCGTTCTCATCGCCCCGGTCACCGTGGCCGGAAAGGTGAATAATGACCAGGACCTGGACGCGGCCATCGATGCCTTCCGGGGGCTCGGTCCGGAAACGGTGGTCTTCACGCTGGGCCAGGACGGCTGGGCCTTCTCCGGGCCGTCGGGCCGGGGACGGGGGCGCGCCTTCGCCGTTAAGGTGCTCGATACGACGGGAGCCGGAGATGCCTTTCACGGCGCCTTCGCCTACGCCGTCGCGCGCGGCTGGGACATCGAGCGCAGCGCCGAGTTCGCCGGCGCCGTCGCGGCCATCAAGTGCACCCGCTCCGGCGGGCGGAGCGGCTTGCCCGACCTGGGCCAGACAGTCGCCTTCCTGGAGAAGTACGGCCGCCTGGACTGGTCAGGCTATGCCGATTGAGCGTCGGCCGGGGCGGCCGGCGGCTCTGGGGGAGGACCCGGCCGGCTACTCGAACTTGACGGCGCAGCTCCCGGACAATGCCGGGTCCTCGTGATCCTTCACCACGATGACGATCTCGTCCCCCTTCTTGAACCCGGGATTCTTGAAGTACATCCGCGTCCGGAAACCCAGATTGCCCGCCAGCGACCCCTCGCTGACGCCCAGGATATTCCTGCTGGGCAGCGGGAAGAAATCCGAACCCGTCTGGTAGCGCCAGTATCTCATCTTCGACAGGATCAGGGATTCCTTGCCGGCCCGCAGGTCGAGCTCCCAGTCATTCTGGCCGCCGTTGTAGTTGGAGTTGAGCTCCTTGACCGTGGGCATCTTGTACTCCTGCCCATTGTACATCATGGTCACGTCGTCGCGCGTGATCCTGACGTTCGCGTTGCCGGTCGTTCCCATATAGACCATGAACATGACATAGGGCTTGTCGATCTTCTGGTCGGCCACATAGGCGTCGACGGCCATGACGACGGCGCCCTGGTCGCTGTAGAAGACGCCCTGTCCCAAGTCCTGGGTTTGAACGGGAGGCAGGGCCGCCGTCCAAATGCACATTAATACCGAAGCCGCGATGTTCATTAGGACCTCCTAGGAAGAAACTGTGGAAGATTAATCCTGCATGAAACGTGCCATATTCGATCTTACGTCCGAGGAAGCCGGACGCAGGTGCCGTCCTTGGAGATGTCCACTTATTGGGACAATTGATTCCCAGGCCCGAACAGCTTATAATCGCACCCTTGCCGACGCTCATTCGGCATCGAGAGGTTCCCATGCAAATCCTTCTGACCAAAGAGCAGTATGAAAAGCTCATGGAGCTCACTTATCTCGGCAACTGGATGGTGAATTCCTACCGGGGCGACGAGAGGAGTCGAAGATTACGACCGGGCCGCCGAGCACGTCCTGTCGTTTGCGCCGTCCACGGGCCTGCAGGACCGCGTCGAGTTCGACGAATTCGAGGGGCGCTATTTCCCGTCCCGAAAGCTCGACGAGGACCTCAAGCAGTACGTTGATGAATACGATGACGACGTCTTCTGGAATATCCTCATCGAAAGGCTGGCCGAACGCGACCTCGTCCGGGCCCAGGGTGAAGAAGCCGTCGATAAGATGGAATACGAAGAGTACAGCCGCAACCTCGAGCCGTACCTGAAAAAATACGAGAAGGAGATCGACGAATCCGGGGTGGAGCACCTCGAGATCTTCAAGGTCTCCTGACCCATCGCAGCATGAAGCCGATGAGTCAGCCGCTTGCCGCCGGTCTCGAGCCCGGGGAACGCCTCGCCTCGCTCGATTTTTTCCGCGGGATCACGATGTTCCTCCTCATCGGCGAGGCGACGGCCATCTACGAGAGGCTCGTCGACCCCGGGCTCCACAGCACCGATCATCCAGGCCATCGGCCTGCAGTTTCACCACCACCCCTGGAACGGCCTGCGCTTCTGGGACCTGATCCAGCCGTTCTTCATGTTCATCGTCGGGGTGGCCATGCCGTTCGCGATCGGGCGCCGCTGGGAGAGGGGCGACAGCTGGCGCAAGACCTTCGGCCACGCCTTGAGGCGGTCGGCCCTGCTGCTGTTCCTGGGCTGGGCGGTCTACTGCATCGGGCCGGGGCGGCTCACCTTCGAGCTCTGGAACGTCCTCGCCCAGCTCTCCTTCACCTACCTTGTCGCCTTCCTGATGATGCGCCGCGCCCCCGGAACACAGATCGCGTTCACCCTCGGCTTGCTCGCGCTCACCGAGCTCCTCTACCGGGTCTGGGCCGTGCCCGGCTTCAACCAGGCGTTCGTGCCCGACCACAACTTCGGCTCCTGGGTCGACCTGAAGCTCATGGGCAAGCTCTCCGCCGGCCACTGGGTGGCCTTCAACGCCGTGCCGACGACGGCCCACACCATGTGGGGGGTCCTGGCCGGCTGGCTCCTGAAAAGCGAGCGCCCGGCGGCGCAGAAGATCAGGATCCTGGCCGTCGCGGGCGTCCTCGGCGTGGCGGCGGGTTTCGCGCTCAACCCGGTGACACCGATCATCAAGCGGATCTGCACCAGCTCGTTCGTCATCGCCAGCGGCGGGTTCTGCCTCCTGGCGCTCGCCCTGTCCTACTGGCTGATCGACGTCCGGAAGCGGCGGGGCTGGATCACCTTCTTCGCCGTCGTCGGCCTGAATCCCCTCTTCATCTATCTTCTCACGGAAACGGGGGGCGCCAACTGGCTCACGGCCATCGCCAAGCCGTTCACCGAGGGGCTTTTCGGCTGGACGGGAGACTGGGGTGCCAGAACCGCAACCAGCCTCGCTGTCTGGGGAATGCTCTGGGCGATCTGTTACGGGCTGTACAAGAAAAAGATATTGATCAGGATCTGATCATCACCGGGGCGCATCCCGACACCCACGCCCCGGACTTCAGGTGGAAGCCCAGGGCTGCTCGTCACCCCGCCAGCCGCCGGGGTCATTCGAAGACGAGGATTTCCACCCGCCTGTTCTGGGAGCGGCCGTCCTTCGTCTTGTTCTCAGCGACCGGGTCGGCATTCCCCATGCCCATGACCTGCATCCTGTAGAGCGGGATGTGGTACTGCTTGTAGAAATACTCCATCACGGCCGTCGCCCGTCTCTTGCTCAGGATCAGGTTGTACTCGTCGCGGCCCGACGTTGTCCGTGTAGCCGCGGATCTCGAGGTAGACGCCGCGGTTGTCGGCGACGAGTTTCTGGACGAACTGGTCGACGGCGGCCTTGGTCTCCGGGCTGAGCTCGGCGCTGTCAAAATTGAACTTCGCCTGATCGTTGCTCAGGACAGCCTTATCGACGAGCGTGCCCTGGATCGACTTCTTGACGTCCTCGATCTTGCTGTCCATGCCCTTGATCTCGTTCTGGTTTTCCGAGATCAGGCTGCCGAGCGTGGTCAGCCGCTCGTCGTGCTCTTTGATCCGCTTCTGGTTTTCCTCGACGGTCGTCTGCACGGCCTCGACTTTCTGGTCGACCGTCGCGGTCTCTGGTCTGCACATACTTTTTTGTGGCGCAGGCGGGACCGAGCACCAGGACGGCGACGACCGCCAGTCCCAACAGAAGTCCGATACGAGTCTTTATCATTTCCACCCTCCTGTCAGTCATTCCGCCGGCACGTGCGTACCGGCCTCTATATTCATTAAAGCACCCGCTGACAGAAAAGACAACCCTAATATCCCTGCCGGGCCCTGACCCGCCATTTTTTCTTTTTGGCCGTCACCTCGATCCGGCGGTACTCGCCACCGGCGCTGGCATGGGAGGTGTAGCCGATGATGTACTGGTGGCTCAGCTCCGTCTTGATCTCGAACAAGGCCGCCCGCATCTTCTCCGGCGCGTCGACGAAAAAAGCCCGACCGCCCGTCGCTTGCGAGAAGCGGTCGAGGGTGGCGATGATCCCGGCGGAGGTCGCGGCGGACTTCCGCTTGTACTTCGTGAGGAGCTGTTCGCCCAGGGGAATATCATAGCCGATCGTGTAGATCGGCACGTCGACGCGCCGGGCGATCTCGAGGGCCCGCTCGGGCGAGCTCTGGCTGTCGTTCTCCACACCGTCGGTGATCAGGACCAGGGCCCGCTTCTCGTTTCTCCCTTTGCTCGCAAACTCCGGAGAGACGGCCACCGCGTCGTTCAGGGCGGTTTTCCCGAAGGCTTCGGTCCGGTCGAGGACGGCCAGGACGGCCGCCCGGTCGTTCGTGAACCCGGAGGCGACCTCGACTTCACCGTCGGCGAAAATGAGCAGCGAGACTTCGTCCTTGGGCCCGGCCAGGCTGGTCAGGAAATCGCGGAGGGAGGCTTTGCTCGCGGCGAGCTTGTCATTGATCGCCATGCTGCCGCTGACGTCGAGCAGGATGGTCAGGCTGACCGGCGCTTTCGAGTCATGGCTGAAATAGCTGATGGCTTGCAGGACGCCGTTTTCGGCAACCGTGAAATCTTCCCGGGTGAGGTCGTTGATGTACTTCCCCCCCTTCTCCTGGACCGTGACGGCCAGCGTGATCGCCCGGACCGAGATGTCATAGTCGAGCGGCTGGGGCTTCTTCTCCTGGGGAGCGGCCGGCAGCGCCAGGGCGGCCGCCAACCCCAGGCCCAAGAGACATCGCCGGAATCTGGTATCGCCCATGGAAGCTCTCATCAGGATTTATTATACCGAAAAGCGGGACCCTTGGGGCGGGGGCCATGCCGGGAAGGCAATGGACACCCATCCGAAAGATTGATATGGTAGGCTCGACCCGAGGAGGCCCGACATGAAAAAGCCCGCCTTCCTGATTCTCCCCCTTCTGTTCGCGGCCGCCGCCGCCGTCCAGCCGGTTACAGACGCCGCCGGCCGGGCCGCGGACGATCTTTTCCGCGCCTTCCAGGACCCGCCGCGGAAGTACTCCCCCGAGCCCTTCTGGTTTTGGAACGGCAAGATGGAGGGTGACAAGGTCGCCGAGCAGGTCCGGCAGATGGTGGACCAGCACGTTTTCGGCGCCTTCCTCCACGCCCGCGACGGGCTCGAGACACCCTATCTCTCCGAGGAGTGGTGGCAGGCCGTCGGCGGGGGCCTGGCCGAGGCCCGGCGCCTGGGGTTCAGCTTCGACTTCGTGGACGAGTACGACTGGCCTTCGGGCGAGGTGAGGAACGTCTGGAGGACGGACAGCCACCAGAGCGAGATCATCGCCCGCCGCCCGGATTTCCGGCAGCGGACCCTCGCCCACCGGGAGGAATTCGTCCAGGGGCCGAAAGACGTCCGGCTGACGCTCCCCCCCGATGTGCAGGCTGTGCTCGCCGCGCGCTGGCTGGGCGACGACCGGATCGACGGCGCGAGCCTCCAGTCGATAACGCCGGGCGGGCCCGGGTCGGAATTGACGTGGTCCGCGCCTGCGGGGTCCTGGGTCGTCTCGATATTTTCGCTCCTGCCCGGCACGGGGTTTGACGGCGGCTACGTGGACCTCCTCAACCCGGAGGCCGTGAAGCTTTTCACGAGCCTTTATTATGATGAGTTCGCCAGGCGTTTCGGCGCGGACTTCGGAAAGACGATCCATTATTCCTTCGCCGACCACGAGGGCGACGACGGCTACCGTATCGCCTGGACGCCGGCGCTCTTCGATGAGTTCTCCCGCCGGAAAGGCTACGACCTGCGGAGCGCCCTGCCCCTCCTCTACTTCGACGGCGGGAAAGAGACGGTCAAGGTCCGCTGCGATTATCTCGAGGTCGTCACCCGGCTCTATGATTCTTCGTTCTGGAGCGGGCTCACCGCCAGGCTCAAGGCCCTCGGGCTGGGCCGGACCGGGCATGGCTGGGAGGACCGGCTGGCTTGGGCGGCGGCTTTCCACGGCGACCTGTTCACCATCGAGCGCGGCCTCGACCCGGTCGGCGTGGATTCTCTGTTCGATTTCGGCCGCCAGCCGATCGCCTTCAAGGTAACCCAGTCGGTGGCGGATTTCGAGGGCCGGCGGTTCATGTGCGAGAACCAGGGCGTGCAGGGGACGGACTCCTACCTCGACATGGAGGGGCTGAGGCGCGGCACCAACGGGATCGGGGCGTGGGGGGTCGACCTGTTCGTCCCCCATGCTGTCAACTACAGCTCGGCCAAGGCCAACTACCCTCCGGACTGGCTCCACCAGCCGTACTGGCCGTACTTTCATAATTATGCGGACTACGTGAGGCGGATCTCTTACATGAACGGGGAGAGCCAGCGGGTCGTCAACCTGGCGGTTTATTACCCGATCACCTCGGTCTGGGCCAATGCCGGCTCCATCTTCGCCAACGCCACCAACTACCAGGACATCATGAACATGAGGCAGTGGAACGGCACGGTCAACCTGATCGAGGACTACAACACCCGACTCATGCTCGAGCTTACCGGACGCTGCTGGGATTACAGCTACATCGACGACCACTACCTCGAGAAGGCCCGCCTCGACGGGCGGGAGCTCGTCATCGGCGAGCAGCGGTTCGGGGCGATCATCCTGCCGCCGCTCACGACGATCCGGCGCGCGACGCTCCGGAAGCTCATCGAATTCTGCCGCGCGGGGGGACAGGTGCTGGCCATCCGCAGGCTGCCCGACTCCTCACCCGAGGCCGGCGCCGCCGACCCCGAGGTCCTGGCGGGGATCGCCGGACTGTTCGGCGAATCGGCCGGGCAGTCGCCCCTCGAGTTCACGACCTCGGAGAACGCCAACGGCGGGCGGGCGGTCTTCGTGACTTCCGAGATCGGGACGCTCATCGACATCCTCGAAGCCCGGCTGGCCAAGGACGTCCGGGTGACCGAGGGTCCGGACGCCGGGCTTCTCTTTCAGCACCGGCGGAAGCTGGGACGGGATTATTATTGGCTGGTCAATGATACCGACCGGCCCCGCACCAACCGTCTATTTTTTTCCGCTCAGGGAAGGCCTGAAAAATGGGACGCCTTGACCGGCAAGAGATCTTCTCTCTGGTATACGAACTTATCCCTTTCCGGGGCGTTCCCTGCCAGAAACGTCCCGCCGGTGGGGAACGTCCCCGGGACGGAAGTAAGGTTGAACCTCGGCCCGTGGGACGCCTTTTTTGTCGTGTTCGAGCGAAGAGCGGAAGGCGGGCGCCCCAGACGCTTCGGCTCGGCTCCTCGAACGCCGAAGAGTTAAGCATTTCGCCTCGCGATACCGAACCGGGCAGCCGATAAGATGGTCCGCGTCCATGTCCTCACCCCGGCGACGGAGGGCGAGGTCGAGGTCGATCTCGGCGGGGGTCAGGATGGGTACCGAGGCTCGGCCCCGGCGGGCAGCCTCGCGCCGATCGCTCTCGACGGCGACTGGCTGTTCAGGCCCGAGCCGGAACGGATCGCCGTTCCCTACGCTAGGGTAAGCGACGCTCCGGAGGCCTCTTGGCGGGCACGGCCATGGCAGATCCGGAGTATGACGACGCGGCCTGGCCCGAGCTCTGGCTGTCGGAGGCGCAGAATACCCTCCGGAACTGGAACGTGATCGGGCCTTTCCCGAACGACGACGATTCCGGGTTCGCCACGGCTTTCCCGCCTGAAACGGAGTTCCGGACGGACGCCGAGTACCCGGGCGCCTGGGGACAGCCCGTGGCCTGGAAGCGTTATTACGGCGACGTTCCCCGGTACGAGGAAGGGTCCTTCAATATCTGGGCGACGACAGCCGGCGGGCCGTTCGCCGACGCGGCCCACGTCGTGCAGTTCGCCAGGCTCCTGCCCGTCCAGGGCAAGGACTGGATCGTGTGCTACGCCCAGTGCCAGACTGTATTCACCCGAGGCCCGGCGGGCCAACATCGTCCTGGCGGCGGACAATGCCGCGCGCCTGTGGCTCAACGGCAAACAGATCTACGAGCGGCTTCGCCACCCCTTTTGGTACGAGATGAACGACAACTGGGCCGATACGATACCCGTCGATCTCCGGCGCGGCTGGAATGCCGTGCTCATCAAGGTGGGGATCGGCCGGTTCGCGGCCAGCGGGTTCTTCGGGTTCACCTTCCGGGTGGCCGACGCCTCGGGCAAGTCGATACCGGGGATCATCGGCGGGTTCGCGCCCTATGATGTCGAGACCGCGCCCTCCCGCCCCGAGGGCTCCCGTGTTTACCGGATGAGTGTGCCGCCGGGCTGCACGCAGGTCATCCTTCCTGTCATGCGGCGGCCAAATGACTCGCCCAATCATTATCACCTGTTCCTCAACCACCTCGACCTCGATGGGCGGGACGGCGAGGCGGTCGATATCTCCGCGTTTCTCACGGCGGGAAAGAACGACGTGCTCACAGTGGTCGCCGACCGTGATGACCGCCTGACCGCCCCTATCGAGTTCCTGACCGGGTTCACGCCGTTTAGGCTCAAGCCCTGGACCCGGACGGGCCTCGCCAATTTCTCGGGGACGGCGGTTTATGAAAGGGACTTCACCGTGCCGGAAGCGTATGCCGGGAAGAGACTCTTCCTCGATTGCGGCCGGGTCAGCTCGGTGGCCGAGGTGTCCGTGAACGGCAAGGCGGCGGCGACGGCCGTCTGGCGGCCGTACAGGTTCGATATCACGGACCTTGTCCGGCCGGGCAAAAACCGCTTGGCCATCCGGGTCACGAACACCGAGGCCAACCGCCGCGCGGTCGGCACCTACCGGCGGATCCTGAAGAATATCGACGTCTGCGGTCTCGAGGGCCCGGTCAGGATCGTGCCCTACCTCGACGCGGTCATCGACTGCCGTCTGCTGGAGCTTACAATAATATCGGATTGATCTAATGAAGGCCGCTGGCCAGCTCGCAGTTGTCGAGGAGGGATGCGGCCCGCCGGTCCGCGAGCCAGACCACGCGTCCCGGAGGAGCGGGCCGGATGAGCTGGGCGGGAAAAGCCGCCGGTTTGGGGCGGCCGCCCAGCGTCCGGCTGAGGGCGGCGGCCTTGTTCGCCCCGAAGACGATGAAAACGACCTCCCTCGCCCGGCTGATGACGGGCGCCGTCAGGGTCAGCCTATGGAAGCCCTCGCCGGCGCGGGAGACCGGAACGACCCACCGCTTCATTTCCGCGAGGGCTTTGGAACGGGGAAAAAGAGAGGCGATGTGCCCGTTTTCTCCGAGGCCCAGGAAGATCAGGTCAAACCTGGGCGGCCGGCCGCCGAAGAACTGTCTCAGCTCGGCTTCGTACTCGGCGGCGGCCCGGAGCGGCTCCAGGCCCGAAGGCATCCGGTGGATATTGGCCGGAGGAACGGGGACATGCCGAAGGAGAAGCCTCCCGGCGGTGCCCGCGTTGCTGAGCGGGCTCGACAGCGGCACCAGGCGCTCGTCGGCCCAGAAGACGTGGGTCTCCCGCCACGGGATCCGCCGGGACGACTCGGGGCGGGCCAGCAGCCGGAAAACGCCCCGGGGCGAGCGGCCCCCCGAGAGCGCCATGGCGAAGATCCCCCTCTCCATGACGGCCCGGCGGGAGGCGGAGCCGATGATCTCAGCCGCCGAGCTTTCGAGTTCCTTGACAGTCCGAAAGACGAGGATCATGGTCTCTTACCCTTGTTCTAATTTTAGCATTCTCCGGAGGCGGCGCAAACTCCGTTCACCCGCGGTCGTATTTTCCATTGGCACATTTCTTGCTTATTTATGGGCGGAGAAGATTGATCCCAAGAAAAAGGAGACAGCCGGATGAAATTCAGGTTTCTTAAAGGGGTTTTGTGGGGAGTCCTGGCCGGAATGCTCCTGGCGCCGAAGGCCGGGAAGGAGACCCGCGAGGAGATCAAGAAAATCTACTGTGAGATCACTGACCAGATCACCGAGGAGTTGGCCCGCCTGAAAGAAGTCAGCCTTGAGACTTATAACCAGGTCATCCACTCCGTGGTCAACGGCTATCTTGAAGCCAAGAAGATCACCATTAAAGAGTCCGAGCAGATCCTGGCCGAGCTCAAAGAGGGATACGACAAGATCCGGTTCGCCCATCAGGAGGGGATCAAGAAGGAAGAGAAGAGCGCTTGAACGCCGCCGGGTGCGCGGCCGCCGTCCTGCCAGGCAGGACAGCGCGCTTGGAGCGGTCCGCTTGACACGCGCCGCCTCCTCGGATATGTAGTCCCCAGCCCGCTGGAGCGGGCAAAAGACTCCGCGGGAGGCGAGAATGAAACTCAAGATCTTTCCGGCCGTCTTCCTGGCGGCGGTCTGGCTTCCGTCCGGCGTGTTGGCCCACCCGCGTCCCCTGAAGGTCCTGGTCCTTTACGACATGGAGGGCGTGACCGGGGCCGTAAGCTATAAAAACGTCCAGTTTGCCCATACCGCAGAATACGAAGAGGGTCGTAAGTCCCTGACCGCCGATGTCAACGCCGCCGTCGCCGGCCTCAAGGCGGCGGGAGTCCAGGACATCGTGATCGTGGACGGTCACGGGTCGGGGAACACGGGCGGGCCGGATGTCCTCGAGGACCAGCTCCTCCCCCCTGCCCGGATGATCGCCCGCGACCGCCGGTTCGATATCTACATGGACAGCTACGATCATTCTTTCGACGCCATCGTGGCCGTGGCCATGCACGCCGGCGCCGGGAACACGGCCGGTTACAGCTCGCATACCTATACCTATGAGGACATCCAATACAGGGTGAACGGCGTGCCCTTCAACGAATCCATGATCCTGGCGATGGGCGCGGCCCGCTTCAAGATCCCGCTGATCATGGTCAGCGGCGACGACCAGTTCGAGCGCGAGGTCCGGCGCGGCCTGCCCTGGGTCAAATGCGCCGTCATCAAACGGGCCCTGAGCCGGGCCTCGGCGGAACCCGTCGCCCGGGAGGAAGCGTCACGGCGGATCGAGGCCGCGGCCAGGGAGGCTGTGGCGGCGCTGGCCTCGGCGCAGCTTCCCGCTTATCCGGGGCCCTATCGCTTTGCGCTGACCTTCCAGGATGAAGCCCAGGCGCGGAACGCGGCCCTTCTCCCCGGGGCGGAGCTGCTGGCCGACCTCACGACCGTCCAGATCCGGGCCGGCGACTTCGAGGAGGGGTATCGCCGGAGCCTCCGCCTGATCTCGCTCGCGGGAGATATCGCCGAGTTGGAAGCCCGCCAAGCTGTCGTCGCGGAACAGCCCAACGCCGGCGCCCTGGAGCTTCGCCTCAAGGACTGGGTTCACGAGAGATGGCTGAACCTCCCGCACGGCCGCCCGGCGACGGCCGCCGCCGCGGCGCCTGCGCCGGCCCCCCCGACTCAGCCGCGGTTCTGGGGCGCGCGCTAGCGGGAAGACGGATCAGAAAAATTCGCGGTGCAGGGCGCGGATAGTTTTATCGGCGTCCAGGCGGTCGACCAGAAAATAGGCGGCGACCTCGGAAGCCCCCGTCGAGATCATCTCGACGTTGACGTGCGCCTTGGAGACGGCGGTGAAGATCCGGGCCGCCAAGCCCTTCCGCGCCAAGAAGCCCTCCCCCACCGCGGCGATCAGGGCGACGTCCTCGTTGAGGCTCACGCTCTCGATGATCCCGCCGGCCAGGGCTTTCAAGGACTCATGACTCTTTTTGGCGTCTTTCCTGTCCACCAGCAGGTTGATGCAGGTCTGCGAGGTGATGATCGAATAGATGTTGACTCCCGCCGCCGCCAGCCGGCCGCCGATCTCGCCGATGATGCCCGGCTGGAAACCCACGCCCCGGCCCCGGATCCTCAGCACGGCGATCTGCCGATTGGCGGTGATGCTCTTGATGACCTCTTTTCGGACGCGGCCGGCCGGGGAGATGTCCGTGCCCGGCCCGCCGGGGTCAAAAAGGTTCTTGATCTTGACCGAGATGGTCATGCCGGCCAGCGGTTCGAGCGTCCGGGGATGAAGGATCTTGGCGCCGAAATAGGACAGCTCGGCGGCTTCGCTGTAGGAGAGCCGGTCGATCTTCGAGGCCCGTCTGACGAGCTTCGGGTCGGCGCTCATGAATCCCTCGACGTCCTTCCAGATCTCGAGCGCCCGGGCATTCAGACCGTGGGCGATGACGGCCGCGCTGTAGTCCGTGCCGTTCCGGCCGAAGGTGACCGTTTTGCCATCGGCCGAGCAGCCGAAGAAACCCGTGATCACGGGGATCGTCCTTTTTTTCTCGAGCGCGCGCGCCGTGGGTCCGAAGCGGTGCTTGAAGGCCCGGAGGTCGACGGTGGCGTTTTCGAAGCTGTGGTCGGTGATCAGGCCGATCTGCTCGCTCTCCAGCGCCAGCGACCTGGCGCCCCGGTCGGCCAGGACACCGGCAAAGATCAGGGCGGACAGCCTTTCGCCGTAGCTCAGGACGCGGGGGCGGACGGTCGGGCTGATCTCTCCCGTATAGGCGACCCCATGGAGAAGCCTCTCGACCTTCTTGAGCCGGACCTCCAGGCCCTGAAGGACGGTCTCCCGCAGCCCCTCGTCACCGATGGTTTCGCGGACGAGCGTGGCATGGAGGTTCCGAAGACCCTGGACCGCTGCGGGGATGGACCCCTCGTCCCTTTTGGCTTCGGCCAGGGCGGCGAGCAGCAGGTCGGTCACGCCGTAGATCGCCGAGACGACGACGGCCGGCGGCCGGGCTTCGGAAAGGACAATGGCGGCAGCCCGGCCGACGGTATCGGCATCTTTCAGGCAGCCCCCCCCGAACTTCATGACTTTGGTCATCACGCTTCTCCTTGAACGACGGGCTCAGCCCGCGAGCTTTTCCGCGGCGGCCAGCTCCGCGCTCAGGACACAGGTCCCGGCCGCGCCCCGGACCGTGTTGTGGACAAGAAGGACAAGCCTTGTCTCCTCGCCCGCCTCCCGGATCCTGCCGACGCTCACCGCCATCCCGCGCGCCCGCTCGGGCCGGCCCGCCCAGACATCGAGGACCGGCTGGGGCCGGTCCTCCTCCGGCCGGACGATGATGGGGCTTTCGGGGGCGGTCGGCAAGCCGAGGTCCTGGGGGACTCCCCGGAAGTCTGTCAGCGCTTCCCGGACGGCGCCCGCGCCAGGCGCCGCGGCGAACCGGACGCTCACGCTCATCAGGTGCCCCTCCCTCACCGGCACCCGGCAGCATGTGGCGAAGACCGAAAAGGGCGCCGGGAGGATCTCCCCCGCCCCCAGCTCGCCCAGGATCTTTCGCGATTCCCTCGCCATCTTCTCTTCCTCATTCTTTATCCAGGGGATCACGTTCCCGGCGATATCGAAGGAGGCGAGCCCCCGCCGGCCGGCCCCCGAGATCGACTGGAAGGTGGTGACGGTGACTTCCCGGATGCCGAATTTCTGGAGGGGCTTCAGGACCATCGCCAGTCCGGAAGTCGAGCAGTTCGAGTTCGTGACGATGAAACCCCCGTACCGGGCCAGCTGCCGGCGGGCCAGCTCGAGATGCCCGGGATTGATCTCGGGGATAAGGACGGGGACATCGGCATCCAGCCGGCGGGAGCCGGCGTTGGAAAAGACCCGGACTCCCCGCTCCCGGAGTGCGGGCTCGATCGCCTCGGCCGCGCCGGCCGGCAGGGCGCAAAAAACGATCTCCGGCGATTGCCCCATCACGGCCTCGACCGCGGTATCCAGCACTCTCAGCCCGCCGGCGACCGCCGGCAGATCGCCGCCGGCCGCCCACGACATCGCCTGGCGGTATGGACGGCCGGCCGATCGGCTCGACGCCGTGAGCGCCACCAGGTCGAAATAGGGATGTCCGTCGAGCAGCCTGACGAACTGCTGGCCCACGAGTCCCGTGCTCCCCATGACCGCGACCCTGAATTTTCTCATAACCGACCTCCTGAATGATTTCTCCGGATTGGCGAGTAAAAAGCGACGCCCTGGCGGCTCGAGGGTTCCCGAATAGCCGCCTCCCGGGCTGGGAAACGGCCCATCCGGGCTTCACATTATCAAAAGGCAGGGAGTACGCGGGGCGACGGCGGAAGGACGCAGACCGGCGGGCCCGGCGGCCGGCTGTCTTTGGACGATCGCGCAAATATTCATTGTTGGGAAATTTTATAGCACGGAAGAAGAGCCGAGTCAAGGGCCGGACCGGTTGCCCTGGACCGAAGTTTGTCATAATATAATCCCATGACAAACGGCAGGGAATACAGCCTCAGCCTTGTCCGGGAGATGCTCGAAAAGGGCGGCGCGCGGACACAACGGGAGCTTCAGTCCAGGTTGAAGGAGGCCGGCGTCGCGGTCTCCCAGGCGACGATCTCCAGGGCCCTCAAGGAGCTCGGCTACGCCAGGGCCCCGGTCGGCGGCGGCTCCTACCGGCTCCAGAAGGTCAAGGAGAGAGAAGAGCACATCGACATCGTGCTCAAGCTCGGGCTCGAGGAGATCATCCAGATCGGGAACCTGATCGTCATCAAGACGAGGCCGGGCAACGCCCAGACCATCGCCGGCGCCATCGACCGCAGCGGGGTGGCGGGGATCATCGCCACCATCGGCGGGGACGACACGATCCTCGGGATCACCAAGGACAAGCCGACGGCCCGCTCCGTCGTCAATAGCCTGAGAAAGATGCTCGCCTGATCCGCCCGTCAGCTTTCGCTGATGGCGACATTACCGGTCCGCACATATTCCTTGATGCCGTAGGGCCTCAGGAGCTCGATGAACCGGGAGACCTTGAGCGGCGGCCCGGACAGGTCGATGGTGATGTGGAGCGGGGTGACGTCCACCGCTTTGGCCTTGAACACCCCCATCAGCTCGAAGATCTCGGAGCGCTTCTGCGCTTTCACCTTGATCAGCAGGTACTCCCGGATTATGTAGTTCTTGATGTGGGAAATATCGATGACTTTGATCGTGTCGATCAGCTTGTTGAGCTGTTTCGTGACCTGCTCGGTCTGCTCCTCCGTTCCGGCGATGACCAGGTGGATCTTGTAGATGTCCGGGTTCTCGGTGGGGGCGCCGATGATGCTCTCGATGTTGTAGCCCCGCGACGAGAGGAGCCCCGAGATCCTGGCCAGGACGCCCACGCGGTTGGCCACGGTGATGATGATCGTGTGCTGCTCCATCAGGGGCCCTCCGTGATGATCTCGGAGAGCGGCCTCCCCGCGGGCACCATGGGATAGACGTTCTCCTCCCGCCGGACCATGAACTCCATCAGCACGGGCCCCCTGGACTCCAGGCCCTGGCGGAGAACGGGCTCGACCTCAGCCGGTTTCACGGCGCGCAGCCCCTCCACGCCGTTGGCCTGGGCGACCCTGACGAAATCCGGGAGGTACTTCTCCGGGCAGCCGTCGCCCGGACCGGAGCAATTCCTGGGGCAGTCCGGCCCCTGGCGCAGGCAGGTCTTGGCGTAGTTCTTGTCCCAGAAGAGCTCCTGCCACTGCCGGACCATGCCGAGGTAAGAATTGTTCAGGACGACGATCTTGACCGGTATCCTGTTAATGGCGCAGGTGGCGAGCTCCTGGATGTTCATCTGGATGCTGCCGTCACCGGAGACGCAGACGACGGGTCTCTCCGGACAGGCGAGCGCCGCCCCCATGGCCGCCGGCAGCCCGAACCCCATCGTGCCCAGGCCGCCCGAGCTGATGAACGAGCGCGGGCGCTGGTGGGCGAGATAGAGCGCGGACCACATCTGGTGCTGTCCGACGTCGGTCACGATCACGGCGTTCGAGGCGACGAGACGGCTGATCGTCCTGAGCACGTACTGGGGCAGGATCTCCTCGCTCTTTGTCTGATCGCCGTCGAGCGGGTGCTTCTCTTTCCAGTCCGCCGTCCGCAGGACCCACTCGCCGGCGGGTTTCGGCTTGACCTCCGTGAGCAGGGCGGCGAGGACGGTCTTGACGTCGCCGACGACCGGGATGTCCGCCTTAACGTTCTTGCCGATCTCGGCGGGGTCGATGTCGATGTGGGCGACCGTGGCCTGCGCGGCGAACGACTCCAGGCTCCCCGTCACCCGGTCATCGAACCGGGTGCCGATGCCCAGGAGCAGGTCGCACTCGGTCAGCGCGTAATTGGCGGCCGCGCAGCCGTGCATGCCCGGCATGCCCAGGCAGAGCGGATGGTCGCTCGGGACGACGCCCAGCCCCATCAGGGTGACGACGGCGGGAATGTTGGCCGTCTCCATGAGCTGGAGAAGCTCGGCGCTCGCGCCCGAGCTGACGACTCCCCCGCCGGCGCAGATCAGCGGCCTCTTCGCCTCACGGATCGCTTGCGCGAGCCTCACGATCTGGCGATGATTGCCGACGAGCGTGGGGCTGTAGCCGGGGAGATTGACGCTCTCCGGGTAGCTGTAGTTCTTCAGCGTGGCGTCCGCGACATCGACCGGCACGTCGATCGACACCGGCCCCGGCCGGCCGCTCTGGGCGATATAGAACGCGCTTTTAATGGCCGCCGGCAGGTCCTCGACCCTCTGCACCAGGTAATTGTGCTTGCAGATGGGCCGCGTCAGCCCCACCATATCGGTCTCCTGGAAGGCGTCCGAGCCGAGGACCGCCGTCCGGACCTGGCCGCTGATCACGACCAGGGGGATGGAGTCGAGCTTGGCCGTCGCGATCCCGGTGATCGTGTTCGTGGCCCCGGGCCCCGAGGTTACGAGGCAGACACCCGCCTTGCCGGTCGCCCGCGCATAGCCGTCGGCCGCATGGATGGCCGCCTGCTCGTGCCTCGTCAGGACGAGATTGATATCCTCGCACCTGTTGAGAACATCAAAGATCGGGATGACCATGCCGCCGGGGTACCCGAACATCAGGTCGACGCCCTCTTTTCTCAGGGCATCGACCAGGATCTCAGCGCCCGTCATCGAAGTCCCTTTTTGTCGTGTTCCGTCAGGCATTCCTCTTCTCCTGCGTAGAAAGAATGGCTCCCGTGCTGGCCGAGGACACCAGGCTCGCATACCTCTCGAGATACCCGGTTTTGATCTTCGGCGGCGGCGGCGTCCAGGCGGCCCGCCTCGAGGCCAAGACCTCATCCGGGACCTCCAGGGACAGGGTCCCGCCGTCGATATCGATCGCGATCCAGTCTCCATTCTCGACCAGGGCGATCGGACCTCCCCGGCCGGCTTCGGGCGAGACGTGGCCGATCGAGGCCCCCCGCGTCGCCCCGCTGAACCGGCCGTCGGTGACGAGTGCCACCGACCGGTCGAGCCCCATGCCGGCGAGGGCGGATGTCGGGAGGAGCATTTCCCGCATGCCCGGCCCTCCCCTGGGCCCCTCGTAGCGGATGACGACGACGTCGCCGCTCTCGACAATGCCCGTCGTGATGGCCCGCATGGCCTCGCCTTCGGAATTATAGACTCGGGCCCGGCCGCGGTGCCGCAGCATGTCCTTGGCCACGGCGGCGCGCTTGACGACGCTTCCCTGGGGCGCCAGGCTTCCCCTGAGCACGGCGATCCCGCCGGTCGGGCTGTAAGGATTGTCGATCGGGCGGATCACCCCGGTGTCTCTGTTCTCCGCCCCGGCCAGGTTGTCGCCGACGGTCCCCCCGGTCACCGTGATCAGCCGGGGATTGAGCAGCTCCTTGCCGGCGAGCTCCTTCATCACCGCCGGAACGCCGCCGGCGGCATGGAGGTCTTCGACGTAATGGGGGCCGGACGGGCTGAGCCGGCAGAGGTTCGGCGTCCGGCGGCTGACCGCCTCGACGGCCTCGAGGCCCAGCGAGAAGACCCGCCTCGTTGGCGATGGCCTGGAGATGGAGCACGCTGTTCGTGCTCCCGCCCAGGGCCATATCGACGGCCAGCGCGTTGAAGAAGGCCTCCATGGTCAAGATCTCCCGCGGCCTGATGTTCTTCGAGAGCAGGCGCATGACGGCCCTCCCCGATTCCTTGGCCAGCCGGATCCGGTCCGCGTCAACGGCCGGGATCGTGCCGTTTCCGGGCAGGGCCATGCCCAGCGCCTCGGCGAGGCAATTCATGCTGTTGGCCGTGAACAGGCCGGCGCAGGAGCCGCAGCCCGGACAGGCGTGCGCCTCGTATTCGCCGAGCTCCGCCTCGTTCAGCCGGCCTTCCTTAAACGCGGCGACGCCCTCAAACACCGAGTCGAGGCCCACCGCCCGGCCCTTTATCCGGCCGGCGAGCATCGGTCCGCCGCTGACGATCACCGACGGGATGTTGAGCCGGGCCGCCGCCATCAGCATGCCGGGGGTGATCTTGTCGCAGTTGGTGACGAGGACGAGTGCGTCGAGCTGGTGGGCCAGCGCCATGGTCTCGATCGAATCGGCGATGAGCTCCCGGCTGGGCAGAGAATAGTGCATGCCGGCGTGCCCCATGGCCAGGCCGTCGCAGACGCCGATGGACGGGAATTCCATCGGGGTCCCGCCGGCCGCCAGCACGCCGTCCTTCACCGCCCGCGCGACCCGGTCGAGGTGGATATGGCCGGGGATGAGCTCGTTCCAGGCGTTGGCGACGCCGACCCAGGGCGCCGCGATCTCCCTGTCCGTGTAGCCCATCGCCTTGAGGAGCGCGCGATGCGGCGCCCGTTCCGCGCCCTGTTTGGCTTCGTCGCTCGTCATGGCCTAACCCTCCGAGACGGGCAGCCCGCTTGTCCGGGTGGACTCGTGAAAAGCGGCCGTCAGCTGCCGGGTGAACGGGCCGGGCCTCTCGCAGCCGATCTCCCGGCCGTCGACGCTCAGGACCGGCACGATCTCGGCCGCCGTGCCCGTGAGGAAGCACTCGTCGGCGGCGTAGACATTGAAGAGCGTGAATTCCTTTTCGAGGACCCTGATCCCCAGGTTCTCGGCCAGCTGCATGACGGTCTGCCGGGTGATGCCGTTGAGGATCCCGACAAAGCAGGGCGGCGTGATGAGGGAGCCGTTCTTGGCGATAAAGACGTTTTCCCCCGTGCACTCGGCGACGATGCCGTCATCCGTCAGCATCAGGGCCTCCGGCACGCCGGACCGGACGGCCTGGATCTTGGCCAGGATGTTATTGAGATAGTTCAGCGATTTGATCTGCGGGTCGACGACCGTCGGCTTGATGCGGCGCTGGACGGCGGTGACGAGCGCCATGCCGGTTTCGTAGACGGCCGGCGCGTAGAGCGCCAATTGGCGGGCGATGCAGAAAAGCGTGGGCGGCGCGGGGTTGGGCGGCAGGAGGCCCAGGTCGCCGGGCCCCCGGGTGGCCACGAGCCTGACGTAGCCGTCCGTGATGTCGTTGCAGTTGCAGGTCTCGGCGATCACTTCGGTCATCTCTCCCCGGCTGAGACCGAGGTCGAGCATGATCGCCTTGGCCGAGCTGTAAAACCGGTCGATGTGCTCGGCGCACTTGAAGATCTTCCCGTCATAGACCCGCAGCCCCTCGAACACGCCGTCGCCGAACAGGATCCCCTGGTCGAAGACCGAGATCTTGGCCTGGGATTCCCTGACGAATTTCCCGTTGAGATAAATGATCAGTTCGTCCGTCATGATGCGCCTCCTTGCGCCTGGATTTCGTTAAGTATCCTGGACGTCATCTCCCGGCCGCCCACCAGCCGGCCGCCGGGCGTCAGGATGTCCGCCGTCCGGAAGCCGGCGGCGAGGACCGCCGCGACCGCCCGCTCGACGGCCGCGGCCTCCGGTTCAAGGCCCAGGGAATGGCGGAGCAGCATCGCCGCCGACAGGATGGCCGCGATCGGGTTGGCGAGGTCGCGGCCGGCGATCTCCGGCGCCGACCCGTGGACGGGCTCGTAGAGGCCGAACCGGCCCTCCCCCAGGCTGGCCGAAGGGAGCAGGCCGATCGAGCCGGTGATCATGCTCGCCTCGTCCGAGAGGATGTCCCCGAACATGTTGGTCGTCAGGATGACATCGAACTGCCGCGGATCCCGGATGAGCTGCATGGCGGCGTTGTCGACGTACATGTGGCCGAGCGCGACCGACGGAAACTCGGCGGCCGTCTCCGTGACCACCTCGCGCCAGAGCCGGGAGCTTTCGAGCACGTTCGCCTTGTCGACGCTCGTGACTTTCTTCCCGCGCCCCTCCGCCAGCCGGAAAGCGACGCGGGCGATCCGCCGGACCTCCGGCACCGCATAGCATTCCGTGTCGAAGGCCTCCTCGCCCATGATCCCGGTGCGGCGTCCCCGGGCGCCGAAATAGAGGCCGCCGGCGAGCTCGCGAACGATGCAGATGTCGATCCCGGGGCCGGCGATTTCCGGCTTCAACGGGCAGGCGTCTTTCAGGGCCTCGTGCAGGCGGGCCGGCCGGATATTGGCGTAGAGCCCGAGCCCCCGCCTGAGCTTCAGGAGGCCGCTCTCCGGCCGCAGGTCGCCGCCCAGGCCGTCCCACTTGGGGCCGCCCACGGCCCCGAGGAGCACGGCATCACTCGCGCGGCAGGCGTCGAGCGACCGGTCGGGCAGCGGCACGCCGAACTCGTCGATGGCGCAGCCGCCGGCGGCGACCCCGGTGAACGAAAAAACGTGCCCGGAGATCTCCCCGATCCGCTCGAGGGCTTGCTCAGCGGCCCGGGTCACCTCGGGCCCGATGCCGTCCCCGGGAATGGTGGCGATGGAGTACTTCATGACACGCGCCTCCCCTTTCCGGCCGGCCGCAGCTTCCGCCTCACGGCTTCGACCAGGCCCCCCGAGCGGATGATCTCCTCGACGAACGGCGGAAATGGCGCCACCCGATAGACCCTGTCCCTCGTGAGGTTCCGGATCCGGCCGGCCCCGAAATCGACCTCGAGCGCGTCACCCTCGACGGCGTCGTGCGCCGCTTCCCGGGACTCGAGGATCGGCAGGCCGATGTTGACGGCGTTCCGGAAGAATATCCGGGCGAAACTCGCAGCGACGACACCCGCGATGCCGCGGGCCTTGAGGGCGATGGGCGCGTGCTCCCGCGACGAGCCGCTGCCGAAATTCTCGCCGGCCACGATGATGCTTCCCTGTTTCACGCGGGCCGGGAAATCCGGGTCGATGTCCTCCATGCAGTGACGCGCCAGCTCCGCGGGGTCCGCGGTGTTCAGGTAGCGCGCCGGGATGATGGCGTCCGTATCGATGTGGTCCCCGTACTTGAGGACCGGGCCCTTAATTTTCATGGCGGACTCCTTTCCGGCGACCCCTGGGGTCGGAGCTCCGGCGCCGCGCCGGCGGGCCGGCGTGCTTGATCATCGACGGGTCGGTGATCTTACCCATGATGGCGGTCGCCGCCGCCACGGCGGGCCCGGCAAGGTAGATCTCGGAATCGGCGTGGCCCATGCGGCCCCGGAAGTTCCGGTTCGTCGTGGCCAGGGCCCTCTCCCCCTTGGCCAGGATCCCCATGTGCCCCCCGAGACACGGGCCGCACGTCGGCGTGCTCACGGCGGCCCCCGCCGCTATGAAGATCTCTATCAGTCCCTCCCTGAGGGCCTGCAGGTAGATCTCCTGCGTTCCCGGGAAGACGATCGTCCGGGCCCGGGAGGCGACGCGCCGTCCCTTCAGGATGGCCGCCGCCGTCCGGAGGTCTTCCAGCCGGCCGTTGGTGCACGAACCGATGACGACCTGGTCGACCGCGACGTGGCCGAGTTCGGCGGCCGGCCGGGTGTTCGACGGCAGGTGCGGGCAGGCGACCGTCGGCCGGATGCGGCTGAGGTCGATCTCGAAGACCTTCTCATATTCGGCGTCGTCGTCCGGCTCGTAGACCCGGCCCGGCCGCCCGGCGCGCGCCTTGAGATAGGCGGAACACGCCTCGTCGACGGGGAAGATCCCGTTCTTGGCGCCGGCTTCGATGGCCATGTTGGCCATGGTCAGCCGCGAGTCCATGCTCAAGTGCCGAAGGCCCGTCCCCCCGAATTCCATCGACCGGTAGTTGGCGCCGTCGACGCCGATCAGGCCGATGATGTGGAGGATGACGTCTTTGCCGGCGACATAGCTCGCCGGCCGGCCCTCGAGCTCGAACCGGATGGCTCCGGGCACGCGGAACCAGCTTTTGCCCGTGGCCATGGCGACGGCCATGTCCGTGCTCCCCACCCCGGTCGAGAAGGCGCCCAGGGCGCCATAGGTGCACGTATGGGAATCCGCGCCGACCACGGCATCGCCCGCAACCACTAGCCCCTTTTCGGGCAGAAGGACGTGCTCGATCCCCATCGCGCCGACCTCGAAGTAATTGACGATCTTCTGCTCCCGGGCGAATTCCCGCATCAGGCGGCACTGCTCGGCCGCCTTGATGTCCTTGTTGGGCGCGAAATGGTCGGGGACGAGGACGACCCGCCGCCTGTCGAACACCCGCGGCAGGCCGATCCTGGCGAACTCCTGGATGGCCACCGGCGCGGTGATGTCGTTGCCCAGGACGAGGTCGACGCGGGCCTCCAGGATCTCTCCCGGCCGCACCGAGTCGCGTCCCGCGTGGGCCGCGAGTATCTTCTGCGTCATGGTCATGCCCATTGTTCACTCCTTACGGTCACAGGAACGCACGGGACTTTTCCCGGGTCGCCTGCATGAGCTTGTATTCGATCGAGTCGACGAGGGCCAGGCAGCTGGCCTCGATGATGTCCGTCGAGACGCCGACGGTCGTCCAGATGTCCCGGCCGTCCGTGGATTCGATCAGGACCCGGACCTTGGCGGCGGTGGCCTCCTTGGGATTGAGGACGCGCACCTTGTAGTCCGTGAGCTTCATCTCCTTGAGCTCGGGATAAAACACCCCGAGCGCCTTCCGGAGCGCCTGGTCCAAGGCATGGACCGGCCCGTCGCCCTCGGCGGCCGTCATCTCCTGCTTCCCGTCGACCTTGACCTTGATCATGGCGGTCGAGGTCCGGCCGTCGCTCGGCGTCGCCATCTCGCCGATGACGGTGAAGTTCTCGAGCTCGAAAAACGGCCGGCTCCGGCCGAGGAGCCTGCGGACCATGAGCTCGAACGAGCACTCGGCGGCCTCGAACTGGTAGCCGTCGTGCTCGAGGCTCTTGAGCTTCTCGACGACGGTCCGGGTCTCGGCCGAATCCTTTTCCAGGCCCGGGACGATCGCCTCGAGCTTTTTCAGGATCAGGCTCCGGCCCGCCACCTCGGACATCAGGAACCGCCGCCGGTTGCCCACCTTCTCGGGAGGGATGTGCTCGAAGGAGCGGGATTTCTTGGACACGCCGTCGATGTGCATGCCGCCCTTGTGGGCGAAGGCGCTCTTGCCGACGTAGGGAAAGCGCGGGTTCAGAGCGATGTTCGAGACCTCGGCCACCAGGCGCGCGGTCTCGGTCAGGCCGTCCATCCTGCAATCCGGGATGCAGGCATACCCCCTCTTCAGCTGGAGGTTCGGGATGACCGTCGAGAGGTTGGCGTTCCCGCACCGCTCGCCGAAGCCGATGAACGTCCCCTGGACCTGGGCGGCCCCGGCCTCGACGGCCATCAGCGAATTGGCCGCCGCCAGGCCGCCGTCGTCGTGGCAGTGGATGCCGATGCGCACCGGAAACCTGTCGACGGCCAGGCGGGTGACGGCCTGGATCTCGTCCGGGAAGGCGCCGCCGTTCGTGTCGCAGAGCACGAGCCAGTCCGCCCCGCCCTCGGCCGCGGCCTCGAGGCAGCGCCAGGCGTACTCCGGATTGGCCTTGCAGCCGTCGAAGAAGTGCTCGGCGTCGAAGATGACCTCCCTGTCCTTGTCCTTGAAATACCTGACGGTCTCCTCGATCATCCGCAGGTTCTCGTCCAGGCTGGTCCGGATCACATGCGTCACGTGGAGGTCCCAGCTCTTCCCGAAAATGGCGACGGCCCGGGTGTTCGCGCTGAGGAGGGCCTTGAGGTTCATGTCCTCCTCGACCGAGATCTCCTTGCGCCTCGTGCTGCCGAAGGCCGTGACCACGGCGTTTTTCAGCGGCTGGCCCTGCAGGTAGCCGAAGAACTCCAGGTCCTTCGGGTTCGACCCGGGGTTCCCGGCTTCGAGGTAGCCGATTCCCAGGTCATCGAGGGCGCGGGCGATCTTCCACTTGTCCTCGGCGGAAAACGAGACCTCTTCGCCCTGCGCCCCGTCCCGGAGGGTGGTGTCGTAGATGGAGATGACTTTATCCATGTCCCTGTCCCGTGGGTTTCTGCTCTTCGAGAAGGCGGTTCACCGCGTTGACGAAAGCCAGGATGCCCGCCTCGACGACGTCGGTGCTGAGGCCCTTGCCGACGACGACGCTCTCGCCCCGGCGGAGCTTGAGCGAAACGCCGGCCTGGGCGTCGTTGCCGGCCGTCACGGAGCGCAGCGCGAAATCCTCCAGGCAGAACCGCTGGCCGACGATCTTCTCGATCGCCTTGAAGGCCGCGTCGATCGGGCCGGCCCCCTGGGCGACTTCCTCCCAAGTCTGGCCGTTCCGGCCCAGCTTGATATTGGCCGTGGCCGTGATCGTATTGCCGCTGTTGATGATGAAGCGCTCCAGGCGGAAGACCTCGGGCGAATTCCAGTATTCCTTCATCACCAGCGCTTCGATGTCCCAGTCCGAGATCTTCTTCTTTTTGTCCGCGAGGTTCTTGAAGAGGGCGAACGTCTCGTCCAGGTCCTCTTTGCTCAGCGTGTAGCCGAGCTTCTTCAGCCTCTCCTCGAAGGCGTGGCGGCCGGAGTGCTTGCCCAGGACGATCTGGTTTTCCTTGAGGCCGACCGACTCGGGGGTCATGATCTCGTAGGTGATCTCCTTGGAGAGGACGCCGTGCTGGTGAATGCCGGCTTCGTGGGCGAAGGCATTGCCGCCGACGACCGCCTTGTTGGGCGGCAGCGGCACGCCGATCAGGGAGCTGACGAGCTTCGAGGTCCGGGAGATCTGCTTCGTGTCCACCCGGCAGCCGCATTGGAAGAGGTCGCGGCGGGTGTGGAGGGCCATCACCACCTCCTCGAGCGCGGCGTTCCCCGCCCGCTCGCCGATCCCGTTGACCGTGCACTCGAGCTGGCCGGCGCCGGCCCGGGCGGCGGCCAGGGTGTTGGCGACGGCCATGCCCAGGTCGTTGTGACAGTGGACCGAGATCACGGCCTTGTCGATGTTCGGGATGCGGTTCCGGAGATGGGTGATCAGCTGGGCGTACTCCTCGGGGGTCGTATAGCCGACCGTGTCCGGGACGTTGATGACGCAGGCGCCGGCGGCGATGGCCGCCTCGAAGACCCGGCAGAGGAACTCCGGGTCGCTCCGCGTCGCGTCCTCGGCCGAGAACTCGACCTCCGCACAGAGGTTGCGGGCATAGGCGACCTTCTCCCGGGTCGCCGCCAGGACGTCCTCGGGCGCCATCTTCAGCTTGAAGTGCATGTGGATGGGCGAGGTGGCGATGAAGGTGTGGATGCGCGGCCGGACGGCGTTTTTCACGGCGCCGGCCGCGGCGTCGATGTCTTCTGTCTTGGTGCGGGCCAGGGCGGCGACCCCGGTCTCCTTCATCTCCGCGGCGACGGCCCGGATGGCCTCGAAATCGCCCGGAGAGGCGATGGCGAACCCGGCCTCGATGACATCGACCTTCAGCCGCTCGAGCTGCCGCGCCACCTCGAGCTTCTCGGCATGGTTCAGGCTGCAGCCGGGGGACTGCTCCCCGTCGCGGAGGGTCGTGTCGAAGATCCTGATGTCGTCGGGCATGGCGCGCCTCCCCTATCTTTCGTCCGGCACCGTTTTTCCGCCCTTGAGCCAGCTCATTTTCGACCGGAGCTCGCGGCCGACCTCTTCCATCAGGGTCTGGCGCTCCTGCCGGCGGCAGGCCCGGAAGAACGGCCGGTTGGCCTGGTTCTCCAGGATCCAGTCGCGGGCGAAGCTCCCGTCGCGGACCTCGGCCAGGATCTTCCGCATCTCCCGGCGCGTCTCCTCGCTGACGATGCGCTTGCCGGTGCGGTAATCGCCGTACTCGGCGGTGTCGCTGACCGAATACCGCATGTAGCTCAGGCCGCCCTGGTAGAAAAGGTCGACGATGAGCTTGAGCTCGTGGAGGCACTCGAAGTAGGCGATCTCCGGCTGGTAACCGGCCTCGGTGAGGGTCTCGAAACCGGCCTTGACGAGCTCGGAGACGCCGCCGCAGAGGACGGCCTGCTCGCCGAAGAGGTCGGTCTCGGTCTCTTCTTTGAAGGTCGTCTCGAGGATCGCGGCGCGCCCCGAGCCGATGCCGCAGGCGTGGGCGATGGCCAGCTCCCGGGCTTTGCCGGTCGCGTTCTGCTCGACGGCGAACAGGGCCGGCACGCCCGCGCCCTCCTCGAACACCTGGCGGACAAGATGCCCCGGCCCCTTGGGCGCGACCATGTAGACGTCGACGTCCTTGGGCGGGACGATCCGGCCGAAGTGGATGTTGAACCCGTGGGAGAAAACCAGGGCCTTGCCGGCCGTCATGTTCTGGGCGATCTCCTTGTAATAGACGTCGCGCTGGACCTCGTCCGGCGTGAGGAGCTGGACGATGTCGGCGGCCTTGCTCGCCTCGGCGGCGGTCGTGGGTTTGAAGCCGTGTTTTTCGGCCAACTCGAAGTTGTGTGTTCCGGGAACTTCGGCGACCATGACCTTGAACCCGTTGTCCCTCAGGTTCTGGGCCTGGGCGTGCCCCTGGCTGCCGTAGCCGACGATGGCGATCGTCTTGGGCTTCAGGACCTCGAGATTGGCGTCCTTGTCGTAGTAGACTCTTGCGCTCATGATTTTTCTCCTTTTGTTTCGCTCGTTTCTCTTTCGTCCGTCATCATCTTCTCCTTTTTCATCTCTCCAAAAATGCGTAATAATAGGCTAGTCCTTTAACCCCCGTTCCTGTGAAGAGAGGCAGGAACGGGGTTCCGTTAGATAAGGATCAGCAGACCGAGAAGGGAAATGGAGGCGGGAAGCGGGTTCAGAGAGCGGGCGCTGCGGGAGGGAGTGTCAGTCGGCGCGTTCATTCTCATAAACCCGGATCGCTCATGTGCGTAAACTAAATTTGTCGCCTATCATAGCACCAATGGGGCGCTTGTCAAGCACCGCTGTGAAAATATATGCACAATTATGAAAAATCGGCGGCGCCCCAGGAGTCGCGCCCACAGGCCTATTTTCCGCCGTCGTGACGTTCCCTGTCTTTTAAGGAACTCCAGACAACCTTGCCATTCTCATCGATCATCGTCAGGCGCGGGCCATCCTTGAGCACGGCCAGTCCGGCCCGGGCCCTGCCGTTTTCGTCGGTCATCGTCAGGCTCGGGAGATCTTTGACCATGCCCAGCCAGGCGCGAACCTCGCCGTTTTCCCCGTAAAGAATCAGGCCCGAGGCGTCTTTGGTGGCGCTCAGCTGGGCAAGGGCCGTGCCATGCTCGCCGTAGAGCACCAGCGCGGGGCCATCCTTGGCCATGACCAGCCCGACGCGGACTTCGCCCTTTTCGTCCTCGAGAACAATGTGACGGGCCCGAATCTCCCTGGCCGTCACCGACAACTCGGCCCGGGCCAGGGTCTCTTTGACGCGCTCCAGTTCTTTTTCTATGAGCTCCAAACGGCCTTCCATGGTCATGTCATCTCTCCTTTAACCCGGCGCGGATCAATAACCGGGCTCGTCCTCTATCATAGACCCGGTTTCCGGCCGCCTCAACAACAGGAAACTGCTAAACTTTCTGCCCGGTGAATTTAGTCGTGGGCTGCCTCCAAAATCCCAAAATCAGGGAAAGGCCAGGGATAACAGAGTGCCGGGGGCCGGGCTCGAACCGGCACGGTCCTTGCGGACCGAGGGATTTTAAGTCCCTTGCGTCTGCCAATTCCGCCACCCCGGCGGAGAGGCAAAATTAGCATGATTGATAACCAGAGGTCAATAAAAGGTCGAAGGTCCCGAGGTTGAGAACATCCGTTGACATGGCCTGTTACCTATCAAATAATACCGTCGAGGTGAAATCATGGGAAAAGAAAGAGACGCTAAAAAAGACGTCAAGAAAAAACCGACCAAAACCCTGAAGGAGAAACGGGCGGCGAAAAAACTGAAAAAAAAGGCCCAATAGTCCACCCAGAAACGCGCCCGTTACGGGTGTTGGACGGGTGAATCGGGTGAGAAGATTTTAATGAAACGACTGACAGGGAGTACCTTCGCTGTCTTTTCGCTTTTGTTGAGTGCGACCGCCATGCCGCAACAAACCGCTCCGGGCCGACGACCATGGATCGAGATGCGCGGCTTGTACGGCGGCGTACCGACCGAAATATTCGATGCGGGTAAAACCCTGGGCGATTACGGCATCAACGCGGTGTTCATCGGGAGTGCCGGAGTCAACGCCGAGAGGGCGAAATTGATCCGGTCGCAGGGAGCTCGGCTGTTCGCCGAGTTCAACACGATGCATGTCGCCGAATACCTGAAGGAGCATCCCGACGCAGCCCCCGTCGGCGCCGACGGCAAAGTCTCTCCGCCCCCCGAGGGGTGGCAGGGCATCTGCCCCACCCATCCCGAATACCGCCGAAGCCGGATGGAAGCTTTTGAAGACCTGCTTCGGGAGCATGCGGTCGATGGGGTCTGGCTCGACTACCATCACGGCCACGCCAACTGGGAACGGGCCGAGCCCCTGATGCCTGACACCTGTTTCTGCGATCGTTGCATCGCTTGGTTCCAGAAGGAAACGGGGACCCGGCTCCCCAACCGGCCTGCCGCGGAACGAGCCCGCATGCTCCTTACGGAACTCAACGGGAAATGGGTGCAGTGGCGCTGCGATGTGTTCACCGACTGGGTGCGGGAGTTCCGCTCGATTCTGGACCGGACCCGTCCGGCCGCGCTGCTCGGGACCTTCCACTGCCCGTGGAACGACACCGATTTCGACGGCGCTCTGACGCAAAAACTCGCCATCGACCTCAAGGCCCAGGCGCGCTACATCGACGTGTTCAGCCCGATGCCATACCACGCCCGGTTCGGCCACTCCGGCGATCTGGAATGGATCTCGCTCCGGGTGACATGGCTCGGCCGATATCTGGGCATCGAGGGAAAACAAGGGGAACGCCGCCGGATCTGGCCGATCCTCCAGGCATCCGATTGGGGCAAGCCGGTTCCGGTCGAGCAGATCACGGAAGCGCTTGAGCGGGGGACGCGAAAGCCCGCAACCGGGGTCATGGTCTTTGCTTGGAGCTCTCTGCGCAATCAACCGGACAAGGTCGAAGAACTGGGCCGATTTTACCGCGCTATCCGCTGATATCGGAGACGGCAGCGGCCTTCACAAGTACGCCCAGTAAAGGCTCGCACAACTGCAGAACTTCGCCGAGCCAATATCTTCGAACTGGAACTTCGGGCTCTTAGCGGCCACAACAGAACCCCTTTCCTAAGTATGGCTAAAGCGTATCAAGGAGGGGGAAATGAGTCAAGGGAATTGGTGTCCTGCTCATATGCCACCGTGTCACCTAGTGTGGCACCTATTTGCATCCAACAATGCAAATAATGCAGACAATACAAATAATACAGAACTCCCCTCTTTTCCCGTAACCGCCTAATATTTCAGTAAGTTACTGACCAATAAGAGCTTAGCGTAATAAGCTCAGTTCTTCTTCCTGGAGAATTTTAAGTCCCTTGCGTCTGCCAATTCCGCCACCCCGGCGGCGCACGAACTTTATCCTTCCATGCACAACTATATCACAACTAATCCGGATTGTTCGCGCTGATCCGGCTCCAGGTGCCCTCGTTCCACATCCATAGGCCTAGCGCACCGAAGTCGGAGAGGATTTCATCCTTGGAGTCACCATCGAGGTCGCCGGCTACAAGGTATTCGGAGATCGCACCGCTGAGCTGTGTCCATGCGCCGGCGCTCCAAAGCCACAAGCCAGTCGAGCCAAAATCGACGGCGATTTCGTCCTTCCCGTCTCCATTCACATCCGCGCTAATCATATAAACTGAGTTCACGCCGCTGAGCTGTGTCCATGCGCCGCTGTCCCACAGCCAGAGACCTGTGGCGCCGAAATCCCCGACAATCTCGTCGGCGGCGTCCCCATCGGCGTCCGCGGTAATCACGTAGTCCGCATTCACACCGCTCAATTGCGTCCAACCGCCAGTCGCTGTCCACATCCACAGGCCGATGGCTCCAAAATCGCCAACGAGATAATTGCCTCCGGCCGTCTTGCCCGAGGTCATATAGTCGGCATTCACACCGCTCAACTGACTCCAACCGCCCGCATTCCATATCCAGAGGCCAATAGGTCCAAAGTCACCGATGATTTCATCACCGCCCGTCCCATCCACATTAGCTGTAGTCACAAAGTCGACATTAACCCCGCTCAGTTGTGTCCACGCACCGCCGTTGTAAAGCCAGAGGCCGATCGCGCCGAAATCACACACTACCTCATCGCTTCCATCCGCATCCACGTCACCAACGGCCAAGGATTCAACATTCCTGCCGTTCAAGCTACTCCACACGCCGGAGTCCCACAACAACAGACCTATACCCGGGCCCAGGTCGAGCAGTATTTCATCGATGCTATCCCCGTCGATGTCAGCGGCCGATAGGCTTTCAAGGTTATTATAATAAGCATCAAACAGTTGCGTCCAGGTGCCGCTGTCATAGATCCAGGCACCGACCCTACCAAAGTCAACGGCGGCCTCATCCGTCCCGTCTCCATCAAAATCCCCCACGGCGTGCTTGGGAATTCGCTCATCGAAATAGTAGATCTTGGCCAAAAAGGCATCCTGATCCCCGTTATGAGTTAAGTCCGGCCCCCATGCCACGGGGAAGCTGCCCTCGGGGGAGTTGGTGTAACCTGTCACGTAAGCATTCCCCGACCCGTCCACGGCAATTCCGTAGCCAGCTTCAGAGTTCCCGCCGCCGATGTAGCCGCAGTAGACAAGGCCCGTGCCCGCGGAATTAACCTTGGCGACGAAAGCGTCTGAATCTGTCGTGCCGTTATAGGTCAGGTCCGGTCCCGACGGTAACAGGGAAGGTGGCTTCGGAGGAGGCTGTGTCCCCCGCCACGTAGGCGTTCCCAGCCCCGTCCACGGCAATTCCATAGCCGGCATCAGTCCAAAGAGCCGCCGATGTACCCGCAGTAGACAAGGCCCGTGCCCGCGGCATTGACCTTGGCCACGAAGGCGTCCCAACCGTCACTAATACCGTTAAAAGTCAGGTCCGGCCCTACGGTCACCGGAAAGGTGGTCTCGGTGGAGTCGCGTACGTCCCGTAACATAGGCATTCCCCGCCCCGTCCACGGCAATTCCACAGCCGGCATCAGATGGAGAGCCGCCGATGTAGCCGCAGTAGACAAGGCCCGTGCCCGCGGAATTGACCTTGGCGACGAAGGCGTCACCAACCGCCGTTAAAGGTCAGGTCCGGCCCCACTGTCACAGGGAAGGTGGCTTCGGGGGAGACTGTGAGCCCCGCCACGTAGGCGTTCCCCGCTGCGTCCACGGCGATGCCATAGCCATCATCATATGAAGAGCCGCCGATGTACCCGCAGTAGACAAGGCCCGTGCCCGCGGCATTGACCTTGGCGACGAAGGCATCTCATTGCGCCGTTGTGAGTAAGGTCTGGCCCGACCTTGACCGGGAAGGCCGGGAAGGTGGATTGGGTGGAAAAGGTGTCTCCCGTGACGTAGGCGTTGCCCGCCCCGTCCACGGCAATTCCGCTGCCAGCTTCAGAGTTCCTGCCGCCGATGTAGCCGCAGTAGACAAGGGCTGTGCCCGCGGAATTGACCTTGGCGACGAAGGCATCTGAATCGGTCGTGCCGTTAAAGGTCAGGTCCGGCCCCACGGTCACCGGGAAGGTTGCGCCAGAGGAAGATGTGCTTCCCGTAACATAGGCATTCCCCGCCCCGTCCACGGCAATAGCATTGCCATTATCATACGAAGAGCCGCCGATGTACCCGCAGTAGACAAGGGCTGTGCCCGCGGAATTGACCTTGGCGACGAAGGCGTCATCTTCGCCGTTAAAGGTCAGATCCGGCCCCACGGTTACCGGGAAGGTTGCCCCAGCGGAGAGTGTCCTTCCCGTAATATAAGCATTCCCCGCCCCGTCCACGGCAATTCCATAGCCGGTCTCAGAGGAAGAGCCCCCGATGTAGCCGCAGTAGACTAGAAGAGCAGGGTCGAGTACCAGCGTCCGGGAATGGTCGTAGCGACCGACTTCAAAGCCATACGCACAGCCGTGAATTTTCGATTCCTCTCTCCGGTGGGCACTTTGAAATCGACTTAGATCCCGCCATTCCAGATTCTCGCCGGGGAAGGCTCGAGAGCCCTCCGTTCTTTTCATCTCGACCGAGGCGTCCAGCTTATAGAAGAGAGAAACCCCATGCTGCGTTCCGCCGATCTCCTGATAGGCGACGGGCACATCATCGCTGAAACTGCCCACCGGGGTATTCACTTGAAGGCGGCCATCACCATCCACGGAAACGCTTTCTACCCCGCGGTAGGCCAGACGAATCTTCGACGGATCCGCGCCCGGATGGACGATGAATTCGTATTTAAGGCGATTGACGGTGCCATAATACACAAGGTCGATCCCCGGCCAGAGGTTTGGATACAGGATTTTAGAATATGTCGGGAGACCGGCGTGCCATTCCTCTGGCTTCCCCTTGAAATACGAAACAATGCCGCCGGTCTCCTGCTCGCCGATCGGCGTGACATATTTATTCGCCCCAACAAAGTCAAGCTTCACCACCCAGCGTTCGCCGCTAGATTTCTCCGACCTCTCAACTCCGCTCTTCTGAGATCTGAGGTCATCTTCTTGGATATCCCGGAACAACCCTTTGGGATCGAGCCTAGATGAGTTTATGCATTTATCAGTGGGCTTGGTTAGAGCAAGGGTAATCCCTTCGTCGGTGAAATAGAGTGTCCTATCCTTCCCCTGGACATAGTAGACCACTTGTTTGTCCATCTGGCCTTGGTTGGGAATGAAGTAGAGCGGCATCTTGCCGTAATTGGCATCAACCCTTAGCGTAGTTGCGATTGGTGCGCTCATCTCTCCGACCTCATTACGCTTGAATTGAGGCCCCTCGTGAATCGGCCCGGGGAAAACCATGACGAACGAGGTCACCAGGAGAAAAGCGTATGGTTTCTTCATGACGCCTCCTCCACAGTCTGAGAGGGCGACGGAGCGAGCCTTGCATTGACTCCGTTGGGCTACCCTGGGAGGCTGTGCTTGCCCTTTTCTTGCTGTGCTGATGTTAAGCTTGCTTGGAAGAAGATGTCAAGGAGAAGTTATCCCAGGCAGACGGAGAGGCAAGTCAAGCGGACGCAGACTTCTCCCCTCTCCCCCGCCACTGTGGCACCTAGTGTGGCACCTATTTGCATCCAACAATACAAATAATGCAGAACTCTCCCTTCGTCACGTAACTCCCTTAATTTTCAGTAAGTTGCTGGCATTATTGAGCTTAACGGAATAAGCTCAGATCTTCTTCCCGGAGAATTTTAAGTCCCTTCCGTCTGCCAATTCCGCCACCCCGGCGGAGAGGCAAAATTAGCACGATTGGGGAATCGGGGTCAATGGAGCTAAGCTGCAAACGAAAAATGACACGGCCTAAGCTTGCCTTGCTATGACAAGCAAAATGGCTAGATCCGGGCTCTTCTCTTAGGATATCCTTTTCACATTGTCACATAATCGGAGAACTCTTAGAATGTTTCCAGGCGCACCAGAATTATCCAGTATTGATTCTCTTCGAATCCGCGATATGTAGGAGGGATTCAAAAGTTGAAAAATCAATACTTCGGCGATATCAATGATTATCGAAAGTACGGGCTATTGCGCATTCTTCAGTCAACAGGCAATCTTAAGCTTCTTGTGGCCTGGATGCTGACATCCAACGACAGCGGTCCAGATGGAGGATTCCGCTCCTACCTTCAGCATCCCGGTACCTGGATGCGCTACGACCCTGAACTCTTCACCGGTCTTGCCGATCTGCTTCGATCGAATTCCATTCCCTCAGTATCGCTCATCGAAAATTCTGCGCTTCTGCCTAGAACGTCCTATTACTCGATAGTGGTACCGGACGCCAGCAAAGAGCGAGAGGCTTGGCATCAGGGATTGCTCGTCGCAGCCAGAGAGATCGATCTGGTTTTTGTTGACCCGGATAACGGAATCGAGATCCCCTCGAAGCCTATAGGCTACAAGGGTTCTTCCAAGTACGTAACCTGGGAGGAAATCCGGGGTCTCTGGGAAATGGATCGATCAATCCTCATCTACCAGCACTTTCGGCGCGAACGTCGTGCAGCCTTTGCAGAGCGAATGCTGTCAGAGCTACGCACACGGACAGGGGCGGAATTCATTGAGGTAATCCGTACCGCCCATGTAATGTTCATTCTGGCTTGTCAGGAGGGGCATCGAACGCAATTGCAGAAAGCGATTTCACTGTTGTCGCAAACGTGGAGAGGTCAGATAGAACCCATGTAACTGACTAACGAGCCGGCCCGATTATGGGTCTTGCTGGTTCCGTGAGGGCGTGCCGGTCCACTCCCGGCCGTTCCAGTAGAGGAAGCCGCGTTTGAGGGAATCGAAGTAGGCGTCATCGAGGACGCTCTTGATCCTTCCCATGCGGATGGCGACTGCGTGCTCCTGCTCAAAGGGGTGGCTTGTCCGGGCGATCCGCGGGGCGAGGTCGAAGCCCAACTCGTAAATTATGCGGCTTTTTTGCATGCGGACGAGGATCAGATCATTACTGAGGACCTCAAAGCTGTCTGCCACTTCTATCGGGAATTCGTTCAGGTCGACGTCGGTCCTGGGGAAGAGGACATAGAATCTTTCCGTTCCTGCGGAAAGGGTCGGGCAGATGTACTTCTCGTCGCTCTGAGGGGAGCTGCCGGAGATCCGGGCTGCGTCGAAAACGATCAGGCACCCTTTTTTATATTCGTTGTTCATGCCGGAAAAAATGATTTCTTTTCTTCCGTCGCGTTCCAGGTCAACAGGGGCGAAGTCAGTGATCTGCCCCGAGTTCCAGAACTCCCCGAGAAGCTTTCCATCGGAGCTCAGGACGGCCAGTTGAGTGGGAAAGAATCCGCGGCCGTGCGAGATGACGATGACCTCCTGCCGGCCGTCATTGTCCAGGTCGTTTGTTCCAAATCCACGGGTGGCGAAATCCGCGTAATCTTGCCGGCCGAACCGGATCGGGCGGCCCGCGTGGAAACGCCATAGCTCCCGTCCTCGCCGATCGAAGCAGAAGACGATCCCTTCCCTGTACTCATCCTCGGTTTTCGCCGTGAAAAGGACCTCCTTGTGGCCGTCTCCGGTGATGTCCTTGATGATGAGATAGGGATGGATTAACTTATCGGAAACATTCCTTTTGAACTGGAAATGCTCATGGTATGTTCTATCGTCGAGGAGGTTATCAAGGCCGGTCTCGAAGCGCCAGAGCTCGCCGCCTTTTTTGTTGAGGACGACCAGGGCGCTTTTGTCGATTCTGAATTCTGCGAGCTCCTGGGGACTTAACAATTTCCGGAAGCCGAAGAATAGGGTCGCTCCCGTCAGGACAAGGGTTAGGGCTAGGAAGGCCACCTTCCAGGCGCGTGCCAATCCGGGTTTATGCCAATCGAGAGAATGTGTGCTTTCCCTGCTCTTGCGCCAGGCGTCCAACTCCTCCTTATAAGCGAAAACCCTGGATTTTTGGGCGCCCTCCAACCGATGGACGGGAAGGCCGAGGCTTTTTTCCCATCTGTAGCATGTCTTCGGGTCGCATCCCAGGTAGGAGGAGATCTCCTTCCAGGAGGTAAGCGATCCGTTTTTCCCAGGTTCAACGGCCAATGGTCGACTTTACCATTTAAAGTTGAGTCTTTTAATATATAACTTCGTTTGGAAGAGTCAAGAAGGCGAATCGCGCCATCGATAATCTTACCGAGAGGCATATCATCTTGCCATTTAGGAATCTTTACCGTAGGTAGACACGGAGAATGGGTTCTGAGTACCTTGGCCTCTTTTATCAAGGAGGCTCGGCCACGGACCTTTCCAGTCGGAGGCAATTAATGGATGCGAGGGAACCGGGGTCAATAAAGTGCTGGTCGTCCTGATCAGCCGATGGTGCTCATGGCCCGGCCGGCTCCCCGCCGCAGGCTTTCTTGACCATCCTTCCCGTCGGCTATATCATTTACCATTATGGCAGCCGTGACATGATGGACACGATCTCAGAGCGCTCCGATAAACGAAATCTGGGGGCGGTCAACCTCGCTCTCATCGCCAACGCCGGGCTGGCCGTGCTCAAGACCGCCATCGGGATCCTGGGGCACAGCCCCGCGTTGCTCGCAGACGGGATCAACTCCACCTCCGACGTAGCCTACGGTATCATCGTCAAGATCTTCATCCGGATGGCCCACAAACCCCCCGACGATGAGCACCCCTACGGGCATCGCCAGCTCGAGAGTATCGCATCCCTGATCATCGGCGCCTTTGTCCTGACGACGGCCGTGGCGATCTTTTGGGACGCGGTCAACCGGGTTTATGACCTTCTCCTGGCGGGTTCGGCCTCTGTCGGCGAAAGCGCCCTGACGCTCTATGCGGCCTTGTTCACCGTTGGGTTGAAGATCTACTTGAGCCGGTTGACCCGGCGAATCGGCCGGCAGACGGGTAATCCCCTCGTTCTCGCCATCGCCACAGACCATCGGAACGATATCTTCTCCGCCGCGGCCGCTAGCCTCGGCATCTTTCTGGCCCGCAGCGGCTACCCGTGGTTTGATCCTCTTGCCGGAGCTTTGGTAGCGTTAGTGATCCTTCGGACGGGACTCGAAATCCTTCGCCAATCCTCGGGGGATCTTATGGATACCGTTCCCACGACGGAGCTCAGAAATAAGGTCGAGGCCATTGTCGCCGGAACGCCCGGAGTCTTGGCCGTCCAGGAGATGCAAGCGCACCGCTTCGGCCCATACTTAGTCATCAACCTGACCATCGCTGTGGACGGGGCCATGTCCGTGATCGAGGGAGACGCTATCTCCGCCCGCCTGGAGCACGCTCTCCATCGGGACATCGACCTGCTGGAGCGCGTTCACGTTCATTACCATCCACTGTCGGCGCCTCCCTCGTCTAAGGTCGGGGTCCCGAGGCTCTGATCGCCGAGCCGTCTGGCCGCGGCGGGATGTCCCATGCCGCGTGTCCGGTCGTTCTAACGGCCAAGGGGTGGGACGTGACAGGATCCGACATAGAGAATTCGGCTGCGGTTGGCAAGCGAATAACCATGGATAAGCCGGCCGGTGGGTTGGACAATTTGCGGATGGAGGCTTAGCATATGTTCAACGCCGCACCAGGAGGCGCACATGGCCAACCTCGAAAAAGCGATTGAAAAGCATCTCGAAGGACTTACGAGGAGGACTGGATGATCATGACGGAGATGAAAATCAGACGGGCAAAACGGGCGTTGTCTTTGGCCACCGGGACCTGCGCGACGGCCTTCATGACGATGACAGCCGCAATGGCCGCGGAGGCCCCCCACTCTCAGGAAGCGGTCGCCGCCGCCGGCAGGGAAATTGTTGAGTTGCAGTCGAACGAGAGGCAGCTCTACCCGCGCCTCGAGGCCGTGGCCATACGAGCCATAGACCGCTTGCCGGATGGAGTGGGGGCCAGCCTGGCCCTCGAATCCGACAGGATCGGCTTTTCCCATTTCCTTTATTCAACAAACGGCGAGCCTTTCCGGAAGATGGACGGGGGGCGTCTGGTCATTTCCTTTGTCGACAAACATACGCCGGATATCCAGAGAACGACAACCATCGTCAAGGCAGCCAGCGCCGACGGCAGGACATCCGAGGATCATTATATCAATATCAATTATTACCCCAGGGAACGCTATGCCGAGTCCGGACAGACGGCACCGGGTTACGTCATCCTCCAGAAGACGGACATCCCCTTCATCCAGAGCCGCGTAGCGGACTGGATCGTCGACCAGGCGACTGCGGAGGACATCGCCTTCGCGACTTCGAAGTGGGGTCCAAGGCTCGATGGCCTGGCGACGCCCCTGGAAAAGGCCAAGCGGCTGGCCAGGCTCCTGCTCGATGATCTCCAGCCGCACCGGGGCACACCTTCCGATAAGATGAAGGCGCCGCCGTTTGAGCAATACCGGCGGGCGGTTTCCGGAGAGGACCACGTTTGGTGCGGCAACCTGGCCGCGATCTTCGTCCGTGCCTGCACGGCCCTGGGCATCCCGGCCCGTGCTATCGGGATGAACCGGACCGTGTCCGAGGGCAAGGCGTATAACTTAATGACGGCCGAGGGGCATTCGACGACGGAGATTTTCGCCGCGGATCTCAACAAATGGGTCTGGATCGACCTGACCTTCCTGATGACCGGAATGGAGCTTCCCGGCCGGGGCCCGATCCAGATGGCCGACCTCGTGCGCGCTCTCAACGATCCGGATCAGATCGGCGGGCTGACGGCCCTCGTCTACGATCCGGCCAACAAAGCCGAAACCCGGGTGAGCGTCCATGATTGCGAGGGCCGCGACGCTCTGCTGAACTACTTCAAAAACGACCAAACGTTCAGGTACGTCCGGAAAAAGAATTAAACGCCTCGGATTCCCAGTCGGAGGAAGAGGCGAAAAAGAGCCGGCGATGCTCAATGGATATCCCCGGGTCGATCGATCAGGATCCGGGATGTCCGGCCCAGCGCCGCGCGTTTTCTCTCCTTGAAGTCCAGGAGCTTCTTGCGCATGCGGAGCGATGTGGGCGTGACCTCGAGCAATTCATCCTCGTTGATGTAGTCCATCATCTGGTCGAGCGCCAGGCTGGCGGGCGCATCGATCTTGGCGGCGATATCCGACGTCGAGGACCTCATGTTCGTCAGATGTTTCTGCTTGGTCGGGTTGACCGTCAAGTCGTGGGGCTGCATGGTTTCACCCACGATCTGTCCGGCGTAGACCATGTCTCCCGCGGACACGAAAAGACGGCCGCGGTCCTGGATATTCGCAACCGCATAGGTGGCGACGGTCCCGGCGCGGTCGGAAACCAGGACGCCGTTCCTGCGGCCGGCGATCTTCCCGGCCCACTCACGGTAGCCGAGATAGGTGTGGGCCATGACGCCGTTGCCCCTGGTCTGGCTCAGGAACTCCGTCCGGAATCCGAACAGCCCGCGCATGGGGACGATAAAGGTCAGACGGGTATAAGCGCCCTTAAGGTCGATCATCCTTTCCAATACGCCTTTTTTCTCGCCCAGCATTCGGATGACCGTGCCGGCGCACTCCTTCGGCAGGTCCGCGACCAGGGTCTCGTAGGGTTCCAGCACCTTGCCTCCGTCCGTCTCCGTGATGACCTGGGGCATGGAAACCTGGAACTCGTAGCCTTCGCGGCGCATCTGTTCGATGAGGACGGCCAGCTGCAGCTCGCCGCGGCCGGCGACCGTGAACCGGTCTGAAGAATCGCCCCATTCGACGGAGATGGACACGTTGGTCCTCAGCTCCTTTTCGACGCGCTCGCGCAGCTTGCTCGAGGTGACATATTGACCTTCCCGGCCCCCAAACGGGCTGTTGTTGACCATGAAGATCATGGAAACGGTCGGCGGCTCGATGGCCAGCAGGTTGAGGCGGATCGGATTCTCGGGGTCGGCGATCGAATCGCCGATCGTCACGGAGGGGACGCCCGCGAAGGCGAAGAGCTCTCCGGCCTCGACGGCGGGCACCGCGGTCCGTTCCAATCCCTCGAAAACAAACAGCTTCTGGACCTGTCCGAGAACCTCTTTGTCCCCCCCGGACAGGACCACGATCGGGTCGCCCGTCCGGACCCGGCCTCCCAACAGGCGGCCGATGCCGATGCGCCCGATATAATCGTCATGGCTGATGTTGGTGATCAGCCCGGAGAGGGAACTCTCGGGATCGTATTCCGGGGCCGGCACATGATCCAGGATGGATCGAAAGAGAGGAGTCAGGTCCCGCCCGGCGTCGGCCAGGTCCGTCGTCGCCGTGCCGTTCCGGCCCGAGGCGTAGATCACGGGAAAATCCCATTGCTCGTCGTCGGCCTCGAGCTCGATGAACAGGTCGATGGTCTCGTCGAGGACCTCGCTGACCCTGGCGTCCGGACGGTCGATCTTGTTGATGACGACGATGGGCCGGAGGCCCAGCTCCAGGGCTTTCTTGAGCACGAAACGGGTTTGCGGCAGGGGGCCTTCCGCCGCGTCAATGAGAAGCAGGACGCCGTCGACCATCCGGAGGACGCGTTCCACTTCGCCGCCGAAGTCCGAGTGTCCGGGCGTGTCAACGATGTTGATCTTGACGCCCTGCCAGACGAGCGACATGTTCTTGGAGACGATCGTGATGCCCCGCTCGCGCTCGAGATCGCCCGAATCGAGGATGCAATCGCCCATCTGGTCGATATTGCGAAATAGCTTGCACTGCCGCATCATCGCGTCGACGAGCGTCGTCTTCCCATGATCGACATGGGCGATGATGGCGACGTTGCGGATATCTTCTCTGCGCACGGGGCTCCTTTATTCCTTATGTTTCTCCGCATCCCGGGGGATTTCAATTCCCTGGCCTGAAGCCCGGAGCTTGCTCAGGGCCAGTACTCAGCGGCGCTTTTGATCTGCAGGAGGCTACAAATCGGGGTCGGCGCCATCGCCAGTATCAGGCGGGGTGAATGAGTTATCTAGAATACGCCTTTTTATCGAATATGTCGAGGCTACCCGGTTACCCCAGCTGCCGAGCCCGGCGGCGATTTCGTCCGTGCCGTTCCCCTCCACGTCCGCTCTGACCATCGTCATGGCATCGGCGGACTGAAAGCTCAGACCAGCTGCCGCTCTCCCACAGCCACATTCCGGTCGGGCCGAAATCGACGATGACCTCCCGGCTCCCGTCGCCACCCACGTCAGCGGAAATCATGTTTTGCGCGTCGAGAGGGCTTATCGAGCTGATAACGCCGCTCTCCTGCCTCCACCACAAGCCCCGGGCGCCGCGATCGATGATGAGCTCATCTTGGCCGTCGCCGTCGGTATCGGCAGCGATCAGGTACTCGGGGTTGTTCGGGTCGAGCGGGGTCCAGACCCCGAAGTCCCACATCCATAAACCCCAGGGGCCAAGGTCCAGGGCGATTTCCTTGATCCCATCGCCATCGCCATCGGAGGGGATCATGTTATCGGGGTCGATGGTCGTGATCTGAAACCAGATGCCCTTGTCGTAGATCCAGGCGCCCAAAGCGCCGAAATCCATGGCCATCTCATCGTCCTTGTCGCCGTCGAAATCCCCCACGGCATGCTTGTGGGACGGAGTTTGGTAAAAACAGATCTCGGCCACAAATACGTCGCTGCCGCCGCGATAGGTCAGTCCCGGGCCGACAGTTACTGGAAACGTGGCCTCACTGGAGCCTGTACCCCCTATGACGTAGGCGTTGCCTGATCCATCCACGGCAATTCCAGTGCCCCCGTCCCAGGAGGCCCCGCCGATATAACCGCAGTAGTCAAGCGCCGTGCCCTGGGAATTAATTCTGAGAAACAAACGCGTCGCTCCCGCCGTTATATGTCAGGTCCGGACCGACCGCCACCGGGAAGGTTGTCTCATCCTCGCCTGTCCAGCCTGTGACGTAAGCGTTGCCGGCCCTGTCCACGGCAACTCGGCATTCTCCGAAGCACCGTTGAGGTAGCCGCAGTAGGCAAGCGACGTGCCGGCCGGGTTGACTTTGGCGACGAAGGCCGCCCCATTCCTTAATAAGAATAGGTCCGGGATGTCCCGGCCGAGTTGACCTTGGCCACAAAGGCGTCTGGGTCTCCGCCCTCACGAGTCAGGTCCGGTCCTATGGAAAGCGGGAACGTCGCCTCAGGAGAATAAGTATGGCCGGCGAGGAATGCGTTGCCGGCCGTGTCTACGGCAATGCCGGAGGCATAGTCGTCAGCTGAGCCGCCGATGAAGCCGCAGTAAACCAGCGCGCTGCCCCCCGGGTTGACTTTGGCCACGAACGCGTCAAACCCGCCATTGCCGGACAGATCGGGGCCGGCAGCGATCGGGAAGGTAGCATCGCTGGATATGGTATCCCCCGTGATGTAGGCGTTCCCGTACCCATCCACGGCAATTCCGCGTCCTTCATCATTGGCTGATCCTCCGATGTATCCGCAATAGACCAGGATGGCAGGGTCGAGGATAAGCGGTAGGCTGGGGTCATAGCTCCCCACCTCGAAAACCGTATAAACGTGATTTTTTATTTCAGACTTCCTCCTGCCGCATCAAGCTTCGTTAGTCTGTCCATTTTGTAGGCCAATTTGATTTCTTGTCTTCTCCCCCCCATCTCTTGATAGGCCACAGGCACATCATCAGCAAAACCGCCTATGGGGGTGGAAACCTTAAGACGGCCTTCTCCGTCAACCGAGATGCTTTCCGCCCCTCGATACGCCAGTCGGATTCTTGAGGGATCGGCTCCCGGATGAACGACGAACTCGTATTTCAGACGGTTGACCGTACCGTAATAGACCAGATCAATACCGGGCCAGAGATTCCGATAGGCTATTTTGGAGTAAGTCGGGATCCCCGCCTTCCAATCCTCTTGCCTCCCCTTGAAATAGGACACGATCGCACCGGTTTCTTCCTCACCCTCCGGTTTGACACCACTGTTCGCGCCAATGAATTCGAGCTTTACCACCCAGCGGTCAGACCCGTTTTCACCTTCATTCTGGGGAGCCTTCCCAATCCTGGGGATAAGCCTTCGGGTGTCCAGCGTTCCAGAATCTCCCTTCAATTCCGAAGGCCTGGCCAGAGTCATGGTGATGCCTTGCTGTGTAAAATAGAGCGACTTGTCCATTCCCTGAACATGATAGGCTACCTGATCATCCAACTGGCCTCGGTTGGGAATGAAATAAAGGGGCATCTTGCCGAAATCAGCGTCGATTCTTATGCCCTGAGGGGTTCCTATCGTCGGGAGTTCCGAGGGGCACTTTGCCTCCCCGCGTTTTCAGGCACAGCGAGGACGAGAAGATCGCTAAAAAGACCGCGACAAAAACGGAGAATATTCTTTTCATTTTCCCTCCCCTATTGAAGTTGAGAGAATAGGCGCAAGCCGCCACGGGTTCATCCACCGCCTTCTTTGATGTCGGGAATTTCCCTGGCAATATGGCTTGTTTATATTATAGGAGGAAACGGAGTGTCAATCACAGCGCGAGCGTTTTGTGCCCGGGAATGTGCCGCAGCGTGATTATTTCAGACCCTCGGCGGCCAGCCGGCTCGCCGCCCGATTGTCCGCCGGATCGCTCAGACCCTGTAGTACTTGACCGGGCTGTAGTAGGTGCGCTTGACGTCCTGGATGAGATCGGTGATCGGCAGGTGATAGGGGCAGGTATTGATGCAGGTCAGGCATTTGGTGCACTTATCGATCTTGTCCATCTCGTTCAGGTATTTGAGCTTGTTGTCATTCTCCACGAGCACGAGTTCGAAGCCCTGGCGGCGCAGCATCAGCGGCATCATGACGATGGTCCGGTAATCGATCCCCTGGGGACACGGCTGGCACTGGTAACAGAAGCGGCAGAGCTGATAGTACCAGTATTGGCGCTCCTCGTGGAGATAGGCCAGCTCCGTCTCGCTCACCGGCAGGAATTCCCTCAGGTGCCGGGTGTTTTGGGTGACCTCGTCGACCTGCCACATGCCGGGGACGGACACGTGCGGCGGCTTCTGGAGGTTCCAGCGCAGGCTGAGCGAGTGCTGGTTGAGAAAGCCGCCGGCGAACGGTTTGATGGCGACCATGCCGACGTTCAGTTTCGCGCAGGCGGGCCAGAGGTCGGCATCAGCATCATTGAAGACATAATTGTAGGGAATAATGACGACATCGATTTCGCCGGATTCCACGATTTTGGTGAGCTGGCCGGAGCGATGGCCGCTGATCCCGATGAAACGGATCTTTCCTTCCTTTTTCGCCTTCTTCAGGCCCGCCAGGGCGCCCTCGGGCGCGATCGACTGTTCCCATTCCTTTTCCTGGCACAGCTCGTGGAGGCAGTAAATATCCACGTAATCGGTGGCCATCGTCTTCAGGCTGGTCTCGACGTCCTTCAAGGCGCCTTCTGCCGAGCCGAACTCGCGGGTCTTGGTGGCGATGACCACATTCTGCCGGATGCCTTTCAGCGCCTCGCCGATCCGCTCCTCGCTGTAACCCTTCCGGTAGGCCCGGGCGGTGTCGATATAGTTGATGCCGGAATCGATCGATTTCCTGATGACCTTCACCGCCTGCGCCTTCGGGGCCCGGAAAGTGGGAATGGTGCCGAGGCCGATCGCCGTAACTTTCAGGCCGGTCCGGCCCAGGGTTCGCTTGAGCACCCCGCCCTCAAGAGCGCCGTGGATTGCCGTCGGCAGCTCGGGGGAGGCCTCGGCCAGCCGGTCGGCGCCGAGGGTCATCAAGCCGACAGTCCCCAACCCGGCGGTCTTGCAAAAGGTCCTGCGGTCAACGTGCACGCGATCGTCCATGTTTTTCTCCTTTTCCGGACTCATGAAATACTCCGTATCGGCCTGATTGTCAAACGGCCTCCCCATGATATTTCGCGCCGCCGGCGGGTGTCAAGAACTCAAAAAAGCGCTTGACATACATAGAGCTGTTATGTATAGTAGCTCAAGGTAAAGGAGATTCAGCCGCCGTGAACATCGACAAGGACCTCGTCGCCGCCTCGGCCACGCCGCTGGTGCTCGCCATCCTGAGTGAAGGCGAAAGTTACGGTTACGCCATCATCAAGCGGGTCGGCGAGCTGTCGGGCGGCGAGCTGCAATGGACCGACGGCATGCTCTACCCGCTCCTCCATCGCCTCGAGCGCAACGGCCTTGTCGAGGCGTTCTGGGGCCGGTCGGAAACCGGCAGGCGGCGCAAGTACTACCGGCTGACCCGGGCGGGCGTGGAGCAGCTCGACCGCCAGCGCCGCCAGTGGCAGGTGGTGGACCGGGCGATGAGGGGCGTCTGGCGCATGGCCGTCGACCCGGCGGCACAGCCGATCTGACCCGACTTCGAAAGGAGTGATACGCGTGACGAACAAGGCGACACCTGGAAGAACGCATCGGGCAGTGGCGGCAGTACCTCCGGAGACGGCAAGCGGTTCATTCGGCCGACGTCGCAGGAACTCGAGGATCACCTGCGCAGCCAGATCGACGCGCTGCGCGAGGCGGGCCTGGACGAGGACGAGGCGTTCCTCGTGGCCGTCAAGCGTCTGGGCGATCTGGATACGCTGTCGCGCGAATTCGCCATCGAATATTCCGAGCGTCTCTGGAAGCAGCTCGTGGTTTCTTCCGGGAGCGACGCTTCGTCGCTGACCAAGCGGCGCGATGCCGCCGCGGCCGTGGGACTGGCGATCGCCGCGGCTGTTGCGATCAAGATCCCGAGCTCTTCGGCCTCCGCATTTCGGGACCCCCGGCGGACGTCTCGTTCTACCTGCGCAATCTCAGCCTCTTCGTCCTTCCGTTCCTGGCGGGCTTCTTCGCGCTGAAGCGCGGACTGCACCGGCGCGGATGGTACTGGCTCGCCGTTCCCTTCGCCGCGGCGGGGCTGATCGTGAACCTTTTGCCGTTCCAGAACCCGACAGTCACACCCAGGTGCTGGCCGCGATCCATCTTCCGATCGCGCTGTGGCTGATGGTGGGCTACGCGTACGCCGGCGGCCAGTGGCGCCGCCATGAGCAGCGCATGAACTACGTGCGGTTCTCCGGCGAGTGGTTCATCTACTACACGCTCATCGCGCTCGGGGGAGGCACCCTGATGGGCCTCACGCTTTTCATCTTCAAGGCCATCGGCCTCGACGCGGAGCGAGCGCTTCGAGAATGGGTGCTGCCGTGCGGAGCGATGGGAGCGGTGATCATCGGCGCCTGGCTGGTGGAGTACAAGCAGAGTGTCATCGAGAACATGGCGCCCGTGCTCACGTGGCTCTTCACGCCGCTCTTCACGGCGCTGCTCCTCATCTTCGTGGCGGCCATGATCTGGACGGGCAAGGCCATCAACGTCGAGCGGGAAGTGCTGATCGGCTTCGACCTGCTGCTGGTCCTCGTGCTGGGCCTGCTCCTGTACGCAATTTCGGCCCGCGATTCGCAGGCGCCTCCCGGCCGATTCGATGCACTCCAGCTCCTGCTGGTGACGTGCGCTCTCATCGTGGACGCGCTCGCTCTATGGGCGATCGCCGCGCGCATCTCCGAATTCGGCTTCAGTCCCAACAAGACGGCGGCGCTCGGCTTGAACCTGCTGCTGCTCGTGAACCTGGCCTGGTCGGCCGTGCTCTACGCGCGCTTCCTCGCCGGCCGCGCCCCCTTCACGCGCCTCGAGCGCTGGCAGACGGCCTACATGCCGGCGTTTGCGGTCTGGGCGTGGATCGTGACGGCGCTCTTTCCGGTAATTTTCAACTACCGGTAGCATCGCACAAGGCGGCCGTGACCGACTCCTGACATTCCTGAGGTTTCCGGCAGGCATGGAACTCAGCAGGTCCTGACGAGGGAGACAACTGCAAATTGGGTCATGGCTGCTGAACTTCAGGAGATTAGAACAGCGGATTGTTAAGATTTGATAAAGAAAAAGCCGCTGACTTAACCAAAACTTGAGCATTTCTTAATCGTTCCTTAACACGACTTCCTTATCATGCAGTTGAAAAAATGAAAAGACAAAGGAGAAATAAGTCAGTGCGCAAAGTCCCGAGACAAGACCTCGGCACCCGTTCTGCTCCTGCTGACATTGACCGCGGCCGGCCTGCTTCGCCCAGACGACGACGCCGCCGCCCCAGACCTTCTCGACCACCATCTACCTGGATTACCGCTATTTCCTTTCGACCAGCGGACCGGTGACCCTTAAGCCCGCCACCGATACGACCGCCTACCTCAGCAATCAGTTCGTGTTCCGGCGGGCCTACTTCACCTACGAGAACAAGATCAACGACAACTTGAAGTTCCGGTTCCGCCTCGACGCCGACAACACCGCCAACGTGACCGGGGTCTCGCTGACGGGGTCGCCCGTGACCGGCGCCTCCCTGGGCAAGGACGACAAGCTGCGACCCTTCGTGAAGCACCTTTACCTCGAGTACACGGACTTCATCGTCCCCAAGATGGTGCTCAACGTCGGCATGATCGAAACCCTGACCTTCAAGCCGGCCGAGGAGCGCTGGGGCCTGCGGAGCGTCGCCAAGACGCTCCTCGACGGCTACAAGGACATCACCAAGCGCGAGATCCTGGCCACGAGCGCGGACCTCGGCGCGACGCTGAAGTACTCCTTCTCCAAGTACTTCCGGGTCACGGCGGGGGTCTATAACGGCGCGGGCTACTCCCACGCCGAGAACGACCAGTTCAAAAAGCTCCAGCTCCAGGCCCAGGTCACGCCCCTGGCCGGCGTCTCGGTGGTCGGCTATTACGACTATGAACGGAAAGTCCCAGTGGCGGCTCTCCCCGAAGTGACGGAGCCCAAGGCCGCGACGTACAAGCTCGACGCCTTTTTCGAGAGGGTCCGGAACCTGGTCATCGGCGGCGAGTGGTTCACCTACAAGGCTGATCTCAACCAGACGGGCGGAAAGAAATACGACACGGGCGGCTGGTCGGTTTTCGGCCGCTACGCGCTCAAGCCGGACAAGGTCACCGCCTTCGCCCGCTACGACAGCTACCTCCCGAACGGTCAGAACCGAGACCTCGATATGAGCCTGGTCATCGTCGGGCTCGACTGGATACCTTATCACGCCAGCTGGAGGCTCCAGCCGAACGTCTGGTTTTACAGCTACAAGAACGGCGCGCTGTACGGCGGCTCCGCCGCGAAAAACAACGACGTCGTCTTCAACCTGACCTTCTTCCTGTCCTTCTAAGAAAAGGGCCCAAGTCAGCGAAAGAAATGGGATCGAACTTGAGAGAAAAAATCACAACAAGGAGAAAGCGCATGAAAAAGCTAATGACAGCCGTCACCTTGGGCGTGGCGGCCTTGGCCATGGTCGTCGTGGCCGCGCCGGCCCAGAAGAAAATGGTCCAGATCAAGGGCTCGGACACCATGGTCAACCTGGTCCAGATCCTGGCCGAAGAGTACATGGCCAAGAATCCCGGGGCCGCCCTGGCCGTCCTCGGCGGAGGCTCGGGCACGGGGATCACGGCCATCATCAACCAGACGTGCGACATCGCTAACCATTCCCGGGAATGGAAACAGAAGGAGATCGACCAGGCCTGGGAAAAGGGCGTCCAGCCCCGGTTTTTCGTCATCGCCGTCGACGGCTTGAGCATAATCGTCCACGAGAGCAATCCGTTGGAAAGACTGACCATGGTGGAGCTGGGGGCGATTTACCGCGGCGAGATCAAGAACTGGAAGATGGTCGGCGGCCCGGACAAGCCCGTTTCGCTCTACGGACGGCAATCGAACTCGGGGACCTATGTCTTCATGCAGGAGCACGTGCTGGGCAATAAGAACTACTCGACGGACATGAAGGAGATGAACGGCAACGCCCAGATCATCGAGGGGGTCCTCCAGGACGAAGCGGCCATCGGCTACGTCGGCGTCGGATATCTCTTCGATAGGAACGGCAAGGTCCGGAAAGGCTTGAAGGTCCTGAATATCGCCAAGGACGCCAAGGCCCCGGCCTATCTCACCTCTGGATAAAGCCGCGGTGGAAACGGGAACTACCCGTGGCCAGACCTCTCTACCAGGCGACAAAAGGAAAGCCCGACGGTACGGCGGCGGCGTTCATCGCCTGGGAAACGGGGCCGGAAGGCCAGAGAGATCGTCGAGCGGGAAGGCTTCTTCACGATCGGCGCCAAGTACAAGGAACAGAACGAAAAGAGCTTTAGATAATAGATATACCCCCTTTCCAGATAGCAGCCAAAGCCAGGCAGAAACCGGGCCGCAATAGTCGGCAGGTTTGGCCTGGCTCTCGCGTTGTGAAAAGGGCGAGGCCGGTAGAGAATTGGAGCGGAGGACAAATGAGATGGTTCCGGAAGGGCAAGTGGAAGAACGTCATCGAACCTAGCGTTCGACCTGATCGAAACCTATTGGGGTAGACGAATCCGGGAGCTCACGCCGGTCCGGACGAGGGGCCCTCATCCCAAATCTTACTCCTGAAAAAGAAAAAGCTCTCCGGCTGGAAAGAGTCGGCCATCAAGAGCTTCTTCTTGGCCAACGGCCTGCTCGCCGTTATCGTCCTCGTCGGTATCTTCGGCATTCTTCTGGCGACCGCCGTCCCGGCCTTCAGGGAAATCTCCCTGGCGGATTTCGCCCAAAAAACCTGGGACCCGACGTCGCCGGAGAAGCCGGTCTACGGGCTCCTGTCCATGATCGTCAGCACCCTGATGGTCACTATCGGAGCCCTGGTCATCGCCATCCCGGTCGGACTCGGCGTGGCCGCGTACCTTGCCGATGTCGCCCATTGGCGGGTCCGGGAAATCGTCAAACCCATCGTCGAGATCCTGGCGGGGATCCCATCGGTCGTCACAGGCTTCCTTGGGATCGTCCTGTTCGGGCCCATCATCGCCAAGATCTTCCATACGGGAAACGGGCTCAACGCCGCCAACGGGAGCTTTCTCCTGGCCATCATGTCCCTGCCGACGATCATCAGCATCTCGGAAGATTCGTTGAATGCCGTGCCCACGGCCTACGCCGAGGCCTCCCTGGCCTTGGGAGGTTCACGCTGGCAGACGCTCGTCCGCGTCAAGTTCCCGGCGGCCCTGTCGGGGATCATCGCCGCTATCATGCTGGGGATGGGACGGGCTATCGGCGAGACCATGACCGTGCTGATGGCCACCGGGAATGCCCGTGCCTTCCCCCACGGGTTCCTTGATTCCGTCCGGACGATGACGGCCAACATCGCCATCGAGCTGGGGGAGGTCCCCTATTACACGACTCACTATTACGCGCTCTTTGCGGTCGGGCTGGTCCTTTTCCTCATGACCTTCGTCGTCAACCTCATCGCGGACATCATCCTGAATAAGTACCAACAGAGGGAGCTATGAGGAAAAACAGGAAGAAGCTCTCCCAGTTCGTCGGCTTCCTCGCTCTCAGGGCGTGTTTGTACACGGTGCTGGCCATCCTCCTGGTCCTCCTTTATGACGTCATCAAGCGCGGGGGCGGCGCCATTTCCTGGGAGTTCATCAGCCAGCCCCCCCGCCGCGGCATGACCGAAGGCGGCATTTTCCCGGCGATCGTGGGGACGTTCATCGTCACGATTGTCACCGCCGTCCTGGCCATTCCGCTGGGGATGTTCGCGGCGATCTATCTGAACGAGTACGCCAGACAGAGCCGGCTGACGCGCCTGATCCGGCTATCCATCCGCAACTTGAGCGGGGTCCCCTCCATCGTCTACGGGCTCTTCGGCGTCATCCTGTTCGTCAACGTACTTAAGTTCGGCACGTCCATCCTGTCGGCCGGGCTGACTCTCGGGCTCCTCACGCTGCCCTGGACGATAACGGCCAGCGAGGAGGCCCTGAAGACGGTGCCGAACTCGTATCGCGAGGGAGCGCTGGCCTTGGGGGCCACCAAATGGCAGGCCATCCGGACCAACGTGCTGCCCTACGCTGTCGCCGGGAATGCTGACCGGGACCGTCCTCGGGCTGGCCCGGGCCGCGGGCGAGACGGCCCCGATCTTGTTCACGGGTGCCGCGTTCTATCTCCCGTTCCTCCCCAAATCCCTGAGCGACCAGTTCATGGCCCTGCCCTATCATCTCTATATCCTGGCCACCCAGCACCACGCCATCCAGCAGGTCCGGCCCCTGGCCTACGGCACGGCCCTGGTGCTTATCGTCCTCGTCCTCGGAATGAACATGACGGCGGTCGTCATCCGCTATCGATTGAGACGCCAACGCAGGTGGTGAAAATGGACACTCCAGCCAAGATCGAGACCAGGAACCTGAACTTCTATTACGGCTCGAAACAGGCGCTCCGGAATATCAACCTGGTCTGCGCCGACCGCCGCGTGACGGCCATCATCGGGCCGTCCGGCTGCGGCAAGTCGACCTTCATCCGGACGCTCAACCGGATGAATGACGTCATCCCCGGGACGCGGGTGGAGGGCGAGATCCTCCTGGACGGGATCGACATCAACTCGCCGGCGGTCGACGTCGTCGAACTGAGAAAGAATGTCGGGATGGTCTTCCAGAAGCCGAACCCTTTTCCCAAGTCGATCTTCGACAATATCGCCTACGGATTGCGGATCAACAATGGCAAATCCCGGACCAAGATCGAAGAGATTGTCGAGAAAAGCCTGCTCGAGGCCGCCCTCTGGGAGGAGGTCAAAGATCGTCTGAAGGAGAACGCCTTCGCCCTGTCGGGAGGCCAGCAGCAGCGGCTGTGCATCGCCCGGGCCCTGGCCGTGGAGCCGAAGGTCATCCTGTTCGATGAACCGTGTTCGTCCATCGACCCCATCGCCACGGCCAAGATCGAGGACCTGATCATGAAGCTGAAGAAGAGCTACACCGTCGTCATCGTCACCCACAATATGCAGCAGGCCGCCCGGGTTTCCGACTTCACGGCCTTCATGATGCTGGGGGAGTTGATCGAATTCGACAAGGCGGAGAAGATATTCACGAACCCGGCCAACAAGCTGACCGAGGACTATATCACCGGCAGGTTCGGGTAAAGCAGAAGCCTTTTAAGGAGAGGATTATGGACAGACACTTCGACACTGAGCTCAACGCTCTCAACGAAAAATTGCTCCACATGGCGCGGCTGGCCGAAGAATCCGTCGCCCTGGCGGTGAGAAGCCTGAAAGAGAGAAACCAGGCCTTGGCTCAAGACGTCTTCATGAGGGAGGGAAGCGTCAACCTGTTGGAGATCGAGATCGACGAACTCTGCATGAAACTCCTGGCCCTGCGGCAGCCGGTGGCCAGCGACCTGCGATTCATCACCTCGGCCATGAAGATCGGGAGCGAGCTGGAACGGGTCGGAGACCTGGCCGTGAATATCGCCGAAGTCTCGGTGCGTCTTCTTAAACAACCGCCCCTCAAACCCCTCATCGATATCCCCCGGATGGCTTCCCTGGCGCAGGGAATGATCAGAGATTCGCTGGATGCCTACGTCAACCGTGACGAGAAGCTGGCCCGGGCGGTTTGCGAAAGGGATGACGAGGTCGATTCGCTGAACGACCAGGTCTTCCGCGAGCTCCTGACCTATATGATGAGCGACCGCACAACTATCGACCGCGCGGTGGGGCTGATCCTGATCGGCCGTCATCTCGAGCGGATCGCCGACCATGCCACGAATATCGGCGAGGATGTGATCTTCCTCGTCCTCGGGAAGACGATCAAGCACCACATCGAAGAGATCCGCCGCCAGTCCGCCGCCGAGGCCCAGGCCAGCTAGGCTCGAGGCCGGCCCGGCCTTGTCCTTTCTTTTTCGGCCGGCGTATAATGGCCGGGACGAAACCCATGAACGAACTCATTGCCGTCGTCGATGACGAGCCGGATATCGTCGAGCTCATTGTTCTGCAGCTCGAAAAGGCGGGCCTCCGGACGGCCGGCTTTTTCGATGCCCGGAGCTTCCTCAGCTCTCTGAAAAGAAGTCGTCCCCGACCTCGTCCTCCTCGATCTCATGCTTCCCGATATGGATGGGCTGGAGGTCTGCAAGCTCCTTCGCCAAAAAGAGGAGTGGGCGGCCATCCCGGTGATCATGGTCACGGCCAAGGGCGAGGAGGCCGACAAGGTGCTGGGCCTGGAGCTCGGGGCCGATGATTATGTGACCAAGCCGTTTTCGGCCAAGGAGCTGGTCGCCAGGGTGAGATCGGTCCTCCGGAGAAAGACCGGCCCGGCCGAGTCGAAAAGGCTCGAGATCGATGACCGGCTGACCATCGACCTGGACAAACACGAGGTCCTGGTCAAGGGCCACAAGGTGGAGCTGACCTCGACGGAGTTCAGGATCCTGAGCCTCCTGGCATCAAGAAAAGGACGGGTGTTCACGCGGGACCAGATCCTCGATCATCTGTGGGGACACGACAAGGTCGTCGTCGACCGGACGATCGACGTCCATATCCGGAACCTCCGGGAGAAGCTCGGGCCCGGAGGCCGCCGATCTGGTCAAGAACATCCGGGGCGTCGGCTACAAGCTGGAGACATGAAAAGGTCCATCTTTCTCAAGGTCTTCGGAGGCTATGTCGGTCTTCTCCTGCTGCTCGCGACGGCCTTCCTCCTGTTCTCCTTCAGCACCATCAAACGACATTATATGAACACGCTGGCCGGCGAGCTGGAGAATGTCGGCCGGGCGCTCGATGCCCGCATCTTCGATTCTCTCGACCGGGATCGTCGGGCGGACCTCGAGTCGTTCCTCCAGGAAAACGGGAAGAAAGTCGGCGCTCGGCTCACGGTCATCGACCCCGACGGGGTCGTCGAGGCGGACTCGGAGCAGGACCCGGCCGTCATGGAAAGTCATCGTTTCCGGCCGGAGATCCAGGAGGCCCTGGAGGGCCGGGTCGGCCGCTCCCTCCGATACAGCCGCACCCTCAAGGCGCAGATGCTCTATGTCGCCTTGCCCCTCGAGCGAGGCGGGCGGGTCGAGGGCGTGCTCCGCCTCAGCCTGTTCGTCCGGGACATCGATGTCCTGCTCAAAGCCATCCGGAGTGACATCGGCCGGGCCGTCGGCCTGCTGATCGTCATTTCGATCGTCGGCGCTTTTCTGTTCTCCAGGAGCCTGACTCAGCCGATGCGCCAGCTCATCCAGGCGTCGCGTCGGGTCGCCGGCGGCGATTTTTCGGCCAGAGTCAAGGTCCGGAGCAACGACGAATGGAGGGACCTGGCCGCCACCTTCAATGAGACGACGGCCAGGGTCGAGACGCTCTTCCACGACCTCAAGAAGCGCAAAGAAGAGCTGGACAACATCATGGCTTCGATGCAGGAGGGGTTGCTCGTCATTGATGGTCAGGGCAGGATCATGCTCGCCAACCGGAGCGCGAAGGCCCTCATCGGCCTGGCGACCTTGGAGGGAAAGTTCTTTTGGGAAGTGATCAGAATCACGCCGTTCGTGGATCACATTAATCGGGTTAAGGCAGAAAAAGGAAGCGGGCTCGAGGAATTCGTTTTTGGAGAAAGGACCATCCTCTGTCAGGTGGCCTTCCTGCCTGTTCAAGAGGGAGTCGTGGTGACGCTCCAAGACATCACGGAGGTACAAAACCTCGCCCGGATCAAGAAGGATTTTGTCCTCAATGTCTCTCACGAGCTGCGGACCCCGCTGACGGCCATCAAGGGATATGCCGAGACCCTGGAGGAGATGACCGACCTCCGGACGCGAAGCTACGCCGAAACGATCCTCCGGCATACGGACCGTTTGATCCGGATCGTCGAGGACCTGATCTCTTTAGCGACGCTCGAGGAAAAGGACCTCGCTTACGAGCCCGAGCGAGTCAACTTGAAAGAGATCGCGGAAAACGTCGTCCGGATCTTCGAGCCGAAGGCCAAGGAAAAGAAGCTGGAGCTGCGATTCGAGGCCGCCGCGGATCTCCCTCCGATCGACGGGGACGCCTTCCGTCTCGAGCAGATCTTCATCAACCTGGTCGAAAACGCGGTCAAATATACTGAGAAGGGGAACATCCGACGTCCGCCTGGAAAAAGCCGAAGGCGGCGTCATCATCGAGGTCAGCGATACGGGCATCGGGATACCGGAGAAAGACCGGAGCCGGGTTTTCGAACGATTTTACGTCGTGGACAAGTCCCGTTCCCGCAAGACGGGCGGGACCGGTCTCGGGCTGTCCATCGTCAAACACATCGTCCTTCTTCATGGCGGCCGGATCGACTTGCAGGGCTCGCCGGGCGTGGGTTCGACGTTCCGGGTATTCCTGCCGTCCCCCCCGGTCCATGCCGCCTGAGTCTTCCGTGTCCCATCCCCGCACACCCCTGAGGCACCTCATCGCCTACGCTTCAGGAGAGGGAGCCTACTCTTTGGCCGTGAACGGGATCTCGGCCTTCGCCCTCCTTTTTTATGTCCAGGTCCTCGGGTTGAGCGGCAGGCTGGCGGGCATGGCGCTCTCCATCACCATGCTCTGGGACGCCGTTACGGACCCGGTCATGGGGCATATCTCCGATAACACGCGCAGCCGGTTCGGCCGACGGCATCCCTACATCCTCGGCGGCGGCATCTTCCTGGCGGCCTCCTTCTTCTTCCTTTGGTCGGTTCCGGGATTTTTCAAGGGACCGCAAGCGATTTTCTGGTACCTCCTCGGCCTGAACCTCCTGGTCAAGACCGCCTCCACGATCTTCGACGTGCCCTATACGGCCCTGGGGTTTGAGATCTCGCACCGATTACGACGAGCGGGCCAAGCTCCAGGGCATCCGGTATATGTTCAACATGACGATGAACCTCATTTTCATGGCCGGCGGCTGGCTGCTTTTCTTCGGGGACCGAAGGGGCGCGTCGGGAGCGGATCATCGACGGCACGACGATCGAGGCGAACTACCGGCGAATGGGCCTGGCCCTGTCCATGGCCGTCTTGGCGCTCATCCTGATCTGCTATTTTTCTACAAAAAGACACGCCCACGACACCAGGTCCTCCCCCCACATCGCGGGCAACAGTCTCCAGGCGTTTTATGTGGACATGAGGGATATCCTGCGGGACCGGCTGGCGATCGCGGTCTTTGCCTTTTTCGGCATCGCCCGGTTCGGCATGCTCCTGGTGTCGCAGATTCAGATGTTCACCTACCGGTTCTACATGGGCTTCCCTGATTTCCTGAAGACGATCGTCCACGGCAGCGGGATGGTGGGCTTCGCGCTCGGCTCCCTTCTGGCTGCGCCCCTCGCCAGGCGATTGGACAAGAAGCCCGCGGTCGGCGTGGGCGTCGCCCTGAATGTGATCGGGAGCCTCCTGCTTTATGTTTTTTTTATCGGGGACATTCTCACTCCGCAGGCGGCCCTCCGGCTGCCCGACGGCCTGCCGCTCGTCGCGGGCCGGCTGTTTCCCCTGGCGGCCTTGGTGTTCGCCCTTGGCCAGACGATGTACTGGGCCGGTAACGGAGTGCTGGTGCCGCTGGCCGCTTCCATGATCGCCGACGTCTCCGAAATCAATCTTCGCCGGACCGGCGTCCTCAAGGACGGCAGCTATTCAGCGGTTTTCAGCTTCTTCAATAAAGCGACGGCCTCCCTGGGCTTGCTGGTCACGGGGCTGATGCTCGACGGGGCCGGCATCGTTCCCGAGGCCGCTACCCAGACCGCCGTTGCCGCCAAAAATGTCGCCCGGCTGACGTTCGTCTCCGGCCCCATCATCGCCCTGCTGGCGCTGCTCATCATGCTGGCCTATCCCGTCGACCGAGGGTACATGGTGAAGATCAAGGCCGCGCCCTCAACTTGACCTCCTCTCGCTCTACGTTCTATCATATCCGTGGCGATGGGAAGAGGGAAAATCCGATGCCTTAAGGCGTATTCACTCAGCGAAGCAGAAAAGCAGTTTCTTCTATAATCCCATATAGCAGGAGGCGACAAAATGGCGAAAATGGAAACTAAGAGCTTCAGTGCCCCGGACGAGGTGAGGCAGTTTGAAAAAGGAAAGGTGGAACTGGTCAAGGTCGGTGGAGTCCTTGTCGGGCGAGGGGTATTCCAGCCCGGGTGGCAGTGGTCGAAGCATGTCAAGCCAATAGCCAAAACCAGGTTATGTGAGGCTCCTCACTTTCAGTATCACATCTCAGGAACCCTACATGTGGTAATGGATGATGGCACGGAGAAAGACCTGAAAGCCGGTGACATTTCCCTGCTTCCGTCAGGGCATGACGCCTGGGTTGTTGGCAACGAACCAGTAATTGTGGTCGACTTTCAGGGAATGGTCGACTATGCGAAGGAGTCGTCCTCAAAAAAGTAGGAAATATTGCCGGTTTCTTCGGATTATCTTACAAAACCTCCCCTTCAAAACATTACTGGAGGCTGAAGGCCCCGGATTGCGCTCTAGATCCCCTCTCCGTTCAGGAACCTCTCGGCTCTGACGCCGGACTGCAGAACTCGGCTCCGGGGCGGCACACTTTCGGTCAGCCAGACATTGCCGCCGATCACCGATCCCCTGCCGACCGTGATCCTGCCCAGAAGGGTGGCTCCGGAGTAGAGGATAACGTCATCCTCGACCACGGGATGCCTTGGCCGCCCCTTGATCGCGAGTGCCGGATTCGTCTGCGGGAAACGCGATCGCTCCGAGCGTGACCCCTTGATAGATTTTCACTCGGTCGCCGATGATCGTGGTTTCCCCGACGACCACACCGGTGCCGTGGTCGATAAACAGGCTCTCCCCTAACCGGGCACCCGGATGGATGTCGATTCCGGTGATGCTGTGGGCATGCTCGGTCATCATCCTCGGGATGAGCGGGACTCCGAGCGCGTGGAGTTCGTGGGCGACGCGGAAATTCGTCAAGGCCAGGATGCCGGGGTAACAGAAGATCGTTTCGTCGGTGCTCGTCGCCGCGGGATCTCCCGCGTACGTGGCCGAGACATCCGAGGACAGAAGCCTCTGGACTTCGGGAAGGCCGGAAATGAACAACTGAGTGATCGCGACGGATTTATCTCGGCAAGCCTCGCAGAGCGCCTTGTCTCCCCCGGGACAGACAAAGCACAAGCCTCGCAGGATCTGTTCTCTGAGCAGCCGCATCACCCTGTCGAGGGTCGAGCCCACATGGAATCCGATGCTGCAGAGGTCAAGCTCGGAGACGCCGAAATATCCGGGAAACAGAACGGACCTGAGCTCTTCGACTATCTCAATGGTCATGGCGCGAGACGGCAGGGCGCGCTCCTCTCTGCCGCCGCACAGCTTCTGGACCATCCTGTTATTCGTTTGGCACAGCTTCTCGACTACTGACGGGAGCGCGGCGTCCGGCCCCGCGTTTGTCTCGATCGTGCCCGCCGCGCCCCTCAAGGCGGCACCGTGTCTTTCGTAACCATGGTGTCTTGCTCCTTTCCCTCAGGCCTCGCCGGCATCGAACAGCCAGGTGCTGAGGTAGCGTTCGCCGCTGTCCGGGAGAATCACGATGATCATCTTGCCCTCGTTCTCGGTCCTCCGGCCGACTTGGAGAGCGGCCCACAGGGCCGCCCCCGACGAGATGCCGGCGAGGATGCCTTCCTCGCGGGCGAGCCTTCGCGCCGCGGCCCCGGCGTCATCGGCCTTGACCTGGATGATTTCGTCGATCAGGTCCCGGCGCAACACCTTCGGGATAAAGCCGGCGCCGATGCCCTGGATCTTGTGCGGGCCGGCCTTCCCTCCCGAGAGCACCGGCGAATCCAGGGGCTCGACGGCGACGGATTTGAAGGATGGCTTGAGCCCTTTCAGCACTTCACTGATCCCCGTTATCGTTCCCCCGGTACCGACGCCCGACACCAGGATGTCCGCTTGTCCGTCGGTGTCATTCCAAATTTCTCTGGCTGTCGTTTTCCGATGGGCCTCTGGGTTCGCCGGGTTCTCGAACTGCTGAAGGAGCAGATACCGGGAATCGGCGGCCGCCATCTCTTCGGCCCTCTTCACCGCGCCCGGCATGCCTTCCCGTCCGGGTGTCAGGATGAGCTCGGCTCCAAACGCCGCCAACAATTTTCTCCGCTCGATGCTCATCGTCTCCGGCATGGTCAAAATGAGCTTGTAGCCCCTGGCCGCGCAGACGAATGCGAGGGCGATCCCCGTATTCCCCGAAGTGGGTTCGATGATGATGGTGCCCTCCCGGATCAATCCCTGTTTCTCCGCGGATTCGATCATGCTGATGCCGATCCTGTCCTTCACGCTGCTGCAGGGGTTGAACGACTCCAGCTTCGCCACGAGACGAACGGGAAGGCCCTGGCCGACGCGGCTCAGGTGGACCAAGGGAGTCCCGCCGATAAGCGACGTTATCGATTCGGAAATTTTTCGATCCATGCTCTCCCTCCTTAATTCGTCCAACCATCTCTGGGCATTTGCCTATTTCCTACCGTTCCAACAGGGCGATCTCACTCACTGTCGCGGCGTCCGAACTCAGGTCCCGGCTCAGTTCCCACGATTTGCCGGAGACCGTTACCTTGACAGTCACGGCGTCGGCGCCCGGCGGCGGTGATGTCGCGCTCAGCAGGGCCACCTCCGGCCTCGCCTTCCCCCGAAACGGGACGATCACCGTGACGAAGGCCGCTGGCGCCCGCCCCTGATGGCGGAAGCGGAAGGCCGGTCGCGGCGTCCGTTTTCCATACGCCCAGGCGAACCACCCCTCTTCTTCCTCGAGCGTCACGGGCGCGGACGGCCCCTGCCAGACGAGGACGTTCGCCTCGTCGAAGCCAGTGGCGGCCCAGTGCCCGGGGGCGTCGAAGGTGACCGGCCCCGGCGCGAACTGGAAATGCAGGTCCAGGGCGCCGGGCGCCTCACCGATCGCTTCGTCGAGGAGCACGAAGAACGCGCGGTCCACGAACCAGACCGTGCGCCGGTGCAGCAGGTTCGGGTAACTCTCGTTTTCAACGACGAGAGCGTCATGCCGTTCGTCGCTTCGCCATAGCCGGTGGCGGCCTTTGATCACGGCGTTCTGACCATCGAGCGTGACCGTCTGATGGACGGCGGTTTGCCGGTGCCAATCCCTCGCGGCCGCGTCATGGCCGTACGTGAAGTATCCCGTGTCCGGCATCAGCCATCGGCCGTAGGCCCACAGCTCGAAGGTCCCGTTGTCCGGCTGGTCGTGCGAGGAGATCGCGGGCGGAGAACAATGCAAGGCAAGGTACACGGAATCGGGGTCCCAGCCGCTCCGCAGGGCGTACATGCCCGCCTCGGCGAAAGCGGAACTCTTCTGGGACGGCAACCGCTCGCGGTCGAGATCCGCCAACGCGGCATACCTCGGATCGCCGAGGAAACTCGTGGCCTCCTTCAAGGTGGAATACAGCGGCCAGCCCTTTCGCTCCGCCGGGAGGTCGATGTCGCGGCCGGCGTCATTGAACATCGGGAACGTCAGGTCGGGCGCGGTCATCGCCAAAACGTACTCAAACATCTTCCGCACGCGAGCCCGGTAATCTTCCGGCACGGCGATGCCCCTCTCCCCCGCTCGCTGCATGATCTCGACGGCGTCCCTCAGAACGCCGAAATGATATCCTCCCGACCATTCCCGCTGCACCCCGTCGGCCGTCGTCTGCGCCAGCAAGTTCTCGCGCGCGCGGTCCAGGGCCATGGCCAGCCAGCGCGGCGCATCCCGGAATTCCGGGAACAGGTAGGCCACCGCGACGAACCCCCGCTGCTCGAAGATGGCCTTGTTATGGATGGCGTTCATCGGCAGTTTCTCGGTCTTGACCTGATGGTCGTATAACGAGGCGAGAAACACGCCCAGGAATTCCGGCGTGAAGGCAGCGCCGTGGACTAGGGCGGGGAACGCCGCGCACAGGCTCGTGGCGCGATTGCCGGTCTGGATGTCCAGCCAGGCGAACCCTCGCCAGTTCGTATATACCGGGTGCGTCCGGGTGTGCTGTTCGAGGGGATGTTTGCCGATCCAGTCACGGGTCAGTTCCACGAAAGCCGTGACGTACTTCTCGTCGCGAGTCCCGCGATAGGCCTCGGCCAGTTCCCGCGCCCAATAGAAGCGGTACACGGCGGCCACCCACTCGATGTCGCCGCGCGGGTCCCAAGCCCAATCCATCTCCGGACCGTAGGCGGCCGGCTCGTAGGGTCCCCATCGGAACACATGGCGGACGATGTCGTCAGCGGTCTTGAAAGACGACGCCTCCGCGGTCGCGGATCTCTCCGGCAGGGGGTATTTCGCCCGGTAATACGCGAGCAGGGCGGCCAGCGCACCGTCGCGATCATTTTGCCTGGCGCGCTCGCGCGCGGCCGCGAGGCCCGGGCCGTCCAAGTTGAGGACGGTGAGGATCTTGGCCGGATCAAAGGAGCGCAACTCAGGCGCGCCGCCCGGCTGTTCCGGGGACACGGGGATCGCGGTCAAGATCACCCCCATCAGCGCCAACCCCGCCAAAGCGAACCCAGCAAAATTGGGGCTACGACAAATCGTCCGTCTCATGCTTTTGTGTGCCATGTTGTCACTCCCGTATCGCGTCCCAATCCTAACATTCCCGTGGAGAATTCGCTACTATAACGCGGGTGGCTCGAAGGGCGGGCGTCGGTAGATGGGCGGCTGAAGTTTGTCGAGGATAAAGCCACGGCCGCCCGGACCGAGCCATCAGGCCCGAACTCAGGTCATCTTCAGATCAGATCAAGAAAGCTCCTCAAGGAGCGCCTTCGCCTCGATAAGGTCTGGGGTTGTGAACCCCTCAGTGAACCAGGAGTAAACCGCTTCCAGCGCCGTTCTTGCCTTTTCGCGTTTTCCCTGGCTCTGCCACAAGCGGCTCAAGCTCATCATAGCCCTGAGCTCCCAGGACCTGGCCGACCGTTGGCGTGAGATCTCGATCGCCTGCCGGAAATGCTGCTCCACTTCATCCTCGGGCCTACCCAGAGTCCGCAACAATTCGCCCTTGAGCCGGTAAATCTCGGCTTCCACGTATCTCTCCTCATATTTTTGGACAGCATCAAGGGCCCAATCCACCGCGGCCAGACCTTCCTCCGGTTCTCCTGCTTTTCGGCAGGCGTCGGCGAGCCTCAGCCTTAGCCGCGAGAAACAAGTTACGGTCCCCGTGGCTTCCATGATCGCCAGGCTTTGGCGCATCTGGGCTATTCCCTCTGTGACCTTTCCCCCGAGAACGGCCCTCTCGCCACGATAAAAATAGCCGTGCGCACCTATGTAAACGAACCCATTCTTCTCACAGAACGGAACCAGTTCATCCGTGTCTTTGCTGATCTGCGGAAAGTTCCCGAGGAACCAATTGAGTTCACAAGCCAAGAGCAGGACAAAGGCCAGCGTATGCTGGTGACCTAATCGGCGAGCGATGCTCACGGATTCATCGAGGAGTCGGAGGGCTGTATCGGGATAGCCAAGGATCCACTGCGCCCAAGAATCAAAGCCCTGATTGAACGCTCCCACATCATAGCCGACAAGATACGCCAGGAAGCCGTGCTTTTCCTGATCGTAAACGTCGATCATCCGCTGGCCATACTCAACCGTCTGGACAAGGTCTCCCAAATTGAGCAAAGGCCAGGAGTGGGCATAATAGCAGCAGGCCCCGAGCACGGGGTCCTTGGCTGGGTCCGTTATTTGAGACATTTGTTCCGCAAATTTCAGCGCTGTTCGATACTGGCCCGAAGTTCCATAATAATTAACAAGCTGAAAAAGCGCGAAAAACCGCTGTCGCCTATCGCCGGCTCGATCACAGAGCTCACTCGCGCGGACAGCAGCCCGGCCCGATTCCGGAGAACCAAAGCCCTTGGTCGACATAAGGGGAACGAGCAGGGCGAGCCGTAAAGCCAGCTCAAGTTGATCGCGCTGAGGGGTATCCGGAAGCGTCTGAAGAAGTTCGAGGGCTTTATCGTAGTGGCTGATCGCTTCTGCGCCGGCAGACAGCCGGACGGCTTTATTCCCGGCCTTATGAAGATAGTCGATGGCCTTCGGAACGATCCCGGCTGCCAGAAAATGTCTGGCCAGCTGGACGGCGATCTCTTCAGCCTGCTCTCCATAGAGGGCTTCCAAAATATCCCCGACGTCTTCGTGAAGCTCGGCTCTCTCCACCGGATCAAGGCTGTTATAAAGGTATCTCTGGAACAGGATGTGCTGGAAAAGGTACGAGGACAAACGCTGTTTTTCGAGCTGCCGGACGCCCTTGGCCGTCACCAGATGATGCCGCTTGTCCAGCTCCCGGCTCAAGAGCTTGATCAGCTCCCGGATCTCTTCTTTCTGGATCCGGGCGACCACCTCGGCGGTGAATTCTTCGCCTTCGACACTGGCGATCGTTAAGATCTCCCGCAATCCTTGATTCAGCCTTTGAATGCGCTCTTCGATGACGGCGTCCACCCGCGCCGGCAGCCTGTTCCAATCCAAGTCCGGCCCCTCTGTCCATTCTCCATTCCTATCCCTGACCAAAGCCCCCCTTTCCTCCATGTTCCTCAGCAATTCGACCGTAAAGAGCGGATGTCCTTTGGTCAGGCCATAGAGCGTTTCCCGGAATTCATGGCCGAGACGGTTGGGCTCCGTGTCGATAAGATCGTCCACGAATCGACGGGCGTCCGTTCTTCCGGCCTCGATCTCGATCTCTCCAAAATCGCGTTTGAGTTCATGAAAAATCGGCTCGAGGGGATGGCGCTCCCCGCCCCGGCCGAGAGCCACTTCGGCCGGCCGAAAAGCCCCGAGAATGAGGATTCGGTCCCCCTGGATCCGGCGGCCCAAATGAAAGAGCAAGCTGGCCGAGCCTGGATCGACCCACTGGAGGTCATCAAGGATAAGCAGAAGCGGCCTGTCTTTGGCCAGATATTGCAGCACTCGGGTGTATTGGTCTAAAAGATTGCTCTGCTGGAGCATCAGGTCGGCGGGGAGCGAGGACTTATGGTCGACGAGTTTCTTCAGGCCGGCCAGCCAGCTGGGCATTCTTGATGAGAACGCTTCGCTCCGGGAGGTTATGGCGGCTCCGGGGACAAAAAGATTGATCAAATCCTGGCCGTCATCCAATAAGGCTTTGACGGCGAAAGGCATAAGGTTCCACAGCCGAAGCGCGTGTTCCCTGGAGATGGCGCCGGCCATCCATTGGGCTTCAACATCTCCCGTTAATAGCCTCAAGATCTCGATGAACGGCAGGTACGGGTCCCCGATGCCCGCATGGGCGTTGCACTTGCCCGAGGCGACAATGAGCTCCGGATATGTCTCCTGGGCGCGCCGCGCGAACTCCTGGACCAAGGCCGTTTTCCCGCTCCCGGCCTCGCCGGTAACGAACATCACCCGACCCTTGTTGGAGAGAGCCGCTTCGATGGACCTGCCCAGCTTTTCGAGCTCTTGGACGCAAGCGACAAATGCCGGTCTCTTCGACCGGACCTCTTCTGCGCCCTCGACAAGAAAAGCCGGGACCTTGGGTTTCAGGACACCCGTGGCCGTCGGCAAACCTGCCGCCAAGCCGTTCAATTCCGCCAGCAATTCCTCTGCCGTCTGGTATCTCTTCTCCGGGTCTTTTTCCAGGCATCTGAGGATGATCGAGCTGAGTTCTTCGGAGAGCTGGGGATTGATCTCCTTGGGGCTCAGGGGGGTTTCAGCCTTATGCTTCATCGCGATGATCAAGGCCGTGTCGCCCTCAAAGGGAACGCGCCCTGTCGCCATTTCATAGAGCGTGGCTCCGAGAGCGTAAATGTCCGATCGCGCGTCGGCCGCCATCCCACCCACTTGTTCGGGAGACATGTAGTCCGGGGTCCCGATGATCATGCCGGCTTCCGTAACGCCTTGGGCGGCCAGGGACCGGGCGATTCCAAAATCCAGGATACCGACATGGCCGTCTTGATCGATCATGATGTTTTGCGGCTTCAGATCGCGATGGACGACAGCCAGCCGATGCGCCTCCCTGAGTCCCTCGCAGACCTGCCCGGCGATGGCCACCGCTTTGTCTTCTGCCAATTGGCCGGTCCTCTTGATGACGGTCTTTAAGTCCTCCCCCGGCACGTATTCCATGGTGATGAAAAAGGTATCGTTTTCCCTGTTGATATCATGCATGCGGCAGACGTTCCGGTGGGTGATCCTTCGTGCATATTTCAACTCATTCCGGAATCGTTCGATCATCCTTTCATCGCAGGCGATATCAGGATTCAAGAGCTTAAGGGCCACCTCCTCCTGGATCTCTGTATCCAGGACGCGGTAGACCCTTCCCATGCCGCCCCGCCCCAGTTCTTCGATGACTTGATAGCGGCCGGCAAAGAGGGAACCCGTGGGCAATCCACGGATGGGTGTTAGCAGGGTCACTGTAGCGTCTGGCTGAACAGCCTTAGAGGCGGGGAGTTGTGTCCCGCAGTCGGCACAATACTGCTTGGTCCCGGGATTCTCAGAATGACATTTCGGGCACTTGATGGCCATGGCCGCCCCCATCTTTCGACGCGGCCAAAGCGTATCAAAGAACGCGAGTCCCAGTCAACCGGTCTCAGGTCCCCGGCATCCGCACAGCGGCTCGACTGTCCTTCAATCCCGCCGGCCGTGTTCGGTCGTCCTCGATCTCGGAGGTTCCTGGAATTGGCTTCCTTCCCGAGCATGAGGATGCGTTCGGATTGGGCGTTCGCCTTGTTCCCTTGACAACCGTGGTCATAATAGCCAAAACTTGCTCAGTCCGAAGGAGTCCCGGGCTCAAGAGATCATTCCCGATGATCGACGATCATGATAGAATAAAAACTTGATGAAGGCCGACAAGGACGAACCCGGAGAAACGGATCGCGCATGACAGACTCGCTCCAGATCCTCGTCGTCGACGACGAGGCCAATATTCGCAAGACCGTGGCCGTCTGCCTCGAAACGGAGGGCCACAGGGTCAGCGCCGTCAGTAACCCCCGTGACGCCATGGCGGAGGCGGCCCGAACGCCGTTCGACCTCGCCTTCGTCGACTTGCGCCTGGGCACGGATGACGGCCTTGATCTCATTCCCTCGCTCCTGGCCGCGGTCCCCTGGCTCAAAGTGATCGTCATTACTGCCTACGCGTCCATCGACACCGCGGTCGAAGCCATGCGCCGCGGCGCCACCGACTATATTCCCAAGCCTTTTACCCCGCCCCAGCTCAAGATGGCCGTCCAGAAAGTGTTCGAAATGCGGACCCTGGAGCAAAAGCTGGCGGCGCTCGAGGAGGTCTTAGGCCGCGAGCATGCGGAGGTCGATTTTTCAACCGCAGGTCAGACCATGCAGCAGGCCGTGGCCCTGGCCCGTCGGGTGGCGACGACCGACGCGACCCTGCTCCTTCGCGGCGAAAGCGGGACCGGCAAATCCATGCTGGCCCGGGCCATTCACTCCTGGAGCTCGAGGGCGGCCCGGCCCCTCGGCCTCATCTCCTGTCCCGCCTTTCCCTCGGAACTCCTGGAAAGCGAGCTCTTTGGGCATGTCAAAGGCGCCTTTTCGGGGGCTGTCCGGGACAACCCCGGGCGCATCGCCGCCTGCGAGGGGGGGACGCTCGTCCTGGACGAGATCGGCGACCTGCCCCTCCCCCTTCAGCCGAAGCTCCTCCGCTTTGTCGAGAACAGGGAATACGAGCGCGTCGGTGACTCCGTCACCCGAAAGGCCGACGTCCGGCTCATCGCCGCCACGAATGCCAACCTGGAGGACGCGGTCAAGCAGGGCCGGTTTCGCGAGGACCTCTTTTACCGGCTCAATGTCATCCCGATCGAGGTCCCGCCGCTCAGGGAGCGTCCGGAGGACGTCGCCGCCCTGGCCGAGCGGCTGCTGGCCTTTCACGGCCGGAACAACCACCGTTCGTACTCGGGGTTCACGAATGACGCGCTCCAACTGCTCACCCGGTACGCCTGGCCCGGCAACGTCCGCGAATTGAGCAACGTCGTGGAGCGGGCCGCCATCCTTTGCCGGAGCGACCGGGTCGGCCTGGAATGTCTGCCTTCGAGCCTGCTGCCCGGCGATATCGATCCGAAGGTCGGCGACGCCGTCTCGATCGAAAAGATCGAGGAACTCCATATCCGCCGCGTCCTCGCTAAATCGAGGTCCCTTCAGGAGGCCGCCGACATCCTGGGGATCGATCAGGCAACGCTTTGGCGGCGCCGCAAAAATTACGGAATTTAGACCGCAGCCCCGCCTTGCAATTTTCAAAGCGGCCTTCTGCTGCTTCTTGAAAAATGCAACCCGCCTAAACTCCATCTCCGTTATAACTTATTTAATTTAAATATTTTAAGGCATCTCCAAACTTGGCATCCATCTTGCTATACGAATATAAGTTCTCAATCTATGAAGAAGAATTGCTAAGGGTGAGAAATCAGATGGCAAAGAGATTATTAGGCATAATCTTGGCGGTCTCGATGATGTATCCATTTGTCACGGAGTCAGCGGCACAGGAGGCAAAGCCATCGGAGGCCCTGGCGGCACCGTCGCGCGGGCTGTTGATGAGCGCTTTGGGCAAGGCGGAACTGGCCGGGTCTTTGGACAACCTGGGGATCAACATCTACGGCTACCTCCAAGGCGGTTACCTATATGACGCCACCTCGCCGGCCCATAACGGTCCGACCTTCATCGGATTTAACAGTTTCAAAGATACGGCCATCCTCGACAAGATCAGTTTAAACGTCGAGCGCGCGGTCGATCCGACGAAGAAGCGGTTTGATTTTGGTTTCCACGCAGAAGGCATCTGGGGTGCGGACGCCGCGTTCATCCACTCGAATGGGATCGGTGATACGCAGACGAACCGATATCAAGGGGACCTTCTCCAAGTTTACGTGGACATGACCATCCCCGGCCTGCCGGTGCGGATCCGTGCAGGCAAATGGATCGAACTGGCGGGCTTCGAGCACTTCAGCGCCAACATCTACGGAGCTTTCGGCGATCCGTCCAGAGCACTGTATTCTTACAGCTACCAATTCCTCTATGCCGAGCCGGGAACGCAGACAGGAGTTCTCGTCACCTACGTGCTGAACCCCAAATGGTCGTTTGACGCAGGTTTCACGCGTGGCTGGAACCAGTCCACCCGCGACGCCAACGGCGCCTTGGACTTTTTGGGCCGCGTGACCTACACGCCCAGCGCCAGGACCTCCTTCATTTTCGTTATAACGGAAGGCCCGGAGTTCCCGGCGGGAGTCGGGCCCAACCTGCCTGAAGGCGACACCCGCCACTGGTGGACCGCACTGGACCTGGTCGCCACCCAGAAGATCACTGAAAAGTTGAGCCTCGGCTTGGGCGTTGACTACGTCCACGCACCGGACATCCCTGGCCTCACAAGCGGCACTAAGCAGTGGGGAGGCATGGCTGGCTACATCAGCTACGCGTTTGATCCGCACTTTACGCTCAACACCAGGTTGGAGTGGTACGGGGACGCCGCCGACGGCTTCTCCACCGGTGCCCCCCTCAGCGCCAGCTTATACGGGTCCACGGTGGGCGTGGCCATCAGGCCTTTCCCGAACGCCAAGTTTCCCTCGAAGTTGTTGTTGAGACCTGAAGTCCGCTACGGCCACTCTGACCATTCGGTTTTCAACAGCGGCGACAAAGATCAGTTGACATTCAGCGTGGACGCCCTCTTCACCTTTTAGGGTCGCTCTGCCGCTGTGCGACGCCGGGGCGCAAAAAAGGTTAAGACTTCCTTGCGATTTTCAACGGCGGCTTTCTCATATGCTTGAAATTTGCAAGACCAGGAATTCCTCTAGCCCTCATATCCGTAAATATATAAATAACTTAGATACAATTATGAGTTGGCACCAATTTTGCTATAATAAAAATTCAGGAGCAATATATGTTAGGACTCCGCCAAAAGCTATCCCTTGGATTCGGCGGGCTCTTGTTGATTATCCTGATCATTGGCGTCCAGAGCATCCTTTACCTCAGCCGGCTGGGAGCGTCCATCGACGTGATTTTGCGCGAAAACTACCGAAGTGTCATCGCCTGCCAGCAAATGAAAGAAGCCCTGGAACGCATCGACAGCGGGGTGCTTTTTAAACTCCTCGGAGAAACCCGGGAAGGCGAAGGCCTCATCCGGAAGAACCAAATGGCCTTTGAGAACGCACTTCAGGTAGAGCTGAACAACATTACCGTTCCGGGAGAGGAAGAAAAGGCGGCGCACATTCAGAAAATCTATGTCCAGTATAAGGCGACTCTGCAGGGCATCGGGAATGCCGGAGACGGCGTTGCCCTCCGCCGGGAGGCCTATTTCGGCAGGCTCCTCCCGTTGTTCGGTGAGATCAAGGACGCCGCCGACGGCATCCTCCAGATGAACCAGGAGAATATGAACGAGGCCAATGATGAAGCCCGGCAGATCGCCGCCAGGGCGCGAAGCCAGATGTACCTTTTCTTGATCGCGGGCACGGCCATTGCCATCGGGTTCATGCTTTTTATCGGGAGGTGGATTCTGCGTCCGATTCAGCACCTCATCAGTTCGGCCGATGAAATCAGGCGAGGGAACCTCGACCTCGTCGTCAAGGGGGATTCCCGGGACGAGATCGGACGTCTCTCCGAGGCCTTCAACGGCATGGCGACCAGCCTTCGGGAATTCCGGCGCTCCGATCAGGCGAAGTTTCACCGGATCCAACGCGCCACCCAACAGGCCTTCGATAGACTTCCGGATGCCGTCGCCATCATTGATTTGGAGGGGCGGGTGGAAGTGGCCACGGAGATGGCCAGAAACATTTTTGGTCTGAAGCCGGGCACGCTCATTTTTGATCTGCCTCTCGGCTGGCTGATCAGTCTTTTCAAAGATGCTCTTTGGGATGGCCGCACAGTCAAGCCGGGGAACGGTCAAAAAGTCGTCCAGCATTTTGTCAATGGAGAAGAACGGTACTTTCGTCCGGACGCGACCCCTATCTTGGATAGCGACCGACAGCCGGCCGGGGTCATGCTGGCCGCGCACGATGTTACCCAGATCCGCCAACAGGATGAGATCAAAAGAGGCGTCATCACCACCGTCTCTCATCAGCTCAAGACCCCACTCACCTCCGTCCGCATGGCCATCCACCTGTTGCTCGAAGAAAAGGTCGGACCTCTGACCGAGAAACAGGCCGAGCTTCTGATCGCGGCCAGAGAAGACAGCGACCGGCTGCACACCATCCTCAACAGCCTGCTTGATATCAGCCGCATCGAATCCGGGAGGGTCCAAATGGAGCTCCGGACGGTCTCGCCGCGCGCGATTATCCTGGACGGCCTGGAGCCATACAGAAGGATGGCCCAGGATCAAGGAGTGACCCTGCGTGTTGAACTGCCGGATGATTTGCCGGAAGTCCAGGCTGACTTGACCAGGATCAAACATGTGTTTAGCAACCTGCTCTTGAACGCTCTCAAGTACACTCCTCCGGGTGGGAGCATCACTCTTTCAACGAAGGCTGATGAAGACTGGGTCCAATTTTCCGTTTCTGATACGGGCAAAGGCATTCCCGCCAAGTATCTTTCCAGGATCTTCGAGCAGTTCTTCCGCGTCCCCGACCAGGGAGCAGAGTCCGGGGCAGGACTCGGACTGGCCATTGTCAAGGAGATCGTGGAAGCCCATGGCGGAAAAGTTGGCGTTGAAAGTCAAGAGGGGAAGGGGTCCGCCTTCACTTTTACGCTCAGGCGGGCGGATCGGGCTCCGGCAGAGGAGGAACATCTTTGATCGACCTTATCTACATTTTGGTCGCGATCGTTTTTTTCGGGCTCTGCTATATTTATGCCCGCGCCTGTGAGAGGCTCTAGAAAATGTCCAATATCATCGGCATCATCATCGGACTCATCTTGATTGTTTATCTGTTTTTCACGATCCTTCGGCCGGAGAAGTTTTAGCGGAGGGGTGGATTGATGGATCTTAATGGCTGGCTTCAACTGATTCTCTACATCTCCGTGCTCTTGGCGCTCACCAAGCCCGTCGGCCTCTACCTCGTCCGCACGCTGGACCCGGGAGGAAAAACTTTCTTGGACCCGGCCCTCAAGCCCGTTGAGCGGCTGCTGTATCGCCTCTTCGGTTTGGACCCCAAGACGGAGCAGGATTGGAAGCAGTACACTTTTTCGGTGCTGGTCTTCAGCCTGGTAGGGCTGTTGTTCACCTATTTTATTCTCCGGCTTCAGCATCTTCTCCCGCTGAACCCGCAGAGATTCGGGCCGGTCAGCCCGGATCTCTCTTTCAACACGGCGACCAGTTTTACGACCAACACGAATTTCCAGAACTATGGAGGAGAGTCCACTCTGTCCTATTTCTCGCAGATGGTCGGGCTCGTTTTTCATAACTTTGTTTCCGCGGCTACCGGGATCGCCGTTGCGGCCGCCCTGGTGCGGGGCATTGCCCGACATTCCGTCAAGACCATCGGGAATTTCTGGGCCGACCTTATCCGCGTAAACCTCTATCTGCTGCTTCCGCTCTGCCTCGTCTTCTCGGTTTTTTTGGTCTCCCAGGGCATGATCCAGAATTTCAAGCCTTATGAGACGGCGAGATTGATCGAATCCTCCACAACCCAAATCCCGAAGAAGGACAGCGCGGGCCAGGAAATCAAGGATGCCAAAGGAAACTTGGTGATGGAGGAGCAGAGGGTGGAAACCCAATCGATCGCCCAAGGACCCGTCGCTTCCCAGGTGGCGATCAAGATGCTGGGGACGAACGGCGGCGGTTTTTTCAACGCCAATGCCGCCCATCCCTACGAAAACCCGACGCCTCTTTCGAACTTCTTCCAGATGCTTTCGATCTTCCTTATCCCGAGCGGCCTCACCTATTACCTCGGCCGGACCGTCAAAAGCCAGAGGCATGGTTGGGCCGTCTGGGGGGCGATGCTCATTCTGTTTCTGACCGCCGTCCTCGTCTGCTGGCGGGCCGAGACCGCGGGCAATCCGCGCTTACACGCTCTTGGTGTCGATCGCGCCGGAGGAAACATGGAGGGGAAGGAGGTTCGTTTCGGGATCTTCAATTCCGCGCTCTTTGCCACGGTCACCACGGACGCCTCCTGCGGGGCGGTGAATTCCATGCATGATTCCTTCACGCCCCTGGGCGGGTTGATTCCGCTATATAATATTCAATTGGGGGAGGTGGTCTTCGGCGGCGTCGGTGCTGGATTATACGGAATGCTCATATTTGTCGTCCTGGCCGTGTTCCTGACGGGGTTGATGATCGGGCGGACGCCCGAATACTTGGGAAAGAAGATCGAAGCCTATGACGTCAAAGTGAGCGTCCTCGCCGTTCTCATCCTGATTTTCAGCATCCTCGGCTTCTCAGCCTGGGCCGTGGTGAGCCGGTGGGGAATGGCCGGCCTCAATAACGCCGGGCCGCACGGTCTCAGCGAAATTCTCTACGCTTTCTCGTCAGGGACGGGCAACAACGGGAGCGCGTTTGCCGGGCTGAGCGGGAACACTCCCTGGTACAATGTGACGCTGGCCCTGGCCATGCTGTTCGGGCGCTTCGTCATGATGGTCCCGGTGTTGGCCCTGGCGGGAAGTTTGGCCAGGAAGAAATTGATCCCGGACTCGGCCGCCAGGTTCCCCGTCGGCGGGCTGACGTTCACCTTCGTCCTGGTGGCGACGGTCCTGATCGTCGGAGCGCTCACGTTCCTACCCGCTCTGGCACTCGGTCCGATCGTGGAGCATTTTCTGATGTCGGGGTCGAAGGTCCTTTATTGAAAAAGTGAGGTCCTGTGGCAGCCAGAACTTATTCGCTCTTTGACCGTCGGATCATCGCCCAGGCGGTGGTCGATTCTTTCAAAAAACTGAATCCGCTCTCCTTGATGAAAAACCCGGTCATCTTTGTCACGGAGGTCGGCGCCGCCCTGACCACACTTGGGCTCATTTTCAGGTCGGGAGAGGAGCCGGCGGGTTTTATCTTTCAAATAACCCTCTGGCTCTGGTTCACCGTTCTCTTTGCCAATTTTGCCGAAGCGATGGCCGAGGGGAGGGGCAAAGCTCAGGCCAGAGAGCTCAGAAAAACACGAACCCAGACTATTGCCAGGCGCCTGGAGGCCGACGGCACGGTGGTTAAAATCCCGGCTGAGAGGATGCGGAAAGGCGACCTCTTTATTGTCACCGCGGGCGAGATCATACCGGCCGACGGCGAAATTGTCGAAGGTGTGGCCACGGTGGATGAATCGGCCATCACGGGGGAATCGGCCCCGGTCATCCGGGAGGCGGGCGGAGACAGGAGCGCGGTTACGGGAGGCACGCGCGTTCTCTCCGACGAGATCAAGGTCCGTGTCACGGCCGACCCGGGCGAGAGCTTTCTCGATCGAATGATCAGCCTGGTCGAGGGGGCCGAACGTCAGAAAACGCCGAACGAGATTGCTTTGACCATACTCCTCTCAGCGTTGACGATCATCTTTCTGGTCGTCATCATGACGCTAAAACCTTTCGGTCTCTATTCCGGCGTAGTGCTAACGGTCACCGTGCTGGTGGCCCTCCTCGTCTGTCTTATTCCCACGACGATCGGCGGCTTGCTCAACGCCATCGGCATCGCCGGCATCGACCGCATGGTCCAGAAAAACGTCCTGGCCATGAGCGGCCGGGCGGTTGAAGCCGCCGGGGACGTGGACGTCCTGCTTTTGGATAAGACGGGGACAATTACGCTGGGCGATCGACAGGCATCCGAGTTTCGTCCGGCTGCGGGAGTCACGGTCGAAGAACTGGCGGACGCGGCCCAACTGGCTTCGCTGGCCGATGAGACACCGGAAGGAAGGAGCATTGTCGTATTGGCTAAGAAGTACGGCCTGAGAGGCCGTTCGATCTCGGACATGCCGCATGCCAAATTCATCCCTTTTTCGGCCCAGACAAGGATGAGCGGTGTCGATATCGACGGCCGGCAGATCCGAAAGGGCGCGGCGGATGCCATCAGCGCGTTCGCCGGCGGCGCTTGTCCGGCCGAGGTCCTGGATACGGTCACCTTTATCGCTTTCTCGGGGGGGACGCCTCTGTTGGTCGCGGAGGGGACCAGAGTTCTGGGCGCCATCCATCTCAAGGACATTGTCAAAGGCGGACTTAAGGACCGTTTCGAGAGGTTCAGGGCGATGGGGATCAAGACGGTGATGATCACCGGAGACAACCGGCTCACGGCCGCCGCCATTGCGAGAGAGGCGGGCGTGGACGATTTCATCGCCGAAGCCAAGCCGGAAGACAAGCTGACGCTGATCCAAAAAGAACAGGCGGCGGGACACCTGGTCGCCATGACGGGAGACGGGACAAACGACGCGCCCGCCCTGGCCAAGGCGGACGTGGGAGTGGCCATGAACACGGGAACGCAGGCTGCCAAGGAAGCCGGGAACATGGTCGACCTTGACTCCAACCCGACGAAGCTGATCGAAGTCGTGGAGATCGGAAAACAGATGCTCATCACCCGGGGAGCCTTGACGACGTTCAGCATCGCCAACGACGTGGCCAAGTATTTCGCCATCATCCCCGCCATGCTGGTCAGCGTGTTTCCGGTCATCGCCCCGCTCAACATCATGGACCTCAAGTCGCCGCTGAGCGCCATCCTGAGTGCCGTCATCTTCAACGCCCTCATCATCATCGCGCTCATTCCCCTGGCCCTGCGCGGCGTTCGTTTTCGGCCGTTGGGCGCGGCTGCTCTCCTCAGGCGGAATCTTCTGATCTACGGGCTGGGCGGCATCATGGCTCCCTTCCCGGGGATCAAGCTGGTGGATTTGATCGTGAACGCGCTTCACCTTGTTTGAGATGAGGAAAGAAAGTCGGACATGAAAAACACCCTAAAGGAAATCCGGGTATCTCTGCTGGCCACGATCTCACTGGCCGTTATCCTCTGCGGCATTTACCCTCTGACCGTTTGGGTGTTGGCCCAAGGATTGTTCCCCGCGAGAGCCAACGGTTCATTGATCGAGAAGAACGGCAGGATCATCGGCTCGAGCCTGATCTCGCAGGGGTTTACCGATCCCAAGTATTTTCACCCCCGCCCCTCGGCGGCCGGGAAGGGCTATGACGCGACCAGCTCAGGCGGCAGCAATCTCGGCCCGACGGCGAAAAAGCTGCTCGACGACGTCGGCCGGCGCATCTCAGCTTATAGAGCAGAAAACAACCTCGCTCCGAGCGAACCGGTGCCGGCGGATGCCGTGACGACATCGGCGAGCGGCCTCGACCCCCACATCAGCCTCGAGAACGCGCTCCTTCAGGCTCCCCGCGTCGCCAGGGCGCGCGGGCTGAGCGAGGTGGAAATCATGAAGTTGGTCAAGGTGCATGCGGAAGGGCGATTTCTCGGTCTGATCGGAGAACCCCGGGTCAATGTTCTGAGGCTCAACCTGGACCTGGACGGGGTCTCGCGATGATAGACTAGGATGAATGATGGCGGAAGATAGGGCCGCCGCGTTCCTGCGAATGATCCGGCACTCCCAGCGCGGAAGGCTAAAGGTCTACCTCGGGTACAGCGCGGGCGTGGGCAAGACCTATCAAATGCTCCTCGATGGTCGCCGGTTGAAGGGTGAGGGCATCGACGTGGCCATCGGCCTCCTGGAAACCCACGGCCGAGCCGAGATCGTCAAGCTGGCCGAGGGCTTGGAGGTCGTCCCCCGACGGCGGCAGGAGTACCGGGGCATCACCGTCGAAGAAATGGACGTGGATGCCATCCTCAGCCGCAGGCCGCAGGTGGCGCTCATCGACGAACTCGCTCACACGAACGTCCCGGGCAGCCGGAATCCAAAGAGATACCTGGACGTCCAAGACATCCTGGCGGCGGGAATCCACGTCATCACGACGATGAACGTCCAGCATCTGGAGAGTCTCTATAACACCGTCGAAGGATCGGTCGGGGTGAAGGTGCGCGAGCGCCTGCCTGATTCTGTCCTGGCGGAAGCCGACCAGATCGTGGACGTGGACCTGACCACAGAGGATCTCCGAAAACGATTGGAGGAAGGCAAGATTTATCCCAGGGAACGGATCGAGACGGCTTTGGCCAATTTTTTTACGACCTCGAACTTGGAAAAGCTCCGGGAACTCACGCTTCGCGAGCTGGCCTCACAGATCGATCTCCGAAGGCGCGTTGTCTCTGAGGACGAAAACGTCGCCGCCCCGGATCAGGTTATGGTCTGTCTGAGCTCCCACGGCCCCAACAGCGAAAAAATGCTTCGTTTTGCCTCGCGCCTGGCGGGGAAACTGAATCGGAACTGGTACGCTGTCTATGTTCAGACCCAGTCCGAGGAAGCCACGGTCATCGATGCCCGGACGCAGCGGATCCTGTCCGATACCCTCACCTTGGCCAAGCAATTGGGCGCCATGGTCTTCACTTATAAAGGAGAAGACGTGCCCGATACGCTCCTCAGGTTCGCCAGGGAGTATCGCGTGGGGCATATCGTGGTCGGCAGCCCGAACCCGAAGCCTTTCTGGAAGTGGTTCGGAAAGAATAATAACATCGTCAGAAACCTGATCAGGAGTGCCAGAGGAGTCACGGTCATCGTCCTCGACACCCGCAAGGAGGAACCCGCCCTCATCAAGTCCCTGGCGGAAATCCCGAGAGAAACGGGAGACGCCTGTTTGATTCCAGAAGCCGGGTTGACGGCTTCGGTTCAGCCGACGTTGGGCCGATCGCTCTCGGCTCGACGCATCATCATCTGGGATGTCCCAGTCCAGAAAGAAGCGGTTCTTCGAACCCTGGCAGCCAGCGTCGGGAAAGAATGCGGGGTCGAGGACCCCGATGCTTTGTTCCGGGACATCATGAAACGGGAAGAGCAGGGCTCGACCTTTTTTAATGAAGGTGTGGCCTTTCCCCATGTGCGCGTCGATGGCCTTATGGAGCCGGTTATCGTGCTCGGGTTGACCAGGCGAGGCGTCTCGGATGTCTCCACGGAGAGACCGATCGAGACCGTCTTCCTGATTCTTTCTCCGGCCCAATCTCCGGATGTCGCAGGTGCAGCTCCTGGGCCTCGCCAGCCGGGCCGCCCAGAACCGCCATCTTCTCCAGGTTCTCCGGGCCGCCCGGACTCCGGAAGAAGCCATGGCGGTCGTCCTGAATTGGGAGGTGCCGGGGCCGTCCAGTGCCTAGTAACCTCGAGAATCTCTCAGAAAAGGGAGTTAGGATGGCCAACAGTATTTTCGATGATAGGTCCGTTAACGAGTTTCCTCTGGAGGCATCATGACACTCAAAAAGAAACTGTCCTTGGGCTTGGGGTTCTTATTCCTTATCATCTTCGTGCTCGTGTTTTTCTATTCGCTTAATATCGGCAAACTCTCGAACGACGCCGAAAACATCCTGAAAGATAACTACAAATCCCTGGTCTATGCTAAAAACATGATTTCGGCCCTCGAGGACACGCGGACGGCGATCAACAGCATCGTCTTCAACCCGACCCAACGACGAGAGGGCTTCCGACTACTACCTGAAGCTCCTTGACGCCGGCCAGAATGAATTTGAAAGCAACCTCAAATCCGAAAACAGCAATATCACCGAGATCAATGAAAGGGAATACGTGGCCACGGTCAACCAGGGTTACGGCTTATATGCAAACCTCTGCCTTCGGATCATCACGGGAGAGGAGGGTCGGGCCCTCTATTTCGGCGAATACCAGCCGGCCTTTGAAAACCTCAGGCACGCCATCAATAACATCAACGATATCAACATGCAGGCGGTCGAGCGGAAAAGCCAGATGACGAAGCAGCATTCGGCCAGGATCATCAAACTCATGGCCGGCGTGGCGACCTTTTGTATCATCCTGGCGTTCGGCTATTTTTGGTACTTTCCGTTTTACGTCTCCAATTCGGTCGCCTATCTGTCGGACAGGATGAAGGGACTGCTGAAGAAATCCGACATTGTCCTCGATATCAAGACAAACGACGAGACCTTTATTATCTTACAGGGCATCAACCTGCTGGAGAATAAGCTGGACATGAAAGATAAGCAGGACGGAATAAAGGTCGAGGATTGAACGATAAAGAGCCATTTCCTCAGAAAATCCGCCACACGATCATCGGGCCGCCCCGGAGCATCAAGGACCCGTCGCTTTTTCACAAGCTCGCCCTGATCCCGGTCCTTGCCTGGATAGGGCTGGGCTCGGACGGATTGTCCTCTTCTGCGTACGGCCCGGAAGAGGCGTTCAGGGCGCTCGGTGAGCATACTTACCTGGCGCTCGCCCTGGTCCTGGCCACGGCCTTTACCGTTTTTATCATCTCCTATGCGTATTCCCGGATCATCGAGTACTTTCCGTCGGGGGGCGGCGGCTATATCGTGGCCACCCACACGCTGGGGGAACGGGCGGGCGTCGTCTCGGGAAGCGCCTGCTCGTCGATTATGTCCTGACGATCACGGCGTCCATCGTTTCCTGCGGGGACGCGTTTCAGCTTTTTCCCGCTGAGCTATCAGCCCTACAAAATCCCCTTCGAGATCGGGGCGATCATCGTTCTGGTGGTCCTGAACCTCCGCGGAGTTAAGGAATCCGTGACTTTCCTGACGCCCATCTTCCTGACGTTCGTCGTCACGCATATCCTTCTCCTTGGCTACGGGATCATCATGCATCTTCCGAACATCGGGCCGCTCAGTCAACGGATCCACTCGGGGTTCCAGGGTGGACTGACGACGCTTGGGTCGGCCGGCATGCTCCTCCTTTTCCTGCGCGCTTTCTCGATGGGCGCCGGCACGTATACCGGGATCGAAGCCGTGTCCAACGGTCTTCAAATCCTCCGCGAACCGCGGGTCCAGAACGGCAAGCGGACGATGCTTTATATGTCCGTTTCTCTCGCCGTCACCGCGGGCGGCATTCTTCTCTGCTATCTGTTGCTGGACGTCCACCCCGCCGTGGGGAAGACGCTCAATGCCGTGCTGGCCAACGAGGTGTTCAGGGGCTGGCACATCGGCCCGCTGCTCGCCTTGATCACGATCTTCTCGGAAGGCGCGCTGCTGTTCGTGGCCGCCCAGACGGGGTTCGTTGACGGGCCCCGGGTCATGGCCAACATGGCCGTCGATTACTGGTTCCCCCACCGGTTCGCCTCGCTCTCCGACCGGTTCACCATCCAGAACGGGGTGCTGCTCCTGGGCGGGGCGGCCGTCCTACTCGTTCTGTACTCACACGGGTCGATCGCCACCCTGATCGTCATGTATTCTATCAACGTCTTCCTGACGTTCTCGCTTTCCGAGCTCGGGATGTCGCGTTTCTTTATCAAGAACAGGCAGACCGAACCCGAGTGGAAAAAGCACTTGCCGGTCCACCTGACCGGGCTCATGCTCTGCCTGACCATCCTGATCGTCACGGCGCTCGAGAAGTTCGGGGCTGGCGGCTGGTTGACTCTGATCATCACCGCCACGGTCATCGGCCTGTGCTACCTGACGCGGGGGCACTATTCAAAGGTCCGGCGGGGAGTCAGGGAGATGGACGATCTGCTGACTGACCTGCCGACCCGGGGTCCGGTCAATACCGCCCGACCCGATCCCGGCGCCAAAACCGCCATCCAGCTCGTTAACGGGTTCAACGGGTTCGGCGCGCATACCCTACTTTCGGTGATCCGCAGCTTTCCCGGGCTCTACAAGAATTTTATCTTTGTCTCCGTCGCCGAAGTCGACGTGGGATCGTTTAAAAGTTCCGAGGCACTCGAGATGCTGCGCGCCTCGACCAGCGATGGTCTCGCAAAGTACGTGGACCTGGCCAGGAGACTGGGGTTCGCCGCCGATTATCGCTTTGACCTGGGCACGGATATCGTCGAGGCGGCGAGCAATCTCTGCGAATCGGTCTCCAAAGAATTCCCCCGGTCGGCAGTCTTTGCCGGCCAGGCCGTCTTCCGCCGGGCGGGGATTATCCAACGTCTCCTTCATAACGAAACAGCCTTCGCCATCCAGCGGCAGCTTCGGTGGAAGGGCATTTTGACCGTCATCTTGCCCATTCGGATCAACATTTGACGGCGCGGGCGGCAGGGATTTGGGCAATTGACTTGCGCTCCCGGCCGCGAATATTATGGCCTCATGAAGCGAGGCATCAGTCAAAGGCCCGAAGGAAACCGGCTCACCCCAGCGCGAAAAAGGAAATTCCCATCCTGCGGGGTCGCGGGCCCGCTGCTTCTCGTATTGACGGCCGCCCTGGCCCTCGGCGTCCCCGCGGCCAGGCCCGAGGAGCCGCAGCGGGATGCCTACGTGATCCCGGATACCGCCGCCTTGCTGGGGCTCCTCGACCTCACCAGCCCGGAACTGGCGCCCGTAAAGGAGGCCCTCGGCCGCGGGGACGCGGCTGCCGCCGCGAGGGCCTACGTCATGCACTTTCGCCGCCAGCCGATCCCTTCTCCGCTCCTGACGGACTGGCGCGCCCGCCGCCGCGACCCGCGCCCCGGACACCAAGACGCGCCGACGCCTTCATGGCCGGGCACCTTGACGACGGCTACAGCGCCTACGAGGTGCCGCCGACCGGCCTGAACTGGCGGGAGTCGCCTCTCTCCTGCAGCACGCGATTCCCGCTGATTCCCCCCGTCCGGGAGGCCTATCACAGTACCCGCGACCCGAAGTACGCCCGCTGGTGCGTGGATCACATGCTCGGGTTCATCAAGGCCTGGCCGATGTCCGAATACGTAGGACACAACAGCCGCGAGGGCTGGACGAGCCACACCGTAGTGTCCAAGCCATGGTACTGGGGCATGATGCCCGAGCGCATGCACGAGCTGGCCGAGACGATCAACCTGCTCAGGGATTGCCCGGAGGTCAGCGACAGCGAGATCCTGGAGTTGCTGCGGCGGATGCTGGAGGAGGCGGGCTACTGTCGCCAGGAGATCGCCCTGTGGGTGGTGGAGAAGAAGCACAACGGCGGCTGCGCGATGATCCACAGCCAAGCCATGCTGTGTGCCATGCTGGACGACTTCCTGCCCGCGCGCGCCTACCTGGCCCATGATGCCGAGATGGCCCTGAGTTACCTCATCGAAGCGTTTTACCCCGACGGCATGGGCATCGAGCTGACCACCGCCTACAGCCTGGAATGCTCCGGCACGGCCCAGCGGTTCAGCACCGCCCTGCGGGACCAGCCGGCCATCGCGGCGCATCGGGACCGTGTCGCCGCGCTGGCGGAGTGCATGATCGGGCTCTCCGAGCCCGGCGCCCGGATGCCATCCTTCGGCGACCTGTACGCCGCCCCCCTGTCCCACGCGTTGTTCGGGCCGGCCTTGGACTGGCTGGAGATGCCCTGGGGACATACGCTGCTGTCGGGCAAGGACGGGCCGCTGCCGCCCTTCCTCAACTGGCCGCGGGCGGGACAGGAGCAGTGGAGCGGTTACTACGCCATGCGCAGCGACTGGGGTAAGGATGCCCGCTACCTTTGCATCGATTGCGGGCCCTGGGGCACCACCCATCTTCACGGCGACCGCCTCAGCTTCGTCCTGGACGCCTACGGGCAGCGCTTCATCATCGACCCCTCCTCCACCCGCTACGCCAGCAATGACCCGGGCGCCTTCATCTCGGTGCAGCGTGCCGGCTTCCTGCACAACCTGATCACCGTCGATGGCGTGGATGCCTTCATCGAGGGCTCCGGGATCCCGCTCAAGGGAACGGAACCCCTGCACAATACCTGGGAGCAGGGCGCGGAGTACACGCTCTTCGGCGGCAGCACCAGCTTCCGGCCTCTGAAGCCCGTGGACTGGGAGCGCCGCCTGCTCTTCGCCGGCGGGCAGTACTGGCTGCTGCAGGACGTCCTGACCGGCGACCAGGACGAGGCGATGGTCGAGCGCAACTTTCAGTTCGAGGCCGAGGTCAAGATCGAGTTTGACGGCGACCGCACCATCGCCACCGCCCCGAACGGCGCGCGCCTCATCCTCGTGCCGCTACAGGACACTCTGAAGCCGAAGCTGACCATTGGCGACAGGACTCCCGGCGTCACCTTCTTCCCCGACGGCAAGCCGAAGACGGTCCAGGCGGTGGAGGACGGGGTCGAGCATAAGCACGGGAGGGGCTGGACCGGTCGCGGTTCGGACCGCCTGATGCCGGCGCCCGCCGTAACTTACGTTGGCAAGGCGGCCCTCCCGGCGACGCTGACCCTCGCCATGATCCCCCTGGCCCCCGGCCAGCCGCTCGAGGCGCTTCCGCGGATCGCCGGCCGGCCCACCGGCGAAAGCGTTATCTGGACGCTGGCGCTCCCCGCAGAAGGCCTCCGGTGGGAGACGGGCCTGAAGCGGAACCGCGTTCTGCCGTGACCGGCGCGAGCGCACTCACCGCGGGGCCTGCTCTAAAGAGAGTGCCATGAAGATCATCAAGAGCAACTCAGGCACTCGATTCGACCCCGTTAAAGTCACGGCCTTTTCGAAGTCCTAAAACAGGAAAGATAGTCCGCAACCCTTGGCGGCCGTCACCAGCGGTCCCTATCCCGGTCCCTTCCTGTCGGTCTCCTGGCCGTGCGGGCCCTCGACGAGTAGCGGCCGTATCTCGAGTCCGGCCTCACGAGCCGATGGCGCGCGCGCCCTCGGTCCCGCCTCAGGTACTCGCCGTGGCCGTAATAGGCCCGCCCGTATGCATAATAGTCCGAGTATCCGTGATGATACCCGTAGGGCCGATAGCACGACCCGAAACCGGCGATCATCGCCACAAAGACAATCACGCCCAACCATTTATTCTTCATGATCATCTCCTTGATGTGATCTTGACGCTTCTCACACCATGCAAAAAAGCAAGAAATATACCAACATTCGATCGGGCGCGGGCGCGAAAGAGCGCGATTCAAAAAATGGATTGGGAATAAATGATTTTCAGAGGGGATGGTGACTCTCAGGCCCGGCGAACGCTGACCTGTCTGGCGGCCCGGCACTCGTCCCTTAAATAGGACGATTGGCCCTCACTGACTCCAGGCCAATCTGGCTACAGACTTGCCGGCGGCTCCGCCAGAAAGCGATCACGTAGGAATCGTCCGCGGACGCGTTCGCCCCGTCGCGTTTCAAGAGGATGACCCTGCCCGATTTGGCAACCGCCGAGTGACCTTTGTGCCCGACCCTGGCCGTGCCGTCGACGATGCGGGTTCCCTCAAAGGTGGGATTTATCGCCTTTTCACCCCTTTTTTCACCCAAAAGGGTGATTGACTGCGCGAGCGCCGGCGACTATTCCTATTCTTTTAAGGAAGAGCGCCGGATCCCCGATGTCGAGCTTCTCAGATCGGTCCCCGGCCCGGAGGCCGGCTGACAGGGCAAGAGTCGCCCGCCGGCCGCTCGCGGCGGCTGGCGGGGGCCCCGGCGTCCTTGACGGCTCGCCCTTCTTGGTCTAAGTTGGTTTGAAAGAGGAGGCAATCATGTGGAAGAAACCTGACGGCGACACCCCCCCAACCCAGGCTCCCGTGCCGACACCGCCACAGCCATCGGCCCCGAGGCCCCAGCCGCAGTCCCGGGACCGGGCCTTGATCGGTCCTTCGATCAAAATCGAGGGCAGCCTCTCGGGCGGCGAGGACTTGTTCGTGGAGGGCAGGGTCGAAGGCAAGATCGAACTGGCCGACCACAGCGTCACGATCGGCTCGGGCGGCCGCATCAAGGCGGATATCCACGGACGGAGCATCGACGTCATGGGCGAGGTCGAGGGCAATCTCTACGGGTCGGAGCAGATCATCCTTCGGCAATCCTGTACGGTGCGCGGTAACCTGGTCGCCCCGCGGGTGAGCCTCGAGGACGGTTCGAACTTCAAGGGCAGCATCGACATGAGCTCCAAACCTGAAGCCGAAGCCAAGCCGTCAAATACGGAAAAAGCCGCGGTCAAGCTTCCGCCGCAGCCGGCGGTCAGACTGGACCGGCCCGGAGACAAGGTCTGATCCCTGAGGCGCGAGACAGCCGTCGGCCGGCGGCCCGCACTGAGAACCTCCGGCGCAGCCTCCCATGACTCCGAGCGCTCCTCGAGAAGCCCAGGATTCTCCGGCGGTCTACAGATCGCTCGGACTGAACGCGCTGCTGGAGCCGATGCGGCGCGATCGAAGCTACTCCATCCTGGACCTCGGCCCGGCCCTTGGGGAAAACGTGCGTTTCTGGTCGCAATTCTCCTGCCGGCTGCAGATCCACGACTTCTATCGCGGCTATCGGGATCGAAAGGCGGCGGGCGCGCCCGGGCCCGAGGAAGAATCCCCGGAGGCCGCGTTTTCCGCGCTGCTTCCGTTCGGCGACGAAACGGTTTTCGACGTCATCCTTGTCTGGGACCTTTTCGATTACCTCGAGCTGCGGGAGCTCAAGGCGCTCGTTCAGAGGCTGGGCCGATGGTGCCGGCCGGGGAGCCGGCTGTTCGCGCTGATCTCGAACCTCCCGGACATCTCCGCATCGCCGACGGCCTTCAGAATCATCAACCGCGAACAGATGATCCACGAGCTGCCGACCCAGGCCAGGAGGCCATGCCCGCGCCATCAGCCGCGGGACATCGCCAGGCTCATGGCCCAATTCAAGGTCGCCAGCTCCTTCCTGTTGCGGCACGGCATCCAGGAGTACGTCTTCGAATTCAAATAGCCGCCATCCTTGCTTCTTGACGTTGCCGGGAAGGTTCAGGCGGCCCAGCAGATCCTGGAAGCGCGGGTTCGCTTTCGCGGCTTGACTTTCGATCACGCGGGGATTTACCATCCCCGACGGCCTGATCGCCCAGGAGTGCACAACACCCCGCTTGCTCGACTGCGCTCCTGGCATTATTCCCCTTGCACCGGGCAGGCCTCGACGAAGCTCGATAGGGTCATCGTGACAGATACGGGACAGATGGATTCCTCAGTGAGATCCGGCGGCGCAGGCCGGCCGGCGGCCCGGTGGCGAAGGTCGTGTCGGCTCCAGATCCTCCTTCTCCTCGTGATCCTCGTACCCGTTGACGCCAAGACCCGGCGCACCTACTACACTGACGCCAGGCTCGCGATCATGAGGAGCAATGTCGAGAAATACGACTGGGCACGGGAAGAGCGGGCGGGGATACTCGCCGAGGCGGACCGCTGGGCCGGGTATGAGGACGACCGCCTCCGCACCCTCGTCGTCCCGCCTCAGGTGCCGCGCTGCTATGAGGTCCATAACATGGGCTGCCCGGTCCACGGGTTGGAGATCAACCGGCGCCAGCTCTACGACTGGGCATTTGATTTCGACCGGCCGTTCAAGATCAAGTGCCCGGTCGGCGGCGAGGAGTACCCGTCGAACGACTTCGCGGCCTTCCTGGCGAGCGGGCTGAAGGACCGATCTCTCCTCACCGGCGACTATGCCGATGACGGCTGGGGCTGGCATAAGGCGGACGACCCCACCCGGGCCTACTGGTTCGTCGCCTACTATGCGCATTGGAGCATGGGCAAGCTCCTCTTCCCGGCGATCGCGGCGCTGGGCAAGGCGGCGGTGATAACGCCGGACCCGGAACAGGCCAGGCGTTACGCCCACAAGTGCGCGCTCCTACTCTGGCAGCTGGCCGTCTATTACCCCGACTATGACTATAACAAACAGTCGCGCGAGGCCAAGGAGCACAACCCCCGGTACACCGGCAAGATCACGAACATGATCTGGGAGATCTGGACGCCGGATTCGACCGGCCCGGCCTATGACGCGGTCTGGCCCTACCTTTTCGACGATTCGGAGTTGCAGAAGCTGGCCGGCTTGGCTGGGAAGGACTTGGATGGATTCATCCGCGAGCGCCTGCTGATGGAGGCGGCCCGCTGCATTTATTCCGGCAACGGCCGCATCCGCGGCAACTACGGCGTGCATCAGCGGTCGCTCCTGACCCTCGCCGCGGCCCTGGATGAGGAAGAGCGGCATCCCACATCCAAGGAGATGGTCGACTGGGTGCTGGCCAACCCTCAGCCGGTCACCAATGTCGACATGGGGGTGCTCGACGCCCTGGAGAATCTCGTTTATCGGGACGGCATGCCGTACGAGTCACCGGGCTACAACATCGGTTGGGTGACGAGCCTCAGCGATGTGGCGGCGGCGCTCGCCGACCTGGGCGTCGACCTCTTCCGGAAGCCGCGGCTCCGGAAGCTCCTGAGCTGGCCCTTCGACATCACCGTGGCCGGGAAATACGAGCCGCCGATCGGCGATACCGGCGACATGTTCTCCCGGTCCGGCCTGCTCCCCCCCTCCACCTGCCGCCAGGCCCTTCCCTATGTCGATGATCCCCGCCTGGCCCACGTGATCAGGAAGGACCCCGCCGGCGGCCACAGCCTCTTCAGCCCGCCGGCCGATGAACTCGCCGACCGGCACCCGCCGGAGAAGATGGAGCCCATCGGCATTAAATCCTTTCACTTCCCCGGTTATGGCCTGGCCCTCCTCCAGTCCGGCAGCGAGGCCAACCGGACCGCCAGCGTCCTTTCCTACGGGGATTGGCGCAATCACGTCCACTACGACCAGTTGAACCTGCTCCTCTACTCCTGGGATAACCCCCTCCTCTGCGATGTCGGCTACCCGGAGCAGACCGATAACTTCAACTGGAAACTCTTCGGCTTCTGGACGAACACCACCTGCCACAACACGGTCATGGTCGACGCGGCCAGGATGGGCCGCGGGCCGGCGAAGCTCTATGCCTTCGAACCCAACGGCTTTGCGCAGGTCGTGGATGCCTCCGCCGAACCCGCCTATAAAGACAAGGTCAGCCTCTTCCGCCGGGCGGACATCCACGTCGAGGTCTCGCCGACCCAAAGCTATATCTTCGACGTGTTTTACGTCCGCGGAGGGAGCCAGCATGATTTCATCTGCATGGGCACCCAGGCGGACTTCGCCTGCCGGCCGACGCTCGGGCCGGTCCAGGAGAAGGGCACGCTGGCCGGTCTGGACGTGCCCTACGAGCAGTTCTACGATGATCCCGGCTTCAAGGACAAGCCGCTCGGCTCGGTGGCCTACCGCGGCTATCGCGGCAGCGGCTTTCAATATTTCTATAACGTGCAGCGGGCGCGCCTGGCGGGCCAGGGCCTCGCCGAATGGAAGCTGACCGAGCCCGGCCCCGATCAGGATCGCGAGCGGGCTTGGCGAGGGATCGGATTGCGGGCCCACCTGGTCGGAACGGACGAGGAGATTATCGCCTGTGACGGCAGACCCCAGGGCTATCGGCACCTCCCCCGGTCGGTCAAGTTCATGCTCAGGCGGCGGGTCGGCGAGAAGCTCAACAGCCGCTACATAACTGTCTTCGAGCCTTATAAGGATCAAACCTGGATCAAGAATGTCACCGCCGCCAGGATGCAGCCGGAGGATGGCGAGGCGGCCGCGGTCCTCGTCGAGCTGAGTGATGGGAGCCGGCATTACTGTTTCCACTCGCTCAACCCGGGGCGGAAGTACATCCTCGACGGGCGGGTCACGGTGGACGGGCAAGCCGCCTGCCTCGTCCTCGATGGGAGAGGGGACGTGGCGCGGGCCATGCTCCTCAACGGCACGCGCCTGTCCCATGGCAAGTTCGCCGTGCGGAGCGAAGGCCCGCGGAAGAGCAGGATTGTCAAGGTCGACTACGCGAAGGGGATCATCGAAATCGCCGACCGGGCTTTGACGAAGGGAGTCAAGTTCCCCCAGACGGTTCTGGTGGCCATGGACACGTTCGCGGACTGCCTGACGATGCGGGAGGCGTTGGACGGGAAACGCTTCTCGATCGGGGAGGAAGGCCTGGTGGTGGGGGGCGGACCGGTGACCAGGATGATCGCGGACGAAGGTCGGCTGGTGACGACAATCGCCAGTCTTTTCGCTCAGGAAGGAATGACGGTGCTCAACAGCCGCCTCGAACCCCAGGGGCGGGTGTCGTCCGGCGAGCGGTGGACGCTCGACCGCGCCGGCCGCCCGCCGCTGAAGGCGGAGGACTTTCCGGCCGGTGAGGACGGGCTCGGCCCGAGATTCTCGATCGTCTGCGCCGGACCGGGGGACGCGGTGATGATCCCCAGCCTGGTCAATCTGGCGCGGACCGCAAAGGGGACCTATGAGATGACGGCAACGGTGAGGGCGAGCCTCTCAGCGCCGCCGCGCCGGTAGGAAGAACAGAAACCCGGCGGCTCTGATTTCTTGACACCCGGCCCAGTCCGGGATATCTTGATGTCGCGAGGAGATGAGTTGATGCGGAGCCCGAAGCCGACGATTCCGAGCCGTGCCGAAAGGGGAATTCCCCATCCCCTTGTCTCGTCCAAGGTGGGGCCTTCCCGGCGCCGGTTCGAACAAGCCTTCAACCGATCGGGTTTCTCCCGATTACTCAACAGCCCGGCGGGCCGCATCTTCCGCCTGGCCGCGGGCGCAGGATTCCTGGTGGTCGGCTTTCTGTATCGGGGCCATACGCTCGGCGTGCTGTCCATGGTATGGGGTATTCTCCCGTTGAGCGCCGGAGCGCTTGACATATGTTACATCAGCGCCCTGCTGGGCGGTCCGCTAGCCGGCGCCAAGATCCGCAGTAAGTCCAAGGCTGGCTGACAGCCGATCGAATCCGGGGCGCTCCCGCGCCGGCGTTCCCCCTTCTCATTTTCGTCCGAAGGATCAGCCTTTTTTGGGCGGGGGTTGAAGAAGGCTGGCGATGATGCCCGACCTCGAGGCGACATTCATCTTGCTCAGGATCTTCTTGGTGTGGTCTTTAACGGTGTACTCGCTGATGAAGAGCCGGCCGGCGATGTCCAGGTTCGAGAGGCCCCTGCTGATGAGCTGGAGGACCTCGGTTTCCCTCTTGCTCAGTCCGTAGTCGCGCCCCAACCCGTCGAAATCGATCTCCGCCAGGTGACGGTCCACGATCTTCTCCACGAGGACCATCGTGTAATTCAGGGCCTTGACCGACCGCCGTTCGGCGATCGGAAAAGCGCGGAGGGAGAAGGGGAAGCCCGAGACGCTGTCGACGACGATGCAGGCGGCGCTGTCCTGCGGCCCGGCCTGGGCGGCGCCGGCCCCGGAAGCCGCGGCACAGGTCCGAGATCTCCGCCGTCAGCTGGCCTTGACGGAGGCCGGGGAAGTAGCCGAGCGCCGTGGCGTTCGAATAGACAAGATTGCCTTTCGTATCCAGGATGAGGATGCCGGGGCTCGATCGCCCCTTGACAATATCCAGGTAGCTGCGCATGCGAAATTCCTTGACCTTGATAGATATATATTTTATTATCTGACCGGATTTGTAAAGGAGAAAATCCTTCTTTCGAGGGATGGACATTCATAGGCATTAGCAGTATCTTTAGGGCAGATCGTCAGGAGCCCGCAGGAGCGAAGCGCTATGAAAGCTGGAGAGGAAAAAAGAGCAGCCCCCCGAAGCTCGTTTGGACGGCCAATCCAGTTCGACCTGAACTATGTCGATGCCCAGAACCTGATCACGATCGAGCAGGAGGGGGTTGGGGTCGACATCAGCGAAAACGGACTGGGCTTGTTCACCGGCTATCCCCTGAAAAAAGACGAAGTCTTGAGGCTCCACTTCCCGCTCGAAACGGTCGAGACCACGCTGCCCGTCTTCGCCAAGGTGGCCTGGGCCAAGCTCGTCGAAAACCGGTTTCGGGTGGGGCTGGAGTTCCTAGCGTAAGCTCCCGACCTCGCCGTCCCCAGGTTCGCGGCGACCGAGGCCGCGGCCGAAAATCATGAGCCTGTCCGGTGCGGGAGTCGGAACGCGCTCGGTCAGCCCGTCCGGCCACCGGACCGAGACGGCCCTCGGTGGCCCCGATTTTCCCAGTCCAAAATACAGGCGGTAATGTCCTTGAGAATAAGTCGATCCCTCGGCCAGGCCGACATAATCCGTCAGGCGGCGGCCGTCGCCAAGCTCGACGACGACACGGGCGCCGATGCCGTCGCGATTTCCGGGAGGTCCGACGACGGCTACTTCCACCCAGTGCCGGCCCGATCCCCCGTTCAAGAAGAACCTCGAAGACCAGAGCCTCGCCGTCTCGCCGTCCCGGGGCAGGAGCGAGATGATGACGTCGCGGTCGCCGTCGTTGTCGGCGTCGAACCAGAGGCAGCGGCCGGCGGCGATCGGCTCGGCCGAGTCGCAGGCGAGTAGCCCCGTCCTTTCAAACCGGTGTCCTCGAGTCTGCAGGAATAGCCCGTCCGGAACGCTCTGAAGGTCGGGAAGGGAATCGTTGTCCGCATCCACCCAGGCGGCGGCCGCGGCCCGGGAGGGAAGCCCGCGCGCGCCGGGCTCCTCGAGCCGGAAGGTCCCTCCGAGATTCAGGATCAGCGTGCTGCCGTTGGCCGAGGCCACGAAGATGTCGATATCCCCGTCGCCGTCAAAATCGGCGAAGGCGGGACGGCCGAATTGGCGGTATTCGGGGGCGCGCCGGTCATGCCGTGGGGGTTCCTGCCCAACCGAATCTCCCGGAAGAGGCCTTTCTCATTGAGGTACAGGACAAATTCGTCCCGCGCAGAGACGAGCAGGTCGGGGTCGGCATCGGCGTCGGCGTCGAACCAGGCCGAGAGCCCGTTCACGGTGGATTGGATCCCGGACTCCCGCGCGATATCAGCGAACACCCCACCGGGCGCCTGCTTGAAGAGCTGGCTTCGCGACCAAATCCCGTAGACAAAAAGCTCGAGGAGACCGTCGCCGTCCACGTCTACCCAGGTGGCTTGTCGCGGCCGGGCGCCGTTGTTCAGGAGGTTCAGCCCGGACGCCGCGTCGGCGAGCCCGGATCCGCTCCTCATGAGCAGTTCGTAGGGCCGGACCTCCGGAAAATCGGCGATCCGGCCACTGACGCCACCGCCCGCAATGAACAGCGCCGGCCGACCGTCGCCGTTCCGGTCCGCCCAGGCCAAGCCGTGCCGGTCCTTGAGGGCCAGCCGAAAGGTATGCCGTTCGGGGTGCAACTTGTTCGAGCCGATGAAGATCGAGTCGAGCGCCGTCGTCTTCGCCAACGTCAAGGTCTGGGGAACCTCGGGCAGCTCGGGCGCCAGGACAAGCGTCCCCTCGAGGCGCCCGGGTTCCAGCCTGAAATCGAGCGCGGTCCGGGTCCGCCGGAGAGACGGCGACCCGCGGTCGACGGCGCACCGCCAGCCCGCCGACTCGACGACGGCGACCTCAGCGTCGGTGACGAGCCGCCCTGAGAAGCCGGCGGCGCCCGTCGCCAGGGAGGCCTTGATGATCAGCCGGCGCCTATGCCAATAGATATGTACACCCTCTTCCGGGGCGGAGGGCGCCGTCCAGGCATCTTCGAGGCCGGGGAACTCGGGCTGCTCGCTCAGCCCCCACTCGGCATAGACATCCCGGAAGCGTCCCTTCCCGTCGCCGAGGAGCAGGGAGGCGAGGGCAGTGTGGTTCGAGGTGAAGATATCGAGGTTCCGGTCGCCGTCGGCATCGACGATACCCAGGTCGAAGAGATAATAATCGTTGATGTCGAGCGGCTGTCGGGAAAACCGCAGGGACCGCGTCGAAGGCTGTTGTCCGGGGCAGCAGCACAGCAACAAGCCGGCGAGGCCGGCCGCCAGCCAGCCGATGGCGCGCCCGCATTCTTTATTCACGTGATTCCCTGGCTTGGGCAGCCAAGATAGCAATTCACCCCTCCCCTGTCAAACGCGCCCGTGGCCTCGAGAGAATAAAGACGATCCCGGCCCCTTTTTGTGCTAAATTAAAACGTCCGTGCAACCAACCATGTCCGCAGATAGTGAGTCCCTGAAACCCCCGGCGGGGCCGCGCCTTCCCGGAGCCGAGGCCGACGACCCAGCCCCGGCTCGAGCTTCGAACGAGGTCACCGCCATCGCCCGGGGCGCCGGACTGGTTATGGTCGGAACGATCGCCGGCGCCGTGCTGAAATATCTTTTCGAATTCGCCGTCGCCCGCAGTCTGGGCCCGGAGCTTTTCGGGGTCTTCTTCCTGGCCCTGACCGTCTTCAGGGTCCTGGAGAGGATCTGCCACCTGGAGCTGACGAGCGGCATGCTCCGCTTTGTCTCCCTCTATCAAGGCGAGGGGGACCGGGAAAAGGTGAAGGGGACGGTCGTCTCCGGGTTACGGATCGCGCTGCTCGCGGCCGCCGGCGCCGGAGCGTTGCTCTTCGTCTTATCGGACTTCCTGGCGGGCCCTGTCTTTCATTCCGCGGACCTCCCGCCCGTCCTGAGGCTGATGACGCTCGGCCTGGTCTTCGCCGCGGCGACCGAGATCCTCGTCTACAGCCTGCAGGCGCTGGGCCGGATCGAATACAGGATATCAGTCCGCCAACTCTTCGAGCCGGCGCTGGCCCTCGTCCTGGCCCTGATTTTTCTGCGCTCGGGATGGGGGCTCGCCGGCGCCGCGCTGGCGTTCGTCGTGCCCGTGATTCTCGGCGCCTTCCTGGCCTTCCATCTCGCCAGGAAGGTTTTTCCGCCGCTCGCCCGAAGGGACGTCACGGCGGCCGCCGACCCGCGGCAGCTGCTGCGCTTCTCTTTACCGCTTTTTCTGGCCGGCTTGCTCGGCATCTTTTTGTTCCAGATCAATACCCTGATGCTGGGCCACTTCCGGCCGCCGGCCGAGGTGGCGGTGTTCGCGGCGGCGCTCCGCACATCGTTCGTGCTGCCGCTCGTCCTCGATGCCTTCAACGCCATCTTCGCCCCGATGATCTCCGACCTGACTCACAGGCGCGCCCTGGACAAGCTGGAGGAGCTGTTCAAGGTCGTGACCAAATGGATATTGACCGTGAGCGTCCCGGCTTTCGCGGTTCTTGTCCTTTACGGCGGGCCGATCCTGGGCCTGTGGGGTGGAAGCTACAAGGACGGGCTGGCCTGCCTGATTGTGGTCGGTGCGGGGCAGTTCGTCAATTGCGCCACGGGCCCGGTGGGCTACATGATCTCCATGAGCGGCCGGACCCGCATCAGTATGGTTAACGCAGGCGGCGCCCTGGCGCTCAACGTCGCCCTCAACGCGGCGCTGATCCCGCGCCACGGTATCCTGGGAAGCGCCGTGGCCCTGTCCGCGTCCATGGCCGTCGTCAACCTGGTCAGGTTGGCAGAAGTAAAATGGCTCTTGAAGATGCATCCTTACCGGTGGGATAGCCTCAAGCCGCTGGCGGCCGGGGTCCTGGCGATCCCCGTCGCGGTCATCTCCGGGTCGATCCTGGGGCGTCCGGCCGACGGGGCCGGACCGGCGCTCCTGGGCGTCCTCGCCTACTCGGCCGCCTACGCCGTCATCGTGGCCGTCCTGGGCATCGGGGGGGAGGAAAAGCTGGTCCTGGCGCAGGTCAGGCAGAAGGTCTTCGGGCAGTCGGCACGGGGCCCGGAAAGGTCATAGAAACTCGAGCCTGCCGATGGCCACACCCAGGTTCCGGGGATCCGGCGTTCCGAGTGCCTTCAGGGGATTCCAGGTCCGGCTGACTTCGAACAGCAAGATGATGTCATGTCCCGTCTCACCGGAGAGCGTGAACCGGGAGGTCGTCCATGAGTTGTCGCTAAGGGTGATCTCGCCCAGGAGTGCCTTGGCCCGGAAAAAGCCGATGACCCGGTAGACACGGACCCGGACGGGGTCCTTGGCGATGTCAGGGTGCGAAGCGAGGAGCGGGATCTCCAGCGTCGGCCCGGCCATCGTGACGGTCAGCGCGGCTCGCCCCTGGCTCCACCGGAACTCGCGCCCCTCGGGCGTTTTCTCGGTCTTGTCGAGGCCGAACTCCTGGCGTATCCCGAGGTCGGCCGTCCGTCTCTCGAGCGAGAGTGAGTGCGCGGCGTTCCAGGCGTAAAGAGCGCCGAAACACAGACCGAGCGCCAGGATGGGAAGTCCAAGTTTCCGGCGCAGTCTTTCTGCCCCGGCCGGCCAGCCGCCCTCCCCGCCCAGGGCGAAGGCCAGGGCGATCAGGAGCCAGAGGGTCACCTTGATCTCGAAGCTCCCGATATAGGTCTGGAACATGAAGTTGACGGCGAAGGCAGCCAGCCCCGAGATGACCCCGGCCAGGAGATATTTTTTCTCCGGCGGACAGGCCTTCCAGCTCCGGGCGAGCTGCTTCAGGATCTCGGACGCCAGCCAGAGCATCAGCAGCAGCCCCGGGAGCCCCAGCTCGGCCGCGACTTGGAGAGGATAGTTCAGCGCCGAATCCGTGCCCTTGATAGTCGCCCCGACCGCCCGGAGGTAGTTGGGGAGCTCGATGATGTACGCGCCCAGCCCCACCCCGGTGAGGGGATAACTCTTCGCCATCGACACGGCCGCCTGCCAGAAGGCGAGCCGGAAGTTGAAGAACGAGGTCGGGGAAGTCGTCTCGGAAAAAAGGCCCAGGCTCGTCCCCACCCTCTTCGCCAGGATCGACTGACCCTGAAAGACGAGAAGGATCACGACGATGGCGGCGACGGCGCCCAGGAGGGCGGCGGCCCGGACGAGCTTTTTCGGGAACGGCATCTCCAGGCGCGCGACGGCCAGCAGGGCGAAGATGGCGAGGCCGACAACCAGCGCGCCGAGCGGGCTTCGGGAGCCGATGGCCGGAAAGATCGCGAGCGAGAAGGCGATGAGGAGGACCGAGAGCCAGCGGAGCCACCGGCGAAACGTCAGGGCGACCCCCAGGGCGACGGGGATGAAGCACGCCAGGAAGGCGCCGAAGGAATTGGGGTCCTTGAAGGTGGCGTTGATCTGATTCAGCTTGATGAAGAAAGGGATGTTCCCCAGGCTGAGGGAATGGTATTTCTGGACGGCCGCGAAGACCAGCGCGAGCAGCGTCGCGGACGAGAGCGCGACCAGCACCCGGCGGACGAACCGCGCGCCGGACAGGAGGGGCAGGACGATGGCAAAGAAAGCGGGGCCGATGAAGTAATTGAGGAGCGCGAAGACGTCGCTCATCAGCGCGCCGCCAGCCCGCACCCCCTTGACGTTGACGATCAGCTCATAGACGGCGTCCGAGCGGAAGGGGAAGAAGTTCGAGAACCGGAGGAAGGTGATGACGCCCGAGACGGTGACAACGGTCAGGAAGAGCGCCAGCGGCCGAAAAACGGGGTGACTCTTCCCCTGGCCGCGCGCCCCGCCCGCGCGTCCCGCCAGCCAGCCCAGGAAAAAGACCAGGAAAAGGACCAGGGCGGTGGGCGCGTGGGGAGTGTTGTCAAAGATCCCGAAAAAGTAGGGCAGGTTGTTGATCAGCGGAAAACTGAAGACAAAGAACAGGGCCCCCCATTCCAGGCGCGCGGCGGTGAGCGCGAAGCAGGCCAAAAGGACGGGCACCAGAACGGCCTGGAACGGACCGACGAGCGGGACATACTTCAGGTAAAAAAAGTAGAAGGCCGCAGCGGCCGCCAGGGTCAGGGCGGCGCTCAACGCCCGGTCTTTTCCCGATGTGCTCATCCTCGGCACCCAAATTGTATTCGATAAGCCGGCGGGAGAAAACAAAAATCTTCCCGGTGTGGCATTCGTCGGGCTTTTTTTGTATAAGTAGTCGTCCGAGGAAAGTCCGGAAGAACATGATCGTCGAGCGCCGCGACGTCCCCATCAAGCTGCCTGATTTCCTGATCGTGGGCGCCGCCCGCTCCGGAACGACAACCCTCTTTTCGCTCCTCGACCGGCACCCCCGGGTCTTCATGCCCCGCGAGAAGGAACCGATGTTTTTTTCGGTTTTCGGGGAAGGCCCCGCTCCCATCGACATCCGGACCGGAGCGCCGGCCGCCTATGTTGTCTCGGACCTCGCCCCCTATCTCGGCCTGTTCGAGGGCGCCCGCGACGGACAGCTGATCGGCGAAGCTTCCACCTGGTATCTCTACCGGCAGGGAGCGACCATCCGCAACATCCGGGAGGTCTATGGGGAGAGAGCTCGCGACGTCCGCATCATCATCCTCCTCAGGGACCCGGCGGAGCGGGCCTGGTCGCACTATCAGCTGAAAAAGAGGAACGGGGAAGAAAAGCTGCCTTTTGACAGGGCCATCGCCCCCGACATTATCCGCGAGCGGCTGGAAAAACGCTACACCCCGGGTTTCGACTACATCGGGTTCGGCAAGTATCATGTGCCGGTGAGGTCCTACCTGGAGGCATTCCCCCATACCCGGGTGATCCTTTTCGAGGAGATGATGAAGGACACGGCACGCGCGGAGCGGGAAGTCTGGGAATTCCTGGGCCTCGAGCCCGCGCCCGCCCCCCGGAAGCCGCGGAAGCTCAACGTCTCGGGCACGCCGAAAACCAGGCTCCTGGGGATGGTGGGGGATTTCCTCTACAAGCCCGCCGCCCTGAAATCGCTTCTCAAGGCCTGCGTCCCCTATAAGCTCAGGGCCGACCTAAAGCACCGTCTGTCCGCGAGGATCTTCAGTCCCGAGCGTCTGGAGGCCGGCCTCAAAGACCAGCTCACGGACCTCTTCCGGGACGACATCCGGGCCCTGGCCAGCCTGACCGGGAAGGACCTGACCCGCTGGCTGGCGCCGCCCGGAGGGCGGAAGAAATGAAGATCTGCCTGGTGTGCTCCTCGGGGGGGCACTTCTTCGAGCTTTTCCGGCTGAATCTACTTTGGCAAAAATACGATCATTTCTGGGTGACCTTTCGCCGGCAGGACACGATGTCTTTGCTCCGGGGAGAGAAGGTCCACTGGGCCTATTCTCCGACGAACAGGAACGTCAAGAACCTCCTCCGGAATTCGTATCTTGCGGCCAGGGTATTCGCCAGGGAAAAGCCCACGGTCGTCATCTCGACCGGGGCGGGCCTGGCCGTCCCCTTTCTTTATTTCGGCCGGCTGTCGGGGAGACAGACGGTCTATGTCGAGTCCCTGGCCAGGGTCACGGACCTGTCCATGACGGGCCGGCTTGTCTATCCGGTCGTTCACGACTTTCTTGTCCAATGGCCCGAGCTCGCCGGCCGGTACCCGCGGGCGCGGTTCAAGGGACAGGTGGCATGAAGATCTTCGTCGTCGTCGGGTTCGAAAGCTTCCCGTTCGACCGGCTGGTGCACGCAATCGAGACGGGCGTTGAGCGCGGGCTCATCGACGGGGAGGTGTTCATCCAGAACGGCGATTCCCCAGTCGCCGGCGGCAGCTGCCAGTCGAGCCGGTTCATGGGGTTCGACGAGGTCGTCGCCAGGATGCGCGAGGCCGATATCGTTGTCGGCCACGCCGGCGTCGGGACCACTTTTCTGTGCCTGGAGATGGGCAAGGTCCCGATTCTTTTTCCCAGGCGGGCCTGCTTCCGCGAGCACGTCGATGACCACCAGGTCCTGTTCGCCCGGAAGATGGGAGAACAGGGAAAGGCGCTCGTCGCCGACAGCGAAGACGACCTCATCTTCCTGATCGGCCATTACGCCGAACGGGTCGCCGGAAAGCTCGGCGGGGAAAGAGACGCCCCGGCGCAGGACCTGCGCGACTATCTCGAAGGGATTCTGATCAAGGGCGATACGAAAGGGGCGGCGGTCGAATGACTCCCGGATTTCTCCTTAAGAGCTTCTTCAGCCTGGCCGCGAAGCGCGAGCTCCGGTTTCAGTTCGACAGAGCGCCGCTCGTGGCCCGAAATATCCCCACGAAAAAACTCGGCAACCTCTTCCTGACCGGCATCAACAGGGTCCTGCCGGTTTCGCGCGCCCTTGGTTATCCTTACATGGCCCATGTCTCGCCTTCCGGTATCTGCGACCTCCGGTGCGAGGTCTGCCCGGCCCACGATCCGCTCGCCAAGGGCAAGGCCCTGCTTCCCTTCGACACTTACCGCCGGCTGATCGATGAGATCGGCGACTACCTCGTCTATGTGATCCTCTGGAGCTGGGGAGAGCCATTCCTGAATCCCGACCTCGGTCGGATGATCGCCTACGCCCGGGAGAGGAATATCCTCACAGTGACCAGCACCAACCTGAACCGGTTCAGCGCCGGGCGGGCCGCCGAGGTCGTCGAGGCGGGGCTGGACCTTCTGATCATCGCCCTCGACGGAACGACCGACGCCACCCATGCCCGGTACCGGCGCGGCGGGAGCGTCGAGCGGGTCATAGAAAACACCCGTATCCTCGTCGAGGAGAGACGGAAACAAAGGCGGGACAAGCCCTTCATCAACCTGAGGATGGTCGTTTCCAGGGAAAACGAGCACCAGATCGAGGACTTCAGGGTCCTGGCCGCGGAGCTAGGCGTCGACATGGTCAGCTTCAAAGCCTTTTCGACGAGACAGCAGGGACGCGCCGACCCCCGTGTCGACAGACGATTTGCGCCCGACCGGGAGGCCTTTCGCTGGTACAGATATCGGCCGGGCTATGCCGTCGACAGACAGCCCGCCAAGTACAATTGCCGCTTCCCCTGGACCAAGCCGACGCTGTTCGCGGACGGCGAGGTGCTGGCCTGTGAGTTCGATGTCAAGTACGCGCACTCCCTCGGCAACCTGAGTGAACAGGGCTTCCGGGAAATCTGGTTCGGCCCCAGGGCCAGGGCTTTCCGAAAAACGTTCGGCAAGAACAGGGACGATATTCTTTTCTGCAGGGACTGCGTCTTCGACCATAAGCTGATCGACGGCTGCGTCGTCGACTGGGATATCCTCAGGAAATGACGGTTTCGTCAGTATCCGTTGTCGTCATCACTCTCAATGAGGAGAAAAACATCCGCGGCTGCCTGGATTCCCTGATGGCACTCGATTACCCGAAGGAAAGTTACGAGATCCTGGTGGTTGACGCCTCGACCGACTCGACGCCCGACATCGTCGGAGAATACAGGAAAGTCAGGCTGATCCGTTCGGAAAAGGGGTTCAGCACTCAGAAAAACGCCGCCCTGGAACGGGCCGCCTTCGACATCCTGGCCTTCACGGATGCCGATTGCCTCATCCCCAAAGAATGGCTTGGCGTCATCGACCGGGCGTTCCTCGACAAACGCGTGACGGCGATCGGCGGCAACGCCTATCCTCCCCCGGGGACCGGGCGGTTCGGGCTGTGGACCGCCTGCGTGGGCCATCCCGCGGGCGGCGCGATCGGGTTCGATGCCAACGTCGAGAGAAGCGCCGGGGGCATCGCCTTCGTTCCCGGCTGCAATTCGGTCTACCGGAGGACAGCGCTCCTCGATGTCGGCGGTTTCGACCCCGATTTCTTTGAGGGGGGCGAGGATGTCGACATCTCCCGGAGGCTCAGGGCCAAAGGCTACTTGCTGGATTATGTCCACGAGCTGACCGTCTATCACAAACCCAGGGAAACGCTCGCCGGCTACCTGAAGTGGAATGTTCAGGTCGGTGTCACGAAGTTCAGCCTGAAGAAGCCGTCACTCGCCGGGCTGGTGTTCCAGCCGGCTTTCCCGTTCTGGTCCCTGGCGGCAGTCTCGGGGACGGCGCTCCTGGGGATCAGCGGGTCCCCGCGGGCAGCCTTGATCCTGGCGACGGCGGCCTGGGCCCTTTATATCGGGGGCCTCGTCGCGCTGGCCCGGCCGTATCGCCTCCTGATCGGGAGGCGGAAAAAGATCGGCGTCCGGCTCATCACGGTGTTGACGGCAGTACCCGTCCTGATCTATCTCAGGCAGGTCTGCATAAACATAGGTCAGTTCAGGAAGCGGCGCCGCAGCCGGACGCCGAAAGGATCGTGAACGATGATCGAACCCCGTGACCGCGTGGCGGCCGCTTTCGCCCACGAAGAGCCGGACCGCTGCCCGATGCAGGTGAGCTTCACTCCCGAATTCGCCGCCAGGCTGAGGGAGGACCTGAACCTCAAGACCGGCGGCCCGCACAACCCCCACGGCGGCGGAAACCCTTACGATCTCGAACAGGCGGTCGGCTGCGACGTGCTCATCACGTCCGTGGGCTGGGCGAATTCCTATTACCAGGAAGCCCAGGACTACACCGACGAATGGGGCATCGGCTGGCACCTCAGCCCCTACGAGACCCGCTTCGGCCGCGGGTTCTACACCGAGATCACCGGCCACCCGCTGGCGGACGATGCGGCCATCCTCACCTACAAGCCGCCCGACCCCAGCAGGCCGTCACTCTATGACGCCGCCCGACGGGCGGTCGCCGAGTTCGGCCGCAGGTATTGGATCTGCGGAGCCGCCGTCACGACCATCTTCGAGACGGCCTGGGCCCTGCGCGGGCTGGAGCGGCTCCTGGAGGATCTTCTGGTCGCCCCCGACCTGGCCGAGGCCGTCCTCGACATCCCCTTTCGCTATCACCTGGGCGCCGCACGGAGGCTGACCTCGCTGGGCGTCGACATGCTCTGGCTCGGCGACGACGTCGGCGGTCAAACCGGGATGATCATGTCGCCCGGCACCTGGCGGCGTTTTCTGAAACCGCGCCTGGCCAGGCTGATCTCGGAGGTCAAGGCGATCAACCCGCGGCTCGTCGTCGCCTATCACTCCGACGGCAAGATCGACCCCATCATCCCCGAGCTCATCGACATCGGCCTCGACGTCCTCAACCCGGTCCAGCCGCTCTGCATGGACCCCGCCGGGCTTAAAAAAAAATACGGACACAACCTCTGCTTCTGGGGATCGATCGACGAGCAAAGGACCCTGCCCTTCGGCACCGCCGAGGACGTCCGTAACGAAGTCCTGGAGCGCCTGCGGACGATCGGCCGGGGCGGCGGGCTCCTCCTCGGCCCGACCCATCACGTCCAGCTCGACACGCCGGTGGAGAACTTCTGGAGCATGGTCCGCACGATCACCAAGACTCCCTATGCGGCCCTGCCGGCGGAGACAACTTCGTGAACGGGGCGGCGCTCGGCGTCAGCCTGACCGTTTTTGCCGGTATCATGCTCGGGGCCTTCGCCCTGCCGACCAAAAAAGTGAGGACGTGGGCATGGGAACACACCTGGTTGGGGTTTTCGGTCATCGCCCTCATCGTCATGCCGCTCATCACGGCGATCGTGACCATCCCGGACCTGGGCGCGGTCTGGGCCGGGACCAAGCCGGGTGTCGTCCTGGCTGTGGCCGGGTTCGGCGCCCTGTGGGGCTGCGCGAGCATCGGCTACGGCCTGGGCGTCCAGCTGGCCGGCATCGCTATCGCCAACGCCGTCATCCTCGGCCTGAACAACGCCTTCGGGTCGATCCTGCCGATCGTCATCTATCAGCCGGGAAAGCTGCGCACGGCCCAGGGGCTGGGCATCATGGCCGGCGTGCTGGTGATGATCGCCGGGATTTTGGCCGCGGCCCGGGCGGGTTTCCTGAGAGACAGGGCCCGCTCCGGGGAGACGGCCGGCGGACCGGGGAAGGGATCGGCCGGCGCCGGAAAAGGGCTGGCCGTATGTTTTGCGGCGGGCGTCCTCGGCGCCTTCTTCAATTTCGCGCTCATCAGCGGCAAGCCCATCGAAGCGATCGCCGTGGGCCACGGTGCCTCCCCGTCCTACGCGCCGAACGCGACCTGGCCGATCGCCCTCGGATCGGGCTGCCTGGTGGCCATCGCCTACTGCGTGTATCTCATGGTCCGGAAGAGGAACGCCCGGGACTATCTTGCCCCGGGCACGGGCGTCAACTGGCTTTACGCGTTTCTGATGGCCTTTCTGTGGTATGGCGGCGTGATGGTCTACGGGATCGCGGTCACCAAGCTGGGCGAGCTGGGCGCCTCGGTGGGCTGGGCGGTCCTTCAGAGCATGACCGTCGCCACCGGTGCGGTGCTCGGCTTCCTGACGGGCGAATGGAAGGGCGCCGGGCGCCGGACCGTCGCGCTGCTCCTGGTCGGCCTGGCGACCCTCGTCCTCGGGATCGTCATCGTCGTCGCCGCCGGGACGCTGAAATCAGCGTGATGGTTTCTGCCGGAAAGGGGCTAGAGATTGACGCCGACGCCCACCCCGAATTCCCAGCGGCTGGCCCGGTAGGTCAGCTCGAAGCCTGGGAGCGTGCCTTTCCCCCCGCCGAACGAGCGTAGCGAAAGTAAACATCGAAGGAGAGCTCCCCGACCTGCTCGTCGTTGAAGACGGAAAAGACCGGACCTTCGTAGCCGAAGCCGACCGCGGCGATATCGAGGCTGGGAGTGGGGTCGATGGCATTGAGGTTGGCGTTCCCGGCCGGGCTCTGGTGATGGGCAAGCCCTCCCCTCACAGCGAAGTGCGGCGCCGGCCGGTACTCGACCCCCGCCTTGATCTTCCAGGCATCCTTCATGACCAGGTCTGTCGACTGTAAGCCGTAGTCGGGTACGACTCCATAGAAATCCTGGAGGTCCTTGGTGAAACCCGGGCTCAGGTCCTGGTCGTCATTGACCGCCCGAACCTGCCAGCCCCCGAACCGGCTCCATTCGTCCCACTGCAGGTCGAAATGGAACGAGAGGGCGGCCGCCGGGGCGAAGGCCACTCCGCAGGCGACCTCCCGGGGGAGATTCGCGCGGAAGGCAAAATCCTGGCTCCTGTAAAAGAGGTTGACCAGGTCCTGCAATGTCCTGAATGACTTGACCGGGTCCGGCACGGTGATCCAGCCGATTTCGTCGTTGGGGAAAACAAAAATGCCCCTGCCCCTGAGATCGAGGGGGACCCGATGCACGTATTTCGCCCCGGCCTGGAATATCGGCGACGGTTTCCACAGCAGCCCGGCCGCGAAGCCTGTTCCATTCCCGCTCAGCTCGAGCCGGGTGTCCGTACCCGCCTCGGCCGGCAGGGAGAAATTCCCCGGGCGAAATTCCTGGAAATGCCGCCACGAGAGCCTGGAAAACACAAAGTCCAGGCCGATGCCCAGGGACAACCCCTTGACGATCTCGGCGGAGAGGACCGGCCGGACATACACGGCATTCATCCCGGCCTCGATGTTGGCGAATCTTCCCGGCCACCTGAAGGACCACTCGCTCTCGAAGTTGTGCGGCATGAACAGCCCGAGACCAACGCTGAGGCGCCTGGCGAATTGCCAGCTCAGGGCCAGCGAGCCCCGGAAGTGGATCGGAGTGCTGGTGAACGAGGCGCCGGATGCCGGGAAGGAGGCGGTCACCTTCGGTTTGGCGAAGAAAAGGTTGGTCTTGAGCCTGAAGCCCCTTTGGAAGGCAAGGCCGGCGGGATTAGAGAAGACGGCCGTGGCGTCGTCCGCCTTGGCCGTGAACGCCCCCGCCAGTCCCGAGGCGCGGGCCCCGAGCTCGAATGGAGAAAAATCCTGCGCGGACATGGAGAGAAACCCGGTCGCAAGCCACAGCGCAAGCCCGATGAATAAGCTTCGTACCGATGTCATCATGACTCCTCGATCCCGTCCTTCAGAATTATACCACGGCGACTCCAGGAATATTCCCACCGTCCAAAAAGCGCCATCGTGGCCTCGAGGGTAAGTCCAGCTCAGTTGACGCGGGACAACGGAAATCCTTAGAATGGGGACGATCAAATGAACCGGATTAGCGATAGGATCATCCAGGGGGCGTCTCCGACCCACGGCTTGCCGATCGTCTTGAGCCTGGCGCTGATATCGATCTTCATCCCACTGCCCTTATTGGTACTGGCGGCCATTCTTCTTGTCCTCGCGATCGCCCGCTGCCGAGCCTCTCCCCTGCCCGAAGAAGGCCGGCCCGTTCATTTTCTGCGCCGGCCCTGTCTCCGCAGTCCCCCCGCCTAACCTCCTTTGAACTGCCGTCGGTGCGGCTGGCATTCGAAGTCTGTCAAGGAGGTTCCCATGAAAAATCTTTCGCGTTATTCCCGCCTGCGCCTGAAACTCGCCGAAGCCTTTAACAGGGTGTCCGGCATATCCGTCGAGGTCGACCTGGCCGGGAAGCACAGGATCGTGCGCCGGATCCACGAGTTCCGTAGCATCAGGGACTTGGCTGGTTTACAGGATACCGATCTTACCAGACTCGCGGCGGCAGTCCGCACCGCGACGCCGCCCGACGGGCTGCCGGGCATCGACAAGACGGCCGTCGAGGTTTTTTCCCTTGTCTTCGAGGCCGCGCGCCGGGTTCTCAGCCTGGAGGCCCACGACGTTCAGCTGGTCGCCGGGCTGGCCATGGCCGGGGGCCGGATTGCCGAGCTCCCGACCGGCGAGGGCAAGACGCTGGCGGCCGTCTTCCCGGCCGGCCTCTTTGCCCTGACGGGGAAGAGCGTCCACGTCCTGACCTTCAATGATTATCTCGCGCGCCGCGACGCCGCCTGGATGGGACCGGTCTACAGGTTGCTCGGGCTCAGCGTCGGCGTCGTCCAGGAAGGGATGAGCCAGCCGCAAAAGCGGGAGGCGTACGCCTGCGATATCACCTATGCGACGGCCAAAGAGGCCGGGTTCGACTTTCTCCGGGATCAGCTCGCCTATGACAAGGGGGAGCTGACCCAGCGGCCTTTCGGTGCCGCTCTGGTCGACGAAGCGGATTCCATCCTGATCGACGAGGCGCGGATCCCGCTCGTCATCTCAGGCGTCGCCGGGGAGATCAATGCCGACGCCGCCCTGCTCGCCCCGGTCATCCGCAGCCTGAAACATGGCGTGGACTACGAAACCGACGACGAGAGAAGGGACGTTTTCCCGACCGAAGCCGGCCTGGAAAAGCTCGAGCGCCGGCTCGGCGGAGGCAATCTCTACGCCCCCGGGAATGAACAGTTGCTCGCCGCCATCCACTGCGCCCTGCATGCCGAAGCCTTGCTCGAGCGCGACGTGGATTACATCGTCCGCGGCGGCGGGATCGAGATCGTGGACGAGTTCACGGGCCGCGTCATGGACAAGCGCCACTGGCCGGACGGGCTCCAGGCCGCAGTCGAAGCCAAGGAAGATGTCTTCAGGAAACCCGAGGGTCGGATCCTCGGCTCTATCACTCTGCAGCATTATTTGCGGCTCTACCCGACGCTCTGCGGGATGACCGCGACCGCTGCGCCTTCGGCGGCCGAGCTCAAGGAATTCTACGGGTTAAACGTCGTCGTCATCCCGTCCCACCGCCTCTGCGTCCGCGCCGACCGGCCGGATGCCGTATTTACGAATAAAGAAGCAAAATTGCGGGCGCTGGTCCGCGAAATCGTCGAGGTCCACGCCACCGGGCGCCCCATCCTCGTGGGGACCGTGAGCGTCAGGGAATCGGAGGAGCTCGCCGCGGCGCTCGAAGAGGCCGGCCTCAGCTTCGAGGTCCTCAACGCGAAAAACGACGAACTCGAGGCCGGGATCATCGCCGGCGCCGGGAAGGCGGGGGCCCTCACCATCTCGACGAACATGGCGGGCCGCGGCACGGATATCAAGCTCGGCGGCGACGATGAAGCCGAGAGAGAGAGAGTTATGGCACTCGGAGGCCTCTATGTCATTGGCACGAACCGGCACGAGAGCCGGCGCATCGACCGCCAGCTCAGGGGACGCGCGGGGCGTCAGGGCGACCCCGGCTCCTCCAGGTTTTTCGTGAGCCTGGAGGACGAGGTCTTTGTCCGCTACGGCTTGACGGGCCGGTTCAGGAAACGATACAGGGTCGGTGCGGGACCGGGTCCGGTCGAAAACCCGGCCATCCGGGTTGATATCGCCCACGCTCAACGGGTGATCGAAGGCCAGAATTTCGGTATCCGGAAATCCCTGTGGACTTATGCGCAGCTCACAGAGATGCAGCGGCGCGACGTCCAGATGGCGAGGGAGTCGATTCTGAATTCAGCCGACGGGGCGCCCTGGCTCGAGCCTCCGGGCGCGGAGGTCCTGATCGCCGGCCAGGGGAGGTTCGGAGCGGTGGAATGGGATAGGATCCTGAAGCATGTGACACTTTATCATCTCGACCGCGGCTGGGCCGATCACCTGGCCGGCCTGACTGACATCCGCGAGAGCATCCACCTCGTCAGCTTGGCCGGACAAGAACCCGTCAACGAATTCCAGGCATCCTCGACCCGGGCCTTCGAGGAGACGGCGGCGAAAATCAAGAGGGCGATTGCCGGGACGCTCCAGGATCTCATCGAGGCGGAGGGGCCGGTCGACCTCGAGGCCCGGGGACTCAAGGGCCCGTCCTCGACCTGGACCTATCTCGTCAGCGAAGAACAACTCGGCTGGGCCGTCGGGCTCCTCAAAGGAAAACACATCGGGTTGGCGGCGGGCGCCGCGGCCTTTTTAGGCCCGCTTTTCATATTGACGCTCATCCTGCGCCGACCGCGCGGCCCAAAGAGGGCCTAAGATTGAGTGCGGGCCGGCCCTCTCACCCGAAGATCCCCGAGACCTCGCCTCCCCGCTTGATCATCCGGTCGAGCGCGAGCAGGTTCAGCATCAGGTAGCGCGGGTAATGGAAGTTCTCGGCGCGGCGCGTGCCCTTGCCCTTGTCGAAGGCCACCTTCCGGTCGGACCCGTCGATCCAGAGCGGGTAGCCGTATTTTTTGAGCGGGAACTTGTCCATGACCCAGGCATGGAGCTTGGCGAAGAAATCCACGGCCCACGGGTCGCCGGTGTGCTCGATCAGGCACAGCGAGCCGATCAGGCCCTCCTGCTGGAGCCAGCCGACCTTGTCGACGAACCAGATGTTCTTGTCGACGTGGTTGAGGCTCCGGAACAGGCCGCCGTAGACATCGTCCCAGGCCACCTCACAATGGCGCTTGAAGACGGGCGCCGCCCGGTCAAAGAGCGCCTTGTCCTTGCGCCGCACCGCTTCGTAGAGGACCATCCACAGCGTTTCGATGCCGTGGCCCGTATAGCAGAACTCGGCCAGCCGTTCATCGGACCGCCTGAAGTCATGGTCGAGCACTTCGTTAAGGAGGTCGAAATCCTTGTTGTAGTGCTTATTCAGGATGGCATCGAGGCACCGGTCGGCCAGGGCTTGGACCTCGGCGTCGGGCCGGGCCTCGAGCATGCTCGTGCACTGGTTGAGGAGGCAAAACCAGTGGCCGATGAGCCGCGTGCCGCCCGGCACGGGTGGGGCGTCATTCCCGAAGTAATCCGCAAAGCCCGACGGGAGATAGCCGGGCTTGTCGTAGATCCTGACGCACTTGAACATGATCTCTTTAGCCTCATCCCAGTACTTTTCGTTCCCCTTCGACTTGGAGAACTCCGCCAGGCCGTTGGCGATAAACAAGTCCTCATAGATCCGCTCGGGCGGTCCCTCCGTGACCTTCCCCTCCCGGGTGTAGCCGTTTGGCCAGAGCGTATCGTCGGCCGGCTTGTGTTTCATGACGAAGTCGATCGCCTTTTTGGCCGCTTCGTAATGCTTGAGGTTCGGGTCGATATTGTTGTAAAGAAAAGAGTAAGTCCAGATGCCCCGGCCGAGGTAGCGAGCCGACTTCTCAAAAGAGGCGGTCGGCCCGTTCCAGCCGACGTTGAGCGTGAACCCGCCGTACTCGCGGTCGACGACGTACTTGTCGTGGAACGGGATGTAGTCGTCGAAGAGCCAGTAGCGAAGCTCTTCCCGGAGCGCCGCCAGGGTCTTGCCGGCCAGCTGTCCTTCGCGGGCGGTCGAGGGACCTTCCGGCTGGCCTGTCCGGGGGGAGGCGAGCGCCGGTCCCTGACAGAGCGGCAGCAGCGACGCCGCGGCCGCCGTTCCGATGAACTGTCTTCGTTTCATGTCCAATGATTTTTTCATGATGTCACCTCGTCAGCCTGACAATACCAAGAAACGGCCCCGGGATTCAACCCCGGGTTGACTTCCGCAGGCCGGATGGGTAATTCTGGGAGCCGCCGGCTCCCGGAGGCCGAATCATGGCCCGACAAAAGACGATGTTCTGGACCGCAGGTGCGGGGATGACCGCGGCGATCCTCCTGATCCTCAGCGTCTCGAGTGCGTTCGAGGAGAATAACCGCTTTCGCCCCGGGTCATTTCCCGCTAAAGTCGATCGGACCGCGTTCTCGATCCCGCTCGAGACCGGCGCCGTCCTCGTGATCCTGCCGCCGGGCCTGATGAAGGATTCGGCCCGGCTGCAGAAGGAGCTGGGGGCCGTCTGCGGCCGCCGGGTCGAGGTCAAGGCCGAGGGCGAAGTCCAGGAAGCCGAAGTGCGGGCGCGGCACCTGATCGTCGCCGGGAGCTTCCAGAACAACCGCTGGGCCCGCCGGCTGTATCTCCGCCGGCTGGCTTTCGCCGACGCCTATTTTCCCGGGGCGGGCGGCATCCTCATCACCCCGGCGGTCTCCCCCTGGAACCGCGAAAAAAATATCATCATCATCGGCTTCAGCCGCAACGAGGACGGCCCGGCGGCGTTCGCGGAATTCCTGAGGCTTCTCGGGCCGGGAGCCAGGGCGGTCCCGCCGCTCCGCCGGCTCAAAACCGGCCTGGCGTTCCCCAGGCCGCCCGAGAACGTCGACAAGTCCTTGGCGGCCATCACGGGCGAGCTCGTCGGCTTCCCTCCCTATCGCGATGTCTTTCTCTGGGGCCTCGCTTATCACCTGACCGGCGACCCCGCCTGGGCCGGCTATTTCCGGGCCGGCTGCCGCGCGCTCTATGAGCGGGCCAGGAAAAGCGGCCAGTGGGTTCCCGAGCCCTGGACGACACTTTATTTCGACCTCTGGAGGCTCTTCCTCGTCTGGGGTCTCCTCGACAGGGACCCGGCTTTCGGGGCCGGCGACCGCGCCGTCGTCGAGGAGCTCCTCTGGAACTACTGGCGCGTCCTCGACGGCGACAGAAACTTCCCTCACTTCCGCGGCGATGTCATGCCGCCCGGCGAGATCCGCCAGAACCACACCACGTTCCTGGCGCTCGACCTGTTTTGCGCGTACCGGTATTACCATGAAAAATACGGGATGACCGGCCTCGAGCATCTGCGGGCCAAGTTCGAGCCGGCGATGAGCGCTCAGGTCGCGGCCGTGCACGGCAACGACGACGCCGGGTTCGGCTACTGGGCCAACCTCGTTTTCGGCTACATTTACCTGGCGCCGAATCATGCCCTGCTCTACAAGGCCCTCCAGGGCGACGAGGACTATCTCGCGGCGGCCCATCTCCGGAAGTTCGCCGACCTCCTCGTGACGGCGACCGACAACCGCCGGGACGGTGCCAGCTTCGGAGATGTGAGCGGCTACGACCACCGCCTCCCCGGCCTGCCGCGGGGCATGACCGAAAAGTACCTCGAGATCGCCGCCGCGGCGGAAAGTGACGGCCAGTTCCATTGGGTCTATGAATGGCTCGCGCACGATTCCGGGTTCGAGCTGAACAATCTCTTCGACGGCGAATATGCCATCGAGACGCCGGCGGCCCCGCCCGCCCGCTTCCTGGGGGTCCATCCGGTGCCGCTCGACGAATTCGGACTCCGCTGGGCGGCCCGCCGCGCGGAAGAGCCGGGCTTCATCCCCGAGGCGGGGCGAACCTACCTCGACAAGATGTCGTTCCGGCGTGATTTCGACGCCGCCAACGAGTACCTCCTCCTCGACGGGACGTCGACCTTCGCCCACGGCCACCAGGACGGGAACACGGTCGTCCGGCTGACCTGGAAGGACCGGATCTGGCTCTTCGACCTGGACTATATCAACCTCACGCCCCGCTATCACAACGGCGTCGTCATCACCCGGGACGGCGCCCAGGCGGAACCGCCGCCGCTCACCTCGCTGGAATTCTCGGCGGACCTCCTGACGGCGGGCATGACCAGGACAGTGAGCCGCGGCTTCAACGGCGCCGATTGGCTGCGGAACATCATCTGGAAAAAGGGCGAGTATTTCATCTTCCTCGATGACGTCAGGGCTCGCGCGGGCGGCGAGTTCCGGATGGAATGCCGGTGGCGGACCCGGGGCGAGACGGAGCTCGAGGGCGGCGGCCTGGTCGTCCGCCAGGGCGACAAAGAGTTCCGCATCCTGGGCGCCGACGGCGCCCCGCGGCGCCTCTCGACAGAAAGGGAAGCCTATTGGAATACCTGGAATTATCCGTGGGGGGGCAGGGAGATCAAGGTGCTCGAGGCGGTCAGGACCGCGGCCCTCGAGCCCGGGGACGGCTGGACCTTCGCCCACCTGATGTCGGCCTCCGATGGCGCTCAGGCGGTGCCCATCGAGTTCGGGCGCCTTGACGCCTCGACATTCTCCATCGGCAGCGGCGCCGCGCGCCGAGGTCGCGGGGCTCGACCCGGCCTATCTCAAAGAGGCCGGGATCGAAACGGACGCGGCGCTTTTCCTTTTGGGAAAGGACGCTCTCCGGCTCGCCGACGCGGCTTTCTTCCGGGCCGGCGCTATCGTCATCCAGGGGCCGCCGAGGTTTTCGCTCGAGGTCGACCTGAAGAGCGGCAGGGGCAGGCTCCGCCTGACGGCTCCTTCGGGGAGCGGGCTTACCCTCGGGAATTGCTCGGCCGAGAGGGTCGAAGCGGACGAGTTCAATATCAGAGCGGGCGCCGCTCTTCCCGACGTCACGGGCTTCCTGAGCGCGGCGACGAAGGCCTCGCGGACTCCAGCGCCCGCCGCGCCCCGCGGTCATCTTCAGGGATCCGGCTTCACGGCCGGCGCGCAGACTGTGCTCGATGCGCCCTGGACGGCGTTCGGCGTCGACGCCGGCTCCATGATCCTCGGAAACGACCGCGGCGAAGTCCTCCGGGTCGAGAATGGGCAGGCCCGGACGCTGTGGCAGTCGCCGGCGCAACGGCCGATCGGCGTCGTCCGGGCGGCGGACATCGACGCCGACGGCGCCGCCGAGATCATGGCCGGAGACGACGCGGAGAACCTGTATGCCGTTTCGTCCAGTGGCCGGCTTCTCTGGTCGGCGCACCTTACCAAGTACATGGGAGAGAACGCCAACGCCACGGACATCGCCGCCGGCCCGGCCGCGGCCGGCTGGCCCGCGGTCTTTGCGGCCACGAACGGGTTCAAGATCCTCGCCTTCGACGCCCGCGGCCGCCTGTGCTGGGAGAATCTGGTCCGCTATCACCGCCAGACCCAGGTTCGGACGGTCGAGGACGGCGGACGCCTCCTCGTCGTTGTCGGAACGGTTTACTCGACGCCCGTCAACGTCTTCGACGGCGCGACGGGCAGGGCCCTTTGGCACACCTGGGACCAGGTGGGTGACGAGATGAACTCGACGACCGACTACTGCGGCATTCACCTCACCGACATGCTCTTTCTTGACGCCGACCGCGACGGCTCGAAGGAAGTCGTTTTCGGGACCAAGTACAACCGCGTCTATGCCCTGAGGCTCCGGGACGGGGCGACCGCCTGGGAGGCCAACGTGGGGGACGAGGTCCGGTGCCTCAAGGCCTATATCGACAGTGCCTCGGGCGAGGACCGGATCGTCGCCGGGATGCAGTCCGGGGACGTCGTCGTCATCGACGGGCGCGGCCGCCGGCGGGCGAGGGTCGGCCTCGGCTCGGCCGTCGCCGGACTCGAGATCCTCCCCTCTCCCGGTCGAGGTCCCGTCAAGATCCTGGCGGGCTCGGATGACGGGCAGGTTTTGGTTTTTGACGAACGCCTCTCCGTCAGCGGTTCGTTTGACCTGAGCTCCCGGCTCGAGGCTGCCGTTCGGATCGACGGGCCTGACGGCCGGCCCGGCGTTCTCCTACTCTCCGGAAAGACGATTGTCCCGATAAGCTTTATCGACTATCCGCTCAGGAAATCCCGCGTCCACTGATCCACAGGGGGCAGCGGCTCTGATGGGGACAGGCCCCGAAGCGGGGACCGTCCCCAAGATTCTTAACGACCCCGCAGACAGCGCCTGACCTGTTCTCGTCTATTCCCATTCGAAGACAACGGCCTGGTAGTCGCCGATCCGCGGGAGCGTCACGACCACAGACCTGCCCTCAGCCTCTTGGGAATGGGGCCCCGGGACAAAAAGGCGGACGCTCCGCACCTTTTTCCCCTCGGGGAGACGGACCCTCACCGTTTCCACCGGCGCCAGTTCGTCCACGTACTGCTGCACCCGCTCGAGCTTCGCCCCCGACCAGTTGACAAGATGAAGGACGCTCGTCTTCCCGCGCGCGGTCATGTTGGCCAGGAGGGAATCGGGAGCTTCGAGCTCGAAGGGCGGGGGCTCGGAAGCGACGTGGGCGATGACCGACCGGATGATGCCGGAGAACGCCGGGTTGTGGGTCTGAAGATAGGCGGAATCCAGGGCGGGTGAGATGTAGGCCACCCGGCCTTTTCCGCGCCGCGACACGACGATCCCGGGAAAAAGCGGCTCGGCCCGCGAACCGGAGACCAGGTCGGCGACCACCTCGGCGCCCGGCCGCGCCTCGACCGGCTGATAGACAAAGGCCGGCTGCAGTCCTCCGGCGAGCGCTCCCCTGAGCACCGTCTGGCCGGGCCTGGCCTTGAGATACAGGTCCCAGGTCCCGCCCAGGTGGAGGTTGGACGATATTTTCTCCTCGAGCGCGGCATTGGGATGGACGGCCCGGATCCCCGCCAGCGCAGCGAGCGCGAAATCCGGCCGCTCCGTCAGGTCCGGACGGAAACGCGACGCCCCGTAAGTCAGGACGAGCCCGCCGCCGTCCTCGACGAATTTGGCGATCGTCCCGGCCTGGCGGTCGGAGAGACGGCAGATGTCCGGAAGGTAAAGCACCTTGTAGCGCCGCAGGGCTTCGAGGTCGTCGAGCTTGTCGGCGAGGAGCGAGGTCGCCTGAAGGTGGCCGTAGAGGCAGGCGGCGAAAGCGCCCAGGGAGCAATCCCTGGCCGTCGTCTGCCAGTGGGCATCCCGGATGGCATGGCCGGGGGGATCCGTGGCGTTCCAGACCACGGCGCAATAGGGAACGGGTGTGAACCCTTCGACGTACTTTTCGTTTTCGTCGAGGGTCCGGAAGGCCTCCGTCACGTGCCGCCGTCCCTCGGCGCCGGGATCATTCACAAAATAGTAGCACTGGGGGATGATCGGCGAGCCGCCGAACGCCACCGTGGTGAACGCCTCCTGGGCGATCTCCTTCCCCGTGTGGACGATGCGCAGCCAGCCGTCGAACCCGCCCACGTAGGGCCAGACCGACAGGCCGGCCGAGACGCCCAGGCTCACCCCCTCGGCCCGCTCGAGCAGGCTCCTCCCCCGTTCGTAGAGGAAGGCGTCGCTCCCTTCGATGATGCGCCGGTCGACGAAGATATTGCCCGGCTCGACCTCGCTGACGTGCGAAGCGTGGTTGATGTTGAAGATAAGGGGGATGTCCTTGATGGACTTGACGAGCCGCTTCGTCTCATTGAAGACATCGACCATGACCTCGTTCCGCCACAGGGCGAAACGGGCGAACACGGCCCTGTCTTCGTCCGTGTAGCCGGCGTGCCCGGTCCGATACGGGATGTCGAACCCCGTCGCTTTCTTGAACCCTTCGCGGCAGCCGGGACAGTAGCAGACCCTGGGCTCATCATAAAAATACATCATGAGCCACGAGTCGAAATAGATGCCGTCGATATCGTACTCGCTCACGACCTTCCGGACGAGCTTCAGGAAGGCCGGGCGATAGGGCGTGTTCCAGCAGACCGGCGACAGGCTCATCCCCACCTGGTGGAACCGCGAGAGCTCGCCCGAAGGGGTGGACCAGCGCGCCCAGGACCGGCGGCCTTTTTCAAGAACCCCGGTCGGCAGGGCGTTCCCGCTCGCCACATAGGCGACCACCCGGATCCCCCGCGGCTTGAGGGCGGCCAGGCACTCGGCCAGGATGTCGCGGCCGCCAAGCTCCGGGTTCGGGGGGAAATCGGTCCCGGGGATGATGGCATAAGCCGCCGACGTCGCGCCCAGCCGGAGCGTGTTGAAGCGCATGTCGGTCATCGTTTCGGCGAGCCGGCCGGCATCGAATTCCATCCTGGGATAAAAAGGATAGGACAGGGAATCGAGGAGGAATATCCGGGCGCCTCCCAGCCAGGGGAATTTCTCCGGCGCGGGCGCTCCGCTGACGGTCGAAGAAAACATCACGCCCGCCAGGGAGATAAGGACGAAAGCGCGGACGGGCCAGGGCAGCTTATTCATCATGAACCTCCGCATTTTCGCCGGCCAGAGATCACGAGCGCGAGCTTGAGGATGCGGACCGCGCCGTCGGCGGTCGCCAGGATGATTTCCGCCAGGCCGTCGCCATCGGCGTCGGCGACGGCCAGCGGTCCGATGGCCGCGTCCAGGCGCGCTTCCCATTCCACCGCGCCCAGGCCGTCTTTCTCGCCCACCGAGACGAGCCGGCCGTCCGGCAGCCCCACCAGATATTCATCGCGTCCGTCCCCGTCGATGTCGCCGCTCACGACATACGTTTCGTCGGCCGCGCAGCCCAGGTCGATCGTCCACAGGCTGCGGCCCGTCAGCGCGTCGAGGCACCGCAGCTCGCCGGCTTCCGTGAGCGCGCCGAGCTTCGGCCGGCCGGGCCCCGCGGGGTAACCGAGGGCGGCGTAGCTCCTGTAATATTCCCAGTCGCCTCCCGTTTTCTTCCAGACCGCGGCCCCGGCCGGGTCATAGAGCGTCAGCCCGCCAAACCCGCTGACGCCCAAGATCCCCGTTATTCCTCCCGCCAGAAACGGCCCCAGGATCGGGAGAAGATAGGCCGGCGGCTCCCAGACCTTATGGATGCTCGAGCCGACGACGCGGCCCCGCGCGTCGTAGATCCTGAGGTCGCCGTGGTCGTCGGCGACCGCTTCGGGCCGGCCGTCGCCGTCGAGGTCTCCCGCGGCTGCCACCCGGGGATAGGCGCCGTGTCCGGTGTCTTTCCAGATGAGGCGTCCCGTCGCGTCAAAGCAGGCGAAAGCGTTGGTGTGGACGCCCGTCCGAAGGTCGACGAGCAACCGAAAGTCCCTCCCGTAAGGCAGGAGCCCGAGAAAGGGAGCGAACTCGACGGAAATACGCTTCGGCGGGACGCCGCTGCCGAGTGGGGCCGTGTAGACCAAGACCGCCGGGCGGTCCGGGTCGGAAAGGTCGGCCGCGCTCAGTCGGCCGATTCCCCGGCCGTCGATATGGAGAGACGGCAGATGGCCGTTTACGGTCCAGGCCTCGCTCCACGCTCCCGGTCGTCCGCGCTCAGCCCGAACGCCGCGCACGGTCGCGCCCGCCTCATCGAAAACAACCTCGCGCCGTCCGCCGGTTTCCCAAACGAGCGGCGTCGCCGTTCTCCCGGAGGCCGAGATCATCTCCCCCTCGGGAGCGAGGGAGGCGTCGAAGCCCTGGATGCCGCCGCGCCGGGTGCTGAGCAGGAGCTTTCCCGTCCGCCAGTCGATGCGGTCGAAACCGGCCGGGACGAGCCGGCGCGTTCCGGGCGCCTCCCCCGGTTTCGCCCCCCAAAGATAAGCGCCGATCTCGCTCCCTCGGGAAAACTTCCGGACCACTATGCCCGCCGGGCCGGCGGCCGGGGCCGCGAAAACGGGGTTGCTGCGGACAGCCATGAAGTGGAGATCTTCACCCAGCTCGGAATCGGACGAGGTGAAGACGGCGGCCTCGGCCAGCTCGGCCTTGGCCAGGAACGTCTTTCCGGAGAGGGCCGCGAGCGTCGAAATGCGGGCCGGCGGCCGCCGGCTCTCACGGCTGCAGATGATCTCCGGCGTGCCGTCGCCATCGAGGTCGAAGTTCCCCCAAAAGTAAAAGCCGGCGAGCCGGGCCTTGGGGGCATCGAAGCCCTTGAGGGGGTCGATGATCAGGGTCTCCCAGGCGCCCGCGTCCCAGAGGCCGAGGACAAGCTCCAGCCGGTCGTCGCCGTCGACGTCCGCAAGTGAAGTGACCTGCGGCCGGAGCTCACGGTCATCCTTCGGCCAGTCCTTTTCGACGAAGTGGGCCCAGACCTTCCGGATCCGCCGGCTCCCGTCCAGCCGGGTGACCGTCGCATACTCCTCCACCTGGCACGAGACGAGTACGATTTCCCGCCGGCCGTCCCCGTCAAGGTCCGCGCTCCGGAGAAAGCCGTACGGCCGGCCGAGGGGCAGGGGCGCCGACGCATCGGGGACCACGTGGCCATCCGCTTTTATGGCGCCGCTGTCGGGGTCGATGACCGCTTGATAGAGGCTGCCCTTCCCGGCATCTCCCGTGAGCTTCGAGCTCAGCAGGATGTCCGCTTTTTGATCGCCGTCCATGTCGGCAAGGACAAAGCTCGGACCGTAGCCCGTGGTGTATTTGTCGGAATAATCCTTCTGCCAGACGATCCGGGGGTCCGCCGCGCCGGCGGAAAAATCAAAACAGACACCCATGGTCGAGTAGTTGGGAAAGGTGATCAGGCGGAGGCCTTCCCCGGCGCGGAGAAATCGGCACAGGACGTTGTTCGAGGACGGCGGCGAAGTCCAATCCCAGACGACATCGCCCGTCGCGAGGTCGATGAGCGAAATCGAGCGGCTGCCCCGGAAGACGAGCGCCTGCGTTTTTCCGCGGCCCTCGAAATCGTCGACCCGCACGACCTGCCGGACCGCCTGCCGGTCCAGGCGCCAGACGGCTGTCCCGTCCGGCCGCAGCAGGGCGAGGGTCCGGCCCGCCTGGACGAGGACCGCTTCCCTCCCATCCGCCGTGACGCGGGCAGCGAACTGGACATCGGCGCCGGTCGATGCCCGCCAGACTTCAACCGGGGCCGAGCTCATCCGCCCGGGGACGTCGGCGCGGGCGCAGTTCGTTGCATCCATTCTCGGCTGGAGCCAGAGCCCCCGCCTCTCCGGACCGGGGCCGGACCGGGCCGGCAGCCCGATCACAAGAAAGATGAGAACGAGGCGGGAGATGAGTCGGGACATCACTTGCCGGCCGGGCAGGCCCGGATGAAATCGGCGGACAGGAGGCTGTTGCCGAAATGGACCTCGAAATACCTGACAGCGTACTCGGTCGACCGGCGCTCTTTGAAGGTGTCCAGGAATTCAACGCCGATCGTCGCATCGCGCATCAGGAAGACGCGGTAGCTCTCGGCCGCCATGGGCTCGATCCCGCCGTCCGCCCTCAGGACGCACATATCGGTCGCAAACCCTGTGTAGATGATATTCTCGATGCCGCGCTCCTTGAGGATGGCGCGCAGGAGGTCCGTCTGGTAAACGTAGGGCTCGCCGGGCCGGATGTCGATGGCGCGCGACTCGTTCATCCGGGCCAGGGGCGACTTATTCAGGAAGTCCGGTCCGTAAGCCCGCTCCTCGATCCTTTTCCGCCAGCCGGGTACGGCTTGATGGCCGCGCTTTTCGCCGCCCGGGCTGACGGTTATGGACGTCTCCCCCGTCTCCGCCCCGGCGAGCTTCCGCGCCCTCGGGTCCCGGCGGCCGATCCACTCGTGAGTCACGTGGCAGACAAGGAGCCCGGCCCGCCGCGCCGCCTCGAGCGTGGGCTTGATGACCTCGCGGACAATCCGGTCGGCTTCCCGGGTCGTGGCTTCGATCCCCATGCCCACAAAGTAGTTATTATCGACCGCCGGGCCGCCCTCCTCTCCGATATCCCAAAGATGCATCGCCACGATGGCGGTTTTCCGCGGGTCGAGCCGGAAGGTCTCGGCTTCATATCCCTGACGGTCGATCGGCCGCGTCCTGAAGTAGCGGGTGGTCAGGACGATCTCCGAGCCCGGCCCCTGAGTCTGGACGCCGGCAGCCGGCGGGCCCGCGGCCAGCAGCGCGGCCGCCAATGACAGGACGAATCCGATTCTCAGCATGTGTCCTCCTGAAGCCGAAGCGGTGGTCCCTGGATCCGGTCGGCGCGGACCCGCTCCCACGGAATGTCGGGCGCTCATGTCCTGGTCCCGGCCGACCTCCTGAGGGCGAGCTGAATGACGAGGTCGGCCGCGACCATCGACAGCCCGACGGTCAACCCGGTCCGGAAGGCCCGCCCGTCGTGATAGAGAAGCTGGACGAGCACCGCCACCGCCGCCACGACCAGGCCGAAGATGATGATGGCGACATGGATGATGCGAAAGGCCAGCGGCCAGGTTCTCTCTGCACCCTCTTCCCTCTCGAACGGCCGGGCCAGGTCTTCGAAGAAACGGCCGGCCCGCTCGAGCTCGTCGGCCGGCGCCGGCCGGCGTGAGCCCAGCCACAACCCGAGGACCGTGGCCGCGACGTTGGCGACCGTGGCGATCGAGCTCCAGGCGCTCCGCAGCCAGAAGTCGAGCGTTCGGCTGGCCGCCATCTCGGACGCAAGGACCTGGGTCAGGACGAGGTTCGTCAGGACAAGGAGCGAGCCGGTGACGGCGCCCGCCGCGACGCCGGCGACGACGCCCCGCGAGTTGATCCGCCGGAAGAGGAGCCCCCCGATCAGCGGGATCATGATCGGCGGCCCGAACGCCGACATGAACCGGAAGGCGATGTCCATCAGGGTGAGCCCCTTGAGCAGGCTGAGCAGGAGGCCGAGGAGGACCGTCACCGCGCCGATCGCGACCGTGAACAGCCGGCCCAGCCGGAGCTCCTGGCGTTCGCTGAGGTCCGGCCGGAACCTCTTCTTATAGAAGTCCCGGGTGAGGATGCCCGACAGAGTATTGTACTCCGACCCCATGGTCGACATGGTCGCGCTCAGGAGCGCGGCGATGGCGATTCCCATCATGCCGAGCGGCAGTACCTTCAGGCAGATGGCGGCGTAAACTTCGCGGCTGTTGGCGAGCTGGGGGAGCAAAACGCGGGCGGCCAGGCCGGGGAAGAAGAAAACCGGCGGCGAGACAACGAGCAGGCCGGCGATCAGCCAGGTCATCTTGCGGGCGTCCTTTTCGCTCCGGACCGTGTTGTATTTCTGGACCAGCGCCCAGCTTGCGTTATAGGACAGGAGCCAGAGGATGAAGGTCGTGAAGATGAGATACGACCAACCGTAGTGGTTGGCCGGGTTCAGGAAGCCCGGCGGGAGAGAGCGCAGGAAGTCCGGAACGTTCCCGATCTGTCCCAGAGTCAGGACGAAAAGCGTGATCACCGCCGTGATCAGGATCGAGGCCTGGATGAAGTCGGTGACGATGACCGAGAGCTGGCCCCCCATGAACGAATACAGGACCATGACGACGCCCGTTATGACCAGCACCCCGCCGACGCCCCACCCGAGGCCTCGAAAAGCCACGGCCATGACGATGGCCGTTGAATAGAGCCGCAGGGCGTTGTCGAACAGCCGCAGCGGAAAGCCGGTCCAGACAAAAAGGTAATGGACTTTCCTGTTGAACCGCCTCTCGATGAACCCGAGCGGCGTCATGACCCGGGCCCGGCGCCAGCGGTGGGCGGTGAACGTGCTCCCCAGGAGAAAGGCCGGCGGCCCGAGCCAGCAGACCATCATGGCGACGATGCCGTAGTTGTAGGAGATCTCGCTGTAGATGACGAACATCATCGTCGAGAAGGACGCCATGTAGAACGAGATGCCCGCCAGCCACCAGGGCATGACGTTGCCCGCCGCAAAATAATCTTTCGCTTGGCGGACGACCCGGGCCAGGTAGTAGCCGACGCCGACGATCACCAGAAAATAGGCCAGGATGATGAGATAGTCCGGCAGGGCGAGTCCGCGCATGGCTTCAGGCACTGAGATAGGCGACAACCTCGTTGACCTCGGCCAGCCAGACCTCCCGCCCGCCGAGACGGAGGACGGCGGCGAACCGCTCCCCGAGCTCCTCGAGCGAGCAGTCCTTGGCGGGATGGACCGGCCCGCCGGGCATCGGGCAGTGACAGTAGTCGATGATCCAGCCGCCCGTCGCGGCGGCCTGCTGGATCCGGCGGAAGGGGTCGAACCGGGAAAAGAACGGCGGCGGGAACTCGCTCACGAGCGGCACCCGGCCGAGCTTCATCAGGTCCGCCCGCCCGTGGTTCACGAAATCGTAGATCGTGAGAATCGCCCGGTAGCCCGCCTCGGGGGCGTACTTCAGGGAAATCGGATAGTTGCCCATGTCGTAGTTCACGCAAAAAACGGGGACCGGAAAGCCGAGGGTCTCCTCGAGCCGGCGGCGGCTGTCGACGATCTCCCGGCGGGCGGTCTCCTCGGTGACCACTTCGGGGTGCGTCAGGCTGTGGCAGGAAACCCCCCAGCCTTCCCGGCGCAGGCTGTGGATCTCGTCCCGGCTCAGGGTCATCAGGCCGTCGAAGCTGCTGCCGGGGACGTTGCGGGGGACGCCCACCTGGCCGGCCACGACCGCCACGTGTCCTGGAAACCCCAGCCTCCGGTGAAGGGGGACGATGTGTTCGAGAAGAGCGGCGAACCCCTCATCATAGGAGATGGAATAGACCCACTTCTTGCCATTTTTCCAGGTCAAGGCGGTTATCCTTTCTGCCTAACCAAGGACGACTTCCCTTTCATCGGCCCTCGACCGTTCGATGGCTTCGGCGACGGCCAGCGCCCGCAGCCCATCCTCGACGGTGCAAAAGGGACCGCGCTCGCCCCGGACCAGGTCGAGGAAATAGTCGACCTCGTCACGGTAGACGCCCGTGATCTTCCCCTGGAGGAGAGGCATATAAACCGTGTCGGGATAGACGGCGCTCCCCTCACGGAAGATGCCCAGGCCCGTCTCTGCGGGGTGGACCTCGACCGAGCCCTGCGTGCCGTTGACCTGGAACTCGATCCGGTCATGCCGGCCGGGATAGCCGACGGCCCCCCAGACGTTCTCCAGCACCGCGATCGAGCCGTCCTCGAACCTGAGGCTCGAGGTGATGGCCTGCTCGACGGGAAAATCCGCGGTCCCCGGCCCGGCGTGGCGCGAGAAAACGCTCTTCACGCCGCAGCCTTTGATCCAGAGCATCAGGTCGATGTCATGGCTTCCCACCCAGTGCGTGCCGCCCTCCCTGCCGCCGATCCTCTTCAGGATGACGAGGGGGGAATTCCGTCGCGCGTACATATGGACGACCTTCCCGATGTCGCCGCGGGCGACGGCCTCCCGCGCGCCGGCGTAGCGGGGGTCGAAGCGGAGTGAGAACCCGACCAGGCACTTGACGCCGGCCCGGCCGACCGCGTCGGCGATCGCCCTGCCGTCGGCCATCGTCGTGGCCAGCGGCTTTTCGATGAACAGGTGTTTTCCGGCGCCGGCGGCGAGGCAGGCGGCCTCGGCGTGGGCCGCTTCGGGAGTGCAGACGAAGACGGCGTCGATCTCGGGGTGCGCCTTGATCATCCCCGCGGCGTCACCGCCGGAGAAGATGCCGGGCGAGATCCCGGCCTCGGCGGCGAACCTGACGAGCGGCCCCTCCTCGAGGTCGCAGACGGCCGCGACCGTCGCCCCGGCGGTCTGCTTCAGAAGCCGGGCGTAGAGCTTTCCCATGAATCCCATTCCGACGATGGCGATGTTCACGTTAGCCATGATGTGTTGCCTCCTCCGCGGCCCTCGGCCACCTCATCAGCGGGCGTTCCTCTCGGCGACCCGCCGGATGATCCCGGCCGCCAGCTCGACATCCGCGTCCGTGTATTTTTCGGAAAAGGTGTTCCAGCGGATGAAATTCTTCAGGAAAGCGTAAGCGGTCGGACAGGTTTCGGGGCCATAAGCGTAAGCCCGCCAGGCCGGCGGCTCCGAATAAGGGAAGATCTTCCCGGCGGCCCGCTCGCGCAGGAACGTGCAGGAGTCGGGCATGAGGTAATATCTCCCCATCCCCGCGCCGGTGATCCCCTCGGCCGCCGCCTGCCGGGCGAACTCGGCGGCCGGGCAGCGGAACGCCCCGGGGTCCAGGCTGAAGCCGATCATCCAGCACGAATAAACTCCCATGGTGTCCGGGATGGGCAGCGGCCGGATGCCCGGGATGTCGGCGAGGAGCGCGGTCAGCCGGCGGGCTAGCCGGTCGCGGCGGGCGACATTCTCCCGGACGACCTCGAGCTGGGCCAGCGTGATGGCCGCCGTCGCCAGGGGCATGCGGTACGCGTAACCCGGGTAGGTATGGACCCGGCCGTAATCAGGGTCGTCATAGGCGCCGCGCGCCTGCCCCCGATAACGGACCAAGTCGGCGATCTCATCGCTGTCCGTGGCGACGCAGCCGCCGATGTCCGAGCCCATCGTCTTTTCGGCGTCGAACGAGAAGGCGGCGGCCGCGGACAGCGTCCCGGCATAGTTGCCCTTGTAGGTGCTGAACAGGGACTGGCAGCAGTCTTCGTAGACGAGCAGTCCGCGGCGGGCGGCCAGGGCGTTGATCGGGTCCATGTCGCAGACGATGCCGGTCTTGTGGACGACCAGGATGGCCCGCGTCCGGCCGGTCAGGCAGGGCTCGATCGTCCGCGCGCTGATGTTGAGGCCGCCGGGCTCGACATCGGCAAAAACGGGGATATAGTTTTCACGGAAGAGGCCCTGGATCGTCCCGAAGTCGGTCACCGGGCTGACAATGATCTCGTCGCCCGCCTCGAACCCGAAGGCCGCCGCCAGGGCGGCGAGGGCCGCGGTGCAGCCGGGGGTGCCGATGCAGTGCTTGACGCCGAGCGCCTCGCGGAAGGCCTTCTCGAACCGCTCGGGCAGGTCCGAGGTCAGGCCGCTCTCCGCCACCTCCCGAAGGTACTTCTCCGTGTTCGGTCCCATGATGCGGGGAAAGATGTTGGGCAGCTTGCCCGGCATGGCGAGGTAGGCCTTGGGACCGAAGTCCGCGTGTTTTCTCTGCCCGCTCATAAAATACGCCGCCCGGCCCGCCTCCACCCCAAGCCTCCGGGGATGGCGCAAGGCCCAAACCGCCGTAACCTATAACATAGTGTTCCGCGGTTCGCAACTTTGCTGTCAATTGACGCGGATTCCGGCTAGAATACCCGTGAACCGGACGGATCGAGAACAATGGACCGCAGCAAGCGCGCTTATCTCCTCACCCAGGCCATCCTCCTCGGGATCTTCCTGGGGGTCATCATCTACGCTTCCTGGAAGTACGCGCCCGCCATTACGCGGCTGTTCCGGCAGCCCGATAAACTCAGGGAGTACCTCTCTTCCTATGGAGCCGCCGGCCCGTTGATCTTCATCGCCTTTTCCGCCATTCAGATCATCATCGCCGTGATCCCCGGAGAGATCGTGCAGGTTGCCGGGGGCTACGCTTTCGGATGGCCGCTGGGCACCCTGTACGCCATGATCGGGACGGTCATCGGTACAGTCGTCGTTTTTGCCGCCATCAGGCTCCTCGGGTTTGCCCTCGTCAAGGCCATGATCTCGCCCGCCCAGCTCGAGAGATTCAGGTTCCTCGTCTGCAGCGCGAAATCCGAGATGGCCATCTTCGTCATGTTCCTGATACCGGGCATTCCCAAGGATGTGCTGGTCTATCTGTCCGGGCTGACGCCGGTCAGGATGCTCCGGTTCCTCGTTATCTGCACGGTCGCCCGCTTTCCCGGCGTGCTGGGGTCCGCCTACATCGGCGCCAACCTCCAGGAAAAAGACTATCATGTGGTCTATATCATGATCGGGATCTCCCTGGTCCTTTTCACGGCCGGCATCCTGATGAGGAACAAGATCATCGACCTCCTGCAGCGGATGCGGCACACGCCCAAGGTCCCGCCCGGCTGCCCCTGAACAGCCGGCGGCCCCGCCTTGACAGCGTCTGAATCGCGAAGCTATCCTTAATTCGATGAAGGAAGTTGACTCATGACGGGCATCGACCTTTACGGCCGGGCCGGTCTGGACATCTACGAGAAGGCCCATTACTCCCGCGGCGAGCACTTCGAGGAGGTCCGGCAGATCCTCACCTGGCTGCCCGCCGGCGTCGAGCGGGTGCTGGACATCGGTTGCAGCGCCGGCCTCCATGCCCTGGAGTTCGCCCGGATCGGATTCCCGGCGGTGGGCGTCGACATCGAGCCCTTCGCCGTCGAGCGCGCCCGGAGGCGGAGCCAGAGAGAGAAGCTGCCCGCCCGCTTCAGGGTCCTCGACATCTGCCGCGATAACCTTTCGTCGCTCGGCCCGTTCGATTTCATCTACAGCCTGGGCAACGTCCTTTCGCATATCGGCAAGGCGGACCTGGCCGACGTCCTGAAAAAGGTCCGCGGCAGCCTCGCCCAGGGCGGGATCATCCTCTTCGACCTGCTCATCAAGGGGAGCCGTTTCCGGACGAAGATCCGGGATGACTACCACCGGATAATCTGGGAGCGGTGCCTCGACGAGGCGACGGGACAGATCACCATGGACGGGTCGTTTCTCGAGTTCGGCGTCAGCCAGCGATTCGAGGTCTGGGGATATTCGGTCGAGGAGGCGCTCGGTCTCCTGGAGGCGGCGGGCTTTTCGCCGGACGGGGTCAGCGACCGCCTCGATTTCGTGACCCCGGCGCTCGAAGAGACCAATCCTTTCTGCCTCAATTTCCGGGCCCGCCCCAAGGAGAGACAATAAACCGGCGCCCACCCGCCCCGCGGGCACGCCTGAAACGCGGCCGGCGCCGGCCGGCGCATTCTTGACTCGACGCTTCCGGCCGCCTATGATCGGGCCATGATCCCGAAAGACCGTATCAGTCTTCATGGAGGAAGATCCCCAATGGACTCACGAAGCCACCTGCGATGTCTGACCTGTTTCCTGGCGATCGCTTCTCTGCTGATCGGCGCGGCGGCACCGGCGGCCGCGGAAAAGAACATCAAGAAAGTCGTCACCTGGCTGGTCTATGAAAAAGAGAAAGGCTTTGACCGCATCGAGCGGAACGCCGATATCCTCGCGTCCCTCAGTATCATGGGCAACCCCCCGCGCGAATTCATCGACCGCTGCCACAAGCTCCAGATCGAGGTCTACCACGCGGTCATGAGCTCCCCCTCGGCCTTCGACACTCGCGGATCGGGCCAAGGCGACGGTGCAGGAATACCTTCAGGCCTGTACTCGAGACGGCTACGACGGCATCGACCTGGATTTCGAGAACCTGGATCCGGGCCTGCAGGAGAAGTACTCGGATTTCCTCCTCCTCGTATCATCGAGCCTCCACCGGATCGGCAAGAAGGTAAGTCACTGCGTCGGTTTTTATCCCGGCCTGGAAAAGAACCCTCCCCGAAAGCTCTTCTATGACCCATGGGTCGTCGCTCAGACCTGCGACCTCGTCCGCGTCATGTGCTACGACCTCTATTGGGCGCCGGGCTTCGGAGATCCCCGCTTTGCCTCCAGGCCGGATACCCAAGGGATCGGACCCACCTCGAGCTTTCCCTGGGCCAGGGAGGCGCTGGCCTTCTGGCTCGGCCGCGTGCCCCGGCGCAAGCTGATCATGGGGCTGCCGGCGTATTCCAACGACTTCGTGGTCTCCCCGGGCGGCCGGGGCAGGCAGGTCTACGCGCCGGCGCCAGAAACTCAGCCGGGAACGGCGCTCCAGAAAGCCTGGCTCTGGTTCGAGCGTCTCTTTGCTTACACGTATTCCGACCAGGACGGCGCCGCCCACCTTTTCTACGCAAGCGATGCCGAAAGCACTCGGGCGCATCTGGAGACGGCCGCGGCCCTCAAGCTCGCCGGCATAGGTTTTTGGCATTTCAGCAGCGTGGATGAGGCGACCTGGAATGTCGTCAGGGAATGGCTGAAGGGGCAATAGGTCCTGTATTTCTTGACACCCGGCGCCGGCAAAATATACCATTCCCTCGTGGTGGGCGGATCGTGCGGGGCCGTATTCGCGCCGACCGTCTCGGTCGTGGCAGGAGAATGAGATGAGCACAGTGCCGGAAAAACCGAAACCGAGGAGGATTTTCCACTTACCCCGATCTTACTCCAACATGATCTCGTATGCGGGGACGATCATCGCCCTGGTCTCCTTCTTCATGTTCGTATTCCTCTACGCGCAATCCTCCATCACAAAAAGCGAGAGGGCGTACGAAGGCATCGTCATCTTCATGTTCATCCCCGCCTTCCTCATCTTCGGCCTGGTCCTGATCCCGCTCGGCATGGTCCGCAAGCATCGGCGGCTGAAGGCCGCCGTCAAGCCCGCCCGGGAGTTTCCCGTCCTCGACCTGAACAAACGCAGCGTCCGCAACGCCACCGTGATCTTCACGGGCGGTTCGATCCTCCTCCTGTTCCTGTCCGCCCTCGGAACCTACAACGCCTACCATTTCACGGAATCCGTCACTTTCTGCGGAAGGCTCTGTCATAAAGTCATGAATCCCGAACACACCGCTTACCAGACGTCGCCCCATGCGAGGGTGTCGTGCGCGGAATGCCATGTGGGTCCCGGGGCGAACTGGTATGTCAAATCGAAGCTCACGGGTCTCTACCAAGTCTACGCGGTGCTCGCCAATGTCTATCCCCGCCCGATCCCCGCCCCCATCAAGAACCTGCGCCCGGCCCGGGAGACTTGCGAGCTATGCCACTGGCCTCAGAAAGCTTACGGCAAACAGCAACGCCTCGAGATCCACTATCTCCCCGATCAGAACAGCACCCGCTGGAATATCGAGATGCTCCTGAACACCGGGGCGGGCAATCCCGCCTTCGGCCAGCAGTCCGGCATCCACTGGCACATCAACCCGGAGATCGAGGTCCAGTATATCGCGACCGACGAGAAGCGCGAGAAGATCCCGCGGGTGGTCCTGATCAACAGAAAAACGCAGGCGAAAACCGTTTACACGACGACCGAGGAGACGCCCGGCGAAGATGAGCTGGCCCGGGTCCCGACCCGGCTCGTCGACTGCGTCGACTGCCACAACCGGCCGAGCCACATCTACAGGACCCCGTCGACCTTCATCAACACCGCCATCACCGAGGGCCGGATCGACCGCAGCCTCCCCTTCATCAAACAGATCTCGGTCCAGGCCTGCCTCCCCGAATATCCGAGCGAGGCCGAAGCCGCGGCCGGCATCGCCGCCAAGGTCAGGGAGTTCTATGCCAAGGATCACCCCGAGGTCCTGAAGACGGCGGCCGCCGCGGTTGAGAAGTCCATCGAAGGCATACGCGACGCCTATTCCAAGAACATTTTCCCGACGATGAAAGTGAGCTGGGAGAAATATACCGATCACATCGGGCATGTGAACAGCTACGGCTGTTTCCGCTGCCACGACGACAAGCACGTCAGCCAGGAAGGCCGGGTGATCCGTAAAAACTGTTCCCTCTGTCACACCATCACCGCCCAGGGGAAAGACGGCGAGATGGAGTACGCCAAGGGCGATGAGTCGCTCGAGTTCAAGCATCCCGAGGACATCGGGGATGCCTGGAAAGAGGGCGCCTGCGCCGAGTGCCACTCGAGCTCGACGATCTGAGCGTCAGCCGGCCGATCCGCCGGTCCGAATAAGACCGTGATCCTCAGGCCGGCGTCTGGTCTTTTCTGTAAACTCTCCGGAGAAGATCGATCCGGTCCCGGGAAAGAAAGACGCAGTCGCGGAGCTCGGCCCGCTCCGCGCCGACGTCCTCGGCATGGTTCTTGCACGAGGGGGCGCCGCACAGACCGCAGTTCAGGAGCGGCAACCCCTTGAGGATCTCCTCCCCCCTTCTCCGCCTCAAGACCCGCTCCCGGATGTCGACGGACCCGCCGCCAAGGGGCCGGGGCTTGAGGGAAGCCCTCAGGTAGAAACTCTCGCCCGCGAATCGCCGGGCGACTTCGCTCTCGAACTCCGGAGAAATCTCGGGCTTGTTGGCGACGAGATGAAGAAACTTGGCTCTGGCCACGTAGATGTTCTCGACCGTCAGGTTGCCGCTGATACAACCGCCCTGGCAGGCATGGCACTCCAGGAACTCGATATTCTTCAGCTTGCCCTTTTCGATGTCGTTGAAGACCTTGATGATCTCCGAGAGCCCGGTAAGAGGCAGGTAGTGCTCGCGCGAGAGGTTGGGAAATTCGCCCTCCGGAGTCGCCCAGTGGAGCAGCTCGCCCGAGCTGAAGCGACTCGTCTGGGAATCTTCCTTGGCGGTGCCCTTGCGCAGCCGGTACAGGATCTCATTATAGAGTTCGGAGATGCCCACCGCCCCGTCGAGATGGCTCATCACCAGCTCGGCCGGCTGCAGGATGGATATCGTCTTGGCCTGGCACGGCGTGATGTAGATGGCGGCAATATCCTCCGGCAACAGCCCGAGCTCCCGGGAATACCGCTGCTTCAGCTCGCGGCCGGCGATCTCGCGGGGCGCTTCGATCGGGATCAGGTGCTCGACCATGCTCGGGTAGGCGACCTGGACCAGGCGCACCACGACCGGACAGGAGCTCGATATCAGGGGAAAAGGGCCGGGCCAGGTCTTGACGCAATTGGTGATCGCCCGGTCGATGAGCTCGATGTCGACGGCGTATTCCCAGACCGCGTCAAACCCGATATCCAGGAGCGCACCCCCCACCTGGGTGGGGGTGTCGGCGAGCCCGAACTGGGTGAACAGCGCCGGCGAGGCCACCGCCACCTTGAACTTAAACCTGTCGAGCTCGGCAAACCTGATCGTCGTCGCCGAGATGGCACCCGAGGGACAGACGCTCAGGCACGACCCGCAATCGATGCAGAGCTCCGGGATGAGGCGGGCCTTGCCGTTCTTCACCCGGATGGCATGGGTCGGGCAGGCGCGCATGCAGTTCATCCGGCCGAGGCACTTGTCCTCGACGAACTTGAATCCGTGCTTCAGCTCAAGCATCGGCGCTCAGCTTGATCCTCGCATAGACCGAGGTCCCCTTGCCGACCTCGGACTCGATCCGGAACTCATCGGAGTTCTTTTTCATATTGGGCAGGCCCATGCCGAACCCGAAACCCATCTCGCGGAGCTCGTCGGAGGCGGTCGAATAGCCGGGTTGCATCGCCAGGTTGATGTCGGGGATGCCCGGCCCTTGGTCGACGATCTCCAGGCGGATATCCTCATCGGTCAGGACGAGCGTCAGGGTTCCTCGGTCGGCATACATGACAACGTTCATCTCCCCTTCGAAGGCGACAATGACCAGGCGCCGGACCGTCGACGCCTCAATCCCCAAGTCCCCCAGAATGACCTTGATCTCGCTCGAGACCTCGCCCGCCTTGTCAAAATTCCTCCCCTGGAGGATGAAATCCTCCCGAAGCAGCTCGGCAACCGTCATGACACGCCCTTGAGCCCCTTGGCGAAGAGGATACCGCAGATATCGAACATGACCATCCTGGTCACCATCACCGGGATATTCTTCTGCCGGGCAAATTCGATGACTTTCCTATCGGGATACTTGCCGCGGCAATAGATGACGGCGCAGACACCGGCGATGTCCGCCGTCCGGATCGACTGGATGTTGATCAGCCCGGTGATCATCAGCTCCCTGGAGCTGGCGAAAGTCAGGATCTCGCTCATCCCGTCCGAGGCCACGACCTGTTGAACGTCCGTCGGGAGGTCCTCCTCTCCGGTCAGAACCTCAGCCTGAAGGATGTCCCGGATCTCGGATAATCTCATGGTCCCTCCTCAATAAAGAAAGCCCCGACATCGCCGGTCCGTCAAGCCCGCCGGGCTAACGGTCGGAACCCAGGCTCATGAGGTACCTGTGGATCGAGGCCGCCGCGATCCTGCCGTCGCCCATGGCGCTGATCACCGTCGCCGCTCCCCTCACGATATCTCCCCCCGCCCAGATGTTCGGCCGCGAGGTCTGGGCCGTTTCCGCAGCGGTCACGATGCCACCCTTTTTGTTGATCTCGAGCCCCGCCGTCGTCATCGGAATGAGCGGGTTCGGGCTGTTGCCGATGGCGATGACGACGGCGTCAAAGGGAATTATGAAATTCGACCCCTCGACGGGGACGGGACGGCGCCGGCCCGAGGCGTCCGGCTCGCCGAGCTCCATCCGCTGACACTCCATCTCTTTGATCCAGCCGTTGGCGTCGCCGATGAGCCGCAGGGGCAGGGTGAGGAGGTCGAAGATGACGCCCTCCTCCTCTGCGTTCTCCGCTTCCTCGGCGCGCGCCGGGAGCTCGGCCTTGCTCCGGCGGTAGACGAGGTGGACCTCATCGGCGCCCAGCCGGACCGCCGTCCGGGCCGAGTCCATGGCCACGTTCCCGCCGCCGACCACGGCCACCCGGGACGGCCGTTTCACCGGAGTGTCATACTCCGGGAACCGGAAGCCTTTCATCAGGTTGACGCGGGTCAGGTATTCGTTGGCCGAATAGACGCCATTGAGGTTCTCTCCGGGGATCTCCATGAACCACGGCAGTCCGGCGCCCGAGCCGACGAAGACGGCGTCGAACTCCTCGCAGGAGCCGGTCGACACTTCTGGTTTTTCCGACCACAAAGTCCCTGACGATCCGGACGCCCAGGCTCCTCACATAATCCACTTCCCGGCGGACGATGGCCTTGGGCAGCCGGAATTCGGGAATGCCGTAGATCAGGACGCCGCCGCACTCGTGGAGCGCCTCGAAGATCGTCACCTCGTGGCCACGGATGACGAGGTCGTTGGAGACGGTGATGCCCGCGGGGCCGGCGCCGATGATCGCCACCTTTTTCCCTGTCTTGGCGGCTATATCGGGGACTTCGATCCGCCCCGCGGCGGCCTCCCAATCCGCCAGGAAACGCTCCAACCGGCCGATGGCGACCGGCGATTTCTTATTCCCCAGGACACATGTTTTCTCGCACTGCTCTTCCTGGGGGCAGACGCGTCCGCAGATCGCGGGCAGGGCGTTGGTTTCCTTGATCTTCTTGACTCCCGCCGCGAAGTTCCCGTCAACGACGCACCTGATGAAACCCGGAATGTCGATGCCCACGGGACACCCCTGGTTGCACAGGGGTTTTTTGCACTGGAGACAGCGGGCGGCTTCGCCGACCGCGGTCTCGACGGCGTAGCCCAGGGCGACCTCGTCGAAATTCTTGACTCGCTCCCAGGGCGTCTGTTTGGGCATGGCCCGGCGCGCCAGGTCGAGTTTTTTCTTCTCGGGCTTCGTTTCGCTCACGCGGACAACCTCGGCCTCCGATGCCGGAGACGCCTTCTCCAAACAGTCTTTCTCATCTCAGAAGTGCGACCGGCAGCTCGACCGCCGCAGCGGGTCGACCTCCTCGGGATTATAGCTCTTGCGGCGCGCCAGGAATTCCGCCCAGTCGATCTCATGACCGTCGAAATCCGGCCCGTCGACGCAGGCGAACTTCGTCTTGCCGCCGACCGACAGCCGGCAGACGCCGCACATGCCGGTGCCGTCGATCATGATCGGGTTCATGTTGACGATCGTCTTCCAGGCGAGCGGCTTGGTCAGCATGGATACGCGCATCATCTGGAACGTGCAGCCGTTGACGATGACGAGGTCGGGGACGATCCCGGCGCGCTGCGCGAGCTCGGGGATCCTGTCGACATGCCCCTTGACCCCCTGAGTGCCGTCCCGGGTGATGATAAAAAGCTTGTCCGAAGCCCCGGCCAGCTTGTCTTCCCAGTAGAGAAGATAGGAGCTTCTGGCCTCGATGAATGTGACGACCCTGTTGCCGGCCTCCTTGAGCGACCGGGCCACCGGGTAGATCGACCCGATGCCGTAGCAGCCGCCGACGCAGAAGACGGTCCCGTAGTTCCGGATCACGGTCTCCCTGCCCAGAGGCCCGACAAACGTGGGAACGGTCCCGCCCGGTTTCAGCCGGGCCAGCTTGGCGGTCGACCCGCCGACCTGCATGAAGATCGAGGTCACCGTCCCGGCCCCGCGATCCCAGTCGGCGACGGAGAGCGGGATCCGCTCGCCGTAATCATCCGGCCGGACGATGATGAAATTCCCGGCCTGCACGGACTCGGCGACGGCCGGCGCCTCCACCGTGAACTCGTGCATGTTCGGGACAATCATCCGCCGCTCGATGATCTTGTACATGAGACCTTTTCCCTAAGCCTTCTCCCTCGTGATAGACGCCCGGACCGGGTTGCGCTCCAGCCCGAAGAGGGGCGCCAAGTCCCGCCGGTGCTCCAAGCCGCCGAGGACGACCGGCCGGGTAAAATAGACCGCTCCCTTGGGGCACTCCGCGTCGGCCCGGACAGGTCCGGCCGCACCCCGGCCGACGCCTTCCACCGAGACCAGGATCCTGTCGCCGGCCTGGAATCCCAGGGTTTCGAGGTCTTCCGGATTCATCCGGAATCCCTCTTCGAGCCCGAGCTCCTTCAGGCCGCCCACCTTGGACATGATGTCGATTCCCCGGTGTCGGTAGCCCCCCGGCTCGGCGACAAGCAGGTAACCATCCCCCCCGGTCTCGGCCGCTTCCACTAACAAGGACGGGCTGCCGCCCAACGGTTTCATGCGCCGCGGCTGCCTGTCGGCCTCGGCCGGAAAGCCGGGGACCGCCGCTCGGATCTCCTTGAGGACATCCCTGTGCGACGCATAGTTCATTCCGTCGGCTCCGATCGTTCGCGCTAAATCACTGAAGATGCGCCAGTCGGGCCGCATGAACCCGGTGACGGCTCCCTCCGGAGGATGCTCGACGGCGATAATTTCCTGGACGCGGCCTTCGATGTTGACAAGTGTGCCCCCGGCTTCGGCGAACGAGGCCGCCGGCAGAAAGGCATCCACCTTGAACCGCGGAAGATAGATGTCCTGGGCGATCAGGAAATCGCAGTCGGGCCTTTCAAAAAAGGGAACATCGCCCACCAGATAGATCGACTTTCGGCCGCCAGGTTCCCCGCGCCGACCTCCGCCGATACCCCTGCCCTTTTCCGGCCGCGCCCCGGGGCCGGGCTCGACCCCCGGGAAGGCGCCCATCTCCAGGGCGCCGCGGACGTTCGCTCCAAAATAGAGCGGGATGAAATTGACGTTCGGCAGCCCGGCGAGAGTCCCCAGGGCTTCGCCGACCGCTGACCTGTCGCCGCATTGGAAGACGCGGGGACCGATGATGACGGCGATGTCCTTCCCGCAGCACAGAGCTCCCAGAGCTTTTTCCATGACCTCGGACTCTTCTGCGGTGCGTCCAGCAGGAGGCCGAAGAACCGGCATCATGTCCGACAATACCCCGGCTCAGTCGTTCGAGAAGCCGTCCCTCTTCGCCGGGAGCCGGGCGGAGCCAGTGATGCGCGTACCGGGCCAGGTTGCTGTCGTTCGAATCGACGGTGACAAGGATCGCGCCCGCCGCCAAGGCCTTCCGGACCTTCGTGCCGACGACCGAAAAATTGAACCGGCTGTCGAGTCCCACCGCCAGGATGACATCCGCCCTGGCGATATCTTTGATCGATATCGGCAGCGAGAAGAGCCTCGACCAGAACGCCGCCCCCCCCGCAAGCTCGAGGCCGGCGGTCGAATCGATGTTGTCCGTCCCCAGGACGGCGCGGGCGAACTTCTGGGCGGTGAACAGGCTCTCGTTGGTGAGGTCGGGAGAGACGAGCATCAGAATGTCTTCGGGCTCAACCCCCTTGAGCTCGGCAGCGACTTTTTCCAGGGCCTCCTCCCAGGACACCTCGCGGAAGTAGTTTCCCTTCATGAGCATCGGGCGCTTGGCCCGCTCGAAGTGGTGGGTCACCTCGGGGAGACAGAACCGCCCCTTGACGCACAGCTGGCCGTCGTTGATCTCGGGATCGAGGTTGGCCCGGACCTCGGACAGCCGGCCGCCTTTATGGGCCAGCTCGATCTGGCAGCCGATGGCGCAGAACGGACAGGTCGAGACGTGATTCCGTCCGGCTTTCCGTCCCACTTGGAGGCCTTGTCGGCCAGGGCCCCGGTCGGGCAGACATCGACGCAGGCCCCGCAGAATTCGCAGCCCGCCTCGACGTGGCTCCGGCCGAAGGCCGGCCCGATCTTGACCTTGGGGCCGCGGTGCGTGAAGGCCAGGACGCTCGTGCCGCGCACCTCCTGGCACATCCGGACGCAGCGGCCGCAGAGGATGCAGATGTTGTAGTCGCGGTCGTAGAACGGGTCGTCATGCTCCGGCTCGTAGCCGTGGTAGTTGATGGGATAGTTGATCTCGGTGACGCCGATCTTTTCGACCAGTTCCTGGAGCTCGCACTGCCCGTCGTTCGGACAGAAGCGGCAGCCGGTCGTCACGCCGGTCTTGCGGATCGTCGTCTGAAATTCCTGGCACTCCTGCCGCTCATCGCAGACCAGGCAGCTCGAGGGATGCTCGCTCAGGATGAGCTTCAGGATCTCCTTGCGCAGGTCCCGCAGGGTCGCCGTGTCGGTCAGCACCTTCATGCCCTCCTGGGCGGTCGTGCTGCAGGAGAGCGGATAGCCGCGCATGCCTTCGATCTCCACCATGCACAGCCGGCAGCCGCCGAAGGGCGAGAGGTCCTTGTGGGAGCAGAGCGAGGGGATGTAGATGTCGTTGAGCTCCGCGGCCCGGTGGACGGTCACGCCTTCCGGAAACGGCACCGGCCGGTGGTCGATTTCCATGGCTCAGCGTTCGCGGCTCTTGTCTCGGTCATGTTTTCCTATGATTCAATGACGATGGCGTCGCCGGCGATGGCGTCGAACCGGCAGATCTCGTAGCAGGACCGGCACTTGATGCATTTGGACTGGTCGAGGTTGTGCGGCTCGGACCGCGGCCCGGTGATGGCGCCGGTCGGGCAGACCTGGACGCAGCGCTGGCAGCCGGTGCACTTCTCCGGAACGATCCGGTAGACGACCAGGTTCTTGCAGGCACGGCCGGACAGCGCTTGTCCTTGATGTGGGCGATGAACTCCTCGCGGAAATACTTGAGCGACGTCAGGACCGGGTTGGGCGCCGTCTGGCCCAGACCGCAGAGCGACCCGCTCTTGATCGTCTTCGCCCAGCTTCTCCAGCTTGTCGAGGTCGGCCAGTTCGGCCTTGCCTTCGCGTGATCTTCTCCAGGATCTTCACCATGTGCCAGGTGCCCACCCGGCAGGGCACGCATTTGCCGCACGATTCCTTCTGGGTGAAGCCCAGGAAATACTTGGCCATGTCGACGATGCAGGTGTCGGCATCGATGACGATCAGCCCGCCCGAGCCCATGATGGAGCCGGCCGCCGCCAGGTGTTCGTAGTCGATCGGCGTGTCCAGGAATTCCTCGGACAGGCAGCCTCCCGAGGGCCCGCCGGTCTGGACGGCCTTGAACGGCTTTGCGGTCCCGCCGCCGATATCGAAGATCACCTCCCGCAGGGTCATGCCCAGGGGCACTTCGATCAGACCCGTGCGCCGGACCTTGCCGACCAGCGAGAAGGTCTTGGTGCCCTTGGCTCGTCTCCGTGCCCGCGCCGGCAGTACCAGTCTGCGCCGTTGCGCAGAATGTTCGGCAGGGTGCCCAGCGTTTCGACGTTGTTGATGATCGTCGGCTTGCCGTAGACGCCGGAGACGGCCGGGAAAGGGCGGCCGGGTGCGGGGCATGCCGCGCTTGCCCTCGATGGAGGCGATGAGGGCGGTCTCCTCGCCGCAGACAAAGGCGCCGGCGCCCTCCTTGATCTTGATGTCGAAGTGGAAACCGCTCCCCAGGATATTCTCGCCCAGCAGACCGAGCCTCGCGCATGTCGGCGATCGCCGTTTTGCAGCCGCTCGATGGCCAGCGGATACTCGGCCCGGATATAGATATACCCCTGGCTGGCGCCGATGGCGTAGGCGGCGATCAGCATGCCCTCGAGCACGGCGTGGGGATCGCCCTCGATCAGGGAGCGGTTCATGAAGGCGCCCGGGTCGCCTTCGTCGGCGTTGCAGATCAGGTAGCGCTCGCTGCTCTCGGTTTCCCGGCAGGTCAGCCATTTGCGCCAGGTCGGGAAACCGGCCCCGCCCCGGCCGCGCAGCCCGGAGCTCTTGACCGTCTCCAGGACTTCCTGCCAGGGCATGGACAGGCATTTTTCGAGTCCCAGATACCCGTCCCGGGCCAGGTAGTGGTCGAGATTCTCGGGGTCGATGATGCCCGCAGTTGCGAAGGACGATCCGCACCTGCGGCTTGAGCATGGGCATGATCGAAGAACCGCGGTAGGCCGTCGATGGTCCCCGTCGCCGAAGTGCCCGGCCAGATGGTTCGCCGGGACTTCGCCCTTTTCGAAAAACGCTTCCAGAAGCGCCGGTACGTCCTTGGCGCTGACGTTGGCATAGCTGATGCGCGGCCGGCCCGGCATCTGGATATCGACCAGCGGCTCCAGGTAGCACGGCCCGATGCAGCCCACGGGCACAACTCGGCCGTCGATGCCGGAGCGTTCGAGATATTTGTGAACCGCTTCCCCAGTCTCGCCGGCCCCGGCCGCAAGACCGCAGGAGGCCGTGCCGATGTAGATAACGGGGCGAGGGCTCTGCTGAAGCTCCTGCCAGACGGCGGCCGCCTGCCGGCGGCGCTCGTCAAGTTTTTTGGCCTTGGCGTTCATCCAGGATCCTTTGGACTTTCAGCACGGACATCTGGCTATGGATTTTCCCGTCGAAGGCGACGACGGGCGCCAACGCGCAGCACCCCAGGCAGGCGACCCGGTCGAGGTCGTATTCCCCGTCCCCCGTCGTGGCTCCGACATCGACGCCCAGGCGCTGCCGGGCGGTGATGAGGATCTGCTCTCCCCCCTTGACGTGGCAGGCCGTCCCCAGGCAGACCTTGATATGGTGACGGCCGGGGGGATGGAAACGGAACTGCGCGTAGAAGGTAGCGACGCCGAAGATCTCGTTTTCCGAGATCCTGAGCCACCGGGAGATGGCGCGGACGATCTCGGGCCGGAGATAGCCCGCCAGGTCCTGCGCCCGCTGCAGGACCGGGATCAGGTCGCCGCGTTCGCCCCTGAACTCACGCTTGAGCCCAGAAAGCACGTCATCGGACATGTCGCCACTTCCCGCTACGTCGTTTCGAATAAAAAAATAATAGCGGCTCTATATGATCGGCATCACCGAATTATGAAAACCGTAATCGGGAAGCGCCGTTTCCATTTCCTACCGCACGCCCATCTCGTAGAGCTTCTTGGCCAGCGTCCAGGTGTCGCCATCAAAACCGAGGAGCCCGATGCCCGCCTTGTGGGCCAGAGCGATGACATCGTCCGCAGGAGCCTTTCCCCGGGTGAACACGATAGCCGCGACATCCACCAAGTTGGCCGCTGCGATCAGGTTCTTGTGGGTCTGGAGGGTGATGAGGAGGTTTCCTTCGTCAATGCCGATGATGTCGCTCACCATGTCCGAGATATAGACCCCCTTAATATCCCGGTCGCCGTGCGTGTTAAAGACCCTGAACCCGCCCATTCCAATGAGTTCGGAGACCTTCATGTTACTTTCCTTGTCCGTCAATAGATTTCGGTGAGCCCAACATCGGCCAGCACCACGCCCTGGCAGATGTCCACGGACTTGCGGAGCTCGCAGGGCACGATCCGGATAAGCTTGCCGGGGTCGTGGAGGCCGGCGTTGAAGTATTCGTTCAAGGCCCGGAGTCCCCCCTCGGGTACGCACTTTCCCCTCGTGTGGGACGTATCGGCGCAAAGGGCCACATACACCCAGGCTTTTTGCCCATGGCCCGCTTGCCCTGCCTTAAAGACGCCGCAATCGGGATTGCATCTCATGCACAGCATCAGCGCCATGACGTCGGACATGCGAACATCCGTGGAGCACTTCTCACAGCGAAGGTCGAACTTCGAAGCCTGGAAATCGCCCAGATGGCTCCAGAAATGCTGGCCTTCCATATAGTCATCAATCGGGGGGACCGGCTCAGCCGAGAAAAAGGAGATGCGGCTGCGGCAGTGGAAGCAACCCTCGATGACCAAATATCCATGCCGGATATTAACCATCGCCCAGCGGTGCTGGCAGGAAGCTTTGGTCATGGGTCCATCGGCCGACGATTCAGCCATTTCCACTATACCAAACTTAACCGGGGCGGGCAATCTCCCCGGACCCCGCCGTCCGGCCGGAAATTCTCTATCACTTCTCGAGGACGCCTGTCAACATAAAAATTGAACGATTCGTCTCCGGATGGCATAATGAAACAAAGGGAGATCGATGATGGCAGCGAATATAGCTCGTTCAGTCAGAGTGCTGAAGTCCGCTTTCGGCCGCAAAACGGTCTTGACTATGGAATTACTGGCCTCCGTCCTGGCGATCCTGAGGTCTCGGCGGCTGCCTGGGAATGAACAGCGTGACCAAGCGGACATCGGGCGCGCCGGAGACTTCCTGGACACCGCCGGCGAAAGCCGAGAAGCCGCCGACCGGGCTGGCCGAGCCGCGCCTGCGGCCGGAGCTTCTCGAAACCCGGCACCGCTGGCGCCTGGCGGACCTCGTTGACCTCGGGCTGTCGAATAACCCGCGCACGAGGGCGGCCTGGGACAGTGCCAGGGCGGCCGCCGCCGTGGTGGGCGCCTCCGTCGGGGCCTACCTGCCCCTTGTCGACGTGACGGTCGAGGCCTCCAAGGTCCAGGCGGCCTTCGCCGGCGGGCAGTTCCTCATCAAACAGACGACCCTGAACCCGGAGGCGGCGTTGAGCCTGCTCGTCTTCGACTTCGGGGCGAGGGAGTTCGCCATCCAGGCCGCCCGCCGCCGCCTGGACGCGGCCAACTGGGCCCACAATTCCGTCATCCAGGATGTCATCCTCGAGATCGAGCGGGACTATTACCAATACCTGGCCGCCAAGGCGCTCCTCGGGGCCCAGGAGGCGAACCTGGCCAGCGCCCGGATGAACAACGAAGCGGCGAGCGACCGGCACGAGGCGGGCGTCGCCACGATCGCGGATGTCCTCCAGGCCAGGACTCGGGTCTCGAGCGTCGAGCTCGATGTCGTCACGACCCAGGGCCTGATCCAGGCCTTCCGCGGACAGCTGGCCGACGCCATGGGGCTTCCCGCTTCGACCGAGTTCGAGGTCGCCGACGAGCTGCCGGAAACGATCCCGGCCGCGGCGATCGGACAGGTGGTCAACGAGTGCATCCGCGAGGCGGAGGCGCGGCGCCCCGAGCTGGCCTCGGCGCGGTCGTCCGTCCTCGCCGCCCAGGCCGAGATCGGTCGGGCGAAGGCCGGCTATTTCCCGAGCATCACCGCCAGGGCGAACTATGGGAGGATCTACTATCAGAACCGGGCCAGCTCGAACTCGACCTATTCCTTCGGGCTGTCGCTCGACCTGCCCATCTTCACCGGACTGCTCCGGGAATACCAGGTCATCGAGGCGCGGCTCGCCGCCGAATCGGCCAAGGATCAGCTGCTCCTGCTCGAGCGGCAGGTCGACCTCGAGGTCTGGACGAGCTACTATGGGGTGAAGACGGCGGAGCAGCGCCTCAAGTCCGCCGGCGACCTGCTGGCGAGCGCCTCGGCTTCCTACGACGTCGCGCTCGGAAGATACAAAGAAGGGGTTGGCACCATCCTCGACCTCCTCGCCGCCCAGACCGAGCTCGAGAGCGCCCGCGTCCAGGTGGTCCAGGCCAAGGCGGACTGGTTCCTGGCCCTCGTCCAGTTCACGCATGATACGGGGACGCTGGAGCGGCCCGCACCGGGCGCCCCGCGGCCCGCGGTCCCCGCCCCCGAAAAAGGAGACCACCGTCCATGATCACGCTGCGCCGAGCCCCGTGGGCACCCCTGGCGGCCGCGCTCGCGGCCGTCTTTCTAACCGCACCGGCCTGCCGGGGAAAGAAACCCCCGGCGGCGCCGCCCGCCAGCCCGGTGGAGGTTGCGAAATCGGCCGCCCGGGACGTGCCGTTCATCATCCGGGCCATCGGCCAGGCCCAGCCGGTCTCGACGGTCGACGTCAAGTCCCGGGTCGACGGCGAGATCATGAGCGTCAGCTTCCGGGAGGGCCAGGACGTCCGGCGGAACGACGTCCTGTTCGTCATCGACCGGCGGCCGTTCGAGGTGGCGCTGCGACAGGCCGAAGCCCAGCTGGAAAAGGACCAGGCGCTCCTGCGGAACGCCGAGGCCGACCTGGCCCGGTACGCGAACCTCGTCCGGAAGGATTATGTCACCAAGGAACAGTACGACGCCCTCGCCGCCAACCGCGACGTGCTGGCCGCAGCGATCAAGGCGGACGAGGCCGGCGTTGCCAACGCCCGGCTCCGGCTCGGGTACTGCACGATCTCTTCGCCGATCGACGGCCGGACGGGCAGCCTCCTCGTCCACCGCGGCGACATCATCAAGGCCAACGACGCGACCGCGGTGAGCATCCTCCAGGTCTCGCCCATCTACGTCGCCTTTTCCGTGCCCCAACAACACCTCCCGCCGATCAAGGAACACCAGTCCAAGGGGGACCTCAGGACCGAGGTCACGCCGGCGGCCGGGAACGGCCCGGCCGTCGCGGGCGTGCTCACATTCGTCGACAACGCCATCGACACCGCGACGGGGACGATCCTGCTCAAGTCGACCTTCCCTAACGAGGACCGCGCGCTCTGGCCCGGCCAGTTCCTGAACGTCCAGTTGTTCCTGTTCACCCAGAAGAATGCCGTGGTCGTGCCTTCGCAGGCAGTCCAGACGGGACAGAAAGGCCCGTATGTGATGGTCGTCAAGAGCGACCTGACCGCGGAATCCCGGACGGTCGAGGTCGACCGGGCTTATGAGAACCTGACGGTGATCCGGTCCGGCCTCCAGGCCGGCGAAACCGTCGTCACCGACGGCCTGTTGCGCCTCGTCCCGGGCGCCCGGGTCGAGGTCCGGAACCCCGCGAAGGAGAACCCGTGAACATTTCGCGGCCGTTCATCAACCGGCCGGTCATGACAACGCTGATCATGACCGCCGTCCTGGTGTTCGGCGCCCTCTCCTTCCGCACGCTCCCGGTTAACGACCTGCCCAATGTCGACTTCCCGACGATCACCGTCCAGGCCGTCCTGCCGGGGGCCAGCCCGGAGACGATGGCCGCGGCCGTGGCCACGCCGCTCGAACGCCAGTTCTCGACGATCGACGGCCTGGATTCGATGTCCTCGACGAACTCCCTGGGGAACTCGCAGATCACGCTTCAGTTCTCGCTCAAAAAGGACCTCAACTCCGCCGCCCTGGACGTCCAGGCCGCGATCTCCCGGGCCGGCGCTCAGCTCCCGCCCGAGATGCCCTCGCCGCCCTCGTTCCAGAAGGTCAACCCGGCCGCTTCGCCCATCCTGTTCATCGCCCTGACCTCGCCCACCCTGCCGCTGTCGACGCTCCATGAGTACGGAGAGACCTTCATGGCCCAGCGCATCTCGATGGTCAGCGGCGTCGCCCAGGTCCTCGTCTTCGGTTCCCAGAAATACGCCGTCCGGGTCCAGCTCGACCCCGACCGGCTGGCGCTGAGCGGCATCGGCATCGACGAGGCCGCCCTGGCGGTCCGGCGGGGGAATGTCAACCTGCCGACGGGGACGCTCTACGGGCCCAACCGGCAGTACACGATCGAGGCCACCGGCCAGCTCTTCGACGCCGCCGCCTACCGGGAGCTGATCGTTGCCTACAGGAACGGCTCTCCCATTCGCGTCCGGGACGTCGGCCAGGCCCTCGACAGCGTCGAGAACGACAAAGTTGCGGCCTGGTTCTACACCAAGCAGGGCCCGCAGCGGTCGGTCGTCCTCGCCATCCAGCGCCAGCCCGGGACGAACACGGTCCGGGTGGCCGCCGACGTCCGTAAGCTCCTGCCCATCTTCCGCGGCCAGATCCCGGCCTCGGCCGACTTCCGGGTGCTCTACGACCGCTCGGTCTCGATCAAGGAATCGGTCGACGACGTCGAGTTCAGTCTCGTCCTGGCCGTCGTCCTGGTCATCCTCGTCATCTTCTTCTTCCTCCGGAACATGACCGCGACCATCATCCCCAGCCTGGCCCTGCCGTTCTCCATCGTCGGCACCTTCGCCGTGATGCGGATCGCCGGGTTCAGCCTGAACAACCTGACGCTCATGGCCCTGACGCTGTCCATCGGGTTCCTGGTCGACGACGCCATCGTCATGCTCGAGAACATCTTCCGCCACCAGGAACTGGGGGCGGCGCCGCGGGAGGCGACGCTCCAGGGGTCCAAGGAGATCGCCTTCACCATCGTCTCCATGACCCTGTCCCTGGCCGCGATCTTCATTCCCTTCCTGTTCATGGCCGGGATCGTCGGCCGGCTGTTCCGCGAGTTCGCCGTCACCATCGCCGCGGCCGTCCTGTTCTCGGGGTTCGTCTCGCTGACCCTGACGCCGATGATCAGCAGCCGCCTCCTCCGGCCGCTCCGCGAGGTCCGCCACGGCCGCCTCTACCTCGCCGTCGACGCGCTGCTCCGCGGCGCCCTCGATCGCTACAAGACGGGACTCCGCTGGTCGCTCGACCACCGGCTGCCGCTCCTTCTTTTCTCCTTCGCCTCGCTCGTGGCCACGGTCTTCCTGTTCCAGCGCATCCCCAAGGGCTTCCTGCCGAGCGAGGACACCGGCCAGTTCTTCGCCGTGACCGAGGCCATCCAGGGGATCTCCTTCGACGCCATGAGCGAACACCAGCTGGCCGTGTCCGACGTCGTCATCAGGGACCCGAACGTGGCCACGCTGATCACGGCCGTCGGCGGCGGGTTCGCCGTCCCCAACCAGGGCCGGATATTCGTCCAGACCAAGCCCCGGTCCGACCGGGAACTGGCGTCAATCAGATCATCGGCGAGCTGCGGCCGAAGCTCGGCCGGATCCCGGGGATCTTCGCCTACGTCCAGAACCCGCCGCCCATCCAGATCGGCGGCCGTTTCACCCAGGCGCTCTACCAGTTCACGCTCCAGAGCCCGGACACCGACCTCCTCTACGCCGCGTCCTCGGCTTTCCTGGAGCGGGTGCGGACGCTCCCGATCCTGCTCGACGTCTCGAGCGATATGCAGCTCCAGAACCCGCAGGTGACGGTCCGGGTCGACCGCGACCACGCCCAGGCCCTGGGCGTGACCCCCCAGCAGGTCGAGGACGCCCTCTATTATGCCTACGGCCAGCGCCAGGTCTCGACGATCTACGCGCCCAACAACGAGTACCAGGTCATCCTGGAGCTCGAGCCCGAGCACCGGGCCGAGCCCGGCGACCTGACCAAGCTCTACATCCGCTCCTCGTCAGGGGCGCTCGTGCCGCTCGCCGGGCTCGGCGCGCTCGAGCCGACGCTCGGCCCGCTCTCCGTCAACCACTCGGGCCAGCTCCCGTCCGTCACGATCTCGTTCAACCTCAAGCCCGGGGAGGCCATCGGCGACGCCGTCAACGAGATCACGAGCCTGGCCCGGCGGGAGCTCCCCGCGACCATCAGCTCGAGCTTCCAGGGCACGGCCCAGGCCTTCCAGGAGTCGCTCCGGGGGATGGGCTTCCTGCTTCTCCTGACCGTCTTCGTCATCTACATGATCCTGGGGATACTATACGAGAGCTTCATCCACCCCCTGACGATCCTCTCCGCCCTGCCCTTCGCCGGGTTCGGGGCCCTGCTGACGCTCCTCGTCTTCCGCACGGAGCTCACAATCTACGCCTACGTCGGCATGATCATGCTCGTCGGCCTGGTCAAGAAGAACGGCATCATCATGATCGACTTCGCCCTGGCGGCCGAGAGGAAAGAGGGCAAGAGCGCCCGGGAATCGATCACTGAGGCCTGCGTCGTCCGCTTCCGGCCGATCATGATGACGACGATGGCCACGCTGTTCGGAACCCTGCCCATCGCCATGGGCATCGGCGCGGGCGCCGAGTCGCGCCGGCCGCTGGGCCTCGCGGTCGTCGGCGGGCTGCTCTTCTCGCAGCTCATCACGCTGTTTGTGACGCCGGTGATCTACACCTACCTCGACGAGCTCAAGGATAGGTTCGGGAAGAGGAAAGAGGCCGCGCCGGCACCTGTGGCGAAATAGGGAAAGCGGGCTGTTCGACCGGATCGGCGACCGCCTCGGCCGCAGCCGCGCCCTCCTTCCAATATTGGGCCACGGCCGGATCGATGACCCCGGTCGCGCGGACGTCAACTGCACGTGACTGATGATCCTGTCCACGACGGCATATTCCGTGAGGAAAGCGATGACCTTCATCCTTCGACGCCGTTTTCATGCCAACTTCCCGCTAGCCGGGCGGCTGGAGAATGCCGGATCTCTAGGGAAATGGACCCCTCATATCCTCTTTTGCGGGAATTGTCTCGTTCCATAGCACGGTTTCCAAATCGTGATCGCGGCTCGATCGATACCTCCGGAGGCTTTGGATAGCCGGCAACCGGCGATTCCGGGGTCTTTCCCGAGAAAAATCAACTGCCAAATCGTCGGCATGAGCCAGGGGATCCTGGCATGAAAATTGCATTTACAGGAGTCGATTGAGAAGATCGCGATCCATGGGCTCCACGCCCTCGCTCCTTCCCAAGGCGGAGCAGGAGATCTTGTGGGCCGACTGGCAAGGCTGATGAGTTGATAGACAGGAGGTTATAATGGCGGAAAAAACGAATGTTAAAAAGATCAGCGAAGCGCTGGAGCTTCTCGAAGAGATGGCCAAGGACAAGAAGGCTGAGTTGCAGAGTCTGGTCTCAGAAAAGTACGGCAGCCTGAAATCGGTGCTCGGCGAAGTGGCCGAGGGATTGCAGAAACAAGGGCGGGAAACCTACGAGCATGGCATCGAGAAGGTCAAGGACCTGGCCTCCAAATCGGACGAAAGCGTGCGCCAGCATCCTTGGCCGTATCTCGGCGGAACCGCGATCGGCTTTCTCATCCTCGGCTTTTTCCTGGGCCGGTCGAGCAAATAGCGGCCGATCGCAGGCAACCCGGAAGGTCATTCGACGATCATGGATTTCCGAAACGAATTTTTCAGGCGAACGCTCGGCTCGAAGATCGCGGCGTCGGTCGCTTTGTGCAGGATCCAGGCGGCGATCGTCTACCTGAATTTCATCAAAGGCGCGCGCCGCATGACGATGCTGGCCTGCCTCCTGGTTCTCTGTGTCGTCATTCTCGCCTGCGGATTCCTGCTGATCCCCGTAGGGCTTTGCCTTTTCATGCCTTGGGCTCCGGAGACGAAGGCCATCGTGGCCGTGTCCATTGGAGCGGGGTATATCATCATACCTCTGATCGTGGGGATCGCGCTCTTCTCGGAAAAACGCTGGATGAAGATGTCATCGGCCGACAAGCTGCTGAAAAGCGCGCTCAGAAAAAAGACATGAGCCCGTCGAGTCTCTCATCGTTCTCTCGCCGGCACCTCGAGCTCCCGGTTTCCATCAGGGCTCCTGATTGCCGGATCGCGCCGACCACTACAGCCAGGCGAAGCAGTTCTATCTCAGCCAGACCGTTCATGAGCAGGCGCACATCGCCTCGGCACTGGTGTTCGAGCTTTCGAAAGTTGAACATATGCACGTCCGCGAGGCGATGGTCGGACATCTGCGGCACATAGATAAAGACCTGGCGAACCGTATTGCCGCGGGTCTGGGCTTGGAAAAACTGCCGGAGGCCCCGGCTCCGGCGGCGCCCGTACAAAGGCTGGCTCCTTCGCCCGCCCTGCAGATCATCGGCAAGATGAAGGCGACGCTGATGGGGCGGTCGGTCGGCATCTTGATCGCCGACGGTTCGGACGGCGCGGCCATCGCGAAGATCAAAAAGGCCGCGATCGATGCAGGTGCCTCCGTGAAGATCATCGCGCCCAAAGTCGCGGGCGCGAAGCTGGCCGACAACTCGATCATGTCGGCCGACGGACAGCTGGCCGGAACGCCCTCCGTGCTCTTCGACGCCGTTGCCGTCATCCTCTCCGACGAGGGCGCCAAGGCGCTGTCGTCGGAAAGCGCCGCGATCGATTTCGTGCGTGACGCCTACGGCCATCTCAAGGCCATCGCGGTTGACAAGGGCGGTCAGGCCCTTTTGAAAAAAGCGAATATCGGCCGGGACGAAGGCGTCGTGGACGCCGACGATAAGGCCGCGTTCATCGCCACGGCCAAGACCCGCCAATGGGACCGGGAAAGGTCCGTTCGGACGTTGGCCTGATTTCCCGGGCGGCTTTGCTCTGGACGGCAAATCTGTAAAGGGAGATCTGGGCCAAAACGGGTTGATGGGATTGTTTTTCCATTTTTGCTAGAATCACATTTTTAAAAGAATGAAAGCCGTCAAGAACCCCAACATCGTTAAGAACCCGATCAGAAATCCCCCGTCTTCATAAGCTTCGGGCATCATGCTGTCGGCCAGCATGGCCAGGATCGACTTTCTGGCTGATTTTTAGGGTGGTTCCAATTATCACACCAAGAATCAATGAAAGACCGGTTAGCGAGGCATATATAGGTGCCTGTCGGCTTCTGCAGGGGCGCTGAAATACGGGCTGGAGCGCGAAAAAGGGCCACGCTCGATGTTTACATGCCCCGTGGCGTTACGATAAAATCAAACTGATAGAACTCTTCACGCGCACTTGTGGGAGCGTTGGCGACCAAAAGAATTGTCGGAGAATTATAAGGTGAAAATCAACAGGTACTTGCTCAGTTCGGGGACGCTGAAGAAGCAACCCTCCCCACCAGCTTGGCCAACGGGGAAACCGGACCAACTCGGCGAGAGTTGGTTTGATATTGAAGACTTCGAACCAGAGGAACTGCGGCGATTTTTGGCGCCCCTGAACATTCATCCTCTCATGCTCGATCGTTGCGTGGACTTAGCCGTCGTTCCGGGTGTTATCTCCTATGGCCAGGCTGTTCTGCTGGAGTTTCCGGCAGCGTTTGACCGTGAGGCCGAGGAGCAGGCCTACCTGACGTTCGTTCTGCAGTCTCCCGTGCTGGTGACGATCCGCCACGGCCTGATGCCCGCTGTCGACGATCTTATACAGAGCCTGCTGGCAGAGAAAGCGCCCAGCTTGAGTCACCTGGTCCAGATCGTCTATCTGATCCTTGATGATCTGACGGATCTGAGCGTCCAGAAGGAAACCGAAGTCCGGGACCAGATCCTGCGTCTGGCCAAGATCCTGAACGATGACCCGGGGGCCATACACGCCGGCGATCTTTCCAATCTGCGCCGGCAGGTCGACAAGCTCGTTTCCCTGATAGAGAATCAGCTCTACTGCATCGCCGGCCTCAACGCTTCCGACAACGAGGCCTTACAGGAACCTCACCGCAAGGCGTACATTCAAGACCTGGCATCAGAAGTAGAAATCGCGCAAAGGGGGATTTATCGATTGGAAGCCCGGGTCAACGATCTGCACGCCTATTACCAGATGGCGGGCAGCGATCGGGTGGAAAAGCGCTTGCGCATCCTGACGATTGTCTCGGCCATTACCCTGCCTCTTGGTTTGATCGCAGGACTACTCGGGATGAACGTCGGTGGGCTACCTGGCTCAAAGTTCCGATACGGGTTCATAATCGTTGTCGTTTTGATGGTCGCCATCGCCTGGATTGAGTTGTGGTACTTCAAACGCAAGGGATGGTTTGAGTAATAAATCAAAGCCGCCGCGCCCGGCGCGGGGGCAAGAACATCTACTTTCGTTTCCTCCAATAGTAACCGCCGCCCCCGCCGAGCAAGAGGACCGCCACAATGATGATGATGATGAGTGTTGTATCGCTCATGGGAGTTGCCTCCCTCTGCTCTGTCGAATATCCGTACCAGTCTCGGATTCTTCCGGACCCCGTGGTCGTCGTTACTTTACGGCACGTTTGACCGTGCGCTTCACATCCTTGATCACGCCCTTGACCCGGCCTTTGAGTTCATCTCTCTCGCCCTCTTGCTTGAGCTTCCGGTTGCCGGTCAAGTCCCCTACCGCCTGCTTGATCTTGCCTTTGCTTTTGTCGGTGAATTCGCCCATTTCCTACCTCCCGTCGTAAACCTGAAAGGATTTCTCCCGCACCATCCAGGCGCGTCGGCCGTCGCGATCTCGCCACCTTCCGATCACGAAGAATATTTAGCTCGCCGCTAATCTTCAAGAATAAATGTTACCTTCATCTGAACCCGATACTCGGTGATATTGCCTTTTTCGTTTATTAGAACTTCCTGATTCTCGATCCAGGCTCCTTTGACATTTGTCAAAGTCTTTCGAGCGCGAGCAATCCCCTTTTTCATGGCATCATCAAAACTCAGTGAAGAAGATGACTTGATTTCCGTCGTTCTAGAAATAGCCATGTGAGCCTCCTTTAGTGTTTAGAAAATAAGAATTTAATTTTCGCGGCCGCCGGCCATGCGCGTCGCCGTAACGATTTTACCACCCTCCCCTTATAAAAATAATAGTTCATCGCCAGAGGGGTGTCAAGGCAGTGAAGATCAGTCCCCTTTCAGGGACTCCCTCAAGGCGTCCCTGGCCAGCAGGCGCGTGGAATCGAGAGTCGGAAGAGGGCAGTCATCCGGCATGACGAGAAGAGGGATCTCCGTGCATCCGAGCACTGCCCCGTCGCAGCCCAGGTCCTTCATCTTTTGAAAGACCTGCCGAATTGCCGTCCAGAACCGGGCGGATCATGGTACTTGCCGACGTGTTCAGCCTCGGCCTTGGACGTCGTCCGGACCTGGGTATGGACATTGAACCCGCTGTGCCTCCAAGAGAGGATCCTCTCCCGCCACTCCGCGCTCAGCAGGCCCTGGCCGCAACGGCCCGGATGATGCGGCCCGGAAACAAAGAGTTTGACTTTTGATGGTCGCTGTAATAAACAGAATCCTATCCCGTCAAAGGAAATCCATGAGGGCGCCAGCGGGGACCGTGGTCCAAATTCGATTTCCTCTTCTCGCCCTGTGTATTCCCAAACGAACCTGAGAGCATGGAGGACTCGCAATGAAAAACTTTCTGGCTACTTTTCTTGCCGTCTTGGCCATCCTCGCCGTCACCCGGGCGGCTCAAAAGCCTGATTTCGGTTCGTCCAGAGAATGGGCCGCGGCGCCGAAGGCAACCACCGGTCCGCAGCGCCTCGCTTCGGCTCAGGCGCCGATAGTCAAAACGTCGATGGACTGGGGCCGAATGCCCCTGTATTTCATTGCCAACAAGGGACAGATGGACGGGCAGGTTGCCTATTATGTGCAGGGCGCGGATAAGACACTATATTTCACCTCGGAAGGGGTGACCTTTCTTCTCACCCGGCAGGGAGAGGGTGTAGATAGGAGAGCACAAACGGTCAGCTCGGAGAATTGGGTCGTTAAGCTGGATTTTGTCGGCGCGAACCGGGATGTCCGGCCCATCGGTGAGGATGAGACGGGTGCTGTTGTCAGTTATTTCAGCGGCCAGCCGAAGGACTGGCGCGCCGGCGTTCGTACATATTCAAGCATAGTCTATGCCAATCTCTGGCCTGGGATCGACCTCGTCTATTCCGGTACCGCTAACCAGTTGAAATATGAATTCATCGTCCATCCGGGCGCCGACCCGTCGCTCGTCCGGCTCGCCTATCGGGGCGCCACGGACGTAATAATCAACGAGTCCGGCCGGCTCGAAGTGACCACGCCCGTGACGAGCTTCCAAGACGACGCGCCGGTGGCCTACCAGGAAATCGGCGGAAAGAAGGTCCCCGTTTCTCTGGCCTATAATATCTCCGACTCAGAACAGGACGCCCGGACCGGCGCTCAAAGGGATGCGGGAGACAGCTCGAGGACTCGGGCTGACCATGGGGAAGCTCCGCTAGGGTCTTGCGTCTACAGTTTTGAGGTGGGCGATTACGACGGCACAAAGCCGCTTATCTTGGACCCCGCAGTCCTCGTTTATTGCGGCTATGTGGGCGGATCGGGCGAGGAGGAACAGGCCGGCGACATCGCGGTGGACGGCTCAGGTTGCGCTTATATCACGGGCACGACGACCTCGACCCAGACTTCGCTTCCCGTCACGGTGGGGCCGGACCTGACGCACAACGGCGGGTACGACGTCTATGTCGCAAAGGTCAACGCCTTGGGGACCGGTCTGGCCTATTGCGGATACATCGGGGGATTGGCACACGACTACGGCTTGGGCATCGCCGTTGACTCGACGGGTTCTGCTTATGTGGTGGGCAACACTTACTCGACACCTGCCGACAATTTCCCCGTGACTGTTGGCCCAAGCCTGACCTTTGGTGGATCAGGTGATGCTTTTGTGGCCAAAATCAACGCCTCCGGGACGGCGCTCGTCTACAGCGGCTACATCGGGGGCGAAGACGACGATGGGGCTGCGGCCATCGCCGTCGACAGCTCGGGGAATGCCTATGTCACGGGCCGTACCGAATCCGACGAGCTGACTTTTCCGGTGACGGTCGGGCCTGACCTGTCATCTAACGGGGGAATCGACGCCTTTATCGCCAAAATCAACGCGGCCGGCACGGGACTTGCTTCTTGCGGTTTTATCGGCGGCTCCGGGGACGACCTCGCCTATGGCATTGCGGTAGATACATCCGGGAGCGCCTATATCACGGGACAGACCAACTCAATCGAGTCCACTTTCCCTATAGCCGTGGGGCCGGGCTTGACCTACAACGGAGGGTTCTGTGACGGTTTCGTCGCCAAGGTCAATGGCTCGGGCACGACTCTGGTCTATTGCGGCTACGTGGGGACCTCCGCCGACGATGTGGGAATGGGAATCGCCGTGGACAGCTTAGGGCGTGCCTATGTCTGCGGCGGCACCGATTCTTCGGGCACAAGCCTCCCCGTCACGGTCGGGCCCGACCTCACCGCCAACGGCGGTCAGGAAGGTTACGTCGCCAGGCTCAAGGCCGACGGGTCGGGGTTCGATTACCTGGGGTATATCGGAGGCTCCTCGCACGATTGGGCGGCGGGCATCGCGCTGGACAGTTCAGGATGCGCTTACATAAACGGCACGGCCAGCTCCTCGCAGGCCACGTTCCCCGTCAGAGGCGGCCCCGACCTGACTCACAACGGCGGGGGTGATGCGTACGTGGCAAAGGTCAGGGCCGACGGCACGGGGCTGGTTTACTGCGGCTACGTGGGAGGATCGACGACGGATCTCGGCGCCGGCATTGCCGTGGACGGAACGGGCAGCGCCTATATCGTCGGCCAGACAAATTCCAGTCAGTCGACTTTTCCGGTGACCGTGGGTCCCGACCTCAGCTATAACGGCAACTATGACAGTTTTGTGGCCAAGATATCCTATTGGGATGAGTGGACGCCCAAGCACGCCGTCGGGGATTTCGACGGCGACGGGAAAGATGAGGCGGCAGTGGATTTTGGGGTGACGGGCATCTATCTCTACGACAGCGGCGCCTGGTCGCAGATCTCTTCCGCCAACCCCGAGAGCCTGGTGGCCGCCGACGTCGACGGAGATACTGTCGACGAGATCCTCGCCGACTTGGGTTCGACTGGCTTATGGCTGTGGAACGCGGGGGCATGGAACCAGTTGAGCGGCGTCAATATCGAGGGCCTGGCCGTGGGCGACGTCGACGCCGACGGCGCCGATGAGGTCGTCGGCGATTTCGGCAACGTCGGGCTGTGGCTCTACGGTGCCGGCATCTGGACTCAGATCAGCGGGGTGAATGCCGACTATGTGATGACGGCGGACCTGGATGGGACGGGCGGCGATGAGATCGTCGGGGACTTCGGGGCGACCGGCCTCTGGGTATGGAACACAGGCGCCTGGACTCAGCTCAGCGGCGTGAACGCCGACTACCTGACCTCGGGCAGGATGGGCGGGACAAGATACCTCGTGGGAGACTTTGGACCGACCGGCCTGTGGCTCTGGAACGCGGGCGCCTGGACTCAGCTTTCCGGCGTTGACGCTGATTATATGATCACCGCCAACACCGACGGGGATGCCGACGATGAGCTCGTCGGCGATTTTGGCGCCACGGGTCTGTGGCTCTATAACAGCGGCGCTTGGACTATACTCAGCGGCCTGAACGCGGACTTCATGATCCGGGCCGACGTCGACGGAAGTGGGAGCGATGAAATCGTGGCTGATTTCGGAACGCTCGGACTCTGGCTGTGGAACACCGGCGCCTGGACGCAGCAGAGCGGGGTGAACCCTGAGTACCTGCTGGCGGCCGATGTGGACGGCGACAATGAACAACGAGGTCATGGCCGACTTCGGCGCCTTGGGTCTCTGGCTGTGGAACGACAGCGCCTGGAGCCAAGTCAGCCCTCTGAACCCCGAATAATACCGGCGGAAAGCCCCCTCCGGGGACGATCATGAAAAAAGCGATGCTTTTCTCATCAGGGCTTTCAGGCATTTGCCTTCGAAGGGAAAGGGGCCAGGCGCCATCAGAAGCTTGAACAGGAGGATGTGATATCCCGGTCGTTGAGAAATCTCCGACCAGGTCCTGGCCCCCCGTCGCGTCCGTGTCCCCAGGATGCCCAGGTCCATGATGATTCATCGGCGCCGTCGCCGTCGAAATCCCCGACCGCGTGCCTCCGCCCTGTCCACTCCCCCTTCCGTCACCGGGAAGTGCAGCCCCGGCTTGACGCCTCGTTGCGTCTGATGTTATGGTTTTCCGGATCAACCTCGAGACCCGCTGTTTTCGAGAAACGAGGATAGAGTGAACAAGGCCGAAACCCTCCGCGAATTATCGCCCGTCCAGTGGAAAAGCGGGATCGCCGCCTGGCTCGGCTGGTTCTTCGACGGCCTCGACATGCACCTCTACACGCTCGTGGCCGCGATCTACGTCCAGGAGCTGGTCAGGGCGTCCGCGCCCACGGACCCGATGGTCAAGACCGCGAGCTCCTTCATCCAGGCGGCCTTCCTCGTCGGCTGGGCGATCGGCGGCGGGCTGTTCGGCCGGATCGGCGACCGCCTCGGCCGCAGCCGCGCCCTCGGCCTCACCATCCTGACCTACGCCGTCTTCACCGGCCTCCAGGCCGCGGCCGGCGCCTGGTGGCAGCTCCTCATTTTTCGGTTTCTCTCGGCCCTCGGCATCGGCGGCGAGTGGGCCGTGGGCTCCTCGCTTCTCTCCGAAACCTGGCCGCGGCGGTGGCGGCCGTGGATCGCCGCCGTGCTCCAGACGGCCGTCAACCTGGGCGTCCTCATCGCCTGCGGCGGCTATTACATTTTTTCCCAAGCCGGGGTCCCGCCGCGGTATGTGTTCCTCATCGGGATCCTGCCGGCGCTCCTGGTCTTCTGGATCCGCCGGTCGCTTCCCGAGACCGAGGAATGGCGCGCGGCGAAGAGGGAAGCCCGCGGCGTCCAACCCGGCCTCCGGGACCTCTTCCGCGGAGAGGTGCGGCGGACGACCCTCCTTTCGATCCTTCTCTGCAGCCTGTCCCTGACCGGCTGGTGGGCCTTCCTGTTCTGGAATCCCCAGCACGTCCGGAACCTGGTGGACCTTGCGGGAAGGACCCACGCGCAGCGCGAGGCCCTGGTGACCCTGGTCTTTTTCCTCGTCGTCCTCGTCTCGGTCCCGGGGAACTTCTTCGCCGGGTTCCTGGCGAAGCTCCTCGGCTACCGCCGCTCGATCGCCGTCCTCTGCGCCGGGTTCTTCGCCTGCTTCGTCGGCGCCTTCTGCGTCCCCCGCGATCACGCCGCCATCATCCCCTGGTTCTGCGCCCTCGGCTTTTTCTCCGGGGTCTTCGGCCTCTTCACCATGTATCTCCCGCCCCTCTTTCCGACGCTCCTCCGGACGACCGGAGCGGGCTTCAGCTACAACATCGGCCGGATCGTGGCGGCCGTCGGAACGGTGGTCTTCGGACTCCTCTCGAACGTCGGCGACTTCCGGCTGGCCCTGCTCCTCGGCGGCACGCTGCTGCTGCCGGCGGCGGCCATCGCTCTGTTCATGCCCGAGCCGCCGGGCGAGACCGCCCCGGGCGCCGAGGAGCGCCGGGAGCCCGCCGCCCTGCCTGCGAATAATGTCTGAAACGCCTCCCCTGAAGAGCTGTTTCCGGGTGCATCCCGGCGATAATGTCGCCACGCTGCTCGCGGACGCCGAGGCCGGGCAGGTCAAGCTCATCCCGGGCGGACTCACCGTGCCGCTCAATCAGCCGGTGGCGCTCGGTCACAAGGTGGCCCTCGCCGACATCGCGGCCGGAGCGTCGGTCGTCAAGTATGGAATCCGCATCGGGCTCGCCACTCGGAACATCCGCCGGGGCGACTGGGTGCATCTCCACAACTGCGCCAGCCTGGTGGACGAGCGGGCGGCGACGCTCGACGTCGAGAGCGGCCGTCCGAAGGATACTCCCTACGAATAGGACTCAGACCGACCGATGAACACGACCGACAGAACCTGGACAGGATACCTGAGGGCGGACGGCCATAAGGGCACCCGCAACCTGGTCCTGGTCATCTATACCGTCGAATGCGCGCAATTCGTCGCGCACGCCGTCGCCCAGGGCGAGGCGAGCGCGCAGGTCATCGGCTTCCCCGGCTGCTATGACAACGCCTATGCCGTTCGTCTCCTCCTCGCCCTCGCCCGCCATCCCAACGTCGGCGGCGTGCTGACCGTGGGCTTGGGTTGTGAGTACACGCAACCCGCCCGGATCGCCGCGGCCGTCCGCGCGTCGGGCCGGCCGGCCCAATGGTTCACCATCCAGGACACCGGGGGCACGGCCGAGAGCATCGCCAGGGGCAAGGAACTGATCGCCGATCTGTCGCACGAGGTGGAGCGCGAGGCCCGACGAACGCCGATGACCCTCGCCGACCTGACCGCGGGCGGCGAGTGCGGCGGGTCGGACGCGACCTCCGGCCTCGCCGGAAATCCCTCGGCCGGGGCCTTCTTCGACCGGCTGGTCGACGCCGGCGGGACCGCCGTCATCGAGGAGACCGTGGAGATGGTCGGCCTGCTGCCGCTTCTCCTCGAGCGCGCCGCGAACGCGAGAGCGCGAGAGCAGCTCACCGCCGCCTACGCCAAGATGGAAGCTTATGCCCGGTCCGTCCGCCAGCACTCGATCGCGCCGGGCAATTTCGCGGGCGGGCTGACGACGATCGAAGAGAAGAGCATGGGCGCGTTCGTCAAGTCGGGGAGCCGCTCGATCCAGGGCGTGATCCGGGTGGCCGAGCGGCCGCCGCACCCCGGCCTGTGGATCATGGACACCGTGCCCGACGCGCATTTCCTGCAGTTCGGCTACACGAATCCCAACGACTCGGAAGGGATCATGGACCTGCTCTCCTGCGGCGCTCAGGTCAACCTGTTCATAACGGGCCGGGGCAGCATCATCGGCGGCCCGATCGCCCCCCTTATCAAGGTCACCGGCAACCCCCAGACATACCGGCGGATGGCCGGGGACATGGATTTCGACGCCAGCCGCGTGCTCTCAGGCGAGATCACACTCGATGAGGCTGGCGATGAGCTCAGCCACCTGGTCGTCGAGGTCGCCGGCGGCCGGCCCTCGAAATCCGAGGCGATCGGCCATCGCGAGTACTTTATAATGTACAAGTACCAGGACGCGCCGCAGCGGACGGCGGGCTGTCAGGACAAACGATGAACCAGGAACGATTTCTCGTGACCGGCGCGCTCGGCTGCATCGGCGCCTGGGCCGTGCGCCGGCTCGTCCGCGAGGGCGTGCCGACGACGGCGCTGGACATCGGCGGCGACCGGCACCGGCTCCGCCTCATCATGACTGACGAGGAGCTCGACCGCGTGGCTTTCGCGGCGGGTGACATCGCCGACCTCGCCGTCGTCGAGCGCGCCGTCCGCGACCGCGGTGTCACCCATATCGTCCACCTCGCCGGGTTGCAGGTGCCCTTCTGCAAGGCCGACCCGCCGCTCGGCGCGCGGGTCAATGTCGTGGGCACGGTGAATATCTTCGAGGCCGCCAAGCGGGCGGGTCTGCCGCGGGTGGCGTACGCCAGCAGCGTGGCCGTTTTCGGACCGAGCGAAGATTATCCCGGGGGAGCCCTGGCCGATGACGCTGCGCAGGACCCGCGGACGCACTACGGCGTGTTCAAGCGGGCGAACGAGGGGACGGCCGGGATCTACTGGCGGGACGACGGCCTGGCGAGCGTCGGCCTCCGTCCCTACGCGATCTACGGACCCGGCCGCGACCAGGGGCTGACCTCGAGCCCGACCAAGGCGATGCAGGCGGCGGCCGCCGGCCAGCCGTATCACATCCCGTACGGCGGGCGGGGCGACTATCAGTACGCGGAGGACGCGGCCCGGGCCTTCATCCGGGCCGCTCGCGTTGTCCTCAACGGCGCGCGCGTGTTCAACCTGCGCGGCTCGGCGGTTCATATGAGCGAGATCGTCGAGGCCATCGAGACAATCGAGCCGGCCGCCCGCGGCCGGATCTCGTTCGACGACAAGCCGCTGCCCTTCCCGGAGGACCTGGACGACGCGGGGTTCCAGGCGGCGCTGGGGCCGCTTCCCGCAACTCCGCTCCGCGACGGCGTCCGGGCGACGATCGAGCTGTTCAAGCTAGCCTTAGCCGATGGCAAGATCTCCGGACAATCCTTGGGATGATAGGAGGGCGGTATGAGACTTGCAACTTTCTCCGCCGGCGACGGGATCCGGCTCGGCGCCGTCCGAGGCGAACGCATCATCGACCTCACAGCCTTGGGCGCCCCGGCCGCCATGCTGGAGCTGATCCAGGCCGGACCGACGGCGTGGGCACAGATTGAAGCTCGCAGCCGGGCGGTGGCTGCCCGTTCGTTCCCGCTCGGCGAGGTCCGGCTACTCGCCCCTCTGCCGAATCCGTCCAAGATCGTGGCCATCGGCCTAAACTACATGGATCATTGCCGGGAACAGAACGTGCCGGTCCCGGATCAGCCTCTTGTCTTCGCCAAGTTCCCTTCCTCGATCATCGGCCCGGGTGACGATATCGTCTGGGACCCGGCCCTGACGCAGCAGGTGGATTACGAGGCCGAGCTCGGTGTGGTCATCGGCCGGCGGGCGCGGCGGGTGAGCGTCGAGCAGGCGCTTGACCACGTTTTCGGCTATACCATCGTCAACGATGTCTCGGCGCGCGACATACAGTTCCCCGACAAGCAGTGGGTGCGGGGCAAGAGCCTCGACACCTTTTGTCCCATGGGTCCGGTCATCGTGACCGCCGACGAGATCCTCGACCCGCAGGCGTTATCCATCAAGTGCCTGATCAATGGCCGGGCCATGCAGGACTCGTCGACCGCGGAGATGATCTTCGGCGTCCGGGAGCTCATCGCCCGCCTGTCGCGGTCGTTCACCTTCGAACCGGGCGACCTCATCGCCACGGGCACGCCGAACGGTGTCGGGGTCTTTCGCCAACCACCTGTCTTCCTTCAAGACGGCGACACCGTCGTCGTCGAGATCGAGGGCATCGGGCGCCTCGAGAACCGGGCGCGGGCCCTGACTTAGCGGCGGATTGACGGAACTCGGGCGATGACCTAATCTTGGTCAGGAGACCCAAGCTCAGACGTCGACCGCGAACTCGCCCAGTGACAGCGGGTAGCGGCCTGCCTCGCGGACGAGCCTGACGATGAAATCGTAGGTCGCGCCGCTCACGCCGCTCGTGACGGAGTGGTCGGACTGGAAGATGAACCCGCCGCCCCGGCCGGCGTTGAGCTTGTGGAGGACCTCTTGGCGGATCGCCTGCCGGTCGCCCGTTTCCCAGATCCGGACGTCGCCGTTGCCGCAGATGGCGAGCCGGCGCCCCAACCGCCGCTTGAGCTCGACGGCGTCAAACCCGGCCTTGGCTTCGAACGGGTTGTAGCCGTCGACGCCGATCTCGATAAAATCCTCGAGGACCGCGGATACGTTGCCGCAGCCGTGGTAGATGACCGGCAGGCCGTGGGCGTGGGCCAGGTCGACGAGCCTGGCAACCCAGGGCTTGAAGTGGGCGCGCCAGTAGGCGGGCGACATGAATGTCGAGGTCCGGTAGGCCATGTCGCCCCAGATGACGAAACCGTCGAGCAGCCCGCCGGCGGCCTCGATCTCCGCCTTCGCCAGCCGGACATAGAAATCCCCCAGCCGGTGGATGACCTCTCCCATCCGCTCCGGATACTCGCCCATCCAGAGCATGGCGTTGAGCTGCCCGACGAGACGCGTCAGGCATTCGCTCATCTCGATGATGCTGCCATATACAGGAAAATCGGGCCAGGCGGCCCGAACGCTTTCGATCCAGGCGGGTGTGTTGCGCTGGTAGCCGTCGCCGATGCCGTTGATATGGCTGTCGCCGGGCTCGAAGAAGCGCCGGCGGTCGGCGGGGTCGTCGAATTCCGTCCGCTCGAGCTTAGCGAAGTCGTCCACGTCCCAGCCGCGCATCTCCGCCATGGGATGGGCGAACCGCTTGTGGACGATCGCGCCGAAGCCGGTCTTGACGATGACCTCGGCGGGTGTTTGCCGCAGGACTTCGAAGGGACGGATCCAGGGGTCAAGGTTCGGCGTGATCACCGTCCAATCGAGGTCGTAGTGGGTGAGCGGCGAGGCGTCGGCGGGCAGGAGGAGCTCGCGCCGCCAGCGCTCGACGAAAGAGCCCCAGAAAAAATCAGAGATGGGCACCCGGTCGGGCTCTTCGTGGCGGAGCGCCTTGTTCATCCGCTCGAGCTTCTTCAGCGTGTTGTCTTTGCGGCCGGTGCTGTTCATGACCGCGCCTCCCTCTCGCTTATAGCACAGGCTGGTTGGGCGTATCAAATCACCATAAGGAAAGGCCACGCTTTTCTTGACACGGCACCGGGTCCTGGTCTATTTTCGCGAAAGGGAGGATCACCGCTCATGAACAGCCGATTATTGTTGATCGCCCTAGGACTGATCTGCTGCGGCGCGCCGGCGGCCCAAAAGGCCGAATCGCCCGAGCCGCCCACCCTGGCCATCGGCGCCAAGGCCCCGGATTTCCATCTGCCGGGCGCGGACGGCCGGACCTGGAGCCTCGCGGATTTCGATAAGTATAAGGTCCTGGCCGTCGTCTTCAGCTGCGACCACTGCCCGACGGCCCAAGCCTACGAGGACCGCCTGATCCGGACCGCTCGCGATTACGCGCCGAAGGGCGTCGGTCTGGTCATGATCTCGCCCAACAGCCCGAAGGCCCTCAACCTGGCCGAGATGGGGTACACCGACGTGGGCGACACGCTCGAGGACATGAAGGTCCGGGCGGCGGACAAAAAGTTCCCCTTCCCCTATCTTTATGATGGCGACGACCAGAAGGTGGCGACGGCCTACGGCCCCGTGGCCACGCCGCACGTCTTCGTCTTCGACGAACAACGCCTGCTCAATACGTCGGCCGCGTGGATGACAGGGAAAAGCCGGGGACGGGCCAGGCCGAGGACCTGAGAAACGCGCTCGACGCCGCCCTCGTCGGCCGGACGCCGTCGCCGGCCGTGACCAAGGTCTTCGGCTGCTCGATCAAGTGGGCGTGGAAGGACGAATACACGAAAAAGCTCTATCGGGAATGGGCGGCTCTCCCCGTTACCCTCGAGCCGCTGGACCTTGCTGCCGTCAAACAGATCCTAGCGAACCCGTCGGAAAAGCTCCGCCTCGTCAACTTCTGGGCGACGTGGTGCGGCCCGTGCACGGCCGAATTCCCCGGACTCGTCGAGACCGACCGCATGTACCGGGGCCGGGACTTCGAGTTCGTCTCGGTCAGCCTGGACAAGCCCGACCGCCGCGACCGGGCCCTCGCCTTCCTCAAGAAGAATGAAGCGTCCAACAAGAACGGCATCTTCACCGGGGAGAGCGTGCATCCCCTGCTCGAGGCGGTCGACCCGGACTGGCGCGGCGCCATCCCCTACACTCTCGTTATCGAGCCGGGGGAAAGATCGTCTATCGCCGCCAGGGCATGGTCGATGTCCTCGCGCTGAGAAAATTCATCGTCGAGCACCCGCTCCTCGGACGCTACTATTGAAGTGCCTTCGCGGCAATCCCGGAGGCCCTCTCCATCTGTCTGTATGATAGGATCGGCATGAGAGGTGCGGCGCGGCGTCAATGACGGCTCTTAAGAGGGTTGAACGGGGATGGCGCCCCGAAGACCCCCGTAGCGGAGGGGGACCCGTCGGCTGTGCCGACGGGGGAACCGACGGGACTGGTTCCCGGGGGCCGGGGGGATAGGGGTGCATCGCCGTCCGACCCGGCGCCGCACGGGGCGGGCAGGGACTGGCGCCGTGCCACCCCCGCCATGCCCTTCGCCATCACACGAAACGAGATGCTGGCGCCCGATACTTCCGATTTGCTTCGACTTGAAATTACGATATAGAATACCGCCCGCTATCCATGACTTTCCAATACCATCCTGCTTGAAGGAGAGGCCAAATGTCGATTACAAAACGCCTGCTGCTTCCGGCCGCGATCCTGGTCTGCGCCGCTGCCTTTGCGGCCTGCCCGGAAAAGAAGAAAGTGGCGCCGGCCTGGAACCCCGTCGCCGGCCGCATCATGACGCGGTGGGCGGCCGATGTCCGGCCGGACAACGCCCTAACCGAGTATCCGCGGCCCCAGCTCGTTCGCTCCGAGTGGTTGAACCTCAACGGCCTCTGGGAGTACGCGATCGTGCCGGCGGCTGCGCCTCGTCCCGAGAAGTACGATGGGCACATCCTCGTGCCGTTCGCCGTCGAATCCGCCCTGTCGGGGGTCGGGAAAGTCGTGGGCAAGGAGAACCGTCTCTGGTACCGGACGACCTTCCGGACGCCCAAAAGCTGGAAGGGCCGCCGGCTGCTCCTCAATTTCGAGGCCGTCGACTGGGAGACCCGGGTCCTTGTGAACGGCCAGGAGGCCGGCACGCATACGGGCGGCTATGATCCGTTCACCTTCGAAATCACCGGCCTCCTGAAGAAGCGCGGCGAGCAGGAGATCGTCGTTTCCGTCTGGGACCCGATCGATGAGGGGACGCAGCCGCGCGGCAAGCAGGTGAAAACTCCCAACGGCATCTGGTACACCTCGGTCACCGGGATCTGGTCGACGGTCTGGCTCGAGCCCGTGAGCGAGGCCCACCTCCAAAGCGTCGAGATCGTCCCTGACCTTGATGGCCAGAGGGTCCGGGTCAAGGCCGCCGGCTCCGAGGCCGCGGCCGGCCTGCCGCTCGAGGTTTCGGTCCTCGACGGCGGGGCGGTCAAGGCCTCGGTCTCCGGGAAGCCGGGCGAGGAAATCGCGGTCGAGGTACCCAACCCCAAGCCATGGTCCCCCGATTCGCCGTTCCTCTACGACCTCAAGCTGTCCCTCCGCGGGCCCGACGGCAAGACGGCCGACGAGGTCGCGTCATATTTCGGGATGCGCTCGATCGCCCTCGGCAAGGACGGCGCGGGGCTCCTCCGGCTCTTCCTCAACGGCGCGCCCCTCTTCCAGTTCGGTCCGCTCGACCAGGGCTGGTGGCCCGACGGACTCTATACCGCCCCGACGGATGCCGCCCTCCGCTACGACATCGAGATGCTCAAAGACCTGGGGTTCAACATGATGCGCAAGCACGTCAAGGTGGAGCCTCGCCGCTTCTATTATTGGTGCGACAAGCTCGGGCTCCTCGTCTGGCAGGACATGCCGAGCGGCGACGCCCACATCCAGCCGCAGGATCCGGACATCCACCGGACCGAGGAGTCGGCACGGGAATACGAGAAGGAGTTCTCGGCCGCCATCCGGACCCTGGCCAGCCAGCCGTCGATCGTCATCTGGGTGCCGTTCAACGAGGGTTGGGGCCAGTTCGACACGCCGCGCATCGTCGACTTCGTCCGGTCGCTCGACCCCACGCGCCTCATCGACGCGACGAGCGGCTGGACCGACCGCGGTGTCGGCGACGTGATCGATGTGCACGCCTATCCGGGACCCGCGGCGCCCCCGAACGAGCCCGGCCGGGCCGCGGTCCTGGGCGAGTTCGGCGGGCTGGGCCTCCCCGTTCGCGGCCACACCTGGCAGGAGGAGAAGAACTGGGGGTACCGGAGCTTCACGACGCCCGAGGAGCTGACCGAGGCCTACGTCGCCCTTATCGACAAGCTGAAACCGCTCGTCGCCGGCGGCGTCTCGGCCGCGGTCTACACCCAGACGACGGACGTCGAGGTCGAGGTCAACGGGCTCATGACCTACGACCGGGCCGTCCTGAAAATGGACAAGGACAAGGTGACGCAGGCCATCCGGAGCGTTTATCCGCTGGTCGCCCCCGGCGCTCCGGCGCAGACCGCGGCCGAGGGCCAAGAAAAGGAGATCCGGTGATGAAGGTAAAGACCGATCGTCGCGGCTTCCTCAAGGTCATGTCCGCGGGCGCAGCGGGTGTCGTGCTCGCGGGCGGACGGCGGGCGGAAGCGGGGCCGTCCGAGCCCTTCCGCATCCACGAGCCGTTCCACGGCGCCGTCCTCAACCGGCGGATGGGAAAGGAGGCGGACGGCGGGCTGCGGGTCGAGGTCCGCGGCGAAGCGCCCGTGCGCGACACGGTGACCGTGAACGGCAGCCCGGCGGGGCGGGCGGGGAACGCCTTCGTCTCCGAGGTCCTGCTCAAGGACAAGGAAACCGAGATCGTCGCCGCGACAGAAGGGGCCGCCGGCCGCCGCGAACACCGCGTCAGAGTCGTCTGGGACAAGGCGTCCCGGCAGCGCTACCGGTTCTCGATCGACGACAACAGCTTCTTTCTCCGGGACGTGGCCAAGAAGAAGTACCGCTCGCTCTTCGACTGCTTCTATCTCAAGATGCTCCGCGACCTCCACGCGAAGTACGGCGCGAAGTTCATCCTCAACTTCTATTACACGACCGGCGACGGCTTCGACCTCACCAAGTTCCCCGACCGTTACAAGGGCGAATGGCGGGCTAACGCGGACTGGCTGCGTCTAGCCTTCCACGCCTACGCGAACGACCCCGACCGGCCGTACCAGTACGCGGAGCCGGCCAAGCTCGCCGCCGACTTCGAGCTCGTCGCGGGCGAGATCCGCCGGTTCGCCGGCGAAGAGGTCTACTCGCCGCCGACCGTCATCCACTGGGGCATGGTCCAGCCGGCGGCCCTGCAGCCGCTCTACGAACGCGGCGTCCGCGTCCTGAGCGGCTACTTCGACCGCGTCCCGACCGGCTGGGACGTCAACTACCAGCTCGACGACGACCGTTCCGAGTATCTCTCCCGGCACGATGCCCTGAAGGATTTCGCGAGCGGCATCGTCTTCTCCAAGATCGACATCGTGGTGAACACGGTCGCGGTCGACAAGATCGTGCCGACCCTCGAGCCGCTGACCAGGGACCCGAAGACGGCCGAGATCATGGATATCTTCACCCACGAGCAGTACTTCTGGCCGTTCTATTTCAACTACCTCCCCGACCACCCGCAGCGGATGGACGCCACCCTGCGCTGGGTGACGGAGCACGGCTACGAACCCGTGCACTTCCATGAGGGTTTCTTAGGGATTTAAGGTTAGGTGGGGACGTTCCCCAGGGTGGGGACGTTCCCCAGTAAGGAGAGAGAGATGACCAAATCCAATCCGTCAGTCGTTTTTATGGCCGCCATTCTGTTGACGCTCCTGGGCGCCCTGCCGGCGCCGGCCGCGGACCCGGTCAAGATCTACGTCATGACCGACCTCGAGGGCGTGAGCGGCGTCTACAAGTTCGATCAGACCCGCGAGAAGGATACGCCCCTCAACATCCAGGCCTGCGAGTACTTCATGGGCGACCTGGCGGCCGTCGTTCGCGGCCTCCGCGATGGCGGGGCCACCGAGGTGCTGGTCATCGACGGGCACGGGTCGCAGGCTATCATTCCCGCATCTCCTGGCGCCGGGCGCCAGGTACGTCACCGGCAAACCGAGGATCGGGACCGGCAATTGGAGCCTCGACAAGTCCTTCGCCGGAATGGTCCAGTTCGGCGCCCATGCCATGAAGGGAACGCCCGACGGCGTCCTCAACCACACCCAGTCCTCGAAGACCGAGAACCGGTACTGGTATAACGGCATCGAGTCCGGGGAGCTGGCCCAGAGCGCGCTCATCGCCGGGCACTATGGTGTCCCGACCATCCTTGTCACGGGCGACGTCGCGACCTGCCGCGAGGCGACGAAATTCTTCGGGCCCGACTGCGTGACGGTCGCGGTCAAGGAGGGGATATCCCGCGAAGCGGCCATTCTTTATCCGTTTGAGGAGACCCGGAAAGCGCTCTACGAGGGGGCCAAGCGGGCGATCGCCGCCATCCCCAAGTGCAAGCCCTACGTCCTCGACCTGCCGATCAAGGCCAAGGTGGAGTACCTCGACGTCAGCGCGTCCGAAACGAAGCTCGTCACCAAGGAGTGGATGATCCCCGATCCTCTGCACCTTTTCGACCGATGAAGACAACGGCCAACTTGGGCAAGGCAATGATCCGGACGCTCGGCGGCCTTCTTCTCTTTTCGTGTCTTGGAGGAGCAGCTCAGCCTTTGCGCCTGCTTGTCTTCTCCCGGACCGCCGGGTTCCGGCACGATTCTATCCCGGCGGGTATCTCGTGCCTGGAGAAGATCGCTGCCCGGAACGGCTGGCGGATCAAGGCAACCGAAGACCCCGGCGTCTTTTCCGACGGGGAGCTGGCCAAAATCGATGTCACGGTCTGGCTGATGACCACGGGCGATGTTCTCGACTCCGGGCAGCAGGAAGCGTTCAGAAGATTTGTACGGTCCGGAAAAGGGTTTGTGGGCATTCATTCGGCGACCATCACGGAAAACGGCTGGCCGTGGTTCGTCGGGTTGATCGGCGCGAAATTCACCGGGCACCCGCCCACCCAACGGGCAGCCTGGTGATCGAGGACCGCAACCACCCGGCCGTCCCGGCTGCGGCCCCTTCGCCCTGGACGAGGGTTGATGAATGGTACTCGTTCGATCGGAACCCGAGAGGCGCGAGCCGGGTCCTGATCTCGATCGATGAGTCGTCGTATGCCGTGGACGACAACCAATGGTTCCCGGGCGTCAAGCAGCGCATGGGGGACCACCCGATGGTATGGTGCCGCGAATCTGAAGGAGGCCGGATTTTCCAAACGGCCCTCGGGCACACGGTCGAAAGCTACTCGGACCCTGTTTTTATCGCCCACCTCGAAGGCGCCGTCCGCTGGGCGGCAGGGCTGAAGAAATAGATCCGGGCTGAGCGAAACGGGCCCGGCGTGTGCCGGCCTAAATCTAATATCGTCAGTTCTTCCGGCAGTCTCGCCGCCCCCTGAACAGCCCTCTCACAATTTCCCTTGAGATATCGTCGCCTCCGTCACCTTTGGCCAGGCCACCTCATCGCCGACGCCGTAGTCGTAGATCTCGAACCATGATCCGACGGGGAATTCCGTCGCCAGCTTGGCTTGGTCCACAGCCGGGTGAGAAACGGGATCGATCTGCGCGTATTTCCGGTTGACGACGTCGGACACAAAGTATTCCGCGCTGCCGGCGGCATTGGTCAGGCGGGCGCCGTGGTAATACCGGAATCCGCCGACGTAGAACCGCGTGTCGGTCAGAATGTTGCGCCCCTCGACGCCAGTAACCTTGCCGGTGCCGATGCGGCTGTCCGTGACCAGAGAGAGCTCGAGCCCCTTGGCGGTGCGCCGCACGGAATCGACTTTCGCCGCGACCCGGCGGGCCGGATTCGTCACGTAGATGATCTTTCCGATCAGGCCCTGGGGTTCGGCCGGAGCCGGAGTAATGGTGATGCGATTTTCCTTGTTGTCGATGGCCGCGATCCGCCCCCGGTATTCTCCGGCGCCGTCCTTCTTGATCCCGGCACCGTTCCGCGTCAGTGTGTTCCCGCCGATGAGGGACAGCCGGGTCTCGCCGTTCTTCCTCTCCGAAAAATACCCGAACCGGCCGGCGAACACGAACCCGCCCTCGACGGTGCGCGGGACGCTCCCGTCATTCGACACGAAGATGTAGTCATCGCGGTCCTTGAGCGAGACGACGATGGCGACCGGCGCGAACCCGGACTCGTCAGCTGGCGAGACCTGAAGCTTCCGGACTCCCTGGATGAGCGGTTCGCTGCGATAGAGCTCCATCAGGCTGCAGGCCTGGGTCTTGACGGGGGCCTCGCCGGCGCGATGGAGGAGCACCCACTTCATCTCGTAAGGGGACGAGCCGGCGGGAGACTTGGCGTCGCAGACCACCGCCTCACTCCCTCCCGAATCGGCCAGGGTGAGGCGGAAATGGAGCCCGTCCGCTCCCTTGAGCGCCCAATCGGCGGACCACACTCCCTGGGGATTCCCGCGGTTGACGTTATAAAGGTGCGGAAAGCCGAACATCGGCCCCTGGAATCCGTAGGAATCGTTATAAGTTGCGTTCTTGCGCAACCATTCCTGGTCGCCGTAAGGCACGTCGGCTCCGGCCAGCGTCCCGGACGGCTGCTTGTCGAGCTTGATCCCGGACGTGACAAATCCCTCGTCCTCCTGGACGTGGAAGCTCCACCAGTTCTCGCGGCCGCCCAGGATGCGATAGAGGTCGAGGCAGTAGAAGTTCTCGTCGTCGACGTCGATGAGCGCCAGCGTGCGCCGCTGCCAGTTGTTCGCGTCGACCTCGTACCCTTTCCCCTCCTCCACCCGGTTCGTGAATCCCCGGGCCAGGGCCTCCGTCACATGGACCGGCCCCGCGTCGTTGAACAGCTGGGCCGTCGCGGTCATCTCCACAAAGGGAATCTGCCGAGCCAGGATCTGGGTCATCCAGAGCTTCTCCCAGTAGTTCCAGTTCCGCGGGTAGCCCAGCTGGCCGAGGATCTCGCTCCGGCGGGCGTCCAGGCCGACGTTCATGATGTCGTCGTGCTCATGACCCCGGTAGCGGCCGTACATCATCCACAACGCGCGGCGGTTGTCGCCCTGGCCGCTCCGGAGCATGGCCAAGCCATAGCCGTCCTGGAGCGAACTCCGGTCGTTCCAGTCGTCGGGGACCTTGGCCGCCTCGCGCTCGATCTCCTCGCGGCTGAACGGGAAGCCGGCGGACGGCTTCCACTCCTTCTCCCGGGCCAGCGCCCAGGCGAACTTCGGGTCGCGGGTGATACGGTAGATCTGCTCGAACGCCTCGAGGCTGCCGTTCTGGCGCGTGGTCGGCTTCAGCACTTCGAATTTGGGGTAGCTCCCGCCGTCGCCCACCTTCGGGAAGGTGCGGCCGATGTTGACCGTGTCCATGGAGAAGTCGAAGATCTGGCGGAAGCGGCGCGACCGGGCCAGGTCGGGATAGCGGTCGGCGGGATACAGGTCCGGGCTCAGCGAGCGGAGATGCTCGATCGAATCGATGATCGGGCCGACGCCGTCGACGTGGGCGGAGTTGTAGCCGCCCGTCGACTCGTAGGGCGCGCCGTCCCGGAAGTAGCCGTTGGGCAGGAAGATGCGCATGTTGCCGTTGCCGTCGTAGAGCCAGTCCATGAAGTCCGTGCCCCGGCGGTAATTCAGCATCTCCGCGATCTTGGCCAGCCCGCGCTGTGGCCAGGGCTCGTTCGAGGCGGTCGCCCCGTCCATCGACCCCTGCATCCAGACCGCGAACAAGTTCTCCTCGATGAACCGCCGAACATCGGCGCCCGTTTGGACGGGGAAGCCCTTCCCGTTGAGATAGGAGATAATCTCATTGTCCTTGTCGATGTCGGGCCAGATGGCATCGTAAGCATACGCGTAACTGAGCTGGGACGAGGGCTGGTCGATGCAGTAGGTCGTGAACCCGCTCCGCTCGAGGATCGGTCCCTCGTCGAACCGTCCCTGGCCGAACCGCTCCACCTGTTTCTGCGTGTTACGGTGACGGTGCTGGGTCATGGTCGCAAGATAGGAGTATTCAACTGCCACCCGGCTGACGGCCACCAGCGCCTTGTGGAGGTATCGGGGATCGCCGGAGGCGGCATAGGCCGCCGCGCACTCGGGGAAGACGCGCAACATCTGGTGGCTGTAGGACTGGGCCAGCTCGGCAATGAGCCCATATTTCTTGCCGTTGAGCTCCAGGCCGCCGCCGATGCCGTCGTCGGGGTACTCGCCGCTCGTAAAATCGCCCGCGGCGAAATCGTTCGTCGGGTACTTCTCGCCGCCCACCGGGCAGATGAACTTCCAGACGTAAGGAACGGTGGCGTTGTACTGCCGCGACGACACGCCCTTGTCGTTGAGCCAGGGGTAGAACGCCACGTCCCGGTAGACATCCGTGCCATGGATGGGGCAACCCTCCTTGAGGTTGACCCAATGCCAGCGGGGAATGGTCGAATCCGGCTGCATCCCCCATATGGCGTCGTCGCTCAGGGCCAGCCACTGGTCCGCTTCCGACCCCCGGTTGCGCGCGCGCGGCCGGGGCCCCCCGGAGAGCGTTTGGCCGGTCTTGAGCTCGGGGAGCGTCTCGCCGAGCGGCCAGCGTCGCGGGAGCTGGGTGCCGTTGAGCGTCCGGAACCGGTGCAGGTCGTCGAAGGACCAGACACCAAGCGAGACGGGGACGCGCTGTCCCGGCCAGGAGAAGACGATCTCCGCCGCCTGGACCGGCTTGACGGCGCGAAAATAGAACCGCCGGATATCGGACTTGGCGGGCAGCTTCGTCTGGTCGAGAAGGGTCACGGCCGCCGGGCACTTGACCTTAACCTCGGGAGCGCCCGTCGGGACGGTCAGGGCCACCATGAAGATGCGGCCCTCGCCCACGAAGTCGGGCTGATAGACGACCGGGCTCTTGGCCTGGTCCTGCGGCGCGCCGCAGACCAGCGCGGCCAGCGCGGCGCAAAGGACGATCCGGGAGATCGCTTTCAACCTCATGTGACGCCTCCTGACGGGTCTTCGGACAGTCGATTGTAACCCCGCGCCTCGCCCAAAGGAAAGCGATTTCTTTACGAACCCGGGTCTGGTCGACGCGGTACGCCCCATCGCCGCCCGGGGACGTGCCTTGTGCACCGGTTCTCAGAGATGCTAAACTCGGCTCGGAGAGTCTTCGAGGAATCGGGAGGACAGCCATGAAGACGATCGGCCTCGTCGGCGGGATGAGCTGGGAATCGACCGCCGAATACTACCGCATCATCAACGAGCGCGTGAAGGAAAGGGCCGGCGGGTTCCATTCGGGGAAGATCGTCCTGTACTCCGTGGATTTCGAGGAGGTTGAGAGCCGGCAGCATCGGGGGGACTGGCCCGAACTGACCGCCATGATGATCGGCGCCGCCCAACGGGTCGAACGGGCCGGGGCGGACTTCCTCCTCATCTGCACGAACACCATGCACCTGATGGCGGACGACGTTCAGAAGAGCATCCACATTCCGCTTCTCCACATCGTCGACGTCACGGCGGCGGCGGTGAGATGGCGCGGCTTCAAGACGGTGGGGCTCCTCGGCACCCGCTTCACGATGGAGCAGGATTTCTACAAGGGGCGGCTCGGTGAAAAGCACGGCCTCGAGGTTCTGATCCCCGGCGAGAAGGAAAGGGAGATCATCCACGCCATCCTCTATAACGAGCTCTGCCTGGGGGAGATCAAGGAGAAATCGCGCCTGGCCTTCCGGGGGATCATCGCCGGCCTCGAGGAGCGGGGCGCCCAGGGGATCATCCTGGGGTGCACCGAAATCCCCCTGATCGTGAGCCAGAAAGACTATACGATCCCCCTCTTCGATACGACCACCCTTCACGCCGAGGCGGCCGTGGAATGTGCCCTGGCCTGAGCCTTCGCGAGTGCACATCTATTTATGTGATTGTGTTACTCGTCAATAGGGTCCGGTCACGTCGCGTCCCCGCAGAGGCGCGGGGACTGGCGCCGTGCCACCCTTCGCCTGCCTCGAGCGCATCACATAAAAAAAGACGGCAATACTCGGTGCCCTATTTTCCCGCTGTGGCCAGGAAGTTGCCCGCCCCGATGACCGCCGTGGAAAGGATGAGGACGAGGATCCCCGCCCCGACCAGGAAATAAATGCGCCGGCTGGACCCCTTCCATTCCCCGAGGGCCAGGCCCCAGACGTTACTGAAGACGATGGTGAAGGCCATCAGGATCGACCAGCTCGAGAAATCGTATTTTCCCATCTTGGTCGTGCCCATCCCGTAAAACATGAATTGAATGTACCAGGTCACGCCGGCCAGGGCGGCAAAGAGGTAGTTGGCTGCGAGCGGGGCGGTCCGGCGGTTGACGAAGTCGCGCGCCGACCGATTCTTTAGCGACAGGTAAAGACACCACAGAAGATTGGTCGTGAACCCCCCGGCCATGACAACGAGAAAGACGGGACTGTTCTGCCAGAGCGGGGCGGCGCCGGCGGCGACGGAGCGGGCAGCGATCGGCTTGCCGGCGGCGATCCCGAAGGCGAAGCAGGCGCTCATCACGCCGCACAGGAGGGCGATGAAGAACCCTTTCCGGAAATCGAATTCCCGGACGGAAGCCTTCTTTTGCTCGTCGGTCAGCCTCTTTTCTTTGACCATGCCCGCCCGGCCGACGACGCCGATCCCGGCAAGGCAGACGAGCACCCCGGCAAGCGTAACCAGGCCGGACGGCTGGCGGAGCATCTGCAGGAAAGTCCTGTAATAGACGGGCGGGATGATGGTGCCGAAGGCCGCGGTACAGCCCAGCGCGAGAGAATAGCCGAGCGACATGCCCAGGTAGCGCATGGACAGGCCGAAGGTCAGCCCCCCGACTCCCCAGAGGAGGCCGAAGACATAGCTCCAGATCAGGCTGGATGCGGGCGAGCCCCTCAGGATCCCCCAGAGGCCGGGGACAGAAAGCATCGCCACGATGCAGGGGGCAACGACCCAGGCGAAAAACCCCATGGCCAGCCAGCCGCTTTCCCAAGCCCAGTTCTGGACTTTTTTCAGGGGAAAGTAAAAGCTCCCCGCCGCCAGCCCGCCGACCGCGATGAGAAGAACACCGGCAATCGGATCCATGCGGCCTCCTAAAACATCAAGTTGAGCATACTATCCCTGTTTTTGGGAACGGATTGCAAGCCGGGACAGAGCTTTATTTGACTCCCCGGCGACCCTTCGGTATAAGTAAGAAACGCCGCCGACAAAGGAGAAACGAACATGACGAGAAGGATTCTGGCCGCTGTTTTGACAGTCCTGTCGGGCTGGGCTTTGTGCCTGTCCCTGCCCGCGGCCGGCTTTTCCCAGGCCGCGGGGGACGCCTCGCTGGCCATGCCGGTCCGGGGCGTGTGGATGCACCCCGGCTTTTTCGGGTCCGAAAAAACCGCCTCGCTCGATAAGATCCGCAAGACGCTCGACGACTATAAGCTTGCCGGCATCAACACGCTCATCATGCTCGTCAAGGACACGTCGGGCTACGTGTTCTATAAGAGCAAGATCGGCGTCATGTCCCCGGGCTGGGACTGGGACTTCTTCGGCGAGTTCCTGGCCGAGGCCCGGAAGCGCCAGATGGAAGTCCATCCCTGGTTCTGCGTCTTCCCCGAGACCTCGATCGTCGGCGAGGTCCGAAAGCACCCCGAATGGCTGATCACCAGCCCGCGGCGGGAGATGGTGGGCGTGGCCAACCCCGCCCTGCCCGCCGTCCGGGAATACGAGCTCAGCCTGATGACGGAGTGCGCCGCCCAGTACGGGACGGACTGGATCCATCTCGATTACATCCGATTCCCCTGCGAGCCGACCGAGCCCTATTTCAGCTTCGACCCCGAGACCCTCCGCCTGTTCAAAGAGTACTCCGGCGTCGACCTGAATACCGTGAGGGCCCACGACTCCGGGAACATGATCTGGAGTGAATGGCTGGAATGGAACGGCAATCAGGTCACGGTGTTCGTCCGGGAGCTGAGGGCTGCCCTCAAGGCCACCGGACGGAACGTGAAGATCAGCGCGGCCGTCTTCAACAACCCCGAGAACACGCGGGTCCTGATCGGCCAGGACTGGGCGGGCTGGGCCAGGGAAAAGCTCGTGGACATGCTCTGCCCGATGCTCTACACCAACCACGCCAGGTTCTTTGAAAAGTTCACCAAGCGGGCCGTCGATGTCGGCCGCGGCAACTGCCAGGTCTGCATCGGCATCGGGATCGGCTCCTCTCACAACCAGAATACGCCGGAGGGCATGATCGAGCAGATGAAGGTCAGCAAGGCGGCGGGCGCCGACGGCGTGATTTTCTTCTCCGGCAGCGCCCTCACCCCCGCCTTCTTGAGCAAACTGGGGACGGACCGGGTTAAATAGCTGGATAATCTTAATCGGTTATCGTAAGAGACCCGCAATTTCGTGGCGCTGTCGCCCGCTCTTCCTCCATAAGGTATACTATTTATAGAGGATAAATGGACTTTCACTTGCCAATGGAGTCTGGGTTCATGAAGAAGATAACGAAAACGGACGCCGAGTGGAAGAAGCTCCTGACCAGGGACGAATACCGGGTGCTGCGGGAGAGCCACACGGAAAGGCCCTTCACCGGCAAATATAACGATTTCAGCGAAGAGGGCATTTATGCCTGCGCCGCCTGCGGCAACCCGCTTTTCCGGTCAGCGGCCAAGTACAACCACGGCACCGGCTGGCCGAGCTTTTCGGCAGCGGTCGATGAAGCCCACCTCGAATCCCGGGTGGACCGGTCTTTCGGCATGGTCAGGACCGAAGTCGTCTGCGCCGCCTGCGGGTCTCACCTCGGCCATTTCTTCGACGACGGGCCCGCCCCAACCGGCAAACACTATTGCATCAACTCGACGGCCCTGCATTTCCAGCCCACCGCCCCGGGCGATCGAAAACCGGGAAACACGCCCGAACCCCCGGGGACGAAGGAACCCGGGTCCACGACCCAGGCCGGTTCCCCTGGAGAGAGCTCGACGACCGCGGCCCAGACTGAGACGGCAACCTTCGCGGCGGGGTGTTTCTGGAGCATCGAGGATAAGTTCAGGAACGTGAAGGGCGTGCTCCGGACGCGCGTCGGCTTCACCGGAGGCGTCACGGCGGCCCCGACCTATGAGATGGTCTGCTCGGACAAGACCGGACACGCCGAGGCGGTGGAAGTCGCTTTCGACCCGGCGGTTGTCAGCTACGAGCAGCTCCTCGGCTATTTTTTCCTTTTCCACGACCCCACTCAGCTCAACCGGCAGGGCCCGGACGTCGGTCGGCAATACCGCTCGGCGATCTTTTACCACGACGAAAAGCAGCGGGAGGCCGCCCTGAAGATCATCGAGGGGCTCAACCGGTCCGGGCGGTTCGACAGGCCGATCGCCACCGAGGTTGCGGCCGCCGCCGAGTTTTACGAAGCGGAGCCCTACCACCAGCAGTACAAGGAAAAGATCCGAAAAAATCTGTGAGCTGACTCCTCAATCCGCCTGGAGCGACGGCCGCCTGTTCTGCGAGTCCGGAGCGTTGAGGACCCCGATGGGGCGTGATAGAATAACCTCGCAAGATGCGGACCATCCTCTTTACCGGCAAGGGCGGAGTCGGCAAGACGACTCTGGCCGCGGCGACGGCCCTCCGCTGCGCCCGCCACGGCCACAAGACGCTGATCATCTCCACCGACGCCGCCCACAGCCTCTCGGACTCTTTCGAGCAGCCGCTCGGCAACACGCCGGCGCCGATCGTCCCCAACCTCTACGGGCAGGAGATCAACGCCCTGGAGGAGGTTGAGAACAAGTGGGGCGAGATCAAGACCTACCTCAACGCCCTGTTCTCCTCGCAGGGCCTGGATACGGTCGAGGCCGAGGAGCTGAGTGTCTTCCCCGGCATGGAAGAGCTGTTCAGCCTGATGGAGATTCGCCGCTACAGCCAGACCGGCGAGTACGACGTGATCATCGTCGACTGCGCGCCCACCGCCGACACGCTGCGGCTCCTGAGTGCGCCCGAGGTCACCGGCTGGTACCTCAAGCACATCTTCCCCGTCCAGCGGACCGCCGCCCGGGCTGTGCGCCCCGTGGCCAACCGGATCCTGCCATTCCCGTTTCCCGGCGACGCCGTCTTCGCCGCCATGAAGCGGCTGACCACCCAGCTCGCGGACATGAAACAGATTCTGGAGGACGAAAAGAGGGCCTCCATCCGGCTGGTCATCAACGCGGAGAAGATGGTGGTCAAGGAGGCGCAGCGCTCGTATACGTTTTTCAGCTTGTTCGGCTACACGGTCGACCTGATCATCGTCAACCGCGTCCTGCCGCCGGTCATCGAGGACCACTATTTCGACCGCTGGAAGGAGATCCAGGAGACCTACCTCCGCGTCATCAAGGACAGCTTCTCCCCAGTTCCGATCGTCAGCGCCCAGCTTTATGACCAGGAGATCGTCGGCGTGCCGCTCCTCGACAAGATTGCCCTCAGCGTCTATCAGGACGGGGACCCGGCGCGGGTCTTCTTCGCCCAAAAGCCCATCCGGATCCGGAAGGAGGACGGCCAGTTCGTCCTCTCGCTCCTCCTCCCGTTCGTGGAGAAGGCGGAGGTCGATCTCTCGCAGAAGGGCGAGGAGCTGATGGTCAAGGTCGGTCCCCTCAAGAGGAATATCCTGCTCCCCCGGATCCTGCTCAACCGCAAGGTCCAGGGTGCCCATTTCGAAAAAGAGAAACTCAAGATCGTATTCCGCTGACCAACGGCGGGGAGGTGCGAAGATGCCGGCCAAGACAACGCGCGAGATCCGGATCAGCCTGCCGGAAGAGCTGTTCGACTTCCTGGTCCCGCGGGAGACCCACGAGCATCTCGTGAAGGCGAAGAAGGAGGTGTTGCTGGCCCTCCGCTCGATCCTCGACGCCCGGATCGAGATGCTGGAAAAAAGGGAGACCCCGAAGGGCCCGTCCAAGACGAAAATCAAGGTCGACTAGGCGGGCACTTGATTCGCGGCTGAATTTCCATTACTTTATTGGCTTTTAGGACGCACATGGAAAACCTTTCTGCCGCGAGCGATCCCAGCCAGCGAAACCGGCTGCTGGCCGCCATTCCGAGGGGGGTTTTCCTCGGCATTTATCACAGCATCACCCGGTTCGCCGGCGTCCTGTCGCGTTTCCACGTCAGCCCCAACCTGGTCAGCCTGCTTGCGCTGGTGGCCGGCATGGGCGCCGGCGCCCTGTTCGCGCTGGGGCATCCGGTCTGGGCGGCCGTCCTGGTCATCGCCTCCGGCGTGCTCGACGTGCTGGACGGCAAGATCGCCGTCAATTCCAGAAGGAAGACCCTTACCGGGGCCATCTTCGATTCGACGCTCGACCGCTACTCGGAGTTCTTTATCTACTTCGGCCTGGCCGTCCATTTCCGGAGCGGCTGGGGCCTGTGGCTCCCCTTCCTGGCCTTCCTCGGGTCGGCCATGGTCAGCTACACCCGGGCCCGGGCGGAGGGGCTGGGCATCGACTGCCGGGTCGGGCTCATGCAGCGGGCGGAGCGCATCATCCTGATCGTCGCCGCCGCCCTGGTCGGCGGGATCTTCCACGTATTCGATACCGCCATGATCATCGTCCTGGCGGCCATCGCCGTCGCTTCGAATTTCACGGCCTTCCAGAGGGTCGATTACGTGAGAAAAGTCGAAATCCAAATGAAGCAAGGCAAGGAGGTCTGAGCCCATGGAAAAAATTCGAGTCGCCATCATCGGCGTGGGGAACTGCGCCTCGTCCCTGATCCAGGGCGTCCAGTACTATCGCAATGCCAAAGAGGGGGATTTCATCCCGGGCGTCATGCACGTCAGTCTGGGAGGGTATCATATCCGCGATATCGAATTCTCGGCGGCCTTTGACATCGACAAGAACAAGGTCGGCAAGGACCTGAGCGAAGCCGCCTTCACCTGGCCCAACAACACGACCCGGTTCGCCTCCATCCCCAACCTGAACGTGAAGGTCCAGCGCGGGATGACCCACGACGGTCTCGGCAAGTACCTCTCGCAGATCATCGAAAAAGCCCCCGGCTCGACCGTGGATATCGTGTCGATCCTCAAAGCAACGAAGACGGACATCGTCATCAACTACCTCCCCGTGGGGAGCGAAGAGGCCACCAAGTGGTACGTGGAGCAGACGCTCGAGGCGGGCTGCGCCTTCATCAACTGCATCCCCGTGTTCATCGCCAGCGAGAAATACTGGCAGAAACGGTTCGAGAGCTACGGCCTGCCGATCGTCGGCGACGACATCAAGTCCCAGGTGGGGGCGACCATCCTGCACCGTACGCTCGTCAACCTGTACCTCGACCGGGGCATGCCCATCGAGAGGACCTACCAGCTGAACACCGGCGGCAACACGGACTTCATGAACATGCTGGAGAGGGAGCGGCTGGCCTCCAAAAAGATCTCCAAGACGAACGCCGTCGTCTCCCAGATCAAGGCCCGCGGCCTGGAGATCGACCCGGACAACGTGCACGTCGGCCCGAGCGATTACGTTCCCTGGCAGAAGGACAACAAGCTCTGCTTCCTGCGCATCGAGAGCCGCCACTTCGGCGACGTCCCGACGAGCCTCGAGTGCCGCCTGTCGGTCGAGGACTCCCCCAATTCCGCGGGCGTCGTCATCGACGCCATCCGCTGCTGCAAGCTGGCCCTGAACAACGGCATCTCGGGGTCGCTCTTCGGCCCCTCGTCGTTCTTTATGAAATCCCCCCCCAAGCAGTTCACCGATACCGAGGCCAAAGAGCTCACGGAAAAGTTCATCGCCAATTACGGGAAAAAGGCGGCCGCTCCGAAGGCTAAACCCAGGAAAAAGGCGGCCCCCAAGAAAAAATAGGCGCTACTTGGCGGGCCGGCGTTTCGCCCAGCCCTTGATCTCTCTCTGCCGGCTGCGGGCCACGGCCAGGGCCCAGGCGGACACATCCTTGGTGATCGTCGAACCCGCGCCGACGACCGCGTTCCGGCCAATCCTGACCGGCGCTATGAGCTTGGCGCCGGAACCGATGAAAGCCCCGCGCCCGATCGATGTCGGGTTCTTCCTGAACCTGTCAAAATTGCAGGTGATCGTGCCGGCGCCGATGTTGACATCGTCCCCCACCGTGGCGTCTCCCAGGTAGGAGAGATGACAGGCGAGGGAGCGCCGGCCGAAAACGGTGTTTTTCATCTCGACGAAGTTCCCCACCCTGGCGCCCGCCTTGATGACGGTGCCGGGCCGGAAATGGCTGAAAGGCCCGACCTGGGCACCGCGTCCGACCCTCCCCCCCTCGATGACTGTCGAGCTCAGGATCCTGACCCCGTCGCCGAGTCGGGCGTCGACCAGGTGGACAAAAGGCCGGATGAGACACCCTTTCCCGATCACGGATTTCCCTTCGATGACCACGGCCGGGTAGATGACCGTGCCGGCGCCGATCCGGACATCCCGATCGATCCAGGTCGCGGAGGGATCGAGGAGGACAACCCCGCTCTCTTCCAGCCGGCGCCGCTTCTCCTCGCGCGACCGGCCGGCAGTGGGGCGTCGCCTCATGTCAGGCGGGATATGAGCTTGAACTTTTTGTCTTCCCAGAGCGATGAAAAATCGGTCTCGTTCTGGGCCAGGATCTTGAAGAACTTGTCTTTCAGGAAGGCTTTCCTCAGGTACTCCAGGGCCTCGTCGGTCTTGCCCTGCAGGATATAGGCGTCGGCCATTAGATAAAAGATCTTCCCCTCGTCTTCCTTCATCTCCAGGGCCTTCTCGAACAGCTTCAGGGCGTCCTCGTAGGCGCCTTCGTTGATCTTGAAGATCCCATGGTAAAAATAATCATCGGCGGTCTTGAGGGCGATCGTCTCCTTCTTTCCCCGCTCCCTGATGAGATTGCCGTACATCTTGGCGCGGTCCACGAGCTCCTTTTCGGCATCGAACTTTTCCGTGAACGACTTGAGCAGCTCCTGCGCCCGCTCGAATCTTCCCTTATGGAATTCTCTCATCGCCTCGCCGTAGGCGGCGAGGGCTTTGTCGTAGCTGTCTTTCCTGGCTTTTTCTTCTTTCACGCGTGGGCTCCTGAGCAATCTTTTCGAGTTGGGGTTATTCTAGCGCAGACGGCGGCCTTTGACAAGGAAGCGAGGCCCCGTCGAGGAGGTAGCGCGGGCCGCCGCCGTCTCGGCCCTCCAGGAGCCGGGGGTGTCGGACAGCAGCCGGACAGCCCGGACGTGCAGCGCGTGGCCGGCCCGGTCCGCCTGGAAATGGCCGAGGAGGGGGCGGCCGAAGAGCGCCAGGTCGCCGATCAGGTCGAGAAGCTTGTGCCGGACGAACTCGTCGGGGAACCGAAGGGGACCGTTGACGACCTTCTCCTCGTCGAGGACCAGCGCGTTGTCGAGGCTGCCGCCCAGGGCCAACCCCCTTCGCCGGAGCTCCGTCACATCCTTCAGGAAGCCGAACGTACGGGCCGGCGCGATTCCCTCGAGAAAAGACTGCCGCGTCAGCGACAGGGAGAGCGCCTGCGCGCCCACGGCCGGGTGCGGAAAATCAATGCGATAGGTGAGCCGGAAATCCTCGTCGGGCGAGATCGACAGGCTGGCGCCGCCCTCCTCGACGACGATCGGCCGGACGATGCGGGCGATGACCTTGTCATCGGCCAGGGCCTGGACGCCCGCCCCGGCGATCGCCGCGGCCAGCGGGCCGGCGCTGCCGTCGAAGATAGGGATTTCCCCGCCCTCGACCTCGATGTCCAGGCTGTCGAGCCCCAGGACATAGAGGACGGCCAACAGATGCTCGATCGTCTGGATGGACCCGGCGCCAAAAACGAGCGCCGACCGGTTGCCGGTCTCAATCTGTTTCGGATCGAGGGGCACCGCCGGCCCCGGCTGGTCGGTCCGGCGGAAGGAAACCACGCCCGTTTCCGAGGGCTTCAGTGTCAGCCGGACGGACCGGCCCGAGTGAATGCCGGTCCCGGACAGGGTGACGGGGCGCCGGATCGTCCATTTCTTGAGCATCGGACGCCCAGTATATCCCAGCCGCCGTCCCCCTGTCAAAGGGTACGTTCCCCACCGGCAGACTCTCGGGTCTGGCAGGCAAGGACCGGCATGAAAGGGCCGTATGCGAGCGGGATGGAGAATGGAGACGCTCCGATTTTAGCTTACCTACTCTGGGACGAGACTAAGCCGGTACGGTAGTCGGGAGCGAAGGCTCGAATCGACGAATCGAAACTGGGATACGCTCACTCTTGACCCGATCGCCGCGGCCGTGCCCCCGGGGCGATTGACGGACGGCGGGCGTGTGGTATCATGTCATCTATGAAAACCGAGCTCGAGGAGATCCTGGAAAAGGTCTGCAATAAGGAGCTCTCCCCCGGCGACGCATTCCGCAAGCTCAAGGAATACCCCTACCAGGACCTGGGCTTCGCCAAGGTGGATCACCACCGCGAGGCGCGTCGGGGCTTTCCCGAGATCATCTACGGCCAGGGGAAGACCCCCGAACAGGTCACCCGGATCGCCTTCGAGATCGTCAAGAGGAAGCACAACCTCCTCGCCACCCGCATCGACCCGGCCGTCTACGCCAAGCTCAAGAGGAAGATCCCCGGCTGCCTCTACAACGTCCCGGGCAGGATCGCCTACCTGAAACAGAAGCCGCCGGCCCCCGGCAAGGGGCTCGTCGTGGTCATGACGGCCGGAACATCCGACATCCCCGTCGCCGAAGAGGCGGCCGTGACGTGCGAGATGATGGGGAACGACGTCGAACGGATCTACGACGTGGGGGTCGCCGGGCTCCACCGCCTGTTCGGGGAGCTGGAAAAGATCAGGAAGGCCAGGATCATCATCGCCGTCGCCGGCATGGAGGGCGCCCTGCCGAGCGTCCTGGCCGGGCTGGTGAGCGTGCCGGTCATCGCCGTGCCCACCAGCGTCGGCTACGGGGCCAGCCTCCAGGGCATCGCCGCCCTGCTGGCCATGCTCAACTCCTGTCCGGGGGGCGTGGCGGTCGTCAACATCGACAACGGTTTCGGGGCCGGCCACCTGGCCAGCCTGATCAACCATGCTTAGAGTGAACCGGAAAAATCGGGCCGTTATCTTGACAACAGACGGGACGACCCCTATATTGATTGGGACTTTTCCGCCCCGGTCACGCCGATAATGGAAGCCATCGACCAGATCAGGCAGGTCGCTGACATCGTCGATATCGCCTCGCTCTACACGACCCTGACAAAACGAGGCCGAAAGCACGTGGGCCTCTGCCCGTTCCATTCCGAGAAGGGCCCGTCGTTCACGGTGGATTCCGAAAAACAGCTCTTCCACTGCTTCGGCTGCGGCGTCGGCGGGGATGTTTTTACGCTCGTCATGGAAAAGGAAAACATGACCTTCCCCGAAGCGATGAACTATCTCGCCGAGAGATATCATGTCCCCCTGCCCCAGAGGTCCAGGCTCTCTCCCGAGCTCCAGAAGCTCGAAGAAAAAGTCTACAAAATCAATGAGATGGCGTTGGCCTTTTTCCGGGAGTCCCTCCACCGGACCAAGGAAGGCGAGGCCGCCCTGGCCTATCTCCGGAAGCGGGACCTCTCGAGCGAGACGCTCGAGACCCTGAAGGTCGGCTACGCCCCGAACACCTGGACCGCGCTCGTCTCCCATTTCAAGGAAAAGGGCTACGACTCTTCGCTGCTCGAGAAGGCGGGCCTCGCCCTGCCCGGACAGAAAAGGGCCGGGCACTACGACCGGTTCCGGGGCCGGGTCATCTTCCCGATCTTCGGCCTGACAGGGAAGGTCGTCGCCTTCGGGGGCCGGACCATCATCGACGCCGACCCCAAGTACCTCAACTCGCCGGACACCCCCGTTTACTCCAAAGGCAAGCTCCTCTACGGGCTGAACTGGACCAAGGAGGCTTTGCGGGAGGCCGGGGAAGTGATCCTGGTCGAGGGCTACACCGACTTCGCCTCGCTTTACCAGGCCGGCATCCGGAACATCGCCGCCTCGCTGGGGACCGCCCTGACGCCGCACCAGATCGCCCTGGCCATGCGCTTCGGGCCGCAGGTGATCATCAACTACGACGGCGATGCGGCCGGCCGGAACGCCGCCCTGAGGGCGGTGCCGCTCTGCTTCGAGAAGGCCGTCCCTTCCCGGGTCGTCCTCCTCCCCCAGGGGCTCGACCCGGACGCTTACGTGCGGAAGTTCGGACGGGACGCCTACCTCGAGCAGCTCAAGCAGAGCCTGCCCGGGATCAAGTTCCTCGTCGACACGACGGTCAAGACCGGCCGGATGGATGTCCCCGAGCAAAAATCGAGGATCGTCCGCTCGATCCTGGCCGAGATCGAGAAGATCCCCGACGCGCTCGTCCGGGGCGACTACCTGAAGCAGGCCGGCGATTGCCTCGGGCTCGAAGAGTCCGATCTGCGGCGGCTGGTCGAGAAGCCGGCCGACGGGGCGGCCAAGGAAGGAAAGGATTTCCTGTTGCCAGCGGAGAAGCGGCTCCTGCAGATCGTCCTCCAGAACCGCGAAGTCGCCGCCGAGGTCCTGGCCGCGATCCGGGATGAAGACCTGGTCGGCCTGAAGAGCCAGGCGGCCTTCCTGCTGCTCCGCGACCATCATCGGTCCCGCCGGGAGATCGCTTACGCCAGCCTGTCCAAGGCGCTCCCGCCGGAGCTCGCCAGCCTCATCAACGTCGCCCTCATGGAAGCGCTCGGGCCCGGGACCATCGAGGAGGCCGCGGATTGCCTCCACGAGCTCCGGGTGTTTTCCCTGCAAACGCGCCGGCACGCGCTCCGGAAGGAAGCCGAGCGCTGCCAGAAAAGCGGCGACCGGGAGAGATCCCTGAAGCTCATCGCCCAGCTTAACGACCTCATCGGCAGGATGATGTCGCTTGAAAGAGAACAGCATGACCGGATGCCCGACCGTCCCTGAAAACGCGGACAAGTCCAGATCGTGGAGAGGTGACGACTTTGTCTCCTGAAACCAAGTTCCCGAAGGACGAGATCAGCCAGCTCCTGTCCAAGGGGAGAAAACAGGGCTATCTCCTTTTTGACGAGATCGACAAGACCTTTCACGAAGAGATGCCGTCGGGCGAGAGCTTCGACGACTTCCTGAGCTCGATGGGCGACTACGGGATCAGGATCCTGGCGGCCAAGCAGGCCGATTTGCTCTTGAAGAAGCGCAAGCCGGACGGCGGGGCGGGCCACGGCCTGGACCGGACGACCGACCCGGTCAAGCTCTACCTCCGCGAGATGGGCAACATCTCCCTGCTGACGCGCGAGGGCGAGATCACGATCGCCAAGAACATCGAGCGCGGAGAAAAGGCCATCTCCAAGGCGCTCTCCAAGACCCGGCTGGTGCTGAATCACGCCCTCGAGCTCGAGGAGGAGGTCAAGAACAACCCGCTGGCTTTCTTCGAGATCTTCGACCTGAACGACGAGGAGATCACCGAGGAGAAGCTCGAGGAGAAGAAGAAACAGGTCCTGGCTCAGGTCAAGAAGATCCGGGATATCTACCGGCGGCTGGACAGGATCCCGCCGGCCAAGAAGTACAACTTCAGCCGCGGCCGGTACATCGTCCGGATGAGCCGGCTGATCCAGGAGCTCAACATCAAGCTGAGCGAGCGCGAAAAGCTGATCGAGGTGCTGAGGGCCAAGGTCAAGACCGTCAACGACCTCGAGGCGGCCCGCGACGAGCTGACCCTGAGCCTGAACCGGACCCGGGGGAAAAAGAACGAAGCCGCCCTCCGGGCGAAGCTCGAAGAGGTCAAAAAGCAGCTCAAGCTCAACCAGAAAGAGATCGGCCTCGACGGCGAGAACCTGAGGAGGATCCTGCGCGCCATCAACGCCGGCAGGAAGGCCCGCGACCACTCCAAGAAAGAGCTGGTGGCGGCCAACCTGAGGCTGGTCGTCTCGATCGCCAAGAAATACAGCAACCGGGGCCTCCAATTCCTCGACCTCATCCAGGAAGGGAACATGGGGCTGATGAAAGCCGTCGACAAGTTCGAATACCGTCGGGGCTACAAGTTCTCGACCTACGCCACCTGGTGGATCCGCCAGGCGATCACCCGGGCGATCGCCGACCAGGCCCGGACCATCCGCATCCCCGTCCATATGATCGAGACCATCAACAAGCTGATCCGGGTCTCGCGCGGCCTGGTCCAGGAAGTGGGCCGCGAGCCGACGAGCGAGGAGATCGCCCGGAAGATGGACATGCCGGTCAGCAAGGTCCGCAAGATCATCAAGATCGCCCAGGAGCCCATCTCCCTGGAGACGCCCATCGGCGAGGAGGAAGACAGCCACCTGGGCGATTTCATCGAGGACAAGCTCATGCCCTCGCCGCCGGACACCGTCATCCACATCAACCTCAGGGAGCAGATCGAGGAGGCCCTGAAGTCGCTGACCGAAAGGGAGGCGAAGGTCCTCAAGATGCGGTTCGGGCTGGGCGACGGCAACGAGCACACGCTCGAAGAGGTCGGCCAGCAGTTCAAGGTCACCCGGGAGCGGATCCGCCAGATCGAGGCCAAGGCCCTGCGCAAGCTCAAGCACCCCAGCCGCAGCCGCAAGCTCAAGTCCTTCACCAGCAATTATTGAGGCGGCCCGGGCGCCGGCGGTGCCCGCTCCGAATTGACTCCGCCTGGCCGTTCTGATATAAAGGGGGGCCGCGGGCCTATAGCTCAGCGGTAGAGCCACCGGCTCATAACCGGCAGGTCCCAGGTTCGAATCCTGGTAGGCCCAAACCGATTAAGAGGGAGAAATGTGGAAGTCGATTACGAGAAACTGATCCGGCTGCAGGAGATCGACTCCGAGATTCGCAAGGCTGGACTTTTTCTCGAATCCATCCCTCCCCTGATCGAAGAGATCGACAGAAAGATCGCCGAGAGCATTGAGATCGCCGCGGCCGCCAAGGACAAGATGGCCCGGAGCCAGAAAAAGCGGCGGGAGCTCGAGGCCGAGCTCAAGGACCTCAAAGCGCAGATCGGCAAATACAAGCGGCAGACCAACGAGGTCAGGACCAACAAAGAATACTCGGCCATCCTCAAAGAGATCGAGGAGTCCGAGAGGAAGGTCGACAGCCTGGAAGAGGCGTTCATCTCCGAGATGCTGCTCGAGGACGACATCCAGAAGGAGATCCGGGCCGCCAACCAGAAGCTCGCCCAAAACCAGGAAAAGCTGACCCGCGAGAAAGAGCAGGTCTTCCAGAAAAAGCAGGAGGCCGAGGCCAAAGCGGCGCTCCTGGAGAGCCAGAAGGAGAGCCTCCTGCCCCAGCTTCAGGGCGAGCAGGTGAACCTCTACCTCAGGCTCCTCCAGAACAAGGGGGGGGCGGCCCTCTCCCCCATCACCGACGATTACTGCTCGATCTGCCACGTGCGCGTCCGGCCCCAGGTCCTGAACGAGCTCAAGGAAGCCAGGAAGCTCATCCTCTGCGAAAACTGCGGACGGATCCTCTACTGGAAGGCCAAGCCCGAGGCTGCGGCCGAAGCGGAAACGGAAGCCGACGCCAAGGCCGACTAAGCCGACGGGCTGTTCCTGTCCCCTTCATAAAGCGCATCGATCAGGGCGCGGTATTTCTGCTCGACGATGTTCCGGCGGACCTTGAGGCTGGGGGTCAACTCCCCCTCGCCGATCTCGAAATCCCGGTCGAGGAGGGCGATCCGCTTGATCCGCTCGTACTGCGCCAGGTTGGTGGTCGCCCGGTCGATCTCGTTCTTGACGAAGTTCACGATCTGCGGGTTGCGCACGAGCTCCTGGCGGCCGGCGAATTCGATCCGGCCGGCCCGGGCATACTCCTCGAGCTTCTCGAAGTTGGGGACGATCAGGGCGCAAACGAAGCGCCGCCGGTCGCCGAGCACGACCGCGTTGGCGATGTAGGGGTTCGTCTTGAGGATGTTCTCGATCGGCTGGGGGGCGATGTTCTTGCCGCCGGCGGTGACGATGATGTCCTTCTTGCGGTCGGTGATGACCAGGAAGCCGTCCTCGTCGAAGCGGCCGATGTCGCCGGTGCGGAACCAGCCGCCCTCGAACGCCTCCCTCGTCTCCGCCTCCTTTTTATAATAGCCCTTCATGACGTGCGGCCCTCGGGTCAGGATCTCGCCGTCGGGGGCGATCTTCACCTCGACACCGGGGATGGGCTTGCCGACGCTGCCGAACCTGAGGTTCTCAAAGGAATTGGCCGAGATGACGGGCGAGGTCTCGGTCAGGCCGTAGCCCTCGATCACGACCAGACCCATGGCATAGAAAAACTCGCCGATCTCCTTGGACAGCGGCGCTCCTCCCGAAACGAAGAACCGGATCCGCCCGCCGGTCTTTTCGACGACCTTGGAAAAAACGAGCTTGTGCGCCAGCCCGCGCTTGCGTTCCAGGCCGCGGCCGATCGGTTTTTTGTCGAGCTTCAGCCGAGCGTACTCGCGCCCGACCTTGAGCGCCCAGTAAAATATCCGTTTTTTCAGGGCCGAGCCGGCGAGGGCGGCGTCCATGACCCGGACGTAGATCTTCTCGAAAACACGGGGCACGCCGACCATGACGGTCGGACGGACCTCGAGCAGATTCTGGGCGACCGTCTCGACGCTCTCGGCGTAGCCGATGCTGCAGCCCACGGCGATGTAAGCGAAGGTGACCATGCGCTCGAGGACATGGGACAGCGGCAGGAAGGACAGGACGATGTCCGTCGTTTCGAACCCGATGTACGGGATGCAGGTCTCGACGTTGCTCACGAAATTGCTATGGGTCAGGATGACGCCCTTGGGCAGCCCCGTCGTCCCCGAGGTGTAGATCAGAGTGGCCTCGTCGTCCGGCTTGACGGTGAGGGCCAGCGATTCGAACAGCGCGGGCTCCCGGGCTTCGAGCTTCTCCCCCATCCCCTGGATGTCCCGGAATCTGAGAACGCCCGGGGGCGCGGCGTCGCTCAGGGTGATGAAGAAGCGTACCATCGGCAGGGAGTCCTTGACGGCCTCGATCTTCCGCCACTGCTCGTCGTTCGAGACAATGACGGCCCGGGCGTCGGAATCGCTGATGAGATACTTGACCTGCTCGGGAACGAGCGTGGTGTAGACCGGAACGGTGATCGCGCCCAGGCAGAGGTTGGCCATGTCGCACATTACCCACTCGGGCCTGTTCTCGGAGAGTAGGATCACCTTGTCCCCCTTGGCCAGTCCGAGCTCTTTGAGCCCCAGGCAGAAAAGCCTGACCTGCCGGCCGAACTCCCCGGTCGAGATGGGAACGTAGCGGCCGTCCTTCTTGGTGAGCATGAAATCGGGCCGGGGGTGGGTTTCGAGGGTATTCAGAAGCATCTGGGCAAGCGTCTTGGCCATTTTTCCTCCATGAAATTGGGCTCATTGTAGGACGGCGCGAAAAGGGCTGTCAAGGAAAACTTGGAAGAGATGGGCTCGCCGCCGTGCGACCCGTTCCTAGGTACGGTTGTGACGGTCGCCGTGGCCGATCCTCCCTGGCTCGAAGTTACGTAGAAAAGGTAGGTATCGGTCGAATTGCCGGTCGCGAAGATCGGGTGGTGGCCGAAGACGCGAGTCAACTCCGCATCGGCGTTGGGATCCTCCACGCTCAGGATGCACAGACCAGGACCATTGCGGTCAAGGTCGCGGCCGATCGGTTCATCGCGAACATGGCCGAATGGAAGGTCGCCGACCGCCACGGGGCGGGCGGAGTGTCACGCCCGGCCTCTCGCGGCGGCCCGGGCCAGGTCGATGATCTCCAAGCGGTTATTGGCGTTCGGGTTGCGCGCGGACGGACCCTCGGTGAGTAGGGCGAGGCGCCCGCGGATGCCATGCTCCGCAAGATAAGCCCGCGCGAACGCCGACCAGTCGTCGGGCGGCTCTGCCAGGTGGACCGCGTGGACGCCGTAGGAGAACTGTAGCGCCTGGCAGGTCGTTTCGTGGGGGCTGACCGCGATCGTCCAGACCGGCAGCCGGAAGCGGGCGATCGAGCGGGCCGTGGCGCCGCTGATGGTCGGAACGATCACCGCCGCCGGCTGGGCCAGCTCGAAGATGCGGGTCACCGCCGCGGCGACGAGATCGACGCTCGACGGCCTCGCCGCCCGGCCGCAGGTGCGCTGCCCCTCGCGCCCGGCGACCCGCGGGCGGTGCGGCTCGGCCTCGGCGGCGATCCGGGCGAGCATCGCCACGGCCTCGACCGGCCAGGCGCCCATCGCCGACTCGGCCGAGAGCATCACCGCGTCGGTGCCGTCGAGGATCGCGTTGGCGGCGTCGGTCGCCTCGGCCCGGGTGGGCCGCCGGTTTTCGACCATCGATTCGAGCATCTGGGTCGCGGTGATCACCGGCTTGGACTGGGCAGTTGGCGGCGGCGATCAGCCGTTTCTGGACGATCGGGATCCGCTCGATCGGGATCTCGACGCCCAGGTCGCCGCGCGCCACCATCACGCCGTCGGCGGCGCGGACGATCTCGTCCAGGTGATCGAGGGCGATGGCGCGCTCGATCTTGGCGATCACGAACGGGTGGCGGCCCGACTCGGCCGCCGCGGCCCGCACCGCCTCGATATCGACGGCCGTGCCGACGAACGACTGGCTGACCGCGTCGACTCCCTGCTCGAGGGCGAAACGCAGGCACTCGCGGTCGCGGGCGGTGAACGCCGTAATGCCCAGGTCGATGCCGGGCAGGTTCAGACCCTTGCGCGAGCGCAGTTCGCCGCCCGCCACCACCCGGCAGAGCACGTCCTGGCCCGACACGCGCTCAACCTCGAGCTGGATCAGTCCGTCGTTGAGGAACAGGGTGGCGCCCGGCCGAACGACCCGCGGCAGGCCCGCGAAGTCCACCGCCGCGCCGCAGGCGTCCCCGATCGTCTCCCGGGTGGTCAGGGTGAACTGGTCGCCGCGGCGCAACTCGATCGGCTCACCGGCGATCGCGCCGATACGCATCTTCGGGCCCGGAAGGTCGGCTAGGATCGCCAGCCGGCGGCCCACCCGCCCCGCCGCCGCCCGCAGGTCGGCGATCGCCCGGGAGTGGCTGTCGAAATCACCGTGGGAGAAGTTGAGGCGGGCGACATCCATCCCGGCGCACAGCAGCTCGGCCATCACCTCCGGCGAGGCCGAAGCGGGGCCGATGGTCGCGACGATCCGGGTTTTGTGTCCGGGCAGCATAAGGGCATGATATGGCCCGCCGCGGGCGGGTGTCAATGACGAAACGCGACAGCCCTGGCCGCCAAGCCCTCGCTGAACGACTCCGCGCGGACGAAACGCGGGGGGACAATGAACCGGCCCTCCGGGTCGAGATAGCCGAACCGGCCGTTCAGCTTGATGAGTGCCCGACTCCCCTTAAAGGGACCGGCTTCCTCGAGCCAAAAAGGCTCGATGGCCAGACTTTAGCGTTTCTCCAGGCCGCTCCGAGACCAGGGCCAACCCCTGGCTGAAGGGGAACGCCTGGGCGATGGAGTCAGGGACCGGGACCGCCAAGCGTCCTCCGACGTCGACATAACCGCGCAGGCGCGAACGATGAGACCAGGGCCCCTCCACAAAGGCCAGCCCTTCCGAAAACGGCTGAGCGAAGACATAAGCGTGCTCGAGCGCCGGCCGCCCGGCACGATCGATATATCCGTAGCGCACATCGGGGACGTTGTGCGCGGCGCGGGCAGGGGCGGCGGGAGAGCTCGAATGCAGCTCGATGAGCGGGTTCCCCTCGGCATCGATCACATAGCTTTGTCCGCCCAGCGAGACAACGGCGCGGCCCGGCCGAACCCGTATGCTTCTTTCAGCCACCGCTTGAGCTCCGGTCGAGGTCGGCCGGCTTCTCGATGATCACGTGATGGGTCCAGCCCGGGCCGGGCTCCAACGGCCTGCTTGATCCGGCGTTTTTTGTTTCATGGCCTTTACTGCGCACCGCTCCTTATGCCTTTCCTTCCAGGTACTCCTTGAGCAAGACGGCACTGTTGCGGAGTTCATCCTTCGCGGCATAGACGAACGTGACCGACCCCTCTTTCACCCGGTCGCTCAGCCGTCCAACCGCCTCCGGGTTGCCCCTCAGCTCATCAAGGTACCGCTTACGGAAGGCTTCCCATTTTTCGGGGTCGTGGGCGTACCACTTGCGCAGCTCCGGGCTGGGAGCGACGTCCTTGAACCACTCGTCGATCTTTGCCTTTTCTTTGGTCAGGCCCCGCGGCCAAAGCCGCTCGACGAGCAGGCGGGCGCCATCCTGCTTTTCGGGCGGCTCGTACGCGCGCTTTAATCGGATTTTCATTTATCTCCACCTTTCAAGCATGGTTTATCGGCGGCGGCTCACATCGCAGAGAGGCGGAAGTGCCCCACTTCGAGCAGCTTGAAGAACGACCGGGCGCAGGCATCGAGGTCGCGGGCCGCGTCGTGGGCGCCTTCGTAGGAGTAACCGAAGCAATAAAGGTGGAGCTCGTCGAGGGTCGGCCACTTGTAACCGAACCCGCTTGGCCTGGGGATCTGGCAGAGCTCCGTCGTCTGCTTCATTGTGCAGAACCCGGTGAGCTCGATGATGACGAGGGATTTTCTCGTCCGGACGAGCTCGGCCGCGATGACGTTACGGTCATAATCCAGGTTGTGGGCGACCAGTGTCGTACCGGGGGGCTGGCTGGCCTCGAGGAATTCATCCAGGACTGCGGCCAGGTCCCGCCCCACCCGCCGGGCGTGGGCGTCCGTGATGCCGTGGATCGCCGTTGCGTCGGCGGGGATCTTGAAGCCATCGGGTCGGACGATATGGCAATGCACAGGTTCGGGATTCCCCTGGGCGTCGTAGCGGGCCCAGGCGATCTGTACGAGGCGCGGCCAATCCTCGACGTTTTCCGTCGAGAAATAGCGGGTCCGGGGCAGGCCGGTCGTCTCGCAATCGAAAAAAAGAAACTTCCGGTCGGGGGCGGACATGTCTTCGACTCAGGGATAAGAGTTACCCGGACTTGGCTCCCGTGTCAAGATGCGTGGGGACGTTCCCCAAGGTGCCCCCCACTCGTCCGCAGGCTCGAGCTCGGGCGAAATTGTCGCGGGCATGCTCCAGCGTCGAGCGCCGCCGGTTGTTGACAGCCAATCGGGAGCCGAGGTAGATTTCCTGCCATCCCGACCCGGAAGGAGGAAGAATGAATTCCCACCTCAACCAGGCCGCCGCCGCAGTGTTTGCCTTCGCGGCCTGCGGGCTCCTGCTCAACCTCGCCGGCTGCACGTCCGATAAGCCAGCCGTTATTATCGATACCGAAAAAACGGGCGCGCCCCTGTCCAAGTATATCTACGGCCAGTTCATCGAGCACCTGGGCCGCTGCATCTACCAGGGTATCTGGGCCGAGATGCTCGAGGACCGCAAGTTTTTCTGGCCGGTCGGTCAGGGCGAGTCGCCGTGGAAAGCGGTCGGCGAAGCGGCGTCGGTCAAGATGGACAAGACGAAATCCTTCACGGGCGCCCATACCCCTCTTGTGACCCTCAGCGGGAAAGCGCCGGGCGGCATCGCCCAGGAGGGGCTGGCGCTCATCGAAGGGAAGGACTATCTGGCCCGCATCATCTTGGCCGGAGATCCGGGCGCCGCGCCCGTCAGCATCAGCCTTGTCTGGGGCGACGGCCCGGAAGCCCGCCGGACGATCGAGATCAAAGATCTCGGCCGCGAATATACGACCCTCCCCTTCTCTTTCAAGGCCGGCGCCTCGACAGAAAACGCCCGACTCGAGATCACCTCGTCAGGCCGCGGCGCGTTCAAGGTCGGGACAGTCTCCGTCATGCCGGCGGACAACATCGACGGCTTCCGTCCCGAGGTCCTGACTCTGCTCAAGGAGCTCGATGCGCCCGTCTACCGCTGGCCGGGGGGCAATTTCGTCAGCGGCTACGACTGGCGCGACGGCATCGGCGACCGCGACCGCCGGCCGCCCCGGAAGAACCCGGCCTGGAAGGGCGTCGAGCACAACGACGTCGGCATCCACGAATACCTCAATCTGATGCGGATCATCGGGGCCGAACCATACATCACGGTCAACAGCGGTCTGGGCGATGTCGTCATGGCCGTCGAGGAGCTCGAATACGCGAACGGCGCGCCCGGTTCGAAGATGGGCCGGCTCCGGGCGGCCAACGGTCAGCCGGAGCCGTGGGGCGTCAGGTTCTGGGCTATCGGCAACGAAATGTACGGCAACTGGCAGCTCGGGCACATGCCCCTCGCCGACTATGTCAAGAAACATATCCTATACGCCACCGCCATGAAGGCCATGGACCCGTCGATCAAGGTCGTCGCCGTGGGCGCGGCCGGCCCCTGGAGCGAGACGATGCTCGCCCAGGCCGCCAACCACATGGACCTCATCAGCGAGCATTTCTACGTCGGCCACAAGCCCGACCTCCTCAGCCACGTCAACCAGATGCCTTCGGAGGTCCGCCGCATCGCCGACGCTCACCGCAAGTACCGGGCCGCGATCCCGGCGCTTCAAACGAAGGAGGTCCCGGTCGCCCTCGACGAGTGGAATTACTGGTACGGCCCGGAAGTCTACGGCGAGATCGGGACGCAGTATTTTCTCGAGGACGCGCTGGGCGTCGCCGCCGCCTTCAACGAGTACGCCCGCCAGAGCGACATCTACTTCATGGCCAATTATGCCCAGACGGTCAACGTGATCGGGGCCGTCAAGACTTCGAAGACCGCGGCCGTCCTCGACACGACGGGCGTCATCCTGGCGCTTTATCGGAAGCATTTCGGGACGGTCCCGGTCGCCGTCACCAACGCGCACGGACCGCTCGATGTGATGGCCTGCTGGAAAGACGAGACGAAGAGCGTCCTGACGCTGTCGATCGTCAACCCGACTGTGACGGGACAGACGATCCGGCTGGACACCGGCAGGCTGAGGCTCCCAAAGAAGGCCCGGCTCTTTCTGGTCGATGGTCCCGACCCCAGGGCGGGCAACGTGCCCGGCCGGCCGCCGGCTGTCGCGGTTAAAGAAACGGAAGCCGCCCGGTTCGGCAAAAAGCTCACGGTCCCGCCGATCAGCGTATCGCTTTACGAGATCAGCGTCAGCTAGCGCGCGACCGCCCGTTGCGATTTGCCATGTTTCTTGATTATGAGCTAAGATTGCCGTTGGGTCGGGAATGAAAGAACTCATCAAGAAGCTCAGGGAATTCGCCGCGGAAAGAGATTGGGAACAGTTCCATTCACCCAAGAACCTCTCGATGGCCCTCAGCGTCGAAGTCGCCGAGCTCCTCGAGCACTTCCAGTGGTTGACGGAAGTGCAATCGCGCCATCTGGATCCTGAAACCCGGAAGAAGGTCCGCGAGGAGATCGGCGACGTCCAGCTCTATCTTGCGCGCCTGGCCGACCAGCTGGGCATCTCCCCTCTCGAGGCCGCCCTGGAAAAGATCGAGATCAACCGGCGGAAATATCCCCCGGACAAGGCCCGGGGCAAAGCGACAAAATCGACTGATTTCGACCGCTGAGATCCGGTCTCGGTCGGCCGCGGCCGGGCCGATCACTGGCTGCCAACACCATTCACGCGCATGCGCAACCCGAAGACACTCTGGGAGGCCGTAATGAACAGCGTACGATGGTCCTTCCCGCCGAAACACACGTTGGCCGTCCAGGGGGCGTCAACCACGATCTGTTCGATCCGCCTTCCTGAAGGGTCGAAGACGATCACTCCCTCGCCGGTTAAATGGACGTTTCCTTCGCTGTCGATCGTCATGCCGTCCGAGCCCATTTCGCAAAAGAGATTTTTGCCGGATAGCGAGCCATCGCGCTGGATTTCGTACCGGTAAGTTTTTTGACCACCGATGTCGGCGACGTAAAGGTCCTGCCGTTGAGCCGATATATCAAAAAGGTCAGCCAGGCGGAGGGTTTCTTTTTCCGCGCGGACTCTCAGGGCTTCCAGGCCTGCCATTCGGATTCCAGAGCGAACCGGCCTTACCGGGAGGATATTCCCGGCGGCCCTCGGGTGTCAATGACGCACATCCAAAGCACCCCGTCAACGAGGGTCCGCCGCCTTTGGGCCGTCGGCCGCGCGCCCGGGGTGCCCTCCTTGACATCCCCTCGGGCCGTGTTTTAAACTGCCGCAAGGTTGGATCTCAAGGTTTAGAAAAAGGAGAAAAAATGTCCGCGAAAAAGAGCACGATTATCCTCATGTGCGCGGTTGTCTTCCTGTTGACCGCGAGCGCCTTCGCCCAGCCGGGAGATTACAAGGACTGCAAGGACCATCCGCTGTTCCCGACGCGCATGCCCAATTACCGCATCTCCGACTGCAAAGTCGAGGATTACGGCGTTTACGGGTTCAAGGCGCCCAAGGCGAAGACAGTACCGGTCGAGGGCAAGTTCACCTTCATCACCTATACCTTTACGGGGCCCCAGACGAGCGAGCCGAGCGCCCTCGCCGTCGTCCGGAACTACGAGAACGCCATCAAGCAGGCGGGCGGCACCATCCTGGAGATCGTGCCGACGTGGTGGGTGAACGGCAAGATCGTCAAGGACGGCCAGGAGGTCTGGGTCGAAGCCGAGAAGGGGAACGGCAAGATCTGGCTCAGGATCGTCGAGAAGAAAGCGATGGAGCAGTTCATCGAGGCCGACGCGACAGCCATGGGGAATGACCTCCGGTCCAAAGGCCACGTCGCCGTTTACGGCATCCTGTTCGATACGGGCAAATCGACCATCAAGCCCGAGTCGGCGGCGGCCATCGGCGAGATCGGCAAGCTCTTGCAGTCGGACCCGGCCCTCAAGGTTTATGTCGTCGGCCACACGGACAACGTCGGCGGCGTCGAAAGCAACCTCAAACTCTCGCAGGAACGCGCCCAGGCGGTGCTCCAATCTCTTGTCAGCGAGCACGGCATCGCCGCCGCCCGCCTGAGGGCCTACGGCTGCGCCCAGTTCGCGCCCGTCGAATCGAATGACAGCGAAGAGGGACGGGCCAAGAACCGCCGGGTGGAGATCGTCAAGCAATAAAGCGGGGCGGCGCGACGCAAGATCGCCGCGTCTACTCCCGTCTTAGCGCCTTATTTTGGTGAGGTCGCCTCTGCATAGCGCGGCCGGGCCAGGTACAGCCGGCCCTCGCCCTTCTCCCCCGTCGCCGGGTCGGTGATCGTGACGTCGAAGGTGAGCCAATCGCCGGCCGCCGTTGCCTTTGGCAAGGGCGTCTGGATGAGGTAGCCATAAAGGGCCTGGGACGGGCTGCTGGCTTCCTGGACCTTGTTGACGCGCAACACATCGACCGCTTCGCCGTTGACCTTCACCGCGATGTCCTTGGCTCCGAGGTCCGGGGCGATATCGATAAACGGCAGGCCGCCCAGCTTGTCCACCCCGCCGGCCTTCGTGAGGGCGGCCACGGTCATGGACAGGCTCATCGGCCGAAAATAGACCTGATATGACGGATAGCCTCCCTGCGGTCGCCAGGCATTGAGTCCATAGACCTCGAGCCTGTCGAAACGCGGGTTGATCTCGACTTCGCCGAAAGCGGGGACGTTCCACGCCCAGTATTCGAGTGACTTGACCCGGTAGTCCTTGACGGCCGCGAGCGCCATGTAAATCCCGGGCTCGACGGTCAGGGAGTAGCTCCCGTCCGCGGCGCTTTGGGTCGTGGCCGCGGTCTCGAAGCGGGCCAGCTTGAGCTCCATATCGGCCCCCGCGATAGGCTTCCCATCAAAACCGCGGACGTGGCCGAAAATCCTGGCCTGCGCGGCGGGTCCAGGTCTCTGCCGTGTCCCCGCTTCGCCGGAGACAACCGTCAACCCGCCGACAGCCATGACGATGGCGGCCAGGCTGGCCATCCAGGTCCGAATAATGCAAGTTCTCATTTCTTCTCCTCGTCGGCATCCGACCGGCGGCGCCATCTCCATCCTAGCACATACCTGGCATCGCGACGGTTCTCACACTGGCCACCACGAGACGGCGCGCTGCTGAGATCAGCTCGTGCTGTTGAACCGGAGATCCAGGACGGCGCCGGACCGCGAGACCGAGCCCTTCCTGGCCTGGAAATCCACGAAATCGAAACCATCGGGGCGGTCGCCGGTGACTCTGAGATAGGGATCGAGGTTGGCTCTGAGATGGGTCAGCACCGCGGACGCCGTCGCCGGGTCCGGATAGTGAATGATCAGGCGGGTGAACGCCGACTTATCCGCCGTCCGGTATTCGGCCAAGGCCCCGAAGACCCGGCCGCCGAGCGACAGGATGTCCCCCTCTCCGAAGGTAAAGTAAGGTTGAAGCCCGTAGGGCCCCCGAACCAGGCGTTCGGAGCCGGGCACCCGGCCCTCGGCGGGTAGGGTGTCGAGCGGGGTCACGGCGGTTTCCTCCGCTACGCCGCCCAGGAAAGCGTTGGCGAGCGCCGCGGCTTCGGCCTTCGAGGCGGGAACATCCCCCAAATTATCGACCTGAACGAAATAGCGGCCTTTGACGATGGTCATCTGCGACTTTTCCGAAGAATTGCGGGCCGCGATCTCTGGGAAAGGCGTCTCTTGGCCCATCTTCATCAAGTAGACGCCCAGGGCGGAGGAAGAGCTTTCCATCTCGTAGGCGTTGAGCGTCAGCTCGGCCCTGTCCCGGACGTAGGCCTGCAGGCGAAGCCTGGCGAATCCGAACTCGAGGAAAAGCTCGGCCCCGCCGTCGATCTGATTGAAAAGGTCCTGGCCGGTGAACGTCCGAAGCGGCCCGGCCTTAACCCACCCCTGGGCAAATCCCGGCTCCGGGACAGCGGGCGGCCCCGGGACCGTTTGGTGCAAAGCCATAAATCCCACGCCGGCCCAAGACGCCGAGACCGCACAACCGAGAAGCCCGACGAACGCCGCCAGGGCGGTGATCTTCGCCGCCCTCCCCTTCCGTCGCGGCCCCTCAGACCCGGACATGCGCGATCTTGGCCGGGTCGGCAATGCCCAGCCCCAGCCTCTCTGCGTAGCGCAGGTACTCCGTGAACCGGGGGTTCTCGTTGACCGCCACGCCCATCTCCTTTCGCTTGGCCACGATCCCGTTATGGCAGACCATGTCCAGCGCGAACGGATCGGAGGCGAAATAGAGCCGGTTGTCGATGTAGGCGAATTTGGCGTTTTTGTCCGGGCCGCCATCATACTGCGCCCGCAGGCCGTCGGTGATGTTGAGGACCATCTTGTCGCGCACCGGCCAGAAGGCGGGCACCTCGACGCAGACGTCCAGGAAAAGGGGCGCGTGCAGCCGGTTCGTGTTGCAGACCGCGCCGTAGCCGATGTTCTTGGTGGCCATGGAAATGGCGTTGCCCGTGTTCTTGAAGACGGGCAGGTTGACGATCTTGGTCAGCTTCTGGGTCAGCAGCTTGCCGAAGTACGAATGCTTGCCGTTGAAGACGTGCTGGTTGAGGTAAGGCAGGTCCTTGGGCCCTTCGACATCGGCCCAATAGAAGACCTCCCGGTCGAAATTGGGGGCGCTGACGTGGGTGCCGTCGGCGTTCTGCCACTTGCTGTTGTCGGCGCTCTTGCCCTCGGCCGCCGCCTCGTCCATTGTCTGCAGGCCCTCGATCGCGATCCCCGGGTAGCGCTCGGCGGTGAACCCGGCGTCTCTGAGCATGTAATCGAAGCGGTCCCAGATGACAATGTTCCGGCGCGGCAGGCCGCAGGACGCCAGCCAATCGATGACGGCCTCGACGACCTCGAGCCGGGTGCTGATGAGGCCAGGCCCGACCGGGTTGACCTTGAGCCCGACCACGTCGCCCTTGGTGAAGAACAGCCCAAAGCTCTTCTTGAGATTCTTCCCGGTCAGCTCCCGGATGCCCTTCTCGATCATGGCCCTGACGACGGCTCCGTCGACCTTCCCCTCCGGCATGGCCGCCGGATCGTGGACCTCGACGACCCGGCCCGGGAACGGCCCGGGCAGGCTCCACTTGGTCCTGCCGACTTTGAGGGCGTCCTCGATGTTGGTCTTGGGCCGGGGAGGCCGCGCCGCCGGCTTGGCCGGGGGCTGCTGTCCCTGAGTCTGCTGGGCGGCGAGCAAGCTGCGGCCGGACATGACCAGGCCCGCGCCGAGCGCCGCGCCGGCCTTCAGGAAATCGCGGCGGCCGACGGCGTTCTCCGGAGGCATCGAACGGTAGCGTTGTTTTTTCATTGTGATTTTCCTTTGGATCAGCCTCGAAGATAGCCCGACCGGGGCCATGTGTCAAGGACCGCCAGGCACGCGATACGCTAGTCCCTTTTTCCCACGTCCAGATGGAATTTATGTAGGAGGCGGTGCAGCATCGGGGTAAAGATGATCGCCAGGATCGTGAAGAAGACGAGTGTGCTGATGACCGAATAGATCCCCGTAAAGAGCTTGCCGGCCGTGCTGTTCACGCTCCCGATCGTGCCCACTCCTGTCATGATCAGCGCGCAGTTCAGGAAAGAGTCAATCCAGGCATATTTTTCGATGAGATGGAAGGCGACGGACCCGAACAAGACTGTTCCGACGAGAAGCGTGAAGGAAAAGGCCAGGCTCCGCAGCAGACGTCGATAAAAAGCCCTGACGGGAAGCAGCGGCTGGTGATATCGTTCGTACATTCGACCGGTCTCGGGCGTGGGATGGCCCCAGTCGGGGCCCGAGTCTGCCGTTCAGCCGAGGCGCGTTTGCTGGGCTTTGCGAATATTCGCCATCCGGGCGCGCTGCTGGGCCGGGGTCGGCTTCTCCTTTTCGGGGACGTTCCTTCTGGGATGTCCCTCGAAAATGTCCCCCTTCAGCTTCTTGGCCGGCCCGATGACATCCAGGACTTTTCGGGCCGCCGGGGTGTCGGCGACCAGGCGCCCGCTCTCGATATGGGCGTCCTCTTTGCTGATCAGCCAGGCCTGATCGGCCCAGGAACCGCTGGGCCTTTTTCCCGCCAGCCGCTGGATGTGCCCGGGCCGTCCGACATCGTGGTACCGGAAGGCGGCAAAAACACTGCCGCCCAGTAAAGCATCTCAACCCCCCTTTGCCTGTTAAAGCATATGTGCACGTCCGTGCGCCTAATAATATATCAAGAAATGCGCCAAATTCGGCCGGGAGCCGGGCCGGCCGGTATGCAGTTGCCGGCAATCTGCTATAATTAAAATGAGGGGTGAAGTTTTCCGCAAGGAGAGGCTCGATGAGGAGTAAGCGTTTCCAAATCCTGACGGTTCATCTCTCTCTGCTTCTCTTGGCTCTGGCGCTGAGCCGGGCCGGACTTCCGGCCCAGACGGCGGCGGCGTCCCGTGTTCCGGGAGTGCAGAAGTCGGACAAACCGATCGACTTTCAGACCATCGAACTGCCCATTCCCCTGAGCGAACAGGACAAGGCCTACCTCGGCCTGTCCGGCACGGGAAGTTTCCGGGTCGGCCAACTCAAGTCGCGGGTTCTCCTGATCGAGATTTTCAGCTTTTATTGCATCCATTGCCAGCGCACCGCTCCCCGGGTGAACGAGGTCTTCCAGGAGATCCAGAAGCGTCCCGCCCTGCGGGACAACGTCAAGATGATCGGCATCGGCGTCGGGAACAGTCCGCTCGAGGTCAAATCTTACAAAGAGAAATTCCAGGTGCCGTTCCCGGTCTTTCCCGACCAGAGCATGAATACCTGCAAGGCCCTCGGAATCGAAGCCACGCCGACGTTTATCGGCGTCCGAAAGAACGAAGCAGGACTGGCGGAGCAATTCTATTTTGAAGAGGGCGAATTCGAAAATGCCGCGCAGTTCCTGGAGAAGTTCACCAAGCTCGCGGGTTTAGGAAAGGAGGCACAAGAATGAACCGAAAAGCAAGCTGGCCGGTCTTTCTCCTCGGCTTATGTATCGTCGCCGTCGCCGCAGCCGGTGGCGACTTCGGGCAAGCCGGGCAATTCAAGAGCAATATCTATCCCGTGGGGAAGCTCAAGCCCGTCGACAGCACCCTCAAGGTCAAGGTGGGCGACCGGGCGCCGGACTTCGAGCTTCCCTCGGTCGGGGGAGCCAGGGTCTCGCTCCACGAATACTACGGCAAGAAGAATGTCGTGATCTCGTTTGTCCCGGCGGCCTGGACGCCGGTCTGCTCCGAGCAGTGGCCGGGCTACAACATCGCCGAAGACCTGTTCGTCAAGAACGACGCCATCCTCATGGGGATCACCGTCGATAACATCCCCACTCTCTATGCCTGGACGAGGCAGATGGTCGATCCGGGCGAAAAGCTGTGGTTTCCCGTGCTTTCTGATTTCTACCCGCACGGCGCGGTCGCCTCGCGCTTCGGCGTCCTTCGCTCGAACGGCGCGGCCGAGCGGGCCCTCTTGGTCATCGATAAAAAAGGCCTGATCCGCTACATCGATGTGCACGATATCAATGAGCGGCCCCCCTTGGAAGACCTGGCCCGGGCCCTTGAGGACGTGAACAAGGAATAAGCCCCGCCCGGGAATGACTTAAGGAGCGCCCGGAGTCAAAGCAGCCGGACTCTCAGGAGCTCGACGAGCAGCCGGCCTTCTTTGCGGGTTCTCCCGGAGCCATCCTGGAGCTAGTGTCCCGTCTCGTAAGTTCCTTTCCAAAGTCATCCGAAGAGACGGGACACTTCCAGGGGGGGAGTCAGGCTCCCCCTCGGCGCTTCGTTGCACTCAGCTGACCACCTGAGGGGGACGACGCCGTCCCCCTCAAACTCCCCCGCGGTGGCGCGCCTTCATTGATCATTTCAACGTCCAGATATTTGCGAGACGCACCACTAGGCAACGTGACTTGGACCCCCTATTTCGGCATCATTACGCAGCGAACCACCTCGGTTCTCGGAGCACCCTTCGCCATCAGTTCTTTCTCGGTCGAATGGGGAGTGAGCTTGTATTCAGTCGGGTCACCGATGAGCTGAAGTGATGACAGGAAATAGCGGTCGCCGTAGATCTTGAAGACCAACCCCATGTCTTTCGGCGTTCCACCCGCCACTGTTCCGCCGGGCACCGTCTGGAAAACGATGGCGACTTTCAGCGCCGGGCTCTCCATCAAATAAGCGGTGCCTGACACCTGCCGCAGGTCGTATTTTCCGGCCGGGAGAACGGTGTCTTCGACATTGAAGTTGCAGGTCATATTGACCTGAGCTTCCACCAAGGCCAGCGCCACTCCCGACAGGACGCCCAGCGCCAGCAAGACAAAGACCAGATTCCTGAGACCATTGCCTTTCATGATTGAACCTCCCTTTGGGCTGTGCCCGACGAATTTTTCCCCCCACCCATTAATTATTTTACACCCGGCCGGCCGTCCAGTCAAAGCCACCGTTGCCGGCGATCTGGCTTTTCTCCGGCGAAATGATGCCTAGCCCCGCTTGCCCAAACCCTTGGCTCCGTTTGATTGAAGAAAAGAACGCTCGAGTTCGACCGGTTCGTGTTCGACCGGGAAAAGAAATGCCGCTTTCCGACAATCAGGCTGGATACCACACACTACAACATGGATTCCGATACCGTCTTCATCCCCGCCTATTACGACGACCTGAGAATCCGCCGCGACGGCCGGCAGGACGCCCTGACCTCAATAGCCGCCGTCGTCGGGGCGACGCTTTGCGGAAGGGACAAATCGCGGGTGAAGGCTGGGTCCCGATGGAGTCAAGGACTCAAAAGCCGGCGCCCGAGGTTCGCTGTAGAGCTCGATCCCGACACCCTCGATCTTGTGAGGCCCCGCCTGTCCTCCCAGCAAGACCGATGATTCGGCGGGTTCGACGTGAGGCCATTAATTGACGGAGATCTTATGCTGACCGGGCGGGAGCTCAAGCGTTACGGCGCCCGGGCGGCCCCTTTGCGGATATTCTATCGAGGCGCCATCCAGGGAAACGCTTCCCCGTTCCCTCCCTGCCCGTATGGTCACGACCGTTGCGGTTTCCGAATCGACCTCGAACAGCGCGCCTCCGGCCACGATATCCGCCAGGAAGGTCAGCCTTCTGTCGGACTGAAATACCGGGATTCCCGCGGAACCGGCTTCCCGGAGGACGGTCGCGTTCCTCACCCAGACCCGTTCCGGGCCGCCGCCCGGAGACAGCGTTATCGCCGCCCGGTCGCCATCGGTTTCCCAGCGCCCCACGGCCAGGGCACCTTTTTCGCCCGGCGTTCGGAACAGCACCCGGTCGGTCCCGTCTCCGCGCTGGATCTCCACTCCGGACCATGCTTTCCCATCAAAACGGGCCGCTTGCCAGCTATTCCGTTCCTGCCGGTTTTTCGAAGATGAAGGCACGAGAACCGCCAGGAGACTCCCCTTGCTGGCCGCTTCGGGCGTGGAGAGCACGATATACGACCCGTCGCGGTCGGGGTGGGGTTTGACCGCGCGGTCGAGACGTCCGGGGCTGAGGATATCCATCCTCAACTCGGCGCCCGGGCGGACCACCCGGACGGAATTCCCCGCGCCTTGGAAAGAATTCTTCCCCTCCGCCTGAAAGACCCAGGAGAAGCGTTCCGGAGCGACGGCGTCGATGTCATCACGGAGCACGATGATAGCGGAGCTCTTGAGATAAACGAAAGAGCGCTCATACTTCGAAAGCCGCCCCTTATAGACGACGGAAAGCTCGCCTTCAACGGCGTCGAGCGAGCCGCCGGTGAAGCACGAGACGATCCGGGGGAATTCGTTCCGGGCCTTCACTTCGTCATCGAGGTCCGCGAGGCGCTGGGACTCGGGATAGCCGTTGAGAAGAAGCGTGTTGTGGGCGACCGGCTGGATGTAGAATTGCCGATAATAGAGGTTCCGGTAATAGTTTGTCGTAGCCCGCCTCGCTCAGCAGGGTTTCGCCGTTATACAGAAGCCAAAAAGTCCCCTGGTCCAGATGGTAATGATTGGAATGGGGACCGAGCCGGAGGGCGAATATCAGCGCCTTCTCATCCCAGCCGGACCGGAACACGGCGTTCCCCTTCGACCGGAAGCCGCGCGAAGGGGGGTACTCCGAGAGGGCCTTGGGCCGGAGCGCCGGCTCGGGAAACCAGAGAAAATCGAAAAACGTGTATTCCGGCGGGAAGGCCCCCGATTCGGTCTGCCAGCGATAGCGCTCGAGCGCCGAGGGATCTTTCGTGCGATGGGCCAGCCAGAGGTGGAGGTTGCGAAGGGAGAATCCCCAATCCCTGCCTCCGTCGCCAAACGCCGGGCAGCCCCGCCCGCCGGCCGTCGAGAGATAGAGCTGGTAGAGGTAGGCGTTCTTTACCGGGGTCGTCGTCGTCCAGTCGATCCCCAGGCACCGCTCGAGGGCGGCCAGGCCTTTGGTCAGGTCCTCGGTGTCTGTCCCGGCATAGGCTTCCGGCTCGGCATAGCTCCCGTCAGGCCGGTAACCCGCGTCGATGTGCGCCTTGTACTTGGCGAGGATCCCGGAAAGATAGGGTTCGATGTCCGGGTCAGAGGGATCCTCCCCGAGGAAGGCCAGCGCCGCGAGGAGCATGCCCGTGGAGTTCATGCCGATGTGGTTGGTGACGTTGGAAGGCTTGCGGTTGAGCTCCACCCAGTCCCGATAATGGGGAATGATCGCCTTCTCCATGACCGCCTTCCGGATCATGGCCCGTTCTGCCGGGGAAAAAAGGGGATAGAGAAGATCGTAGCCGATCGCCATGGCCTGGGTCCACAAACCAACCGGGTAGTAGGTGTACTGATTCCGGTTGAGGAACCAGGGATGCTGCCAGTTCTTGAAGCCCGCGAACCGGAGCATGGCGTCTTTGGCTCTGAGCCCCGCTTCCCGGTCGGCCGTGAACGCATAGATGAACGCCCCGGCCGTCACGATGTCCCGCATGGCCGCCCCCGGGCGGAACCAGCGGTCGTAGAACATCCCAAGACGGCGAGACGGGACCTCCGTCGAGGAACTCGGGATTTCCGGGTTCAGGTTCAGCGATCTCCCCGATGGTCCGCCGCCGGAGCGTCTGCTGCGCGGACACCAGGGCCGCCTCCAGTACTTTCTTGCGCCGCGGGCTCATCTGCCCGCGTTTCCATGCCTCGAGCTCGGGGGCGCTGAAAAACAGGCGGGGGTGCTCGGCCGGAGCGAATCGTCGCTCGGGGACGAGAAGGAAGATCTCATCGACGGTCCGCTCCCCTTTTCTTCCTTTCCCTTCGACGATGAGCTTCCAGCGCCCGGCCCTGTCCGCCGGACCGATGCGGTAAAGGGGACCGCTTTCCCAGACGCCGTCGCCCTTGGGCCGGAATGAAGCGCCCTTGATCAAGGGTCGGCCCGTCGAGTCCAGGAGGTCGGCCTTCAGCGATGCCAATTCGAACGGCTCGGACCGCGGTCTCCACCGCGATTTTCAGGGAGATGGTCTCCCCGCGGTGAAAATGCCGGTTGAGGAAGGTGAAAAAGAACTTATCGAGATGCGTCGAGGACGGGTCGACGGCCACGAACCTCAGGGGCCGCTCGCCGGACAGGCTGAAGTCATCGAGAAAGAGGCTGTAGCTCCGGTGGGGGTTCACCGGTCCATAGCGGGCCAGGATCGCCACGGCTTCGACGAGGATGCCTCGACCGAGCCCGTGACCGCCGGCTTGAAAATCGGACCGGGAGAGCCGCAGAGAGACCCACTCGTTCGCCTTGGGGGCGGCCTGCGACCAGACGTACCGCGAGCCGTCGCCGCCATAGAGGACCACGCGCACCTCGGCCGGCCGGCGATCGCCTTCGGCGAAGAAGGCCAGCCGCAGCTCCGTATCGTCTCGCGTCCACAGCCGGACCTTCTTGGTCATCCCTACCAGGTTCTCGTCCCGGGGCCAGTCCGTATCGTTTGGCTCCACCACCTTGCTGAGGGAATATCGGCTCCCCCCGAACGCCGGCTCCCGGACGCACCAGATCTCCGGATCGAAGCCCGGGTCCTGGGCGATCGGATAGGATTCCCAGGCGTTCAGCTCGCCGCGCTCGAAATCGTCGCTCAGTTTCTCGGGAATCATAACGCGTTGGCCGCCGGTTTCCTCGACCGCAGACATCGGAGAACCGAAAAAAGCCGTCAGCAGGAAAAGGATGGGGAGGGCGAGTGTTTCTCACGAACCGAAGATATTCCCGGCCGCCGACGGCTGTCAAGGACCCAGAGAGCGGGCGCGAAGCCGGGGCGGCCGCTTGACTTTCCGGCGGCAAAATGATTTTTATGCTGACATGAAAAACAGCCGAAGAGATTTCCTCAAAGGCGCCGGGATGGCAGGCGTAAGCCTGGCCGGAGCCAGGCTGGCACGGGGATTTCCCGTAATTGCGGAAAACCACCCATTCTTAACAGGGGCATCTCCTGCCCGAGGTCAGGTCAACATGATACGGACGGATGAAAACACAAGCGTCATCGGGCAGTACGGCAAATGGGCGGCCTCGCTGACCGAGAACAAGCTGCCGTCGCTCTCATTCAGAAGGAAAGAGTGGAGCGACATCAAAAAATGGCACCGGGCCGCCGACCTCCGGGTCAGGGACAGGCTGGCCATTCCGGACATCGGCGGCCGGCCGGAAGTCACGGTCAAAAAGCAGTCGACCTACGATGGTCTTCACATCGAAGAGCTGACCTGGAAGCTTCCGTATGGACGGCCCACGGACGCCGTCCTCCTGAAGCCCGTGGACGCCAAGGGCCCGCTGCCCGGCATTCTGGCGTTTCACGACCACGGCGCCGTCAAGTATTTCGGGACGAGGAAGATCACTCGGACGGGCGGCGAGCAGCATCCTTTGATGAAGCAGCATCAGCGGGATTATTACAGCGGCCGGGCCTGGGCCAACGAAATCGCCAAAAGAGGTTACGTCGTGCTGGTTTCGGATGCCTTTCCGTTCGCCAGCCGGAGAGTGATGATGCAGGATGTCCCGGAGGCTCTCCGTAATGGGCAGAACGATGACAACCCAGAAGACCCCAAGAACATCGAAGCCTACAACACCTGGGCGGCCAACCACGAACACATCATGGCTAAATCACTGTTCAGCGCGGGGACGACCTGGCCGGGGGTCTTCTACGCCGAAGACAGGATCGCGCTCGACATTCTCAGTTCACGCCCGGACGTCATCAAGGAAAAGATCGGCTGCGGCGGGCTGTCGGGCGGCGGGATGCGGACGGTTTTTTCCGGGGGCCTCGACAGCCGCATCCGGTGCGCCGTCTGCGTGGGGTTCATGACCACCTGGAAGGACTTTTGCGTCAACAAGTCATTCACCCACACCTGGATGACCTATGTGCCGCTCCTGCCGAACGAGCTCGACTTCCCCGAGATCCTGGGGCTGCGCGTGCCGCTTCCCACGCTGGTGCTCAACGATACGGATGACGAGCTTTACACTCCGGCGGGGATGAACGCCGCCGACAAGGTCCTTCGGGAGATCTATGGGAAAGCCGGCGCCGCTGACAAGTTCAAGTGCTCGTATTACCCCGGCGGGCATAAGTTCGACGCCGACATGCAGACCGAGGCTTTCGCCTGGTTCGACAGGTGGCTGAAATAGCCGGTTCCTGAAAGCGCCTCTTGCCCGGTCCGTCCGGCTTTCTGCCACGCCATGGCACGAATCTTGCTGGATTCAGAAGAGAAGAGGAGGACCGCATGAAGACAGCCAAACGACCCCAGCCTGCCAAGTCGCCCGAGACCGAAGGGGCGGCCGGCGGGCGCCCGATCTGGACGGGCATGATCAGCTTCGGCCTCGTCAATGTGCCGGTGACCCTTCATTCGGCCGTGAAACCCGAGATCCACGCGATGAACTACCTGCGCAAGGACGACCTCTGCCCCATCTCATATAAGAAAGTCTGCCGGTCGACGGGCGAGGAAGTCCCCTTCAAGGACATCGTCAGGGGATATGAATTCAGGGAAGGAGACTTCGTGGTCCTGAGCGACGAGGATTTCAAGAGGGCCGACGTCAAGAGGACCTCGACCATCGACATCGAGGTCTTTGTGGATGAAAAGGACGTCGACCCCAAGTACATCGAGAAGCCGTACTACCTGGAGCCGGATAAAAAGGCCCACAAGGCCTATGCCCTGCTCCGCGAGGCCATGGTCAAGTCGAGGAAGATCGCCATCGGCCGATTCGTCCTCAAGGACCGCGAGCACCTCGTCATGCTCAAGCCGGAAGGCGGGGTCATCGTCCTGGTCCAGCTCCGTTTCGCCGCGACGCTCCGGAGTCCCGCGGAGCTCAATCTCCCGGCGAAGGCCGACGTGCCCAAGAACCAGATGGAGCTGGCCCTCGAGCTGATCAAGAAGTTCGAGGGCCCCTTCAAACCGGAGGCCTACAAAGACTCCTACGCCGCGGAGCTGAAGTCGATCATCGCCGCCAAGGCCAAGGGCAAAGCCGTCCACCTGAAGAAGGAAGAGGCGCCGCGGGAGACCGAGGTCGAAGACATCATGACCAAGCTCACGGAAAGCCTGTCTCAGACTCGGCATTAAGGTCCCGGGAGCGATGGGTCTCAAGGAGTATCGCCGCAGGCGGAAGTTCCCGGAGACACCCGAACCTTCGCCTGCGCCGGCAAAGGCCGGCGGCGGACACAGTTTCGTCGTTCAGAAGCATCAGGCGACGCGCCTCCACTACGACCTCCGTCTCGAGCACGCGGGCGTCCTCAAAAGCTGGGCCGTGCCCAAGGGGCCTTCAATGGACCCCCGGGACAAGCGCCTGGCCGTCCAAGTCGAGGACCATCCCCTGGCCTACAAGGACTTCGCCGGCCGGATCCCGGAAGGAGAGTACGGCGCGGGCCTGGTCGAGATCTGGGACAGGGGGACATATTCTCTGGATCCCGAGTCCGGCGGCGGCCGGGAAACCCGGTCCATGACCGCATCCCTGAACAAGGGCCATATCGATTTCAGCCTCCACGGAGAGAAGCTCCGGGGACATTTCACGCTCGTTCGCTTCAAGGGCCAGGACAAACAATGGCTCCTGCTCAAGCGCAAGGATCCGCCTGCCGAAGTCGGGGCAGTGTCCGGTCGAACCCCTCCCCCGTCGCCGGAGGACCTCGATCTCACAGGAGCGGTCAAAAGCCCTTTTCCGGGCGATGTGAGTCCCATGCTGGCAACGCTGGTTGACGGTCCGTTCGACCGGGAAGGCTGGTCGTTCGAGGTAAAATGGGACGGCTACCGTTCGCTGGCGAAGGTCAGGGGGGGCAAGGTCCATCTCGTCTCGAGAAACGGCAAGTCGCTGAACGCCAGGTTCCCGACAGTCGCCGCCGCCTTGAGCGGCTTGCCTGTCGACGCCGTGTTCGATGGCGAGATCGTGGCCGTAGACGCCAAGGGCCGGCCGGATTTTCAGGCCCTGCAGAACTCCGCGCGCTCCGGGGAGGGGCGGATCCTTTACTACGTCTTCGACGTCCTCTACGCGGCGGGACAGGATCTCCGGCGGCTTCCGCTCCGGCGCCGAAGGGCCATCCTGTTGAAGCTCGTACCCATTTCAAAGACTGTGCGTTTGAGCGAGTCGCTCGAAAAGAGCGGCCGGGCCTACTTCCACGCCGCGCAAAAGATGGGCCTCGAGGGGGTCATGGCCAAGGACCTCTCGAGCCCCTACCGCTCGGGCGAGCGGACCGGGGACTGGCTCAAGATCAAAACCCAGAAGAGGCAGGAGGCGGTCATCTGCGGATTCACCCAGCCGCGCGCCTCCCGCCGGTATTTCGGGGCCCTGGTCCTTGGCGCCCATGACAAGGGCGAGCTCGCCTGGATCGGAAACGTCGGGGCAGGCTTCTCAGAGCGCAGCCTGAGCGACATCCACGGGCAGCTCGCGCCGCTCATCACGGACAGGTCACCGTTCGCGAAGGAGCCGCGCATCGATATGCCCGTGACCTGGGTCCAGCCTCGGCTGGTGGGCGAGGTCAAGTTCAGCGAATGGACCTCCGAGGGGCTCATGCGGCAGCCCGTCTTCCTGGGCTTGAGACAGGACAAGAGCGTCCGTGAGGTCAAACGGGAGAAAGCCGAGCCGCGCGCAGCGGCCATGGAGAAGCCGAAGCTCCGGACACGCGCCAAGCTGAACCATCTCAATAAGGTTTTCTGGCCGAAGGAGGGCTACACCAAGAATGACCTGATCGAATATTATGGCCGGGTCACGGACTGGATCCTCCCCTACCTCAAGGGCCGGCCCCAGGCGCTCAACCGGCACCCCGATGGGATCGAGGGCGAAAGCTTCTTTCAAAAGAACATGACCCAAGACCCTCCCCCCTGGGTGAAGACCGTGCCCGTCCATTCCGAGGGCGAGGACAAGGAGATCCGCTACCTCGTCTGCGAGAACAGGGACACGCTTCTCTATGAGGCCAACCTGGGCTGCATCGAGCTCAACGTCTGGAGCTCATCGATCCCTCACCTCGATTCCCCGGATTACATAGCGCTCGATTTCGATCCGCTCGAAACATCGTTCCCGAGCGTGGTCGAGGCCGTCCTGGCCGCCAAGGCCTTGCTCGACGAGATCAGTCTGCCCGCGTTCTGCAAGACGTCCGGCGCGACCGGCATGCACATCTACATCCCGATCGAGCCCCGCTTCAGCTATGAGCAGGCCAGAGAGCTCGCCCACCTGCTCGGTCTCATCGTCAACCGCCGGCACCCGGACCTGACGAGCCTCGAGCGGAGCCCGGCCAAGCGCAAGGGCCGGGTGTACCTGGATTATCTCCAGAACCGCCTTGGGGCGACCATGGCCGCCCCGTACGCCCTGAGGCCCCGGGAGGGGGCGCCCGTATCGACGCCCCTCGAATGGAAAGAAGTCACGGCCCGGCTTGATCCTTTGGAATTCAACATCCGCACCGTCCCGGAGCGGCTGGCCCGGAAGGGCGACCCCTGGCGGGATCTATTCAAAAAGCGGCTGGACCTCAACGCGGCCCTGACCCGGTTCGCACGATGGCAAAAGGGCGCCAAGACGCGCTGAAGCGGCGGGAAGCCTCGCCGCCGCACCCTGAGCCGCCGGGTCCCCGGCTGGACAGAAAGAAGCTCGCCCTCATCCACATCGTCAAAAAAGAGCTCGGGATCGCCGACAAGGACTATCGGTGCATCCTCAGGAGGATCGCGGGCGTCGACAGCTCGAAGGAGCTGGACGAAGCCGGGTTCAGGAAACTTATGTATTTCTTTGTGCGGAGCGATTATTACCGGGTCAACACTTTCGGCATGACCCTGAAGCAAAAGCTCTTTATCAAGGTCCTGGCCCGGCAACTCGGCTGGGACCCGGACCACCTGACGAATTTCATCCGCAAATACTATCAGCGGGACAGGCTGGACCTTCTGACCCGCCAGGCAGCCTCGCACTTGATCGAGTCCTTGAAGGCCATCCGGGGCCACGAGTCCGGGACCCGCTAGTGTCCCGTCTCGTAAATCTCTTTCCAAAGTCATCCGCAGGGACGGGACACTTCCCACCAGTCATCATTGCCGGCCTGGCCCTCGGCCTTGCCTAAGGAGCCGGCCGGAGGGGGAACGACTGGACAGATATGGCACGGATCTTGCTGTTCCCCTTGACATAAAGCGCGTGAGCCTGCGGGCCGAAAAGTGCATCCGAATCGTTCCGCAGGGAAAGGAGATATAAGAAATGGCAAAAAAGAATCCGGTGGTGCATTTTGAGATGCCGTACGAAAGCCGTGACCGCGTCGTGAAGTTCTACACGCGGGCTTTTGGCTGGCAGTTGAAGAAGCTGGGCAAAGACATGGGGGATTATGTTACGGCGGCTACGACGGAAACCGACGAGAACAAGATGGTCAAGAGACCCGGCGCCATCAACGGCGGATTCTTTCCCAAGAAACCCGATTGGCCCGCCCAGTACCCCTCCGTGGTCATCGCCGTGGCGGACATCAAGAAAGCGATGAAGAAGGTCGCCGCGGAGGGCGGAAAAGTCCTCGGCGAACCCATGGAGATTCCCGGTATCGGCCAATACGTCTCATTCACTGACACGGAAGGCAACCGAGTGAGCCTGCTGCAACCCCTGATGGGGGCCGAATAAAGTCAAGCCGGGGCACTTCCCCGCCCGGCGCGTGAATTCCCTACGGCCCTACGCACCGTTGCTATGCCTTGGGACGGGGCTGGGGCCGAGAAGCTGCCGGTTTAGGGGACTGGCTTTTGCCCAGGACGGCGTCCACCTCAGGCAGGCACTCGCTGATGAGGATGCCCTGGGGGCACTTCACCTCGCACTCGCGGCAGCCGGTGCAGGCGGCGGCCCGCTCGCCTTCGGGCACGAACCTGGCGTAGACGGCGCGAGGAATGGCGGGATCGTCGTACACGATGCAATCGTTGTAGAGCTCGAGGTTCTTCGGAATATCCACACCGCTCGGGCAGGGCCGGCAATAGCCGCACTGGGTGCAGGGAATGGGCGCGCGTTCGAGGAGGATCGTCCGGGCCCGCTTGATAAGCTCCAGGCCGCCGGCGTCCAGCGAGCCGATCCGGGAACGGTCCGCGGCTTGCAGGTTCTCTTCGACCTCTCTCATCGCCTTCATCCCGCTGAGGACGGTCGAAACCTCCCCCTGATCCCAGATCCACTGCAGGGCCCACTCAGCGGGAGACCAGTCCTTGCCCTGAGCGCGGAAGACGTCCGCCGCCGCCGGCGGCGGAGAGGCCAGGCGCCCGCCCAGAAGAGGTTCCATGACGACAACCCCCAACCCCCTGGCGGCGGCGTACCTCAAGCCCTCGGTCCCGGCCTGATACTCTGTGTCCATATAGTTGTACTGGACCTGGCACATGCTCCAGCCACTGTAGCCGTCGACGATCCGCTTGAACGCGTCAATCCCGTCGTGGAAGGAGAAGCCGATCTGGCCGATGCGTCCGTCCCGGGCCGCGGTCTCCGCGCGTTCGAGGAGGTTGTGCTTGAGGACGACCTGCTCCCAGCGCTCTGTTCCCAGACCGTGGAAGAGATAGAAATCGATATGATCGGTCTGGAGGCGGCCGAGTTGCTCGTCGAGATAGGTGTCGAAATCGGCCGGCTTGGCGATCTGCCAGATGGGAGACTTGGTCGCGAGCAAGACCCTGGCGCGATATCCGTCCCGCAGCGCTTTTCCCGTGACGACTTCGCTTCGGCCGTTGTGGTAGGGGTAGGCCGTGTCGATATAGTTCACGCCCCGATCGACAGCGTGCCGGATCAGGCGGATGGTCTCGGCTTCGTCGATGTTCTCGCTCTGGGGAATGCCGTCCCGGGTCGGCAGGCGCATGCAGCCGAAGCCCAGGACCGAAACCTTCGCCTCAAGTATCCCGAATTTCCGATATTTCATTGGACCCTCTTGCCGTTGACGGAAAGGTAGGTGCCGTCGACCATGCCGGAAAGAAGGACGCGGCCCCGGCTGTCGCGCCGCACCCATGCCTGCCGGGCGTCAGTCTCCAGACCGCTCGCTGTCAGGACGCGGCGTTCACCGAACGCGCACAGATGTGTGTCCTGTATGGCTCCGGTACGCAGCTCCACCGCCCGCGCTTCGGTTTCAGGCACGGCCTGCCCGTTACCGAGCACAGCGACGGAAACAAGAGAGGCGTCGGGAGATTGCCTCCTGAAAGGGATCAGGGCGAAGGCAAAGGTCTGGCCGTCCGCCCCGAAGCCCTTCCCGTAGGAGGCAAAATCAATATCATCGCGCCAGGCATCAAGCGGTTTCCAGCCCGGGCTCCATTCCACCGGCACGGCGCCGTTCCCCTTGCCCAGTGAGACGCGGTCATACTTCTCCGCCCGCGGAGAAAGGACTTGGATTCCCGGTCCCGCTCCGGGGCTCTGCAGGCTGTTATCCGCGCCTTTTTGCAGCCCCTGGGGACAATGGATCAGCCATTCCGCCGGAGTGTTGACTGCATCCCCTCTGATCTGGTCGAAAATGACAAAATACTCCCCGCAGACGAAGGCCACGGTTCGGGTGTGCTCTGCCGGCTTGGAGGCCTTGGTGCTCGCCGACAAGAAGACGATGTTGCCGAGGTCCCGCCAGTATCCGAGGTCGGCGTCATAAGGCCGCCCTTGAGATCGGCCCCCCACAAGGACTGTATTGTGCGACCGGGTTTGAGCGCACCACTCAGAGTAGACCGGTAAGGAGTAGCTGATCGGAGAGCCCGGATGCGCCGCCAGCAAAGCCCCCCGGCCCCAGAGCGTGAAACTGAGCTTGCCGGGGTAACCGTGACTGCCCCAAGGTTTTCCGAAGTCGAGTATCAGACACAGCGAGTCGGGATCCCAGCCATCGCGCATGACGGCCAACCCGGACCCTTCGAGCAGGATGCTTTTATAAGCGGGGGGTTCCGCCATGCGCTTGGGGTCCAGGGCCTCGGGGAAAGACTCGTCAAGCTCCCACGCGTTCAGCCCTTTGGCCAAAGGCAGGTAAGACCTGCCGGCGAAATTCCTGACCGCCCAGCGCAGGCTGGGGTCATCGAAGAACTTGGCGCCGACGGCCGCGAAAGCAATCCATTCCTTGTCCACTACGCCGGAATTCAGGGCCGGCGTAAAGCCGGCCCCGAAGGCGATCTTGAGGGGCCATCGGAATGACTCCCGGAACTGCGCTTTGAGCTTCGGGTCGGCCAGGATGCTGTCATCCCCGGACGCCCGCAGGGAGCGCACGGCCCAGCCCAGGTCGCGAAGGCCCGTAATGTGATAATGGGTGCAGAGCTCTTTGTGGCCTCCGTCTCCATGGAAGTTGCTGGAGATGTGCCGCTTCGCTATGCTCGAGGCCGTCTCGCGCCACTCTGAAGCTTCCCGAAACTCCGGTACGAACGAACCTGTGCACGCCAGCATCGCACAGCCGGTGTTCTGTCCGTTCCAATCGGTGTACTCCCTCATGTGAACGTCCCGGACATATCGCGCGTGCCCGAGAAGGATCTTCAATATCTTGGCATGGAGTTCCGGGGTCAGAGACGGGCTGTTTCGCATCAAAGAGTAGCCCTCGAGGAAAAAGACGCATCTCAACGAAGCGCCGAGCTGACTGTTCCAGACAACATCATCAAATCTCTCGATGTCCGGGAGGGCATCGTACCAGGAGCAGACGATGTCCAGAAAAGCGCGCGCGTATTTTTCGTCGCGGGCAAAAAGATACGCTCTCGCGAGTGGAGGCAGCCAAAAGAAGTAATGAAATCCGATATATTCCGATTTTCCGTTGTCCGCGGCCCAATCGATGAAACGTCCCTTCGGCACGGCCACATAGGGCCCCGCTTCGAGCCGGCGGGCGGCGACCTCATCCGCCTGCCGGTTGAGGACGGGAACGATCCAGGGCACCGAGGCTTTCATGGAGCCGACATAGACGGACGGGTCAAAAATCCAAACCGGGTCCTTTCGCGACGCCCAGTATGTCCCCCATGCCCGGCAAGCCTCGCCAAGATCCCCGGCCGCGGCCAGCTCTTTGACTTTCTCCAACCCCGGCCGGTCAAGATCGATCGCCGCAAAAAGCGCTTTATCGGAGATAACGACGTAGGGTCCGCTCGGCCCGCGCCACTTCTCCAGGGCTTTCCAGTTGTCAGCCGGGCCGCGGCCTCCGCGGGCCGGCAGCGCCGCACACAGCGAGGCTATCATTATCAACAGGACACGGATCATTCGATATCGCCCGGAGAACATGTTTATGGCCTCCCAGAGTGCGGAGTGTCAAGCTCGGAATAGGCGTCAGCCGGCACGGAGCGATGGTATTCAGGCGGCAGACAAGTGTCAAGGAATCAGAAGCCGGCTCGCAGACGGGAAAGAACTCAATTTGAAATTCCAGTATAATGTCGCAAGATGAGATACGGTGTCGCAGCGCAGGCTTCGGGCTTCAGGCTGAGCCCTGACCGCCCGTTCGGTGCGCGAAGATTGATGCCGATATTGCTCGCGATCATTTTTTCCCTCTCTCTCTCATATGGGCAAAGCCCGAAAGCGCGAAGCCTCGAGGCCGCCTCCAAGCAGTATTACCGGGCGCTCACCGAGGGGGAATCGCAGTGGCGACTGGGGAATTTCCCGGAGGCTTTTCCGCACTTGATCTCAGCGCGGGAGCTTGCGCAAGAAATGAAGGATGCCCGGAAGGAAGTGGTCAGCCTCATGCTCTTGGGGAAGTTGTGCTGGGCCCTCGGCCGGCTCGAGGATTCTCAGTCCTATTATGCAGAGGCCCTGTCGGGCGCCAGACGGCTCGGCTTGGAAAAGACAGAGGCCGAAGCCCGGCGGGCGCTCGATATCTGGGAGCTCTATGCGCGGGGGCAGGCGCATCTCCTGGCGGGCCAGTATAAAGAGTCCATCGCCGATATCACTTCGGCGGCCGACCTGGCCAGAGCGATCGGCAGCCGGGAGCACGAGATCAAGTGCCTGCGTCAACTGGGCCTCGGCTATTGGGCCAAGCAGGACCAGGGGACCTACCTGTCCATCAACGAGAGGTCCCTCGAGATCGCCAGGGAGCTGAATGACCGGAGGGAACAGACAAAATCCCTGATCAGCATCGGCTCCCATTATCTGGGGCTGAGCGATTACTCGAGGGCGCTGAACTATTACTCCGACGCGCTGGACCTGTCGAGAGATGCCGGGGATGCGCGGGCTGAGTCCGTATGTCAGAAGAACATCAGCATCATTTTGAATCAGCTCGGGTTCCCTGAAAGGGCGCTCGACTGTTCACTGGCGGCGCATGACCTCGATCAACGGCTGGGGAGCGGCATCATGCTTTCTCACGGCCAGAATAATCTGGGAGAGGGGTTTCTCAACAGGGGGCTGATCAACTCCAATCCGGCCGACCTGTATGAGGCTCTCGGCTATTTCACAACGGCTCTCGAGTCGGCAACCAGGAATGGCGATAGGAGAACCGAAATGAGGGCCCTGAACAACATCGGGAATATTCACCTTCATCTAGAAAAATATCACAGCGCGCAGAACTATTTCCGATCCACTCTTCAGATCGCGGAAGAGGTCCACGATACCGAAGCCCTCATCGGAGTCTTGAATAATCTGGGCATCTGCGGCCTCAAGCTCGGAAATTGCGACCAGGCCCAGCAACGTTTTCAGGAGGCCCTGGACCGAGGGAGCCGGAGCGGCCCGAACAGAACCCTCTGGGAATCCTCTTTCTACCTCGGGCAGTGCCTCGAACAGAGGGGGGCTTATAGCCGGGCACTGGCCTGCTATGAATATTCCATGGATGCGATCGACTTCATCAGGAGCCAGATCGTCTTTGATGACTACAAAGTCGGCTTTATGAAGAATAAGTTCAAAGTCTACGAAGCCATGATCGATCTTTTGGGCCGGCTGGAGAAGGATGGCCTTCCTTCGAGCCGCGCGGGAGAGATCTTCGCCGTCGTGGAGCGGGCCAAAGCCAGGGCTTTTCTGGAGACCCTGGACGAATCGACAGCCGGCCCGGGCGGCCGGTCGAATCCTCTGTTGACGAAGAAAGAAGAGGAAATATCGGGCCAGATCTCTTCCATCGTTCGGGAATTGTCGCGGAACAATTCGTCCCCGAGCCGGATCGCGGAGCTGCAGAGGATGCTGAAGGGATATGAAGAAGAGTATCTCCGGCTCGTCTCGAGAATGAGAATGGAGGGCCCCGGCGACGACGACATTATTCCTCCCGTCCCGCTTCAGCTCGCGCAGGTCCAGGAAAGGCTGCTCGACAACAAAACCGCGATTCTCGAATACTTCCTGGGAGAAAAGGCGTCTTTGCTTTTCCTGATCACGAAAAAGGACTTTTCCATATTGTCGCTCCCGCCGAGAGCCGAAATCGAAAAATCCATCGGCGGCTACCTGGAGCTCTTGTCGAATCCTCCCCGGAAAGAATGGAAAGGCCTGTTGGCGGCCAACCGCCTGGCTCGGGATCTTCTGTCCTCGATCCCGGAGAGGTTGCCGGGATCGATCGACCGTCTGGTTTTCATCCCCGACGGCAAGCTCTCGTACCTGCCTTTCGAAACGCTCCCCCTCCCTCCCGGGGACCGTTCGCCGGGAGCGGCTTGCCTGATCTCAAAGTACGCTGTTTCCTATGCCCCCTCGTGTTCATCGCTCATGTTCTTGAAGGCCAGGAAAAAGAAGGGCCCCTACCTCAAGGGACTGCTGGCCGTGGGGAATCCCGCGTATCCCTCCCCTTTTTCATTAAACAGAAAGAGCAAGATCTCCGTGGCCAACATCATGCGGGAGATCTACGAAGATCAGGGGCACGGCTTTCTTTCTCTGGGTCAGAGCGAGCGCGAAATCAAGGAGATAGCGCGGTTTTTTTCGGCGTCCAACCGCACGCTTTACCTGAAAAGGGAAGCCAGCGAGGAGATGATAAAAAGAACCTCTCTCGAGGGCTATCAGATCATTCATTTCGCCTGTCACGGGTTCTTTGACGACAAGATCCCTCTTCGCTCGGCGCTGGTTTTGTCGTTCGGTGACGGTTCGGGAGGGGAGGGCTTTTTGCAGGTCCGCGAGGTCGCCAATCTCCGCCTGGCCGCTGAGCTGGTCGTGCTCTCAGCCTGTGAAACCGGCCGCGGACCCGTCGACAGGAGAGAGGGAATCCTGGGTCTCACCAGGGCCTTCTTCTTCTCCGGCGCCAGGTCCGTGGTTTCGAGCCTGTGGGAGATCGGCGACCAAGCCACCGCCGAGTTCATGCGCCGATTTTATTATCATCTCTCCCGGGAAAAAGATAAGGCCCAGGCTCTGCGCCTGGCCAAGCTCAGCCTGCTCCAAACCCGGTATTCGGCGCCCTTCTATTGGGCCGCCTTCATTTTGAACGGTGATCCTTCCACCGCGCTGGACGTCCATTGACGCCCGGCGAGCCGACAGGCGCTGCTCAAAAAATGATGAACGCCGGCTCCGCGCTCACGGCTTGACGACGAACTCCTCGAGCGTTGACTTGATGTCTTGCCCGTCTGACAGGTGGGCCGTGACCATCCAGAAATAGGAATCGTTGTCCCGCAGCTTCGCGGTCACCGCCGGCGGAAGTGGCAGTGAAGCCGTCCGCAATCTGTCGCTCTGCCAGATCGGCGCCAGGGCCTGATCGAAGAGCCGGAGGACGTAGTATTCCGATTGAGGGACTCGTTTCCACCTGAATACCAAGGCGGCCCTGGCGACTGTCGTCCCGGCGGGTTGGAGCGATTCGACCCGGGTCGCCGCCTCGGCGCGATATCTCTCGGGACTATGAAAGATCAGGCGCGTTGAGATGACAAAAGCAACGACGAACAGGCCGATGATCAAGGGGAAGGCGCGCCAGGAAAAAAGGGGGGAAGAGGGCCTCCCGCGTTTCCTGGGCGCGAGCACGTCTCCCTGATTTCGAATCCGGCTCTCTTCCGGCGTCGTGCCGGAAAGCCACTGGTCGATGTCCCGGAGCAGGGCGTCTTCACTCCTGCGGGCCTCCAACAGGAACCCGAACTCGCTGGCACAGCCGGCGCAACGGGAGAGGTGATCAATGATCGCCGTCGCCCGCCCTGCCGACGACCGCGAGCGCAACACTCCTGTCAGCGCCTTGGCTGACGGACAGTCCTTCCGTGAGGCCGGCCTCTTTGATCCCGGGTGAGCCTGGTAAAGGGCCTTCAGCCGGTCATTGTCGATCTTCATAGTCGACCCCCTTTTCCCTGAGCTTCTCTTTGAGATCGGACAAACCCCGATAGAGCAGGTTTCGCGTTTTGTCCTTGGTCCAATCCAAGGAAAGAGATATTTCATCGATTGTCAGGTCGGAGAGGAACAGCTTGACGACCTTCCGACGGGACTCCATGAGTGAATCCGTGGCCTCGCTGATGGTCTCTCTGAGCAGGTTGTCTTCGGCGGCCGCCTCCAGGCTGCGCTCGTCTTCGCCAAGCACTTTTTGTTGCTCGTGGTAAATCAACTTATCCGCTCGTCTCGCCTTTCGAACGAAATCGATCAGCGTGGAATTTATGACACTACTTATATAAGACGAATAATGCCGCACTTTTTTCTCATCCCGGGTCTTCTTCCAGATCTTGATCCGGATCTCTTGAAGAACATCGTCCGGATCGATACCCTTGTTCGCCAGTCTGAATTTGAAGATGCTGGCCCTGATGGAAGCGGAAAATTTATCCAGGATGGCTTCGAGCTCTGGCGGGGAGGTATCGGTCCATTTCATGAATTTAGAATCCTATCGAAGAACTGGCTGCCGGTCAATTTTCCGCCCTGTCAGCAACGGGACAACGCTCGGGCAAAAAAAAGGGGCCTTCGCGAGAAGAATTCGCCCCGAGAGACGTCTAAGAGTATAGGAGCAAGTTATGATCACGAAGGAGAAGCCACTGATGAAAAGACTCCCCAGGTATCTATTCGCCTTCATGTCGGCGGTCTTTATGATCACGGCCTACTCAGTAGGGACACGGGCCACCGAAGCTTTCTCGGACTCGCCCAAGTACATTGAAGTCTGCAGCCAGGGGACCGTGCACGTGCCTCCGGACACGAAATTCGTGACCTGCCACGGACGGATGATGAGGGTTATCGCCATTGTCCCTCTCGAAATGAGGACGCAGGCGCCAGGGGCGGATTGCGATTGTCCGAGATGTTGCGATGGGGCCTGCGCCGTCACGATATCGTGTGGCAATGGGGGCCTATGCACCATGTACTTGGGTTGCTGAGATCGGCACCGGCAAACCCTCAGTAAAGCCCATAGCTTGTGCCGCCCTCGCCAAACCGCGGGTTGACCACATTGCTATAGATGGAGCCAAAGGTATAGCTCAGTCCGATGGAGAAAAAATATTCATAGGAAGTGGCTAACTGCTTGCGCATCAAGAGGATATCTTCGATAGAAGCGCCCGCGATGGGGAGAGAGAGCTGGTCGTGGATCCTCGATCCCCCGCCGTAGATATCGAAGGATAGTCCTTTGAACAACCGCATGGAGACCTCTCCGTACAGATTGACATGGTACTTGCTGAAATCATGGAAGTAATGGGACCCCTCGAGAGAGCTGCTGATCGTCCCCCATTTTTCCTTGAGCTCGAGCGTTACGGAGAGCGCTTCGTTCCACAGGTTTTCTTTCGTTTTTAAGTAGATCGTCTCCTCTCTGTAGTTGACGGCATTAAAGTTCAGCCTGTAAAGGAAACGCAGCTGCCTCCGGGTGGACTGAGAATAGGGAAAGAGGTTGAACTCGACGGCCGGGGCAGGGTTCACATCGAAAAGGATATTGGAGTAGCTTGAGGATGTCAGGGAGAGATAAGCGCCCACCGACCAGTGTTCGTTCAGGCTCTTGACCACCAGCCCGCTGAACCGCCGGCTTCTCAGGCTGCTTTCGATCGTCTGACCATCGATGTCGAATCTGTTGAGATAGTAGCTCGCCATGACGCTCGACCGGATCTTCCATTCCGGGGTGATGCGGTTGGCTGAGAAATTGCCGCTCAGCGAACGGTAGTCGACGGCTTCCTGCCCATTGGCGTAGCCGCGGCCGCTCAAGCTGAAAACCCAGGAGTTCCACTTATCGATGACGGACGTCGGCTGGACCTGGTCCAGGACGCTGATCGCGATCCTCCTGGCTATCGGAGTCTTGGCCACGTAGCGCATGAGGCCGATTTTCAGGGTCTGGACCAGGCCCTGGCGGATGCCATCCTCGGTATCGATCTTGTTGGAATAGAATGTCAGGACGTCGTCCTGGCCCGCATAATCGAGCTGCCCAATAAAGGTCACGGTGTATTCCCGGCCGCCGCTGCCGGTGTCCTGGACGGTGATGAGCACGTGAACCTGGGCTTCTTTCCGGTCCCGGACATAATTGACAAAGGTGATCTCTGTTTTGATGTACTCGATGTCGCACCACCCGCAGTCAATGTAAATTTTGGCGGCAGTTTTTTTCAGCTCATCGATCCTGGGCGGCGCGTTCTGTCCGGACGACAGCCAGGCCCAATGCGGGCAGAAGAATATCCAGATCCAAAGCAACAGTTTGGCTTTTATCAAGCCGAGCTCGCCTTCATGGGTCGGGGACCGGCGTTCATTATTTTTCTTAGCCCGAGTTGTGTCAAGCCGCCTTCTTGGCTTATCCGAAAGTCCGATCTCCATCTTGTTGTTTTCTGCCGCCGGTCGCTCAGTCTTCAAGCTGCCTGTCTGCGGTCCAACCTCGAGGGCAGGAATGACTGTTGACAGGGCGGAAATGCGGTACTCTGCTGTGGATGCGGGGCGATCTAGCGAAGGTCAGAACGGTCGATTTTGGACTCACCGGGGTCTTTTTTTAGGCTGAGGCTATTTTGGCTGGCTCCGAGGCACCGGGCGCAATCCGTGAAGCCTTCTCTGTGGGCTACGAGCAGGGCGTCCGGAAAAAACGCCCGAGCCCGGCCGGCAGCGATTATGATATCGATCTGGCATCCCGACGGACTCCCATCTTCGTTGTCGAGATCGTGAACCTCCATCTTGCTCGTATCTCCGCAATACCTCTCGCCTCTAAGCTGCAATCCGTACCTTCTTCCCATGACGCACCCTCCGTCATATCCTATCGGTTGAAGCCCCAGGCGACCTGGCTTCCCAGTCTTCCTGAGGCGGCAATCTCCTGTACTTATAGTAGTAGACGCTCGAGGCCAGCTTTTTTTCTCACGGATTTCAGCTTTATTTGGGTTTTGCCCGTTATTTTTAGGCCGCGGGCAATCCGGGACACCGTAACGGCTAGTATCCCGTCTCGTAAGTTCCTTTCCAAAGTCCTGTGTATAGACGGGACACTTCCAGGGGGGAGTCAAGCTCCCCCCTCGGCGTTTCGTTTCACTCCACTGACCCCCTGAGGGGAACGACGCCGTCCCCCTCAAAACTCCCTCGCGGTGGTGCGTCTTCGTCGCACTTTGAGAATGCTAAGTTATTTACGAGACGCACCACTAGAAGGAGATGATGACCGCCAGATTTGAAAAAAGCGCCGGGCTGCGCATCATGGACGTCGGATCGGGCTCGAGGAGCATGCCCCAGCTCGGGGACTTGACGGATCGATATTTACCTCACTATTTCGATCCAGCCCATGGAGCTCGGCACATGAAAATCCGGCTCCGGGGTTTTCGGGTCCACCCAGCTGAGCCATTCCTCGATCGGCGGCGGGCCTTCCACCTGCCGACCCATATTATGGACGCTGGCCTTCGGCTCCACAGGCCGCCCGCTCCGATCATGGCTGAACTCTGCCCGGTACAGGCCGCAACGGATCTTCACCCCCGGGCGCAGTGCCGGGAAGCCAAGCGCCACGAAGGTCTTAACCGGGATCCTGCCCTCCACTTCATAGCCGCCCGGCAGCGATGCGGCCTTGGTCACCAACCCCTCAAATTTCCCGTTCGGGTCCAACTGACGGGGATACGCTCCGCGATAATCGAACGCCCGCCCCTTGGCATCCACTTCCAGACAGTAGTAGACCTTCATTTGCTCATCCCGGCCGAAATACATTTCCACCCGGTCCTCGAACACCTCGTCCTGTTCATCCCGCAACCGCTCGAGCGTCACGATGTCTTCGTCATGGACCCGGAACGTGAAATAAAGGTTCGTTTCGTCGCATAGGGCCCGGAACTCCGTCTCGGGCGCGGGCGCCGGCTTCCATGGAAAGAAGAACCCTTTCTCGACCGCCGCCTTCGACCACACACGCTCGTCCGCCCGCCCGTCAACCTTTATATTCGCCTGCGACACCCAGCGGACGCGGTAGGTCTGCTCGCTGCCAAGGGCTAGACCTGCGCTTCCAACAACCTGCCGGCTCGAAGCCGCTGCCGTTCCGGCTCGCGGCGCCATCACCTCGCCGCCCACTGGGGGAACCTCCAAAACCAGCTGCATGGCGGCGGCACAGACCGCCGCGCGCCCGAGGACCCGGATCAACGGAAAATTGAGCATTCTGTACCCTCTCTCTGAATAGTCCCGCTATCTGGCGCCCTGCGAACCTCACCCGCTCAGAGCTCGATGCTCGCACCGGCTTTCGCAAAGCGATGATAGTACCGGCCGAAGATAGGTGTCAAGAAATCAGGATCCGGGCCCGGATTCTCTTTTTGTCTTGACCCGGGGCGCCCCTCCGGAATATCCTTTTGGCGAAAATCAGGTTCGATCTTAACGCCCGAAAAGGAGAAACGGCATGGCCATGAACCGGGCAGGCGGACATCTTCCTGAACAGGAGCCAAAGAATGAGACGATCCTGCAATCGGCGTGAGTTCTTGAGGCAAATGACCTCGGCCGGCATCGGGTTCGGCGTCCTGGGCGGGCTGGATTGGCGCTTCGCTTGGGGCGCCAATGACAGGCTTCAGGTCGCGCTCGTCGGGGTGAACAGCCGCGGCCTGGCGCTCGCCGAAAGCTTCGCCCTCTCGAAGGACGCCCAGGTGGCCTATGTCTGCGATGTGGACAGCCGGGCCGTCGCCAAAACGGTGGAGAGCGTCGCGGCTCTTCAAGAACGCCGGCCGAAGGGCTTGGGGGACTTCCGGAAGGCCTTGGAGGACCCGGCGCTCGATGCGGTCGTGATCGCGACGCCAGATCATTGGCACGCGCCGATGGCGATCCTGGCCCTCGCCGCGGGGAAGCATGTTTACGTGGAGAAACCGTGCAGCCATAATCCGGCCGAGGGGGAGATGCTCGTCGCCGCGGCGCGTAAGAACAACAGGATCTGCCAGATGGGCAACCAGCGCCGCTCGTGGAGCAAGATCCAGGAAGCCGTCGCTCTCCTCAAGACAGGCGGCATCGGTCCCGTGCATTTTGTGCGCTGTTGGTATGCGAACGCGCGCCAACCGATCGGCGTCGGCCGACCGTCGCCCGTTCCCGATTGGCTCGATTGGGACCTTTGGCAGGGACCGGCCCCGCGCGTCGCCTATCGGGACAATGTGGTGCACTACAATTGGCATTGGTTCTGGCACTGGTCGACGGGCGAAGCGGGAAACAACGGCGTTCACCCCCTCGACCTGGCCCGCTGGGCGATCGGCGACGATTATCCGACGCGGGTGACCTCGGCCGGCGGGCGCTATTACGCGGACGACGACTGGCAGCCCCCCGACAGCCAGATGATCTCGTACGAGTTTCCCAGCCGCGTCCTGGTGACCTGGGAAGGCATGAGCTGCAACCCCGTCGGGGACTACGGGGAGGGATTCGGAGCTCTGTTTCAAGGCCGGAACGGCTCCCTGCGCGTGCTCCCCGGCAACGGCTACACGCTCTACGATGGGAAGGGCAAGGAAGTCCGCACGGAAACCGGGTCCGTGGATCCGGTCACCATATCGACAGTCGGCCCGGGCCGCGCCTATGATATCCTCCACGTCCGGAACTTCCTGGAAGCGATCCGCGGACGGCAGAAACCCTCCTCGGACATCGGGGAAGGCCACAAAAGCACGATGCTCGTCCACCTGGGGAACATCGCCCAGAGGACGGGCCGCACGCTCAACTGTGACCCCAAGACGGGCCGAATCCTGGGCGACGACGACGCGATGCGATATTGGAAGCGCGAATACCAGCCGGGCTGGGAACCGAAAGTGGAATAGCGCGGTCAGAACAGCGCCCGGGAATAATAGAATGATCTCCAAAAGAGAGAGGAAAACCCCATGCGCCGAAGGAATTTCATAAAGAACGGTCTCCTCGCCTCGACGGGAGCCGCCCTGGCCGGAAAGGGCCTGGCCGTCCCCGCCCCTTCAGCCGGCCAGCCGGCCACGAAGAGGAAGATCCTGGCCTGGTCTCACAGCTATCTCGACTTCCAGGGGGAAGAGGCGGATGTCAGGCGGGAATTCGAGCGCGCCCGGGAATCGGGGATCGAGCTTCTTTTGCTTTTCGTCCATTCCGTCCCCCAGGAGAACAACGCCTGGTACAACACGACCCTGGCGGGCTTTGTCGTCGAGGACAGACTCACACGGCTCCAGAGGATCTCCGGGGAAACGGGGCTCGAGATCCACCCGGTCATCCTCGGTGTGAGCGATACGGGCCTCTCCAAACCCGTCCGCGCCGCCCGTTCCTATGCCAGCGGCGCTCCGGGCGGTCATAAAAGGGACGGAACGCTCTGTGCGACCTGGGAAGCGACACGCGCCGGGACGCTGCGCATCGCCGCCGACGTCATCTCCCAGCATGAGCCGAAGGGCCTCCAGGTCGATTTCATCCGTTACTGGGATACCGGCATCGGCCTGGAGTGGCCCTGCACCTGCGCCGCCTGCCGGAGAGGCTACCGGGAGTTCCTGGGGCACGACACCCTGACAGCCGCCGACCTCAAGAACCCCGGCATCCTCTATAAATACCTCCAGTTCAGGAACGGCATCATCACCGCCCACCTGCTCAATTTCCGCCGGCTTCTCAACCAGAACGGGCTCGAGTATTCGATCGCCGCCCGGGCCGATTACTTCGGGAGCGCCCTCGTCGAGGGTCAGGATTGGCTAAGCTGGGGACGCCAGGGACTGGTGGATTTCATCTGCCCCATGAACTATAAACTGGACGGGAAAGAACACCGCGAGATCCTGGGCCTCCAGCTTCAGATCCTCGACGGCGCGGTCCCGGTGTACAGCGGCATCGGCCGGAAGTGGAGCGGCGGCGAGATCACGGCGGAGGAGATGATCCGTCAGGCCGACGACGCCTTGACGCTCGGTGCCGCGGGCATCTGCATCTTCCACTTCAACGCCCTGGGGGAGGCGGATTTCTCGGCGCTCAAGGAATTCGCAAAGAGGATATAGCCTCGATCTCGTCGGCCTCGAGCGCTCTCCTCCAGATCTTCACATCCTTCAGCCGGCCGCGGAAAAAATCGTGCTGTCCAGACCCGATCTTCAGCGGCCGGCCGGTCGGGAGGTTGAAATCCTTCGGTTCAAAGGCCGACGATCGGGCGACGCGTCGGCCGTCGATGAAGAGCTCCAGACGATCGTACCGTCTCACGGCGGCGATGTGGCGCCAGCCGGCCGGAAGCTCGTGGTCATAGGTCAGGCACTTCCCCGCCTCCCTCGAAAAGACGTGCCCCGAGGGCAGGGTGCCGCAAAAAAGGCGCCCCTGGAAAACGGCCATGGACCAAGCCCGCCGGTATTTCACGTCCGGCGTCCTGTCCAGCTGGCCGAGGTCCGTCCAAGTATCCCCCCCGTCGTAGCGAAAAACCTTGGCCAGGGGCAGCGTCCCGATATAGAACATGCCGTTATAGACGGCGACGGCCATGGTCTCTTTTTCTTCCCCGGGGCGGCCGACCGACGTCCATGATGTGCCGCCTTCGTAACGGAGGATCTCGGCGGTCGGCCAGACGCCGATGTGCAGACGGCCTTGATAGGCCTGGAACGAGTAGAGCTGCATGGACGTCACGCCCGGCGGGATGCCGGGCCGGCCGCAAAAAACCCACTCTCCCCCGCCGCCGGAATGGAAGACGCCGCCGCGCTGCTCCTGGATATAGACGTCCCCGCCGCTCCAGAGGTCACCGTTCCAGGCCGCCAGGGTGAAGCTCCTCGCGTCACCGGGGGTTCCGGCCGAGGTCCAGCCTCTCTCGCCATCATAGACGAAGACGCCCTTCGCCTTCGAGGGGCCGGTATAGAGACGGTCCTTGAAGACGGCCATCGCCCCAACGGCCTTGACCCCTTCGGGGCCGCCGCAGTCCAGCCACTTTTTCCCTCCCTCGTAGCGGAAGACCCGGCCGCCGGGCGTCGTGTTCTCCGAATCCGGCAGGGCGGAGCCGCTCGCGGGATAAAAGCCTGTCCCCGCGTAGAGCTTGTCCCGATAGACCGCAAGGGCGATGACCGAGTTCGAGCCGTCGGGGCTGCCGCAGTCTTCCCAATCCTGACCGCCCTTGTATCTATAAACGTGACCGCGCTCTTCCCTGCCCTGTTCGTAGGTCCCGGCGTAGAGATCGCCGCGATAAACGCTCAGGGCGAAGACGAAGACCGCGTTTCCCGGACGCCCGCAATCCGTCCAGTCGGGCTCGAGCCGGGCGTTGTCGATCCCGAACTCAACATTCCGGGTGTTGGATTGGGCGACGGTAACGCCTTGAAGCGTTTTTACGCCCAGGTTCAGGCCTCGTCGCTTTGCCGGGTCGAACTGGCTGAGGATGTCGCCGGGATTATCATCCGCCGCGGTCCCGATATCCACCCAGGCCGAGACCGTGAATTCCCCCGCGCCCAGGTCCAGGGCGTCGTGATAGGGGATTTCCACGCTGGCATCCCGGCCGTTGAACTCGGCATCTCCCTGAGGGCCGTAGATAACATTCCGGCTCTCGCCGTGGCGGTTGTTGCCGGAAGAATCCCTGGCGTCGCCCGATAGCTTCCAATACCCGGCCAAAGCCTCGTCGGACACGCGGCGGGCCTGGCGCTGCTTCTCCAGCCAGGCCAGCGCCGGCGGTTCCGTCACATCGGGGCCAGGATCGAAATCATGGCCGGCATCATAGAGAGTCAGCCGGACGATGCCCGCATCCCGTCTGAAGAGGACCGGATATTTCCGGCCTGGCTCGTTGTCCGTTTCCGCCGTCAATGACAAAGGCAGACGCCCGTCTCGGGTGATGGATCCGATCTCCTCGGGGCTGAGCTTCTTGTCCGGGCTCCCGTTGGCTTCGGCGAGGACGTTGAAAGCGCGAAGAGCGTGGTCCACGGGGACCGCCCTTCCCCCGTGACCGTCCAGAATGCCGGTCTGGATGTCGATGGGCAACCCCGCGGCGGCTCCCAGGCAGAAAAGGGGCGAGCGGCGGCGGTATTCCGCCTCCCGCGCCGGAACGTCGGGGGGACCGCCGAAGCATCTCCTCATCATGTCCGCGTAGATGAACTTTCTCTCCTCGCAAAAGCGGTACCAGTCCGGCAGGTCCGTGACGGGACAGGCCACGGAAATGCCCGCCCAAAGACCGGGCGCGCGGCAGGCCATGAGCAGTCCCATATGGCCACCCCCGGAGGCGCCTAAAAGATAGATCCGGGCGCTGTCGATGACAGCGTTCCGGCAGGCAAACCCGACGGCATCGAGCACGTCCTGGACCGCGAGGTCGGAACCGGCGGCCTCCGGCCGGACGTTGGGGCCCCGAAAATCGGGTGAGATAAAAGCCCAACCCTTCTTGATGCAGCCGGCGAGCGCGGCCTGGAGGGAATCGTAGCGATCATAGGCCGCCGACCAGGTGTGAAGGCTCACGAGCAATGGAATGGCCGCGCCGGGCGCTTCCGGCTTTGCCTGCGGCGGCGTATAGAATAACGCGGATTGCTCCGTCCCATCGGCCGAGCTTTTAATGATCACGGTCCGGACTTCGGAGGCTCTGGATGCGCCGGATCCAGCGATGCCGCCAGACAGACAGAAACCAAGCGCCAGGCAGGCCCATTTCGGCGCCGATGTTCGATGCATCGCGCTTACCGCGCCGCTCCGATGCGGAGCATATAGCTCTGGCGGGCCGTCTCGCCAGCGTTGTCGTAAGCCTCGACGGTGACCGGGACGTCGCCCGCCGCGGCCGCCATCCCCTCGACGACGCCGCTTTCGGCGTCCACGACCAGCCAGGCGGGGCTTTCGACCAGGCGGTAGCGGACCTTGCCCCGGCTCCGGTTGAAATCCGCGCGGGCGCGGTAGACGTATCGCGTCCCCACAAAATCCTCGACCACCGGTTGCGTCGTGAATACGAGTCCCGGGATCTCCAGGCACCAGACGTCGTTCATGAGCGGCCAGACCATGCCGCCCGCGACATAGAGCTTGTCGTCGAACGCATACACGGACATCTCGTGCCTGGGGGCCCAGATCGAGCGGTTGACCACGACCGGCACGTTGTTGTCCCCGCTGTGGCGGCAGGTTGCCGGGAAGGTCAGCTGGTGCCACTGCGCTCCGTCGGCGGAATACCAGACGTCCCCCAGATTCTCCCACGTCGGCTCGGAGCGAAACCCGCCCAGAAGCCACAGCCGCCCTTTGTAGACAACCGTCGACCCCCAGGTGCGGCCCGGCCAGGGCGCTTCGTCTGTCACCCTTTGCCAGTCCCGGCCGTCGGGCGAGCACCAGACATCGTTGTAGGTGCGGAACGGATAATAGTCACCCGTCGCCGCCCCGCCGATGATCCACATCTTGTCGTCGAGGACCAGGGGTGTGTTATGAATCGTCCGTTTCGACCAGGGCGCGCTCTCGACTTCCAGAGTCCAGTTCGCGCCGTCGGCGGACGACCAGATATCATTAAAAAACTTGCCGTCGCCCGCGCCGCCCAGCACCCACAGGCGGTCGTGGAAGGTCACGCCGCCGGCCGCTCCCCGTCCCCGCCAGGGGGCTTTGTCGGTCACCACCGACCAATCGACCCCGTCGGCGGACGAGTAGAGGACGTTGTCCTCGTCCGATATCCACATTTTGTCCCGGAAAACGAACGCGAGCGGGATGTCAACGCCGCTTTTGCTCGCGGTGATTTCGCCCACGCGTAGCCAGTTCACTCCGTCCTTGGAGGACCAGACATCATTCACCAGACCCGGCGTGAACCCGCCGATGAGCCACATCCGGCCGGCAAAAACGAGCTCGCCCGCCGAGTCTCGGGGCAGCCACGGGGTTTTATCCGTCAGCTTCTTCCACGACGGCCCGGGGTAGTCACGGAACAGCTTGGGGCTGAAGACAATCCTCGTCTGGCCGTCGGGAGCCGTGACCTCGACGGTCACCGTGTTCAGACCCGGACTTAAGGCGATGCCGGGAGACGGCGCCCCGCCCGGCACCTTGACGCCGTTGATGCGCACCTCGGCCTGGGGTTCCTTCGGTGTGGCCGTCAGCCTGACCACATCGACCTCAGCCGCCACCTGGACCGGCGCAAAGCGATTGCGCATCCGCGGCGCCAGGTTGACCGGCGGGAAATGCTCCGACGACAGGGTCAACCCTCTGAGCCCCGCGTCTCCCGCCGCGGCGGCGCTCGGACGGGCGTCTTGTGCGTTCGCGGCCAGGGTCAAACAGCACAGCGCGGCGGCCGCGGCCGCCAGGCGGACGGGAAGGGGGACTTTTCTGTCGTTCGATCGGGGATTTCGGTTCAGAATCATCACCGGGAGCTCCTTGGGCTGGCCGGACTTGGCCGGCGGGCCCTCTTCATGGGGACGGAGTATATTTCTGATCGAGCGACACTGTCAATTCGTTGCCCCGGACGCCGCCGGCTGCTCCTAAAACAGGGCCAGGGAATATTCCCGGAGACGGGACTGGCGGCGGCGCGCGTCCGGCATGCGGCTCTCGAGCTCGGCCCAAAAGGCCCGGCCGTGGCCCCGGACGCGGGTATGGACGAGCTCATGCAGGATGACATAGTCGGCCAGCTCCGGCGGCACCGCGGCGAGGAGCGCATTGAGCTGGATGCGGCCGGAGGGTGACGCGCTGCCCCAAAGGGTCCCCTGGCAGCGGACGCTCAGGCGGCCGGGGCTGTAGCCGTGCTCGCGGGCCAGGGCGTCCAGGTGCGCAGTAAGATAAGCCCGGGCGGAGCGGCGGTCCAAACTCTCAGCCGCCAGGATCGAGTCGCGGCAGCGGCAGCGGGCCCGCTCGACGCGGGCGAGCGTGCGCCGGATCCAGCCCAGCTTGGTGATGACGAATCCGCGGGCCTCATCGAACGACACCCGCCAGGGCACGGCGACGCGGACCCCCCGGGAGGCCCGTATGGTCAGCGTGATGCGGCGGGCCCGCCGGGCCTTTTCAAAAAGCACCGGGCCGACGCCGTCGAGAGTGAACGTCCGGGAGGGGGTGTCTGCCTTCATTATGGAAATATCATACAAAAACGCTGACGATAAGAGTGAACAGAAGCCCGGTTACGGCGATGATCGTCTCCATGACCGTCCACGATCGCAGCGTCTGTTTCTCATTCATCCCCAGGTACTTGCTGACGATCCAGAACCCGCTGTCGTTGACATGGGAGAGTATCGTCGCGCCGGAAGCGATGGCCATGACCAGCAGGGCGCCTTGCGGTTGACTGGTCCCGATGGTTTCGGTTATCGGTGAGATCAGGCTGGCGGCCGTGATCATGGCCACGGTGGCCGATCCCTGCGTGATCCTGACCACGGCGGCCAGCACCCAGGCCATTACAATGACCGGGATCGGGGAACCGGCGATCGATTCCGCAAGCATTTTCCCCATGCCGCTGTCCACCAGGATCTGCTTGAGCACGCCGCCGGCTCCCGTCACCAGGATGATGATCCCGGCCGGTCCCATGGCCTTGGTGCTCAGCTCGAGGACAGCCTCCTTCGTGAAGCCCCTCTTGAGGCAGAGAAGAACAGAGAGCAGAGTGGCGATGGTCAACGCGGTGAAGGGGTGCCCGATGAAGACGACGATATCGGCCGACAGGCTTGGGGCCAGGTATCCTTTTTCGATCCCGAACTTGATAAACGTGCTCAGGAGGATCAGGACCAGCGGAACGGAGATGATCGCGGCGACGATCCCGAACCGGGGCAGGTTCTCATCCTTGGGCGCCGGGCCGGCGAGGGCTTCGCCCAGTTCCGGGGGAGCCTGGACATTGATTTTCCCCGCGATGTACTTGCCGAACAGCGGGCCGGCGATAATGGTTATGGGAAGACCGATGATCAGCCCGAACAGAACAACCCACCCCAGGTCAACGCCAAGGATCTGGGCCACGGCCGTCGGACCGGGTGTGGGCGGCACCATGGCGTGAGTGACGGCCAGCCCGGCCAGGAGCGGTATCGCGTAGTACAGCAATGATCTCCTGGCATTCCTCGCGAGCGCATAAACGACCGGTATCAGGATGATGAAGCCCACATCCAGAAAGATCGGTATGCCGATGATATAACCCGTCAGCGCCAGCGCCCAGGTGGCCCGGGACTCTCCAAACTTCCCGAGCAGGTACCGGGCTAGCGACTTGGCGCCCCCCGAACTCTCCAGCATCTGCCCTAAGATGGCGCCCAGGCCGACCACGGTGGCGATGAACCCGAGCGTATTGCCCATCCCGTCCTGGATGCTCTTCGTGATGCCGGAAAGCGGCATGCCCGCGAGTATCCCGACCAGGATCGAGGTCAGGAGCAGCGCGATAAAGGCGTTGAGCTTGAATTTCAGGACCAGAAACAGCAGGGCGGAAACCCCGAGGACGACGATCAGGATTATCGAGAGCGCTGACATTGGGGATCGGCCTCAATAATTCTGACCGGCATGTTGACCGACATTCAGGGGACCAGGATGACCTTGCCCGGAGGTGTCTGCTTATGGTACAGCTTGCCGAACCATTCGGCTCCGTCCTTAAGGGGAGCCACGGCTATGACCTGGTCGTCCACCGTCAGCTTTCCCGAGCCCAAGAGGTCCAGGACCTGTTCGTATTCGCCCCTGATGGCACAGCTTCCCAGTATCTTCAATTCACCGGTGACAACCTTCTGAAGGGGAAAATTGATCTGCGGCGACCGGTTCCCCACGAGGACCACCTTCCCCCCCTTCCTGACCAGCCCGATGGAAAGGTCGACTGTCTCGCTCAAGCCGACAGCCTCGAAAGAGATATCCGCTCCCCTCCCCCCGGTCAGCGAACGGATGGATTCTTCAAGCCGGCTGTCGCCGGGACGGCAGGCCAGATCGGCCCCGGCCTTCAAGGCCATTTCCAGGCTTCTCTCATCCAGGTCCGCAGCCGCCACATAGGAGGCTCCGGAATTCCCGAGAAGCTTGATGATGAACAAGCCGATCGTTCCGGCGCCCGTTATCAGGCAGACATCCCCGATAAGAGGGCCGGAGATATTCACGGCGTGAAGAGCCACCGCGGCCGCTTCCACCATGGCCGCCTGCGGGTACGAAACGCTATCAGGTATCCTGTAGAGGATATGGCTGGGAACGGCCACATACTCGGCAAAGGCGCCGTTTCTCCTGTAGTTGCCGGGAGAAACGCCAAGGACTTCCCTGTTATCGCTGAGGTTATACAACCCCCGCAGGGTATACCAGTCCTCGAGGGGGTAGACGGTCGAGTCGAAAGTCACCCGGTCGCCCTTTTTCCAGCCCGTGACGTTCCTGCCCGTCTCGGCGATGATCCCCGAGGCTTCATGGCCCATGATCAGGGGCGGTATCCGCCGGCCCGTGCTGCCGTCCAGTCCATGGACATCCGAGCCGCAAATGCCGCAGGCCATGACCTTGATCAGAACCTCGTTATCCCCTATTTCGGGCAGGGGAACGTCCTTGTAGACGAGCGTGTTGTATTCTTCGAGAACAAGTGCTTTCATCGCGGCCTGCCAAGTCTAAAAGAAAAGCATGATATTCCCGGCCCCGGGCCGGCGTCAATGAATTATCCGGCGATGGTTACTTGGCGAAGCGATAGATTTCGCTGCCCGCGAGCAAAAAGGCCCCGACGCCGTAGACTTCGGTCATGTCTCTGGTCGTGTGCCGGGGATCGCTCCCGATGGGCTGCACCCAGCCCAGCTTGCCGTCGGGGAAGACGGCGTTCTGCAGGGCCGCCCAGCCCTTCAGGACAACGGGCAGATACCTGTCTTTATCCAGGTGTCCGCAATTGACCCCATAAGCCAGCGCATACACAAAGAAGCCCGAGCCGCTCGTTTCCGGGTTCGGATAGGCCTCCGGATCGAGGAGGCTCGCATGCCAGTAGCCCTCCGGGTCCTGCAGGCCGGCCACCCGTTCGCACATTTCAACGAGGAGCGCTTTATAGAACTTCCTGGATGGCGCGTCCTCGGGAAGCTCCTTCAGGATCTTGACCAGGCCTCCCATCACCCAGCCGTTTCCCCTTCCCCAGAAGACCTTCTGGCCGTTGGCTTCTCTCCTGTCGAAGAAATGGTGGTCCCGGAAAAACAGCCTCTCGGCTTTGTCGTACAGGAAGTCACAGGTCGCCTTGAATTCTTTGTCCATGAACTCCAGGTACTTCGGGTCCCGGGTGATGCTGTACATCTGCGCGTAGACGGGCGGCGCCATGAACAGGGCATCGCACCACGACCATCTTTCCAGGGTCGTGGAGTCCATGTGATCGTAATAAAGACTGCCGGACGAAGGATGACGGACCACCCATTCCGTCCTGGCCTCTGTCGGATTGAACATCCGCTTGTCGCCGGTCCTTCTGTAGAGGTCCAAATACATCTGGGAAACGGCGATGTCGTCGGCCAGGTACATGTCGTGATGCGGCTGCCACCGATATTTCGCGCCGATATCCAGGAGCCAGCGCTCATATTTGGAGTCTTGAGAAATGGCGGCGAGCTCCGCCATGCCGATGTACAGCGCCGCGTTCGTCCAATCCAGATCATGGTGGGTCACTTGACCCTGGTTGGCGATCTGCCAGTCGGCGACGCGCTCCATGATCGCCAGGACCTCCGCCTTGCCGGCGGCCGGACCGCCGCGGCTAATCATCGACGGGACCTGGGCCGCGGGCCGGGACATGGCAGGCAGCATGAAGAGCAATAACGCAAGTCCTGATAAGCGACAGGCCGCAGGCTGGGGTGTACTCATCCAAGTGATGATATTTCCGTCGGCGGGCGGGAGTCAAGGACCGAGGTCGTGGACGATCCGGCCGTCGAGGACCGTCATCCTGACCCGGGTCCGGCGAAGCTCGGCGACGGTCACTGCGAAAATATCCCGGTCGAGGAGGATAAGATCGGCCAGCTTGCCCGGCTCGATCGTGCCCTTTATGCCCTCCGAGAACTCGGCATAGGCCGCATCCCTCGTAGCGGCGACCAAGGCCTGTTCCAGGGACAGACGGCGCCCATCCGGGCCGGGCCGTTCGATCGCCTCCGCCAGGACCTCGAACGGCGACATCAGGGGGGAGGCGGTGATGGCGTCGGTCCCGAGGACTATCTTCACCCCCGCATCGAGAAGCTCGCGGCCGGGGAACAGATGCCGCGGGGCGGCCGCCCCTGAGAGGGTCCTCTCGTCGAAGTGGGCCAGGAGAGGGGGCTGCACGCTGGCGATCACGCGGGCCGACGCGTAAAGGGCGATCCAATCGGGGGGAAGATCATGGGCATGCTCGATCCTGAAGCGGGGGTCCCCGGGCTTCAGTTCCCTCTGGATGCGGTCGTAGATCTTCAGGACATCATAGCCGCCGGCGTGAACCATGGTCTGAAGCCCGGCCCGCGTCGCGCCGGCAAACCAGCCGTAGACCTCGTCGGCCGACGGCTGGACCGACCAGCGGTCCCGCCGGCCCGATCGGTCAACGGCCGGAGCCGCGGTCCAGGTCATTTTGAAGAGCTTGAGCGCTCCCCAATGAAGCCAGGCATCGCCCAGGCCGCGGGCGGCGGCGTAATCCCGCATCCGGATCCAGGCCGGAAGAGGTACCCCGGCGTAGATCCGGGTCTTGAGACGCCCCTCCCGGCGAAGTCGCTGGAAGACGAGGAGCTCCTGCCAGTTGCCTGTGTGCTGGATCGAAGTGATTCCGAGCTTGGACAGCCGGGCCATGGTCTCCTCTGCGGACCGGACGGCCGGCTCCATGCTCTTCTCCGCCAGGACCCTGTCCACGAGCCACATGGACCCGCCGCGGATGAGCCCGGTGGGCTCCCCGTCCGGATTGCGGACGATCCCTTCCGCAGGAGGCTCGTCCGTCTCCCGTGCAATCGCCGCTTCGCGGAGGGCGGCCGTGTTGGCCAGCCCGGCGTCGCCCCGGGCGTTGAGGAGCCAGACCGGATGGCGCGGGGTCACCCGGTCGATCCAGGCCTTAGATGGCAACTCCCCGCCCCATTTCCGCTCGTCCCAGCCTTCGCCGAAGATCCAGGCGCCTTCGGGAACGGTGCGGGCGAAGCCAGCCAGGAGGTCGGTGAACTCAGCGCGGCCGGCCACAAAGCGGAGATTCAATGGGACCGCGCCGCCCGTCGGGCTGAGGTCGAGCAGGTGGAAATGTGCATCGACCAGACCCGGAAGGAGTGTCGCGCCCTGGCCGTCGATGACGATCGTCGCCGGGCCGATCCGCGTCCTCATTTCCTCGTCCGTCCCGACCGCCGAGATCCTCTCGCCGGCGACCGCGACCGCCCTCGCCCATGGCTGTCCGGGCTGACCGGTCCAGACCCGGGCATTACGGATGACCAGATCGGCTTGGTGGCCCGAAGCGGCCAGGAGCCCCGATATCATCAGAAGAAGGCCGGCCCCCGCGAATTCGCGAACCGCTTGCCTATCCATGCGTCAAAGCCGGAGTTCCCTTAGCTCGCCGGGTCGCGAGCTCGAGAAAGCGATGAGCGAGCCGAGGTCCCACTCCCCCGTCCTCGTGTTTAAAAAAGATAAAAGCCTCGTCCCATTTCTGTTTCCCGACTCTCTTGACCCATTCTCTGAGCTCTTTCTCGCCGTAATCCGGCTTTCTCAGTCTCAGGTAGCCCCAGGAAGCCGTCGGGACCAAAGCCTCCAGTATGTTGTCTTCCGTATCCGCAAAGCAGAGGGCGCATCCCTTTTCTTTCAAGGAATCATAAACGTCCTTTTCAAACCAGGACTCATGGCGAAATTCAAAGGCCGCCCTGAAGTGTTCGGGAATGAGCTTTAAAAAATCGCCCAGGCGAGGTGCATCCTTCCTGAGAAAAGGGGGCAGCTGGAAGAGAATCGCTCCCAACCGCTCGCCCAAGGTCTGAGCCGTCTCGAAAAGATACTCGGTCTCCTCTTCGCACTCCTTCAGGCGCTTGATATGAGTGATGCGGCGAGAGGCCTTGAGAACGAAGCGGAAGCTGTCCGGGACCTGCTCCGCCCATGATTTCAGCAGCGCGGGAGTGGGCAGGCGATAAAACGTGTTATTGATCTCGACGGCCGGCAGCTGACGGGCATAGGTCGTCAGCAAGTCTTTATCCGGCATATCCTTTGGATAGAAGCTCCCCTTCCACTCCTTGTAGCTGTAACCGCTGGTGCCGGCCCAAAGTTTCATGACATTCCTCCCCGGTCCCCTGAAACCTGGTAATGCCGGCGCACGTAGAAGTACCCGAAAAAGATGATGACCGCCAGTATCGAGAAAACCACCATGTCGCGCATCAGGAACGTCGGATCGTGCTTGAGGAACATCATCCAGCCCATGGCGTTGACGGCGATGATCTGGGTGAAAAAGAACCCGTAGAACAGGCTGATGACGGGATAGGCCGTGGCGGGCCTGGCCCACAGGAGGTAGACGGTCACCAGGCCCAGGGGCGCCGAAAAGCCGAGGTCAAACACGCGGACCAGCCAGAAAGCGGTCGGCGCGAGGTCGTAGCCGCGCGTCGTTCCCGTCCGGATGACCGCCTGGACTTCCTTGATCCACATGGCCGCAAAGACAAGCAGGAACACCGAAAAGAGGACGGAATAGACCACGAGTCCGGATTTCTTGAAAGAGCTCGTCACTCTCTTCGGAGACGCGGCCAGCGCGTAAAGGAGAATGATCAGCGCGGCGGCCAGGATGAAGATGAAAAAGAAGGCGTATTTCTGGCTGTTCCCCGAGTACGCCGGCGAGCTCCATTCCCAGCCGATCGAATAGCTGAGCGCGTAATACATCAGGAAAAGCGGCGTGGCCAGGAGCAGGGAGCCGGCCCACCGTTTGCCCAGGAGGAGGCCGGCGGCGGCGATGAACAGGATGGGGCTCAGCACGACCAGGTTGACCACGTCCTGGCCGACAAGCTGGTTGCCGATGACCGCGGCTGTCTTATAGGCGATGGCGCCCCGGATGAGCGGGCCTTGGACGGCCAGATAGACCAGCGCCGCTCCGGTCGCGATCGCCAGCGCCGCGACGAAGACGCGCTCGAACGGGCTCCCGAGGGGATCGTCATGAGCCATGTCGCGGACCTCCTGTCAACTTGATAGGAAATTGCGCGAGAAGAACAACTAACCCCGTTACGACTGCCCACAGGGTAATGGGGGGCATGTGATAAGGCCATTCAGCCGGTGAAAACCAACCTGCTATGCCGATCAAGAGAGGGTGAAAAATAAGGACCAGCAGCCCTGGCTTGCCTGATCCGAAAATCCAGTGCGAACGGGGAAGTCCCTTCAATGACGCGATCAAGGGCAGGGAGAAGATGAGCGCGGAAGCAACCCCGGCGGAAATAGACATCCACCCATTAAGACTGATGCCTGCGCCGTCATAGAATTTCGGATACAGCTCTCTGCCGAAGATAACCGGCGTGGCCGCCACGTGGATCAGGGCGAACAGGAATCCCGCCAATCCTAGCTGTTTGCGATCGACATTGAGCTTCTTTATCCAGGAGTCCCTCAATATCGAAAGAGCCAGGAGCGTGAATCCCAGCCAGGCCATCGCCTTGTTGAGCACGAACGGCCATTCTTTCCAGTCCACGTTCTTTCCGAAATGATAACGGACCACGGCATAGCCATAGAAAACGGAAAGCAGGATCGAGGTCAGCTTGAGCAGACTCAGCGGAACCCGCTCCCTCTTGAGCTCGAAATTGGCGGCTCCCGTCACGAAGCGATGATATTCTCGGCCGCAGATACGTGTCAAGAAATCGGGATCCGTCGGGCCGGGCGTCAGCTCTCGTCGGCCTTGGCCAGGCGCTGGGAGGCTAGGCAGCCGGGACGTCAGCTTGCCAGCGGGCAGCCGAACCGGCAGGCAGTCAAGTTGGCTGCCCACTTCCGGACGCGAACTCCTCGAGCCTGCGTAACTTCAGTGTCGGATCGGCCTGCACGGCCTGTCGCAAGAGGCCGAGATGCCCGGAACCATAAATGACGATCACGCGATCGCCCGGCTCGATGATGTCCAACAGGTGCGTTTGGATACGCATGTTGCGCTCGTACCACTGCGTGAGCAGCTCCGCCCCGGTGTAGTTGTACGCCTCGCCGAAGTGGGCAAAAAGGGCATAGCCCGCCAGCCCGCGACGGACCGCGTCGTCCGAATTGGTCCGGAGCAACATCTGGAGCACGCTGTGCGTTTTTAAGAACTCATTGTCGTCCTGAACCATCTTCCCTACCTGCGCCATCAGCGACTCCAGCTCTTTTTCGCGTCCGTGCGCTTTGGCGTAATCCTGCACGGCGGGGAACGGAAATTCGCCGTCGGCATCAATCCCGTAGATCTTCGGCAGGTTCAGCTCCTTGGCGAGCCGGAAACCGATCTGATCGCGTTCATCGCGGCCAAGCTCGTATTTTCCGGCCAGGTAGTCCTGGTACTGTTTGATTTTCGGATGGTCCGAGGACGCTTCGATGGCGATCTTGGTGGGACGAAAGCGGGCGAGCGCATCGAGCAGTTCGCGTACCTCAGCCTGACGCTTGGGAGCCAGCACGTCATCGGCCTTCAGGTTGAAGATGTCCCGACCGGGGTTGCCCATGTGATAGCTGCCCAGGACCAGGACTTCGGCCAGGGGCGGTCCGTCCAGACGATCGGCCGGCAATCGCGGCGCTTCGACCTGGGCGACAACAACGCCGGCCCCAAAAAGGATCAAAGCGCAGGCGATAAGCTGTCTGCGCGCGCTCGGACACATATAGATCATGGCTCACCTCGTTTGATGGGAAATTCTCTTTTCGTCATGATGACAGACTTCCTCGGCGGATTTCACCCTAATAGACGATTCGGACCGGCGAAAGGTTCTTTATCCGCGGGAATATTCAGATATTCCAAGGTCGGGTCTTGGGCGGGTCCTGCCCCATACGCCAGAGGCTTCACTTATCCGACCATTCAGTGTATTAAGTTGTATGTCACCGAATTCGAGGAGGTCGACATGAGCAAGGCCATGAAGAGACGCGATTTCATCCGGTCCGGGGCGGTCGCCGGTGCCGTCGTGCTGGCCGGCGGGCTCAAAGGTCAGCGCCGGCTCGAGGCCCAGGTCCCGAGGCTGGCGAGCCCGGACCTGGCCGTCGTCACGGGGGGCGACCCTTTCCTCGCCATAAACAAGGGTCTCGAAGCCATGGGGGGCATCAAGAAATACATCCCCGCCGGCTCAACGGTCGGGCTGCTCGCTAACGCCCCATCATGGTGGAGAATGCCCGGCAGCCACACCCATCCCGATCTCACCCTGGCCGTTATCCTCGCCTCGCTCGGGGCCGGAGCCAAGGAGGTCCAGATGCTCGTCGACCCCAGCTCCGACTACTGGAAGCGCTCTCCCCGCGCCGCCCGCTACGGCCGGGAGATCGCCGCCGTCAGGAAGTGTTCGGGAAATTACGTCGAGAAAGAGGTCGCCCGGGGCAAGGCGCTCAAGAAAACCACCGTCATCAGGGAGTTCCTCGACTGCGACGTCTTCATCAACCTCCCTATCGTCAAGCACCACGTCGGCGTGGGCATGTCCGGGAGCCTCAAGAACCTCATGGGCGTCAACACCAACGCCGCGAACAAGTTCTTCCACTCCGGCTCGGGGGCCAAGGGCGAGTACGACGACATCCCCTTCCTGGCCCAGTGCGTCGCCGACCTCAACACCCTGCGCCGGCCGGACCTCTGCGTCGCCGACGCCACGGAATTCCTGCTGACAAACGGGCCGGCCGGCCCGGGCCAGATCCGCCGGCTCGATAAGGTCATCCTGGGCACCGATCCGGTCGCCGTCGACGCCTGCGGGGCGCCCTTCGTCGACCTGAAGGCGGCGGACGTGCTCATGATCTCCCGGTCAGCCGAATTAGGCATCGGGCGGATGGATATCGGCAAGCTCGCGGTCGAGGAGCTGACCGTCTGAAGGACCGCCTTTCCCCGCGCCCTCGCCGCGGGCGCGAACCCGGTCTTCATCTCGGCGTAATGATGGCCACCCAGCCGCCGCCCGCGGCGAGCTTGACCGTCAGGCGCTCTGTCTTGGTCAGCGTCTTTTTGACCATCGCGTAATCGTTCCCGTCCCGGTCGGCGTTCACGCCATCCTGCCAGATGGTCATGTTATAGGGACGGTCCTCGAGGAAGGAGAGGTCCAAGGATAATTCCCGGGGGCTCGCGTCCGTCATGGCGCCCAAATACCAGGCCGTCCCTTTCCGCCGGGCGACGAGGACGTAGTCGGCGAGCTTGGCTTCGAGCACGCGCGTTTCGTCCCAAGTCGTGGGGACCTTGGACAGGAACGCCAGGCACTCCGGCTCGCGGAGATAGTTCGTCGGCGTATCGGACAGCATCTGAAGCGGGCTCTCATAGACCACGTACATCCCAAGCTGGTGGCAGCGCGTTCCCTGGCTCATCGGCTGGCTGTAGTTGATCTGGAAATTCTTCAGCCCGCCGTTGACCATGGCCCCCGGCGTGAAGTCCATGGGCCCCGCGGCCATGCGGGTGAAGGGAATGGTCACGTCATGCTCGGGCGTTACGTCCTTGCTCCATTTCGAGTGCTCGAGCCCCTTCACGCCCTCGCTCGTCAGCACGTTGGGGAAGGTCCGGTACAGCCCCGTCGGCTTGTAGGCGCCGTGGAAGTCTACGAGGAGATGCCGCTTGGCCGCCTCGGCCGCGACCTTATAGTAGTAGTTGACCATCCCCTGGTCGTCCCGCTGCATGAAATCGACCTTCAGGCCCATTGATGCCCCACTTCGTGAACTGCTCCATGGCCGGTCCGAACTGATCGTCGAGCGTCTTCCACACCATCCAGAGGATGACGCCGACGTTTTTCTCCCGGGCATGGGCGAGGATCGCCTCCATGTCGATGGCCGGCACGACCGAAAGCAGGTCGCCCAGCTTGTACCAGCCCTCGTCGAGGATGACATACTCGATGCCGTTGGCCGCGGCGAAATCGATGAAATACTCATAGGTGGCAGTGTTGACGCCGGCCCGGAAACCGACGCCCCGCAGGTTGAGATCGTTCCACCAGTCCCAGGCGACCTTGCCCGGCCGGACCCAGGAGAAATCGCCCGTAGACGGCTTGGCCAGGCGGTAGACCATCGGGCTCTCGATGAGATCGCCGTCCCTGGCCGCGATCATCAGGACGCGCCAGGGGAAGACGCGCTTGCCGGCCGTCTTCGCCAGGTAAGGGGCCCGCTCGGCGACGAGCACGTCCCGGTCGTTCTTCTTCTCCTCCTTGAGCGGATAGGCGGGGAACTTGCCGACGAGCTTCGTCGGCGAATCGTCGGTGCCGGTCAGCCAGAGCCCGGCGTAGTCCTCGAGGTCCGCCTCGGAGATGGCGACCTTCGGACCGCCCTCGATGTCCACGACGGCCGGGCAGGAAGAGAACTTTTTGGCCGTGACTTCGCTCAGGGAGATATATTTGAAGGTCCGCTCCTGGTGGGACTGGAAGCTCTCTTCCTCGGGGAAATAGAGTTTATGGTCGCGGCCGAAGACGAACTCGGCCTGTTCCGAGACGACGGTGATCTCGCCGGGAAACGAGGTCGCGAAACGATAGGCCACGCCGTCGTCATAGGCCCGGAAGATCAGGGCATAGCTCCCGGCGAATTCGAGGGTGAGCTCGTTGAAAACGTCCGGGACCTTCGCGGCTTTCTGGGTCACGACGGGAAGCAGCATGTCATTGACGCTGCGGCGCGAGACCTTGCGGACCTTCGCGTTCCGGCCCAGAATGCGGCCGGCGTCAAGGGCCATCGAGACCGCCGACGGCAGGACGATGGGTTGGCCCTGGAGAAGACACGGCGTAGGTGACCGTCGGCCCGACGGCGACCTTGACCTCGATCGCCTTGTTCGGCGAGCGAAGAGAATAGTCCTTGGCCGCGGCCGAAAGGGCCTCGGGGACGAAGATCAGGGCCAAGAGAACAACCGACGCGATCCCACGGTGCATGACGACCTCCTTGGTCGAACAAAAGCCTGGCTCAGTCGGCCCGCCGATTGAGATGGAATGGATAGAGTGATGATATTCCCGGCCGAAGACGGGAGTCAAGGAACAATCGCTTTGGACCGCACAGGTCTTTGGGCCGCGGGCCGCCGGGGGTATATAATAGCCGGATGAAATTCACCTTCGCCCACAACAACATCAATGTCCTGGACCTGGAGCGCAGCCTGGCCTTCTATAAAGAGGCCCTGGGGCTCGCCGAAGTCCGCCGCATCGCCCCTGAAGACGGCAGTTTCATCCTGGTCTTCCTGGGCGACGGCGCCACAGGGCAAAAGCTCGAGCTGACCTGGCTACGCGACCGCAAGGAGCCGTACGACCTCGGCGACAACGAGGTCCACATCGCCTTCCGGGTGGACGACTTCGACGCCGCCTACAAGCTCCACAAAGAGATGGGGGTCATCTGCTACGAAAACACGGCCATGGGGATCTATTTCATCGCGGACCCCGACGGGTATTGGCTCGAAATCTTGCCGCCCGGCCGAGGCTGATCGGCGGAATCGCGGAAGCATCGGTCAGCGGACCTCGCGGCGCTTCCAGGCGGCGACGAGCAAGACGAAGCGGTCGTAGCTCTTGATCCCTTCGGCTATGCCCTGCGACTTAAGATAGCGCTCGTAGACGGCTTGGGCCGCGGCCCGCGCGGGCCCGCGGTACCGGTTCCAGTTCTCATAGACGGCTCTGAGGTCAGCCCCGACGCCGGCGGGGAGCCGGGCGGCGAGCTTCGCGGCATCCTGGCGCGCGACGCGGACGAGCTCGGAGTAGAGATACTCCCAATACGCGAGGAGGCCCGAGTACCGGACGACCGGGTCCACGGCTGATTCGCAGGCGAGAAAACCCAGAAAATTGGCCGCCCCTTCGTCCGTGATGCCGTAAGCGTGGGCCATCTCGTGGGCGGTGACGAAAGGTCTTTCGGCGGCGGTCAGGTTCCCGGCGATATAACCCTCGCCGCCATAAGGGAAATAGAATCCGGTGGAAGCCAGGCGCATGAGCAGGCCGCCCGGCCAAAGAGGCCTGATGCGCGGCCGGCCGGACACGGGGAATCCGATGTCCGCCAGGACCTTCGACAAGGACCCGCGAACCGAGCCTTCGAGGTCATGGGGGAGGACGCCGCTGCCGAGGACATCTTTGGCCGCCCCGGGAATCGAAGACCTCACCTCCTCGAGCGCGCGCAGCGTTCCTTCCGCCTCGGCCTTGACGCGCGGCCGGGTCGAGGGGCTGGACTTCGAGATCGAGCTGCTTTTCGAGGCCGACCCGGTTGTAGTTAAAGCCCCAGAGAACGTAAAAGAAGAGGACGAGCGCGCCAGCCCAACTCGCGATGAGCAGGAGGCCGCGCGCGGCTTTCTTCGGGGCGGATAAGCGAGCCCGCCCCTGTCCGGCGGAGGCGGTGAGCGGATCTTGGGCGAAAGCAGGTCCGGAGACAGGTTCCTTAAAGACGCGTCCCCGAGTAATACGCAAGACTCCCCAGAGCAGGATCGCCATTGGAATGACATAAATGAGCGGCAGCGGCGAGAGGCCGAAGGTCCGGTCCCAGAGCCACCGCAGGCCGATGAAGACGCCCCGGGAATAAACGTTCTCGACGAACGGCGAATCCTTTCCGAACGCCAAGTGGAGACCGTAGGCGGCAGCCCCGAGAAGGACCCAGCCCCAGCGGCACCCGGTCGATGCGCGCTTTAGATGCCTGACGGGCAAGTCGTCTCCGCGCCGACGTCGATCCTCTCTTCCATGCGGGGGATCGTATATTCGAAGTGGATAGCCCCCGAATGGGAATACAACGCGGGACGGAGGATTTCGATTTCTTCGATCCAGGCCGCCCGCTGTTCGAGAGTATCCGGAAATCCACTGCCTTGGGCGAGTTTTCCGATGATCTCGTCGGTCGAAGTGTTGCGAAACCCTGAAATGGTATCGGAATAGTACTCGCGTTTCACTTCATCTTCTCGTGGACTTCACTCCCTGAACCCAAATGGGCGCTGAGTCCGTCCCCAATTTTAACTCAGGAATTCCGGGGGGACATCCTTCAGCCTGACGATATCCTGAACCCGGTCCTTGATGTCGAAACCGGAGGCGCAGGTCACGCTGCAGACCGCGCAATTTCCGCACGCCTGGCCCGGGACCTCGACGCTGTCGAGCGTCGACCGGGCCTGCCTGACATTCCGGTAGCCGTAGGCGTACATATAGCTGCGCATCAGCGTCGGAATATCCAGGTTCGCCGAGCACTGGGGCAGGCACCTCTGGCACTGCCGGCAGTATAGGCCCTGTTCTGATCCCAGGTTCGCCAGGTTGAGGTCCTTGACCTCCTGGTCGGACAGTCTCAGGTCCTTGATCATCTCCAGGTTCTTCTGCAGCTCTTCGACCTTGGACATTCCCGAGACGATGCTCGAGATGTTCTTGTTCTGAAGCACCCATTTCAGGGCGGCGACGGTATTCAACGGCTGGGTCCTGTCCTTGTCCCGGGCGGCGCCGGCGGTCGTTTTCATGGCGACGATACCCATTCCCGCTTTCGCCGCGTAAGCCAGGGCCTCGTTCATGGCTTTCTTGTTTTCGGTCCGGAAATTGTAGGCGGTCATCGCCACATCGTAGATCTTGGCGTCGGCGGCGGCCCGGAGGGCTTCCTCGCAGGAACTGTGGGTGGCGATGCCGGCGAAACGGATCTTGCCCTGTTTCTTGAGCTGCGTCATGGCTTCAAGAATCGGACCGAAGATGATGAATTCCCGTTTGCCCGCGAACGGCAGCAAGAGGATATCCACATGATCGAACCCGAACCGTTTCAGGCTCGCTTCGGCCGTTTTCATATAGGCCAGGGCAGTCGTGCTCTTGGGGATCGCGCCGGACCGGGGGTCAAGGCCTTCGGGGGTGGCGGCCGTACCGACGATGAAGGAATCGCGCGGCAGGCCTCGCATGGCCTCGCCCACCAGCCGCTCATTGTTCCCCCTCCCGTAGTAGGTAGCGGAAAAGAAAAGCTTGATCCCCGAATCGTAGCCCATCCTGATCAGGTCGACGCTGCTGGCTTCGCTGGTACCCATGCTGATTAACGCGGTCTGGATCCCGGTCCTCCCCAGGGTACGGACGGGCAGCGAGGGGACCGCGCCCTTCCCCCGAGATTCTCCAAGAGGCGCTCTCCATGTCCCCGGGAGGGCGGCGGCGCCGAACATGCCGGCGAGGCCCCTTTTCAGGAATTCACGGCGACGGTATTTTCCCATGTTCTTACCTCCTTGACTGCCGCATCAGGGCAGGATAGGAATCCGCGAGACAAAGGCCTCGACTTTCTTCTGCCAGCCGTCTTCGAGCGGTCCCTTCATGCCGGTCACCAGGATCTTGTCCTCGGCGACCTTGACCAGGCCCTTGGCCTCCAGGATATCGTTCATGATCGGCCGTACCCGCTGCCACTTGGCCTGCTCCTCTTCCGTGGGGATTTTGCCGGTCTTCTTGTCCGGCTGGGGCGCGCCCTCCGTGGTCAGAATGGCGTATTTCGTTCCCGGCGGCAGGTGGACCTTTTTCAGGAAGCGGCGCGCTCGGCCGATCGGCTTGCCCATCCGGCCCGGCGAGCTGAAGAGATACAGGTCGGCGGGCGGCATCTCCTTGGGCTTCACTTCCCGGACATGATGGACGTTGACCGTGATTCCCCTGGCGGCCATCTGCTTCTTGAACTCCTCGGCGACCAGGGCCCCATTCCCGTACTTTGAGGCGTGGAAATATTCGATCTTCATGGCGAACCTCCCTAATTTTCCCCGGATACGGGCTTCGCTTTTTCTAACGCTCCTTGGCCGGCGGCGTCTTCTTGTCCGCAAAATAGGCGTCTTTGGTCTCCGGCCCCAGATAGGTCATGAACCAGTCCATCTGCTTGTCCCTGGCCTGAAGAGCACGAACCCCGTGGGCCTGACCGGGATAGATGAACCAGTCGAATTGTTTTCCGGCCTTGAGCAGGGCATCCACGAGCTGCATCACCTGGGTGGGGTGGACATTGTCGTCCACGGCGCCGTGCTGGATCAAAAGTTTTCCTTTCAGGTTCTTGGCATAGTTGAGGGGATTGGCCTTGTCATAGCCTTCGGGATTGTACTGGGGGAGCCCCATGTACCGTTCGGTATAGATGGTATCGTAGTTCCTCCAGTCTACGCCCGGCGATCCCGCCACGGCCACCTGAAACCGGTCCGGCGCCTTGAGCAGGGCCATGATGGACATGTAACCGCCGTAGGAAGTTCCGGTAATCCCGATACGGGCGCCATCCACATAAGGACGTTGGGACAGATAGTCGAGCGACGCCACCAGGTCTTCCACGTCGACCTGGCCGAGCTTTCCGTAGCCCGCGTTTTCAAACTCTTTTCCCCTGCGGAGCAGCCCGCGGTTGTCGATATTGACGACGAGAAAGCCCAGCTGGGCCAGGGCCTGCTGGTAGGCGTCACCGTAGTATTGATTGCTGATCGCCTTGGTGGCGGGCCCCATATAGACCGTGTAGATAACCGGGTATTTCTTCGAAGCGTCGAAATCCGCCGGCTGGAACAGGATCCCGTCGAGGTCATACTTCCCGTCGGCGGATTTGAAGACGAAGTGCTCCGGAAGGGCGAGGTTCAGGGCCTGGTATTCCGGCTTGAGCACGGTCTTCCCCATCTCGCGGATGAAAGTACCATCTCCCTTATAAAGACGGAAGGAGGGCGGGCTGTCGAAAGCGCTGAAGGTGTCCGCGAAATACTTCCCGCCCGCCGAAACGTTGACGCGGTGGGTACCCGGCTCCTTGGTCAGCCGGACGAATTTTGACCCGTCGAGCTTGACCCGGTAGAGATGGGTCTCGAGACCGCGGTTTTCATAGCCGGTGAAGTAGACCCATTGGTTCTCCGCGTCCGCCGCCAGGATGCCGGCCACCGGCAGCTTGTGCTTCGTGACCTGACGAATGAGTTTGCCGCTCAGGTCATAAAGATAGATCTCCCGCCAGCCGCTCCTGTCCGACGACCGCAGGAAATGCCGGTTGTCGGGCAGGAAAAAGATCTCATTACCTTCCTGCATGAACCCGATGCCCTCGGTGAGGTAGCTCGGGTCCTCTTCCTGGAAGAGGATCGTGGTCCGGCCGGTCTCGGGGTCGGCGGACAGGATCTCCACCTTGTTCTGCAGCCGATTCGTCCGCTTCAGAGTGAAAGCCCGCCCGTCATGGGACCACAACCCGTTATAAAGATAGACGTTAGTCTCGATGCCGGTATCGACCTGGACCTGCTTTTTGGTCACGACGTCGACGATGAAGAACCGGATGATCGGGTTGTTCTCCCCCACCCTGGGGAAGCTCTGCATTTCGAGTTGGAAATCCATGGTTTCGTCGTGGAGAACGGGGAACTTGCGGACGGGACTCTCATCGAACTGCATGTAGGCGATCTTCTTCGAATCGGGCGACCACCAGAAACAATAGAACTGGGAGAACTCCTCGGCATACACCCAGTCGGGATACCCGTTCCGCAGGTCCGGGCCGCCCCCGGCCGTCAAGGCCGTCACGCTGTCGCTCTTCAGGTCCCGCAGATACAGGTTGTAGTCGTCGACGTAGGCGGTGTAACGGTAGTCCGGGGAGAATTCCTCCTGATATTGAGCGAAGCGGACGCCGCGCTGGGGCGGGCGGACCTTGAAGGTCCGCATCTCCTTGGTGGCCGGGTCATAAAAAAGATCCGGCCGCCGCTGGCGAACCGGATCTTCGCTCCGCCCTCGACGAACTCGAACCGGGTGAAGGGAAGGGCGGTCGCGCTCTCGCCCGTCGCCGTGTTGTAGGCGGCGATGATCCCGGCGTCGTCGAACAGCGGCGTCTCTTCCCCGGTGACGGGATCGACCTTCTTGAAGGTCTTGTCCTTGCCGACGATATAGGCTACGCCATCAGGCGTCCAGCGGACTTCGCGGACGCCTTCGAACGTGACCAGCTTGCTCCGTTCCGCCTGGAGCTTTTTGTAGAGATCATAACCCCGCACCTGGCCGAAAGCCGGGCTGAGCCCGGCGATGACCAGGAGCACGAAGATCGACCAAACCGCCGCTTTTGTCCGCCGTTTCATGAGGCCTCTCCTTATCATAACGGGAAATTCATCATTTGCTGTGGCGAGCACGTCTCTTGAAGGTTTTTGCCTGATCAGCTTGTTCAGCCCTTTAGATAGCCCTGTTTCGCCAGCCTTTCGTAAAGTCAGCCGTCAATCGGCTATGAAAAGCGGCACTTAGGGCAGCCGCCCCGGCGGTCGATAGGAAGCTTCTCCGGAGCATGATGCGATAAATTTAAGCCCTGCAGCAACCATGTGTCAAGGCTTCGCAGTTCCGGGGAGACGGTTGCGGTGGTCCGGACGGGGGCTCAGGCCGAAACTACCGCATCAGCCTCAACATCTCGAGGACGACGGGGAATTCCCGGTCAAGGGCAGCCAGGTTCCAAGGGTAACCCGAGATCGAAGCTTCAAGCTCGGCTAATATCTCGCCGGCCTTTTTTTCGTCTCCGTTCATTTTAGCCGAAGCCCAGGCCGCGGCAGGACGATTCGGGATACTTCTTCTGCCAGGCCGAGATGAGTTCTTCCGCCTGGCCGTTCAGGCCCCAGTCTGGTCATGGCCAGAGCGCTGATCAAGCGGACCGCGCCCCAACTGTCCCCGAATTTCCGGGAGTCGTTGACGACCGCCTCGTAATATTTCCTGGCGTTGCTTCGATCGGCCGCCCGTTCATAGGACACGGCCGTAAGATAGTTTTCCAGGCGCTCGTCGGTATCGAAAGGCCTCCCGACGCCGAGATGCTCGGGCCAGAGGCGCGCGGTCTCCGCGAAGCGAAGGGCTTTCCGATAATTCTTGCTGGCAATCTCACGCGATGCCAGGTACAAGTTGGCCTGCCGGAAGAGGTCGCGGCCTTCCCAGGCTCCCTCGTAGGGGAGAATCCTCGTGGACTTCAGGACATCCAGGGCGCTTTCGTAATCTCCGCTGACAACCAGGGCTTTGGCGTAATCCATGGCCAGGACAAAATACGCCCCGTCTTTCCGACTCGACTTTGTGGCGATGTCCAGGGCTTCGGCGAAGCGGCCGGTCGTCATGAAGCGCGAGAAAAGCGCGTGCTGGATCTTCCAGTCGGCCGGATCCAGGGCCAGGGCTCTTTTCAGGTCGGCCAGTATCCTGACATCGTCTTCCCCGGAGGCTTCTCGACGGACTCCGCGAAGGCTCGCCGCCGTCTCCCTGAATTTCGCCCGGGCCAGATAAAAGGGTGCGAAATCCGGGGTGTCTCCGCTTTGCTCAAAGAACTGTCGGGCTTCGTCCCCCCGACCGGCATTCCAGAGGAGCAGAGCGAGATAATACCGCGGCTTCCAGTTTTCCGAAGCCGATACCGCCCATTCAAGGACCGGGATCATCTCCCTCCGGAAGGGGAAAACGAAAGAGGCCGTTTCCCCGAGCGCCCTCTCGAGGAGCGAGCGGCTATCCGCCGGGACTTTGTCACGCAAAAGATAGGCCTGCCAGAGATGACCCAGCGGGTGCTGCGGCATGGCCTCGAGGACCCGGCGGGCATCATCTTCAAGCCCCAGGCCGGCATAGCTGGCCGCGATCTCGAGATACGTCTCGTGCGGCAGCTCGTTCCGGACCATGGCCGCGAACGTCTTCAGGCTTTCGGGCGTCGGCTCAGCCAGGTACCGTTCGAACCGGGCCGCGTGGTTGAGGGGATCGATCTCCAGAAGCCCGGCCACGGTCTTTTCGGCCTCTTCTTTTTTGTTCAGGTGTCGATACACGGCGGCAAGTATCTCGCTGCCCGGAACGTTCAAAGCGTTATAGTCGATCGAGCGGCGGGCGTATTCCCCGGCCCTTTCGAAATCCTGTTCCTCACAGGCCAGGGCAGCCAGCTCGGTATACGAGGCTGTCCTGAGGGCCATGGACCGTGAGGCCCAGCCGAACCCGTCCTTGGCGTCCGCCCGCTTTCCAAGAGCACGGTTGATGCATCCGTAGATGAAATTGCCTTCCGGATCGTAGGCATTAACGGCCAGCGCGGTCCTGGCGAATTCAAGGGCCTTCCCGTATTCGGCCCTCCGGAAATGGGCTCGGCCAGCCGGGTCAGGGCCTGGAGGCGGTGCGGTTCTTTCGCCAGGCAATCCTCGAACTTCCGCTTGGCCCGCTCCCATTCGCGCTGTCGGACGAGCTCCTCCCCTGCCTGGAAAAGGCCTTCGGCGGAATTCCAGTCATAATCGGGAGGGGCGGCGAGCGGACGGCTCAGCTTGTCCCTTTCTTTGTCGAGACTCGACCAGCGGAGCTTGCCGCTCCCCAGGTCGACCGTGATCTCGCCGCCGTCGCCTTCGGCATGTTCGCCGGGATCGATCGCCTGGATGAAGGACTCCATGGGCTTCAAGCTCAGGTGCTTGGCAAAGATCTTTCGGCCTCCGGACCAAACGGTGAGCTCATCGTCGATCGGCCGGATAGGGCAGAATCCGATACGCAGGCCTCCTTTTCCGTCGCGGGTCACATTCAAGGCCCCGCAGGGAGACGCCGTGACCAGGCCGCCGATATCCTTGACGGGAAACCAGATCTCCTTCCACCGGTGGACGCTGTAGGGCTCGAGGCCATAGTGCTTGAACGGCGTGAGCGAAGATGTCTCCGCGGCCTGGTTGTAGAGCAGCCCCGTCTGCATCTCAATGTAATTGTGTTTTTCCCCCTCGAGGAGAAGGTCTGTCCAGATCTCCCCGTCCCGGCCGAGCGACCAGAGCCAGAGCTTCATCCCGGCATGATCGCTGTAAGGAGCCCAGTGCCCGTAGCCGAAGTTCCCATTCTCCCAATAGCCGCCGAAGGCTTCGCCGAGCTCGCCCAGGATGTGGTAGGACTTGTGGCTCTCGAAAGCGTTATTCCGGTAATAGGAGATGTCGCGGCCCTTCTCGTCGACGGGCCAGCGGCCGACTTCGCCGCCGTGCCCGATGTAGTTCGTCCCGGGATAGAAAAACCGGAGGTCGGGGCCGGCGATGGCGCTGGCGGTCACCCAGTTGTAATAAGAGTCGCGAAGCGGGGTCGGGTTGTACCAGAAGCATTCGGTCTCGAAATAGGCGCCGTCCTTGGGGACGCGGACTTCGACCCGCCACCGGGAGCGCGAAGGGAGGTCGATCGTCCCGACGACGCAGCTGGCGCTGCCGTCAGGCAGGGTGCGAAAGAGATAATCGACGGGCGAGGCGGTCGAGGGGGCGTGGCCGATGTACCCGAAATTGAGCTCGATCCCGCCGGCCGTATAGGGACCGCGGAGGGCAATTTCGCGGAATTCGACGCCCTTGTTGAAATAAATGAATTCCTTGCCGCTGGCTTTCTCAACGGCCCCCCAGATCTTGCCCCCGATCTCGGGTGTCACGAAAACCCGGACAAAGGGATTTTCGAGCTTGACCATTTTCCATGCTTTGCTGATCGGGGAGTCGCTGAACTTGGCGAACCGGAAATACGGATAGAGAGGCCCGATGAGGGGCACCGGATCGGGGTCGGAGTAAGGAAATGTCTTCATCAGCCGCGTTTCTTCTGTTACGGTCGCCCGTTCCTGGGGGAGGCAGAGATTTGACGCGGCGAGAATCGCCAGGGTCAGCACAGAAGCTCCGAACGATGCGTTTTTCATCAATCTCCTCCTGACGATTCGATTTCCGACAAGCCATGGCCACGAGGAGCGGCCTCCCGTTGACTGATCCCGGAGCGTTGAGCTTCAAGGATGCCTGGCTTCACGAGGCGATGATATCCTCGGCCGCGGAAGGGTGTCAAGGATCAGGAAATCCATAAATTGATAAGTAGTCAGCTTTACTCTGGACAAATCGACCCATTGCGTGTAATATCACGCGGATTTGGGGCGCCGGCAGCCCGAGGAGATGCGACTATGGCGACAATCCAGACCATCCCACGGTCCCCCTGGAGAGCGGTCATCGAGACGGCGATGTTCGCCAACTCGGTGAGGAAGACGAACATGGCGGAGCTGTACGGCCTGGCGCTGAAGCAGCCGGAGGTGGTGAGCACCGACCAACCGATGTACAAGCCGGAGCAGTTCGGGCTGCCCCCGGACGCGAAGGTGCTCATCTCGAACGACGGCGGCGTGGTCGGCCGGACGGCCAGGGCCCGCCTCCTGACCCGCAACTTCGACAGGGTTTGGAAGGATAAGATGCACGCCATCCTGATGGAGGCGGCCTTCCAGTTCAACCGCCGGCCCGGCCTGCACCTGGAGGGCATCGTCGGACTGCACTCCGACTTCATGGTCAAGGCGCACCTGGTCAGCCCTGAAACGGACGCCAAAAACATGCTCGATTGGGGCATCAACTTCCTTCCCTACATGAAGCCCTGGAGCGACTCCTATGAGAGGTCGAGGAAGATCGACGGCGAGCCGGACATCATCGTCTTCGCCGACCCGGAATGGTCGCACCCGGAGTTCCCGAACGGCTGCGTGATCATCGACGAGTTCAACAACACCATCGCCATACTGGGTCTTCGCTACTTCGGGGAGCGCAAGAAAGGGACGCTGACCATCGCCTGGACGATCGGCGTGAGGCACAACATGGTCGCCTGCCATGGCGGCATCAAGAAAGTGGGGACAAACCGCCCGATCGCCGTCTTTGGCCTGTCCGGCTCCGGCAAGTCCGCGATCACCAACTCGCTCGACCACGGGGGCACGCTCACGAAGGACGAAAAAGTCACGGTCATCCATGACGATGCCTTCCTCATCGACTTGGAGAACGACGTCTCGGTGGCGCTCGAGCCATCTCTCTTCGATAAGACCGATGCCACCGCCTTCGACGACCCGATCCTGAAGTACTTCTATTCGGCGCAAAATATCGCGGTCACGCTCCAGGCGGGGGCCCAGGCGGCCGAGCGGCGGATGGTCAACGAGGACGTCCGCAACGACAACGGCCGCTGCCTGAAGAGCCGTGACATGTTCCACCACGCCGACTCCTGCGAGCGGCCCAGCATGGTGATCTGGCTGCAGAAGGACACCTCGCTCCCGCCGATCTCCCGGGTCAAGGGCAGCTCGCTCGCGGTGGCCATGGGCGCCTCGCTGTCCACCCTGCGGGCGAGGGGCGTCGAGAACATGGACCCGAAGGACCTGGAGAAACTGGTGATCGAGCCGTTCGCCAACCCCTTCCGGGTGCACCCGCTCCTTCAGGACTGCGAGCAGTTCCGGAAGCTCTTCAAGATGGGCTGCGAGTGCACCATCATGAACACGCACGCCTACGGCCTGCCCGGCAGCCTGACGGATATTCCCAAGATGCTCTCATTGACCATCGTGACCGAGCTCCTCCGCGGCCATATCGAGTGGCGCGAGTGGCGAACGTTCCACGGGCTCGAGATTCCGGCGAACGGGAACGCGCTGTTCGGCGCGGACTATGACAAGAAGTACAAGCCCAAAAGAAGCGTGGAGTACTTGAATTTCCTCAGGGACCGCCTGCAGGACAGGATCACTTTCCTGTCCAACAAGCGCGACCTGGAACAGGACATGACCAACATGTTCATCGCCCCGCTGGTCCTGGCGCGGACAACCGTCGACAAGATCTTGAACCCCGACCTGTACGGTTAGAGGCCTACTGCCGGGCTCCGGGCGCCTCGATGGGCTCGTGCCTGTAAATCCGTCTGAATTTGAGCAGAAGGGGAATGAGCACGAGATGAAGAAGCGCCAAATTCGCAAAGGACAGCCGGTCGGGACACGGCATTCTCAACCGCCCTGACGGATTCAGCTTCCGGGACAGGCCGGCGAGCAGCGACCGGAAATACCGGCGGAACGAGTACGTCCGGAGGTAGAGACGCCCGAGTTCGCGGTAGAACTCCCGGCGGCCCAATCGCGTCGGAAAGACGGCGTGGATCACGTCATAGCAATCGAAATCGCGGATCAGGATCTTCTTCTGATTTTCCAGATAGATATCGGTGCCCGGGTAAGGAGTCAAAACGGTAAAGACGGGACGAAAGAGGTCGTGCCCGTCCACGTAATCAAAGAGTTGCCGGAAATCCTCCCGAGTGAATTCCGGGTTGACGATGAAATGGGCGCCGATCGAGATCCCCTGCGCCTGCAGGATTTTGATCGCCCGGTCATTTATGGCGGCTGTCGTTCTCTTGTTCATGGCCGCCAATTCTTCGTCCCGGATGGACTCGATCCCCACCGTAACAGAGACGAGCCCGCACTCCCTGAGGTATTGGATCAGGTCCGGATGCTTGACGACGGTGTCGGCCCGGGCGAACATGGAGAATTTTAAATCGAGGCGGCTCTCGCGGATCCGGCGAGCCAAGCGCCACGCATGCGGGGCGTTGTGAAGAGTGTTGTCGTCGGCAAAGGCGATGTGGTCAATATCATCGGGCAAGGAGGCCAACTCCTCGACCACGGATTCCGGGCTGCGGACGAGGTATTTTCCGCCGAGCAATTTCCAGCAGGCGCAGAAATTGCAGCGGAACGGGCAGCCCCGGCTTGTCAGGACCAGGGCGGTCCTGGCGCCGAATTGATCGCGGTAGCCCTTTCGGTACCGTCGGGTCAGTTCCCGGGCCGGGGAATGGCAGCCGGTCCAGGTCGACGGCGAAGGGAGCGGGTTCGGTGAAGAGCAGTCCTCCGTCCCTGTTAAAGGCGAGGTTGTTCACCGACGCCACGTCGCCGCCCCGCTCGAGCATTTCGATGTACTCGGGGAAGGTCTGGTCCGCCATGCCCAAGAAAATGACGTCCACAAAGGGCAGGGCGAGGTCCGAGGGAAGGAAGGTGGCGTGATGGCCGCCCACTCCCGTTGTGATCTTCTGATCGAACTTCTTGACCTCCCTCATTACGTCCTTGGCCGAATTGGCATCACAAGTGTAGCCTGTCAGGCCCACAAAGTGGGGTTTCAGTCTTTCCAGTCTTCTGATGAGCTGCCGGTCGAACCTCATATCGAGGATTTCAACATGGTGGTGCGCTTTGACTTCGGCCGCCAAATACTCGAGTTCGAGGGGCTCTCCGCCCGAAGGGGCAACCAGCTTCCGGTTTGGAGGTGGTTTTATAAGCAAAATTCTCATCGAGGCCTCCTATTTCTGGACCACCGGGGGAACTCTGTTAGCCGCCCAAAAGCAGCCAGCTTGATTCCCCGAGATATGATAGGGGCGCACGGAGCGATAAGTTGTCATCAAGTTGTTAAGAGATTGTGAAGACTCCTGTATTTTGGACTAAAATACGGCCTTGAGCGCTTTGCCCGGAAAGGAGCCCGTTATGAAAAAAGCCCTCGGCATCCTCGGCGCCGTCCCGTGTGTCTCTATCCTCTTCATCGGCTGCGTCCTCGCTCTTGTCCGGCCCAGCGTCGCCGCCGGCCGGAACGGCTACTACCGGTTCCCGGCCATCCACGGCGACACGATCGTCTTTACGTCCGAGGGCGACCTCTGGACCGTCGATGCCAAGGGCGGGACCGCCCGGCGGCTGACCTCGCATGCGGGCCAGGAAAGCCATCCCGCCATCTCGCCCGACGGCCGGACCCTGGCCTTCTCGGCCCAATACGAGGGCCCGACCGAGGTCTATACGATGCCGCTCGCGGGCGGCCTGCCCGAGCGCCGTACGTTCGCCGGACAGGGCGAGACGGTCATCGGCTGGACTCCTGAGGGCAAGATCCTCTACGCCACCCAGAGATATTCGACCCTGCCCAACACCCAACTGGCCATCCTCGACGCGGCAACAAACACGGAGACGCTTCTCCCGCTCAGCCAGGCCGCCGACGGCGCGTTCGACGCCGCGGGCAAAACGCTCTATTTCACCCGTCTTCCCTTCCAGGGCAGCTACACCAAGCGCTACCAGGGCGGCACCGCCCAGAACCTCTGGTCCTACGTCCTCGGCGACGACGAGGCGGCGCCCCTGACCGCGGATTACGCCGGCACGAGCAAGAGCCCGATGGTCTGGCAGGGCCGGCTCTACTTCCTGAGCGACCGTGACGGCTCCATGAACATCTGGTCGATGGACCTGAAGGGCGGCGGGCTCAAGCAGCACACCTTCCACAAGGGCTTCGACGCGAGCTCCCCGAGCCTCGACGCCGGGCGGATCGTCTATCAGCTGGTGGCCGACCTGCGTGTTTTCGACATCGTCTCCGGGACCGATACGGCCCTCGCCATCACCCTCCCCTCCGACTTCGACCAGATGCGGGAACGCTGGGTGTCGAAACCTCTCGACTACCTGACATCAGGGCACGTCTCCCCGGACGGCGATCGCATCGTTCTCGTGTCCCGCGGCCACGTCTTCGTTGCCCCCGTCGGCGACGGCCGCTGGGTCCGGGTTGACCATGGGGAAGGCGTCCGGGCCCGCGCGGCGCGGTTCATGGGCGACGGCAAGAGCCTGATGGTCCTGACCGACGGGAGCGGCGAATGGGAATTCCATCGCTTCGCCGTCGACGGTCTCGGCGCGGCCGAGCAGATGACGACCGGGTCCAAGGTCATTCGTTTCGATGGTGTCCCCTCGCCCGACGGCAAGTGGCTGGCCTTCGCCGACAAGGATTACCAGCTCTGGCTCTTCAACGCCGGCTCGAAGGCCGTGAACCGGGTCGGCGTCTCCGACGTCGGCATGTTCGGGGATCTCAGCTGGTCGCCCGACAGCCGCTGGCTTGCCTACGTGAAGGGAGCCTCGAACGGCTTCGAACAGATCGCGCTCCTCGAGGCCGAGACCGGGCGCACCGCCGAGCTCACGAACGATCGGGTCGACTCCTACAGTCCGGCCTGGAGCCCGGACGGCAAGTGGCTTTACTTCCTTTCGGACCGCTGGTTCCGGAGCGCCGTCTTCAGCCCGTGGGGCCCGCGGCAGCCCGAGCCCTACTTTGATAAAACGACCAAGATCTTCGCCGCCGCGCTGACGGCCAAGGAGGCGTTCCCCTTCGCTCCGGCGAACGAGCTCCAGCCCAAAAAGCCCGAAAAGAAGGAAGGCGCCGAAGAGAAAGGGCCCGACGCCAAGCCGGGGTCGTCCGCCGAAAAGCCGGCCGGCCAGGAAGCGGCCAAGCCGGCGCCGCAGGTCGTCATCGACCTCGCCGGCCTCGCCGAGCGTATCTTCGAGGTCCCGCTCGCCGCCGGCGTCTATTCCGGGCTCGACGTCGGTGAAAAAACCCTGTTCTTCATCGACAGAGGCTCGAGCGCCGCGGGCCAGCCCAAGCTCCAAGCGGTCGAGATCAAGAACCGCAACGTCCAGGCCAAGACGCTCATCGAGGACGTCCGCAGCTTCGAGCTTTCGGCCGACGGCAAGAAGCTCCTCGTCCGCAAGGGCGACGACCTCTACGTCATCGACGCCGGGACCGCCCAACCGACGCCGCAGACGCTCGGCGAGCGCAAGATCGATCTTTCCAAGTGGACCTTCTCCGTCGATCCCCGCCGGGAGTGGCGGCAGATGTTCGTCGACGCCTGGCGCATGGAGCGGGACTATTTCTATGACCGCAGCCTCCACAATGTCGACTACGAGGGCCTGCTCGAGCGGCACCGCCCGTTCGTCGACCGGGTCAGCGACCGTTCCGAGCTCAACGACCTCCTGGCCCACCTCGTCGGCGAGCTCTCCGCCCTGCACACCTTCGTCCGCGGCGGCGACCTGAGGCAGCCGGCCGACAGCGTCAGCCCCGGCTCGCTCGGGGCGCGCCTCGTCCGTGACGAAGCCCAAGGCGGCTATCGCATCGACCACATCCACAGGTCCGATCCCGAATACAAGGACAACCTCTCGCCCCTGGGCCGGCCGATGTCGGTCATCCGCGAAGGGGAGGTCATTACCGCGATCAACGGCGTCCCGGTCCTGAGCGTCCCCGATCCATCGCTTCTCCTCCGGAACACGGCCGGGCAGCAGGTCCTCCTCGAGGTCAAGCCGGCCGCCGGCGGCTCGGCCCGCAAGGAGATCGTCGTGCCCATCACGCCCTTCGATGAAGGGGACCTCCGCTACGCCGAGTGGGAATACACCCGCCGCCTTGAGGTCGAGAAGGCCGGCCGGGGGGAGATTGGGTATGTCCACCTCCGGGCGATGGGCGGTGACAACTACACGGAATGGGTCAAAAACTTCTACCCCGTCTTCGACCGCAAGGGTCTGATCATCGACGTCCGCCACAACCGCGGCGGCAATATCGATTCCTGGATCCTGGAGAAGCTCCTGCGCAAGGCCTGGTTCTACTGGCAGGACCGGGTCGGGAAGCCGACCTGGAACATGCAGTACGCCTTCCGCGGGCATATGGTCGTCCTCTGCGACGAGCGCACGGCCTCCGACGGCGAGGCTTTCAGCGAAGGCTTCCGGCGTCTCGGCCTGGGCAAGGTCATCGGGACGAGGACCTGGGGCGGCGAGATCTGGCTCAGCTCGTCGAACGTCCTCGTCGACCGCGGCATCGCTTCAGCCGCGGAGACGGGGGTCTACGGACCCGAGGGCGAGTGGCTGATCGAGGGGCATGGCGTCGATCCGGACATCGTGGTCGATAACCTGCCGCACGCGACCTTCAACGGCCGGGACGCCCAGCTCGAGGCGGCCATCAAGCACCTTCAGGAGCTGATCGCCAAGGAGCCTGTCGAAGTGCCCAATCATCCGCCCTACCCCGATAAAAG
>CAVXUH010000003.1:0-638642 GCA_963764885.1 Candidatus Aminicenantota bacterium
CCGAACGCATCGAGAAAATCCCCGTCCAACTGCGGGTCGCCGGTAGCATCCAACCAGGGCCTGGTAAATGGCTCCTGGAGATGAATGGGCATTCGAGTGTGGCCGGGCTCCTCCATCTCGTTAATGATAGCCTGAACATGCTCATCCGTATCGTCCCAGCACAGGGGCTCGCCGAGGGGGACGCCATGGCGCAAAAAGTGCGGAGCCACGAAATCCAAGTTGACGGGCCAGTTGATTAGGGCTAGGGCGCCATCAAATCCGCTGCTGGCCGTGCAGAGATACTGATACTCGTAACCCGACATCGCATTCCTCGCCCAAGTGAGGGCTCGCTCTTGGATATACCAGGGTGCCCAGGTTCGGGTTTCATATTCGTTGCTTAAATCGAAAAATACATTGTGAAGAGGTTCACTGTGCAAGGACCCTTCTTCTTTTATCCTTGAAATTACATTTTGCAGGCACGGCTGAACCTGGGCGTCAGTGAAGAGCACGGGCTCGGGGTCCCCAGGTATCTTCAGGTCCCACCAGTCAAATGTCACATCCACGATGATGCCCGCCTCATCGCAAAGATGACACAGGTCGATCAGACGGCCCATATAGGTCTCATTCACCTGGCCTATATAGTGCCCGCCACCATCTGCAAGATAAACGACGCTACAATCGTTCTGGCCATAGTGATGGTCATCTTCGTCGTCGTCAGTCCAGAACATCGCAAACACCCGGACGCAGTTTATCCCTGACTTCTTAAACAAGAGAATATCACGTTCCCATCTGCTGGGGTCGTCCACCGACAGGGCTGAGTGATAGCAGATCGACCTCAAGAAGGTCGGCGAGCCGTTTATCGTGAAATACTTGTGGTCATCGGTCCTTCCTAATGTCGTTACCTGAGAAAACGCGACCGTAACAAAAAATAAAGAAATTAAGAACATCCCAAGCAGAACTTTTTTCACGAGCTTTACCTCCTTAGGCTTCCAAGGTTGGAGATCCCTCCTGGATTGTGGCAATACCTAGATACTCAAGGGCGATCACCCCCTTTCAGGGCTCTGTTCATGTGCCGCATTTATTTTTCCCTTAAGCTATACTTGCTTTTTCGGGCCTAAGAAGAAATGGTTTTATTTACTTTATTGGGGAGCTATTTTTCGCAGGGTTGGTTCTATTTTGTTGGGATATCTTTTAAGGAACCGCTGTTCGCAATGAGCTAGCGGAGCGACCGAAATGGCGCTTGAAAAGCTTGGAGAAATTCGCTGAGTCCTGATAGCCGACGGCATCGCAGATATCTTTAATGTGCTTATCCGTGTTCACCACTTGCCACAGGGCCCGACACATCCTTATTTTGATCATAAATTGCTCGAGCGTGATGCCTATTTCGCGATGGAAACAAGCGGATAACCAGGAAGCAGACCATCCGATTTCCTTAGCCAGGACCGATTCGGTCTGGCTGATCTGGGTCCGACCGAGAACGATCTTTTGGACCTTTGCCGCCTTATATAGGGGATATTTAGGATGTACTGGCCAGGAAGGCGAACAGGCGATAAACGATGCTTGATTGAGCCAGGCGAAGTATTCAACGAAATCCGGAGTCGCTTTCTCCCCTCGCCCGCATTGGCGTACGAAGAAGGTCCCGCCACTCGTCTCGCCATGGTTGTACCGGAGCGGACTAATGATAATGGATGGAAGATAGCTCCATTTCCTTAGAAAGCGGAACCTGGGAAAGCACTTATCCCCAGAGCAATGATAATCACAGATGGCCATACAGATATCTGGCGTTCGACTGTCGAGCGATTTAACGAAAATGCTGTCTCTTAAAACCGGGAAGGGCTGCCCGAGGACGAGATTGATAAACTGCTTTGCGAGCGTTTCGTCGCCATCCCCTTCCATATGAACGAGGATGAGTTTTTTCCAGAATTGCTTATTATTGGCCCTACCTTGCTCTGAAGGCTGACAATAATCCACTATTTATTAAGACGCTCGAGGACAGATAAATTTCTCACGAAAGCGGCCTATTGCTAAACCTCGTGAAGAATGCGTACCACCCCGCTTCTGTCGCTCTAGGAATGGGAGGCGGAATGGCCGGGCTAATTATCTTTTCGTCGTCCTTGGAGCGCCGGTGACCTAGCTTTCAATCCCGGGAAATATCCCAAAACAATTGTGCGAAGCGTCACCTCGGGGTAATTCTAAGTCTTTTAGCGCATTAGGTGCCACGAATCCCTGGAAGAGGAACTTTCAGAAAGGGGACTCGGGCGCTGGAGTCTTGCGTATGGGGTCATTCAAAGCAGGCAGCTGAGGTTGTAAACTCAAGCGTGTTTCCGTGCTCGTCCTCAGCTAGTTGCAGAAACTATTTATGCCTGTATAAATGATGCCTTCCCCCCTAGCCTCTGAAGATCGTTGTGCCGGATATTCATACTCGAATCATCTATCGAGAGGGCCGTAAAACAGCTAATCGCCTTGAGAAACACCGGGGAGCCCAAACCGCCAAATAAAGCTTGTCGTTGGTCGTTCCCAGGGCGGTTGTTTGGGCAAGCGAAGCAAAGCCAAGCAATGGAAAAAGGCTGCCAAAGGGCCCCGCATAGATACTCTCCTGAAACAGGAGAACTCTCACGCACGCAAAGCTTTTTCACTTTCAAGGTTGGGCAATTGGCCAAGCGGGGCATGGACATGGAGCGAAATCTCGGCCGGCTATCCTGACTAAGGGAGGCGGTGGGCAGCTGACGGGCGGCGGGAAGCGCCGAGGCGCCTATCCTCGCCGCTGTTTTTCGAGCGACGCGGACCTGACCTTCAGGCCCAGGTAGTATTCCGAAACCGGCCGCCGGTCCCGGTTGATAGGATAGCCGCGGCTGACTTTTATGATGTAATCGTCGCCGCCAAGGTATTTCTGGCTTTTCTGCCTCACCAGGTGCCATGATTCCCGGGGGAGCAGGTTCTCCAGCAGCTTTTCCCGGCGCCCAGGAGTCTCGCGCCAGGGGTCATTGGAGGCCAGGCAGAAATAGTCATAGACGCGAACATGGTTGAAGGCCGTGCGCACTGTCTTGGGCATGACCCTGAACTCGTCGGTCCAGGCGAAAAAGACTCCCTCCTCGTTCAGCCGCCGGCTGATCAGAGAGAAGAACTCAAAGGAGTAGAGGTTCGTGCTGTACGAGGTGCTGGACTTGAGGGGATCCATCAGGATCAGATCGTACTTAGCGTCAGATTTCAATAGGAACCTGCGTCCGTCGTCGATGATCAGGGTGATCCTCGGATCCGAGAGCATCTCCTTGAAGAAATGCCTTCGGGTTAGATTCTTCATCAGCGAGCGGCTGATCTCGACGATCGTGATCCGCTCGACGCCCTCAGTCTTAAGCATCGCCTCCGTGATAGAGCCCGTGCCGAACCCGATGATCAGGACGTTCTCCAGCCGGCGGGGGAAGCTGACGGCCTCCATCGTTTCCCAATAATAGTTGTAGCCGGGGCGGCGCCCGTGGCCTTGACCGCCAATGTACGCTTCCAGCTTGTCCTGGTCCTCATAGGAAACGACGACGGTATCGATGCCCTCATCGATCTGCGCCGTGGACCCGGGAAACGGAGAATGATGGATCATCTCATAAAGTCGGGTCCGCCCTGGGAACAGCCATAGGGTGGCCGCGATCGCCGCCCCCACCAGGGCATATCGGGGAAGGCCGGCGGCCCGGGGGACGCCTTTCGAAGACGGGTTGATGGACGGCGTCCTTCTGGCGTGGACCAGCAGCCCGAAGGCCAAGCCCGCCACGGCAAACCACTTGAGCGTCAATTCCGTACCCAGGAGCGGCAGGAGCACGTAACCTGTCAGGACTCCCCCCAGGGTGTTGCCGATGATATTGAAGAAATAAACGGTTCCGACCGTCTTTCCTTCTCTGTCTCGGCGGGTCAGCGCCAGCGCGGAAATCAAAGGAAAACTCGCCCCCATCAGCAGGGTGGGTACGAACACCAGGAACGCGGGCCATAGGAGGATGTCGCTGAGCGCATAAAGATCCTTGAAAAAGGCGCCCGCGGATTCGAGGGAGGGCAACTTGAAGACAGGGTGGACCTCGGTGAGGAAGGACGTTCGGGCGAGCCCGCCCAGAAAGGAGTGCTTCGTCAAGAAAACGAAGGCGATGATGACGACGGCCACATAAAGACCGATCAAGAATTGGAGAGAAAAGAAGAGTCGTTTTCTGTTCGCAGCCGGGGTCTTGCTCAAATAACGGTTCATCAGGAAACTGCCGAGCGCGACGCCGAAGAGATAAACCGACAACACGCAGGAGAAGGCATAGGGCGACGCCTTGACCAGGACCGCGATGAGCCGAAACCAGACGATCTCGTAGCCGACGGCCAGGAAGCCCGTAAGGAAAACGAGGAGAAAGGCGACGCGCCCGAATATCGATCCCTCGGCCGGCTCGGCACCGACAGCCGCCACCCCAGGTTCCGGGGCGGTCCTCAACCGGCCGCCGATATAAATCAAGACAGCCAGGCCGACATTGATGCCCGCGGCCACGTAGAGCGCGGAGTCGAGCCCGAAAAAGGAGATGAGGACGAGGCTCGCAAAGATGGTCCCAACGGCCGCGCCCAGGGTGTTAATAAAATAGAGGAAGCTGACCGTCTTGAGGAAATCGCGGACGAAGCTGTTGAAGATCTTCGTGATCAGGGGCAGCGTGATCCCCATGAGGATCGTCGGCAGGCACAGAAAGAGGAACATATAAAAGAACGAGGCGAAGGGGCTGCTGGCCGCCGTGTTCCGGCCCAGCCAGTCCAGGAACGGCAGGCTGATGATCCCGAAGCAGCCCGTCGAGAGCTCCACCAGGAGGTAGAGACCGAGCTTATTCTTCACCCTTTCGGCAAGATACCCTCCGATCAGCGCGCCAATCCCCAGGCCCAACATATAGACGCTGACGATGAGTGTTATCGAGATCGACCCGACGCCATAATAGACAGTGAGGAGACGCTGCCAGACCACCTGATAGATCAAGGAAGCGAACCCGGAGAGAAAGAAGACAGACGAGAGCAGACTGCGGATCCCCGCGTTGTTTTTCTTAAAGGCCGTCACAGGATGCTCGATAAATGCGCCGAATTGAGCTCTTATTATTATCAAATCACCACCCGCTTTTCAAGGAGACGCCGCCCGAACCTGCTCCGGCTTGTCGGAGCGCGGCGCATGCTATAAACTAATAATAAGGGAAACCGATACAGCAAGGGAGGGATAACGATGACCCCTGATATCCTGGATATCCTGGGAAAATACGCGCGTGGAGAGATGGACCGCCGGGGGTTCCTGGAAAAGCTCGCCCTGATCGCGGGCGGGACGGCCGCCGCTGCCGCTGGGCTGCCGGGCCGCGAAAGCGGCGGCGCGGCGATGCAGGTCGTCGCCAAGGACGACCCGCGGCTGGAGACGGGATATATCAAGTACCCCGGCGCGGCGGGAGATATGCGCGCCTACTCCGCCCGTCTGAAGGGCGCCGGCAAGCTCGCGGGCGTCATCGTCATCCACGAAAACAGGGGTCTCAACCCCCACACCGAGGACATCGCCCGGCGGGTGGCGCTTGAGGGCTTCGAGGCCATCGCCCCGGACGGCCTGACGCCCGCTGGGCGGGACGCCGGAGGACCCGGACAAGGCCCGGGACATGATCGGGAAGCTCGACCGCGAGGCGAACACCAAGAACTTCGTCGCCGCCGTCGCCTATCTCAAAACACAGCCCCAGGCTACGGGCAAGGTCGCCTGCCTGGGGTTCTGCTGGGGAGGCGGCGTCACGAACCAGGTCGCGGTCAACGCCCCGGACCTGACAGGCGGCGGTGCCCTTTTACGGCATGCAGCCCGCGTCCGAGGACGTCCCGAAGATCAAGGCCGCCGTGCTCGCGCATTATGCGGGCGACGACGCGCGCATCGATGCCGGCGTCCCCGCCTTCGAGGAGGCGCTGAAAAAGGCCGGGGTCGACTACAGGATTTACTTGTACGAGGGCGCGCGGCACGCCTTCATGAACGACACGGGGACGAACTACAACAAGGAAGCGGCCGAGCTGGCCTGGAAAAGGACGGTGGCCTTCCTCAAGGACAAGCTCAAGACTTAGCGCTCCGCTTTGGGTTCTGCCGGCGCCACTCGGCCGCCACCTCGGCCACGAACGGCCGGACGCGGCCGAAGAACTTCTGGTAGCCGGCGCAGAGATAGTTCAGTCCCGGCCCGCCGTCGGGGGCCGGGACGAACCGGTTCTTCGGGCATTCGCCGTTGCACATTTCCCTGACCTCGCACTCCCGGCAGACGCGCGGGAGCGTCTCCAGCTTGGCCAGGCCGAACGCTCTCTGGGCGGGGCTGTCGAGGAGGTCGGCAAGCGGGCGCTCGCGGATGTTGCCCAGGCGGTGCTCGGCGTCCACGAAGTGATCGCAGGCGTAGACGTCACCGCTCCGCTCGAGGACGGGGATGTCGCCGCAGGCGGGGCGGAAGATGCAGAGCGAGTGCTCCTGGCCGAAGGCCGGGCGGACCGCCTCCTCGATGACCTGGACCTTGATTCCGCCGATGTCCCCGGCCAGCCACTCGTCGAAAACGGCGCAGAGAAAATCGCCCCACGCTCCCGGCGAAACGGACGCGGGACTCACGCCGCCCGGCGCGGCCGGCCGCCGCTCGACGAGGGGAAGGAAAGAGATATAGGCGGCGCCGATCTCCTTGAAATAGCGGTAGACCTCGGCCGGGCGAAAGGCGTTGTGGGCGCCGACGACGCAGAGGATATCCACGGGGACGCCGTGCCGCCGCAGCACTTCGTAACCGCGCATCGTCTCGGCGAAGGCTGAGCTCCCGTCTCGCCGGAGACGATGGGCGTCGTGGAGCTCGCGCGGGCCGTCGAGGCTCAGGCCGACCGCGAACCCTTCGGCGGCGAGAAAAGTCCCCCACTCGTCGTCGAGGAGAGTGCCGTTCGTCTGGATACCGTTGGCGATCGTCCGGCCGGCGGGACAGCGGCGCCGCTGGATCTTAACGGCCTTACGGAAGTAGTCGACGCCCAGGAGCGTCGGCTCGCCCCCGTGCCAGGAAAAGCGGATGATCTCGTCGGGCGAGGCGGCGATGTGCTGGGTGATGTAGCTTTCGAGGAGGTCGGCGGGCATCCTCGACGGCTCGGCTGACGGATGCGGGGCCTGGCGGAGCAGGAGCCCGGATTTGCCGCCAAGGCCAGGGTCGGGCTTGCCCAGGTAATAACAATATCGGCAGGCGAGGTTGCAGGCGGCGCCGGCGGGCTTGACGAATACCTGGAAACTCCGGGTCACAGCCCCTACCGTCGGCATAAGATAATTATACCCCCGGACGCGCGCATCCGGGAGGCCTGACCGGACCTCGCCCCGGTCTGAGGACCGGATTCAGGATCGGGATAGCGCTTTTAGCAGGAAATCCTCGAACTCCCGGTGCAGGAGCCGGCTGTCGAGCTCGTAACCGCGGGCGATCATGGCGTCCTTCTCCTCGCGCGTAAAATAATCCATGATCGGAATGAAGAAGCGCTTGTCTTCTTTCTCGATGTGCCGGGGATAGAAATCGATCAGCCAGGCCAGACGCCCGGCGATCGAGGATTCCGCGCCCGGCTCGCCCCTCTGAAGGGCCTCGTTGGCCTCCGCCAGGGCGGTCACCGCGCTTCTTCCCTGTTTGTGCTCCTCCGTCAGCTCCTCCAGCAGCCGCCGGTGCTCGGCCGAGAGGCTCTTCCGGCCCAGCTCACGAAACAGGATGTCCTCTTCCTTCCCATGGTGGCAGCGGTCGGCGTAGGCCCGGAAAAAATGGACGATCGTCTCCAGGAACCGGGGGTCCACATGTCCCCCGGCCCGCAGCCCTTCGAGCTCGGTGCCGGCAGCCCGGATCATCCGCTCGATGAGCCGGTGCTCGACCATCAGGGGACCGATCGGAAGCATTGTCCTGACCTCCATTCATTTTAGCCGGTGCGCCGGGATAAAAGAAAGGGCGGCCCGCCGGGCCGCCGCGGCGGTGTCCGGCCGCTCCATCTAATCATAAGGAACCGACGGCTTTCCTTGACCCGGGTCAGCGCCAGTGCCAGACTCGTTAAGTCGATCGACCGGAATTGGCTGTTCGTCCGGTGGTCAGAAAAAGCCCATCACGTGGCGCTGTCCGGGCTCAATCCGGAAAGCTGGGTCCAACTATCCGTGTGTGCCGTGTATCGCCAGAACCCGTTTGCGCCAAAATCGACCACCAGGGTATCTTTGTAGCCGACTTTCCAATAATCCCCGGCCACCATGAACACGGGATTCAGGGCGCTCAGCTGAGTCCAGCTCGCGTCTGTATTGTCGTACACCCAGAGGCCGTTCGCGCCGAAATCGACCGCCACTTCCTGGTCGCCGTTCGTCTCTGTATCACCATTGATGTCGAACGGCTCGACGAAGCCGTCGGCGTCGGGCGTCCAGGCGTTCAATTGGGTGAGGGCGCCCGGGAAACCGGAGTAGTTCCACATCCACAGGCCGGCCGGGGAAGTGTTATAGAGGATGAGCAGCTCGGCGTCCGGGTTGCCGATGAAATAGACCTCGCGCACCCTGTTGATGCTATGGGTGTCGATCTGATGCCAGCTCTGATCATTCTGCTGACAAAGCCACAGGCCCAGACTAGCGAAGTCGATGATCAGGTCTTCGGCAGCCCCTCCGGTAAATTTTGCGGAAGCGTGATCATCCTCGGAGGTCACCGTTCCGGAGAGTTGTTCATAATAGGGTGCGCCGCCATTCCAGAAAATCCTCCAGACTCCGTGGGTTGGAAACAGAGCGCAGGCTTCTTCCCAGCCAGGTCCGATGGTGTCCATTCTCAGCCCAGTATAGGGGTTGAGGCCGGAGACCTGAGTCCAGGTGTATGTATAAAGCTCGGCTCGCCACAAGCCCATTGCGCCAAAGTCGACATAGAGTTCTTTCCGGCCGTCGTTGTTGTCGTCCGTGAGAAAGCCGCCGGTGGCCAGGGCTCCGCTGATCTGGTACCAATTCCCGGGATAATCGTTGTACCACCAGAGCCACACGCCATACGATCCGAACCCAGCGACAAGTTCATCATCGGACGAATTGCCGTCGACGTTGCCGCTGATCAGCCAACTCGGGTTCAGGCCGCTGAGCTGCTGCCAAGTATTGTCGCGGATCCAGACGCCTGCGCTGCCGAAGTCGACGACCATCTCTTCGCCGAAACTGCCCGCTATGTTGAAGTTGCCAAAGGCGACGCCGCGGTAATTCAGCAAGGAGTTGTCGGGATATTGGACCACCATCTCGGAGCGTTTTTGGAGTTCTTCATTCGGCAGTCCCGGAGGCGGGGCATCGTAACCCATGATCTTCTCCGCGGTTCCGAGAGCCTTCTCAACCGGCGAGTTGCCCCGGTTGGCGGTGGACGCTTTTTGAGCCTGGACATTCGGGTTCAACACAGCCAGGCAGGCGATGACCAGAAGGACTGTCAATACTTTTTTCATTATTGCTTCTCCTCCTTTTCTTGTGACTGCGATGAAATACACAGACCCCCCCACGCCCTCGATCAGTGATTATCCCGATCCCCACCTCCTGACCCCGGGAAGCGGTTTTTTCCCCGGAGGACCCCAGATTTACAGGATTAATGACAAGCGGTTTTGAGTGGCCCCACGTCCTCACCACAGCCGAATGAATATGACAGACAAGGGAAAAAGTCAAACCGTTTTTTGCCTGCCGGACCGGCCGGACTTCACCCCCGGACCGGGATGAGCCTCAGGCTGCCGGGCCGGCTTCCGGATAATAGGAGTCGAGAAAAGCCCGCCAGGCTGTCTCGCTCGTCACGGCGGCGGCGGCCTTCCGGGCCTGGGCCGGGTGGGGATGAAGATGCGCGTAATGGATCGCGAAATTGCGCATCTTCTTGACGCCCAGGCCGGGGCCGTAGATCGCGCGCGTCAGGTCGAAATGCCGGCTGATGAGCCGGCGCTGGTCGGCCAGCGTCGGCCGGCAAGGCTGGCGGCCGGCGGCGATGTCCCGGGCCTGGCGAAAGAACCAGGGATTGCCGATGGCCCCGCGGGCGGCGGTCACGCCGTCGACGCCCGTCTCGCGGATCATCCTCAAGGCATCGGCGGCGGTCAGGGCGTCCCCCGAACCGATGATCGTCCGGTCCGGGAAGGCCCGCTTCACCCGGGACAGGAAATCCCAGTCCGCCCGGCCCTGATATTTTTGCTCGACGCTCCTGGCGTGGACACAGACGGCGGCGACGCCCGCCTCGAAAGCGCCGCTCGCCAGCTCCCAGAAGTCTTCCTCGCCCGAGCCCACGTCCCTGAGCGAGCGGCGGAGCTTGACGGTCAGCGGCTTGTCGGAGACGGCGTCGCGCACGGCCTTGACGATATCCAGGGCAAGGCGGGGCCGGCCCATGAAAAAGCCGCCGCGCTCGCGGGCCAGGACCTTTTTTACCGGACAGGCGAAATTGAGGTCGATGACGTCGAACCCCGCCTCGCTGAGGACGGCGGCCGCGGCGGCCATGACGGCGGGCTCGCGCCCCATGAGCTGCCCGGCGAGGGGGTGGTCGGCTTCGTCCACGTGCGCCAGCCGCTGCCTGAGCTTTCCCGTATGGAGCAAGTGCGTATCGAGCATCGCCTCGGTGGCGCAGTAGGGGGCCGAGAGCTCGCGGCAGATCAGGCGGTAGGAGAGGTCGGTGTAGCCGGCGAGGGACGCCAGCACCACCGGGAAATCGACGTCGATCGGGCCGATCCGCAGGGGCTTCAGGCTGTCGGACATGGATTATTTTAGGAAAGAATAATCGCGGCCGTATCTCAGCATCTGCTCGACGTAGCCTTCGTCATAGGAAACCTTGACGTCGACGATCTTCCCGTCGACGACGATCGGCGTGTAGACCGGGTTGACGAACCCGCTGTAGGGCGCGAGGTGGAGTTTGGCGTAGCGCTCGAGCACTTCCTTGTGGAGTCCCTGGTCCACCTGGACGCCGTAGGTCTCGATGAGATTCTTGGCCGCCTCGTAGTCCCCCTCGCTCGTGATCCGCTGGACCTCGGCCAGGAGCTGGCCATAGAGCCCGCGCAGCTTCGGATAATCGTTGACCACGAAGAACGTCTTGCCGTCTTTCGTCTCCCTCGAGATGACGTTTTCGGCCTTGCCTTTCTCGTAGACCCAGTGGGAGACCATCGCCCGGCCGCGCATGTGGGCCTGCTCGACGGTCTTGCCGGGCTGGATCCGGGTGAGCTGGGTCATCAGGCCGTTTCTGACCTGAAGGTCGTATTCCGCTTTGGCCGCGTCCATCGACGGCAGGAGGCCCAGCTCGACCATCTTGTCGTCCATGATGTAGTAGAGGGCGAAGAGGTCGGCCCGCGACTCCTCGATCGGCGAGTGGAAGTTCTTGAGCGCTTCGGGCGCGACTCCGGGCAGGAGCTGTCCCGAGCCGTGGCCCAGGACCTCGTGGAGGTCGGTGTGGATGTTCCCGGCCTGCGGACCGTATTTTTTAGCGCGTTCGAGGAGCCCGGGGGAATAGGAAAACTCCTCGCCGAACCCCGACTTGAGCGAAGCCTGGTCGTAGGCGTAGGTGATGTTCTCGATGGTGACGGACTTCGATCCGTAGTTCTTGCGGATCCAGTTGGCGTTCGGCAGGTTGATGCCGATGGGGGTCGAAGGGTAGCAGGCGCCCCCGAGCATGGCCGCCGTGATGACCTTGGCCGAAACGCCCTTGACTTCCTTTTTCTTGAAACGGGGATCGACCGGCGAGTTATCCTCGAACCACTGGGCGTTGGCGGAGATCGTATCGGCCCGCTTCGTCGCCGCCAGGTCCTTGAAATTGACGAGCGCCTCCCAGGAGGCCTTCATCCCCAGCGGGTCCTCGTAGACCTCGATGAAGCCGTTGACGAAATCGACGAGCGACCCCAGCTCCCCGACCCAGAGGATGTTGTACTCGTCGAACTTCTCCAGGTCGCCGGTGCGGTAGTAGGCGATGAGCGTTTCGATCACCTTCTTCTGCTGCTCGTTCTCGGCGACGCCGGCCGCTTTCTCCAGCCAGAAGACGATCTTGGCGATGGCGGGGCCGTACAGGCCGTCGACCGAGGCGACCTCCTCGACGACCTGGCCGTCCTTCTTGACGACCCGCGAATTCAGGCCGTAGGAAACGGGCGTCGGGTCGTTCTTGTCGACGATGCCTTTGTAGTAGGCCTCGACCTCGGCCTGGGTGACGCCGTCGTAGAAATTCACCGCGGAGCTCGTGACCAGGTCCTTTGTCGAATCCTGGGAGAGCCTTTTCGGGGCGACGGCCGGGTCGAAGAGGATCGGCCGGAGGAAGGCGATGAGGCCGTCGACCGACTGACCTTCGGCCAGCGGGAAGCTCGCGCCCTCAGAGCCTTTGACCAGGGCGGCGAAGTAGTCCGCGTCGAAACCCGGGGCGAACTTGTCGTTCGAGTAATGGTGGTGGATGCCGTTCGCAAACCAGACCCTCTTCACGTAAGTCATGAACTCGGCCCAGCGCGGGTCGTTCCGGTCGCCCTTGTAGCCCTGGACGATGGCGTCGAGCGTGCGGCGGATCACGAGGTTGTGCTTGTAGTTTTCGCTGAAGAAGATGTCCCGGCCGCAGACGGCGGCCTCGCTCAGGTAATAGACAAGCTCTTTCTGCGAAGCGGTGAGCGCATCGAACCCGGGGACCTGGTAGCGCAGGATCCTCAAGTCGGCGAACTGGTCGACCTGCAGGTTGAATTCGGCGGCGGGGGCGGCCGCGGCCGGCTCGGGCGCGGGTTCCTTTTTCCGGCAGGCCGCGACCAGGACGGCCAGTCCCAGGCAAAGAGCGAGGAAATGCGGGCTCCTGAAGTTCATGGGTTTCGACCTCTCACTTGGTTTCGCGGCGCAACCGGCGCCGGACGGATATATTACCCCAGCGCTGCCCCGCGCGTCCATCCTGCGAACTTGGAACCCGGATTCGCCGGCTTCGTGCCGGGTCACTCGAGGGCACGCCACGATTTCCCCACCGACTTTTTGGAGGGAGAAAGCTTTGCTTTCCCCCTTCCAACGCTCGCTTCGCTCACTGCCTCCCCTTCTCGGACTTCGTCCTCCGACCAAAGGGGCTTTCCCCTTTGGAATCCCCCTGCTTTGCTCGGCAAAGCAGGAAATCTCGCTCGATTCGAGCCTTCGCTCTTCCCTTCGCTACGCTCGGGAAACCGTGGCCGCTCCGGCTCTCATACGGCCCTCTTCATGACGCCGGTCCTCGCCCGCGCGTCCATCCCGGCCAGCTTCCGATCGATATCCGAAAACGGGTCCTGTCACAGCGCGTCCCTGTGCCGTTCTTTTCACATGACCGCTTATTTCGATAATAGGGTCCTGTCACGGCGTTCCCCCGGCGTCCGAACGGTGGTTTGCCTGAGACACTTCCCCAGACTCTCATTTTAGATAGTACCCACCCTCTCCCCTCCCTACAGAGGGAGGGATAAAGGTCAGTGTCTCAGGAAATGTCGGCGGGGGGCCCCCACGCCGTGCCACCCTTCCGATGATCATCTGCCTTCACATGAAAAGACTCGTACGGGCTCAGCTGAATTCGCGACTTCCGGCGGACGGGCGTTTGGTGTTAAGATGCGGCAGTCCGATCGAAACTCGAGCCGCATTAGGCTCTAAGGAGGCCGAACGAAATGAAGGAAACATCGCTACGACCCCAGAGGATCGCGCCCGTCCCGAAACCGTCGGTCCGGCGAACTCTTTCTTTCCGGTCCCTGCTCGCCCTCGTTTCCCTCGCGCTCGCCGCCGGCGCTCTCGTCCGGCCCGCCGCGGCGCAAACCGACGCCGAGAAGCGCGAGCAGTATATCCGGGCCGTCGTCCGCGGCGAAGGGTACATGCCCTGGCAAGCAAAGGACCTGAGCCGGGAGGAGATCGAGTTCAGGAAGCAGGCCGAAGAGCGCAAAACACGCCTTCTGGCGGAGCGTGGCCCGCTCCAACGCCCGGCCCTGCTCGACGCCGTCGTCCGCGACCGCCTCCTCCGCAACCTGAAGAGCGCCTCCTGGGCCCGCGACCTCGCCCAGGCCGCCCGCCAGTCGGCCGATTACCTCGTCGCCCAGCCCGCAAGTTACGTCGCGGCGATGATCGGCGAGCTGACCCCCTGGTACGAATACGGCATGACCTGCCCCAATTGCGTCGGGACCAAGTCCCAGGAAGGCATCGGCCACGGCCTGCTCCACTGGGATTACCATGACCCGGACAAGCTGACCTGCTCTTTCTGCGGGCATGTTTACCCCTCAGCTAGATACGCCGAGACCCAGCGCCTCGTCTGCCCGCGCACCGGCCAGACCTTCACTTTCTATCTCAACCCCAAGGAACAGGCCGACCCCGAAAACCGCACCGGCGAGCTGGCCTATCACTGGGTCGGGCACCCGATGCACATGAGCTTCAGCGGCACGGTCCGCTGGTACAAAGCGAATTTCATGATCAGGGGGGCGAGCGACCTGGCCCTCACCTGGCTGGTCACGGGCGACGCGCGCTACGCCCGCCGCGCCCAGGAGATCCTCGTCCGGCTGGCCGTCTGCTACCGGAATTGGCTTTACCACGATTACTGGAACACGGTCGCCGACGCCGAACCGCTTTACGCGGCCGCCCACGACACGGATCTCGAGCTCGTCTGGAAGAGGCACCTGGCGACGGGCGTCTTCGAGGACGACAGCCTGCACCGGGCCGCGATGGAACAGACCTTCTGGGGCGGCGGGCCGGCTCCACCCGAGCACGGACAGCATGGGGAGCCTCTACGACCTTTCAGTGGCTTTCGACTTGGTGGTGGACGCCCGGGACTCCCTCGGCCGGGAGCTTTGGAGCGCGGCCGAACGGGAGAAGGTCGAGCGCGACCTCCTCCTTGAGTGGATCTTCACGGGCGAGCCCTATGTCGGCGGCCCCGACCAGGCCAAGCTCATCAACAACAAGACACCCCGCATCTACCACGCCTTCGCCTCGGTGGCGCGGGCCCTCAACCTGCCGGCCCTGGCCGACACCGCGCTCCGCGGCTACGAGGGCGTCCGGGACGGTTCGTTCACCGCCGACGGCTACAGCAAGGAAAGCCCCGGCTACACGATGATGTACCTGAGCGAGCTCCTGCCCATCCCGGAGCGCCTGCATGGGTTCGGCTGGCCGGATTCCTTCGCGGACCGCCGGGCCGCCGCCGACCTTTACGCGAGTGACGCGAAGCTCCGGCTGATGTACCGCATGATGCTCGACCAGCTCCGGCCGGACGGGACGATCCTGCCGATCGAAGACAGCAATATCGGCGGCCGCTCCCCGGGGGAGTGCGTCGAGATGGGCCTCGGGCGGTACCCCGAATATTTCGGCGGGAAAACGGGGACGCTCCTGGGCCGGGACACTCCCGGGAAATATGCGCTTTTCAACCTCGAGGCGGACGATATCCTCCAGGCCGGGGACCTCGACCTTCCCGAGATCTACTTCCCCGGCTGGATGACCGGCATTCTCCGCCACGGCCCGGGGAAGCAGGCGACGGTGCTTTCGCTCAACTTTTCGCCCGAGGGCGGTCACCGCCACGCCGACAACCTCTCGCTTTTCTACGATGAAGGCGGCCGAACGCTCCTCGGCGATCACGGCTATGTCGGGGACATGCCGGTCAACGAATGGATCGTCAGCACCCTGAGCCACAACCTGGTCGTCGTCGACGGCCAGCCGCAGCGCTTCCGCGCGCGCGACAACCCGAACCCGCGTCACCCGCGGCTGGAGATGATGTTCACGACGCCGCGGCTGTCGGCCGTCGAGGCCTCGACCGATGCCTACAGCCAGTGTTCCGAGTACCGGCGGCTGGTCATCCTGCTCAAGGGCCCCGAGGGCCGGACGGCGGCCGTCGATATCTTCCGCGTCCGCGGCGGGAAGAGTCACGATTACCGGCTGTTCAGCGAGCTGGCTTCGAGCGACGCGGGAGCGGCCGGAGCTCTCAAGTTCGAGGGCATCAGCCTGCCCCCCGAGCCGCCCCTGCCCCAATTCGGCGGGAGCATCGCCCGCGAGGCCATCTTCGGCCTGCGGGACGTCGAGGGAGAGCGGCCGTCCGGCGGCGGCGTGGCAGGCGGTCTGGGAGGAGCCCGGCCGGAGCTTCCGCTTCTGGTGCCTCTCCCCCGTCGGTAAGGTTGCCGCCGCCAACGGCCCGGGCCAGGAGGACCATCAGCACTACGGGCGGCGCGTCCGTTATCTCGACCTGATCAATGAAGGGGACGGGCTGGCGAGCGTGTTCGTCGGCGTCCACGAGCCGGGCGCACCCGGCGGGTTGCTCTCCGTCAGGTCCACGCGCAGGGTCGCGACGCCAGCCGCGGCGGGGCCGTCGGCCGTCGCGCTGACGGTCGATACGGCGTGGGGAAGCTACCTGGTTCTCAGCGAATTCGCCGGCGAGGCCGAGGTCGAAGGCGTCCGCTTCCAGGGAAAGCTGGGCATCTTCGGCAGGGAAGCGGGCGGACAGCCGTGGCTTGTCGCTTGCGGAGCCTCGACGCTCAACAGTGACGGCATCGGCTTCAGCGGCCAAGCGCCGGAATGGGCCGGTGCCGCGTCCGGGAAGACCGAGTATGTTCTCAATGTCTCCGGCCGGCCCCAGGGTTGGGCGGACCCGCCCCAAGGCGCGCAGGCCTATGTGCTGCTCAACGACGGCGCCTTCGACACAGGCTATCCGGTCAGAGTCACCCGGGCGGACGCGATCGCGGTCGAGCGCTTCCCGATCCCGGCGGACGCGGCGGGCGGCTTCAAGCTCTACGCCCTGCGCTGTCTTGAGCCAAAATAGACCGGTCCATTAACTCGCGTTAGAGCGGGGGCCCTATTTGAGCGCCGCGGCGGTTGTGACGGCGCTCCAGGAAGAGGACGCTAGCCGGCCGCCGAGGCCGTTTTGCGCTTCTTTCGCAGCCCGTCCAGGCTCCATGGCCCGGGTCCGTTGGCCGAAAAAAAGAGCCAGACGAAGCAATAGAGCGCGGCCAGCTCCCCCTGGTTGACAATGGGCCAGAAGCCGCGGGGAAAGTGGAACTGGAAATACGCCACCGCCATCTCCCCGGCCAGGATGAAGGCGACGGGCCGGGTGAACAGGCCGATGAGGAGCAGCACGCCGCCGAAGAATTCGAGGATCCCCCCCAGACCCGATTGAGTGAGCAGCACGACCGTGCCGCCTTTCGGGGGCACGCCAGCGGGAAAGGCGAAGAGTTTCATCATTCCGTGCATCATGAACATGAAAGCCGCCACGATGCGGAGAAGGCTCTGGAGGCGAGGGCCCCAGGCCGTCCATTTCATGAAAATGTTGGCTGTCATCACGTCACCTCCATTCCTTATTCGACCCAGGGAGTTGATCCGGTCACGCGCGATTGTCTAGGGGCGTAGCTGAGTATGACAACTCCCGAGCCCAGTGTTTTGGCGGCCAGGAGCTTCAGGTCGAGCTTGCTTTTAAGGCCCTTGAACATCGGCTTGCCCGCGCCCAGGACGACCGGATTCACGAGGAAGCGGCACTCGTCGAGCAGGCCGCGCTCGGCAATGGTCACCGCCAGGTCGGAGCTCCCGAAGATCGCCATGTCCTTGCCCGGAAGCTGCTTGAGCCTGGAGATCTCCTCGCCGATATCGCCCTTCACCAGCCGGGAGTTATTCCAGTCCGCTCTTTCGAGCGTTTTGGAAAAGACGATCTTGGGCAGGCTGTTCATGCTGTTGATGACAGCCGGATCGTCCTGGGTCGCGGTCGGCCAGTAGGTGGCCATCATCTCGTAAGTCACCCGTCCGAAGAGCAGGGTGTCCACGGTCTTGAGCATCGCGATCGAGTAATCCTGGAGCTCGGCGTCCCAGACGAACCAATCGATTTCCCGGTTCGGGCCCTCGAAGTACCCGTCGAGCGAAATGAGGTTCGATAACAAGACTTTTCTCACGGCTCGCTCCCCGGCGCCGGGCGCCGCCAACCCCCCATCCGACACTTTAATTCTGCGCCGCTCGCCGGAGTGTGTCAACCAACTAGCCCATGTTCGGGGATTTGCTGCCCCTCGAGGGGCCTCAATGGCACGGCTCAGTGGGCTTTCATGTACCCTTTATTTGCCTCACCCGGTCGTCATGGAGGTATCTGGCTACTTATCCAGCCCCATGCGGCGGAGGAGACTGGCGAAACGAGGGTCGGGACGGAGGCAGTCGAAACGGGGGTCAACCTTGAGATGGACCATCCTTGAATCCCTCTCCTCATAGGCTTTCTCCAGCAGTCGGAAGGCTTTGTCCTTTTCGCCCAGCCAGCCGTAGGTGGCCGCCAGGTAGGCTCGGGAAATGAATTCTCCGGGTGCACCGATATACTCCCTGCCTTTGAGTATTTTTCGCGCTTCTTCGGCATTTCCCATCCGGGCGTAGACAGAGGCTTGCCGCGCGTTGACGAGCTCTATATTCATGGTCTGATTTCCGAAGGCGCAGCTGCTATACTTGGGCGCTCCGAATTCCAAGGCCTCTTCATACCGGCCCATCGCGGCATAAAGCTTTTGCAGGTCGACATAGACGATACAATTATCCGGCTCGAATTCGAGCTCCCTCTTGAGTTCCTGCTCCGCTTCGGCGTATCTTCTGGCAAGATAGAGGAGGTTGCCAACGCTCGCTCTGATTCTGAGGCTAAGAGGGTCCAGGTCACGCGCCAGCTTGATTTCCTTGATCGCGTTCTCATGTTTCCCCAGATTGCTCAAGAGTATCGCGTATCGAGCATGATAATCGCCTTCCTCAGGCTCTATTTCCATAGCCCTCTTGATTTCTTTTTCGGCCCCCGCAAAATCCCACTCATATCTGAGTTTCGCGCTGCCCATCGAGCTATGGGCTTCGGCCAGTTGATCATCTATTTCCAGGGCTTTAACCGCATAATCTAAAGACTTCGGGAAGGCCTCGTGGGCCGGCAGGCTACAATTGGCGCCAAGAACGCCGTAGGCATCGGACAAGCCGGCATATCCCAGGGCAAAACGGGGATCCAGGTCAATGGCCCGCTTGAAGAACTCGATGGCGTTCAGGAGATCGTCAAACCCGCGCTTGCTCCAGAGGTAGCGGCCCTGCAGATAGAGATTATACGCTTCGACATTCGCAGTTCCGGGTTTGACGAGAGGCGCCTTCTCGTCCCCCATGATCCTGACTTTCAAGCTGTCGACCACGCTCCGGGCGATCTCGTCCTCGACGGCGAAGATATCGGCCCGGTTTCGGTCGTATCTCTCCGTCCAGAGTGTTTTGCCGTCGGCGGCGCGGAGGAGGCTGGCGATTACTCGGAGCCTGTTTTCGGAGACCTGGACGCTTCCCTCCAGGATCCACTCGACCTTCAGTTTCCGGGCAATCTCCTCCGGGGTGGCATCTTTGCCCTTGAAATAAAACGCCGATGTCCTGGCCGACGTCCGCAATCCTTCAACGCTGTTCAGGCCATTGATAAGGATATCCGTGATCCCGTCGCAAACGTGTTCATGACCCTTATCCGGACTCAAATCAACGAACGGCAGGACGGCGACATTTTGGGTCGTCTGGGAACCTGAAGCCTTTTCTATGAGGCGGAGCCGTCCGATCACGAATCCGATCACGGCCACCAGGACCGCGACGGAGGCGACGATAAGCCAGAATCTGGTTTTTCGGCCGCGCCCCAGGAAACTTCTAGGCGGCTGGAGCGTCTCGCCTTGAAGTTTTTCTTCCTTCCACCGGTCGAGCTCGTCAGCAAAGGCAAAGACATGGGCACTCGCGGAATCATCCAGACGATGGACGGGAAGCCCCAGCTCATGTTCCCATTTCCGGCAGGTCTTCGCGGTCCGGCCGAGATAGGCGCAGATTGCCTTCCAGCCTTCGAGAACGCGTTTCCCCCCCATCAGGACCCCTTTTCTCCGTTCCCGCTTGAATATGATTATACGGTCTATCGAATCTGCGAGTCAACTCGAACTCCCGGGCAGGGGTTTCTGGCCCCTGGAGAGGGAAAAAGAGGGGAAAAGGGGGAAGAAGGGAAACATTCAGCGCGTTGGCTATTGACAGGAGAAAACCGACTACTTATGCGTGTGTTTGCGGGCAAAAAAGCCCTTTCGTTACTCGGGGTCGGCAGGATCGACTCGTCAGGCGAAGGGAGGATTAAGGGGGTGATGCCGATTGATTGTCACCAAAAGAAGGTGGGCTCATTTTCGGGTCAGAAAATTGGGCTTCTTTTTTAGGGAAGCCCAATGGATAAGGAGAGAATCATGAAACGCAACCTCGTCTGGACAATCTGTTTCGCGATGCTCTTGCTGGGCGTGGCGGCCGTGACGCCGGCGCAAGATCGAGATATTCGCACTTACTGGCACGCCCCGTCTGGCAGGAGAGTGGGGGTACACCGAAACAGGAACGGTCGTCCTTCCGACCGGCGCCTTGGTTAGCGCGGCGGCCGTCGGGACATACACTTTCGACCGCTCGGGCAATTTCACGGGTACGCAGTACAGCAACACCAGCATGACCGGCACGGACGCCGTCCAGGACATGAAGCGGGGGACCTACACAATGAATTCTGACTGCACCGGCACACTGACGCTCGACGTGTACGACCCGACAGGAACGACACTTCGCCGCCATTCGGTCTGGGCTATCGTGCTCGACGATAACAGGAATGAGATTCGTGGAATTATGGTGTCGATGGCGCTACCCAATGGCGCGAAAGTGTCGCCGATCATGACCATGACGGCAATAAGACAGTAGGGTCCGACTCCGGAGTTGCTCGGCGAGTTCATTCATGTTCCGTAGAACGGACCGACCGGCACCTGATAGTTCGCCGGGTTCATCGAGGATTTGTCTCCGCGCGAAGAGGGAGGGGACGCACCTTTTATTCCCGAGGCCGACGTCCAGGTCACATTCCAGGCGGGGCGAGACGACGAGGCTAGGCGAAGCGACTGGGTCCGGCTGGCGCGGTCCGGCCAAGGGGAGGCTTCAGGGGGTGACGCACATTGATTGCTTCAGAATGAAGGAGGTTCGGTTTTTCGGGGTCAGGAAAAAGGAGAGTGGCTCGTTATTCGCAGTTAACCAAGCTTAAAAATAAAGGAGGACAATTATGGACAAACGGCAGGTTTTGAGGGGCGGCATCGTTCTGGCCGCAATCTTCGCCGTCGCGGTGTTCGCGGGCAGCGGGAGTGTCATGGCGCAATCCAGGAGTGTCATGGCGCGATCAAGAATTGCTCCCAAGCGGGCACCTGGCATGGTGTGGGTGACTCGGGCGGAACCTGGATGGAAGCGGTCACCCAGGGTCAAAGCGCCACCGTCGGACAAATGCAGGTAGAATGGGTTTTGTGGGACCCGGGTCTCGGGGTGGGCTTGCCCGCCGTCCGCACGACTAACCCGATGGGCGTCTGGGAGAAGGTGAACGAGAAGACGGCTAGGTGGACGTGGATCGCATACGGCCTGGGTGCGGACGGGTCGGTGGTCTACGTGGCAAGAGCGAGCGGCGTCTCGACGATGACAGATTGCGACACTAAGCTTTTCACCTTCGTGATGGAGCTCTTCGGCCCGGGGCAGGTCATCTCGACAGAAGGACCCGCCTATGGCAGCTTCTGCGGGAGCGGGACCGAGACGAGGATGCAGCTCGTTCAGGCGACCTGTCCGCAATAACCGCCATCTCACTTCGCGACCGAGATGCTGGAGAGAGAGGGGAAGGTCTTACCCGACTTGCGGATCGGCGCCAGACGCCAGCTGGGTACCGTGGCCGACAGGCCCTATATCCTTCCACGCCGCCCGCATCAGCGTTGTGCCCTATTGACGAGTCGAGGGGGCCATCGCAAAGCCCTTGGGGCTCGGCCCACCTAGGATCGGGCCCCAAGGGACTGATGTCGGCGAAATGGCCTTTGGGGATATTAAGGGGGACACGATACGCGATGCTCCAGCTTGGCAAAATGGACCGCGGGGAATGAGGCGCATTATGTATGGAGCCCCCGATACGGTCACTTGACCTCCGGTCAACCCGCGTTCTATCATCCCTGACGGCGGGATGATATCAATGCGGCGGAGATGCGACGCGAGAAAGGGATGCCGGATAGGCATCACAACGGCTCTGCTGTCGGCGCTTCTCGCGGCTGTGCCCGCTCTGTTCGCTCAAACCCCAGAGGACAAGGCGAACCCCCCTCGGGGTTTTCACGGCGAGATCAGCGGCGTTAAGGTGGTCGAAGACGCCCCGCGGCAAAAGATCACCCTACTGGCCGAGACTACCCGGCATGGCGACCTCAGCCTCGAGCGGATGGCCGAAGATGCCATGCATTATCTCATCCACAACCCCTTGGCCGGCCATAATTACGAGTGCCGGTTCGACATCGACCTCTTGAAGTTCCCGCCCTCGATGTATCCAGGAACCCGCGACCCTTACATCACGTTCGGCGATACGGAAGCGCGCATGGGCTTGGCCTTCCCGGACCTCCGCGAGATGACCGGGAGCCGGGAGGGGCGCGAAGTCGAGGATGCCATCCGGCGGCGCCTCTTGGGCTATATCCGTGACGACGGCCTGGCCTGGCTTCCACCGTACGCTCTCACCTGCGACTTGAGTGACCATCGACCGTGCGCGAGCAACTGGACGACGGACAAAGCGATCTCGATCCTCGTCGGGTCGTATGTCCGCGGCCGCGATCCGGCCGACCTCGCCCGGGCCCGCAGAGCTCATCGTTGGCCTCCGGAGCCTGGCCAGTTGGGACGACGGCCGCGCCTACTATCCGGGCGGCATGGGGGGCTGGCGCGACGGGAAATGGCTGTTCACGGGCTGCTCCGAACCTCTATCCCTGCATCCTCGACCCGATCGCCGGCTACCTCGAAGCGCACCCGAGATAAGGAGATCATGGACTTCGCCCGTGGCCTTCGCCGATGGCATGATCGCCGGCCTCCAGGAAAACCTCGGGGCGAACCGCATCCTCGACGACGGCTCGTTCGGAGGGATAAACTCCCATCTCCACATGCGCGCCGTTCTCGGCGTGGCCCGGCTGGGCGCGCTGACCAAGAACACCCGCTATCTCGAATGGTCGAGGAAAGTCTACGACTGGCTCATGACCCAGGGAACCGACTGGGGCTGGTTCCCCGAGTCCCCGGGCACCCCGAACAGCGAGACCTGCGCCACGGGCGATATGGTCGCCATGGCCGCCTGCCTGGCCGGGGCCGGCCACACACGATACTGGGACGACGTCGAGCGCTTTGTCCGCAACTATTGCCGGGAGGCGCAGTTCTTCCCGACCCCCGAATACGAAGCCCTCTACCGGCGCGTCCAGACCGACCCTGTCAAAGCAGGCGAGGGGATCCGGCGGGCCGGGGACTTCAAGGGAGGGTTCGTCGCCCGGCTGATGCCCAACAGCCTGGTTTATGGACCCAGCATGAACATGATGGGCTGTTGTCCGCCGGAGGCGATGCGGGCGCTGGCCATCGCCTGGAGGAATGTTGTGACCGAGACAGCGGAAGGCGTTTTCGTTAACCTGGGTTTCGACCGCGACGCCCCGCAGGCCCGGGTCGTCTCCTTCGCCCCATCGACCGGACGGCTGACCGTTATCGCCCGGAAAGCCGCGACGTTCTACCTTCGCCCGCCGTCCTGGGCGGCCCGCGACCGGGTGCGCGCCTTCCGGGACAGCGCCGAAGTCGCGTCGGTTTGGAAAGGCGATTACCTGGTATTCGAGCGGGCCGCCCCCGGCCAGGAGCTGACCATCGCCTGGCCGCTCATCAGTTTCAAACAGACGGTGACGGCCGGCGGCGGACAATTCACTTATGAATGGCTGGGCAACACGGTCCTCAGCGTCGACCCGCCGGGCAAGGACCTGCCCCTGTTTAGGCGGTCGGCCGGTAAGCCGTGAGCGGCCTGTCAAACGCCACGGCCGCCTCACCTGCCTTTCGTGACGAAGCGAGGCCCAAGTCGCGAAGAGGGCCGTATGAGAGCCGGAGCGGGCACGGGTTCCCGAGCGGAGCGAAGGGAAGAGCGGAGGCTCGAATCGAGCGAGATCTCCCTCCAAAAAAATCGTTGTGGGAAATCGTGGCGTGCCCTCGAGTGACCTAGGCCGAGCTAATCGAGCTTCTTGTGGAAGCGGGCGATGCTCAGGCTCAGGATGACGGTCCCCAAGACAAGCAGGGAGGCGAACTGCTCCCAGAGATCGGCCAGGCCCACGCCCTTGAGCATGATCCCCCGGATGATGACGAAGAAATACCGGATCGGGATGACCAGCGTCGCCGCCTGGAAAACCTTGGGCATGTTCTCGATCGGGAAGACGAACCCGCTGAGCACGATCTGGGGCAGGACGAAAAAGAGCGACGTCAGCATGGCCTGTTGCTGTGTCCTCGAGATGGTCGAGAGAAAAAGCCCGATGCCCAACGTATTCAGCATGAACGCCAGGCAGCCCGCGAACAGGAGCGCCAGGCTGCCGCGGAAAGGGATGACGAACCAGAACCTGGCCACGGCAAGGACGAAGACCGCGTCCACGAGCCCGATGAGGACGAACGGCAGCAGCTTGCCGACGATCAGCTGATAAGGCCGGATCGGGGTGACGATAAGCTGTTCCATGGTCCCCGTCTCCCTCTCCCGGACGATTCCCAGTGAGGCGAGCGTCATGGTCATGATCAGGAGGATCAGGGCCAGGACGCCGGGCACCAGGAAGTTCCGGCTCTTGAGCTCCGGGTTGTACCAAACCCGAAGCTCCGGGTTGATGATGACCGGCCTCAGCTCCGCCCCCTTCGCCCGCTCGAGGACGCCGAACATGATCTTCTGGGAGAACCTCGTCGCGATCATCGTCGCATAGTTGACCCCGACCGACGCCGACTGGCTCTCCGACCCGTCGGCGATGATCATCACCCGGGCCTGTCTTCCGGCCGCTATGTCATCGCCGAATCCCCTGGGGATGACGATGGCCAGGCCGGCATCGCCGTGGTCGAGGAAGCGGTCGATCGCGGCCAGCCGTTCCACCTGGGCCGCGGCGGTGAAATAGCCCGAGTTCAGAAACCCCTCCACGAATTCCCGGCCGGCCGCCGACCGGTCCATGTCGCAGACGACCGTCGGGATATTCCGGACGTCGAGGTTGGCGGCGTACCCGAGGAGAAGGAGCTGGAGAATGGGCGAGATGAAGATCACCGGGAGTAGCCGCGGGTCCCGCCGGAGCTGGATGAACTCCTTCCGGAGGATGGACAGGATGGCTTTCACGCCTCCCTCCGCGCCCGCCGGAGGAGGCTGATGCTCAGGGCCAGGGTCGAGAAAGCGAACACCGCCAGGGCGACGATCTGTTCCCAAAATGCGGCGATCCCGGCGCCCTTGAGGATGATCGCCCGAAGCGCGACCAGGAAGTACTTGGCGGGGATGAGATACGTCACGGCCTGAACGGCGGCGGGCATGTTCCTCACCGGAAAGACGAACCCCGACAGGATGAACGTGGGCAGGACGGCCGTCAGGACGGAGATGAGAAAGGCCACGAGCTGCGTCCGGGTGATGGCCGAGATGAGGATCCCCTGGCCCAGCCCGCAGATGAGAAATAGCGCGATGCTCAGCAGAAGAAGGAAATAGTTTCCCTTGACGGCGACGCCGAAGAGGGCCCATCCGAGCGCCAGGACAAGGTGCGCTGAGACGAGTGAGATCAGGACGTAGGGAAGGAGCTTGCCGATGATGAGGGCCGCCGACGGCAGGGGCGAGACCCGGATCTGCTCCATGGTCCCCCGCTCCTCCTCGCGGACGATGGAAAAGGCGGTCGAGACGGTCAGAATGACCATCAGGATGAAGGCCATCAGCCCCGGCACGAGGAATTTGGCGCTTCGGAGCTCCGGGTTGTACCAGACGCGGATGTCGGTCCGGAGCGGCGGGGTCAGGCTCGCCGAACCCGCGGCGCTCCAGGGCCCGAAAGGTGGTCCGCTGCGAATAGCTCTGCAGGATGGCTGCCGCGTAGCCCGCCGCCGTCGACCCGCTCAGGGCGTTCGCGCCGTCGAGGATGAATTGGACATCAGGGCTCCGACCGGCCAGCAGGTCTTCGGAAAATGACTCGGGAACGACGAGCGCCGCCCGGACCTTTTCCCGCGCCATCAGCCTGTCAATGTCGGCGGTTCCGGCCGGCTCGGCCCGGATGTCGAAATACTCGGTCGTCCGGAATTTCTCGATGAGGTCACGGCTCTGGCGGCTGCCGTCCTGGTCCACGACCGCCAGCGGGATGTGCTTGACGTCGAAGTTCAGGGCGAACCCGAACGCGACCAGGAGGAAGGTGGGGATGAAGATCAGGAAGATGAGCGACCGGCTGTCGCGCCGGATCTGCCGGAACTCCTTGCGCATCACCGGGCCGACAAAGGCCAAGAGGAGCGTCCTCACGGCGCGGCCTCCCCGGTCTTCGCTTCCCCGGCCTTCGCCCCGGCGGAGTGCTCCTCGATCTTGTGGATGAAGACGTCCTCGAGCGAGGGGACGATCCTGTCGACGCGCTCCGGCACAATCCCGGCGCGGGCCAACCGGTCGAGGATGAGCCGCCGGCCCTCGGCCTCGTCGGCCACGCTCACATGAAGCGAGGTCCCGAAGATCGACGTCTCGAGGACCCACGGCTCCTTCCGGAGGGCCTCCATGGCATCGACGGCCCGGCCGGTCGCGACCTCGAGGATGGGGTTCCGGATGACCTCGGACTTGAGGGCGCTCGGGCTGCCGCCGGCGACGATCCGCCCGGCGTGGATGAGCCGCAGGTCGTTGCAGTACTCCGCCTCGTCGAGGTAATGCGTGGTGACGAAGACCGTGACCTTTCTCTCCGAGAGCTCGTTGATGAGTTCCCAGAAATCGGCGGCGCGAGGCGGGGTCGACGCCGCCCGTGGGCTCGTCGAGAAAGACGATGCCGGGCTCGTGGAGGACCGCGCAGCCGAGCGCCAGCCGCTGCTTCCAGCCGACGGACAGCGTCCGGGTCAGGCTGCGCTCGCGGCCGGCGAGGCCGGCCAGGCCCAGGACCCAGGGCAGGCGACTGTCGATGGTCTTTCCGGAGAGACCGTAGGCGCCGCCGAAAAAGCGGATGTTCTCGGTCACGGTCAGGTCCTCGTAGAGCGAGAACTTCTGGGACATGTAGCCGATGACCTGTTTGACACGCTCCGGCTCCCGCGCGACGTCGAACCCGCCGACAGTGGCCGTGCCTGAGGTCGGGTCGAGAAGCCCGCAGAGCATCCGGATGGTCGTTGACTTGCCGGCGCCGTTGGCGCCCAGGAAGCCGAAGATGGCGCCCCGGCCGACCTCGAAGCTCACGTCGTCGACGGCGGTGAAGGCGCCGAACTTTTTCGTGAGCGACTTCACTTCGATCGAATAATCCGGCACGGCGCTTCTCTCCTTGATCGGCCTCGCCTCAATATCCCACGGCCTTTTCGAGCCTCGCCAGGGCGAGCGCCAGGTCGATCGCCGACTGGGTCCGGTTCACCCGGGCCCGGAGGAGGGCCACGTCCGCGTCGAGAACATCGGCGCTCAGGGCGACGCCCTGCTGAAACCTCTCCCGCGTCACCCGAAGGTTCTCTTCGGCTTGGGCGACCGCCAGGCCGGCGACCTGGACCTTTTCCCGCGCCCGGTCGAGGTTCAGGCGGCTCTGGGTGACCTCGAGGACGGCCTGCTCTTCGAGGAGCTTGCGGGCGTCGCGGGCCTGGGCCAGCTGGGCCCGGGCCTGCTCGGCCTGGCTTTTCGTCTGGCCCCAGTTCCAGATGTCGAAGGAAACGGAAACCCCGACGTCCCAGGTCCCCCGGAACCGGTCGAGGGCCGGCAGGATCCTCGGGTTCGGCCGAAGATAGTAGTAGTTCCCGGCGACAAAAACCTGCGGGTAATACCCCGCCCGGGCCGCCTTGACGCCCAGCTCAAACGCCCGGACCCTGAGCTCGGCCGACTTGATCTCGGGCCGCCTGTCGAGATATTGGGGACGTTCCCCGCCGCCAGAAACGTCCCCGGCATGGGGAACGTCCCCGGGCGGGGTGGTCAGCTCGACGTCCGTCTCGAGCGGCCAGCCGATCAGGTTATTGAGCGTGGTCAGGGCGATCTCGGAGGCGTTCCTCGCGTCGATCCTCATGAGCTGCGCGTTCGAGAGCTCGAGCTCGGTCCGCAGGACGTCGTTTTTCGTCAGCATCCCCTGGCCAAAAAAGGCCCGGACGTCCTTCAGGTGTTCGCCGACCTGACGGATGTTCTCGTCGACGACCTTCTCGAGCTCCCTGGCCCGCGCCAGCCCCCAGTAGGCGCTTTTCACCCCGAACACGAATTCCGACCGGTCTTTTTCCAGGTCCTGCCCCGCCGACTGCTCGAGCAGGCGCGCCGATTCCTCACCGGCCCGGAGCCGGAAGCCGGTAAAAAGCGGCTGCTGGACGCCCAGGCGGAGGCTGAAGCTGTTGAAGTAGTTCTGCGAGACAACGACAGGGTTCGGGAAAAACGGCAGCCTGACTGCAAACGGCGGGATCTCGCTCAGCCGCGTGTAACCGCCGCCGAGCTTGAACGCCGGCAGGCGCCCGGACGCGATCTCCCTGGCCTTCGCCGCCGTTGCGTCGACCCTCATTCGCGAGGCGTGAAGCGCCGGACTCGCCTCGATCCCGGCCGCGACCGCCTCCTCCAAGGAGAGTGTCTTTTTCTGGGCCCCGGCCGCGCCGGGCAGGCCGAAGACGATCAGCGCAACCGCCAGAGCGAGATATTTTTTAGGCATGACCGGCCTCCGGAGAAGTGGTTTCGGTGACGGAAATGAACACGTTTTCCAGGGTGGGCGGGAGGACCCGTTTCTGGATAACGGGGACCCCCTCCCGAGCGAGGGCGGCCTCGATCAGCGGCATCGCTTTTTCCGGCTCGTCGACGACCGCGTTCAGCCTGTCCCCGAAGAGCTGGACCTCGCGGACCCCGGCGAGCGACTTCAGCACGGCGAAGGCCCGGCGGATGTCCGCGGCGACGATCTCGACGATCGTCCCCCGCATCAAGCGCTTGATATTGGCCGGCGTGTCGGCCGCGAGCAGCCGGCCGTCCGCCAGCAGCCCCACCCGCGAACACCGCTCGGCTTCGTCCATGTAGGGCGTGGTCATGATGATCGTGATGCCGGACCTGATGAGGGACGACAGGATCGCCCAGAAGTCGCGCCGCGAAACCGGGTCGACCCCGGTCGTGGGCTCGTCGAGGAGGATCAGGCGCGGCGTGTGGATGAGGGTGCAGGCCAGGGCCAGCTTCTGCCTCATGCCGCCGGAGAGCTTCTCGGCCAGCCGACGCCGGAAGGGCGCGAGCCGGGTGAACTCGAGGAGCTCATCCCGTCGCTTCCGGAAATCCCGGACGAGGTGGATCTCGGCGAAAAACTCGATATTCTCATCGACCGTCAGGTCGCCGTAGAGGCTGAACCGCTGCGACAGGTAGCCGATCCTTTTTTTTATCTCGCCCGCGTCCCGCCGCAGGTCGTATCCCAGGACCGACGCCTCCCCCGCCGTCGGGCCCAGGATGCCGCAGAGCATCCGGATGGTGGTCGTCTTGCCGGCGCCGTCCGGGCCGACGAGCCCGAACATCTCGCCCTCCCGGACCCCCAAGTCCAGGGACCGGACGGCCTCGACCTCCTCGAACTTCCTGGCGAGGCCCCGGGTCTCGACAACGAAATCGGCCATGCGCCGCCCCTCAAGACGCGGCGGCCGGGCCGACGCGGATCAGGGCGTCGGCCGGCAGGCCCGGTTTGAGCAACCCGTCCTTATTTTCGATCTCCACCTTGACGCCGAAGACGAGCTTGACCCGGTCCTCTTTTGTCTGGACGTTCTTGGGCGTGAACTCGGCCTCGGGCGAGATGTAGGTGATCTTCCCTGGGAACGGTCTGTCCGGGAAGCTGTCGATCGTGACCTCGGCGGCGCCGCCCAGCCTGACCCGGCCGAGATCCCTATCGGTGACATAGATCATGACGTAGACGCTGTCGAGCTCGGAGATTGTGACGACGGTCTGGCCGGCGGTGACGAGCTCGCCGGCCTCGACGGCCTTGTGGGTGACGATGCCCGGGGCCGGGGCGGTGATCTCGCAATCGCCGATCGTCTTCCGGAGCAGGTCGGCCGCCGCCCGGGCCTGGGCGAGCCTGGCCTCGGCGGCCCGCACCTCCTCGGGCCGGGCGAGCTTCTTCACCTTGTTCAGCGCCTCCGACGCGGCATTCCGCTGGGCCGCCGCCACCGTCAGGCGCGCCTCGGCGTCGTCCCGCAGCTTGGGCGTCACGCTCCCCGTTCTGGCCAGCTCCCTCATCCTGCGGGCGTCTTCGTCGGCGACCGAGAAGGTCGCCTCCGCCTGTTTGAGCGCCGCCTCCGCCTGCCGGATATCCTCGCTCCTGGCCCCCTTGAGAAGGAGCGAGAGCTGGGCACCGGCCAGATCGACGCCGGCTTCGGCCTGCCGGAGCTGGATGTCGAGGGTCGCGTGGTCGATCGAGGCCAGCCGGTCGCCGGTCGTCACCCGGGCGCCCTCGTCGACCGCCAGTTCGAGCAGCTGACCCGGGACCTTGGAGGCGACGTTGACCTCGACCGCCTCGATCGTCCCCGAGGCGGAGATGACGTCCTTGACGCCCTTACCGGCACAGGCCGCCGCGGCGAGCGCGAGCAGACCCAAAGTGATCATCCTCGTTTTCATGACACGCCCTCCTTTCGGGGCTCGAACAGGCCCGGGGTCCGGGCCGCGAAATCCCGGCGGCCGCGGTCGGTCAGGATGCCCTGGAAGAAAACCTTGATGACCGATTCAAAAGTCTCGGCCGGCGACCTTCCGCTCCGCAGGATCTCGGCCGGGTTGACGAAGCTCTCGACCAGCCTGAGGAACATATCCAAGAGCAGGTCGAGGTCGATGTCCCCCCGGAAGAGGTCCTGCTTGCGCCCGGCCGCCAGGATGGTCTTGAAATTGGCCAGGAGCTTCTCCCGGCGGAAGCCCTCGACTTCCGTCCAGACGTCGGGGGCCGCCTTTTGGATGTCCCGCAACAGGAGCGGGCCGAACCTCGAGATCCGGCCGCCGACGAAGGCGAACAGCCGGGCGAGCCTCTCCACAAATCCCAGGCTGCCATCCGCGATGAGCGCGTCCACCCGGGCGGCGATCTCGGCCATCAGCTCGCGGACGACGGCCCGGAGGATCTCTTCCTTGCTTGGGAACTTCTTATAGAGCGTCGCCTTGCTGATGCCCACCTCGGCGGCGATATCATCGGCCGTGACCCGGACGAAGCCCCGACTGAGGAAGAGGCTGCCCGCCGCCTGGACGATCCGCCGATCGAACGCCGCGCCGGGGGCGGTCCGGACGGCGGTTCCGCCGGCGCTTTTGAGGCCGACGAAGTCCCCCTTGGAAACTATAAAAACTCTTTTAGTTTTCACAGTATAATTATGGCCCGGCCCGGCGAGCGTTGTCAAGCCGTCTTTGCTTCGACGGGCGATTTTGTTAGGATAAGAACACCCCCTCGAAGGAAACCATGATGATCAAGATGACGGACTTTTCGCCGGGCGCCGGCGTATAATCTATGAGGAGATGACAAAATGAGAATCCGGACTCTGCCGATCTTCGTCGTGCTCATATGCGCCTGCCTGTGTTTGGCGGGGGCCCTCCCGGCCGCCGAGAAGTACAGCGCCAGGCTGTTCACGCGGGGCGGCCCCAACACGGAGAACGTCGTCAAGCTCGAGATCAATGTCGACGGCTATACGACGGGCGAAGAGGGCTGGACGCTCTTCCAGGCTCTGAACTATCAGGGCTGGGAGCCGTTCATCGGCGCCTTCCGCCAGTCGAACAAGGGAAACATCATTTTCCGGGGCGCGCGCGGCCTCAAGATCGTCGTTCACGCGGCCGCGGTCATCCCCCGGGAGAACGGCCGCAAGATCCAGCTCTTCACGGAAAAGCAGGCCTGGGAAGTCGACGTTATGCAGAGGACCGACGGCCGGTTCCCCTTCATGGTCTTCGAGCTCGACCTCGACAACAAGGGGAACGGTGAAGGGAAGATCTACGAGAACGCCCAGATCAAGCTCAAGGGCGACAGGGAAACCGGGACTGGCACCATCGAAATGGAGTCCTATAACTCGGCGCCCAAGGTCCTCTTCAGCGTCGGCCTGATCAAGTAGGCCGGGCCGCCCGTAATCGGGACCGCGGCCGAGGGGAGGGGTTTGGCCATGAAAAAGTTGTACCTGGGCATTGTCTTGGGAGTCGTGGTCTTGGCCCTGGCCGGCGTTTCTTCCGGCCGGGCACAGACCGCGGAATGGACCCTCACGGTGGCTGCGGAGCCGGCCCGGGTCCACCTGAAGCCGGACGCCTCGAGCCCCGTGGCGGCGACCCTGGCCAAGGGGACGGTTCTCAAGTCCGCGGTCAAAGCGGGGGCATGGTTCCGCGTGGTCGTCGAGGCCGGCCGGGGCGGCGCCCTGGTCATCGGTTACGTCGCGGCGGCTGACGTTGAGATCGCGCAGACCGCCGGCGAGGCGCCCGACCTCTGGGAGGAGGCACCGGAAGGCTACCGCGGCACCGGACTCAGCGTCAGGGTCGGGGGCGGCTTCCTGTTTTTCGGGAGCGGCGATATCAGCAGCGGCACCTTGGGGGAATTCGACCGGATCAGCTCGTCGCTCGTGGCTTCGGGCGCGAACATCACGCTCAAGAAGAGGACGTCCGTTCGTTCGGGTGCCGACATCACGGGTGACATCATCTACAGGCTGGGCAGCCGGACCGGCCTGGGGATCAGGTTCGATTACTTCCGCTCTTATCGCGAGAGCTCGCTCAGGTACGCCTTTGGGAGCGACGTGAACGAGTACACCCTGGACACGAAGCCGTTCATCGATGTTTATGCCATCCGGCCGGGCTTTTATTACGAGCGGCCCCTCACCAGCCGGCTGAGGTTTCTGGCCAACGGGGGCCCGGCGCTCTACGTGGTGAGCTACAGGTTCTCCAGGCGATTCATCGTCCCCGGGCAAGAGGACGACATTCGCCAGGAGGTCAAGGCCAACCGCCTCGGCATCCAGGGGGGCGTGGGCCTGGAACTCGAGCTGAACCAGCGCGCCGGGCTTTATGTCGAGGCCCAGGGCCGCTACGCCCGGATCACGGGCCTCAAGGGCACGGAGTGGCTCTACTCATGGGAAAATTTCCAGAGCGTGAACACGTCGACGGACGGATTCCTCTATTCCGCGGAAAAAGCGGGCTACCCTGCCCTCTCCGTCCTGGACGAGGCAACGGCGGCGGACGCCAACGCGAGCCGGGCTGTGCTCGACCTGTCCGGCATCAGCGTCACCGCCGGGATCAGGATCAGGTTCTGAAAATGAATATCAAGCAGGCGGTCGCGGCGGCGCTCGCCGCCTCGCTCTTTTGGGCGGTGAACGCGCAGGGTCAGGCGGCGGGTCAGGACTTCGGTCAGGCCGCCGGGAAAGCGGGCGGGCAGACGGCCGCGCCGGGGGTAAGATACGATAAGTGGCTCGCCGAAGAGGTCACCGACATCATCTCACCCGGGGAAAGGGAGGTCTTCGGGGCGCTGGTCCGGGACAGGGACAGGGACCTCTTCGTCGAGGAATTCTGGAGACAGCGGGACCCGACGCCCGGCACCCCGGAGAACGAGTACCGGACGGAGCACTACAGAAGGATCGAGTATGTGAACAAGCGGTTCGGCGCGGGGGGAGCGCTCAGGGGCTGGCGGACAGACCGCGGCCGGACGCTCATTATCCTGGGCCCGCCGCTCGACGTCCAGAGGTTCGCGAGCGCCGACACGGCCCCGATCGAGATCTGGTACTACCTCACGGACCTCCGCTGGGACATGCCGACCTACTTCCGGCTCCTCTTTTTCCAGGAATACGGCGCCGATGAATTCGCGCTCTACAACCCGGCGGCGGACGGTCCCAAGCGATTGGTCCCCTTCCCCGACAGGTGGCGCGCGGCCAAAAACATCGTCCCCGGCGAAGAGGCGGCGGCCAAGCCCAACCCGCCGGCGAGCTGGACGCCGGCCGACAAGCGGGCCTACGAGGTCTTGTCCACCTACGTGACGAGCGAGGCCGCCGAAGCCTCGATCTCGTGCTTCCCGGGTTTCTCCGGGCCGGGCGATGCGGTCCGCTCGGCCGCCCTGATCGAAAGGATACCGGCCCTGCCGCTAAAGAGGATTAACGATGAGTATGCGCGCGAATTTCTGAAGAGCGCGGCCCCGGCCGAGGTGAGCTACTCTATCAACCCGGTCGAATGCCGGGCCGAAGTCGCCGCGGCGCGGGATGCGGCCGGGACCTTGGCGGTGAGCTACGCCATCGGTCCGCGGACCCTGACCATCGATCATTTCGGGGACCATTATTTCGCCGGGATCAGGACGACGATCACGGTGATGGACGAGGGAGGAAAATCGGCCTTCCGGGATGTGCGGTTCACTCCGGTCGAGTTATCCAGGACGGAGCTCGAGGCCCTCTCGGAGAGCTCTCCCGAGATCGACGGCTCGTTCCCCCTCGGGCCGGGTACGTACACGGTGGAGATCCTCTTCGAAAACACGGTTTCCAAGGAGTTCGCGGCGATCACGAAAAGGCTCTCGATCCCTCCCGTCGAGGCCGCCAAGGAACCCGCCGCGGAAAAGCCGTCCCGCGCCATCTGGATCATCCCCCAATAATGACGGGGCAATTCTCTGTTAGAATGGGCTCTTGCTGAACCCGGGGCAGCATGGTCCCGTCCCGGAGCTTCGTCCGAAATCAGGTTCGCCGGAGAAAGAGTCGCATGAGAACAAGAAACCGACTATCCACCCGAAAAACCAGGTTGGCGGTCGCTTCGTTTTCGGTCGCCCAGCTTCTCTTCTCGATTCTGGGCGCGCCGGCCCGCGCGGCCGCGGCCGGTCAGAAGAGCGGCTCCGTTTTCTTCCCCGAGGACACGCGACTGAAGCTGCGGACCGTCGCTTCGCCCTCCGCTTGGGGCGAATCCGCCCGCCGGACCGCGATCGAGGATGCCAAGCCTTGGCTCGACATGTCCGACGACGCCCTCTGGGACCTGATGTTCGGCCCCGCCATCACCCGTTCCTGGATGGTCTGGTCGAACGGCCACTGCCCTGCCTGCCGGAAGCCGGTTCCGATGTACTCGTGGAAGGTCGATGCCTTGAAGGCGCCGTGGAAGATGGAGTGCCCGCATTGCGCCGAGCGGTTCCCGAAGAACGATTTCCTGGCATTTTACCGCTCGGGCCTGGATGAGCACGGCGTATTCGATCCCGGGCTCGCCGACCGCAGCCTTCTTTTCAACGCCGCGCACCCCGACCAGGACGATCCCCTCCGCGCCTTTGGCGTGGACGATGGCAACGGCTATGCCGACGGCGAAAACCGTTGGCGATTCATCGGCACATATCTTATATACGGCCAGTGGAAGCAGGCGGTCCTCGGCGGCATCGTCAACCTCGCCCAGGCCTATCTCATGACGGGCGAGCCGGCCTACGCGCACAAAGCCGTCGTCCTCCTCGACCGGGTGGCCGACCTCTACCCGTCCTTCGACTTCAAAACCCAGGCCATCATGTACGAGGGCCCGGCGAGCGACGGTTACGTCTCGACCTGGCACGACGCCTGCGAGGAGACGCGCCAGCTCGCCCTCGCCTATGACCAGGTGCGCGATGTCATCGGCCAGGACGCCGCCCTGCCGGCTTTTCTCGCGCGACAGGCCTCGAAATTCAGGCTCGATAACCGCAAGCGGGCGCCGGCCGAGATCCGGCGCAACATCGAGGACCGCATCCTCAGGGACGCGGTCGTCAATCACGCCAAGATCCGCTCGAACTACCCGCGGACCGAGACCGCCCTGATCATCATCCACACCGTCCTCGGCTGGCCGGCCAACCGGCCCGACGTCATGGCCATGATCGACGCGATGGTGAGCCAGGCCACCGCGGTCGACGGCGTGACCGGAGAAAAGGGGCTGGCGGCCTATGCCGCCTCGACGATCGCCAACCTGGCCTACGTGCTGGCCCTCTTCGACCGGCTCGACGCCGGTTTTCTCGAGGACGTCCTCGCCCGTCACCCCGCCCTCCGGAATTCGTACCGCTTCCACTACGACACATGGTTCGGCGGCCTCTATTACCCCGAGATCGGCGACACCGGGAATTTCGGCCTGCGGCAAACGCGCTACGCCGGGGCCAACTTCCTCCGCGACCCGTTTCTCCCGTCCATGTTCAGCTTCTTCTGGAAGCTCTACGAGCTGACCGGCGACCCCGCCTACGTCCGGATCCTGTACCACGAGAACGGCGGGAAAGTGGACGGCCTGCCGTTCGACCTCCTGGGCCCCGCGCCCGCGGACTTCCAGCGCCGGGTGGCCGCCGCGATCGCCAAGGACGGTGCCGATATCCAGGCGCCCTCGTTCAACAAGGAGAAGTGGCATCTCGCCTTCCTCCGCTCGGGGGGCGGCGCCGACGAGAGGGGGGTGTGGCTCGACTACGACGCCGGGGGCCGCCACGGCCACGCCGACGGCCTGAACGTCGGGCTGTTCGCCAAGGGGCTCGACCTGATGCCCGACTTCGGCTATCCCCCCGTCCAGTACGGGGGCGGCTGGTCGGGCCCGAAGGCCGTCTGGTACAGGAAAACGCCGGCGCACAACACCGTCGTCATCGACGGCCGTGATCAGAGGTCGATCGCCGGCGAGATCACGGCCGGCCGCACGACGCTGTGGGCCGCGGGCGAGGCGCTCAAAGCGATCCGCGTCTCCGCCCCCGAGGTGGCCCAGGCGGCGGAATTCGAGCGGACGGTCGCCCTCATCGACGTCTCGAAGTCCGATTCCTATGTACTCGATATCTTCCGGGTGGCCGGCGGCCAGGACCAGGCCCGTTTCATGCACGGCCCCTTCGCTTCGCTGACCACAGCCGGCTTGACCCTGGAGAGCCTGACCGATTACGGGTTCGACTCCGAGATGCGGGCCTTCCGCGGCGACCCCCAAGCCCGTCCGGGTTGGAGCGCCGACTGGAAGATCGAAGACCGCTACGGCTACCGGCCCGCGGGCGGCGACGTGCATCTCCGGCTCACGGACCTCACGACCGGCGCCCAAGCGGCCACGGCTGAAAGCTGGATCTCTGCGTCCTCGGGTTACGACGACGTCGGCGAAGCGTGGATCCCGACCGTAATGGTCCGGCGGCAGTCGGCGAAGGCACCGCTGGCGTCGACTTTTGTGGGGATCATCGAACCTTACGAGGGGACCCCGCTCGTCGCGTCGGTGCGGCGGCTGCCGGTCAGCGGGGCCGGCGGTGTTGCTTTCCCCGATGGCTACGTGGCGCTCGAGGTCAGGCTCGCGGACGGCCGCAGGGACATCATTATCAGCGCCGCGGGCGGGGATGCGCCCGCAGCCGGCTCCCGCCGCGAGTCCGTCAGCTCCGGGTCCCGGGAAGCACCGCCAACATGATGATCCTTAAAGAGCCGGGCCTGCGCACCGATGCCGAACTCGCCCTGGTGCGGATGGGGCAGGACGGGCGAGCCGATCGCGTCGCCCTGGCGCGCGGCGCGTCGCTCGAGATCGGCGGCCTGAAGATCAAAACGGACCGGACGGTCGATTTCCTCGAGGTCGCCCTCGACGGCGGCAGAACACGGGTCATCGGCGGCCCGGCCCCCGCGGGACTGACCCTCACACTCGACGGAAAGAAGGTCCGCTTCCAAGATTAGAAAACTGGAAATGGGGACGGTCCCACTACTGTCCGGTTGTTGAATTTCAAGAGCGTTATATCTCTAATTAATTCAGATATTTGAAGGCGTCTTTCACCGTAAACGATTTGAAAATGCTTTTATGCTATGCGCTTCCTTTTCTACTTACGAAAGGAGTGGCCATGGATTAAAAAGGGGACAGTCCTAGGGTTTGCGGTCGAGGCCGCGCTTCTTCAGCAAGGGCTCGATCTGAGGCTCGCGCCCGCGGAAACGCTTGTACAAGACCATCGGCTCCTCGGTCCCGCCCCGCTCCAGGATGTTCGCGCGGAACGACCTGGCCGTGGCCGGGTCGAACAAGCTCGTCTCCTTGAACGCCTGGAAGGCGTCCGAATCCAGGACCTCGGCCCAGATGTAGCTGTAGTAGCCTGCCGAGTAGCCGCCGCTGAAGATGTGCGTGAAATAGGGGCTCAGGTAGCGGCTGACGATCTCCGGTATCAGGCCGATCCGGGCCATCGCCTCGCGATCGAAGGCGAGGGTGTCCATCTCCTTCGGCCCGCTCAGCGTGTGCCAGTCCATGTCCAGGAACGAGGCCGCCAGGTATTCGACCGTCTCGAACCCCTGGTTGAAGAACCGGCTCTCCTCGAGCTTGTCGAGGAGCGCGTCCGGTATCGGCTCGCCCGTCTTGAAGTGCCGCGCATAAATTCTCAACACCTCGGGGTCCGAGGCCCAGTTTTCCATGATCTGGGAGCCGAGCTCGACGAAATCGCGCCGGACGTTCGTCCCGGACAGGCTCTCGTATTCGCACTTCGTCAGGATCCCGTGGAGGGCGTGCCCGAACTCGTGGAACAGCGTCAGCGCTTCCTCGTAGCTGATCAGGGCCGGCTCCCCTGCCGTCGGCTTCGAGAAATTGCCGTTGTTGATGATGACCGGCCGGATATCCTTGCCGGCCTGGATCGACTGCTCCCGGAAATTGCTCATCCAGGCCCCTCCCCGCTTGTTGGCCCTGGGGAAATAGTCCACGTAGAGGATGGCCAGGTGGCTGCCGTCGGCGTCCTTGACCTCGAAGACGCGCACGTCATCATTGTACTTCGGGATATCGGCCCGCTCGGTGAAGCTGATCCCGTAGAGCCTGTTCGCCACCATAAAGGCGCCGTCCCGGACCTTCTCGAGCTGGAAGTACGGGCGGAGGACCGTGTCGTCGAGGTCGTACCTGGCTTTCTTGATCTTCTCCGCGTAGTACCACCAGTCCCAGGGCTCGAGCTGGAACGTCCCGCCCTCCTCCCGGATCATGGCCTGCATGTCCGCAGCCTCGGCCCTGGCCCGGACGAGCGACGGCGGCCACAGCTTCTTCAGGAATTCGTAAACGGCCCCGGGCGTCTTGGCCATGTTCTCTTCGAGAACGAAATCCGCGTGAGTCTTGTAGCCCAGAAGGTTGGCCCGCTCGACCCGCAGGGCCGCGATCTTCGCGGCCGCCGCCTTGTTGTCGAGCTCGTTCCCGTTGTTCCCGCGGTTGATGTAGGCCTTGAACATCTTTTCCCGGAGCCCGCGCTTCTCCGAGTACTGCAGGAACGGGATCAGGCTCGGCCGATGGAGCGTGAACACCCAGCCGCCCGCCTTTTTCCTCTCCTTGGCGGTTTCGGCCGCGCCGGCGACGACGGCGGCCGGCAGCCCGGCCAGGTCCTCTTCCTTGTCGATGACGAGCTCGAAGGCGTTGTTCTCCTTGAGGACGTTCTCCCCGAATTTCACCGTCAGGACCGACAGCTCCTCGTTGATCTTCCGAAAGCGCGCCTGCTTGTCCGGCGGCAGGTCCGCGCCGCCCCGGACAAAGCCCTTGTAGGTCTCCTCGAGCAGCCGGGCCTGTTCGGTCGTCAGGGTGAGCTGATCGCGGTCCGCGTACACCGCCTTGACGCGGGCAAAGAGGGCCGGGTTCATGGCGATGTCGTCGTCGTGCCGGGCGAACTTCGGGGCCATATCCTGGTCGATGCGCTGCAGCTCGGCGTTCGTGTTGGAGTTGGTCATGTTGTTAAAAACGCCGCCGACCCGAGTGAGAAGCGCGCCGCTCCTTTCCAAGGCCTCGACCGTGTTGGCGAACGTCGGCGGCTCGGGGTTCGAGACGATGGCCGCGATCTCCTGATTGTGGTCGGCCAGGCCCTTCTCGAAGGCCGGCACGTAGTGCTCGTCCTTGATCAGGCCGAAGGGCGGCACGCCGAACGGCGTGGCGAATTCGGACAGGAGCGGGTTCTCCGCCGTGGAGCCTGGGGGACCTGGGGCGCGTCAGGGGCCTTCTTGCCGCAGCCCGCGGCGGCCAGGATAAAGATAATGGCGAGTAGCGGGACGTATCTCATGGATCAGCCTCCGGCAAAAGTGAAAGGCGTCAATCTAGCACAGGCCGAATCCGGCTGTCAAAAAATTGCCCGGGAGCGGCGGAGATAAGAATTCGGCCGGGTTGTCGCCCAGCGCTAAAAGGCTTCGATCTCGGCCTTGAGCTCGGCAACCAGCTCCTTGACCGTGACGATCTTATTCACCCTGTAAGCGTTGTGTCCGCAGAAGACCAGGCCTTTTTCCATGTTCCCCTGGTAGGCGTTGACGAGGGCCTGGGCGATGCAATAGCGCGCCTCGGCGACATCGCAGGTGGCCAGGCAGCGGTAAAAACAGTTGATCTTTTCTTTGCCGCCTTCTTCCAGTTTCCGCAGGAACGGGTTCCGGATGGCCCGGCCCGGCAGCCCGACCGGGCTCTTGATGATGACGACATCTTCTTCCTTGGCATCCAGGTAGGCCTGCTTGAACTCCGGCGAGGCGTCGCATTCGGGCGTGCAGACGAACCGGGTGGCCATCTGCACCCCCGCCGCCCCCGCCTGGAGCAACCGGGCGATGTCCGTCCCCGTGAAGACCCCTCCGCCCGCAATGACCGGGATCTTCCGCCCATACTTCTGTTCGAAGGGTTCGACGGCCTTGAGGACTTCGGGAAGGAGCTTGGACAGCTCCCACTTCTCGGGCTCCGCCAGCTGCTCCATGGAGAATCCGAGATGCCCCCCAGCCAGGGGGCCTTCGAGGACAACGGCGTCGGCCGTCAAATGGTAGCGCTTGTCCCAGGTCCGGAGGACAATGTCGGCGGCCCGGCCAGAGCTGATGATCGGCACCAGATAAACCTTCAGGTCGCCCACCAGCTCCGGGAGCCTCAGGGGAAGCGAGGCGCCGGAGACGATGAACTGGATGCCCTCCGCGGCGGCGGTCTGGATGAGGTCCTTGGCGTTGCTCAGGACGCCCAGGACGTTGATGGCGATCGGACCCTTGGTCAGGCTCCGGGCTTTCCGGATCTCGTGGATCAGGGCCTCCCGCGAGACCCTCTCGAAGTCGGACTTGGAGGCCTCGTAGTCGCCGAGCCCGACCGAGGCGATGGTCCCGATGCCGCCCTCGTTGGCCACGGCGGCGGCGAGACCCGCCAGGGAGATCCTGACGCCCATGCCTCCCTGGATGATCGGCAGGGGCACGGTGATGTTGCCGATTCGAAGCGGCGGGATTTTCATGTATCGCTCCCGTATTTCTTGACGGCCAGGCTGGCGTTCCCCCCGCCGAAACCGAAGGAGTTGCTGAGCGCCGCCTGGAGCTCGAGCTTTCGCGCGCCGCCGGTCGTATAGTCCAACGGGCAATCGGGGTCCGGCGTCTCGTAATTGATGGTCGGCGGGATAATTCCCGTGTGGACGCTCATGACCGTCGAGATGAACTCGACGGCGCCGGCGGCCGCCAGCAGATGGCCGATCATGGACTTGATCGAGCTGACTTTGAGGACGCGGCTGTGATCACCGAAGGTGTCGATGATGGCCGCGCTTTCGGTCTTGTCGTTGAGGACGGTGGACGTGCCGTGGGCGTTGATGTAGCCGACCGCGCCGGGTTCGAGCCCCGCGTCATCGAGCGCCAGCTTCATCACCCGGGCCATCCCCCGGCCGCTGGGGTCCGGCGCCGTGAAATGGAACGCCTCCGCGGCGTTGCCGTAGCCGGCGAGCTCGGCATAGATCCTGATCCCGCGAGCGCGCGCCCGCTCCAGGTTCTCCAGGACGACGATGCCCGCGCCCTCGCCCATGACGAAGCCGTCCCGGTCCTTGTCGAACGGCCGCGAGGCCTTCTCGACGCAGTCGTTGCGCCGCGACATGGAGTGGTTGGCGCAAAACCCGCCGTAGGCCAGCGGGGTTATCGACGCCTCGGACCCGCCGGCGAACATGATGTCCGCGTCCCCCCGCTGGATGATCCGGAAGGCGTCGCCGATCGAAATGGCCCCCGTGGAACAGGCCATGCACGGCGCCGACAGGGGGCCCCTCAGGCCCAACCGGATCGAGACCACGCAGGCCGCCATGTTGACGAGCACCTTGGAGACAAAGAAGGGGTCGAGCGCGCGGGGGCCTTTCTGGGCCAGCTTGGCGTTGCCCTTTTCGATGCTATCCGATCCGCCGATCCCCGAGCCGATGATAATGCCCGCCCTGTCCGAGGGAAACGAAGAGCCCGGCAGGCCGGCGTCGGCCGCGGCCAGGTCGGCGGCGGCGACGGCGAGCTGGGAGAACCGGTCCATCCGGCCCGCGGCTTTCCGGTCGAGCCACTTCTCCGGGTCGAAATCCCGCACTTCCGAGGCCATGGTCGAGGGAAAACCGGAGGGATCGAAATGGGTCAGGCGGGAAATGCCGTTCTTCCCGGAAACGAGCCCTTGCCAGAAATCCTCGAGACCGGTCCCGATGGACGTGACCGCTCCCATCCCGGTAACGGCGACGCGATTTTCTTTCAAGGCAAAACTCTTATCCAAGTTACACAATTCCCCGTTAATTTTCAAATCTGGCGATTAAGACAGCCCGGACCCGTTCGATCCATTCCCAGCGTCGCGGTTGCCGCGGGCGAGCGACGCGAAGATCCCCACGACGCAGAGCCCCGCGAACGTCAGGAAACCCGTCCTCACGGCCTGGAGGAAAGCCTCCTGGTTGGCTGGCGTGATCTGGACGCGGCCGACGTGGAGGGCGATGATCATGGTCGCGATCCCCATGCTGAACATCTGGCCGACGAGCCTCATGGTCGAGAGCACCGACGCGGCGACGCCGTAGTGCCTTTTCTCGACCGCCCCCATGGCCGCGTTCGTGTTGGGCGAGGAGAAGAGGGCGAACCCGAACCCCAGGAGGACGAGGCAGACGATGACGAAACCCAGGTGGTTATGGGAGTGGAGGAAAGCCAGGAGAAAGAGCCCGACGGCCGAGAAGGCCATCCCGGTCGAGGCGACAAAGCGCGGCTCGATCCTGTCCGAGAGGCGGCCGGCCAGCGGCGAAAAGAGCGCCATGACCGCCGGCTGGGCGATAAGGATGAGCCCGGCCTGCTGAGCGTTCAGCCCGATGATGTATTGAAGGTGCAGGCTGAGGAAGAAGCCGACGGCGAAGGTCGCCATGTAGTTGATCAGGGCGGCCAGATTGGAGAAGGCGAAGACGCGGTTCGTCCGGATGAGCCCGAGGTTGAGGACCGGGCTGGGTGCCCTGGTCTCGCGGAAAACGAAGGCGCCGGCGAGGACGATCCCGCCACCGAGCAGGCCGGCGCCCAGCGGCCGCGGCAGGCGGGAGAACCCGAGCATCACGCCGACGAGGGCCAGGCCGTAGAGCAGCGCGCCGGCGACGTCGAACCTCTCGCCCGCGGCTTCGGCCCAATCGCCATGGAGCCGCCGCGCCACGAGGTAGACGATCAGGACGCAGAGCGGGATGTTGACGAGAAAAACGCTCCGCCAGCCGAAGGCGTGGATCAGAAAACCCCCGAACACGGGCCCGAGGGACAGGCCGAGGTAGGTCGCGGCGGTGTTGATGCCCAGGGCCCGGCCGCGCTCCCCCGGCGGGTAGACCGAAGTCAGGATGGCGACGCCCGTCCCGAAGATCATGGCCGCGCCCGCTCCCTCGATGACCCGGAAACCGATCAGCGCGCCGATCGACGGCGCGACGGCCGACAGGACCGTCGACGACGAGTAGGTGACGAGGCCGGCGACGAAGATCTTCTTCCGACCGATGATGTCCGCCAGGCGGCCGAACGGGACGAGAAAGACCGCCGCGGCCAGGAGGTAGCCGGTCGCGACCCACGACAGCGTCACCGCATCGGCCTGGAACTGCCGGCCGATCGAGGGCAGCGCGATATTGATCGAGGAGCCCATGAAGGGCGCCAGGAACGAGGCCAGCCCGGCGATGATAGTGGCCGCCCGCTGCGTCTGCCGGTCTACGTTCTCCATGGTAATTCGCTATATTATATACGATTGTTCCTCGTGGGGCAGGATCAAGGAGCGGGGATGGCCTGCCGAATTATGATGTCCGATGGCTCCCGTCGCAAAACGGTTTCTTTGAGCTTTTGCCGCAACGGCAGAGCGTCACCCGATTTCTCGTTTCGTACTCAAACCCATCGGCGGCTTCGATCGTGATGCCGCCCTTGACCCAGATGGGGCCGACCGTCCCATCCCCAGGATTCTCGATCAAGCTGATCGACGGCTCCAATTCGGGTTCGATGGCCGCGCCCGTCGCTTTGTCCCAAGCGACCAGGCTGCCCGACGGGCAATCGCAGGCCTGCCGGACCGCCTCTTCCCTGGCCTCGGGATCATCCGAGCGTTCAGCATAGCCCCAGGCTTCTTCCCCCCTGTGGCAGAACCGGGCCGCCGCGCAAAACTCCGCCGACCAGGTCAGGTCGACCCCGGGACCCATGGTCTTTTCCGCGTCTTTGAGATAGGCACCGCGGCCGCACGTTTCCGTCCCGTCGAAAGCGGCCCGGGTATGGTTCCCGTCGCAAAAGGGCTTGTTCTGGGATTGGCCGCAGCGGCACAAGGCATAAGTGGCGCGCTCCGGGTAAGCGGGCCCCTTTTCCCAGCCGGCCGGCTCACCGTCGACCCCGATGACTACGTAATCCCGGGTCAAAGGCAGGCAGCCGCAGACGATATACGGACCGTCCTTCGTCACTTTGATCCGGCGTTTCTTCTTGAGATCTTCGGTCATCGCGTCCACTCCGAACATACGGGATAATTCGACTTATGGAAACCATCATATGCGGGCGGGGTGGACCCGTCAAACAGGAGCACCGGCTTCAGCGACCTCGTCAAAGAGGTATGGGACGCGCTCAACCTGCCTTAAAGCATCTCATCGAGACCGACCGGTTCTGGAACCCCTCGTGGATGAACTCGAGCCCGTCGGTCTTTTCCTGGAGGCCGATGGCAAAGACCATCGGCAGGTAATGGTCGAGAGTCGGCACGGACAGTGATGTCGCCCGGCTCACGTTCTGGCAGTCGAGAAGGTCCTCGTGATTCCTCTCCAGCAGGTCGCGCTTCACCCTGTCATCGAATTCGACGGCCCAATCATAGGGTTGGGCGTCCATATTCATCATGTCGACGACCCGGAGGTTATGGACGATGTTGCCGCTGCCGATGATCAAGATGCCCTTCTCCCTTAACGGGCTGAGCTGCTTTGCCAGGTCATAATAGTACTGAAGAGTCTGCCGGTTCCACCCGTTAGACGGCGAGTAATCCAGGCTCAATTCGACGACAGGTATATCGGCCTCGGGATAAATATGTCTGAGGATCGCCCAGGCGGCATGGTCCAGCCCCCAGGAATAATCACAGGTGATACCGGGCTTCCTGACGAGCCCCGTTATGAGCCGGGCGACTTCCGGAAACCCCGGGCTGGGATAGCTGAGCCGGTACAATTCGTCGGGAAATCCGTAGAAGTCATGGATCGTCTTGGGCTTCTCGACGCAGGTGACATAGGTCCCATCGGTGAGCCAGTGCGCGGAAACAACGACAACAGCCTTCGGCTGGGGCAGCTCTTTTCCCAGTTCAGACAGGCGCCGCGTAAAGCTATTCTTCAAGACGATATTTTCCGGCGACCCATGGCCAATGAACAGCACCGGCATCTTCATGACTTCACCCCGCTCTCGAGTCCGACTTCACCGCCAATCCTGATCAGCGACAGGATCTATTATGTTCTCAGGCCAGCCCGATCTGTTTCAGCAGGCTTATTTTATATTTTATCTGGAAAGTCTGATGCCGACAAATCACGGCTGGAACCAGAGCGCGGGAAGGAAGCCAACCGTTGAGCTTCTGGTATATAATTCTGCCATGAAAAGAAATGGGACGTTGGCACGGATCGCCATCATCGGAGCCATGGTCCTGGCTCTTACGGCCTGTCGCCGATCGCCCACCCCGTCCTCCTCTCCCGCCTCGCCCTCCGCGTCCTCTCCCGCCCCGCCCTCCGCGTCCTCTCCCGCCCCGCCCTCCGCGTCCGCGCCTGCCGAGCACGCGGCGGATTTTGTCCGCCTGGAGATCGCCGCCGGCGAGGACCTCAGGAACGAGAGCTTCGGGGCGCGCCGGATCGTTCGGGTGGGGGACACATCGTTCATCGGCTGGTCCGGGCTCGTCGGCAAGGCCTGGTACATCCGCGTCCGCGCTTACGACCACAGGAAGCGCGTGCTCGGCCCGGTCTGCGAGGTGGCCTCCGGGACCGACGACCACAGCATCATGGCCCTGGCGGCCGACTCCCATGGGGTCCTCCACTGCGTGACCGGCGGGCACGGCGCCGTCGTCTATACGCGCACCGTCCGCCCCGCCGACGCCTCGGCCTGGACCCCTCCCGAAACCATCGCGCCCGAGGGCACCTACAGCATGATGGTCATCGACCGGAACGACCGTCTTTATGTCTTCTACCGCCGCGAGTGGACCAACCTCGAAATGCGGATGCGCCCGGCCGGCGGCCCCTGGGACCTGCCGGTCCGCATCGCCTCGACGACCGGCAACAAGGGGTTCTATATCATGGGCGTCGCCCTGGGGAACGAGCCCGGCCGCCAGAGCCTTCACGTCGTCGGCCATTTCTACGGCGAGCCGGAAGCCTATGGACTAGCCTGGCCCAAGGAAAATTACGGCTACAGGATCCGTCCCTGGTACATCCGCTCTCTGGACGGAGGCGCGACCTGGAGCAAGGCCGACGGGACCCGGCTCCCGCTCCCCTGTTCGGATGCGACGATCGACGTCCTGTTCGACCGCAGCGAGCCCTACGACATCCCCTGGTCCGTGGATATCGCCCTGGATGCGGCCAACCGGCCGCACATTTTCTGCGCCTGGTCGGAGCGCCGCCCCGCCCCAGGCCTGACGCTTCGCCAGGTCCAAGCCGAGATCGGCCGGCTGCCCAGCCGCCTCGAGGAATGGACTCGGGCCAAGGACGGCGGCTGGCGGTCTCGCGAAGTCTTGACCCCTGTCCTGGCGGGACGGCACGTCACTCATCCCACGGCGATCTTGGCCGGCGATACCGTCCACCTTTTCGCCTCCGCCTCAGATCCTGCCGCGGCGCGCACGACAGGCGAGACGATGGTGGGGCGGATATGGCACGGCTGGTCGCGTGGACAGGGCCTCTGGGGCGAGGAGATCCTCGACGAGGGAACGGGCTACGCCAACATCAAGCTTCCCGACCCGAGCGGCGCGGTGGAAATCATTTGGCGCGGCAGCCCGCGCTCAGGCGGCGCCGCCAAAATCGCGCTCTATTACGCCGCCTGGCCGGCGGCGGCTTTTCGTGCTTCCGCAGCCCCCCGCCTGTCTCTCAGCGAATCCCGCCTCGTCATCCCCCAGGTGGATTACGAGGGGGCGCTGTTCAAGAAGCCCGGAGACCCCAATCCGCACCTTGACCTCGCCTCGGTCCGGGCGGATCGCGTCGTCGCCAAGCCGCACCGGGTTATCGTCATGGAAAACGAATACGTCAGCCTCACCCTCCTGCCCGACATGGGCCGCGTCTATTCGCTCGTCCACAAGCCGACCGGCCACGAGGTCTTCTGGCGGAACGATATCGCGACGGTCGGCGCAGCCGAGAACGAGCCCGGTTGGTGGATCTGGATCGGCGGCGCGGAGTTCACCCTTCCGGGGGACGAGCACGGCACCACCTGGGCGGAGCCGTGGACTTCCGCGGTCATCGAGGACGGAGAAGCAAGAAAATCCGTTCGCCTGTCCGTCGTCGAGCCCAAGACCGGGCTGCGGGAGGAGATCGATATCTCGGTCGCACCGGGACGCGCCGGGTTCGAAGCCCGCGTTCGCATCACGAACCCCACGGACAAAACCGTATCCTACGCGCACTGGATCAACCCCCAGTGGACGCCCGGCGGTTGGAACGAGCTCACCGACGGCACCGAGTTCATCATCCCGACGGACGAAATCCTCATCCCCGAGAAGTACCGGGCGGCCCTCGGCCCGAGCCCCCAGCATTGGGCCACGAGCCCGCTCCGATTCATAAAAGGCTGGGACAAGGGCATGGGCGACCTGATGGCCCACGGCCTCCGGGAGGGCTTTTTCGGCGCCTATTCCCACGACGAGGAGGAGGGAGTCGTCCGGGTTTTCGACAAGGACCTCAACCCGGGCCTCGACGTCTGGACCTACGGGTATCACCCCAAGCCGCCGAACGGGATTCCCATGGGGAGCGGCGCGCCCAGCCGGGGTTACGTCGAGATGTGGGGCGGCACGTCGAAGACCTTCCCGGACGAGGAGCATCCGCTCGAGCCGGGAGAGAGCATCGAGTGGACCGAATGGATGGCGCCTTTTCAACTGACGGGCGGGCTGACCACTGCGGACAAGGATTTCGCGGTCCGATTTGTGCGCGCGGCGAGTGCGGGCGAGGACAAGACTGCCGGTGAGCACGGCCGTCAGGCGACTGGCCTTGACCGCGCCCGTCTGTCGATTTGCCCCGCCCGCGAGTTCGAGATTTGAGGGTTCGGCTGCTTGCGGGAGACCGTGTCCTCTGGGAAACGCGGACCGACATGTCGCCCGACCGGCCGTTCAGCGCCCTTATCGACAGCGTCGATGACGTCCATCCGCTCACGCTGACAATCGAATCCGCCGGGCGGACTCTCCTAAAAAAAGACCTTACTTTATGACCATTTCGCTCAGATCCCGGACCTGAGGCCCTGGGACGAGCTCAGTCATTAAGGGAGCCGGCGATGAAACTGATGACGGAGGCTTTAAGGGACTGCTCCGAAACGACAAGAACAGCAACTCAAACTCTAGGGCAGCGATATCCCAAGACCCAGCGAGCGCTGCCGCGATTCCGGAACACTGGTATCCGGGATCCAGGTGCGGGAGCAGGAAATCTGAAGCCCGCAGAACGGGCGCCGAGGAAGCTCTATCGTGATCTCGTGCCAATCGTGGTCGCGGAATTCGACGGTTGTGACGGGGCCGTCTCCGATCTGTACGGTCGCCTGCACAGGCAAGGCCGCGATATCCGGCTGGTGGCAGATAGCGCGGAGCCGAAGCGCTGAGCGGCCGCGGGCTTCGATGAGGTCCCAAGCCTCCTTGCCGGTCCAGCGGACCCAGCGATCCCCCCACAGCTCCCACTCATAGAAGCCACGCGGGAGGCCGGGAACCGCGGCGACGCGCTCGAGAAGGCGCTTCCCGATCTTACGGACCGGATCCGCTGTCAGTTTCAGGCGCCCGAGAAAAGCTGGTGCGCCGGCGCTGTCCCTTCTCCCTTCGCCCTTCTCTCCCGTCCACGCGAATACAAAAAATGAGCGCCGGGCGAATTCCAGGCGGTCATCAAAACGTTGATGCAGAAGGCGCTCGACCTCTCCGAGCCGCTCCAAGCCCGCCGCCTCCATGGTCTTCTCCCACCAGTCGACCGCGGCGTGGGTCAGGTGGCCGAGGTGGGGGCGCCCCCGGTCGTCGAGAGGGATATTGCGGAATGGCCGGCCGGCCGCGGCGTCGCACTTCCAGCCTTCATATTTCAGCGGGTAGAGCTCCGGGCCGAAAGCGTTAGGGCCGTAAGCCGGGATGACGGCGAAAGCGATCGCGCCGGGGGCCATGAGGGCCGTCAGATTGGCCAGCGCCGCGGGAACTTTATCCGGCGGCAGGTGCTCGAGGATATCGAGGGTCAGCACCAGGTCGTGAGCCGGGCCGATGGCGTACTTCCCGAGATCTAGGATATTCCCCCAGACGACTCGGTCCTTGACCGCGGGATGGGCGTTCTCGACGCACCACCTGGAAAAATCGAACCCCCAGGCGTCGACGCCCGATCCGCAGAGGGCCTTGACCAAAAGGCCCGTCGCGCAGCCGGCTTCCAGAGCACGCTGGGGACCGAAGGCCGCGGTCAGCATCGCCGCCGTGACGCGCTTGTCCTCGTTGTCATCATAGATGATCGCGCTTTCGATATCGCTCGCCGGCGGCTTGTAGTAGTCGGCGCCGTAAAAGTCGCCCTGGCAGTGGGAGGAATAGAGGCCACCGTAATCGGGCGTATCGCCCGTCATGGGCCCGCGCCCGCCGGCAGCCGGCCCTGTCACGGCAGGATCAAATTGCGCCGGTTTGTCCGCTTTTTTCATTGGTTCTCGACACATTTTATAGAAATTGTCAGCGGCAGATCAATATTCAGAAATTCGGGAACATTGAATTTCTGTTGAATTTGTCCTCAACGGGAAATATATTGTCGATACGATAAGGAGGCCTGATGAGAAAATCCCAATCCTTGGCCGGTGCCTGTCTCTTGGTCTTGGCCGGAGTGTTCATGTTGGCCGCCGTGGACGGCGCCACGATTCCCATGCCTCAAAGCCGGCCTCCGTCCGCGGCTTTCAGGGCGATCTCCACATGGGCGTACAAGTACTCGTCCCCCTCTCAGGTCGATGAATTTGTCAGGAAAGCCGCCGATGCGGGCTACACGCACATCTGGTGCTTCGATGGGTGGGCGGCAGCCAACGGCGCCTACACCAACGCCGAGAACGCCGGCGGCATCTACATCGCGACAACGGATCCGTACCTGGCCCCGCTCGTGATGGGCGATGCCGGCTCGCGGCTCGTCAAGGCCGGACACGCCAGGGGGATGAAGGTCATCGCCTTCGAGTCGATCTTCGACATGTACGGCGGCAAGGCCAAGAAGGGGATCGACGCCGGCGGCCTGACGTGGGACGTGGCCGCCCCCCGCGTACTCGAGTTCTACGACCATTTCTCCAAGGCCTGCCAGGCCGCGGGGTTCGACGGCTTCCTGCTCGATGAAGTCGGGTATGCGGGAACGAAGGCACCCGCGCTGACCGCTCTGTTCAGCCAAACGGTCGCCCGGTCGGGTTTCGCTCCCGCGGAGATCTGGGTATCCATGCGCTATGTTTCCAGCCCGTGCTACGACCTGGCCCGCTGGAAAGAGATGGGCCTGTCATTTTCCCCGTGGACGATCTATGACAACGACAGGCTGACCAATCCGAACTACCCGCTTCCCCCCGAGCTCGTCCGCATCAAGAACCCGGTCGTCGTCTGGGTCTACGGGGGATACAATGTCGCGCCGGATATCGCGCGATCGCAATTAAAAGCAGCCAAGGACCAGGGAGCGGTCGGCGGCGGCTACTGGGTGGCCAACCCGGATGGATCCTACACGACTTGGGACTGGACCGGCGCTTATGCGCGACTCTTACGGACGGTCTTTCCCGACTGATCGCAGCCGGGCCATTGACGCTCGTTCCCTTTTCTCAGCTTCTCTTCCAAGACAAGACGAGGCCGATAACCCCCTGCCAGAAGAGGAAAGAGAAAATCGTCAGCAGCTGCCACGCGTCGCCGAGCCGGTGACCGTTGATCATAGTGGCCGAGCCGTAATAGATGGCCATGATGGTCAGGATCATAAGGGCCGCGGTGATGTTATTGGTTTTCAGGAAAAGGTGCATTTCGCGCTCGTCGGGCTTCCGTTTTCTTGACGCGAAATAGGTCACGACCGGCAAAAGCGCAAAGAGGGCGAACAGGGCCGAGCCGACTTCTCCAAAAATCAGGGTAGCCGCGATGACGGCCAGGCCGACGAATCCCGTGAAAGCGTATCTCCAGGTCATTTCAGTTCCTCCCCTAACATGAAGATTTCCTCAACCGTGCTCCCAAAAAAGCGGGCCAGGCGCAAGGCCAGGACGACCGACGGGTTGAATTTCCCGTGCTCGATGGCCAGGATCGTCTGCCTCGAAACGCCCAGAGCGTCCGCCAGCTGTTCCTGGGTCAGCTGACCGCGCTTGAATCGAAATTCCTTGAGTTTGTTTTCGAGTACGCCTTTGTGTTCCATGTTGAAAGCCTCGCGATTCAATGTATATTATTATATACATTTTGTCAAGTATTATATACTATATATATTCCAGCGAAATTGTCGGCAAATCCGAGAACCCAGAGTTCAAAAAAGGGGTTGGTTTATGGCGTCTGTTCGCCTAATTTTGGGCGCTATTTCTTTTCTTCGCCAAGGCCGATATCGAAGCAGGCTTCGAGGGTTTTAGCCGTTGAGTCGAAGGTCTCCTTCCACAGGCGCATTTCTTTCTCATACCGAGAGTTGACCTTTTCCACCGCGGCCAAAAGATAGACTTCGGGCTGCTCGATCTGAAACGGCGGCGCAAGCTCGGTCGCCGACTGAGGGCGCGACCTCACGATCCAGAGCACGCCGGCGCCGACGACAACCAGGGCGGCGGCTGCCGCCAGGACGGGCCTCAGGCGGAAGCCGGGCCGCAGTCGCAGACCCGCCCCCGGCTGGGATGCCGGCGACTCGGACTCCTCCCCCAACGATGCCCGCACCCTTCCTGCAAGCGACCGGTCGACCGACCCGATCAAGACCCCCGCGTCCCGGGTCAACCGCCGCCCGGCATCTTCGGCGAGCCCGGCGAACTCGCGGCAGGAGGCGCACCGGAGAAGATGGCGCTTCACGGTGCCGGATAAAGGCTTGCCCGAGTCGATCGCCCCCGAGAGCTTCCGCCTATGGATTGTGCACAGCACGGCTCATCTCCTCCCTAAAGGATCGAGTATTTCCGTTCCGCCGGGACCGCCCGCGCCCCCGGCACAGCCTCAGCCCCGGCCTCGGGCTGACCTGCCTGCCCGGCCGCCTTCAACCTTTCCGCGAGCTTCACCCTCGACCGGTGAAGCAGGGCACGGACCCCGACCTGGGTCTTTCCCAGCGCCCCTGCGATCTCCCTCACCGACATCTCCTCCGCGTAACGAAGCCAGAGGGCCTGATACGCGTCCGGACCGAGCGTCCCGGCGATAGTCCAGATGTTCTTTTGCTGCCGCGCCTCTTCCCTCAAGGCCAATGTCTCTTGAGGCCCCGGCGAAGGACATGCGGGATCTTCTGAGGCCGCACGAAACCGGCCTCTCCCGGCGGCCCGATGCCGGCTGATCGCCAGCCTGACCCCCACCGTGTAGAGCCAGGTGGCGAACTTCCATCTCGCGTCATAACGGTCGATGTTCCGGTAGGCCTTGAGAAAAGTCTCCTGGACGAGGTCCTCGAGGTCCTCCCGGCTCGCGGACCGGGGTCTCAGGAAATGGAACAGGCGGCCCGTGTAGCGGGTGACAAGCTCCTCGAAGGCCGCGCGCGACCCTGCCGCCGCCTGGGCAGCCAGGCTCCCGTCCGTGGTTTCGGCGACCGATGGCATCTTGTCCATCTCAATCATATCACCATTCCTCGATATTGCCCCGGGAAGGCATCCCCGCCCCTCTGTCCCTCCCGCGGTGGAAGAGCCAGGAGGCGGGTGATCTCGCGCTATCTGCGCGTGCCCACTATCTGGTACGCAAACGGGTCGCTAATTGTTTGGCGAGCTGGGCGAGGATGCCTTGCCGTCCTTGTGTTCCCTGCTGATCTTCGCCAGCTCGGGAACGAAGTAGGAAGCATCGATGCGGACCATTTCGCCGACGACTTTGACGTTGATGCCCTGGGTGACCACCTGGGCATCTTTCGTAAACTGGAGGTTCAACAGCGCGATCAATCCCCGGATCGCCTGCTCGATATTGCTCGCCACCTGATCGGATTCCGCACCGATCTCGATTGCGATTTCTCCTTCTCAGGCTTTTCACCCACTCTCTTATACGCAGCAACCGGGGAAGATGTGACGCACTGAAATCCAGTCATCTCCCCCGAATAAATTGGGGAATTGATAACCAGGCACCAATTACCTATCACCGGCGTCAGCTCAATTTGACATTCCCGCGCGCGCCAACCTATACTCCCTGAAAAAGGAGTGACATGATTCGCAAAGCCGTCCTGTTTCAGGCCAAGCCGGGCATGGCCGCGGAGTACGAACGGAGGCACAATCCGATCTGGCCCGAGCTGGAGCAGGCGCTGAAGGACCACGGGGCCGGCAATTATTCGATCTACGTCCATGAGGCGACCGGGCAGCTTTTCGGCTACGTGGAGATCGACGACGAAGAGCAGTTTGAGAAGATCGCGGAAACCGAGGTCTGCCGGCGCTGGTGGCGCTATATGGCCGAAGTGCTCGTCAGTGAAAGCGCCGACAGCCCGAAGGGGAAAGAAGAACCCCTGAAGGAAGTTTTCCACCTGGATTGAGGGGAGGAAGCGACATGATCCCACGCGTGCGCATTCCGGAAACAGAGTATCAGGAGAGAATCCGAAAGGCCGCGGCGCTCGCCGGCGAGCGGGGCCTCGACGTCCTGGTCGTCAACTCGAACGAGGCGGACTACGCGAACGTCCGCTATTTCTCCAACTTCTGGCCGCTCTTCGAGACGGCCGGCGTCGCCATCAGCCCGCCGGGCAAGGCGGCGCTGATGGTCGGACCGGAAAGCCTGGAAATACGCCTCCGACCGGAGCATGATCCAGAACATCTTCCAATTGATGGAGTATCGCGAATCGGCCGACCCCGCCTACCCGGAGGTGCAAGGCGTCCAAGTACACCGACGTTTTCCAGTCGATCGGCGTCACGGGCAAGCAGCCTGAAGATCGGCGTCGGCGGATACCTGGTCAGCAATCCCATTCAATTGGCCGGACTGAAGGAGTGCTATCCGGAGTGCGGAGATCGTGCGCGCCGACGACATCATGGTCGCCCTGCGCAGCGTCAAGTCGGAGAACGAGATCGCCTGCATTCGCGAAGGCCTGCGGATCACCGAGATCGCCACCGCAGGAAGTCATCCGCCACATCCAGCCCGGCATGACGGAGCTGCAGCTGGTGGGCATCGCCCAGAAGACGATCTATGAGAACGGGGCGGAATACGAGGGGCTGCCCATGTACGTCTTCAGCGAGAAATCCACGCGGCACGCGATTTCCCGCTCGACGTACCGGGAGATCCAGAAGGGCGACATCGTCCAGTTGAATCTCTCGGCGAAGGTGGACGGCTACTCGCCCAGCATCGGCATGCCCATCAGCATGGGCAAGTTGACCGGCCGCAAAAGGGAGATCGTCGAGTTCGGCCTGGAGGCCCACCGCTGGACCTACGACCAGTTGAAGGCGGGCGTGCTGGCGGCGGACGTGGCCAAGAACTACATCGAGTTCTTCAAGCAGCGCGGCTACTACGACAACTACCTGTACGGTCCCTGCCACGGGACCGGGCTGATCGAGGTCGAAGCGCCGTGGATGGAAAGCATCTCGAACTACCACCTCGCGGAAAACATGACGTTCCAGGTCGATACGTTCGTCTCGACCGAGGAATTCGGCATCCGCTGGGAGACGGGCGTTGCGATCCGCAAGGACCGGGCCGAGCTTCTGTCGCAGCCGATCGGAAAGATCTTCGAGATCGGCGTCTAGTAGAACCACTCCATGGAGAAAGGATCAATCGGCCATGAAAAAGACGAAACCGCCGGCGAAGCTCGTCCACCGGCGGACGGCAGCGCTTTCGACGTCGTGTTCGGGTTCGACATGGAGACCGACATCGGCTCCTTCACGCCGTTCTACGAAGGCGTGAAGCACGGCACGCCGCACATGCTGAAGCTGCTCGAAAAAGCACGACATCCGGGCGACGTTCTTCTGGACGGGCCATGCGGCGGAGAACAACCCGGAGATGGTCCGCCGCGTGCGCGACGCCGGGCACGAAACCGGCTGCCACGGCCTCTATCACGAGACGCTCGGCGATCCGATCTTTCCCTTGCCCAACAACTGGCCGCTCCTGCCGTCGGAGGTGGAAGGCCGGCTGCGCGAGGCCACGCGGATCGTGCGGGAGGTGAGCGGCGTCCAGCCGGTGAGTTTCCGCTGCCCGCGTCTCTGGGGCAGCACGAAGGTGCTCAACGTGCTGGAAAAACTGGGCTACGTGGCCGACGCCTCGTTCCCGCTGTACTTCTTCCGCAAGCCGTTCGTGCCGTATCACCCGTCGGCCGAAGGATTGGACGAAGCCGGGCCGGATGCGGATCGTGGAGATCCCCAATTTCTGCGACCTGAGCATGGAGAGCAACGATCCGTATCAGCGCGATCGGGACCAGTGGCCGGTCTATCGGACCGAGTCGGCCGAGTTCCTGATGCAGAAGGCCGACAGCTTCATCGAGTACGTCCGGGCCCGCGGGAAGCGGCCCGTGCTCTGCTTCTACCTCCATCCGTGGGAGTTTCATCCGATGCCGCAGGGCACGCTCGATTTCGGCGAGAGCAGCGTGAAGCCGCTGCCGTTTATCGTGAAGAACTGCGGCCCGAAGGCCGTCAAGCAGCTCGACCGCGTCTGCGCGATGCTCAAGGAGCGGGGCGGCCGGTTCGTCACGGCCAAGGAACTGGCGGCGGAATACTGATGGCCGGACCGCGGTCTGCCCAGATCGGTCCCGGCCAAAGGTGGATCAAATGGGACAACAGATCCTGGGTATAATCCTGCTCGCGCTCGGCGGCCTCTCCTCGGCCAGCTTTTATGTTCCCTCGCACCAGATCCGGAAATGGTCCTGGGAAACGTTCTGGATCTCGCTGGGTTTCGTCGCCTGGATCATCATGCCGACGGTCGGCGGGCTGCTGACGACGCCGGACCTCTGGGGCATTCTCCGCGCCAGCCGCTCGAGCAGCCTGCTATGGTCCTATGTCTTCGGAGTCCTATGGGGGTTCGGCGGGCTGATGGCCGGGCTGGCCTTGCGCTACCTCGGCCTGTCGCTCGGGCAGTCGATCACGCTCGGGGTCTGCGCCATCGTCGGCACCCTGGTCCCGGCCGTCATCGACCACAAGATCGGGCTGCTCTTCTCCACCACCCCGGGCGCGGTGGTGCTCGGGGGATTCGCGGTCTGCCTGGCCGGGATCGCCCTCTGCGGCTATGCCGGAATGCTCAAGGAAAAACGTCTCACGGACGACCAGAAGAAGGCCTCCATCAAGGAATTCTCCATGAGCAAGGGCCTCGTGATGGCCGTCTTCGGCGGCATCATGAGCGCCTGCATGGCGCTGGCCTTCAAGGCGGGAGAGCCGATCGCCGCGGCGGCCGTCCGCGCCGGCACCCAGGACGTCTTCAAGAACATGCCCATCCTGGTCATGGCGCTCGGGGGAGGGTTTACGACCAACTTCATCGCCACCATGATCATCACCGCCAGGAAGAAGGCGTTCGGCGATTATGTCGTGCGCCCCCGCGGCACGCTGTTCCGCAATTATCTCCTCGCCTTGATCAGCGGGCTGATGTGGTACGGGCAATACTTCGGCTACGGCACCGGCGCCACGAAGATGGGTGAATTCGGCTTCGCCAGCTGGAGCATTTTCATGGCCTCGATCATCATCTTCAGCAACGCCTGGGGGCTGCTGCTCAAGGAATGGAAACTGGTCGATTCCCGGACACGCACGTATCTTGTGGCTGGGGATCCTGGCGCTGATCATCTCGGTCGTCATGATCGGCGTCGGCAACGGCCTGGCGCCCGGAGATTGAATTCATGGACCAGGTTTATCGGATCAACAAGCTCGTCGACAGGATTGAAGGTGAGCTGGGATCCGAAAGGAACGAGGAGATCTGTGCCGAATGGCAGGCGCCGGAGGTGCGGCATACATATATGCATCCTGTGCCCAGGAGGAAAGATCAGATCCCAATCGTAGCCGACTTGGAGTGTCCCTTATGGGCCAAAGTCCTCGATTTCAAGGTCAAGGAGTTCTACACCAACCCCCTGACCTACCTGGAGAAACAGCTCGAGATGTCACTCTACCGATATGATGTCTTCAGGGACGATTCGGGCTTGGGAAGAACGATCGCCATCTGGTTGGGCGTCAATTTTGAAGCCAGCATTCTCGGTTGTCGGTCCGTTTATCCGGATCATTTCGATCCCCTCGTGGACAGGTCATTGATCATCATCGACGATGAGGAATCTTTGAGGGAATTCGAGGCCCAAGAAATTGATATCAGGAATTCCGGAATATTGCCTTTAGCCCACGAGTTCTACGGCCGGATAAAGGAAATATTGCCTCCCGGCTGGAAGGTCATCTTCCCGGATTGGGTGATCGGGCCCTTCGGAGTGGGGTCATGCCTCAGGGGATATGAGAATATTCTCGCGGATCTGGTTCTCGCGCCCAAGTTTTTTGTGAAGATACTCGATGCCGTGAGCGATAAAATGATCGAATTCAGCAAGGCAAGGGCGAGATTCCTGGGCATCGAAGTGGAAAGATTCAATTTGCACCATGATGACGTCAACGACCAGAATTTTTCGAGGGAGGCCTACCGCAAATTCGTCTTCCCGGCGGAGAATCGATTGAATTCCTTTTATGGCGGTTTTCAGTACTGGCACAGCTGCGGGAATGTCGAGAATTTCGTCGATGATCTTCTTGAATTCAAGAACCTGGTCATGCTGGATTGCGGCGGCTGGAACAACCTGGATGTCTTCCTTGAGGCATTCCAAAGAAAGGGGATCACCGGGATCGGCATAGAGAAAAGGTTCAATCCTGTCAGGGATGTCATAGGTTCCGATGATCGATCGATCCGACAAAGGATCAGCGGGCTCTATGATGTGGCGCGGGGGAACAAGAAACTCAACATCAATTTCAAAATCGACGGGATCGGCGAGCTGGGCGATCCTCATGACATGGTCGGACGTGTTAATAAGTTCATCGGTATTTCGAGAGAATATCGTTATTAGAGGTTAAAGAATTCATGAAGGCCATAGTTTACACAAAGTTCGGACCGCCCGATGTTCTTCAACTTAAAGAGGTGGCAAAACCCATTCCCAAGGACAACGAAATATTGTTAAAGGTCCGTGCGACATCCGCCATGAATGCAGGCAAACTGAAATCCATTATTGATAAACGTTACCCGTTAAACGAGACTGCCGAGGCCCTGCGGTATCTTGAAGAAGGACACGCCCGCGGAAAAACCGTAATAACCGTGTAGCTCAGACGATCCGGCCGTCGAGCAGGTTGATCGTCCGCTGGGAGTAGGCGGCGATATGCAGATCGTGGGTAACCATCAGGATGGTCCTCCCCTCTTTCTGCAGCTTGACGAAGAGAGCCATGATCTCCTCGCCGGTTTTCGAGTCGAGGTTGCCCGTGGGCTCGTCGGCCAGGATCATGGGCGGATCATTGGCCAGGGCCCGGGCGATGGCCACCCGCTGCTGCTGGCCTCCGGACAGCTCGCTCGGCCGGTGGTGCTGCCAGTTGGTGAGGCCGACCATATCCAGGAGCTCATCGACCCGCTCCCGCCGCTTTTTCCCGCTCTTGCCGTTAAACAGCATGGGCAGCTCCACGTTCTCGTAGGTCGTGGCGTACGGGAGCAGGTTGAAGTTCTGGAAGACGAACCCGATCTTCCGGTTCCGGACGGCTGACAGCTGGTCGAAATCGAGACCGGCCACGTTCCTTTCCTCGAGAAAGTACGAACCGGCGGTCGGCGTATCCAGGCAGCCGATGATGTTGAGGAGCGTCGATTTTCCCGACCCCGAAGGCCCCATGATCGAGATGAACGCGCCCGGTTCAATGGTGAAGCTGATGCCCTTGAGGGCCTCGAGCGAGACCTCCCCCATCCTGTAGACCTTGGTGATATCCTTCATCTCGATCATGGAAGTCTCCTATTCATAGCGGAGCGCCTCGACAGGGTTCAGGCGCGACGCCCTGGCCGCCGGAAAGATCCCCGACAGGAAAACGAGCGTCCCCAGAACGGCAAGGAAGATGATCAGGATGTCGAGGGAGAAGATCGGCCGCAGCAGGTAGGTCTGGATGCCGCTGATCTCATAGCTTATGGGAATGAGCCGGGTCAGGCGGACGATGGCGTAGGCGGTCGCCGCCCCCCAGAACGTCCCTTTGGCAAAGATGAACACGGTTTCCAGCAGGAACTGAAGGATGATATGACGTCGCCGGGCGCCCAAGGCCATCTTAATGCCGATCTCACGCGTCCGTTCCCTGACCAGGGCGTACATGAGGTTCGTAACGCCGACCGCGCCGATGATCAGGGTCAGACCTCCGATCAGGGTCAGGAAGATCTCGATGCCCATGAAGATCTTGCCGGCGACCTCGGCCTGCTCGATCGTGTTCCAGATCCCGAGCGCGTAGTCGTCCTTGGGATCGAAGCGGTACTTGCGGCCGAGGATCTCGCGGATGCGCCGCGCCACGAGCTTGTTGTCCTCACGCCGCTGCGGCTGGATGTGGATGCGGTCGAGGTAGAGCTGAGAGCGGATCCGGGAGAACGTGCTGTTGGGGATATAAACGTGGTCGCCGTCGAACCCCTCGTAGGCCGAGCTCTGGAGCTTTTTCTTCATCACGCCGACGACCGTGAACGGCACCCGGTTGATGACGATCGTCCGGCCGATGGGATGCTGCCCGGGGAAAAGGTTCGAGGCCACGTTCCAGCCGATGAAGGCCACCCGGCGCGCCTGGCTCTCGTCCTCTTCGTTGATGAACCGCCCGCCGCTTTCCGCAATCATCGTGCGCATCACCCCGAACGCGGGCCCGACGCCGTTGACGTTGCGGTTGGTCTCGCGGCCTCCGCCGGTGACGGTGAAGTAGTCGTTCGACTCGGGTGAGATGAGCTCGATCTCCGGGATCAGGGCGCGGAGGAGGGCGATGTCGCCGGGATAGATCATGATGCGCCGCCCTTTGGGCAGCCCGCGATAGTCTTTCGAGGTCTGGCCCCGGTAGACCATAATGAGGTTGTCGCCCAGGCCCTTGAAGCTGATGCGCATGGAGTTGCTCAGGCCGCGGCCGAACGACATCAGAAGAAGGATGGAGAGCGTGCCCCAGAAGATGGCGAAGGTGATCAGGGCGGTCTTCTTCTTCCTTTTGCGGAACTCCCTGGCGAAATAACGGTAGAGCGCCGTGCGCATCGCTTATTTCCTCAAGGCCTCGATCGGGTTCGTGGAAGCGGCGCGCCGGGCCGGCGCCAGGCCCGAGACGATGCCGATGGCCAGGAGGACCAGGATCGTGACCAGGCCCACGGCCGGGTCGATCTGGGGCGTCCCGACATAATCCTTGATCTTCTCGACGGGGATGACCCGCAGGACCAGGGCGGCGAATAGAAATCCCAGGCCGCCTCCGAACAGGACGATCGTCAGCGACTCGGCGAAGAACTGCCAGAGGATGTTCCGCCGCCTCGCGCCCACGGCCAGCTTGATCCCGATCTCCTTCGTCCGTTCCTCGACCACGACCATCATGATGGAGGCCACGCCGACGCCCCCGACGAGCAGGGTGAACGAGCCGATCACGCCCAGGAAGATATTGAAGGCCAGGAAGAAGATCGAGAACGATTTCTCGAACTCGGTCCAGTCCCAGACGAACAGGGCGTCCTTGTCGTCGGGCGAGAAGCCGGCCCGGTTCCCCAGGTCTTCCCGCACCAGGCGGATGATCCGCTTGGAGGCCGCCGGGTTCGCGGGCTGGAAGATCATGGTCCCGACGTACTTATCGCCGAACAGCGCCGAGTAGGTCGTCCAGGGGATGAAAACGCAGTGCTCGTCGAACTGGCCGTTGAAGTTACTGGTCTGGATCTTTTTCCTCATCTCCCCGACGACGGTGAAGGGGACGCCCTCGATGAAGATCGTCCGGCCGACCGCCCCTTCTTTATGGAACAGATTGTCCTTGATGGTGTTGCCGAGCACGCACACCCGGCGTTTCTGGGCCATGTCGGTATCGTTGAGGTACCGGCCCTGGCCGGTGATGATGTTCCGGATGTCGCCGTATTCGACCGTCACCCCGCGCACGGTGTTGAGGACAGCCTCGCGGCTGTAGCGGATGGCGCGGCTGGCGGTAAATTCAAAGGCCATTCTTTTTATCCCCGGGACCTTCCGGCCGGTGAGAATGACCTGCTCCGGCGTGAGCCGGACCTGGCGGCCTTTGGGAAGTCCTTTGTAAGGGAGGGTCGTGCTCGCCGGGAAGGCGATGACAAAGCCTTGTCCGACACCGCGGAAAGAGATCATGTTCTGCCGGCTCACGGCCGAGCCGAAGGCCAGAAGCAGCACGACGGCGAAAGTCCCCCAGCCGACACCCGAGAGCGTGAGCGACGTGCGCAGAGGCTGCCGTCTCAGGTCGCGGAAGAGGTTGCGGAAGAAGATCAGGATCACGTGATCTCCCGGGGCGGCCTCTCGACGATCTGGTCGCCCTCCTTGACGCCTTCCAGGATCTCGATGTTCAGGCCGTCGGACAGGCCGGTCTTGACCTCGACTTTGCTGATGGCCTCGTTTTTCTTGATCTCGACGGAGCGCTTTCCCTCCTCCGAAGTGACCAGCCGCTCGGGGACGATGAGAACGCCCTTGTGCTCCTGGACGGTCACGTAGGCCGTGGCCGAATAGCCCGCCCGGAGGATGATCCCGGGCGTCTCGCCGAGCGTGATCTCGACATCGAACAGGGTGGCGTTGCCTTCCTTTTTGGCCTTGGGGAAAATGCGGTCGAGAGTACCGTGGATCTTGTTCTCAGCCATGGCTCCGATCTGGATCTCGGCGGCCATGCCCGGCACGAGCTTGCCGACGTCGATCTCGTCGACCGTCCCCTTGAAGAGGATCTTTTTCATATCGGCCATGGCGCAGAGCTCGGTTCCGGGCTGGTAGCTTGTCAGCGGGACGACGGGGTCGCCCTGGTGGGCGTCGAGCGAAAGCATGATGCCGGAGATGGGGGCCTTGATGATCGAGTCGATGTCGCGGTTCGACATCCGGATCCGGCCCTTCTCCAGGAGCTCGAACCTCTCGCTGGCCTGGCGGTGGCGGAGCTTCGCCTCGCTGAAATCCGCCTCGAGGGCGTCCATCTCGGATTGGGAGATGAGCTGGGACTTGGCCAGTTCGGCGTTGCGGTTGCGTTCGACCTGGATCTTCGCCAGGCCGACCTCGGCCATTTCCATGCCGCGGCGGGCATCGACGTACTCGAGGGGAGTGGGGTTGGGCGAGATCTCGAACAGGGGGCTGCCTTTGACAACGGCGTCGCCGACCTTGAACAGGACCCGGGAGACGATGCCCGGGATCGTCGACTTGACCTTGATCTCCTGCTCGGGCTCCAGGGTGCCGACAGCCAGGGCCCGTTCGGCGATGTCGCCGCGCTTGGCCGGGACGAACTTAAGGCCTTCGTCTTTCTTTTTCCCGCCGGAGAGAAAGACGTAGGCGGCCCCGGCCGCCGCCAGGACGAGGACGGGAATAACGATCTTTTTCTTCATACTTCTACCCTCGAGGTAAATTTCACCGCTTATTATAGACTACGCAAGAGACAATGGAATGGTTCCCCCGAAATTTGGGGACATGATTCTTATCGTGTCCCCTAAATTTCCCCCCGAATTTACCTTGCCTCCCCCAGCCCGATATCAAACGCCGCCCTGATGCGTTCGGCAGCGCCGTCCAAGGTCTGCTTCCACAGGCGCATCTCTTGATCATAGGGGGAGTTGACCTTCTCGATGGCGGCCGCAAGATAGACGCTGGGCTTTTCGATCGCCAACGGCGGCGTCAGCCCGGACGTTGGCTGAGGACGCGACCTGGCCAGCCAGAACACTCCGGCGCCGATGACGATCCAGGCGGCGGCCGCTGCCAGCATAGGCTTCAGGCGGAAGCGGAGGCCTGGCCGCGGGCCGGGCGCAAACTCGTCAAGTCCGGAGTCGTCACGCCCTGACTTGTCAACGCGAGGGAAGCGAAGCGATCTCATGGGTTTAGCCGACAAATCCACCCAGCGAGCGCTGTTCGCCGCCTCGAGGCGATTTCCAGGCGATGCCTTTACCCGTTCCGCCAGCGCCTGATCGCCCGATCCGATCAACACCCCAGCTTCCCGCGTCAAGCGCCGTCCCGTTTCTTCAGCGATCCCGGCGAACTCACGGCAGGAGGCGCACCGGAGAAGATGGCCTTTCACAGCGCTGGACATGGGTTTGCCCGAGTCGATGGCCGCCGAGACCTTCCACCTATTGATTCTGCACAGCACGGCTCATCTCCTCCCTAAAGGACTGAATACTTCCGCTGAGGGGGAACTGCCCCCGCCGCCACCCCGGCCGCCGGCTCGCCCGCCATGCGACCTGCCGTTTTGATCGCCCCGGACCGCCCCTCTCCCTCACCCTACGCACCACTAGGACTTGTCTTCCTTGCCCTCACCCGCGGCCTTGCGGTCCTTGCGGTCCTGGATGATCTTGGCCAGTTCGGGAACGAGGTAGGAGGCATCGATGCGGACCCTTCGGCCGTCCGTCTTGACCTTGAGGCCCTGGGTGATCAACTGGGCGTCTTCCTTGAACTGAAGGTTCATCAACGCGATCAGACCCCGGATCGTCTGCTCGATGTTATTCGCTACCTGATCGGATTCCGCGCCGATCTCGAGCTTCATGTTGAGCTTGTCGCCGGTTTCCGAGACGACCCCGGTGATCGACTGCATCTGGGTCAGCATGGCCGGGAGCGCCTGGGCGGCGCCGGCGTCTTTTACTCGGCCCGTCAGGCTGCCGATGTCGGCCAGGGCGAATTCGATCATCGCGTCAGCGGATTCCTTCTTCAGGAGGGACATCAGGGGCGAGGCCGACGCATTCTTAGCTTTTCCATCCAGGGCGTCCAGCGCCGACTTGATGTCGGCTTCCTTTTCGGTGATCAGCGCCAGGTTGTCGTTGACGAACACGCCAAAATGCTCGCCCTCCCAATTGTAGAGCGTGTACTTTCCGTACGTCGTTTCCTTGGTGGAGGATTCGACTTTGAGGAGCCCGAGGAGGTGGGCCTTATCGAAGTTCCCCGACACGGCCACCACCGGTTCATCCCCGGCTTGACCCCGGCCGAAGACCGTGACGGCTTTGAGGTCCTTGTAGGGGTCCATCTTGAACATCCCGGAGAACTGCTCCGCTTTTTGCTGGATGTTGGGTCCGCCCTTCACGTCCATGAGCATCTTGAACAGCGCGGACGAGGTGAGCTTCTCCATGTCGAGGTGCATGACCCAGCGCGCGTCGGCGGGAACGATGGACAGCTGGAGGACCGATGGCTCGGCAGCGTAGGCCCCCAGGCAAGGAAACAACGCCAGGACGGCAACAACCAAAAACATCGTGAGGGCGGCTCTTTTCATGCGATTTCTCCTTCTTGAGCTTTTCTACACTCTTATACGCATGGGGGGGAAGTTGTGACGCCTGCCGTATGTTATAATCCGCCCAAACGATGGGTATTTCTCCCGGAGCAACCTACAAACTGACGTATTGATCTCAAAGGAGAAAAGAATTTATGAAAGCCATAGTCTACACAAAGTTCGGACCACCTGATGTTCTTCAGCTTAAAGAGGTGGAAAAGCCCATTCCCAAGGACAATGAAATATTGATAAAAGTTCAGGCGGCCTCCGTAAATCCATATGACTGGCGCCACCTGAGAGCCGACCCGTTCTTTATCAGATTCATGGGCGCCGGTCTCCTAAAACCAAGACACCAAATACTTGGAGCCGATATAGCGGGGCAGGTCGAGGCGGTTGGCAGCAAGGCAAAGCAGTTTCAGCCCGGCGATGAGGTTTTCGGAGAAGGCAGCTACGGAGGATTTGCCGAGTATGTGTGTGCGGACGAAAAGAGATTTGTGCACAAACCGGCCTATCTCACCTTTGAAGAGGCAGCGGCCATGCCGATGGCGGCGCTCACGGCCTTGCAGGGTCTTCGCGATAAAGGACAGATCCAGGCGGGGCAAAAAGTTTTGATCAACGGGGCCTCGGGCGGGGTGGGGACTTTTGCGGTGCAGATCGCCAAATCATTCGAAGCTGAGGTGACCGGCGTTTGCAGCACGACAAAAATGGACCTCGTGAGTTCAATAGGTGCCGACCATGTCATCGATTACACTCAAGAAGATGTCACCAAAAATAAGCAGCCATATGACTTGATTTTTGATGTCGCGGCCTACCGCTCGAGCTCAGAGTATAGGCGCATATTAAGCTCCCGTGGGATCTATGTCGTGGCCGGAGGTTCGATAGCTCGGATGTTCCAACTCATGCTCAAATCGCTGACGGGAGTTAAGAACATGAGAGTCATGGTGGCGAACATAAGCCAAAAGGACCTGCTATTTATTACAGAGCTAATCCGTGCGGGCAAAGTCAGGCCAATTATCGATAAACGTTACCCGTTAAACGAAACCGCCGAGGCCGTCCGGTATCTTGAAGAAGGACACGCCCGTGGCAAAGTCGTCATAACCGTGTCATAACCTCTTCTTGAGAATCATACTGGACGAAAGGAGCCTGTCATGGGGAAATTCTTTAAGAGCCTAAAGCTCAAGGCGATTCTAATCGGGATAGCGGCCTGTATCCTTATAAGCTTGTACAGTTACTTTATTGCGGATACGGTCCAGACAAGGATCACGGACGCCCAGATGACCAAGGTGGACGGGAAATACATGATTGCCACCGAGTACCGTCCCCTGGCCAACTACGACGCCGGCTACCGCTTCAAGTTTGATTCGGGGACCATCCAAAACGAAGCTGTCCGGTTGAAGGGGAAAACGGTCAGAATCAAGAAATACGGGTGGAGAATCCCCCTTCTTTCCAAGTACGAGAACGTCGTGAAGATCGAAGAGGTGAAGTAAATAGCCTTCCTCGCTTGGTTTTGTGACTGGGATCATATCTTCAAGAAATCCCCGTCGTTGTGGAAGCAAGAAAGTTCAAAGGAGTTTTGCAAATGGTGTTCCCGAAAGCGGTGACGATAGCGCTTGTTTCAGCGGTCCTCGTTTTCCTCGCCGCGCCGGCCCCGGCCACATCGTCGGACGACTGGCCGGTCGGGACCCCCGAAAGCGCCGGACTCTCCCCCGATCTCCTGAAGCGGCTCGACCAGGCCATCGCGGGCGGCACGTTCACTAAGATCACCAGCGTGCTCATCGCGCGGCGCGGCACACTCGTCTACGAAAAATATTACGAAGGTTTCAGCGCCGAGTCGCTTCACGACACGCGCTCGACGACGAAGACGATCACCGGGATGCTCGTCGGCCAGGCGATCGACCGCGGGCTCATCCCGTCGGTGCGGGCGACGATCCTCGATTATTTCGGCGATACGGCAGCCGCTCGCGAATCCCGACCCGCGCAAGGACAAGATCACGGTCGAGGATCTGCTGACCATGAGCTCGCTCCTCGAATGCGACGACGAAAATCAATTTTCACGCGGGAACGAGGAACGGATGTACCTCATCGAGGATTATTTCCGGTTCTTTCTCGACCTGCCGATCAGGGGCTTCCCGGCGTGGAATCCGAAGCCGGCGGACTCGCCTTACGGCCGGAGCTTCAGTTATTGCACGGCCGGTGTCGTCCTCCTCGGCGGCGTCCTCGAGCGAGCCGCCAAACTGAAAGTCGACGAATTCGCGCGGCGCTTCCTGTTCGATCCGCTCGGAATCCACGAGGTCCAATGGCAGATGACGCCCATGGGGATGCCGATGACGGGCGGCGGCCTGCGGCTGCGCGCCCGCGATTTTCTGAAGCTGGCCGAGCTCTACAACCGCAAGGGCGTGTGGAAAGGTCAGCGCGTCGTATCCGAGGATTGGGTGGCCGTCTCAACCTCGCCGCACGCCCGGGCGCGCGAGAACGTCGATTACGGATACCTGTGGTGGATCCAGGACTTCGGGCCGGAGGGCGGTGGGGCCGGCGCGGGTGCCGCCGGACCTGTCAAGAAGCACAAGGCGTTCTACATGGCGGGGAACGGCGGCAGCAAGATCGCGGTGTTTCCCGACCTCGACATGGTCGTCGTTCTCACGGGTACGATGTACGGGTCGGGCAAGGGCCACCAGCAGACCGAACGCATCCTGAACGAATTCATCGTCCCCGCCGCTCAACTCAGGTAGCGGATCGTCAGCCGGACGCAACTTTCGACCTGTTGGTGGTTATGTGCACACATCCTTGAAAAGATGCCGCCATATAGCCGTCAGTAAAGTCTGATGAGCGCGTCAACCGAAAACGCTCCGGGACCCGCAAGTGCAACTCCTATGGCCACAACGATGATCGCTATGTTGTATTCGGTCCCGTTGCGTGTGATCCAGTAGCCATTCTTACCTGTTACTGTCCATATCGCAACCAGCATGATGACCGTCATCGCGGCTGCGGCCAAGGGCGTGAGAAACCCGATCGCGAAGAACAGCCCACTCAGGATTTCCCCAGCGCTGGCCATCGCCGCGAAGCGCTTTCCCGGCTTCAGTCCGAGCGACTCGAAGAATCCTCCCGTGGCGTTCAGACCGCCGCCGCCGAACCAGCCAAAACCCTTCTGTGTGCCGTGGCCCGCAAAGGTCAAGCCGATAACGAGCCGGATTGCCAGCAGTCCAATAGAAGCCATTGTGTGCCTCCCTTTCGATGCCCAGACGTATTCTGTTGAGGGAGCTTTAAGGATGGCCACCCATTTCCAGCCAGTGGCCAAGGCATCCCGCTTTTTGTTATCCCGCTGGACGTTCATGACTCGCTCTTCAATATTATAACCAATCCTGTCATCCAGAGCTGGATAGCAAACGCTTTTGGGGCTTCGCGGACAGCCTGGCGGCGCTCGAGAAGCTCAGGATCGAGACCAGGGAATTCATGACGACAGGGGGCGGGGCCAGGTCGGATGCCTGGCTCCAGATCAAGGCGGATATCTTCGGCGTGCCGTTTGTGCGCCCGAAGAACACGGAGGGAAGCCTCGTCGGCGCGGCCATGCTGGCGGGCATCGCGACGGGGGTTTACGAGTCGGCGGCCGAGGCGGTCGAGGAGTTCGTCAAGCGGGACAGGCGGTTCGAGCCGGACGCGCGGCGCCACGCGATCTACAAGGAGAAGCTTGGGCTATACAGGCAGCTATTCCCGGCGACGCGGGACCTGCTCAGCAAGATGCATCGGGCGCTCGATTAATTGGTGCCAGCATATCAATTCCCCCTTTTTCTGCTTGACGGCGCGTACAAACAGATACTACCGAATCCTGAAATAGACATCTCTCCTATCACAGGATTAATCAGAATTCCGCAATAGCGGTTGGATTTCAGATGGCGATCTCGATATATTCCACCCTTGTGGAGGGCTCGGGAATCTCATCCCCCTGCTTTTTCAAGCCATCCAGGTGGAACTTAATGGCGCTTTTCATGCGAGAGAGGGTTTGCCTTGCGGTCGCCCCCATCGCAACGCAACCCGGTAAGTCCGGGCTATACGCGCTATAGTTCTTCTTAGTTTTTTCGATAACGATCGGGTATCTCAGCACTTTTTTTGCTCCCATATTTTAGACCTGACTGCTTCAGCACACTATTGAGAGTGCCCTTAGCCAATTCATCACTCAAGTTGCCGGCAATGGTCACGACGCCTTCCCTGTCTGGATGCTTGTATTGCCGGTGGCTGCCCTTCATTCTTATCATGAACCAGCCCTCGCCTTCAATGATCTTGATGACCTCTCGGACTCTCATGGCGTCCGCCTTGCCCGCATCTTGATAAAACGCCTGAAAAGGGCTTTCTTCTCCCGGGTGGGATAAAAATCGGACATGTTTATAGCATAAAGCCGTAGACGGTGTTTTCGATGTCGGTAAAGTTCTTGGAGACAACGCTAAAGGACTCCAGCCCAAGCTCCTCTGCCAGGCGCTTGAGCTGTTGCACATCTCTCAGTTGAGGGGTTATTTTGGCCTCAAAGGCGCGGGTTTTGTCCAAAAGAAAATCGATCTCCAGGCCGTTTTTTCTCTGGTAGTAAGCCAACTCGCCTTTCGGCACGAGGCTCTGGAAAATGGAATTCTCAAAGATCGTCCCTTCATCGAGGTTCGCGATGCGCCCGGCCAGCCCGGTATCACAGAGATAGACTTTAGGACTTTTCCTGATCTCCGAGCCTGTCTTCCTGGCAAACGGCCTGATCAGCCTGATGAAAAAGGTCCCTTCAAGGAAGGAGAGGTATTCATGGACCGTCGGCCGGGTTATCCCAAGCTCTTTGGAGATCTTCTGAATATCCAGCCTTGAGCCTATCCTCATGGCCAGGAGGACGATAAGATCGCGAATGATCTCGTTTTTCCGGAAATCCCCGAGCTGAATGACCTCCGACTGAAAATAGGAGGTGAAAATATCGTCGAGGGCCAACTTCTTTTCGGACACGCTCGTCTTGAGAGCGACGCCCGGAAAGCCGCCGAAGAGAAGGTACTCGTCATATAAGGCGGAAATGGATTCGTAGGCGGGGCGCGTGATGGCCCGCGGATCATCGGGGATATTGAGAGCGCTATCCCTAAAAACCAGGAATTCCCCGAAGCTCAACGGGTAGAGCTCGAAGATGAACTTCCGGCCCGACAGCGATTCGCTGAAGAGGTTCTTCAGGTAAAAGCTCGCCGAGCCCGTCAGGAAAAACTTGGCTTGATAGTGGTCTATGAGATACTTGGCCACCGAGGGCAGGTTTCGGACGTACTGTATCTCGTCAAGGAAGATATAGGTCTTTGTGGTGAAATCGAGACCGAGGATCTCGAGCGTTGATTTGACCTTCTCATAGTTGCTCTCTTCGAAATACTTTCTATTGAGCGGGTTTTCGAGATCCAGGAAGACTTTGTTGGCCGAATCGACCTGGCTGAAGATCAGGCGAAGAAGGGTGGTCTTTCCCGTTCTCCTCATGCCCGTGATGATTATGGCCTCGGGGGAGTCATAACAAGGCCGAATGCGATCGAGGATAATTCTCGGCTTAATCATCATCTCCTATTTTACAAATTAGTAACCTAATCGTCAAATGCTATTTTACATATGGTATATTCATGGTGAAGTTTTGCTTACTGCGATGGAACGGCATGGCTGTGCAGTTTCGGGCTTTCTTGGCCTTGCTTTCGCCGCCACGACAATTGATAAGACGACCGAAAGGGGAGGGAGTCTCAGCAGATGCCGTTTTCAGATCCGATTCTACTGAAAAATGGGGAATTGATATGCCGGCACCAATTTAGGTGACACGGAGGCCGCGGAAGGCGTTATAATGCGGACGCCCCGGGATACCGATCGGAGACCGAGGCCGAGGAGGCAAGCCCATGAAAAAGAACCTGACACGCCGTGAGTTTATCCGCGCCGGAGCGGCCGGTGCCGTCGCTTTTTCCTGGCCGGGCGCCCGTCACGGGGACCGACCATATCGGCCGCCGGCGGCGATAAGCCGGCGATCCTCGGCGGCACGCCCGTTCATACGGGCGGCTGGCTGCCGTGGCCGCAGTGGCGCGAAGCCTGGGAGCCGAAAATGCTCGAGGTCTATCGGAGCGGCAAATGGTTCCGCCTCTCCGGCCATTGCGTGACCGACTTCGAAACGGCCTGGGCGCGGCTTCTCGGCGCCCGGAAATGCCTGGCCACCGCGAGCGGCACCACCGCGCTTCAGGTCAGCTTGCACGTTATGGACGTCGATGCCGGCGACGAGGTCATCACTTCGCCCTATACGTTCATCGCCACCTACAACGCCATCCTGTCGGCCAGGGCGCTGCCCGTCTTCGCCGACACCGACCCGGCGACGCTGACGATGGACCCGGCCTCGATCGAAGCCCGGATCACCGAGCGCACCCGAGCGATCATGCCGGTCCACATTTTCGGCATGCCTTGCGATATGGACCCGATCAACGCCGTCGCCCGGAAACACAACCTGCCGGTTATCGAAGACGCCTGTCAGGCATGGCTGGCGGAATACCGGGGCAAGAAATGCGGCACGATCGGCGACCTCGGCTGTTTCAGCTTCCAGGAATCCAAGCACATCCCGTCGGGTGAGGGCGGCGCGATCACGAGCCTGAGCGAGGAGTTGATCGACCGCTGCAACGCCTTCCATAACTGCGGGCGCCCGAACGGCACGGTCAAGGGCAAAGGCAATTTCACGCGCGGCGACAACTACCGCCTGACGGAGCCCCAGGCCATGCTGCTCCTTCAGCAAATCGACAAGCTGCAGACGGAAACCGCCGTCCGGCGCGAATCCGCCGACTACCTGAGCGCCAACCTGGCGCAGATCCCCGGGATCACCCCGGTGCGCCTGCCGGAAGACAGCCGGGCCGTCTGGCATCTCTATCCGTTCCGGTATGATGCGGCGCAGTGGAGCGGCCTGTCCCGCGACAAGTTCATGAAAGCGCTCTCCGCCGAGGGGGTCCCCTGTTCGAGCGTTTACGGCGAACAGTACAATGACGGACTGCTCGACGAAGCCATCGCTTCGCGCGGGTTCAAGCGCCTCTGGAGCGCCAAGAGGCTGCGCGCCTACGGGACAGCTTCGCCGAGCTGAAGGGCAACAGCCAGGTGTGCGCCACGACCGTCGCCATCGGCCAGAACATGCTGTTGGCCCCGCGCACGGATATCGACCACATCATCGCCGCGATCCGCAAGTTGAAGGATTACAGCGGGGAACTGGCCAAGCTGGAGTCGGCATAATCAAGCCGCGGTCCCGGAATCGGTGCCTGAAATTGGTGCCAGGATATCAATTCCCCAATTTCGAGGACGGTTCTTATCTCTTTCCGCTAACGCGATAAGAAGTATTTCGTCAAGAAGCCGATCGAGAGGCCGTAGCCGAAGCTCATGAACGTGCCGATGATGATATATTCGGCCTCCTGTCTCTGACCGGGATCCCTGACGTCGCCGAATCTCAGGATGGACTTGGCGGCGATCAGAAACCCCACACCTTCGGGATGGCCGGCCAGGATTAAAAGAAAGATGATCGCCCGCTCGAGCTGGCCGATCAGCTGGCCGCCCTTATCAAGGCCTCGCGGGAGCCTCTGTTCGCTGGCTATTCCGGCGCCGCCGGCCGCGGCGATGTCCTTCAGCAGCGGGTCGACGGCGATGCCGATAAGGACACTCCCCGCTTGAACTGCGGCGATCGCGCCGGCGACGATAATGGCCAGGCTGGTCCACGATTCTCCAAACAGACGCGCCCAATATAAGTCCGGCTCGAATCGCGCGACCGTCCAGACGGACAAGGCCACCAGAAATGCGATGTGCGCGGCTTGATCGATGAGGAAGACCGCCAGGGGCCGGGTCTTGATCCTGGTCTTGAAAAAATCTACTACACCATGCACGAGAAATACCGCTAAAGGAATGATCCAGGCTGTCCAGGCGCCGCAAAGAAGATAGCTCACGGCGCTCATCAGGAAGGCGTGCCGCAACAGGACCAGAATACGGGACTTGCTCTCGGCTGTCGTCCTGGTTTGCAGCACGAAATCGCCCAGGAAATGAGCCGCCAGGAGGCAGGCGAGCAGCGGCCGACAATCGGTCAGCACGAGTGTCCGCTCCCCGTGATATCATCACAGGCGGTCATGCTTGTTTTCCGCCTTCACAGGCGCGCCGGATTGTCCGAGCTGATCCTCAAAAAACAGGACGCCCCTTTCCACGGCGTACCAGTCGGCCCGCTTCAGATGCTGGGCGACGGCCTGCTGGGATATCTTCTTGCGCCAGACTTTTGCCCCGATCTCTTCTTGCCGCATGCCCTGCAGGGCCCCCGAAACGGCGAGCGCCTGCTTGGTTGTCCAGCGGGAGGCGATGGCATCGATCAGCCGGACGATGACATCGAGCTTGTCGGATTGTTCCTTGTCCGCGCTCGTGAAACACATGTTGCCCCATCGTGCTTCATGGAGCTCATCCAAGGCTCCGCCCGAGAGCGTGAAGGCCTCTCCGTGTCCCTGGGAGACCCGGCTCTTGGGAAGTAAATCGATCCGGCCGACGCCGATGGCCATTCGGGTGTCCAGGCTCGGGATGTCCATCTTCGCCCGCAGGAGCGTCCTGAAGAGAAGAGATAGGCGGAGCGCTTTGGCCGGATCGAGCACGAGCGCCTGCCAGCTGTCGCCGCGGAAGAGATCGACGTTGAGGGGCATATCTCTCTCAAACAACGCGCGAAGCTCCCCGGAGCTCTCAGCCAGTGCGGCGTGGAGCCTTTCCCAGTTCTTGGTGCTCAGCTTCGAAGAATCGATGATGTCCCCGGTAATGACGGCGCATCGGAGGGAACCGCGGAGTTGGCCTTGACCCATCGAGCGTTGCTCCAGAATAACAATCTAAGACTTGTTTTAAGCTAATACAATTCTATAAGCTTGTCAAGCGGGGGTCTACAAGTCGACCGATTTCTCAGGCGGGTGGTCGGCTTTAATTGGCGAATGGATATCCTGTCACCAATTCTAAATTGGGGGATAGACAACCTGGTGCCAATTCCTGCGTTACCGATTTTATTCTTGACAAGGCCTATTTCGAAGAGTAAATAGGCGATGGATGGGACCAATCGCCGTATTACCCTCACGCTATAATTGCGTTTATACTCCGTTACCGGGGAGGAGGATCAAATGAACCGCAATCATCGTCGTCTCGGTCTTTTCATTGTTGTGGCGGCACTCGTCTTCTTCGGTTCCCAGGGGCCGGCCGCGGCGCAGACCGGCGCCATCAGCGGCTGCGTCACGGACATGTCCAGCAACGGACTGTCGGCAGTTGACGCCCAGGTCTTTTCACCGACCTGGGTGTTCGTCAAAGGCGCCTATACAGACGCCGGCGGCAACTATGTCGTTACTGGGATCGCGGACGGCAGCTATAAGGTCCGATTCGTCAAGAGCGGCTATATCTCCGAATTCTTCAATGATAAGCACAGCTACGAGACAGCCGACGTCATTACGGTCACCGGCGGGGGCGCTATCGCCAACATCAACGGCCAACTGGCTGCCGTTCCGGTCGATCCCTTCGAGCCCAACAACGATATGGCTCACGCGGCGATCCTCACCGCCGGAACCTACAACAATCTCGTTATCGATTCCAGCGCCGGGGACGCCGATTGGTTCAAGATATACGTGAATGCCGGCAAAGACCTCAGCGTCTCCTCGTCCAACTCGCTGGCCCTATATGCCGACGGCAACGACATCGACCTGGCGGTTTACAGCGAGACCGGACAACTCCTGGCCCAGAACACCAGTGACCGGGGCAACGAAACCGTCTGCCTGGCCGATGCGGCCGCCGGCTGGTATTACGTGACCATCATCTATGGAGAAGCGGTCTATTCGCTGACGGTAGCCACGGGCGACCTGCCCGTCGGCGCGATCTCCGGGCAGGCGAAAAACAGCCTGGGAAGCGGGGTGGGGAATGTTTTCGTCTGGCTTTATCCTGCCAACGATTCCTCGTGGAGCGCCCTCTGCGAACTCGTCCCCACCGATGCTTCGGGGAATTTCAAGCTCGCCTACCCCCCCGGTACGTACAGAGTGTATTTCGATGTCACCAACTATCTGAATTACGGTTGGCCGGAACCGTCCGACATCTATGTCGTTGCGCAATGGTACAACGGCAAGGACCGCTTCGCCGACGCCGATGCGGTGACCATCTCGTCCGGCGGCACGACCTCATTGGGCATCACCCAGCTCGCTGATGGAGCGGCCATCAGCGGCCAGGTCGTGAATAGCGCGGTGGACCCCGTCAGTTCGGCGCGGGTCGATGGCTTCAACGCCAGCGGCGTAAGGGCGGGTTTTGCTTTTACCGATACCAGCGGCAACTATACGATGAAACACGTCTGGCTTGGGAGCGGTCCGCACAGGGTGCAGTTTAGCGCCTCGGGCTACGCCAAAGAATGGCATAGCGACAAGACTTCGTTTGGGACCGCCGATCCCATAACCCTCGCGGCCCGGCAGACGTATGTGGGTGTCAGCGCCCTGCTTGCCCCTCAGGGAACGATCTCGGGCAAGGTGACGGACGGCTCGAATAACGGCCTGGGCAACGTGACCGTCTTTGCGTACGATACCGTCCAGACGAACGTGCCGATCAGCAGTGCCGCGACGGCGCCCGACGGCACCTACACGATCGCGCAGCTGCCCACGGCCGTGGTTCGCGTTTTCTTCAGCACGGGAGCGGCTTCGTCCTACAGTTCAGAATATTACAACGACAAGAGCACCTTCGACACGGCCGATGGCGTCGGGGTGACGGCGGGACAGAATACACCCAACATCAACGCTCAGCTCGCCTTGAAGTCGATCACCGTCACCTCGCCGAACGGCGGGGAAAGATGGCTGGAGGGATCGCCGCACTATGTTCGATGGACCTCGACCGGGGGAATCGCCAACGTCAAGGTCGAGTACACCACGGATAATTGGGCGACCTCCGCCACCATCGCCGCCTCCACGCCGAACACCGGAAGCTGCTTGTGGACCCTGCCCGCTTTGACCTATGGGGCCTGTCGGGTCAGGGTCAGCGATGCCGTGAATGCCGGCAATTCGGACATCAGCGATGCCGTGATGGCGATCGTCTCGGCGGCTTGGGGACAAAATGGGGCGTTCGGGGATTTTGACGGCGACGGGGCGGCCGAATTGGCGGTGGCCTTCGGCTCGTCGGGCACCTGGATGTACAACGCCGGCGCCTGGTCGCAGCTCACGCCCTCGAACGCCGAAAGCCTGGCGGCGGCCGATGTTGACGGCGACGGCGCGGACCAGATCCTCGCCGACCTGGGCTCGGCCGGCCTCTGGCTCTGGAACGCTGGCTCATGGGGTCAGATCAGCGGCATTAACGTCGAGGGCCTGACGACGGGCGATGTGGATGCCGACGGGGCCGATGAGGTCGCGGGCGATTTCGGGGCGGTCGGGCTCTGGCTCTACAACGGCGGCCTCTGGGGCCAGGTCAGTGGGATCAACGCGGATTTCGCTGTGACGGCCAATCTGGACGGGTTGGGCGGCAACGAGCTCATCGGCGATTTCGCCGGCATCGGGCTATGGGTCTGGAGCGGCGGCATCTGGACGCAGCTCAGCGGCGTGGATGCCGACTACGTGACGGCGGGGAAGACGGGCGGGGCGGGCTACCTCCTGGGCGATTTCGGGACCACCGGCCTGTGGACCTGGTCCAGCGGCGGCGGCTGGACCCAGCTCAGCGGGGTGAACGCCGACAATATGATCACGGCCGATACCGACGCCGACACGACCGACGAGATCCTCGGCGATTTCGGCACCGTGGGGTTGTGGCTATGCGATAGCGGCTCCTGGATCCAACTCAGCGGCGTGAACGCGGACTACATGATCCGGGCGGATATCGACGGGAACGGCGCCGCCGAGGTCGCGGCCGATTTCGGTTCCATCGGCTTATGGCTGTGGAATGCCGGCTCCTGGGCGCAGATCAGCAGCGTGAATGCCGACGGTATCGGGGCCGCCGACGTCGACGGCGACAACAAGGACGAGATCGCGGCGGCCTTCGGCGCGCTGGGCTTGTGGCTGTGGAACGACGGCGCGTGGAGCCAGATCAGCCCGCTCAACCCGGATTAGGGGCGATCTAGTCCCTCTTTGTGTTCAGCCTCGCGCACCAGCACTTGTGACAATTGGCACCTGACAAGGATATCGGAAAGCTCAAGGGATACAAGCCGGAAACCTGGCGCTACCGGATCGGCCCGCACCGCTTTTTCTATGAGATCGACGAGACGAGGAAAATCGTCTTCCTGCTCGCCGCCGGGACGCGACAGGGAAGCTATTAATCTCTTCTTATGTTCAGCTTTTGGTACCAGCGCTTATAGTCGGCCAGCTTGAACGGCGCCTTGCCGGCGAGGTAATGGTTCGTGAGCTTCGCGTCGCCGATCGGTGTAGTCGATCAGCCACATGGCCTGCGCGGGCGTTTCGGCGATGTGCCCGACCACCATCTTGCCGTTGGCGGGGATGGTGAACGGCGCCGCCAGAAGCGTTTTGCCGCCGTCCGCGTCCCGGACGGTCACGGTCCCGGTCTTCTCGGCGCGCGTGTCGTTCACGGCAACCACCGAATGGTTGCCGCCGACGGGGTCGAGGATCATGACGCAGGCGTCGGGCTGGACCTGCCGGATGTAGTAATAGGCCAGCTTCTTGCTGTTGTAATAATCGACGACGGCGTCCGAGATGATGGGCCAGCCGTCGCGCAGGTTCCACCAGATGATCCCGCTCCGCCGAAACTTGGCCGACCGCCAGAACTCGACGAAATATTTCATGGCTTCGGCCTGGACGACCTGGGAGACAAAGATGAAATCGTCGAGGTCGGTGGGGCAGGCCCCGAAGATGGCCTTGGCCTGGTTCCTCATCAGCTCATTGCGTTTGAGGTCGACGGGCGAATCGGGATGGGACCGGGCCGCCTTGGTCTGCCATTCGGCGTTCCACTCCCCGTCCTTGGTCCACGGGTAAACATAATCCGGGTCGAACATCCGCTCGAGGCTCGAGCGGTTGGGACAGCCGTGATAGCCGATCTCGCTCACGAAGTGGGCGTTGACGTCGGTATAGAAGGGCGCTTTATAGTAGCCGCGCGGGCCCCAGAGGTGGACCTCCGGCAGCAGCGCCAGGTCGCCTCCCCGCTTGATGAACTCCGGACTGTAGTACGGGGAGCTCGGGAGGTAAGGCCTGAGGGGGTCGAATTCCCAGATCACACGCGGCAGGACCTGGCGGCTGATGGCATCCAGTCCGGGGTCGAACTGCTTGCTGAAGGGCCGGCTGAACACGGAGTCGTTCTCGTTGTTCCCCGACCACAGGACAAGGGACGGGTGCTGGCGGAGCCTGAGCACGACCTGGATCGCCTCGTTCCTGATCTTGGCGGCGAGCTCGCTCGTCTGGGGATAGCCCGAGCAGCCCATGGCGAAGTCCTGCCAGACCATGACGCCGCCGGCGTCGCACAGGTCGTAGAATTCATCGCTCTCGTAGACGTTGCCGCCCCAGCAGCGGATCATGTTGCAGTTGAGGTCGGCGATCATCCGGAGCGCGGCCTGGACGTGGTTCTTGTCCCGGCTGTGGAAAGCGTCGAGCGGGACCCAGTTCGTGCCGCGGACGAAGATCTTCTCGCCGTTGACCATGAAGACGAACTCGCCGGGATTCTCGGGCGTGGTGATCTCCGTCGAGACAAGTTCGGCCGTGCGGATGCCGAACCTGTCGGCGCGCTCGTCGAGGACGCGCTTTTGCGCATTCACGATCCTGACCGTGCCGTCGTACAGGGCGGCGTTCCCGTAGCTCCGGGGCCACCAGAGCTCGACATCCGCGAGGTCGATCACGTGGCGGGCGGTGAACGTGTAGAGGGGTATCGTTTTCTCGTAGACGGAGCGGGGGCCGAGCTTGAGCGAGACCTGCAGGGCCAGGCCGTCGATCGTCGGCAAGTCGGAGACGAGATCCCAGTCCAGAATGAGCTGGGCCGTCCGCGCGGGAACATCGACGGCGTTGGTCATCCAATAGACCTGCCGGAACCAGGTGGGCCGCTTGACGTTCAAGGAGACGTCGCGCCAGAGGCCGGCGCTGACGAGACGCGGCATGATGTCCCAGCCGTACATGTGAGGGGCTTTCCGGATGTTGACGGCCTCGGCGCCGGCATCGTGGCGGGTGACGAGGACGCCGTTGAGATATTTCCTTCCTTCGATGACGGCGGGATCGATCCGGACATGAACGGTGTTGAGGCCGGCGCCGGCCGGGGACAGCGCGTCGGTGATATCGAGCCGGTGGGCGATGAACATATTGTCTGTTTTTGCGATCAGCTGGTCGTTGATCCAGACGGTCCCCAGGCAGTCGAGTCCCTCGAAGACGATTTCCACCAGTTCGCCGGGGGCGTGCTTGGGCGTTTCAAACGTCCGGGAGTACCACCATTGGTAAGCTTCGTATTTCCTGAGGTCGTTGATGTTGTTCCCGAGCTCGGGGTTCTTGATGACGCCGGCGGCCAGGAGGTCGAGCTCGACGTTGCCCGGGACGGTGGCCGGGATCTCGGGCCAGCCCTGGGCTTTGAGTTCGGCCGGGGTTTGCGGCGCGCTTTTGTCGTAGAGGCCATAGGACAGCTTCCATGGGCCGTTGAGGGGTATCGGCGTGCCGAGACTATCGGGCGGGCCGGCTTGAGGCCGGCTGATGGCTTGGACTGGAACGCAGATACAAAACAGCGACAGAACCGACAAAATGGCCAGAGTGCGATTAGAAACTGTCCGCATCGTGATCAACTCCCTTAGCAATCTGTTATTTCGCAACAGCCCGCCCTTTCTTCCCCCCACCCCAACCCTCACCCACGAGTGGGGAGGGAAATATCATCACTCCGATTCCTCTCTTCTTGAGGGAGAGGATGAAGGAGAGTGGAGTCAAATAAGTTCGCACATTTTTGATCAGAGACGGCAATACTTTTCCCGGATCGGGAGCGTCAGCAGCGCCGAGGCCGCGTTGTCGCCCACGATCTCTTCTGTCGCGGGGTTCCAGGCGAGCTTCGACCCGGTCTTGATCGAGATCAACCCCAGCTGGCACATGGAGATCGTGCGGTGGGCGGTCTCGAGTGGTTCAAGCGACGGCTTCCCGGATTTAATGGCGAGGAGAAAATCCTCTTTGTCGCTCGGCAGGTCGCGGATCCGGGTCTCACCCGGCGCGATCTCGGAATCCAGGATCGCCTGGGCGCTCGCCGTCAGCTTATCGGGGTATTCGATCTCGATCCAATCCTTTTCGCCCTCGAACCGGACGAACGGCCGCTCGATCTTGAAGAAAAGCTCGACGCCGTCCGCGTACTGATAATGGATATCGAAGCTGTTCAGCGTGTTCCAGAGGCCCTTGTCGAAGACGCCGGTACCTTCGATGGAAACGGGTCCCGTATATTCGGTACCGTTTCCCCACTGGGCGATGCCCATGAGGTGGGCGCCCCAGTTCGAGATCATGCCGTTGCAGTAGACATCGACGCGCATCCAGCCGGGCCGCTCGTAGGCCCTGACCGAGTGAACTCTATTTTCGGTGTAGGGAGCTTCCCAGGCGGGGCCCAGCCAGAAATCGTAGTTCAGCTCCTCGGGGACCGGCACGGTCGGCATCGGCGGCAGGGCCGCGCCGTTCGATTCGGGCGGCACGCCTACGTGGATGCGCCGGACCGGGCCGAGGCGCCCGTTCCGGACGAGCTCGACGGCCCGCGAGAACTTTGGTAGCGTCCTGAATTCGCTATCGTTACGGGTAATAACCTGGTGCTTCTTGAGGCCGGCCACGAGCTTCCGGCCGTGGTCGATGCAGGTCCCGAGCGGCTTTTCGAGCGAGATGTGCTTGCCGGCGCGGGCGGCCTCGACGGCCATCGGAATGTGCCAGTGATCGGGCGTCGCGATCATCACGGCGTCGGTAGCGGCCCACAGCAGGACTTCGCGGTAATCGTCGAAGACCGCGCAGCCGTTGTAGGCCGTCCCTTTTGCCGCCGCGTAGAAATCGTTAACCTGCTTTTGGGCATTGGCCAGCCTCCAGGAATCGACGTCGCAAACGGCCGTGATCTGGGCGTTTTTCGACTCGAGGAGCTGCGGGATGTTGACGCTGACGGTCTGCCGGCCGCAGCCGATCATGGCCACGCTGATGCGGTTGGAGGGCGATGTCCGGCCGAGAACCGAAGAAGGAACGAAAGTCGGAGCCGCGCCGGCAGCGGCGCCCACCGCTCCGGAGGCCAACGCTCCCGCCACCGCATAGGCCGAATCTTTCAAGAACGTGCGTCTATTCATCTCTTTCTCCTCGGGGACAGGCCCCGAACCACCCACTCGTTGACTCACAGATCCTCCCGACTCAGTCTCCCTCTCCACGCGAAAGGACCTGCCGCCTCCCCAGCCGGGATCAGACAAGCCGGAGAGGGTCGTCGGGTTTCATATGGACGCATCTCTGTGAGGGTTTTCCATTCGGTGATAGGCCATCAATACTCCCCGTGTTCCTGCAGCGCCTCCCACATCGCCCAAAAGTTTTCAGGCGGGACATCGTCCTGGACATTGTGGACCGGGGCGAAGACGAATCCCCCGCCGGGGGCGAGGATATCGCTGATCCGTTGGACCTCGTCGGCGACCTCGCGCGGCGTGCCGTGGTTGAGCGTCGACTGGGTGTCCACCCCGCCGCCCCAAAAAGTCAGGACGTCGCCGAAATCGCGCTTCAGCCCCTGGAGGTCCATGCCGGCGGCCGTGAATTGCACCGGGTTGAGAATATCGATCCCGGCTTCGATCAGGTCCGGGATGAGCGGGCGGATGGCGCCGCAGCTGTGCATGAAGATCTTGGCATGGGGCAGCCGCCTCCTTATATGCGCGAAGATCGTCTTGAAGCGCGGGATGATCATCTGCCTGATCCGCGCGGGATCCATGATGGTGGACGCCTGGGTGCCCAGGTCGTCGGCCTCGGAGATGACGCTGATCCTGGAGGCGTTGCCGGTCTCCAGGGCCCAGTCGATGAGGATATCCCAGTACTTGAGCTTGTCTTCGACAAGGACGTCGAGCAGGGCCTCGACGCCCGCGGGGTCGACCACCGTATCCACGAACCAGTTCTCGTAGCCTCGGAGGCGGACGCTGTTTTCGGTCAGCCCGGCCGTGTTTCTGTCGGCGACGATGCCGAACTCGCCGACCGCCTTAATCTGCTCATCGAGCGCGCTCCGGACGGCGACGGCGTAATTCGCCCAATCTTTTTTCGGAAAGAGGTGGCGGGCGCCGGACAGGGATTCGGCGGCGGCGAGGGGCGAAGAGACAAGGTTAAAATAGAGGTCCTGGCCCGGCTCGAACCTCCAGCCGCAGCCGTAGAAGTCCGTAACTTCGATGATATTCCCGGTAACTCGTTTGTTGTCTTGATGATCCGTGAGACGGCGGGCCCCCAGCCGGCGGGTGTCGGACCTAAGATATTCCAGGTTGGCTTCGCTCGGCGTGACGATCTGCTGGATCGGGTCGACCTCGGCGTCGCCGATGCCTGGCGAAAGCCCGCGAAACCGCATGGCCTTGATGTAGGCATTCTTCGTGATCCCCGTGACCGTTGTCCCCGCCAGGTCATAGGGAAGGCGGTCGGGTTCGCGGTGGCGAAGGGCCGTGTCGATCCGCTGGCGGCTCGTCATTCCCCCCCATCTCCACACCCCCAGTATGAGACTCTGTCACACTGCCCATTTCGTTATGGCGAGGGAGCGAAGCCCTGTTTTCATCGTTCATTCTAGATATTAACGGTTTTGATCCTGGGCACCAATAATTGAACGATGAGCAAAGCGACAAGATAGCCGCAGCCGGCGACGGCGAACGGGATGGAATAGCCGCCGACCCCGACGTTCTGGAGGATCTTGCCCACGGCGAAGGCGGCGATGGCCCCTCCGGCGGCCCCGGCGAAACCGCCGAACCCGGCCACGATCCCGACGGCTTTTTTCGGAAAGATATCCGACATCAGGCTGAAGACGTTGGCCGACCAGCCGCAGTGGCCGCCGGCGGCCAGGGCGATCAATCCGACGGCGACCCACATGCTCGGGACGCGCGGCACCAGCATGACCGGGACGGCGAACAGCGCGCAGGCCAGCAAACCGAGCTTGCGGCCCTGGTTGAGGCTGAGCCCGGCCCTCATGAACCTCGACGAAAGCCATCCCAGGAAGATGCCCAATCCCCAGGATACGAGGTAGATCGTGAAAAACGGCGGGCCGATCGTTTTCAGGTCGACGCCGAACTTCGCGTTCAGGAACTTGGCCCCCCAGAAAAGATAGAACCACCAGATCGGGTCGGCCATGAACTTGGCCATCGCGATGGCCCAGGCTTCGCGGTGGGGCAGGATATCCTTCCAGCCGACTTTGGCCGAGCTCTCCTCCTCGGAACTATCGGAATTGATGTAGCCCAGCTCCTCTTTAGAGACACGCGGATTCGCTGCCGGCTTTCTGGAATATCGAAACCAGAGAACCGCCCACGCCAGGCTCAACGGGAAAGTCCACAGGAAGCCTGCACGCCAGTCGTGAAGATTGAGCACCAGGACAGGGATGATCAGCGGCGAAAGGATCGTCCCCATGTTGGAGCCGCCGTTGAAGATCCCCGTTGCCAATGACCGGTCCTTCTTGGGGAACCACTCGGCGACGGCCTTGATGGCCGAGGGGAAGTTGCCCGACTGCCCGACCGCCAGGCCGAACCGGGCCGCGGCAAAGCCGACCCAGGTGCGGGCCAAGGCGTGACCGAGCGCGGCGACGCTCCAGATGCCGATGGACATCAGGTAGCCTTGGCGCGTGCCCATCAGGTCGATCCACTTCCCCATCAGGATGAAGCACGCGGCGTAAGCGATCATGAAGACGCTGTTGATGATGCCGTACTGCTCTTCCGACCAACCGATCGTTTTCTGGAGCTCCGGCGCGAGTATCCCCAGGGCGGAACGGTCGATATAGAGGATGGTCGTGGCGATAAAAAGCAGGCCCAGGATGACCCAGCGGAAGCGGGTATGCTGATCTTCGGGACGCGCCGTTTCTATTGTCATTTCAGTCGTTTTGTCCACTTATACAATTTGTCGGGGGAATTATCAATTTCCGGGGACGGTCCCCGAGCCGCCACCCTGCTCGCGGGCAGCGGAAGCGGGGCTCCGCTATTTTTTGGCTTTTGGCGGCAGGCCCGCCCGCCTGCGGTAACGCCCGTAGCTGAGTCGGTTAAGCGGCCAGTGATCGTATCCATAGAGCCTCAATAAGTAACGCAGAACGCCGCGGGCCGTTTCCGCCAGCCGGCCTTTCTTGCCAGCGACGCCGCCCTGCCTTGAAAGCCGGGACACGAATTCCTCGAGCAGCTCCCGCAGGAGCGCCGCCGGGTCGCGCTCCATGGCGCTCACGTACTTCGCCTGCGGAAAATCGCCGGCTAGGGAATACATTTTCCAGAAAGCCGAGGGAAATTTCAGGACGCTGAACTCCCTGGTGAACCCGATCTTCGTCCGGTGCTTCCAGACGCGCTTCAGGAATTCCAGGTCATCGGACACCAGGGTCTTTAACGACCACGGGCCGATGACGTCGACCAGCTCGCGCCGGTGGAGCCAGTTGCTCGGCGAGTAGCCGCCGTGCCGGATGCCCAGGCTCTCCGGGAGGCTGAAAAAGCTGACGGCGCCCTCGGGGGCGATCGCCGCGCCCAGGGAATGGACAAAATCGCAGCCACTGCGCTCGATATGCCCGACGAGCCCCGCGAGGTGCCACGGGAACCACAGGTCGTCGTGCCCCAGATAGGCAATGTAGCGCCCTTTCGCCCGGCTCAGGCCCTCGTTCCGCGGCCGGCTGGGGGTGCCGGAGTTCGTCGGGAGATTGATCCAGTGAAAACGGCCATCTGCAAACGATGCCACGACGTTCTCGCTGTCGTCCGTGCAACCGTCGCCGACCACCCAGACCTCGAAGTCCCGATAAGCCTGACGCCGGACGGTTTCGAGGGCGAGCCTCAGCGTGCCGCGGCTGTTATAAGTCGGGATGATAACGGTCACCGACGGTGCCGGCGTCATCGGGTCTCTCTCATCCCCGCGCCTCTCACAAGATAGACGGGAAGAGAAAAGGCATCCTGGCCGCGGTCTTCAGCCCCTCCAGGGCGTCGGTTTCCCCCTGGAGAAGGCCGTCGATGAAATGGCTGTAGAGTATGCCCCGGTGACGGCTGTGGACGGCCGCGTAGGATCGGCTTCGGGTCTCACTTATCCGGCTTTGCCTCCGCTCGCCCCAAAGCCACTCCGGCCCCCGTTCATCCGGGAATTCCGCGATCATGAACTCCGGCTGGTATTTGACTTCCGGGGCCAGGTAATTCAGCCCGTCGGCTCCCACCACGGCCAGGAATTGGGCGGCGTGATAGCCGCTGAACCTGAGGCCGAGGTCCCGGTACCTGTCGCGAAAGAAAAAGACGCTGTTCCCGCCGTTCGCCCCGGCCTGGATCTCCTCGATCTTGGCCACGACCCCGGCTTGCCCGGCGAGCTCGGGGGTGCCCAGGCCCCACTTGGAGCACAGCGGATGAAAGTAGATCCAATGGACGCCGGCGCCCGTGAGCTTGCCGACCAGGCCGTCCAGGCGGTCCGCCCGGTCGGCCGATGTGAGGGCGCTCGTCCCGATCTTGAGGCCGCTGCCCTCGCGGTCGATCCGCCGCCGCAGGGACTCAATCCGCTTCAGGGTGCTGCCGAACCAGCCGTTGGCTCCGTCCTCCCAATCGTACATGGACAGCCGGATGGTCGTCGCGTGCCGGAGCAGGGCGTCGGCGACCGACGGCCGCCCGAGGAGGCTGCCGTTGGTGACGACCGCGATCTCCTTGAAGCCGTACCGGCGGGCACGGTCGAGGGCGGCGGGAAAGAGGGGGGCCATCGTCGGCTCGCCGCCGGTCAGGAGCAAGCCCGGCGTCTGCCCCTCGAAGCCCGCCAGCAGCTTCTCCAGGAAATCCATGCTCAGCGAGTGATGGCTCGCGGAATTGACGCTCGGGCACTCCGGGCAGGATCGGGTGCACCGGCTCGTCAGGTCGAGCTCGAGGGTCACCGGGAAGATGCGGCGGCCCTCCAGATAGGAATCGATCCTGTTTTTGTGCAGGCCGACTTTGAACATCGACCCGACTTCGGGTTGTGAGGCGGTCATACTTCCAAGGCTGCTCGAGGTCTTAAAAATCGAAGCGAGTATACCAGAATTCCGCGCCGGGGTTAAATGCGGACCTCTTTCCCGACGCCGAGGGGAATGGAGTTCTTTCCGAAGTCCTTCTTGAAGAGCGCGCCTACGGCTCTCCCCTCTCAGGGTGACCCCGATTTCACCGTCGGGGGTGTTGCGCCCAGACGTCCGGGCGCGTAACCTGAACCCTTATAAGTTGCAAAGACGATGGGCTTCAACGACCTTCTCAAACTCATGATCGAGCGCCAGGCTTCCGATCTTCACCTCATCGCGGGCCTGGCACCGGCCCTCCGCATCCACGGAGAGCTCGTGCCGATCGACAGTATCGAGCGGTTCACCCCCGACAGCCTCCGGGATTTCGTCTTCGCGGCCCTGACTCCCCACCAGCAGAACCTGTTCATGAACGACCCGGCCGCCCGCAACGAGCTCGATTTCGGCTACGGCATCCCTGGGGTCGGGCGGTTCCGCGTCAACGTCCACATCAGCCGCGGCAGCGTCGCCGCCTCGGTCCGGGCGCTGGCCAACCACATCCCCAGCCTCGACGAGCTGGGGCTGCCGCCGGCGGCCAAGGAGTTCACCAAGGCCAAGCGCGGGCTCGTCCTCGTCACCGGACCGACGGGCTCCGGAAAATCGACGACCCTGGCCGCTCTCGTCGACGCCATCAACCGGACCCGGCGCGACCACATCCTGACCGTCGAGGACCCGATCGAATACGTCCATAATTCCCAAATGTCCTACGTCACCCAGCGGGAAGTCGGCTCGGCCGGCGACACCCTGTCCTTCCGCAACGCGCTGAAATACGCCCTCCGCCAGGACCCCGACGTCATCCTCATCGGCGAGATGCGCGATTACGAGACGATCGGCATCGCCATCACCTCGGCCGAAACAGGCCACCTCGTCTTCGGGACGCTCCACACCTCGAGCGCCGCCCAGACGGTCAGCCGCATCGTCGACGTTTTCCCGACCGACCAGCAACCCCAGGTCCGGAGCCAGCTCGCCTCGAACATCCTGGGCGTCGTCTCCCAGGTGCTCCTGCCCCGGAAAGACGGGACCGGCCGGGTGGCCGCCTGCGAGCTGATGCTGGCCAATCCCGCCGTCCGCAACAACGTCCAGACCGGCAAGGTCGCGGCCATCTACCAGACGATCCAGACCGCCTCCTCCGAGGGCATGCAGACGATGGACCAGGCCCTCATCAAGCTGTGCCGCGAAGGCAAGATCGACTACGAAGTGGCCAAGCCCTATATCTACGAAAAATCGACCCACGATACGATCAAGGCGCAGCGCCGCTAGCGTCCCGTCTCGTAGATCTCTTTCCAAAGTCATCCGCAGGTTCCCCCTCGACCCCGATTTCGCACAACACCCTGTGGCGCGCCATGGCCGGAACCCACCCGGCAAATTGACAATCCGCAGACTTCTCTCTATATAAACCAGTGTCGGGGCAAAGAGGCTGATGGTGAAGGCCGTGATCGAGGAGGTCTCCATGGCAACAAAAAACAGGACCGTCTCCATTCTCCTGCTGTGGCCGCTTATTTTGATCATGGGAATCGGACAGGCGTCCGGCCAGCAGAAATATCAGAAACCGCCGCGGGAAGTTTTGGATGTTTTGAACGCGCCGCTGCCGCCCACGCCGTTTTTGAGCCCGACGCTCGATAGGCTGGCGCTCGCCCAGCCGATGATCTACCCGGCCATCTCGGACTTGGCCGAGCCGATGCTGCGGCTGGCCGGCGTGCGGGTCAACCCGCGGACCAACGCCGAGCGAAGCTACATCCAATACTGGACGGCGCTCACCATCAAGAGGATCTCCGACGGCGCTGAATTTCCCGTCGCGCTGCCCGCCGCCGTCCGACGGCTGGGCGCTCCCATATGGAACGCGGCGGGAACGATGCTGGCTTTCACCAACGAGGCCGCCGACGGTGTCGAGCTCTGGGTCGTCGAGGCGGCCGCGCAAAAAGCGCGGCCGATCCCCGGCCTGCACGTCAACCCGGTCCTTCGGTCCGGCGTCCAATGGATGCCGGACCAGAAGACGCTCATCGTCAAGATGATACCGGCCGATCGCGGCGCACCCCCCGAACCGCCGCCGGTCCCGCCGGGTCCCAAGATCCAGGAGAGCCTGGGCGTATCGGTGGCCAGCAGCACCTACGAGGCCCGGGACCTCCTGAAGAACCCTCATGACGCCGACCTTTTCGACCATTACACCACTTCCCAGCTTGCCCTGGTAAACGCCGCAACCGGGCAGATAACCCCGATCGGCAAGCCCGCCGTTTATGGCGGGGTGACTATCGCGCCGGGGGGGAATTATCTCCTGGTCGAGCGCATCCTCCGTCCTTACTCGTACCTGGTGGCTTATTACCGGTTTCCCAAAGAGGTCGAGGTGTGGACAACGGGCGGCGAGGTGGCCGAAACCGCCGCCAGCCTGCCCCTGGCCGAGCAAGTCCCGATCGACGGCGTGCCCACCGGGCCCCGTGACCTGAGTTGGCGCCCGACCGAGCCGGCGACCCTGGTCTGGGCCGAAGCGCTCGACGGCGGCAACCCCAAGACCAAGGTCCCGAACCGCGACCGCCTGATGCTCAAGCCGGTCGGCGGGACGGCTGTCGAATTATATAGGACCGTCGAACGGAACATGGACCTGGAATGGATCGAGAAGGGAGGGCTGGCGATCGTCTCCGACTACGATCCGGACCGCCACTGGGTCCGCACGTTCATCATCAACGCCGATAACCCCGGCGCGCCGGCCCGGCGGCTCTGGGATATGAGCTCGGACGAGCTGTACAAGCACCCGGGCCTTCCGGTCTACCACGCGCTGGCGACCGGGGCTTCCGCGATCCTTCAACAGAACGACTGGATCTATCTCCGCGGGATCGGGTCGTCGCCGGAGGGCGACCGCCCGTTCCTGGACCGGCTTAACCTGCGCACCCTCGAAACGGAGCGACTCTTTCGCTCGGACCGCGAAAGCTACGAATACTTCGTGGCCTGGCTCGACCCGGCTTCCGGGATCTTCATGACAAGGCGCGAATCGCCGGCCGACCCGCCCAATTTCTTGGCGCGGACCCTGGCAAAAAAACCGCTCAAGGGCGCGGCGCAGGGAGAGGCCGCCTGGGCGTCGACATCGCGCGCCATAACAAAGTTCCCCAACCCGACCCCTCAGCTCAGCGGCGTCACCAAGCGCCTCGTCACCTACACTCGCGCCGACGGCCTGCCACTTTCGTTTATGCTCTACCTGCCGCCGGGCTACAAAGAGGGAACGCGCCTGCCCACTGTGGTCTGGGCCTACCCGCTCGACTACGCGGAGAAGGGGGTCGCGGGCCAGATCACAGGCTCGTCGAAGCAGTTCACGACCATAAGGGGGAGCTCGGAGCTTTTCTTCCTGCTTCAGGGTTACGCCGTGCTGGCTGACGCCGCCATGCCCGTGGTCGGCCCGCCCGAGACGGCCTACGACACTTTTCCCGAGCAGATCGTCGCCAACGCCAAGGCGGCCATCGACAAGGCGGTCGCATTGGGCGTGACCGACCCGGAGCGGGTCGGCGTCGGCGGCCACAGCCACGGGGCGCTGATGACCGCCAACCTGCTCGTCTACTCGGACCTCTTCCGGGCCGGCATCGCGCGGAGCGGCGCCTACAACCACACGCTGCGCCCCTTCGGGTTCCAGAACGAGAGGCGCACCTATTGGCAGGCGCGGGACACCTACGTCAAGCTCTCGCCGGTCCTCCAAGCCGATAAGCTCAACGAGCCGGTGCTCCTGATCCACGGCGAGCTCGACCAGAACCCGGGGACCGTACCGATGCAGTCGGAGAAGCTTTATGAGGCGCTTCGCGGCGTCGGTGCGACGGTGCGTTTCATCATGCTGCCCTACGAGAGCCACGGCTACGCCGCGCGGGAATCGATTGAGCATGTGCTCTACGAGATGCTGAGCTGGTTCGACCGCTACGTGAAGAACGCCAAGCCGATGGCTAAATAGCTGACAGGAATCAAGTTAATTATGTATGCTGTCCCCCGGATTGAATGGAGGGAACCATGAGCTCTGTCAGGAGACCGATGGTCCTCCTCCTCTTTAGTCTCGGCCTGGCCCTGCCCGGGGTGCCCGCGTCTGGCGGCCAGGCCGCCCAGTCTGCCTGGCAGTCGGCAGCGCCGGCCGTCCCGGAATTCAAGGCGCCGGCCGGCCGGGAAGCCTGGGAGTCGCAGCGAGCGGAAATCCGCCTGACTCTCTGGAAGATTCTCGGCAAGCTGCCGCCCCGCCCCAGAGTCCCCGCGGTCCGAACCTTATCTCGCGAGGACAAAGGAGGCTATTGGCTCGAAAAATTCGAGTTCGATAACGGCGCCGGCGCAACCGTCCCCGGGTTCCTGCTACTGCCCAAGGGCGGTTCGGGAAAGGTCCCGGCGATCCTCTACTGCCACTGGCACGGCGGCGAATACGACAAGGGCAAGATCGAGCTGTTCGAGCGCAACCACACGCCGGAGGAGCCGGGGCCGGCGTTCGTGCGCCTCGGGTTCGCCATTATCTCTATCGATGCCTACTGCTTCGGCGAGCGGAACGGCCAGGGGCCCGGCTCGGCGGAAAAGGGCGGCGCGGGCGAGCTGACCGCGAGCAAGTACAACCTCTGGTACGGCCGGACGCTCTGGGGCATGATCCTGCGCGACGACCTGATGGCACTCGACTACCTCGCCTCGCGGCCGGAAATCGACTCTCGGCGGATCGGCGTGACTGGGATCAGCATGGGAGCCACCCGGTCCTGGTGGCTGATGGCCCTCGACGAGCGTCTCAAAGCCGGGGTCGCCGTGGCCTGCCTGACCCGCTATCAGAACCTGATCGCCCACGAAGCGCTGTTCGAGCACGGCATCTATTATTTCGTGCCGGGGATGCTCGAGCACTTCGACACCGAGGCCGTCGTCGCCCTGGCGGCGCCGCGGCCGATCCTGTTCCAGACCGGGGGCGCGGACGGCGGCTCGCCCGCCGACGGCGTCCGCGAGATCGAGTCCCGGGTGAAACCGGTTTTTGCTCTCTACGGCCGGCCCGCGAACTTTCAAAGCGACCTCTATCCCGGCGTCGGCCACGTCTATCTTCCGGACATGTGGCGGAAGACCCTGGCCTGGTTCAAGGACAATCTTTAGCGGGTTCGCCCTCGCGCTTCGGTTTCCTTTTTCCACTGCAGGTATTGTCGGGCGCTGTACCGGACGATGTAGCCCGGCTCATCGAGCACCCGTCCCAGAAGCCCGGCCTGCGGCTCTCGCCCGGCATCGAGATGGATGTCATAGTAGCCGGAGGCCTTGACGAAAACCGAGCGCAGCCCTCCCGCCTGCCGGGGAGGCGCGAGAAAAGTCACCTCGGCGCGGTCGCCGACGTTCGGCATCGTGAGATAATTCCGGTCTTCAAGCTCGAGCAGGCTGCGCACATCGCGGCCCGCGCCGTCGACCGCCGAGACCGGCGACAGCTCCGTGACCTGGCACGGCGAGTCCCCGCCGTAATCGACGGCCAGCCAATTGATCATCCAGAAACCCGCGGGCGGCGTCAGCTTGACCTTCAGGACGTCCCCCCGGACATCGCGGATATCGAGGTCATAGATCCTGTCCTCGGAGACGAGAGGACCGCCCCCGGCGATCATGCCCTTGGCGGTCCACCCCTTCTCCGTCTCGACCCGGACCTGCAGCCGGTAGAGCTCCTCCTGGCTGATCCAGGCCACGGTCTTGAAGAGCGACGGTCCGAGACTGTTGACATCCCGGTACCACTCGCCCACCGCCCGGCCCCGCAGCTCCAAGACCCTCTTGATCATCTGGGAGCCCCAGAGGGTCGAGCAGCCGTTGACGACGAGCCGCACCGTCCTCGCCCCCGACGGCTTGGGGAATTCGAAGACCAGCTCATCCCGCCAGCCCTCTCCGGCGGCCTTCTCGAGATCGCTTTCGCGGGTTTGCCAGAACTTCCAGTCCTTGTCTCCGATCAGAAGCACCAGGTCGCGCCCTGCTTTATCGGAGGCTCGAGTCGGGGCAACGGGAGCGGATATGGCATGGATGTCGCCCGCAAACCCCGGCACAACGGCCGTCCCTTGGGGATGGTCCACGACGACAAGCTTCATCAGGTCGGTGTACTGGGTTTCGTCGACCTCATTGGTCACGAGCAGCCGTAGATACCCGTCGGCTTCGGCGAGGTAATCCAGGGCACCGAGCTCGGTACGTTTCAGTCCTTCACAGATGGCTCCTCCAAAGGGTTCGGCGTCGAAGACAAACCCACTCCCGTCCCAAGAATAGATAAAGGGGCAGGATTCCTTGGTGAGGAGGACGATGAGCCCAATCGCGACGTTAACAAGCGCCACGACGCCGATCGTCGCCAGGAACGTCAGGCCCGGGTCCGCTTTTCCTGATCGTCACCATGGCGACGTCGGCGAGGGGGATGGAAAGGGGGGATGAGTCCAATCGGACCACCGTCTTCCACTCGTCCGTTTTCCAGACCGCGGCTATCGGGATCTTCGTCCCGTCGACCTTCTCGATCTCCGAGGGTTGGCCGTCCTTGGAGATGATCCGCTTGATGTCCGAATTGGGGATTTCGAGGTAGCGCTCGGAGCCGACGATCCTGTCCCCCATGACCCGCCCGGGTGTCTCTTTCGGGAACTCGATGTATTCTCCCGACTTCTTCAGGACGCTGAGGATCTGAGTTTGCCCGCCGTAGACCTTTTCCGGAGGTTCTCTCTTCGTCGTGTGGATGACGCAGGCGAGATCAAAGAGCAAGAAGGCGAGAAGCGTTGTCCAGGCAGCAAGTTTCTTGGTCATGTTCCCCCTCCTCTTACGAGCCATGCTCAAATTATGATGGCCGGTCACAGAAGTCAAGCCTCGTTGAGCTCGACAAAAGCCTCAGAAACTCAACCCGAGCGACGCCCCGACCGACCCGTTGCCAAGCCGGATCTTCTGGGCCGGCAAGCCCCATTCGGGAAAAGCCGGGATGCTCCGCGACGGAGCGGGGACGAAATCGCCGCAGATGCCGATCGACAGGTTCCGTGCCACAGGGATCTGGATTTCCGTAAATAGGAGCGGGCAGAAGAACGACTTGACAAAGGAATAGCCGGCGGAGTTGGTCCCATAGGGCGAGGTGTATATAGGCTGGGCGAAACTCAGGTCGAACTCGGCCCGGGCCGTCCCGGCGCCCAGTCCGATCTTCCATCGGAGGCTCTTCGCCGACCGGCCGGCCAGCGCGTCGAACGAGCCGACGACGAAATACCCGGTCGAATCGAACCGCGCCCCGGCCGATCGCGGGCCGGACGGATTGGCGTACGAATAGGAGTAGGAGCCTTCATCTCCCCCGACCGTCGGCTCCCCAAGAAAAACGACCGCCGCGCCGACCTCGAGCCTCGGCTTGACGGCCACGGTCAGTCGGACTCCCCGCAGGAGGTTGAAATTGCCGGCCCGATCATAGGATCCCTCCCGACCGAGGTCCCCGGGAAAATATCCATAGGATTCCGAATAGCCGGCCTTGCTGAAGGAACCCTGGATGCGTCCGCTGGCCGAAGGGAAGACCCGCGCCGTTTGGAGATACACGCGGACCCGCCCGGCGGGACGGGACGCTCCCGTGACGAAAGCCCTGAATTTCTGCCATCCCGCCTGGCGCCGGGCGGGGTCAGGGTCGGACATGAATTCGCGCTCGCTTTTTTCGAACAGGCTGGCGAGAAAACCGAGACCCATGCCGGCGGCGGCGTAGACCGTGTTGGCGAAAATGTATCCCCAGGCCGAGGCGCCCTCGTCCCTGATAAAGGCGGTCGGCTGGTGTCCCGCCCTTAAGAGTCCGAAATTCCCCAGGTAGATTCCGGCCAGCCCGCCCATCATGAGGAATCCTCCCCGGTTCTGGTCGGCGCTCAGAACGATCTTCGTGATAGCCTGCGAGGATATTCTCACGTCGTCAGGCCCCTTCCGGATGATCAGCGTTTCGGGCTCGAGGCCCGCCAGGAATCCATAGATAGCGCTCCCGTCGCGAAGCTGGACGACGGTCTTGGCGAAGAAGACGTCCGCCCTCAGCGGCGACTCGGTTTTTTGAGCGTCGAGCGTCCCCCAGCCGGCCAATATCATGACCAAGAAGCCGGCGGTGAGTTTGTGTCTCATCGTTCCCTCCTTGTTCGAGATCAGACCGTCATACTCATTTCGGGCCTCGCGATCAGGGTAAGCCGTGCGGCCCGGCGAGTTGTCAAGATTCTGTTAAGAATCCGTCAAGAATTCCAGGGAAAACCGCGAGGTTGCCGCTGTCCGGAGCGCCGGGAGGATCCTCGATCCGGTTCGGCTTGACATCGCCGGACATGGCAGTCTATTCTCAGCGTTGAACATGCCAAAGGATACCCGTTTCCCGCCAATCCTCGTTTACCTCGTCGGGGGCGCCAGCCTTGTGCTCATTATCGCCGGGCTCAAATTGGCGGCGCCGATCGTCAACATGGTCCTGATCTCCTTCCTGCTCGCTTTCTCGATCAGCCCCATCCAGAACTGGCTGATAAGAAAGGGACTGCCCAAAGGTTTGGCGGTGCTTATCACGGTTCTGATCATCCTCATCGGAGGGTCGGGCTTGATCTCCATCATGGCCGTGTCCGTGGCGGGCTTGATTGGAGAACTGCCTGTCTACGAAGCCCGGATAACCGGTCTATGGAATGCCATCAATGCCTTTTTTATCGATCACGGTTTAAATATCTCCGGTCTGTTCTCCCTGAAGGAGTTCGACCCCAGGCAGGCTGGTCGCGTTGGCCGGCAATTTGCTGGGAGCCGTATTGCAGGGATTGAGCCAAAGTCTGTTCGTCGTGATCATCATGGTCTTTGAGCTGATCGAATTGGCGGCCCTGCAATTCCATAATTTCAGGGGCAGGACGGCCAGTACCGGATTCCAGAAGCGGGTGAACCAGACCGTAGAGGATGTGGGCAAATATATCTCCATCACCGGCTGGAACGGGTTGATCAACGCCGTGGCGAACTTTCTCTGGCTGCTCGTCCTGGGCGTCGATTTTGCGTTGACCTGGGCCGTCATCAGCTTTTTCTTCAATTTCATCCCGAATATCGGGATCGTCATGGCCATCATCCCCCCGGCCGCGCTCGCCCTCCTCGAATATGGCTGGGTGCGGGCCCTGCTCGTCGTCGCCGGTTATGTCATCCTTAATTTGATCGCCGAAAACATCATCAAACCGCGCACCATGAAGGCCCGCCTGGATATATCTCCCCTCCTGACGATCCTGTCGGTGATATTCTGGACCTGGGTTCTGGGCCCGCCCGGCACTGTTCTCGCCGTGCCCCTGACGATCACTCTGCAGAAGCTGGTGAAAGAACAGGTCGGTCCGAACGGCACGCCCAGCTAGGGCACGTCTCCGTCTCGTGAGTGTCTTATTGCCAAAGGGTCCTGTGTATAGACGGGACACTTCCAGGGGGGAATCCAAGCTTCCCACTCGATTCCCAAGGGGGGTTTCGGTTTAATCTCACTGACAACCGCCTGAGAGGAACGACGCCGTCCCCCTCAAAACTCCCCCGCGGTGGTGCGTCTTCATTGCACGTTGAGAATGTCAAGTTATTTACGAGACGCACCACTAGGGACGTCTCCTTCTCTTCCGAGATTATCTTGGTATATCTTCGCCGGCTGACCGCAGCCCCTTACTTGAGGTTGATCACGATCTCCTGGCGGACAAAGGCCCGCTCTTTGCCTTCGGGCATCCGGATGACGAGGCTGTCGCCCTGGAGGTCGGCGCCGAGCACCGCCTGGACGCGGTCCGGACGCAGGAGCCCCAGGGAATATCGCCCGCCGGCCAGACCTTCGACCGCGACCTTGAGGACCCCGCCGCTGAGCTCCTGGCGGACGACCTTGACGTCGATGTCGAAATCTCCCACCTGCGATTCTCCCACGGGGGGCAGAATCTCGACCGTGGGCTCGATCGCGATCTCGACCCGGTCCTTGCCGGAAAGCGGGATGTCCATGGCGGGCTGGACGCAGCCCGGGGTGTCACGCGTTTCCAGGGCGAGCGCTTGGCCGTTCAGGGTCGCGCTGAGGATCTTGGTGCCCGGCGCAAGGACCGGGGCAAACCGCAGCTTCAGGCCAGAGCCCGGCCGCGAGCCGGCGTCGAGCGAGATGCGACCGCCCTCCCTTTCGTAGCGGAGGGATAGGGTCTCGCCGCCGACGCGGAAGTTTTCGACGACGGCCGACGGCCAGTCGCCCGGAAAGCGCGGCGCGAAGGCCGCTTCCCGCTTGACCGCGTCGGCGTCGAGCCCGAGCATCCCCCGGACGAAGGGGAGCACGAAACCGCCCGTCGAGAACCCCTGGTGGGCGACGGCTTCCTGGGGCCAGACCCGGAGCGAGCCCGAGAAGAGCTCGGTCGAGGCGCCCAGCGCGTTATCGAACATGTGCCCGGCGTTGGCCAGGACGAGCTCGTAGGCCGGGATCAGGAAGTCGTAGTTGTAGAGCGCCGCGGCCGCGTAGCCGCCGAGGAACGGCCAGACCGCGCCGTAATTGTAGTTGAGCGGCTCGTAGAGAGGGCTCCGGCTCGACAGGATCCGGACGCCCCAGGCGGTCGAAAGATCGGCGCGCGCACATCTTCTCAAGGGCCCGGAGGGCCCGGTCGGCGGGGCCCATCTTCCAGAGGAGGGGCATCACGCACCACGGGCGTCAGCTCCTTGACGAGCTTTCCGTCATTGGTGAACCCGTACGCGTACTGTCCGGCTTCGGCGTCCCAGAACTTGCCGACGAGGGAGGCCAGCGCCTTCTGGTGGTCGGCCGCGGCCTTGGCCGGCGAGGGCGCTGTCCCCCATCGCCCGCGCCAGCTCGGCCATGCCGGAGGCGGCGCGGGTCCAGACCGCGGCGAGATAGATGTCCGTCTGGATGCCGGTGAGAGAGCCGAACTCGAGCGCCCCGAGGCCCGCCTTGGAGTTGTCCATCAGCCCGTCGCCGTCGGCGTCGGTCGTCAGGCACCAGTCATAGGCCCGCTTGAGAGAGGGCCAGCTCTCGCGGACAAGCTCCAGGTCGCCCGACCGCGCGAAATAGTCGTGGACGCCGGCGATGTAGAAGGGCGTCGTGTCGGCGTGGATGTAGCCGTAGGGATAATCCTTGAACCAGTCGATGGTGCCCGCGGCCTGGGATAGCTCGTGGGCCATCTTGCCGTCCGCGCGCTGCCACTTCCGGGTGAAGGCGATCGCTTCCCGGGCGGCGTCGAAGGCGCCGTAGCTCGACAGGCTCATGGCGTTGAGGTAGGCGTCGGTGCCGAAAAACCAGCCGAACCCGGGGCGGCCGCCCGTCCCGGACGGGCCCAGGCCGGCGACGAGGCCGTTGCCGAGGTCGGGGTTCGAGACGCGGAGGTTGTCGTAGGCGATCTTCGACCACTCGAGCGCCAGGTCGAGCGCGGCGACCGGGGTCTCGACGCGGAGCGTGCTCCGGCCGAGGTTCTTATAGTATTCGAGCGCGGCGAGATAGACGCGCTCCGGGTCGGCGGCGATCTTTTCGTAGGCGGCGCGGATGTCCTCGCGCTTCCCCTTGCCGCCCGCGAGCACGATCGGGATGAAGAGGTCCCTGACCGCGGCGGGCTCGTCGATGACGATCGTGAACTCGTTCGGCGCGTCGGAAAGCATGTGCGCCGGCGTGTAGGAGATCCCCTGCGCGGCGGGCGAGCCCACGTAGCCATGGTTCTGGCGCCTGGGCTCGGAGATGAGATAGGCTTTGAGCTGGTCGTCCCAGCCGGCGTATTGGCCGCCGATCCCCGCCGGCCACATCGGCTGGAGGACGGGGAGAAAGCCCGCGACCACGGTGAGAGGTTCCGTGGCCTCGACGGCGAGCAGGATGACCGCGCCCGGTTCATCGACAGCGGTCACATAGGTCGCCTTCACGGTGAAAGACTGATAAGTGTAGGTGATGGTCGTCGCGGCCGGCGTCACCTCGATGGAGCGCACGATGTCCCGGGCCGCGACCGGGCGCGTGCCCCCGCCGAGGAGGAAGGAGAGCTCGAAATTCCTGAGGATCTTGAGCGGATAGGCCCAGGCTTCAAAAGCGCCGCTCTCGTAACCCAGGAGGGCGAAGCGACGGCCGACCTTGTCGAAGTAGGTGCCGGGCTGGGCCGGGCGCGAGAGGGTCATCCCGTCGCGCTCGACCGGGAAGGCCGGCACGAGACCGTTCTGGGCGGCTAGCGGCAGAGAAAACATGGCGAACAAGGCCAAGCCTGCCAAAGCCGCGCGCCGCACTGTCCTCCGCCCTTTTCTCATGATCTTCCCTCGACCGGAATTCAGAACAACCTCGACCATGAGGTCACTAGTATCCCGTCTCGTAAGTTCCGTCTCCAAAGTCCTGTGTATAGACGGGACACTTCCAGGGGGGAGTCAAGCTCCCCCCTCGGCGTTTCGTTTCACTCCACTGACCCCCTGAGGGGAACGACGCCGTCCCCCTCAAAACTCCCCGGCGGTGGTGCGTCTTCATCGAACTTTGAGAATGCCAAGCTATTTACGAGACGCACCACTAGGTTCTTATCTGTCCCGGCCGGGAAAGTCAAGGCGCCGCCCAATTCGGGGGACGCCATACATAATGCATATGACCTGATCTATGAAACGCTCTGGCAGGACCGGGCCCGCGCCGCCGGTTGGGAACTCAAAATCGATTATGTCGAAGGCCAGGGGTCAACAAGATGCGTATTCCGCTTCACCCGAAACGCCAGTTCCTGATCCCCGGCGTCTATTCCCGGCCGCGCCTGTAGATGTCGATGGCGGCGTCGCCGGTCGTCCCCTCGAAGACAACGGCCCGCATCGCCCTCAGCGCGGCCACGGGCCGGTCGCTCCCCCAGACGCGCCGGCCGACGACGATCCCGCTCGCGCCGTGCGACATCGCCTCGTGGGCTTGTCTGAAGACGGCGAGGTCGTCGGGGTCTTCGGTCCGCCCGCCATGATCACGGGCAGCTGACCGGAGGCCACGGCCCTGGCGAACCCTTCCGGGTCGCCGTTGTACACGGTCTTGACGACGTCACAGTTGTACTCGAGCCCCAGCCGGATGGCCGTCGCCAGGTCGGCTGAACTGGGCGAGGGGACGCTGCCGTCGGCGGCGGGAACATGAGGGATGATCTCGGCGCACATCGGCATCCCCAGCCGCTCGCACTCGGCCGAGACATCCGCCATCGTCCCGAGCATGGCGGCTTCGACGGCGGTGTCCCCCATCCCCAGGTAACAGTTGACGATCACCATGTCGGCGCCGAGGGCGGCCGCGTCCTCAACGCTGTGAAGAAGATGCCTGACGGAATCGGGTCCGCCGAGGTGAGAGACGGGGGCGTCGACCCGCATGACGATGCCCAGGTCCCCGATCTCGTCGATGGCCGCGCGCAGGGCGCCGGCCGTGGCCAGGACCGCCGTCGCGCCGTTGTCGCGCGCCAACGCCACGAGCTTCGCCGGGTTCTCGGTGCCCGACAGCGGCCCGTAATACACCGGGTGATCGATCGGCAGGATCAGCGCCTTCCCCTCGCGGAAGACTCTCCGCAGCCGAAGTCTCTTGCCCATACTCATAACAATCATGGCGGTTTTCCCTTCCGGATGGATATCGGCCCCCTCCGCGCAAGCCGTCAAGGCGACCGGCCGGTTATTATTGGATAAGGCCGCGAACGTGTCAAGCGGCCCGAATTCCTTGGCATCGCCGCCCCCTACTGTCATAGAATAGATTTTTTCAGGAGGCCAACATGAAGAGACGCCAGTTCGTGGAAACGGTCGCCGGGATGGCGGCGATGGCGGCCCCGGCCGCCGCGGGCACGCTCGGCGCTCCCGTCGAGGACGTTCAGGTCACGCAGCCCGGCGTGAACAAGTTCGACTCTGCCGCGAAACCAAAATCGCGGCCGGCGGCAGCGGCCGCGGCGACGGCGCCCGCGAGCCACACCTGGTCGCATGAGAGCAACAAGGTGTTCGACGAGGAAGTGGCGTTCCAGAAGAAGTTCATCGACCCCGAAACCGGGATCCTCGTCATCCGGCTGACCAACGAGCCCTGCGTCAGCCACCACATCTACCCCGAGGCGCCGATCAGCACGCCCGACGGCAGACGGTTCATCTTCGCCCGGCGGCCGGCGCTCGGCGCCAACTCGACCTACTGGATCGGCGACCTCGACCTCCTCGCGGTGCGCCAGATCACGGACGAGGACCACGCCTCGGCGCCCGTCGTCACGCCCGACGGCAAATCGTTCATCTACTCGGTCGGCCGCCAGGTCAAGCGCATGTCCCCCGACACCTTCGAGCGCGAGGTCATCTTCGAGGCCCCGCCGGAGTTCGACTGGGTGGGCGGCATCGTCTCGGTCGATTATTCTGGGACGCGCTTCCTGGCCGCCGCCAGGGACAAGGCGGGCGAGTACGGCCTGGCCGTCATCGAGCCGTTCTCGGGCCGGGCCCGGATCGTCTACCGCAACAAGGACGTCCGCAACCCGCACGGCCAGTATTCGAAGAACGCCGACCGCCAGGTCCTCATCCAGGTCAACAACGGGATCGAGATCGACCCCTACGGCAACATCCTCAAGCTCGTGGGCGAGAAGGGAGCCAGCCTCGTCGTCGTCAACGACGACGGCACGAAACCGATGACGCTCAAGGCCGGCTTCTCGATGCTCGAGCGCGTGCAGGGCCACCAGTGCTGGGTCGGCGCCCAGGACATGGTCATCACGACCCTCCACCGCCGCGACGCGGTCACTTCGCCCTGGATCCAGGACCGGGTCATCACGGTGGTTCCCGGCCAGGACTACCGGGTCGTCGGCGAGGGCAAGGGGTTCACCCATATCCACGCCTCGCCCGACGGCGAGTGGTGGATCTCGGACGACAACAAGACGGCCGACATCTACATCGGCTCGGTCAAAACGGCGCGCTACAAGCTCCTCCACCGGAGCGGCGCGACCTTCGGCAGCGCCCAGTATGCCCACCCGCACCCGTTTTTCCTCGGCGACGGGAAGTCGGTCGGCTGGAACAGCGACGTGACGGGCGTTCCGCAGATCTACGTGGCGCGCCTGCCGGAGGGATTCCTGGACAGCCTGCGGTAGTTCTTTCGCCTCACCGCGCGCGGAAGCGGCTGGTTTCGCGGAGGCGCGTGCGCAGACCGTCGATCACCGTCGGCACCGGGTCGCGGGGCTCGCCCCGGACGGCGAAGATCATGAGCGCCGCCTCGCCCGGCGCATCCAGGCTCGAGCTGATGCCGACGCCCTGGATGCCCCGGCGCGCCATCAGGCCCGCCGCCCTCTCCGCGACGACCGGCCGGGCCCGCATCACCTCGTCCTCCGAGATCGGATGCACGATCCGGGCCGGCGGCGTCGCCCGCTCGAGGGCCTGGGTCTCGGCCTCCGCCAGCCGTCCCGTTTTCCCGGAGCTCCCGGCCTCGATGATCCGGGTGCGGATGCCGCCGATATCGGCGGGCAAAGCCAGGGGACCCGCGCCGCTCGTGACAAAAAGAAGGATAGCGGGGTCGCCCGGTTCGTCATGGCTTGCCCCCACGCCCAGGGCCTGGACGCCGGGTTGGGCCAGGAGCTCCGCGGCGTGGGTGTCGAGGACCGCGGCCGCCGCCTGCCTCGCCCACGTCGAGATGCCGGCAATCCCGGCCCGCCTGTCCAGGGCGGACTCGAAGTCCTGGAGGAACATCGTGCAGGCCGCGACCGGGTGCGGACCGACGGCCGCGTCCCCGACAAACTGCGGCAGCGCGGCGGTCACCGGGTCGGCCAGTTGCTGCAGGACGTCCGAAACGGGGTTCGCCACCGTGTCCGTGTCCGAACCGCCGTAGAGAAGTCCCACGGGGTCGGCCGTATCCTGGGTGACGATGAGCGATCCGGAGTCGCCCCCGGCGCTGAACCCGACGCCGGTGATGTCCAACTGGTTTGAGTAAGTCACGCTGAACGTCGTCCCCGAGCTGCAGCCCTTCCGGTACTCGATCCTGACCGTAACATTGACGGCGACGATCGAGCCGCAGGTGATGCCCGTCGAGCTGCCGCTCTTGGCCACCGGCCGGCCGATCGACGGCGCGACCCCGGGTCCGGGATTGGGCGTCCCGTCGGAAGGCAGGCCGCCGTCGGCCGTGCCGCCGAGCTGGACGATCGTCCCCAGAGGGTCGACGGCGCCGCCCGCGACCACGGCGATGGCGGCGTCGACGCGGGGCAACGGCCCGTTCTCGAGGTTGAAGAACTGGGACAGGTTCCCGACGAGGCTCGCCCCGCTCGCGGAACAACGGTTTTCCGTCAGGCCGGGCTGGATGATCGCCTCCCCGGTCGAACCCAGGTCGCTCCTGGCCAGCACGTGGTTGTTGCTCAGGATGAAATGGGTTCCCTCGCGCGTCAGGAGCGAACCCAGCGTCCCGGCGCAGCAGAAAGTCTGCTGGCCGGAGAGGGTCGTGTCCTGGGTGTTCCCGCCCGAAGTCCCGAGGGGGACGGGAACGCCGTAGGCGCGCTGTTGGGCCGGCACCGGGACCACGATCGCCGAATCGGAGGCACTCGGGTCCGCCCGGGAGACCGCGGTGACGATCACCTCCGTTGCCTGACCGTCGTTATTCGGGAGGCTCGAAACCGGGACCGAGCGCGGCGCGGTGTAGACGCCGCTGGAGCTGATCGTGCCCGCCTCGGACGATCCCCCGGTGACGCCGTTAACCTGCCAGCTCACCGAAATATCGGCGTTGCCGGTGACGGAGGCCGAGAAGGCGTGCGCGCCGAAGGTGGGAACGGAGATCCGGGAGCCGCCCCCGGCAATGACCACGGCGACGTCCGGGCCGGCCTGAACGGTGACCGAGGCCGAACCCGAGACCGTCGGACTGGAAAAGGCGGCGGCCGTGACAATGATTGTCGAGGCGCCCGGGACGACGGCGGGCGCGATGTAAACACCGTCCTCCGAGATCAGCCCGAAGACGGAGCTGCCTCCCCTGACCCCGTTGACGGACCAGACCACCGATTGGTCCGGGGTCCCGCTGACCGAGGCCGTAAATTGCCGGGTCGCGCCGCGCGACAGGCTGACGGCCGAGGGAGTGACGGAGACGGAGGAAGCCGCGGGCGGGACGGTCGCCGTCGTCGTCCGGCCGTTATTGCCCGAATTGCTCGAGCTGCTGCAGGACGCCCCGATAAGAACGAGGCTCAGCGCGGACATGAAGAGCAAGAACCGTCTCATGTGTCCTCTTTTCAATGATACCCCGAGGCGGGGGAAAAGAAAAACCGCCGGCTTGACCTTTCCCCGGTATTGCTGGTAATCATGTTCCCGTCCGCGAAACGGTTTCCGTTCGCAGGCAAGGCAAGCTGCATGTGTCCCGAATTCCGGGGAGGGAATGAGCATGAAAAAGATTTCCGCGTTGTTTCTGATCCTTAGCGTCCCCCTGGCCGCGGCGGGCTGGGACCCGGCGTCGGCGGCGGACCGGGCGAGCCTCGAACGGTTTGTCGCCGCCCGCGTCGATAAAGCCGGGGCGCCGCCGTTTTCGTTCATCTACGGCGGGAAGCCGTCGAAAGAGCTCCTGCCGAAATGGAAGATGACGGACGGATCCGAGCCGGCGGCCGGCGGGGCCGCCAAGACCGTTGTCTATCTTGACCCCGCCACCGGCCTGCGCCTCACCGCGGTCTATACAACCTACGCGGATTCGCCTGCGGTCGAATGGGTGCTGCGCTTCAAGAACGAAGGGAAGGCCGATACGCCCATCATCGAAGACGTCCAGGCGTGCGCGGCGGAGCTCGACGGATTGCCCGCGGATTCGGCGGTCCTCTACCGCGCCCTCGGGAGCAGCGGCGCGCGGACGGATTTCGCCCCCCTGCAGGACAGCCTCGGGGAAAGCGCCGAGGTCCGGTTCGGCCCGTCGGCGGGGCGCTCCTCGGACACGACCGCCCTCCCCTTCTTCAACATCGCGGCGTCGGGCCGGGGCGTGATGGCCGCCATCGGCTGGAGCGGCAAGTGGAAGGCGGTCGTCAAGCGGACGGGCGCCCGCACGGTCGAGCTCAGGGCCGGCCTGGACAAAACGCACTTCAAGCTCCATCCGGGCGAAGAGGTCCGCTCCCCTTCGATCGCGCTCCTTTTCTGGACAGGGCGCCGACCGGCTGGCCGGTCACAACCTCTTCCGGAGGTTCCTCCTCGCCCACCACACGCCGCGCCTCGACGGGAAGCCGGTCGAGCTGCCGCTGAGCCACGGCGTCGGGTTCGGCGGGCCGTTCCCCTGCAACGAATACGTCTGCGCCACAGAAAGCTACGCTATCGCCATGATCGACCGCTTGAAACAATTCGACCTCAACCCGGACGCCTGCTGGATCGACGCCGGCTGGTACGAGAACGCCACCCGGACCTGGTGGTCGGGGCGTGGGCACTTGGACCGTCAATAAAGCGAATTTCCCGCGCGGCCTGAGGCCCGTGATCGATGTCGCCCGCCAATGGGGCAAGGGGTTCGTCGTCTGGTTCGAGCCGGAGCGCGTCTATGAGGGGACCTGGCTCGACCGCGAGCATCCCGAATGGCTGACAAAGCTTCCCGGAAACCCGAACCGCCTGCTCAACCTGGGCGACCCGCGCGCCCTCGACTGGCTCACGAACCACATCTCGAGCTTCATCCGGACGGAGGGCGTGACGATCTACCGCCAGGACTTCAACTTCGACCCCTATCCCTTCTGGCAGGCGATGGACGCGCCCGACCGCGTGGGTGTCGCGGAAATGAAGCACATCGCCGGGCTTTACTCCTATTGGGACGCGCTCCTCGCCGGGAACCCGGGGCTGATGATCGATAACTGCGCCTCGGGCGGCCGGCGGATCGACCTCGAAACGGCGGGCCGGAGCGTCCCCCTCTGGCGGACGGATTACTCGTACTTCGAGCCCAACGGCTACCAGTGCCACACCTACGGGCTCCATCTCTATCTGCCGTCGAGCGGGACGGGGAACAACAACCCGGCCAAATACAATTTCCGGAGCTCGATGAACGGCGCCGTCGTCCTCGGCTGGGAGATCAACGGGACGTACAACAACGCGTCCTTCAACGTCGAACCTGGCGCGCGAGGACATCGCCGAGTTCAGGGCCCTCCGGCCGTATTTCCGGGCTGATTACTATCCGCTGACGGAGTACTCGACCTCGGATGAGGCCTGGGCAGCGTTCCAGTGGGACCGGCCCGAGGAGCGCGACGGGATCATCCTGGCCTTCCGGCGGCCGCAGGCGGCCGCGAGCGCGTCGATCACCATCAGCCCCCACGAGCTCGCGCCCGACGCCGATTACGAGGTGAGCTTCGAAGATTACGGCATCACGCTGTTCAAGACCGGGAAAGAGCTGGCCGGCGGCCTCTCCGTCAAGATCCCGGAGGCGCCCGGGTCGCTGCTGATCAGGTACCGGCGGGTCCGCTAACTTGAGAGCGTGGCCCCGCGACGGGACGGCGGCGCCTCGTTCCGTTTGCCGGGTTGCCGGAAAACGGCTAGAATTCTTGCGGTAGGACAGAATGGCTGAATCCATTATCATCATCGGCTCCGGCCTGGGAGGCCTGGCGGCGGGCATCTACGGGCAGGCGAACGGCTACCAGACACGCATTTTCGAGATGCACACGGTTCCGGGCGGCCAGTGCACCTCCTGGAAACGCGAGGGATTCACCTTCGACGGGTGCATCCACCACCTCTTCGGCTGTGCTCCCGGCTCCCCGATCTACGGACTGTGGGAGGAGCTGGGCGCCATGCCCAGGGAGCTGGTGAAAACGGACGACTGTGTCAGCGCCTTATCGCCTGAGGGCAAGCTCTTCCGCGACTATTATGACATCGACAAGCTCGAGGCCCACCTCCTCGAGCTGGCCCCGGCGGACGCCAAGGTCATCAAGGATTACATCCGGGGCATCAAGGTCTTCACCGGGAAAGACGTCATGGGGGAGCTGATGCTCGGCTCGACGGCCGCCAAGCTCAAGAGCCTCCCGGCGCTCCTTCCCAAGATGAAATGGTTCAAGCCGACCATGCGGAAGTTCGGCGAGCGTTTCTCCGACCCGTTCCTGAAGCGGGCCTTCCCGTTGCTCGTCTATTCTGCGCCGGCTGTTCCCCTGTTCATCCACCTGTTACGGCATGCTTATGGCATCTGTGATTCGGTTCAATGGCCGGTCGGCGGGGCGCTGCGGTTCGCCCTGTCGATAGAAAAACGCTACCGGAGCCTCGGGGGCGAGGTCCAGCACGACGCCAAGGTGGAGAAGATCCTGGTCGAAAACAACCGGGCCGCGGGCGTCAGGCTTGCCGACGGCAGCGAGCACCGCGCGGACATTGTCATCTCGAACGCCGACGGGCGAAAGACCATCATGGAGCTCCTCGATGGCAAGTATATTAACGAGAAGATCCGCGCCTATTGCGCGGAACCGCCCGACGAGACCAACTGGTCCGCCCACGTTTTTCTGGGCGTCAACCGTGACCTGTCCGCCGAGCCCTCCGCCCTGGTCATGCTCCTGGACGAGCCGGCGACGATCGCCGGTCACGAGTGCCGGAGCCTGGAGATGCAGATCTACGGGTTCGACAGGACGATGGCGCCGCCCGGTAAAGGCGTCATTAAAGTCGAGCTGGTATCCAAGTATTCCCGCTGGAAGGAGATGGCGGCCGACAAACAGAGATACGAGGAGGAAAAGCAGCGGGTCACCGAGCAGGTCCTGGACATCCTCGAGCGGCGCTTCCCGGGGATCAAGGGTCAGGTTGAAGCGATCGACGTCCCGACTCAGCTGACTTGGGAGCGCTACATGGGCGGTACCCACGGGTTCGCCAACTTCCCGAACAGGAAGGCGACGATCTGGTCGGGGCTGAGCGGGGCGGGCGGCGACATGACGCTTCCGGGCCTTGACGGTTTCTATTTCGTCGGGGTCTGGGCCAGCCTGGCCGGCTCCCTGTTCGGGAACGCCGTGTCCGGCAAGCGGGCGATCCGGGCCCTCTGTAAAAAAGACGGCAAGAAGTTCCGGAAATGAGGTCATCGAGGTTCAATATGCTGCTCGGCGCGGCGCTCCTCCTGCCCGCCCTCCTCTCCGCCCAGGCGCCGGCTCAAGACCCGCTCCTCCGCTGGCTGGACGGCATCGCCCAGGAGCAGCTCCGCGACCGGGAGCGCGTGATCGCCGACATTCGGACGGTCGACCAGGCGCAGGCCCGAAAGCAAAAGGTGCGCGAGAAAGTCCTCGACATCATCGGCGGCCTGCCGGAATACGGCGGCCCCCTGAACCCGAGGATCACGGGCCGCCTCGACGCCGGGCCTTACACGATCGAAAAGCTGATTTTCGAGAGCCTGCCGGGATTCCTGGTCACGGCCAATCTCTACCGGCCCAAGCTGCAGGGTCATCTCCCCGCCGTCCTCGTGCAGTGCGGACACACCCAGGAGGGCAAGCCGGAACCGCAGCGTCTCGCCGCGAACCTGGCGCTGAAGGGGTTTGTGGTCCTGACGTTCGACCCGATCGGCCAGGGGGAGCGCGAGCAGACCTACGTCAAGGAGCTCGATGCGCCCGCCGCGGGCTGGTCGGTCAACGAACACCTGCAGGCCGGCGCCCAGTGCATCCTGACCGGCCGGAGCGTCGCCCGCTACTTCATCTGGGACGCCAAGCGGGCCCTCGACTACCTCATCAGCCTCCCCGAAGTCGACGCCGCGCGCGTCGGGGCGACGGGCTGCTCGGGCGGCGGCGCGTTGACTACGTACATAGGCGCCCTCGACCCCAGGCTCAAGGCCGTCGTCCCGGCCAGCTTCATCAACTCCTACCGGGTGCTGTTCACGGGACCGAACCCCGATTCCGAAATGAGCTTCCCGCGCCTCCTGGCCAGCGGGCTCGATATTGCGGATTTCGTGGAGCTGGCTGCTCCCACACCCTGGCTGATCCAGTCGACCGAGGAGGACTTTTTCACGCCCGCCGGGGCCGAGATCGTCTACCAGGAAGCCCGGCGGTGGTACGGCCTTTACGGCGCCGAAGACAGGCTGAGCTATTTCGTCGGGCCGGGCCCGCACGGGACGCCCCTCGATTGCCGGGAGGGCCTCTACGAGTGGATGATCCGCTGGCTCAAAGACGGCCGGGGAGATCCCCGCGAGCAACCGGTTAAGCTCTACACCAACCGGGAGCTCAGGGCAACGCGGACGGGCCGCGTCGAGGACGAACCCGGGAGCCGGCGCCTCTACGAGCTGATCCTGGAGGACGCCCGCGCCAGGAAAAGGCAGGGGACGGTCACCGAGCTCCTGGCCGAGCTCGGTCGGCTGCATGATCCCGACCGATCGGAGCGCACCCGCGGTCAGGGTCCTGGATGAATCGGACGGGCCGGCGGGGCGGCGACAGCGACTCAGCTTCGAGAGCGAGCCGGGTGTCGAGGTCGAGGCCGTCATTCTCACGCCGCATTCCCCAGGGCGCCGCCCGGCGGTCCTCCTGGTCGCCGACGAGACGACGGCACCGCTCGCCGAAAAGATCGTCAACTCCGGGCGGGTGGCGCTCGAGCTGACCGTGCGCGATTCTCCCGAAGAAAACGACCGGCGGCCGTTCATCGGCAACTGGAAAACGAACGTCCGGGCCGACCTGGTCGGACGCAACCTCCCGGCCATGCGGGCGCACGACATCGTCCGAGCCGTGGACGTCCTCGCCGCCAGGAGCGACGTCGACGCCCGCTCGATCCGGGCGGCGGCCCGGGGCGTCAAAGGCGTCTGGTTGCTGCTGGCGGCAGCCGCCGACGACCGGATCAAAAAGGTCTGGGTGGACAAGACGCCCCGAAGCCTCAGGGCCGCCTTGGAGCGGTCGATGAACACCGATCTTTTCGAGACCGTGATCCCGGGGTTTGCGCTCCGGTGGGACCTCGATGACGTCGTCAAGGCGATGGGGCGGCGGACCGTCCTGTGGACAGATCCCACTAACTGGATGCGCAAGATCGATCCGGCCGGCCCGCCGTTCCGGTTCCGGTACGTTCTCGGCGACACCACCGACCTGGCCGGCGAACAGGACGCGCGCTTCCTGGAGGAATTCTTGCGGTGATGCCATTTTAAAAACAGAAACGGATCCCAAGTTTCGACATAAAACGCTGTCATTGGAGGTCGATAATGCGTAAATTGTATTTCGTTCCGGTCGTGATCGCTGGTTCGGTGGCGTTATTCCTGTCGGCCGGGGCGTTGAGGCCCGCCCGGCAGCAAAGCGCTCCCGCGGCTCCCGCGATCGAGCTCCTGCCCGAAGGCAACAGCGGCTTGGCGGCGAAATACCCTGGTGATGCCGGGCTCGAGCACGACCCCGCGGTCATCCACTATGACGGCTTCGAGGACTACGCGACCCCCGAGGACGTCACCAAGAAGTACGAATACGTGATGCATACCGAGAACATGCGGCTGACGCGTGAGCCGGTCGAGGTCAACAGCGGCCGGCAGGCGATCTGCTTCACCCTGCCGAAGCAGGAGGAGGGGAACGCCGCCGCGCTCTACCGGGTGATCACGGAGGAACGCGATATTCTCTTCCTCCGCTACTACGCAAAGTTCGAGAAAGGCTACGACCAGTTCGGCTCGACCCACAACAGCGGCGTCATCTCCGCCCACTATTTCCCCAACCGCGTGGCGAGCCCGGGACAGCGTGCCGACGGCCGGAACAAGTTCTGGGTGAGCTTCGAGACCGAGCGAGGACGGGGGGACATCCCCTCGCCCGGGCCGCTCAACTTCTATGTTTATCACCCCGAGCAGCGCACCGGCTACGGCGACCATATCTATCCGACGGGCCGGATGCGGTCCGGACCGGACAAGCCGCTCCCCTTCGGCCCGGGGTTCGTTCCCCGGCCGGACTTCGTCCCCGAGCTCGACCGCTGGTACTGCTATGAGTTCATGGTCAAGGCGAACACGCCCGGCCAGCGCGACGGCCGGATCGCCGGCTGGGTGGACGGGAAGCTCGTCGCCGACTTTCCGGGGTTCCGGCTGCGCGACGTCGAGTCGCTCAAGATCGATCTGTTCGGCGTCGCCCTGTTCATGCGCCCGAACAACATCCGGGCCAACAGCCGGTGGTTTGACGACATCGTCGCCGCCACTTCGTACATCGGGCCGATCGCGAAGTAGCTCGCATCTGGGCCGGCACCCGTCCGGGTGAGGACGCTTGTCCAGGCGCAGCGACGCCGAGGCAGCCCGTCACCACAAGGTCGGGAGCGGCCGGCCGACCTCGAGAGAAGACTTCAGGCTCGAGAGGACCTTGGGCCCCTCGAAGGTCACCCGCGAGCGTCACTTGTATTGCCAGGGCGCGGGCGCCGCGCCCGCCGGCTCGCCCTGGAGAACGTGCTCGGCCATCAATTTGAGGAGGTCGGGCGAGGCGAGCGGGCTCCAGCCATGGCCTTTCATCGGGCGCCCCCACTCGAACGACCCGTCATAATAGGGGTCGGTGGTCGTCTTCAGGAAATCCTCGAGCTTGTAGAGGGAGACGTTGAGGTAGAAATTGTCCATGTCGCCGCAGTAGAAGTGCAGCTTGCCGACGAGACTGGGCCCGATCTCCTTCCACCGGCTTTCGATATAATGGCGGAGGTCATAGCCGTTGTCCCGCATAGAGTTCGCGACGTCCCGGTCGATCTGGCCGGTGCGCTTGTCCCAGAGCGGTCTGGGATAGCCGTCGTCCCCGACCGGGCCGTAGGCCGCCTCCCAGGCTTCGAGCTGCTGTCCGGACCTCCCCTTGCTCCCCAGAACCTCCTCGAGCTGGCTCATCTGGCGCATCGTCTGGGTCACCTGCCCCTCGACCGTGCGCATCAGCGGGCGCTCGGGGACCATCCACTGCACGCCCGGCGCCTGGAAGGCGTTCTCGTCGTTGTAGATGTCCACGAGCTGGTAGCGCCGAAAATCCACGGGGTCGGGAAAGAGGGTCCAGGTGCCTCCGAAGAATTCCGGATGGTAGACCTGGAGGGCAAGCGATTCCCAGCCCCCCGTCGAGCCCCCTGTCAGGAGCCGCGCCTTCGGCTGCCGGAGGATTCGGAAGCGCTCTTCGAGATACGGGATCAGCTCGTTCATGATCGCCTGGCCGTAAGGACCGTTGTTGGCCGAATCGACGGCGTAGGAATCATCGAAGTAAGGGGTCGGGTGCTGGAAAGTCACGGCGATCAGGCGCGGAAACTCCTCGGAGGTCCAGGCCCGATAAAAGCCGGCTCCGCCCGGGCGGCGTTCCTCCGCCGCAGGCTCCGGCCGAAAACCGAACGGCGCGCCCAGCCCGAAATGGCCCTGATCATAAACCACCGGGTAGCGGACGTCCGGGTGCGCCTCGTACCCTTTGGGAAGGAGGACCGCCGCCCCAAGATAGATCGGCTGCCCCCAGAAGGCGCTCAGGAGCTTGCTCTCGAACTTGACCCGCTTCACCCACTCGGTATCCGCCGGGACTTCGATCGGGGGAATGACCTTGGTGAGCTCAAGCTTCACAGTGTAGCCTGACGCAGGGTCCAGGCTGACCTTCTGCGCTTCGCTATAGAGATTACCGGGCGAGCGGTTGAACCGCTGGCCTTCCCACTGGTCCAGGTGGGCCCAGATGACGTGGCCGTCCGAGCGCGGAAATCTCGTGTAAACGTTGAGGAGAGCTTGGACGAAGTAGTCGCCCGCCGGGACGTCTTTGAGGCTCGCCGCGGGATAGCCGAGAGCGGCGGCGTCGATGACCGCGGCCTGGCCGGGCGGGAGCTGGTCCACATCGGCGCCGAAGAACGGCGTCTGGCCGCCCCAGGAGCCGACCTGCAGCCTCGGCTCGACGGCTGCCGATCTGCTGACGATGACGAAAACACGACCGGTGACGGGTCCGGCGTGAGCGGCGGCCGGGAACGAGACCTCGAACCTGGGCCCGGTCTGGGCCCAAGCCGGGCACGCCAAGACGAGACATGAAATGAGACATGCGAACAAAGCGGACAGGAACCGGGAAGATCTCGGCTTCATTTCCTATGACCTCCGTTACGCGCCGGCCGACGGGTGCTCCCCGACAGCCACGGCATCGGACGATTCCCTGACCGAAGCCCGGACGGCGAAAGGGGCATGATGAGGAAAATGATAAGGGCGACGGCCCGTCAAAATCAAGGGGCCCGGCCCGCGGGACCCGTCTCGAATAAGCAAAAAAAAGGGTCCTCGATCAACGGGAACCTGGAGTCCGGCCGGCGGCGCCTGCCGGCCGCCGACACATTGCGCCTGGACCGCCTATCTGGCAGAATAAAATCAGATATTCTTTTCGGGGAGGTTGAGATGAGTCCATCAATTCCTAAAACCATGAAGGCCGCCGTGATCGACAAGTTCGGCGGCCCCGATGTTTTTCGCGTCGCTTCTGTTCCGGTCCCTGAGTTGGCTGAGCGCGAGATCCTGATCCGGATCGATACCGCGGGCATCGGCGCCTGGGACCCCTGGCTGCGCAAAGGCGGGATGGGCGGCGACCGCTTCCCGCTCGTTCTCGGGTCCGACGGTTCCGGGACCGTGGTGGCCTGCGGGTCGAAGGTCCGCCGGTTCAAGGCGGGCGACCGCGTCTACGCCTACACCTTTGAAAACCCGAAAGGCGGTTTTTATGCCCAGTACGCCGCGGTCCCCGAGGACGCCGCCGCGCCGGTCCCTGCCAACATCAGCCTGGAGGAGGCGGGCGGCCTGCCGGCCGTCGGGGTGACGGCGCTGGCCGGCGTCGAGGCGCTGAAGATCAAGGACGATTGGGCGATCATGATCCTTGGCGCCAGCGGCGGCGTCGGCCACGTGACGCTTCAGCTGGCAAAGCGCCAGGGGGCACGGCTGCTGGCGGTGGCTTCGGGGAAGGACGGGGTCGACCTCGTCAAGAAGCTGGGGGCGGATCAGGCCGTGAACGGCCGGACCGCCGATCTCGTGAAGGCGGCTCAGGATTTCGCTCCCGGGGGGCTGGACGCCGCGCTGGCCTTCGCCAATTCCGGCACCTTGATGGAGTCCCTGAAGAGGGTCAAGAAGGGTAGGCGGATCGCCTATCCAAACGGCGTGGAGCCTGAGCCCAAAGGATTGACCGGGGTGAAAGTCCAGGCGTTCGACGGCCTCCCGGACCCCGCCGCCTTCGAGCGCCTCAACACGCTCATTGCCCAGGGGCCGTTCCGTGTGGAGATCAGCCGGACTTACCGGCTCGAAGACCTGCCCCGGGCGCACCGGGACGTCCTGAAGCATCACATCGGCAAGCTGGCCCTGAAGATACAGGATTGAGCCGGGGCGCTCAGCTCGCCATCGCCGGCCCTGTCGGTAGCCCGATGCGCTGGAGCAAAGCGGTATATTGCGGATCCGACCGCAGCCCGTCGAACCGCCGGTCGCACTTGATGTAAACCAGGAAACCCGACCTCTCCTCATAGGCTTTGGAGAGCCAGGCAAAGGCCTGGGGCTTGTCCCCGAGGCCCATGTAGGCAACGGCGATGTCGTAGGCCGGAACGTAGCGCTGCTTCGACATTTCGATCAGCTTATCGAGGATTTCCTTTGCTTCTTTCGTATGGCCGGATATCCCGTAAACGTGACCCAGGCCCGCCAGGGGCAGAGAGTTGTCCTTCCACTCGCTGAGGGCTTCCTGGAACTCGACGGTGGCCTCCTTGATCAAGGATTTCTGCTCGTAGGACCAGCCCAGGATGATATGGGCCCAAGCGTTTTTGGGGTTCTGCCTGACTCCGTCGCGGGCCAGGGCGATCGCCTCGTCAAAACCCTTCGTGAAGAGGCAGTGCCAGCCGAAGCACTGGCTCTTATCCCAGGAAAAGGGATCGAGTTCCTCGGCCAGCTTAATCTCGGACATGGACTCGTCCGTCCGGTTCATCGCCATCAAGTAATGGGCATAGAGATGGTGGATCATGGCCAAGCTGGGGTTGAGCGCGAAGGCCCGCTTGAATTCCTTCTCCGCTTCCGCCCAGTTCAGGTCGCTGTGGAGCCAGGCCACAGCCAGATAGCCGTGGGCTTCGCCGAGCGTGTCGTCTTTCTCCAGGGCCTGGAGAGCGGCCTGTTTCATCTTCGAGAATGCCTCCCGGGGCGGGAGGTCGCCGAACAAGCCGCTGTAAAAATAGGCCGAGGCGATCTTGGTATAGGCCAGGGCAAAGCCCGGGTCAATCTTGATCGCCTGGTTGAAATTTTCCAGGTCGCCGGAATAGACGCCCTTGAGATAGGCATCCATGGCTTGGGGGTTGACGGCCCGCCTTTTCGCCACCTGGAGCCTCGCCTCCTCGCCGAGCCGGATGCCGATCTGCCTTGTGATATCCCCGGCGATCTCGCTCTGCAGGGCCAAGAAATCGCCCATGCCGCGCTCGAAGCTCTTGGACCAGAGCTGCCGCTCGTCGGCCGGATGGATGAGCTTGGCCGTGATTCGCACTTTATCGCCCGATCTCAGGACGGAGCCTTCAACCACCATATCGGCCTTCAGGGCCTTGGCGATCTGCGGCAGGGATTCTTCCGTTTTTTTATACCGGCTGACCGAAGTGCTGGATATCACCCGCAGGGTGCTGATCTGCCCCAGCTCCGTGATTAGAGAATCCGTTATCCCGTCGGCAAAGTAGTCTTGTTTGGGGTCCTCGGACAGGTTTTTCAGCGGAAGGACAGCCAGTGACTGCACCCGTGGGGCGGTCGTCCGGCCTGTCAAGAGCCCCCTCAGCCCGCCGACATCGAGACCGAGGGCGAGACCCGCCAGGGTGAGGGCCAGAGCGCCGATGACGGGCAAAGGTCTCTGCCACAAGTGCGGGCGGGCACGGCGCCCGGGCCTGCCGGCAAGCAGCGCGGACAGGTTGCCGGTCCCCAGCTGGTCAAGGTCCGCGATCAGGTCTTTGGCCGACGCGTAGCGTTGGGCCGGCTCTCTCTCCAGGCACTTGAGAATGATCCTCTCCAAGCCCTTGGAAATCTGGGGATTGATCGAGCGCGGCGGTTTCGGCGCCTCGCCGAGGATGTCCTTGATGACCTGGGAAGGAGCCTCGTGAGGGGATCGCCGCTGCCCCGTAGCCAGCTCGTAGAGGACCGCGCCCAGGGCGTGGATGTCGGTTCGCTCGTCGACTTCGCCGCCGTCCAGCTGTTCGGGCGCCATGTAGGGAAGAGTGCCAGTCAGGGCTGTCGAAGCGTCCAAAGTAAGTGTTTTGGCCGACGCGCCCTGCGGCCGGAGCAGCTTGGCCAGGCCGAAGTCGAGCACTTTGACTAAGCCTTTGGGGGTGATCATGATGTTCCCAGGCTTGAGGTCCCGGTGGACCAAGCCTTGCTCGTGGGCCGCTTCGAGCGCTTCCGCCGCTTGTCTGCCGAGGCCGACGACTTGGGCCTCCGGCAGCGCCCCTGAGTGGACCTTGTCCGCCAGCGTGGTCCCCGGAATGTACTCCATGGCCAGGAAGTCCACGCCTCCCTCCGAGTTGAAATCAAAGATGGTGGCAACGTTCGGATGGTTGAGCTTGGAGAGCGCCATGGCCTCTTTGCGGAAGCGCTTGCGGGCCTCTTCATCGGCGAGCGAGCCGGCGGGCAGAACTTTGAGGGCGACGTCTCTTTCCAGGCGTTCATCCGTAGCCCGGTAAACGACGCCCATGCCCCCGGCGCCGAGCTTTTCGATGACGCGATAGTGGCCGAGTGTCCGTCCTTGCATCGTGGTGTCTCCTTTTCCGCTTAGCGGGCTAAAAAACTGGCGGGAATATTCAGGCTGCCGGAAAGGAATGAATAATGGCGTCTCCCGCGCAACGGACTTGGATGGAAGAGGGTCATGCCACGCAGCCGGTTAGGACATTGGGCGCTCGGAATTCTTACTGTTTCTATAGGAACACTATAGTTTGCCGCAATGCCGATGTCAAGGCAACAGCGAGGAACGCCGAGCTTCGGACGCGGAACCCTGAGCCCGAGCGCCGCGAGAAGGGGCTGTCCCCCCGGACGGGGAAAAAGCGGGTCAGCCTTTGGCGAGCGCCTCTATCTTGAGGACCGTATTCCAGTTGCGGGCGGTGCCAGGGGCACCGAGCGTCTTCTCGATCAGCGAGCCCGTCAACCGCGAACGGCCGATGCCGTCCGGATAGACGAAATACGCCTCCCTGCCGCTCGCTCGAACGACCTCCGGCCCGGTGATGGCGGCCTGAAGAGCCCGCACAGCCTGGGCGTCCGGCTTTTGCTTGAAGAACATCACGAGGAGGTGGGCGGGGTCGCGCTCCGCCGCTTGGGGAAAAGGGTTGCGGGCGACGACGGCGCTCCATTCCTTGGCGTTTCGGATAAAGAAGTCCGTTACGAGGCCAAGGCGTTTCGCCGCTCCCGCCTCGAGGAGGCGTTCGAGTCGGATACCCGCTTGGGCGGGGCCTCGGAAGACGAGGTTGCCGCTCTGGAGGACCGTCCTGACTTCGCCCAAGCCCAGCTCGGCCGCGAACTTGCGCAGATCACCCATGGCGACCTGCCTGTGACCGCCGACGTTGACGCCCTTCAGCAATCCGATGTAGATCGTCATGCATGCCTCCGCGCTTCCTCCTGGCCAGGCGAGCATCCAATCTTATTAAAATTGGTGACAGGATATCAATTCCCCTTATCTTTCGCGATTTAATTGGGGAATTGATATCCTGTCACCAAATTGTTTGTCACCAAATTGTTGATCCCCTGTTGGCGAATTCCCGACCAGGTAGTATAATGGGGAAGCTGCGAGAGCTGATCATGCCCTTGAAAGACCGGAGACCTTCATCTCCCTGGCCCTTAAGCCGGCGGCGGTTCATCGGCCTGGGCGCGACCGCGCTGGCCTATCCCTTCTTCTCCCGGATCGCCTGTTTCGCCTCTCCGGAGCCGCTGCCCCCCGACCGAACCCTGTCTTTCTTCAACACCCACACTGCGGAATCCGCGGCCGTCGAGTACTGTCAATCGGGCTGCCTGCTCACGCCGTCCCTTGAGAAGATCGACTACATCCTGCGAGACTATCGGTCCGGGGAGATCAAGGAGATCGACGTCCGGCTGCTCGACCTGCTCCATACCCTGTCCCGGAAGATCGGTCTGGACCAGCCGTTCCATGTCATCTCCGGCTATCGCTCGCAGCGGACGAATAATCTGCTTCGCGAACATCTCCGGGGCATCGCCAAACACAGCCTTCACATTCTCGGTCAGGCCATAGATATCCGCGTCCCGGGACTTTCGGTCTCGGACCTCTACAGGGCGGCCGTGTCCCTTCGGGGCGGGGGGGTGGGGCGCTATACCCAGTCGAATTTCGTCCACGTCGATGTCGGCCGCGTCCGAACCTGGTAGGCCCGCTAAGGTCGGGGCTCGGAGGGATTCTGCTCCAGGGCCCGGACGATGGCCGCGTCCCTCGAGTAAATATCTTCCCGGAAGTGTACGCGCGCGTCGTCGGCCAGCCAGGCGGTCCAGTACAGGAGATGGACGGCCAGGGGATCCTTGAGCCGGATGATCCGGGTCTCGCTGTCTTCCATCGCGGCCAGGATCTTCTCCCGGCTCCACTCCGGGCGCTGCCGGAGGATATACTCGGCCAGCTCGACGGGTTTTTCGATGCGAATGCAGCCCGAGCTGAAGGTCCGCACGGCCCGGCTGAATAGCCCTTTTTCAGGCGTGTCATGGAGGTAGACGTCGAACTTGTTCGGGAACATGAACTTGATCCGGCCCAGGGCATTGAGGGGCCCCGGGTCCTGGCGGAACTTATAGGCCAGGCGGTCAGGGTCGAGGTGAGCCCAGTCCACCTCGTAGGGATCGATCTCCCTCGCCCCCTCCTTCCAGTTCTCAAACACCCGGATCCCCTTTTCATCGAGATAGCCGGGGTCTTCTATGATCTTGGGCAAGATGTCTTCCCGGGCGAGCTTGGGCGGCACCGTCCAGGTGGGGTTGAACTCGAGATATGACAGCCGGCCGCTGAATTCGGGAGTGCGCCGGTAGGACCGGCCGACGATGGCCGCCATCGACAGGATCTCCCTCCCCCCCTCGACAACGGCGACCCGGAAATCGGCCACGTTGATGATGATGTACCTTTCCCCGAGGTCCTGGGTGATCCATCGCCAGCGCTCCAGGTTGGCGCGTATCTGGGTCAACCTTTGCTGCGCGGGGACGTTCAGGGCGACCGCGGTCCCCGCCCCGACGACACCGTCGGGCTCGAGGCCGTGGCGATTCTGGAACGTCCTGACCGCGGCCTCCAGCCCGCCGTCAAAAAGAAGACGATCGCTCCCTGCATCAGCCGGAAGCGAGTAATCGCCCATCGCCGCCAGGGTCAGCCTGAGGGCCTCGACCCGCGGGTCCCGCGCCCCGATTTTCAGCTTCGGGCCGGGAGGGAAGGCCGGCCAGCCGCCCGCCGAGGCGACGGTTTCGAAATCACGGTAGGCCTGTCTCAGGCGCTGATATACGCCATAGCCTGGCCGCAGTGAGGCCAGGGCGCCGGGGACGTCCTTATCGGCCAGGCCTTTCTCCAGGGCGGCCGCCAGGTCTTCGGTCCGCCCCTTGATGAACCACTCGGACTGGATTGTTTCCGGGTTGAGCTGGCCGTGGACGAGGTGGGAGCCGCAGAGGAAAAAGGCATCCGTCAGGAGCATTTCCAGGTCGGCCAGGGCCTCGGGCTGGACGCGGGCCTTTTTTGTCGCGTTGACTACCTTGACCTCCTCGAGCAGGGCTTCGGCCGCGGCCAGGTGATAATTTTCGGGGTTCAGGCCGTCCTCCGTGACCTGGCGCAGTGCCTTCAGAAAGGCGGTCGCGTCGGCCAGAGTCAGTCCCTCATCGATCCAGGCCGGGAGGAAATTTCGCGCCCTGTAGAAACCCGGGAGGACATCGGACCCGCAGATCCTGTCTCTCCTGCAGAAGACCGGGCCTTTGGCGCCTGGGGGACCGACCCGAAGCACGAGGATCGCCCGGGCCGCCTCGACCGGAGAGACGGGCGGCGGCGCGCATGACTGGACGAAGACGGCCGCCAGTGAAAAGAATATCGGTATCCGGAATGCCGTCTTGCGCACGATCCTCCTCGAAGATCTCCGGTTCCAGCCCGGCCGATCTTTCCGTATTATAGAATTATTATAGCATGAGCAAATCGCTCGGGGGTCGAGCCGGCAATTCGGTGAGGCGCCTTCAAGAGATCCATCGTCGCCGCGGGCAGAGCGCGGCTCAACTCGCGCTCTTTACAGCACTAAAGGATTGCGCCCGATTTTCGGTGCTCACCGGGGCTGGGGGGCCGGCCCACCCCGTCCCGGTTCGATGCGAATAGAGAGCAGGTTCCCGGCGGCTTGAACGGTCAGGAGCTTGCCCCGCTCATCGTTCAATTGGAACGAGAGGTCGGCGAGCGGCTTAAACCCCCTCGCTCTTGAGTCGTTCCGAAGGACCCGTTCGATCTCTGGAAAGGCCTGCCGAAGCAATTCCTCGCTAGGGTATTCAAGAAGGAAGAGCGTCGCGCCGGAGACATAATCGCCGACGGCCCCCGCTTCGAACCGGAACGCCTCTTTACCCAGCGATGGAAAGAAGTTCATGAAACCAAGATAACCCTTGAAGTAGCGAACGCTGGTCTTGACGAGACCGGCACGGGGGAGTTCAGCCGTAAGCTGGGGGAGTTCTGACCGGCCTGAAATTTTTCCTGCCACGGCACCGGCCAGCCGGAGCACTCCCTGGCGGGTCACGGGATCCTGGTCACGGCCGGTGACGGTGACCAGAAGATCTCCCTTCCAGAAGTTCAGGTAGTAATCCTCGAGCTGGCCTTCCGCCCCGATCGCTACCGGCGTCCCGCGTGAGCTCTTCTTAAAGGTGTACATTCCGTAGGCGCTCTCGGCGCTCGTCATCTGGAAAATTTCGAGAGAGAGGCCTTTCCCGGCGCGGTTTCTATAATCCTGGACGAGGACCCGGGCGAATCCGTATTCGCGATAGATTTCCGCCCCGCCGTCGATGTAGAGATAGAGGTCTTCCCCCCTGTAATCCTGGGGCGGGCCGTCCGCGGCCCACTCCCCCGCTTCGCTCGCCGATGGGAGATAGATACTGAGATCGGCGGGACCCGGAGAGGCTTGCCCCGCTAAGATGAGACTGACAGAAACAGGAATGAGGGCGAGGCCGAGGAGCCCGCCGAGCCGACGAATACTCCGCCCTGTCCCTGGGGACATATCAGCTAGAGCGCGATTTCCTGGATTCTGACTTTCTTGAGGTCGATTTCGCCCAGGCCGTGCTCGTGGCCTTTCTTGATCATCAGGATCTCCTCGCCCTTGAGGCCCCTGAGCGAAGCCGCATAGCAGTCCAGGGCGACCCGGTCCACGCCGGCGATGACCTTCCGGGGAGCGGCCAGCTCTCCCGGCCCGAAGGGACCGTTGGTGGTGATGAACTCGGTGGCGTCGATGACACAGAGGGTGGGCTTGAGGGCCAGGTTGAGGTCGGCGATGCTCTGGTCGAGCCTGTCGATATCGTCAGGTTTGGTCTTGAAATCGCCCGTGTGGAACGTCCGGTTGACCGCGGCGAAGTTGAGCCCCATCAGGTTTTTCATGGCGCCGGTGAACTTGTTGCCCGCGTGGTCCTTGGTGATGGGCAGATCGATGAAACAATCGTTGTTGAAGAATTCCTTCATGATCATGGCCTGACGAAGGATCTTTCCCCGGGGGAGGGGGACGGGCTGGAATTGATCCTCGCTCTTGAGGTCGACGATTTTCAGGTTGGCCCCTTCCTCCTTGAGCACGCCGGCGAGCCCGGTGGCCGTCCAGAACTTCTCAGGAAGCCAGCTCAGGCAGTTGACCTCGCCCGCCCCGGCGCTCTTACACATCCGGACGATGGCCCTGACGATCTCCGGCTTGGTGAAGGTGCCGGGGTGGGCGCTCTGGGTGTTCGGCAGGATCGCGACCCTGGCGTTCTTGGGCACGAAACGTCCCATCCCGCCCACCAGGTCGACGGCCTTCCTGGTGCTCGCCAGGTAGTCCTTGCCTACGACGACGGCGACATCGGGCAGGCCCCGTTCGGGCGAAAAGGAGCCGCCCCTCCGGGGACCCGGCCAGACCAAGCCGCCCCCGAGGAGCGCGGCCGCCCCCGAGCCCATACCTTTTTTAATGAAATCTCTGCGGTTGAGTTTCCTGTCCACGATCACCTCCTGCGCTTCCGGCGCTGCCGAGTAACGAGGTTTCTAGCTCTTCTGCTTAAGCATGTCTTTGATCAACTGGAGGGAGCCGAAGGCGTCGATTAAACCGTGGCCGACGACATCGTCGGGCTCGTCCTCTCCGAGAATATCCAGCCGGGCCGCCTTCGTCAAGCTGAGCTCGAGCCGGCGGCAGTACTCTCCGGGCTTTCCCAGAAGGCCGCGGGAGGGGGGCGCCGCGCTCCTGAGCAGGGCCGCGACGCCGGCCGCGAAGGGGGCGGAGAGCGATGTTCCCGCCACGTACATATCCTGCATTTCTTTGATATAGACGGGGACGACGACGTAGACATCGGCCGACGGCGTGGCGATGTCGATTTCGTCATGGGGCACGGTTACCGGCCAGGGCCGGATCGCGCCGTCTTCCCTGGCGACTCCGCCGGCGAGAATGACCTCTCTTTTGAAGGCCTTGAAGATCTGGTCCTCGAGCCGGAGACCGAACTGGACTCGAGAGATATTTCCTGCGGAGGTGCAGACGGGAACGTTTTCGCGAAACGCGTATTTGAGCGCCTCCCGCAGGGGCGGTTCGGTGGCGGGCAGGGGCGCGCTGAGCGAGATGACCTGGGCGCCGTGGTGGACGGCGTAGTAAATCGCCCCCGCGACGAATTCATAGATCCAGTAATCATAGACCGGATCATTCATCGTATCGCCGTCGTGGGCCCGAATCGGCATGATCCGGCAGTCCGGGGCGACGGCGAGGACGGCCGAGGAGCAGCCCGTGCCGTGCATGCCCCAATCGATCATGGGCGGGTTCTCGCCCGACCAGGGGGGAGTCGTCCTCTCCATGAAGCTGAAGCCCGGCACCAGCCTGTCCTTGAACAGGGAATTGTAGGGATCGATGCCGGAGTCGATGACGGCGACGGTGACACCCGCGCCCGTGGTGACGGACCAGCAGGGTCGCGCCCGGAGGGCGTCAATGGCCCACTGCGACCGGTAGTCGGACTTGACGGTGTTGGTGTACCAGTCCTTTTTAGGCATATCGGGAAGATCGTTCCGGGCGCTGTACCCCATGGATTGGAGGACGAGCTCGAGCCGGCTCTTGCCCCGGTTATGCGGCAGGGAGATCTCGAAGTCGTACTGGCGGGTCTTGTGAAAAAGGGAGCCGACGAACCGGGCGGCGTATTCCCGGGCCAGCTCGACAAAGGACCGGCTGAATTTCTCGAGAGACGCGGCGTCGCCACGCCGGGCCCAGTCCGAATATTGAGGCTCGTCCTTCTGGTAGGCGAAGATCATCAGCCGCTCGAAGAGATAGGGGATCTCTTTCTGGCCGTTGAGGATCTTGGCGAGCTCGGCGTCGCTCAGCTCGGATTTTAGCGGATGACGCTCGAGGATCTTGCCGATCGTCTCAAAAAACGCGCCGCGGGCCTCGACAAAGATCTTGTCCAGCCGGGCGTTGACCTCGGGAATCGCTTGCCCCGGAGCGGCCAGGCTCCAGCTGGCCGTACAGGCCATCAGCCACAGGGCGGCAGCTAAGGACGACCGCGTGATTCTCCGCATGTGCTTTACCTCGTCAACCCACGAAAACGTCCCGTCGGCGGGCCGCCCTCCTCACGCTACTTGAAATTGACCTCCATCCCGAGCCGGGCCCAACGCCGCGGGTTGGGGAAGTCGCTCCGGTCCCAATAGACCGTGTCGGTCAGGTTGAAGACGTCGAGAAAGATCGCCAGCCTGGCGCTTTCCGTGAGGTTGAAGCCTTTGGATACCCGGAGGTCGACGGTCCACTTCTTATCGTGGGGAATGAACAACGAGGAGAGGTCCTGGTCCATGTTCCACCAAATCCAGCGGGCCCTGAGGTTGGCAAAAAAATCAAGCTTGTCATTCCTGTACTTCAGCCCGGCTTTATAGGTTCTCGTGGGAATCCAGGTCAGGATGACGGCCTCTTCCTCGGTGGTATTTTCGTGCTTGTTGTAGTTCGTCCCCAGATAGCCGGTGACGCCGACAGGAGTCAGGAAGCCGACCTCGGCTTCGTAACCTTTCCGGAGGAACTTGGAGATATTTCCCCAGGTGAACCGGCCTTCTATATCGGCGGGAACGCGGACGATCCCGTCCGTCATCTTGTGGTAGTAGCCGGACAGCTTGACATAGATATAGCGAAGCTCCTGGGATTCAAAGCCCGCGCTGTAGGCCCAGGCCCGTTCCGGCTTGAGGTCCGGGTTCGGCAGGATCTGGTCAAAGTAGGACACGCCCTTGGTATACCACAGCGGGGGGACCTTGAACGTTCTGGCCACGTTGACCCTGAAGAGCGACGCCTTCAAGAAGTTGAACGTCGCCCCGACGGACGGGCTGAGCTGGTTGCCGAAAGAGCTGTCATAATCATATCTCGCTCCGGCATGAAGGCCGAAACTCCCGATCCGATATTCCGCGTTGACAAAGGGCGCCACGGAGTCGACATTGATCACAGGCTGGCTCGCGATAAACTGGGAGAAATCGGCCTTGATCCTGTAATAGTCCACCCCGGAGATAAGCGAGAAGGCTTCGCTCGGCCGGTAGGCTCCCTTGACGGTGAATCCGAGCTTCTGGTCGATGAACTTCGTTTTTTCGACTGTCCCCGCCGCCGGCTGGAAAAGCGAGCCGTCGAGGTAGGTCGTCGCGCTGTCAAATTCCGACCTGTTGTACTTCAGCTGGGTTTCGAGATTGAAAGCCGGCGCGAGGTTCGTCGAAAACTTGAGCGAGGCGACGTTGGAAATGCCCTCGTAATCGGCTTTGTAATTCCAATAATAGGGAAAATCGGGCCCGAGCAGGTCCGGCAGTAAAAGGAAGGCGAGATTCTGCGAGTTCATGGAATTCCGATTGAACAGGAAGTCGATAAACGTGTTGTCGTTGACGTCATAGGTGAGCTTACCGAAATAAGAGACGTTCTTTTCCCTCGCGTACTCGACGAACCCGTCGTTCCTGATCCCGTCGACGCCGACCATGTAACCAAGCTTGCCGGCGTTGCCGAGGACGTTGGCGGCGTAGTCGAAGTTGTTGCCCTTGACGCCGATGGCGTTGGCCCCCGCGAAGTCCATGGCGCCGAAGCGGGAGTAGGTGCTCTTGAGAGTGAACTGGGGCCTGGCCAGATTACGGGGCCGTTTGGTGACAACGTTGATGATCCCGCCCATGTTCGACCCCCAGACCGAGGAGGAGCCGCCCTTGACGACCTCGATCTGGCTGATCATATCTTCGGGAAAAGAATTCAGCATGCTCCAGTTGTTGACGACTTCCCCGATGTCGACGCCGTCGACCATCTTCCGGATATAGATGTCCTCGTACCCGTCGATATACATGAACGTCCCGAGCGTCGAGTTCCCGCTCCCGCTTTCCACGTCAACTCCGGAAACGTTGTTGAGCGCCTGAACAATATTTACCTTGGGGGTTTCCGTGAGCTTCGTCTCTGTCAGGACCTCGACGTTCTGGGGGACCTTCTGCAGGCTCTCGACTTCCCGACGGGCCGTCACGGTCACCTCATGGGCGAAGCCCATGATCATCGTCGCGTCGAGCGTGACGGTCTGACCGGCAGAGACGCTGACGTCCTTCCTGGTTTCCTCGATGAACCCGGCGAGCTGGAACGTCACCTTATAAACGCCCTCGGGAACATTCTTGATGACGTACACGCCATCCGGGCTGGTGAGAGCGAAGAGCCTGGTGCCCGTGACCGTCACCTTGACCGTGGGCAGGGGCATCTTGTCGTTCGCGTCGACCACCTTTCCCGTGAGGCTGCCGACGGGCTGCGCCGGAAGGGCCGCGGCCATCAGGAAAAGAATGAAACTCAGTGCCAGAATGCCCCGGATTCGACCTGTCTTGGTCATGTTTTCCTCCGCGGTGAGAGAATGTTCGTTGCCGATAAAATGCGCCAATCTCACCATTTTGCTTATAAGGACGATGAAAACGCGGGTTTTGTACCACCCGGGCGGCGGCCCGCCCCTAATCTTGGTATCCTGAAGCCGGCGATCCCTGGTAAAATGCCCCTCCCGTTGCCGTCTTTAATATCAGGGTGAGTCTCCGCGCGTTGGAGGCGACATCCTGGAGAGGAGGAGCCATGAGAAGCTCGTTCGCCGAATACGTGTCCGTCGGGCTCTGCGCCGCCGGGCTGATCTTCCTCGGAACTCGGGAACTCGAGGGGCGCCCCAGGGTCCTCCCCGACTCTTGGCTGCGCCTGATCGGGGGCGAGGTGAGCGGCGGCGCCGCGTTCAACAACCTGGCCGTCATCGCCACCTACCACCGGACCTTGGGCTCGGACGAGACCCACGAAATTCTGGTCCGGCTTCAGAAGAAGTGCCGGGAGTATGGACTGAGGGCCGCCGACATCCTCCGAGTTCCCGTCAAGACCGGCTATGAGTTCTTCGGCCTTCAGAATTTTGACGGCCAGGTGCCGACGCGCGGCGGCCGGGCGGAGCTTCGTCTCGTCAAGCCGCTGGCCAGGCTTATCACGACGACGGAGAGCGCGCCGAGCAGTCTCATTCTGGGCAGCCGGTCGGCGGATATCACGGCGCCCGTCGTCTTTATCGGCCCCGGGGCCGACCCGAAAAACTACGAGGGAAAGGACGTCAGGGGGAAGATCGTCCTGGCCGGAAACGCGCTGCCCGAAGACGTGAAGGAGATGGCCATCCACCGCTACGGGGCCGCGGGCGTTCTTTTCTATTTCGACCTTCCCCACAACAGCGGCGACAACCAGGACGCCAACCTCGATACCTACTGGTCCCCCTGGGGGCAGGACGGCCGGGAATCGACGTTTGGAATTTCCCTGTCCAACAACGAATACCGCTTCCTGAAAAAGCTGCTCGACCGGGGTGAGGAGGTCCTGGTCAAGGTCAAGGTCGAAGCCGAGATCAAGCAGGGTGACGAAGCGGTTTTCGAAACCCTGGATGCCGCGATCATAGGCTCCGAGTTTCCGGATGAGGAATTCTGGATGTGGGCGCACATCGACCACCCCCTGCCCGGGGCCGTGGACAACGCCAGCGGCTGCGCCGTCATCCTGGAAGTCGCCAGGACCCTGCAGGCGCTGATCGACAACGGCCTCGTGCCCCGCCCGAAAAGGACCATCCGGTTCCTCTGGCTCCCCCACGTCTCCGGTCTCTACATGTACTTATCCAGGCATCCCGAGAAGATCGGCCGGGTCCGGGGCGGCCTCTCGGTAGATAGTGTCGGCATCAGCCAAACCCTGTTTTCCAACTCTTTCGCGCCGGCCAGGCCGTCCCATGCCCTCCCGTCGTACTGGTCGGCGGTCCTGGAGGACCTGTCCGTCTGGCTGCAGGAAAAGACGAACCGCAACCTTCTGGATTACCGGAACGAGGACAGCCTGTTCGCCCCCGAGGGGAGCCGTGATCAGTTCAATCTGCGCGTCATCCCGTACAACGGGTTCGGTGACGAGATGCAGAGCAACAACAGCACGGTCCGCATTCCCACCATCGCCTTCGGCTGCCTCCCCGTTCCGCCGCGCCACAGCCAGGTCAATTTCCTGTCCTACGTCGACCCGACCGCGCTCCGCCGCGTGGCCTGTCTGGGGACGGCGCTCGCCGCGGTGTTCGGCTGGACGGACGGCCCGGGCGCCGAGCGTCTGATCGGCGAAGTCTTCGCCGCCGGCCGGGCCAAGCTCATCCGTGAGTCCAACCTGGCCCTGTCCGCGATTGAAGAGTCCGACGCGCGTTCAATACTGGATGCCTATAAACGGGGACGAACCCTGCTCGTCTGCGGGCTGGAGAGAGAGCGGGCGGTCCTCGAGTCCGTCGGGCCCCTGGTCCCCGGCGACAAAAACGGTCAGCGGCTCATCGCTCAGCGCTCCCGGGAAGAAGCGGACCTCGTCGATACCCTCTCCGTGCAGTTGGAGAGGGAGTATCGCCGGCGGTGCGGGGAGCTGGCCTGCGAGACGCGGCCGGAAACCCACTCCACGCAAGAGAGGGAGCTTGACGCTCTTGTTCCACGGGCGGTCCCCGGGATCATGGGGACGTCGGCCTATTTCGGCAACTACTATGAGAAGGTCCTGGGCAAGGAAAAGCTCGAATCGTTCGAACTCGCGCCGGATTTCGCCTACGGTCACGTGGGCTACACCGAAGCCCACAACTTCATTGACGGACGCCGGAGCGTCCTCGAAATCTGGCGGGCCGTGGACTCCGAGCTCTGGAGCGAAGGCTACCCCGCGGCGCACGGGATCACTCTCCGGGAGGTCGGGAGCTACCTGCGGATGCTCGAGGCCGCGGGGGTGATCACCCTGGAAAAGGGAACGGCGGGAAGATCGGGACGAGAGGTCAGCCATGATTAAAAGAATCGCCCTCATTCTCACGATCGCCGCGCAATCTTTTCTTCTTCAAGGCGGGCGCGCTCCGGACCCGAACGTCCTGCCATCGTTGAGCCCGGCCCAGGTCCGGGCCGCCATCGACCGGGCTTCGGGCGAGCGGGCCCTCACAGATATCCGGCGACTGGCTCTTCTCCATCGCTGGTTTGTGTCCCCCGGCTACGATGAAGCCGCTTCGTACATCATGGAGGAGGCGCGGAAGGCCGGGCTGGACGGAGTCGCGATCGAGAAATTTCCAGCCGATGGAAAGGTTTATTACGCGACAAGCCTGAGCCTTCCCCGCTGGTCCGTCGCCAGGGCGGAACTCCGGCTGGTCGCCCCCGAGCCGAAACACCTGGTCTCCTGGGAGGAGATGCCGACGTCCCTGGCGAGCAACAGCCGGTCGGCGGCCGTCGAGGGCGAACTCGTCGACGTCGGTGAAGGCGTTCAGCCCTCGGACTACGAGGGAAGGGATATCCTGGGCAAGTTCGTCCTGGCGTCTTCGCCCCAGGGAAAGGGCCGGATCGATCTCGTCCACCGCCTGGCCGTTCTGGAGAGGGGCGCGGCGGGCGTCGTCTCTTACCGTAGCTATTATCCCGACGACTTCCCGGATCTTGTCACCTGGGATCACATCAACACGCTCGAGAAGGGCGGGAGGAAATCCAGCTTCGGCTTCTGCGTCTCCAAGCGCGTCGGCAGGGAACTCCAGCGGCGTCTGGGCGGCGGGGAGAAGGTCGTCCTGCGGGCCGACATCCAATCCGAACTCTCGCCCGGAGAGTACCGGGTCGTCGAGGGCTCGATACCCGGGAGCGAGGTGCCCGATCAGGAGATCTGGCTCATCGCCCACCTCGACCACGCCTCGCCGGGCGCGAACGACAACGCCAGCGGCAGCGCGGCCATCCTGGAGTGCGCCCGGGCTTTTAAGGAACTCATCGCCTCGGGCGCCTGGCCCGGGCCCAGGCGGACGCTGCGTTTCCTGTGGGTCCCCGAAATCTACGGCACATACGCATACCTCGTTTCTCACCCGGAGAGAGTCCGAAAAGCGGTCGCCGTCATCAATCTGGACATGGTGGGCGAGAATCAGGCGGTCTGCGGGTCGTCGTTCCAGGTCACCAGGACCCCGGACTCCAGTCCGTCGTTTCTCAACGACCTGCTGTCATCGGGGCTCGACCTCCTCCTGGGCAATCCCCTCCTCCCCGGTCACGAAACCGGGAGTTCCTTTGCGATCACCTCGGCCGCGGGGACGCGCGACCCCTGGCGGGCCGGGCTCGTTCCCTATTCGGGCGGGAGCGACCACGAGGTCTTCATGGGCGGCGGCCTGGACGTCCCGGCGACAATGTTCGGCAGCTGGCCGGACTATTTCTACCACACAAACCAGGACACCCCCGATAAGTGCGACCCGACTCAGCTGCGCCGGGCCATCGTCCTGGCGATGATCACCGCCGGCTCGATCGCCAACCTGGACTCGGCCTCGGCCCTCGAATTCGCCGGCCTGATGTCCGCGAGATCACGCCAGCGGATGGGCCTGGACCTCGAAAGGGCCCTGGCGACCCTGCGGCAGGGCCGGCCCGGAAGCGGAGACCTGAAGGAGGCGCTGAACATCATCGGCTGCGGATTCGAAAGGGAGAGGGCGGCACTAGAGTCGTTGCGGAAACTCTTCCCGGGAGAAGAGAGTCTGGACCGGGCGGTCCGCCGAAATGCGGAAAGCCTGACCGCCCCGCGAAAGACCGGGGACCAGGATGTTCGCGATCTTTACCTGGCATTGTGCGCCAGCCGGAAGGTCTCGCCGGAGCCGCCTTTGGCCGATCTGACGCCGGAAGAACGGGAGGCCGACGGGCTCGTCCCGGGCCGCGTTCGCCAGTTCCCCGGCCCCCTGGCCGACGACTTCATCAGCCTTAAGCTCGAGTCCCAAGGGATACATTTCGACAATCCCTTTCCGGAGGTGGCGGGCTATGAGATCGCCGCCTTCATGGACGGCCGGCGGAGCGTCCTCGACATCAGGAATGCCGTGAGCGCCGAGTGCGGGCCTGTGCGGCTCGCCGATCTTCGGGACTATATTCAGAAGCTCGAGAGGGCCGGGGTCATCCTGGTGAAGAAGCCCGGCCGCTGATGGCCCTGGCCTATTTCAGCCAGCGGGCGAGCCATGCCAGGTTGCGCTCCATCATGTCCCGCATGAATTTCGGCTCCGTGACGACGTGGCCCTGCCGCGGATAGATGATCAGCTGAACGGGAACGCCGTTTCTCTTGAGCGCCGCGTAGAGTTCCTGGGCCTGGGGCAGCGGCACCCGGAAATCCTTTTCGCCGTGGAGGATGAGCGTCGGCGTTTGGAAGCTGCTGCCGTAGGTCACGGGGGACCGCCGCAGGTAGCGATCCAGAGCTCGCCAGGGCACGTCGCCCAGGTAATATTCCGTGTAGCCGGGAATGTCGGTCTGGCCATAGAAACTGACGAGGTCGGACATACCGGCCCCGAGGGACGCGACCTTGAACCGGCTCGTCTGGGAGATGATCCAGGCCGTCATATAGCCGCCGTAGCTCCGCCCCATGATCCCGAGCCTTCCCGGATCGGCGATTTTGCGCGCGATCAGGGCATCGATTCCGGACATGATGTCGCGATAATCGCCGCCGCCCCAATCCAGCAGGTTGGCCTTCCGGAATTTGTCGCCGTATCCGTAGCTTCCCCTGGGGTTGGGCATGAGAATCGCGTACCCCAGACCCGCCAGAACATGGAGCGGGTAGCATTCGGCCTGGATCGGATAGGGGGAGCCGATTTGAGGAGAGAACTCGTCCGCAAACCGGGCCGACGGGCCGCCATGGACATACGTCAGCATCGGATACGGCTTGTCCGCCGGCGATCCCGGAGGCAGCAGAAGCAGCCCTTCGATTTCAAGGCCGTCGGCGCTTTTCCAGTGAACAATCTCTCGCCGGCCCAGGCTGACGTCCTGGAGCTCGGGGTTCGTGAACGTCAGCCGGACGGGGTTGAATACCTCCGGCCCGGAAATAAAGACTTCGGTCGGGGTCACGGAGTCTGTGCCGAGAAAGGCCATTCGATCGGCCTTGGCCGAGAAGCTGAAATCGCTCCAAACAAAATCGCCCTTGAGGAGCGGCTTCGGCTCCCCGGCGTCGGGCGAGACCGAAAGAAGCTGATTCTTGAGGCCCGCGGGGCTCTGGAAAAAAACCCTGCGGCCGTCGGGGGACCACTGGGGAGTGAAGATGAATTCGTTGAATTTGGGGGTGAGGTTGCGCGGCGCTCCGCCCTCGGCCGGGACGATGCAGAGATACCAGTTCGCGATCCACTCGGTTCTCCCCTCGGTAGATAGGAAAGCGACCTCTTTTCCGTCCGGGGAGAAGCGGGGGGACGTGTCGATGCCCGGCCGCTTGACCAGGTCCCGGACGAGGCGCGTCTCGAGGTCGACCGCGAAGATGTCCGTCTGGAAAAGGTCCTGGATGCGCGGGGAAGGCTGGGCCGCGAAGGCGATTCTTTTCCCGTCAGGGGCCCACGAGAAGTCGGTGACGGCCGAGGAATCATCCGTCAGGCGGCTGATCGAGCCCGCGGCCGGGTCCAGGATAAAAAGCTGGAGGCCGGGAACATCCGGGTCATAGACGATGACGTCGGCGGGCGTGTTCGAGGCCCCGGCCGGCTCGGGCGGTTTCGGGGCCCGGGCCAGAAGGGCGATCTTCCGGCCGTCCGGAGACCAGGCGAACGTCGATACGCCTCCCTCGACGCCGCCGGATTTGGAGGCCTCCCCTCCGGCCAAGTCGATGAGCCAGATCTGGCTCGAACCATCCCGGTCGGAGAGGAACGCCAGCACCTTCCCGTCGGGCGACCAGCGGGGCATCTCGTCCCGTCCGGGGCCAGCCGTGAGCCGAAGGGGCGCCCCGCCGTCCGTCCTGGCCAGCCAGATGCGGCTGGGGGTCGCGTTCTTAGCCAGGTCGATTTCGGAAAGGACATAGGCCACCCGGTCCCCGGCCGGGGAGATCCGGGCATCGACGATATTCCGGATGCGGAACAGATCCTCGATCCGGGCCGGCTGGGCGGCCGGATAAAGAGGGTGCAGGGCGAGTGAGAGAAGCGCGGCCGCGCCGAGAATCACGGACCTTCGGGGGCTGGCGATCAATGGAGGTACTTCCTGAACCAGCCCTCCGTTTTTCTCAGCTTATCCAGCTGATGGTTCGGCATCATCGTCCCGTGCGATTCTCCGGGATAGATGTGGAGCTCGACGGGCGTCCCGGAGAGCTCGACGGCCCGATAAAACTCCACGGCCTGCTCCGGAGCGACTCTCTCATCTTTCTCGTTCTGCGTCAGGAGGAGCGGCGTCTTGACGTTTCCGGCATAGGTCAGGGGGGACAGCTTCCGGTAGATATCCGGGTCCTCGAGCGGCGTTTTCCCGAAGTACTGGCGGAAGAGGATACGGCCGATGGGCGATACGGACCACAGGCTCTGGAGGTTGGCGATACTGACCTCGGAGTGGGCGGCCTTGAACCGGTTGGTCTGGGTCACGATCCAGTTGGTCATGAAACCGCCGTAGCTCCCGCCCCAGACGACAAGCTTATCCTTGTCGGCCAGGCCGCGGGCGACCAGCAGGTCCAACCCGGACATCAGGTCGCGGTAGTCGCCCCCGCCCCAATCGCGCAGGTTCTTTCTGAGGAACTCGGATCCCCAGCCGATGCTGCCGCGGACGTTGGGCATGTAGACGAGGTACCCCTGGCCCGCGAAATATTGGGCCGGGCAATAATAGAGGCCGCAGAACGAATTGTTGAAGTTCCCCGCCGGCCCCCCGTGGATGAGCGTCAGGGTCGGGTAGGCCTTGCCCTTTTCGTAGCCGATCGGGTAGACGATATTCCCGCTGATCGACTGCCCGTCGTCGGCCTTCCAGTCGATCTCCTCGGTTTCGCCCAGCCAGATCCTGTCCAGCTCGGGGTGGAGGTTGGTCAGGCGCCTGGCCTTATCCGGAAAATTGATGTCGCCGACGTAGATTTCCTGGGGTCTGTCCGGCGTGCTCGCCGAAAAGGCGATCGTCTTGCCGTCCGCCGCGAAAGACACCTGGTTGACCTCCATTTTCGGGAAGTGGGAGAGCTGCCGGGCCTCTTGCTTCCGGATATCGAGCCGGAAGATCTGGGCGTTCAGGAGATGAAAGGCGACATAGTAGATCCCGCCCCCGTCTGAAGACCAGCGGCAGTTGTAAAGAAAATGATCGGTGTCGCCCGAGGCATTAAAAGCCTTTCCCGTTTCAAAATCATAGACCTGGATGATGTGGTCGTGGAGCTCCGGCTTGGTGAGGTCGCCGACCTCGAGACCCAGGTAGCGGCCGTCCGGACTCCAGACCGCCTCGCCCCGCCGGGTGAAGGCGGCATAATAGCGAAAATCGAGGGGCGTCAGCCCGGTTCCGTCGCGATTGACGACACACAGGGTCTGGAAATCCCAGGTCACGGGCTCGAGGTTCTTCGGAGAGGTCACGAGAGCGAGCCGGGAGCCGTCCGGGGACCAGGAAAACCCGATGATGTGGAAATCGCCGGAGACGAGGGGTTGGCTGGTTTTGCTGGTCACGTCAAAGAGCTGCAGCTGCGCCGGGGGCCGGCCCTCATCGAGCTCGATCGCGTCGAACCCCGCCTCCTTCAGCTTCTGCTGTTCCTTGTCGGGGGCCTTGGGAGTCAAGAAGGCGATGGATTTGCCGTCGGGGGCCCAGGCATATTTCTGGATGCCGTCCGGGGCTTCGATCAGGGGCTCGGCTTCGCCCTGGCCCGGCCGGAAAACAAACAGTTGGGGCTTTCCCAGCCTGGTCGAGAGAAACGTCAGGGCCGAGCCGTCGGGCGACCAGGCCGCCGCCATGTTCATGTCAGGCCCCTTGGTAACGGGAAAGCACTGGCGGCCGGCCGTGTCGGCGAGCCAGATATCTGTCTTGAACATGTTGCGCGGCCAATCGACCGAGGTGACATCGAAGGCGATCATCTGCCCCGAAGGGGACAGGGCGACGGTCCCGATGGATTTGAGCGAGATCATCTCCTCGAGGGTCAGAGGCTTTTTGCCGGTCTGCTCCGAGGCGGCGAGGGGCAGGAGAAGGGCGAGCGCCGGAGCGCCGCGACGATAGGGATTCGCCTTTTCATAGGAACCTCCTGGTAGCCCGTCTCGTAAGTTCCTTTGCAAAGTCCTGTGTATGACGGGACACTTCCAGGGGGGAGTCAAGCTCCCCCCTCGGCGTTTCGTTTCAGTCCACTGACCCCCTGAGGGGAACGACGCCGTCCCCCTCAAACTCCCCCGCGGCGGTGCGTCTTCATCGCACTTTGAGAATGCCAAGTTATATACGAGACGCACCACTAGAGGGGCCCGAGTCGTCCCCGGTCTTATTTTTTCCCGGCGGGGGCCGCTTTTCGCTCCGCGTCCTTGCGGGCGGCGTCCTCGGCGTCCTTGGCCCTCTGGGCCATCCGCTTCTTGAAGTAGTCGTCGAGCTCGTTCATCTTTTTGACATATGTCTGGACAGCCGGGCCGACCGCTTTCTCGGCGTCGATCAGCCCGTAGCCGATTCGCGGGTTGAAGGTCCGGAAGCCGAGGACCGCCGGGTCGGCCGATTTTTGCATGACCTCGGCGATCCGCTGGACGTATTGTCCGGGGAGCTCTTTCCCCGACTTGGGGATCTGCTGCGAGATCAAGGCGGCGAGCCCGCCGGAGGCGCTCGCTGCGTAAGCGTTCGACGGGGGAATTCCCTCGCCGATGAAGGCCGGCGAGGAGACTGACGTGGACTTGGAAGCGGCTGACAGGGCCCAGGGCACAGGACGATGGCCCTTGTCATAGGCCGAGCCCGCGACCGCGATCACCGAATTGTAGGCGGCGGGATAGGCCGGCCTCGCCTCCGCGCCCTCGGCCGGCAGCTGACCGTTGGGGGCGATAATCAGGACATTCTTGAGATAAGCGGCTTGGCAGGCTTCCTTAAGAAACGGGAAATCGCCGCTGAAGGCCGCGCCGGTGACGATGATGGCGTTTCCGTCCCGGACGGCTCTGGCGATGGCTTGGGCGAGCTCCATGGCCGGCCAGTACTCGTAGGGCGCTTCTGGGTCATCGCTGATCCTATAGGTGCTGATTTCCGCCCCGGGGGCGCACAGGGAGGCGAGGAAGGCCATCAGCGTTCCCCGGCCCGAGTCGTCTCCGGCGTTCGCGGTTTCTCCGCTCCAAGGCGGCTGGGTCCTGCCCATCAAGGAAAAATCGAAGGCATGGTTAATCTTCATGTCGCTGAGCGGCCCGGCGCCGGGACCCCAGCCCGAATCGATGACCGCCAGCTTCAATCCCTTGCCCGCGCCGGTCTTCTGGGCCTCCGGGAACTTCCCCTGGATCAGCGCCCGGCTGTGCCCGACCGCCGCGGCATTCGCCTCGTTCAGGATGCTCGCCGAGGGGGCCGATCCCGAGGTCCGGCCCAGGGATGAGAGGACAAGGTCGAGGCGTCCGCGCCCAAGGTTCGGCGCGGCCTGAAGCAACTCCTGGGTGCGGGGGCTTTCGGCGAAAAGGGACTCGACAAAGCGATCCGCCGCCTCCCGGCAGAGCTGATTGTAGGCGTTCCGGAAAGCCGGAAGGTCGTTTTTCTCGCGGAGCGCCGAGAACCGGGCCTCGGCCTTAGAGTAAAGGACATTAACCAGATTCTCGTAAAGAGAAGGAAGGCCGTCGACGCCCCTTTCGATTTTCTCGATTTCCGAGGGGAGCAGCCTGTCCCTTTCGGGGTGAAGGCCGAGCGCCAGCTTGACCTGGCGGTAGAAGATATCTCCGCCGGCCAAAAAGGCGTCGTCGCCGTTTTGAGCCGCAGCGGGGCGCGCTCCGTCGGGCGAGGGATTCTGCACCCGGCGGGCGTCGGCCAACCGCAGAGCGGCCCGTACGGTTTTATCGGCATCGATCAGGCCATAGCCGCATTCGGGAGAAAACCCGTCGAAACCGACAGCCCGGGGATCGGCGTTCTCGGTCACGAGCCTTCTCACCGTCTCCACGTACTCTCCCGGAGGCTCGGTCCCGAGGCGGGGATAAACGGATTCGACCAAAGCCACGAGGGAAGCCACGATCGGGGTCGCGCAGGAGATCCCCGGGGCATAGTCATCCTTTTCTTCGACGTAGGTCGGGTAGGCGACGAACGGAGCGTCGGGAGATCCGACGGCGGTCGTCGGTTCAGGAGCGGCGACGTCCCAGTAGCCGTACTTGTTCTCGGCCAGCCGGGCGACGCCCGTGACCGAGATGTTCTGCGGATACTGGCCCGGATAATCCTCGTTTCCGCCGAGATAACGTCCCATATAGTAGGGGCTGCCCGTTACCAGGACGACATTGTTATCATAAGCAAAACGGCAGGCCTCGCGGAGGTAGGGAGCGTCAAGACTCGTGCCGGCGCTGATGTTGATGACGTCGTTGCCGTCATGAACGGCCCTGTAAATCGCCGCTCCCATCTGACTGGTGACGCCCAGGGGAAAAGGCGAATCGTTCTGGGTATCGGCGTCGAGATAGCGGTAGAGCGTGATCTGAACATCGGGCGCATAACAGGCCACGATGGAGGTCACGACGGTGCCGTGCCATCCCCAATCCACCATCGGAGGTCCTGCCGGATCCCAGGGAAATCCATCCCGTCCGACGAAATTGAAGTGAGTTCCCCACCGGGTATTTTGAAAGACCGGATGGCTCATGTCGATCCCGGAATCGAGAACGGCCACCCGGACGCCCCGTCCCTTGCTCAGCCGATGGGCGTCCCTGAATCGCGCCGCGTCGAGGCCCCACTGTTTCTCGAATTCGGGACTAAGGGTTTTCTGCTTGAACTGGCCGGGCGAGGGCGGGTCAAGATTGGCCAGGTATCCCGCCGCCATGACCTCGATATCCACCGTGTCTTTTCCCTTGAACCGGGGAATGAGGTCCTTGAAGTAGGAGCCGTGGGGGCTGGGCAGAAACAGGCTGTCCGCGAACAGCCGGCCGCAGAATTGAGCCAGGTCCAGATACATCGTCCGAAACCGGCTCAGCGACTCTTCGCTTCCCTCCTCCATGAGGGCCTTAAACCGAGGCTCGTCCTTCTGGTAATAATAGTTCACGAGAAGCCCGTAGAGACGCGGATAGATGTTCCGCAGCTCCCCGATCTTCTTCAGCTCAGGGGGGGTAAGACGCCCGCGTTCGGGGTGACGATCCACTGCGTCAAGCACAGTCTTAAAGAAGGTCCCCCGTCCTTCATCGAACACGGCCGCCAGCGGGCTCTCGGTCCTGGCCGGGTGTGAACAGACTGTGAAGAGGCCGGCGGTGAGGAGGCAGGTCAGCCCGGCGAGGGGCAGAACCGCGCTCCGGAATCGGGGTTTGGGGTGCATCTTTCCCTCCATTTTAAGATAACGACGGAGAAAAGCATTCATCTGTACCAGGACTTATGTTAATATCGGAAAAAATGCGGGACATCGAGCAGGATACCCAGGCCGTCATCGAGAGATTTTCCCTGCTCATCCGCCAGGTCATCCAGAAGAACCTCCATCGCGGCGATGGCGTCGATCTCGAAGATATCGAACAGGAAGTGCGCCTCAAGATCTGGGCTTTTCTCAAAAGAGGCAAAGATATCCAGAATCTTACGTCCTATATAAAGAGGGTCGCCTATTCGACGACCATCGATGAGCTGAGGAAGATGATCAAGCAGAGGCCGCCCGGACAACCCGAGGGCCTGAGGCGAATCTTCTCCGGGACCGCCCTGATATCCGGGTCGGCCGAAGGTCCTTCCCCCGAGGCGGGGCTCGAGGACGATGAGACAAGAGAGACGATCTTCACGCTGGTGAACTCGCTGAGCGAGAACAGGAAGAAAGTCCTGAAACTCTATCTGGCAGGCATGTCCATGGAAGAGATCTCGGCATCCCTGAAGCTGGGGAAGCCGAATGTCAGGCACCTGTTTTACCGGGGGCTCGACGACCTTAAGGAGAAGATCCGATTCATCAACGAACTCGTGGCCGGGGAAGGCCCCGGCGGTCTACCAAGGGAGCGAAATCATGATTCAAAAGGGGTGTCCCTCGACAGACCTGTTCGTCCGCTTCTTCGAGGGGGAGGCCGCTGAGGGACAAGAGCAATATCTTCTGTCGCATATCCTGACCTGCCCGGAATGTCTGACCCTGTTCGAGGCGGCGCGGGAGATTCGGTCACGGAGTGAGGAAATTCTCGGGGGCCTCGAGGGCTTGGACTTCCGCGGCTCCGAAACGCGGCGGCGCCTCCGGAAAAGGGCCCGCCGGGAGACCTCCCTTCTTCGGGGGAGCGGCCGGCGCAGAAAGAGGGCCTCTCTGCGCTGGCTCGGAGCTTCGGCAGCCGGGGCCGGCCTGTTGTTGCTCTCTCTGCTGGTCATTATCCCGAGTGTCAGAACGGGCGGCCCCGAGAACCTGGAGCGGAGCGGTTTACCAGCGGAATTCGAGCTGCTCCAGCCGAAGGGGGCGGCCCCCCTGTCCAACCTGAGCTTCAGGTGGAAGTCGCGGCCGGGGGTCAGGAGTTATCGGCTGGAAATCTATGACCGTGATCTCGAGCCGGTTTATCAATCCGGCCCGCTCGCCGCCGACGGTTGCTCGCTTCCCGAACAGACGCGGGAGTCGATGCGAAAAGGCCGGGTCTACTTCTGGAAGATCGTCGCCACCCGGGAAGACGATCAGCCGGTCGAATCGGAATTCGCCAAGTTCATTCCTCAATAAGGAAACAGCCTGGCCCAGGCTGACGATCTGTGGAGCGGGATTCCGCTCCCGCCTTCGCCGATGAGGACGAACGCCGCCCAGTGGTAGGGCCGCCACAGACCGGAATGGTACATCCTGATCTTGGTCCGCCGCAGGGCCTCGTGTTTGCTCGCCCCCGCCGCCAGGTAGCCGTAAAAGCTCTTCATGAACCATGATGTCGACCGGTCGTTGATGTTCCACAGGCTGGCCAGCACCGACCTCGACCCGGAGCAGAGGAACGCCCGGGACAGGCCCTGGATCCCTTCTCCCTTCTCCATCTTTCCCCCGGCCGTCTGACACGCCGAGAGGACGACCAGCTCGGCATTCAGCTTGAGGCTGTAAATCTCCCGGGCCTGGAGGAAGCCGTCCTCGTCGGAGCGCGGGTCCGCGGTCAAGACAAGGGCCGACCGGGAGGCGACGATATCGTCCAGGAGGCTGTGGGTGGCGAAGTGGAGCACCTTGTACCGGGACAGGGGAAGTCCCTTCACCCGGCCTTCCGTCGCCTCGTCGCCGCAGACGATCCTCCGGAAACCCGGAGCGACCGCTCTCGAGATGGATTCCATCTCCCGGGAGGCGAACTCGAGCCGGCGGAGGACGAAGCGTTTTTCGAGATAGTACTCCTGGAGGATGTCGTCCCCGCGTTTCTTTTCGCCGTCGATCCTCCCGGGCCGACCGATGACCGGATCGCCGATCGAGAGCAGATCGTTCTCGGCCGGGACTCCCCTTTTTCGTCCCTGGATGCTCACCAGAGTGGAGGCGGATGGCGCATAGGATACGCGATAGTCTTCGAAGAGAAACCGGCCTTCGGTCCGGCCCGCTTCCGGCCCGTCACCCATGACTAGGGCCTCGAAGGGCAGGTAATAGAGCGTGCGGTCCGGAATGAAGATCAGGTTCTTGATCCCTCGGAGAGAGTCCAGGCCGGCGGAGGTGATGAGGCTCTCGCAGAGCCTCCTGCCGGGCGGCAGAGTATCCGCGTTCTCGATCTCTTTCGACGACAGAAGCCGGGTATAGTTTTTGGCCAGCCTGAGGGTGCGCAGGCTCTCGGGCGTCGACAGCCGGCGCGCGGCGAGATGGCTCGCGGTGATGAAGAAGATATAGAGGTTCTTCTCGCCCACAAAATACTCGAAGATGCCCGTTTCGTTGTCCAGAAGGCGGCTCCGGATCTCCGGCAGCCGGCAGGGTTCGCTCGAGACCAGGCTGGCATATTCGGGATTTTCGGCCCGCGCCCTCTCGATAAGGAGTTGATAATCGTCCTCGGTCTTTTCGAGCTTCTGCCGGAGCTCAAACCGGTCCGCCGGACTCAGGGCCGCATCGTTCAAGGCCGCCGAGAGACGGGAGATGGTCCGCGAGACCAGCTCCAGCTCGGCCGCCCTATCCGGGGACAGGGAGACGCCGTCAATCCTGGCTTTCTGAAGATCATCCAGAAAGGAGCGGGCCTTGGCTTTCTCGGCATAATAGAGACACTCCTCCAGGGCGGCGGGCGTCGGGTTCCGCTCGTATCGTTCGTAGAGCAGATTGACCAGCGCCTCGTAGATGATGACCTTGTTCTTGAAGAACCCCGAACTGTATTCTCTCAACAGCAGCTGGACCCTCAGGTCCTCGATGACGCCGATGGCCTTCAGGTAATGATCGACGGCCGACGGGGAATCTCCTCGAGCCTCGCTCAGCGCCGCCAGACCGACCTCGGCTTCCCAGATCGCGTGCGGCTGGCCGACCTCGACGCCCACGCGCTGGGCCTGAATATAGCAATCTTGGGATTTCGCCCACGATCTCCGCTGACGATGGATGTCCCCAAGCCGGTTAAAAATGTCCGCCTGGATGACCCTCTTCCCGGACAGGCTGGCCGCGCCCCGGCTCCGGGAAAAGTAGTCGAAGGCCTGGAGGTCGTCGCCGAGCTTGAGGTGCGCGAGCCCGATATTGTAGAGACACCGCGCCTCTTCCCGCCGATGGCCGATCCGCCGGATATAGTCGTACGCTTCCTGGAAAGATTCCAGGGCGCGCCGGAAATCGCTCAGCTCGATATAGACGCGGCCGATGGTGTTCCAGCACTCTTCGCGGCTCCATTTCCCGATGTACCGTTCGGCGACAATGAGCGCCTGCTTGTTGTATTCCAAGGCCCGGTCATAATCGCCCAGTGCCAGATAGATATCTCCGATCGTCGTCAGGTGGAAAGCCTCACCGGTCTTGAACCCGATCTGCCGGCTGATCTGGAGGGCCTCGCGGGCCCGGGCCATGGCCCTGGAATAATCCCCCGTATCGCCGTAGAGAACGGTCAGCCAATAGAGACAGATATCCTGGCTTCTGAGGGCGCCGCTGCTTTGATAATACGCCAGAGCCCGCGACAGAAGGTCCTCGGCCTTCACCAGCTCGCCTCGTTCGAGGAGGATAACCCCCATCGTGCGAAGGCAGAGGACCTCCAGCCTCCGGCAGGCCATCTCGCGCGAGAGCGCCAGGGCCTGGTCGCAGGCGGCATAGGCTTGGGCGTCGTTCCCGCGGTCCGTCCAGATGAAGGCGCTTCGTTCCAGGCTTTGGACCTCCAGGATTTTATCGCCGGTCCGCCGCGAAATGCCGAGTCCCGCCAAGGCTTCCCGCAGAGCGCCGGGATAGTCGTTAAGATAGGTGAAGACGTCGCTCAAGTTGAGACGGCATCTGCCCTCGGCCGGCGTGTTCCGGCTCTCCCGGAAGAGGGCCAGCGCCTTTTCCAGGGAGACGCGGGCGGCGCGATATTCCGATGAATAATAATGAGTGAGGCCGCTGGCTTGGTGAAGATAAGCGCAGCCGGGCTTCCCCAGCAAGGCCGCTCGCAAAAAGGCGGCGGTGTCCTCGATATCCTCCCGCGCCAGATAGCAGTTGGCCAGCTCCTCATAGACCTCCCAGAAATCGGCGCCCCGGGAGATGCTCTCCTTGAAGTGCCGGCGGGCGAGGGTGAAGTTCCGCCGCCACCGATGGACCAGTCCGAGCCCATACCGGCAATAAGGATCAGAGGGATGCCCCTGAACCAGAAGTTCCAAACGCCGCTCCGCCGTGAGAGCGGCGGCGCAGGCGGCGGTCTCCCCCATTTGGTCGAACGCTTGCGAGAGCCAAGAATAAGCGGGGAGATCGGCCGGGTTCTTTTCGATCGACTCGAGGCAGGCCGCCACGGCTTCGGTGCCTTTTCCCGCCCTGAGCAGCGCCAGAACCGGGAGCCCCTTCGTCAGGGAATTCGCACGCGGCGGTTGGGATACCGCCGCGGCGTTCGTCGGCGGAGGGAAGATGGCCCCCCCGGCGAGACTGGCAACCAGCAGGATCGAGGCCGCCGCCAAACGCCAGCAACGGAGGGCCGAAGGGCCTCTCCCCGCGATACCCGGGATCATCGGGACAGAATTGTAACCGGCTCAGCCGGCAAAATCAATTTCGCGGCGGCCGGGCGGAGGCGAAAGCCGGCGGTCCCAGTGGTGCGTCTCGTAAATAACTTGGCATACACAGGACTTTGGAAAGGAACTTACGAGACGGGATACTAGTACCGCCAGGACGCGACGTCAGCGCCCGGGGGCGCCGTTTCGACGATGCGAGCGGCCATCTGCGGCGCAAAGCGCTGGTTGATCGTCAACATCGAGACGGGGAGCGAAAGCCCCGGCCCGCCGCACCAGCAGTGAGGCTGGCGGTCGCCATACTCTACGGTCCCGCCATAATGGGGGTCTTTGGTCCCTTTGAGGAAATTCTCCATGAGGTAAACCGCGTTCTGGAGATACCAGTTATCCATATCACCGGTGTAGATGTGAATCTTCCCCTTCAGTTTCGGGCCGAGCAGTTTCCAGTCCCGCTCCAGGATATAGCGCAGGTCGTAGCGCTCCCGCCAGTAGGCGGCGACGGAATGGTCGATCACCCCGGTCCGCTTGTCCCAAATAGGCTTCGGGTAGCCATCCTCACCGACGGGACCGAAGACAGCCTGCCAGATGTCATACTGATAGCCGGAGCGGGAATGCGTTCCCAGGACGAGCTCGAGATGGTTGGTCTCCTCGTTCGTCGAGAGGACCTCGCCGATTTCGTTTTGAAAAGCCGGTCGAGGGGTCCGCTTCCAGCGGCCGTCCCGAAAATAGGCGTTCTGGTGAGAGTAGATATCGACCAGCGAATAGGCCCTGAAGTCGATCGGGTCGGGGCAAAACGTCCAGGTGCCGTTATATTCATCGGGATAAAAGACCTGGACCGCCAGGGATTCCCAGCCTCCGGTGGACCCGCCATAGAGCGTCCGGGCCCAGCCCTGGCCGATGCCCCTGAAATTTTCCTCGATATGAGGTATGAGCTCGTAAGTGATGGCGTCCCCGTACGGCCCGAGGTTGGCCGAGTTCACCGCATAAGAATCATCGAAATAGGGATTGGCGTGCTGGATGGTCACGAGGATCATGCGCGGGAAACCGGGACCGGTCCACGCTTTGTAGAATTCGTAGCTGTATTTTTCGTAGTCCCTGAAATACTCGCCCCAGACGCCAGGCCGCGAGGCGTTCTCCGAGGCTTCCCCCGGAGCGGGGGGCGCCTCCCGGAAGCCGACGAGCGCGTCGAACTTCCGCGAAAAGTGCCCCTGGTAGATCATCAGGGGATAGCGGGCTTCCGGATGCTCCTCAAAACCGGCGGGCAGGAGGATGACGGCGCCGAGGAACATCGGGCGACCCCAGAATTCAGTCAGCCTCCGGCTCTGGATTTTGATGTGTTTTATGAATTTTGTGTCGGCTTCCTCAGGGAAGGGAGGGATGACCCGGTCGAGAGTCACCTGGATCGTCCCGCCCCGGGCAGGGTCGATCCGCACCTTTCGCGGCGTGCTCAGCAGGTTGCCGGGGGCGATATTCCACATCTGGCCCTCCCCCCGGTCCATGGGCAGCCTGATCGTGTGACCGTCCGATCTGTGGAAGGTCTCATACTTGTGAAGCAAAGCCTGGATGACGTACTCGCCCGGCGGGAGTTTGGCGAGGCTGTCCACGGGAAACCCAAAAACGCCGGCGTCAAAAACCGCCTCGTCGCCCGGCTTCAAGGCTTCGACGTCGATACCGAAGACCGGCTGGGCGTCATCGTTTCGGGAACTGACTTGAAATCGGGGCTCCCTCGTGTCGTTATCGGAGATGATGAGAAGCATCCGCCCGTCGAAGGGTCCGGGGCCGAGCTCGCTCGGGTAGGAAACGCCGATCCGCAATTCCGCTGCTCCGCCCTGCGCTTCCGTATTCGAACGGCACGTGCTCCCGAGAATCACGACGAAGAGCGCCGAGAGAACGGCCGCCGCCCGCGTTGGTGTCACCGCACACTTCATGCTGTCCTCCTTGAGAAGCCGAGTCAGCCGCCGCGCTGCGAAGACTCGAGAAGAACGCCGATGCCCTCCCTATCAGAGGCCTGCTCCGGATGACACAGGCGTTCCCCGACGACGCTAGCGCTTGGCGTTCAACTCCAGGGCGGCCTTCACGGTTTTCTCCGCATCGATCAGACCGTAGCCGCACTCCGGCGAAAATCCGGTAAAGCCCACTTTCTGAGGGCTGGCATTTTTGATAACGAGGTCCATGAGAAGCTGGGCGTATTGTCCTGGGGCCTCGTCGCCGCGCCGGGGGTGAACGGAGACGACCAGGCCGAATAGCGAAGCGACGACCGGAATCGCGGCCGAGATGCTCGGGATATAGGCATCCTTCTCCCCGACGTAGGTCGGAAAGGCGCCGAATATGTCGTTGGGAGCGGCGACGGTGTTTTCCTTCTGCGCCGCGCAGACATCCCAATAGCCGTAGGTGCCGTCCGGCTTCTTGTTCGCGGCCGTCACCGCCACGACCGTCTTGTACTGGGCCGGAAAGTTGCGGGTGGCGCCCTGCTTGAACCAGCGGCTGTAGAGCGCGCCGGAAATGAGGACCCGGTTCTGATCGTAGGCGTACTGGCAGGCCGCCCGGAGATAGTCGGAGTCCAGGGTGGCGCCGGAGGCGCTGATGCTGATGACGTCGTTCCCGTCGTGGACCGCGCGGTAGATGCCGGCGGCCAGGAAGCATTCGAGGAGGAGCAGGTAGGCGGGGTCGTTCTGGGTGTTGCCGTCGAGGACCTTATAGACCGTCAGCTGGGCCTGGGGAGCGTAGCAGGCGGCGACGGAAGTGATGAGCGTCCCGTGCCAGCCCCAATCCACCAGCGGGGCGTCGTCCGACCAGGGTTGGCCCTCGCGGCCGACCAGGGAAAAATTCCTGCCCCACTTCGTATTCTTGAAGATGGAGTGGCTCTCGTCGATGCCCGAGTCGAGAATGGCGATCTTCGCTCCCTGGCCGCGGGTCAGGGCGAAGGCTTCTCTGAACCGGGCCCCCTCGAGCGCTCCCTGGCGTTCGAACTCGGGGCTGACGCTATTCTTATAGAACTCTCTCGTGGGCGGCGGATCCAGCTTGGCGCCGTAACCGGTCGAGCGGACGACGAGGTCGACGGCGTCGAGGTCCTTATAGGCGGGGTTGATCTTGCGGACCAGGGCTGTCGATTCGTCCGTGGCGAAAAACGTCTCGACGAACATGCGGCCGGCGTAACGGGCGAGATCGAGATACATCTCGGAGAACCGCCGCCGGGACGCCTTGTCTCCTTTCTGGAGCAGACCCGAAAAAACCGGCTCGTCCTTCTGGTAAAAAACGTTGATCAGGATCCCGTAGACCCGGCCATAGCGGGTCTCCGCTTCCTCGATTTTCTGGAGTTCCGGCGCGGTCAGCCCGGCGCGGCCGGGATGCGTTGAGATGTCCGCGCGGATCGTCTGGTAGAACAGGACTCTCCCCTGTTCAAAAAGCGGATCGAGCCAAGCTCGGTCGGGGGGAGCGGCGCTCTTTTCCCGGCAGCCCGCAAACAGCAGCAGGCTCGACAGGCAAATCAAGCCCATCATCCGGGCAATAAAAAGTCCTCGGCGCATGGTTATCTTCTCCTCTGGAAGGAAACGACTCACTTGAACATTACCTAACTAAAGACGGACGAATCTTTTTCATTGTACCACCGGTTCATCGAGGGGCGAGAACTAAGATGAGGACACTTTCAGGTTGCGCGGACATTCGCTAGACGGGGTTTGACATCGAATTTTTGGGGGTATATCCTTCGCTTGCAAAGCAGAAAAAGATGATCGTGCGCTGCCCGAAATGCCAGTTCGAAAATCCGCGCGACACGAAATTCTGCGGCAATTGCGCCGCTCCCCTGGAGGGGTCGGAAGCGTCTCGAGCCTCCCCGACCGAGACCCTCGCCAGTCCGGTCGTCCGGGAACTCGCGCCCGGGACGACCTTCGCCCGCCGATACCAGATCATAGAAGAGCTGGGCCGCGGCGGGATGGGCCGGGTCTATAAAGTTTATGACACGGAGGTGAGGGAGAAGCTTGCCCTCAAACTCCTCAACCCCGAGACCGCCTCCGACGAACAGACGATCGACCGGTTCCGGAACGAGCTGAAGCTCGCCCGGACGATCTCCCACCGGAACATCTGCCGGATGCACGACCTCGGCCGCGAGGAAGGCGCCTATTACATCACGATGGAGTACGTGCCCGGCGAGGACCTCAAGGGCCTGATCCACAGGATCGGCGGACTGCCTATCGGCAAGGCGGTCAGCGTCGCCATCCAGGTCTGTGAGGGCCTGGCCGAGGCCCATCGGGTCGGGGTCGTCCACCGGGACCTCAAGCCTCAGAACATCATGATCGACCGGGACGGCAACGCCCGGATCATGGATTTCGGGATCGCCCGCTCGATCAAGGCCAAGGGGATCACCGGCGCGAACATGATGATCGGGACGCCCGAGTACATGTCGCCCGAGCAGGTGGACGGCCAGGAGGCCGACCGGCGGTCGGATATTTATTCGCTCGGGATCGTCCTGTTCGAGTTGGTGACTGGGCGGCTGCCCTTCGAGGGCGATTCGCCGTTGAGCATCGCCGTCAAGCAGAAAACCGAAGCGGCGCCCGACCCCGCCAGTCTCAACCCTCAGGTCCCGGAAGACCTGAGGCGCGCCATCCTCAAGTGCCTGGAAAAGGCCGGGGAAAGGAGATACCAGGCCGCCGAGGAACTCGCCGCTGACCTCGTCAAGGTCGAAAAATCTCTGCCGAAGACGACCCAGCCGCTCCCTATCGGCCGGCCGGCGACCTCCAAACAGATCACGGTCCGGTTGCCCTCGAAAAAGGTCTGGATCCCCGCCGTCGCCGCGATCTTGGCGGTCGCAGCCTTCGTCATCTGGCAGCTCATCCCCGAACGCGCGTCGGCCAGGCGGTCGATCGCGGTCATGGGCTTCCAGAACCAGACTGGGGACCCGACGTTCGATTACCTCCAGGAGACGATCCCCAACCTCCTCATCACCAGCCTCGAGCAGTCCGGGCATTTCCGGGTCACGTCGTGGCAGCAGCTCAGAGACCTTCTCCGCCGGTCGGGCAAGGCCCCCGCTGCCGTTCTCGACGAGGAGGCCGGATTCGATATCTGCAGAAGGGAAGGCATCGAGACCCTGGCGGTCGGCTTCTACACCAAGGCGGGCGAGACTTTCGTCACCGACGTCAAAGTGCTCGACGCGACCACGCGTCAGACGCTCAAGACGGCTCAGGCCCGCGGCGAAGGCCCCGCCAGCATCCTCAAAACGCAGATCGACGAGATCAGCCGCGCCGTCTCCCGGGGCATCGGACTTCCGACCCTGAAGATCGAGAAAGCCCAGCCGAAGATCGTCGACCTCACGACGAATTCCCTGGAGGCCTACAATTATTTTCTCCGCGGCCGAGACGAGCTGGAGAGGTTTTTTTCCGACGACGCGCGGAGATCGCTGGAAAAGGCCGTCGGGCTGGACCCGGAGTTCGCGATCGCCTGGCTCTATCTCTCGAACGCCTGCAACGAACTCGCGGACACCAAGGCCAGGAACGAGGCCCTGGAGAAGGCCCGGCAGTTTTCGGGAAAGGCGACCGAAAAGGAGAGGCTCAATATCGAAGCCTATTACGCCTGGAGGATCGAGCAGAACCCGGAAAAGCGCCTTCGCCTTTTGCGGGAGCTGACCGAGAAGTACCCCGCTGAAAAATACGCCCATTTCAGTCTTGGATCCTACTACCAAAACAACAGGCTTTACCCTGAAGCCGTGGCGGAGTACGAAAGGGCGCTCTCCTTGGATCCGAATTTCGGCTACGCCATGAACGAGCTCGCCTACGTCCTTGTCAAGATGGGAGATCTGGCCAAGGGTCTCGCCTACCTTGAGCGATACGCCGCCATCAACCCGGACGATCCCAATCCCAAGGATTCCATCGCCGAGCTGTACATGCGCATGGGAAAGCTCGACGAGTCCGTGGCGAAGTTCAAGGAGGTCCTGGCCGCCAAACCGGATTTCTATCTCTCCTGGGCGAGCCTTGCCTATGTCTTCGCTCTTCAAGAGAATTACGACGAAGCGAACCGCTGCCTTGAGGAACTCATCGCCCGAGCGCCGTCGCCATCAGCAAGATCGGAAGGCGTCTGGCAGAGGGCCTATTACCGGTACCTCCTGGGCCGCTGGGACCAATCGCTGGCCGATTTTTCGGCGCTGCACAGCCTGGCCGAGAAGGCCGGAGTCGAATTTCAGGCGGCGACGACGAATTGGATCAGCGGGTTTATCCGCGCCGATCGAAAAGAATACGATTTCGCGCGTCAAGCCTTTGACTCTTTCAGTGCCTGGAACAATAAGGTCAACGCCTCCAATCGGGCTTTCGCGCCGGTCGCCCAAATTTTCTTCCACGGCTGGGTGGATCTAAGGCAGGGACAGTTGGGATCCGCGCGCGCCGCCGTGAAGGAAATCGAGCCGCTCCTGGCGCGCCTCGGATCGGGACCACGGGAAGCGTCGACATTCCTCTTTGGCCTGTTGACGGCAGAAGTGGCGCTGGCCGAGAACTCCGTGGAGGAGGCGATCGGCGCGGCGGAGAAGTTGCCCCAGAGGATCCTCCCGACCTTGCGCACGGCGGATATCGTCAACTATAACCAGCCCTTTCTCAAGGACGTCCTGGCCCGGGCTTACTGGAAAAAAGGCGACCTCGACAAAGCCGCCGCTGAATACAGAAAGCTCATGACTATCGACCCCACGAACCAGGTCCGCTACCTCATCCACCCGCTCTATCATTACCGTCTGGGGCGGGTGCTCGAGGAGAAAGGCGACACCGCCGGGGCGCGGGCGGAATACGGGAAATTCCTCGAATACTGGAAGGACGCCGACCCGAGTCACCCGGAATTATCGGACGCCCGCAAACGCCTCGCCTCCCTCGCCCCCTGATCAATTGGTGACAGGATATCAATTCCCCATTTCTTCAATTTCTGGGACAGCGATCATGTCTTTTGACTTTCTGCAGACGAGGGTCCGGGCGGGAGTCCAGGTCTGTGTCACTGGGATTAAATTGGGGAATTGATATCCTGTCACCAATTAGCGAGGGGGGGCGCCGGCGGCAATTGGCTTGACCGTCAGCTCTTGGACGCCCAGACCCAGAAGCCGCTTGTCGCCCGATAAGCCGAGTTCGGCGGGCGCCGCGGGCTTCTTGATCTGGAAGGTCAGGCGGAGCAGGGGCTTGACAGAAGAAGTCCTGCAAGAGGGAGGCCGGGATCCGGACTTCAACATGCTGCGGGTTGCCGTCCCGGAAGATCCAGCGGTCGACCGCGCGGCCGTTCACTTGGACCCATACCTCCTGCCGCCGGTGCTTGTCGTTGACATAGCCCTTCACCATGGCGGTCAAAACCAGGTCCTGGCGGGGAACCTGCGCCAGGGGAAGCACCAGGTCGGCGGCGCCGCTGGCCGTCCAGGTCCCCCAAGGCTCGGCATATGACCACGAGCCGCTCTTGAACGGCCCGGCGTTCCCCCGGTCCGCGAACGAAATGACGGTTCCGAGCGCGTAGGCGGGCGCCGGCAGGGCGAGATAATCCCGGTATTCGAGCGGTGTGACCGTATAGCCGTAATCCTCGAGAAGATGACGCTCGCCCACGTGTTCGATCAGGATCGGCGGGTTGTGATTGTCGGCGATGGTCCGGCGCGCCCCCTCCAGCAGGGGGTCCTCGTAGCCCTCGACGTCGATCTTCATGAACGAGATATCGGCCAGGCCGAAGCTGTCGAGCGTCCGGAGCTCGACCCGGTCGCCGCCCCGGCCCACTTTGACGATCGCCTCCAAGCCATCCATCGGCCTGTCCATTTCGATGATCCGGTTGGCCTCGCCCAGGGCGAATCTCAATGGGATGACATTTTGGACGCGGTTCTCGATCAAGTTGTAGACCAACTCGCGGAAGGCCTTTTTTTGAGGCTCAAAGGCGTACACCCGGCCGGCCGGGCCCGCCAGCCTGGCCATGGCCAGCGAGTGGGTGCCGATATAAGCGCCGGCATCGACGACGCCGGTCCCGGGCTTGATGTAGCGGGCCATCAGATCCAGGAAATAGTCCTCCCAGACTCCGCCCTTGGAGATGATCAGTTTGATCCCGTCGAGCCGCGGCGTTCGTTCGACAAAAAAGGAAAACCCGTTCGCCGTCGGCCGGAGGTCGTACTCTTCGCGCGGAAAACCCTCGAGATACGCCCGCAGCTCCTGATGATCGGCCAGCAACAGCGGTCGGGCCAGGTCGTTGTCGAGAAATTCCGACAGGCGATTCTCCATCGGAACGCTGCGGTCCGCTCGGCGACAGGCCAGGGACAGGCACAGCAGGCCCCAAGCGGCGCACCGGATCGTTCGTCGCATGGACGGGGATCCCATTAGTCCCCGGCCCGCCTCGGGCCGCAGTGCCTGACCGCCAGGATGACGCAAGCGTCATCCACGTGCTCCATCCCGAATCGTTCGCACTCGGCGGCCGCCGCCGCCGACCCCGCGCCCGGGGGCATCCAGACCGTCCCGATGCCCAGGAGGTGCGCTTCCTCGATGATCTTCTCGGTGACGGCGGGCGGGACGACCGGGACCAGGACCTCGGGAATCCCGGGCAGCGCGCCCAACGATGCGTAGCAGGGGAATCCGTCGATCGAATCGTAGCGGGGATTGACGGCGTAAGCCGTGTACCCGTAGTCGACGAGTATCCGGAATATCAGGTAGCCGTATTTATCCTGGTTCCGCGTCGCACCGACCACGGCGAATGACGCCCTGCATTTGAGGACATCCCATGGGTCGGAGCTCATTAAGGCTATTCTATTCTACATAACCTCCCGAATCCAGCGCCCGATTCCCCCGCGCCCGAGGATCGGGCCCGGGCCGCCAGGCCGGCAGAGCGGCGGATCACATCATGCCTTTTTTTGCGGCCGTCATCTCCATCCACTTGACTTCCTTGCCGTCGGGAGCGGGCATGAACATCTCAAACTTGTACTTCCCGTCGGCGAGCCAGGTGGTCACGATCTTGACCTTGTTTGTCCCTCCCGTTGAGGGATCGGGCCAGACGCCGGTCTCGGTGAGGACTTTTCCGGTCATATCGAGCGTCCCGGTCGTCGGGGCGAAGGCGGTCGACATGTTGTCGATCCAGACGGAGACATACTTTTTCTGGAAGAGGTCATAGCCCATGAGCTGCATCCCCTTGAAGGGCATGCCCATCATGGTGGATTCAAAATTCATCTTTAGGTAGCGGCCCTCGAACAGGATCTCGTTCTTCATGGTGCCCTGGCTGACCATCGGCTCGGCGTCGGGCTTCTCCCAGGACTTCATCTCGAAGTTCCAGTCGCCGATATACTTTTTGAGGTACTCGTGCTCCTTGGCGGGAGTCCCGTACTTCATCATCGCTTCCATCATCTGCTGCTGGGCCATCTCCTGCTCCTTCGTCTTATCCTTGGACATGGCTTTCTCCTGTCCAGAAGCGACGATGGGCGCGGCGAGCCCGGCGGCAAGGATCAACGCTAAAAAGATCCGGAAAGACTTCATGGATACCTCCTCGAGAAATAAAATTCGCTGACACTATTATCGTAGCATGCCGTGCTGGGCTGTCAAATCCGCCGGCGTCGCCCGCCCCTCTACACCTTGCGGTCGGAGAGCGCCTTGGCGAAGGCCGGCCAGAACGGATCGACCCGCGGGTGTTCGAGCGCGCGTTCCTGCCCGCCTTCGACGAGAATGATGCCGCGCGCCTCGGGGATGACCTCGCCGACGACGGACGCCGGGATGCCCTTCTTCGCGAGCTTCCGCAGCACGAGGTCGGCCTTGGCCGGCTTGCAGGTGAGGAGGAGCGTCCCCTCGGAGATCGCCGAGTAGGGGTCCATCCCGAACTTGGCGCAAATCTTCTCGACCTCGTCGAGGACGATGATCTTGTCTTTCTCGATGCGCATCCCGACGCGCGACGCCTTGGCGATCTCGTAGAGGCCGCCCCAGACGCCGCACTCGGTCGCGTCGTGCATGGCGGTGACGCCCTTCTCCCGGGTCCCCACCGAGGCGGCCGTCAGCGCGTCCTCGACGACCGACATCTGGTAGAAGATCTTATCGGCGCGGCGACTGAAGGCCTCGCCGAACTCTTCGAGGATCCTGTCCTTGAAGGCCAGCGCGAAGATCCCCGTGGCCTCGATGGCCGCGCCCTTGGTGACGATGACAAGGTCGCCGCGCTTGGCCATCTGGGGGGTCACATAGCGCGACTTCTCGCCGATGCTGATGACGGTCGCCCCGCCGACCATCGGATAGTGGCAGCCGTCGTAGCGTGCCGTGTGGCCGCAGACGACGGCCAGGCCCATTTTTTTGCACTCGGCGTCGATCACCGTCCAGACGGTCTGGAGCTGGGCTTTCGTCATCTCGAGCGGCAGGTTGAGGTCGATCGAAAGGTAGGTGGGCGCGAGCGCGGAGGTCACCGCGTCCGAGCACAGGATGTGGATGGCGAACCAGGCCGCCCGCTCGAACCCGTACTCCGGCACGATGAATACGGGGTCGGTGGTCATGGCCATGACCCGGCCGCCGCCGATGTCGACGACGCCGATGTCAACGCCGTGCTTCGGGCCGACGAGGACCGTCTTCCGCGCCATCCCCAACCGCGGGTAGATCAGCTCGTCGAAAATCTCGGGGGAGATCTTGCCCATTTCCGGAAGCTCGTTCGCCATGCGCGTCTCCTTTTTACTGATTATACATGGAAAGACGGTCGGATATCCCGGCCGGCTACCGAGCCGGACGTTGAAATTCGGACGCTCAGCCTCTAAAATAGCCCATGGAGCGGCCGGCCGCGACTCATCCGCCATGCGGGGCCTGACATGCCGACCGCCCGCCGCAGAGGGAGGACAAGACCATGATCATCGCCGAGTTGGCCATTTTCCCGACGAGCGAGGGCCCGTCGGTCAGCCGGTTCGTCAAGGAGGCGGTCCGGGTCATCGAGGCCTCGGGGCTCCACACCGAAACCGGCGGCATGTCAACGACCATTGAAGCTCCCGACCTGGCTACGCTCTTCGGGGTGATCCAGGACGCGAACGCGGCGATCCTGAAGCTGGGCGCCCGGCGGGTCCACATCGACCTCCACGTCGACCACCGCCTGGACAAGGAGGCGACGATCGCCACCAAGCTCGGGGCCATCGGGAAGAAATAGCCAGGGGTCCGCGCGCGGCAGGCATGAACTTTCGCGATAAGTGCGGTCTTCCTTGTGGGGCGGTGTCGCCATGTCATCGCGAAGGAGTGAAACGACTGAAGCAATCTCGTAAAGAAACAGAAACGGTGGGATTGCTTCGCTCTCCAGGGTCAATCGCGATGACGATCTGGCCGTTTTCCGGAGACAGATAAGTTCGAGAAAGACAGGAGATCAGCTATGCCCGACACGCAAGGTTTCAACGAGAATGCCCTGAAGATCCTCCGCGCCCGCTACTTTATGCGCAACGAGGCGGGCGAGTTTCTGGACAAGAAGCCGTCGGATCTTTTCACCCGGGTCGCCCGGTTCATCGCCTCCGCGGAAAAGACAAAAAAAGACGCCGACGCCTGGGGCAAAAAGTTCTTCGACACCATGATGGCCCGCGACTTTCTCCCCAACAGCCCGACGCTCACCGGCGCCGGCCGGGACATGTGCCTGAGCGCCTGCTTCGTCCTCCCCATTGAGGACTCGCTTGACCAGATCTTCGAGACGGTCAAGGACGCCGCGCTCGTCCACAAGGAGGGCGGCGGCACCGGCTTCGACTTCAGCCGGCTCCGCCCCAAGGGGAGCTTCGTCAAGCGGACCCAGGGGATCGCCTCCGGACCGGTCTCCTTTCTCCGCGTCATCGACTCGGCGACCGAGGCCGTCAAGCAGGGCGGCACCCGCCGGGGCGCGAACATGGGCATCCTCCGGGTCGACCATCCGGACATCGAGGAATTCATCCGGATGAAGATCGACAACAAGAGCGTCAACAACTTCAATATCTCGGTGGCGGCCACCGACGTCTTCATGGAGGCCGTCAAAACCGACGGCGTCTACGACATCTATGACCCCTATCACAAAAAAGTCGTCGGCCAGAAAAAGGCGCGCCAGATCTTCGAGCTGATCCTCGAGTCGGCCTGGGCGGTGGGCGATCCGGGCCTCATCTTCATCGACCGGATCAACGCCCGGAACCCGACCAAGGGCCTCGGCCCGATCCGGGCCACCAACCCCTGCGGCGAACAGCCGCTCCACGAGTTCGAGTCCTGCAACCTGGGCTCGATCAACCTGGAGCGCTATTTCGCGCCGGGAAAAAAGGACAGCTTCGACTGGGACCGGTTCGCCCAGACGGTCCGGCCTGGCCGTCCGGTTCCTGGACAACGTCATCGAGGTCAACAAGTACCCCCTGCCCCAGATCGAAGCGCTGACCCGGGCCAACCGCCGGATCGGCCTTGGCGTGATGGGCTGGGCGGACCTGCTCATCATGCTGAAGATCAAGTACGACAGCGAGCCGGCGACGAAGCTCGCCGAGAAACTGACGGCCTTCATGCGCAAGGAGGCGACGGCGGCCTCGGCGGCGCTGGCGGACGAGCGCGGAAATTTCCCGAACATCGGCAAGTCCGTGTATAAGGGCAAGAAGATGCGGAACGCGACGGTGCTCACCATCGCCCCGACCGGCACCATCTCCCGGATCGCCGGCTGCTCGTCGGCCATCGAGCCCCTGTTCGCCTTCGAGTTCACGTCAAGGATCATCGACCGCGAGATCAAGGACGTCCATCCGCTCTTCGCGCAGTGGAAGGCGGCCCACCCCAACGGCCCCCTCCCCGATTACTTCCGGACGGCCCACGAGATCGCGCCCGAGTGGCACATCAAGGCCGCAGGCGGCCTTCCAGAAATACGTCGACAACTCGGTCTCGAAGACCATCAACTTCCCGAACAGCGCGACCGTCGAGGACGTGGCCAAGGCCTACAACCTCGCCTACGAGCTCAACACCAAGGGGATCACGATCTACCGCGACGGCAGCCGGGCCGAGCAGGTTCTCTACAAGGAATGCGCCGCGGAGGGCCATCCCTACCCCAAGGACCGGCCGGTGACGCTGCCCTCGGTCACGGACAAGATCAAGACGGGGTTCGGGAACCTCTACGTGACGATCTCCTTCTACAACCAGAAGCCGTTCGAGGTGTTCACGAGCATCGGCAAGAGCGGCTACACGACGATGGCCGACGCCGAGGCGCTCGGCCGGCTCATCTCGACCGCCCTCCGGAGCGGCGTGGACGTAAAGGAGCTCATCCGCCAGCTCAAGGGCATCGGCGGCTCGGAGCAGGTGTTCACCGAGGGCGCCCTCGTGCAGTCGATCCCGGATGCGATCGCCAAGGTGCTGGAGCGCCATCTGGGCGAGGTCCGGACCACGTCGAAGGACATGTACGAAACGACCTGCCGGGTCTGCGGGGCCACGCTCCCGGACGAGAAGTGCCCGGTCTGCCCGAATTGCGGCTGGAACCGCTGCTCCTGACGGGCGGCGAACTCGGCGCCCTGAGAAGCTGCCGCAGCCTCGGCCTGAGACGAACGCCGGCTATTCGAACAGCCGGATCGTCTTGAGCTCGTGCCCGTCCCCGAAGTAGATTTTCTTGCCGATGATCGGGCCGGCCGCGCTGAAGCCCTCGTCCGCGGTGATCACGGCCTCGACCTTTAACGACTTCGGGTTGACCTTGTAGAGGCAGGACCTCGTGAACCCGTAGAGCCGGCCGTCCGGGCCGAACTGGAGGCCCAAGTCGAGCGGCCGCCCCGGCGGCAGCGCGACTCGGCCGGTGAACTTCCTGGCCGCGGGGTCGAAAACAAAGAGCTCCCCCGCATCCTTGGTGATGGCCGTTCCCCAAAGCCGGCCGTCCGGGCCGACAGCCAAAGCGTTGAACGCTTCGACCGGATGCTCGAACGGACCCTCCCAAGCTTTCTTCTTCGCCTGGTAATCCCAGAGGAAAAGCGTCGCCTGGTCGACCTTGGGCTTGGTCCCCGTACCGCCCTGGATCGTCGTCCCGACGGCGATCAGGCCGAGCCGCGGAAGCTCGGCGAGCGTGTAGCAGCTCGCCTCGCCGGCGATCCCGTAGTAGGCCTTTTTCGTTTCCGTCCTGGGGTCGTAGGTCGACAGCGGCCCGCCCCATGTGCCGTAGTCGGGGACCGAGGCGACCCAGACGCTGCCGAGGGGCCCGGCGATGGACGACCGCGGCCTGTAGGAGACGTCATCGATCCGGCCCAGCTCGCGCGGGTTGCTGTCCGGCGCTTCGCCGAACTTGTAGGGTTTCGCGGGGTCATAGACCGACAGGCGCGCCCCCGTGTAGGAGGCGATATACATCTTGCCGTCGAGGTTGGCCATCGAATACGCCTCGCCCGTCGACATCGAGCACCGGCCGAAATCCTCCATTTCGCCCGAGGCCGGATCGAACCGGAACAGGTGCTCCGGCAGGATGCTCGAGCCGTAAAGGAGGCCATCCGGTCCCTGGTGGAGGACGAAGATGTCCGTGCCCGCGCCCTCCCAATTGAGGTCGAACGAGCGCGTTTGGCCGTCGGTCGTCATGACGTCGAGCTTGCGGAAGATGAGGTCGGGGCCGTCGGCGAAGGACACGGCGGCGATCCCATGCTGCGGCTCGGACGGCTGCCTTTCGGGGACCTTCTCGACCGGGACGGCGTTGAAGCCCTCGATCCGGAAGTCGCCCTGGCTCGAGGCGATGTAGACCCTCTTGTCGGGGCCCTTCGTCATATTGAGCGTTTGCTGCCCCCCCTTGGCGATGATCGGACCCACGGTCTTCTTCTCGCCGGTCTTGGGGTCGAGGACGACGACATGGGGATGGGTCGTGGTGATGAGGTTGCAGATCAGGCCGTCGGCGTTGACCATCGGCTTGTTGTACATATCGACATCGTCCATCCGGCCGTAGCCCTTGAACTCGCCGGTCGCGGGATCGTAGGAGGTGAGGTCGGCGTCGCCGTAGCTCCCGATCCAGATTTTTCCCGAAGCGTCTTCGTCCAGGCCGCAGGGGAAGGTGCTGCCCTCGTGGATCAGGCCGGCGTCGACGAGCGCGTCTTTCCCGGGGTCGAAGTAGAAAAGATGACCCGAGTAGGCGGCACCGATGTAAAGGCGGCCGGACCGGCTCAGGATCGGCGCGTTGGGATAGTTGTGGTTCTCGCCCTCGGGTAAGATCTGGCGGAAGGCGCCGGTCTCGGGGTCGATGACGAGCAGGATGAAGTTGGCCGCGTTCTGGGCCATCGCCGAATAGACCTGCGGCTTGCCGTCGCGGCTAAGACCGACCTTGACCACGACGTGGGTCACCGCCTTGACCGGGATGCCGAGCGTTTCAATGCTCGGGCTTTTCACGGGCGCCGGCCCCTTCGGCCCGCAGGCCGCGACGATGAGAAGCAGGAACGCGAGCAAGACGGTGAATTGGCGTCGTTTGTTCATCTCTTTCCTCCGCTAAGCTAGTATCCCGTCTCGTAAGTTCCTTTCCAAAGTCCTGTGTATAGACGGGACACTTCCAGGGGGGAGTCAAGCTCCCCCCTCGGCGTTTCGTTTCACTCCACTGACCCCCTGAGGTGAACGACGCCGTCCCCCTCAAAACTCCCCCGCGGTGGTGCGTCTTCGTCGCACTTTGAGAATGCCAAGTTATTTACGAGACGCACCGCTGGCATCTCCATTCGTGTTTTATGTCGTTCTTCAACGGGGTCCATCGGAGACAGGGGCGGCTAACCGATCTCCACCGGCTGGCCCGTTCGAGCCGACTCGCGGGCGGCGATCAAAACCTTGGCCAAGCGCTCGGTTTCCTCGAGCGGCACGGGCATCCGGCGCGTCCGGCACATCTCCACAAACGCCGCCATCGTGCCGGCATAGCCGAACTCGACCCATGGGTCGGCGTCGCCCAGGGCGGCGCCGCTCGCCTCTTGGATATCCCCCTTGGGGATCGAAAACTTGAGGATGGCCTCCCGGCCGAAGACCTCGGCGCCGAATGATTCCCCCTTGACGCCGCACGGGACTTCGATCATGCCCGGCAAGCCGTCCTCCCATTCGAGGCCGATCACGGCGGCGTCCTCGGACAGGGATTCCGCGTGGAAGCGCCGGCCAGCCTGGCACCAGATCCGGCGGACGCGCGGCCCGACGAGGACGGACAACATTTCCAGGGCGTGGATGCCCATGTTGATGATCGAACCGCCGCCCCGGCGCGGGTCGTCCTGCCAGAGGCCGGGCTCCTCCATATAGTGGCTGATGTAATGGCAGGAGGTGGCGCGGACCTGGATCAGGCTGCCGGCCTTGCCTTTTTCGAGATGGGACTTGAGGGCGAGGAGGGCGGGCGCGTACCTGAGGACCGACGTGCTGAACCAGGGCGTCCCGGTCCGGCGCACGGCCGACGTGATCTTTTCGAGCTGAGCGGGGGAGGTCGCGGCCGGCTTGCTCGTGTACGTGGGAATGCCCTTTTCCAGGAACGTCACCGCCTGGTCGATCCTCTCGGGCAGACGGTGCGTGCAGATGATGCCGTCGAGCTCCGCCACAGGAATATCACGGGCGTCCGGCACAGCCGGCACGCCGAACTTGACGGAAAATTCCTCAAGCCGCTCGGGGACATCGTCCCACACGTGCGTGATCGTGTGGCCCGTACGCTGGAGGATCTGCGTGTACGTATAAGGATGGCTGTAAGCCAGGCCGACGACGGCGAATTTCATGGCGCTTCTCCTCGGGTCACTATATTTTTTTCGCGCTCGGAAAGTCAACCCGGGGGAGCGCCGGCTTGCGGACCGCCCTTCTAGCGCTCGCCGGGCGGCGGCAGGAGAGGCCCATCCCCACCGATGCCGAGTTGATTCGACTTGTGGCGATTTCGCATAATGGGTAATATCTAAAAAATAAGGAGACCGGCAAAAATGAAAATCCATCGATACGCACTGATCGTCCTCCTGACTAGCGCGCTCGCGGCCTGCACCGCCAAGGCGAACTGGGACGTCTGGACGCTGACAGAAACGCGGCATGTCCTGCGGGACGAGCTGCCGTCGGCCACTCGCGCCGTCAACATCGCCGCGGCCCGAAACGAGTGGGTGAGCTTTCAAATCCTGGTGCGCTCGGGGGCGCCGCTGAAAGCGGTGCGGATCGAGCCGGCCGAGCTGGCCGGGCCGTCCGGGGTGTCGCTCGGCGCAGCTCAGACGCGGCTCTATCGCGAGCACCAGACCCTCATCGAGAAGGGGACTTACAGGAACGAGGCTTTCCAGCCGGGCTGGTATCCCGACGCCCTCATTCCGGCCCGCCCGGAGGAGCCGGCTGGGAGCCAGGCCGCCGTCCGGTTTCGGGCGCTGCCGTTCGACCTGCCGGCCGCCCAGACGCACGGGTTCTGGGTCGATATACTGGTTCCCGAGGGAACGGCAGCGGGCCTCTACCGGGGCGGCTATCGAGTCACGGCGGACGGCGCCAAACCTATCACTCTCCCCGTTTCGCTGACCGTCTGGGATTTCGCGCTGCCCGCGACGCCGACCCTCGCCACCGAATTCGGCTCGCCGGCCGAGCGCCTCCGCGCCTACTATCGGCAGCGGGCGGAAGCCGGGATCGAACCCGAGCCTAAGGATTGGGCCGCAGTCGAAGAGGAGTGCAGTCGACTCTTGAGCGAGCACCACCTCAACGCCGTGCCGCCGGTCGCGTTGGTCACCCCCCAGGAGCAGCCAGACGGAACGTTCGCCGTTGCCGGAGAGAGCGTCGACGCACTGCGCGAGTTCATCGACCGGTATCATGTGAACGCGGTCCAGACGCCGCACCCCGATACGGTCATAAAAGACCCCGAGAAAGAGGGCAGCCGACTGCACGCGTGGCTCGCGGCGTTCGACCGGGCGGCGGCCGACCTCGACCGGCCGCAGGTTCTTTTCTATACCTACCTCAAGGACGAGCCGAATTCGGCCGAGCAATATCGGTACGTCCAGACCTGGGGCCGCGCCGTCCGCGAGGCGAAGTCCGTCGTCAAGGTCCTGGTCGTCGAGCAGCCTTGGACCTCGCCCGACCAGTGGCACGCCAACAGCTCCTGGGGCGACCTTTACGGCGCGGTCGATATCTGGTGCCCGCTCTTCTCCCTCCACCGCCCGGACAAGGCGGCGGAGCGCCAGGCCCTGGGCGAGACGATCTGGACCTACACCGCCATGTGCCAGATGGAGCCGACCCCGTGGTGGCAGACGGACTACCCCCTCCTCAATTACCGCGTGCCGACCTGGATGGCCTGGGCCGACGCCATGAAGGGTCTCCTCTACTGGGGGGGCCTGGCCTACTGGCGGGAGACCGATGACCCCTGGACGAAGGCGCCGTTTTACACCGATAAGCCCTCGGCCAAGGAAGGCCAGCCGGCGCCCATTTTCAACGGCGACGGCTCCCTCACCTATCCTGCGCGGGCGACGGGGAGTGAGGGAATCGTGCCCTCGATCCGGCTCAAAGCGCTTCGCGACGGCATCGAAGACTTCGAGTATCTCGCCATCGCCGAGCGACTCGGCAAGGCGGACGAGGCGCGGCGGATCGTCCGCGCCCTGGCGCCGTCGTTTTTCGTTTGGGAAAAGGACCCGGCCGCCTACGAGGCGGCTAGGGCCAAGCTCGCCGCGCTGATCACGGGCTCGGCCGCAGTCAAGGGGAAAGACAAATAGGCGCGTCTTAGCGCCGCCGGCAAAAGACAACCGGAGATCATCGCCTCCGCAGGCTAAGAATATCGCGCCGTCTCGACGGAGACCCGATCCGCATCGGGGACGGGACGGTCTGCCGGGCGGCCTCCGGAAGGCGGCCGCTGATCGCTATTCGCGCAAGTTCGGTGACAGGATATCAATTCACCAATTCATAAACGCTGCCCCCGAAAAAGGGGAATTGATATCCTGTCACCAATTGAGTTGGGTCAGCTGACGATCTTAAAATTGAAAAAAGGCGTTTGGAGAACGCCCCACAGCCGCACCCAGATCGGCAGGATCATCTCCGCGCCGCGCGCGGTCGTGATGTCGCCCAGGTCAATAGCGTTCTTCCAACCGTACCATTCCCTAAGGAACTCGATCACGCGCGCCTTGGCCGAAGGGTCGTTGCCGCTGACGAAGGCGTGATGGTCGCCGCCGGCGAGCCGACCCGGATCGACCTGGAGAAAAGCGTTTATGGTGTTCAGGGTCTTGACCACTTTCGTCCCCGGCAGGGTGCGCTGGATCTGCTCGCCCAAAGAGTCCGTGTTGCTCACGAAGAGGGAAAGCGGCATGCCCTTTGAAAAATCGAGGGGGTTCGAAATATCGATCAGGATCTTGCCCTCGAGTGCCTGTCGGAGCTTCCTCAACGTCTCCACCGCCGCCTCACCGTGAAGGGCGTTGATGACGATCTCGCCGTGGGCCGCGGCCTCGGCCAGCGTCGCGAGCTTCACGCCGGGGTGCTCCTTTTGCCAGGCGGCGAACGGGGGATTGCCCATGGCGTCGGGCTTGTCCGCAGCCAGTGTCTGGGCCGTGTCCCGGGTCCCGATCACGGTGCTGTGCCCCAAGGCGGCGAGCGTTGCGGCGTGGGCTCGCCCCACGACGCCCGTACCCAATATGCCGATCTTCATGGTCATTTTCGTGTCCCCCTGTTTTTAAGCTTACCCCCTGACCGGCCGTGCGTCAATTTTCGCAAACAACCGGACCGCTTATTCTGCTTTTGACTCTATCCCAAAAGATGCTAATATCCATCCCCATGAGAGTTCGCACAGCCGCCGCGGCCGGTTTGCTGGCGACGGTCCTCGCTGCCGGAAGTCTATCGGCGGCGCGGCCTGAACGGAAGCCGGTTTCGGCGAAGCACGGGATGGTCGTGAGCTCCGAGCGGCTCGCTTCGGAGACGGGCTTGAGCATTCTCAAAGCCGGGGGCAACGCCGTCGACGCCGCGGTCGCCACGGCCTTCGCCCTGGCCGTCACCTATCCCGGCGCCGGGAATATCGGCGGCGGCGGGTTCATCGTGCTCCGCACGAAGGGCGGCCTGGTGACGACTCTCGATTTCCGGGAAAAGGCCCCGCTCGCCGCGACGCCGACGATGTTCCTGGACGAGCAAGGGAAGATCCGGGATAATTCCAATCATCAGGGCATTCTCTCGGTGGGCGTCCCCGGCTCGGTCGCCGGCCTGGAGCTGGCGCACAAGAAGTTCGGCCGGCTGCCTTGGCAGGAGATCATCCAGCCGGCCGTCGAGCTGGCCGAACGCGGCTTTCCCCTGAGCCGGTACTTCTCGAAGAATCTCGAAAACTACCGGAAGAAGTTCCTGGGATACCCTTCCTCGGCCCGAGTATTCCTGAAACCGGACGGGTCGGTCTTTCCGCCCGGCGCGCTCTGGCGCCAACCCGATCTCGCGGCGACCCTGAAGCGCATCCAGAAAAACGGTTCGGCGGATTTCTATAGGGGCGAGACCGCCAGGCTGATCGCCGAATTCATGCGGCACAACGGCGGGTTGATTACCCTCGAGGACCTGGCCCGGTACAAGGCCGTGGAAAGAGCACCGCTTCACGGCACGTACCGGGGATATGATGTCTTCGCCATGGGCCCTCCGAGCTCCGGCGGCGTCGTCATCCTCGAGATCCTCAACATCCTCGAAGGCTACGACCTGGCCCGATCGGGCCACGATTCCGCGCCGTATCTCCACTTTCTCACTGAGGCCATGCGCTCAGCCTACCTCGACCGCGCAAAGTACCTCGGCGACCCCGAGGCCAATCCGGATATGCCCGTGGACAGGCTAATATCGAAGGGCTATGCCGCCCGACTGAGGGCATCGATCCCGGCGGACAGGGCCCGGACAAGCCGGGCCGATGATATCCAGGCGCCGGCCGAAGGGTCCCACACCACGCACCTGTCGGTCGTCGACGCGGAGGGAAACGCCGTCTCGCTGACCACCACCCTCGAGAGCGGCTACGGCTCGGCGATCGTCGTCGAGGGCGCCGGGTTCCTGCTGAATAACGAAATGGGCGATTTCAACCCCGCCCCTGGAGACACCGACGACCGGGGACAGATCGGGACCAAGGCCAACGAGATCGCGCCGGAAAAACGGATACTGTCGAGCATGTGCCCGGCGATCCTCGCCAAGGGCGGGAAATCGTTCCTGGTCATCGGCTGCCCGGGCGGCCGCGCCATACCCAACGCCGTCCTCCAGATCATCCTCAACGCCGTCGACTTCCGGATGAACATCGCCCGGGCGATCGGCCGGCCGCGGATCCATCACCAATGGCTGCCCGATGTCACGGAATACGAGCCGGGCGCTTTTTCGGCGGAGGCGCTCAGGCTCTATAAAGCGCTGGGCCACCCGGCTCGCGCGGAGAAAGGTCTCGAGCAGAACGACGCCATGGGCATCATGATCGATCTCGGGACGGGGAAGATCAGCGGCTGCGCCGACCCCCGGAGAGTGGGCGCAGCGGTCGCCGCCTATTGAGGAAGATCGCCGGGAGCGCTCCGCTGGGCGCAGCTCATCGCCCTCCGGCGCAAAAGGCGCAAGCCCGATGACGAAAAGAATGTTGGACAGGAACGCGAATTCTCGTTTTAATAAGAGGATTCCCTATGCCCCGCAAGGGAAGCGGAGACGATCCCGCGGCGGGCTGGGCGGATAAGCGAGTATTGAGAGGAGTTGTTTAATGAGAATGCGGATGATCTGGATGCTGCTCTTGACGGCGACCATGGGCCTGGCCCAAACGCAGCGGACGCCGGCCGACGAACCGCTCCTGGACTGGTCCGCCTGGACGCGCTACCGGACGACCGTGGCGCATCCGGCGGGCATGATCAAGCCCGCCGATCTCGAGCGGGCCAGGGAGAACATGCGGCGCTATGATTGGGCGCGCGCCTACGCGCAGGAAGTCGGGCGCAGCGCCGACAGCTGGGTGGGCAAACTCACGCCGGAGTGGATCGCGACGATGATCCCGGTCGATACGCCCGGGGACAGCTTGTTCACGCCGTGCCCGGCCTGCCGGGACCTCAAGAAGCCGGCGCACCCGCACGGACAGTACAAGTGGGACGCGGCGAAACCCGACGAGATGACCTGCGAGGTCTGCGGCACGGTCTATCCCAACGAAAAGTATCCCGAGAGCCTGGCCTTCACGACGAGGACCGGTCAGAAGCTGAGCTTCTACGGCGGGCCGGAGTTCGTGCTCTTCGGGTTCGCCACCCGGCCGAGCTTCACGGCCAATATCCGCGCACGCAAGGTGGCCGAGGCGACGCGGGCCTGCCGGGAGCTCGGCGAAGCCTATGCGCTGACGGGAAAACCCGACTACGCCCGGGGCGCGCGCGGGCTGCTCCTGCGTTTCGCCGAGGTTTATCCCAACTGGATCGTCCACGTCGGCTACGGCGAATACGCGGACATGGACCCGCATGTGGCGGCGCTCAACATCCTCAACCTTCCGGAAAACGAGATCACGCCGGCGCCCGGCGGACCGGACAAAAAGCTCCACAGCGGCTACTGGCAGGGCGGACGGGCGACCGGGACGGGCATGGAAGCCGGGTTCGTCCGGCAGATGCTCGAGGCCTACAGCTTCCTGGTGATGAAGCCTGAGGGCGGGGCGGCGATCCTGACCGAGGACGAGCGGCTGAAGATCGAGAAGGACCTTCTCCTCGAGAGCACGGTGCTCCTGGTGGCCGACAAGGCGGTCAACAACAAGTCGGTGGGCAACGCGACGGCCGTGGCCCTCGCGGGCATGGTGCTCGGACACCCGGAGATGGTGCGGTTCGGCCTCAACGTGTTCATGAAGACCGTGGACGGCTGGTTCTTGCCCGATGGCGGCACGTCGGAATCGTACAGCTACGCGACGATGACGCTCCACGGCATCGAGGCCATGGGCCAGGCCTTCCGGGGCTACAGCGACCCGCCGGGATACAAGGATGCCAAGGGCGAGCGGATCGACGACATCGACCTCTACCACGACACAGCCTACGCGCGGGTCTGGCAGGCCATGTTCAACGGACAGCAGGGTGACCTCCGCTATCCCCCGCTCGCGGACGGTCACCTGACCACTGACCTGGGCGCCCATTTCGCGGAGCTCATGGCGGACAATTATCCCGAGAACGGGCAGTACCTGGCGCTTCTCGGGGAGTTCGCCGGGATGAAGCGTACCGGAGCCGAGGCGGGCGCGAAAGCCGCCACGCGGCCGATGGCGGGCCAAGGGAAGGCGGCGCCGTCCCCCACGCTGATCGATATCGTGTCTTCCGGAGGCGATGTGCGCACGGCGATCTACACTCGACCGCCGGGGCTTGAGGAGAAGGCGATACCGGCCCTGACGCTGCCGGACATCGCCTTCCCGGCGCTTCGCTTTGGATACCTGAGGAGTGGCCCGACAGGGCGCGACAGCTGTCTCGTCCTCAGCGCCAGCGACTGGGGCAACCACCACCACTATGACAGCCTTGGGCTTTATTATTGGCAGAACGGGCAGGAGCTGCTGAGCGACCTCGGCTACCTCTGGGACCACCCGATGAAACCGATGACAACCCGCACTTTTGCCCACAATACGGTGATGGTCGACGGCGCCGAGCAGATATCGAAGGGAAGGGGCGGTAAGATCACGATGTTCGCGGCGGACGGCCCGATCAAGGTCATGGAGGCTGAATCGGAGGCTTACCCGCAGGCGTCGCTCTACCGGCGGACGGTCGCCCAGGTCGAGCGCGAGCCGGGGCGGCAGTATGTGCTGGACATTTTCCGGGTGCACGGCGGTCAAAAACACCAGTACGTGTTTCACGGGCCCGGCAACCAATATGAGCTCGCGGCGCCGTCGCTCGAGGCTGTCGACAAAGTCGAGGGGCTCGACCTGCAAAATATCCACGCGTCGTCGGCCGACGAGGTTTGGCAGGCGACCTGGAAGCTTGGCCAAGCGGGCTTTCGCGCGCTGTGGCACAACGGGCCGGGAGAAAAATCGCTCGTGGGCGACGGCTGGGGCCAGCGCGATTTCCGGAATTCCGATGTGGGCGCGGTGCTCCCCTACTTTGTGCGCGAGCGGATGAATGGAGGGACGCCGTCCGTTTACGTGACGGTCTTCGAGGGTGCGGCCGAGGGCAAAGAAGTCGTGCGCAGCCTGCGGCGCCTTGAGTTGCCGGAAGCCCTCACGCAGGGTGTCGTCGCGGTGGCCGTTGATACGCCGGGCGGCACGGACTACTTCGTTTCGTGCCTGCGGCCGGTCAAAGTAAGCCTCGACACACCGCAGGGAAAGCTCGTCGTCAACGGGCGGTTCGCCGCGGTCTCCGTCCGGAACAGAAAGGTCGCCGCGTCGGCGTTGGCCGAGGGGACCGAGCTTTCACTCGGGGGACGCAAACTGAGGGGGGAATGAGACAATGACAAATGAGATTTCGCTGATAAAGCATGTCGGCGCCCGCGCGGCGCTTATCCTGACGATCGCCTGGCTTGGCCTGCCCGCCTTCTCCACCGGCGCGGCGCGGCCGGCCCTACCGCGGCTCGCGGTCTTCCGCGCCGACGTTACGCCGCCCGTCGGCCAGCCGAATGCGGGCAACGTGGCCTCGAAAGAGGTGATGGACCCGCTGTGGGCCAAGGGGATCGTGCTCGACGACGGGCGGGCGCGCTACGTGATCTGCGCGATGGACTGGTGCGTGTTGGGGAATGACGCCGACCTGCTCGTGCGGACGGGCATCGCCCAGGCCGCGGGCACCGACATCACCCGGGTGGCCCTGCACACCGTCCACCAGCACGCGGCGCCCGTCGTCTTCAGCCTGGACCCGGGCCCCGCGCCCGATCCCAAACGGCTGCAGTTCAGCCGCCCGGCGCTCGAGGAGATCTCCGGCCGGCTGGCCGAGGCCGTCAAAGCCAGCCTGGCCAAGCTCGAGCCCTTCGACCGCGTCGGGACCGGACAGGCGAAAGTCGACCGGGTGGCCTCGGCCCGCCGCCTCGTGTCGGCGGACGGCAAACCGTTGACGCGCTGGAGCGAGTCGGGCAAGGACCCGGCCATGGCGGCCGCGCCGGAAGGGACGATCGACCCCTGGCTTAAGACCGTTACCTTCGCCCGCGGAGACAAGCCCCTGGTGCGGCTCCACTACTATGCCACCCATCCGCAGTCTTTCTGCTGCGACGGCCGCACCTCTGCCGATTTCGTGGGCTGGGCCCGCGAGACGCTGGAGGAGCGGGAAAAGGTCTTCCAGGTTTACTTCACGGGCTGCGCCGGGAACGTCACGGTCGGCAAATACAACGACGCGTCGCCGGCGGCGCGCGAGGCGCTGGGCAATCGGCTGCTCTCCGCCATGAGCGCTTCGGCGGCATCCACCCGTTACGCGCCCGTCTCCCCGATCGTTTGGCGGACCGTCGAGCTCAGCCTGCCGCCGCGCACGGACAGGCCGGCCCGGCCGGGCGCCCGCCGGACGCACCCCTTCCTGACGAGCGCGCTCGCGATCGGCGACGTCACCATCCTTGATCTTCCGGGCGAGCCGATGCTCGAGTACCAGTTTTATGCGCAGCAGCTCAGGCCAGAGCGTTTTGTGGCCGTGGCCGAGTGCAACGACGCCGCGAGCTACATCTGCACGGACAAGATGCTGGGCGAAGGCGGCTACGAGCCTCAGGCCACCCGATGGGGGCCCGGGGCGGAGGCTAAGCTCAAGGCGGCGATCCGGCAGCTCTTGGGCGAAAAGCCTTAAAGCGCACCTCACGGCACCTCAGCTGACGGGCGCGGGGCGGAGGAACGAGGAACCTCGCGCCCGCGCTCAACTTCAAGGTCTCGATTTACGCCAAGCTGAAATAACCAAGCGGCGCCCAAAGAGCCTATCGGGACAAGAGGCCCCACGGCACTGGATAAAAGACCCTTGACTCCCGGCCTCGGAGATAACCCAGTATTCCTATGGGATTTGTAAGCTATGAGCTTCTTGTATATACTATGACAAGCCCGTTGACCCTGAATTAAAGTCCCGGATCCGGTCAGTGAATGGAAGGAGTCTCATGCTTCGGGCGATTTTCGGAAATCACGGAGCGGAGCCACAACGTGGCGCTCTCCGTCGAATCTTGATAAAGCCGGTGCGCCTGGCACTCGTCCTGAAAGGAACGGCCGTACGGAGGCAGTGATGCTCGCAAGCGGCACACACCTCGGCCCTTACGAGATCCTGGCCCCGCTCGGTGCGGGGGGAATGGGAGAGGTCTACCGCGCCCGCGATGCCAACCTCGGCCGTGATGTAGCGATCAAGGTTCTCCCCGCCGAGCTGGCCGATAATCCCGAGGCGCTCTCGCGCTTCGAGCGCGAGGCGCGCGCAGTCGCTCAGCTCTCTCATCCGAACATCCTCGCCATCCACGACTTCGGGCGGCAGGGTGAAACCGCTTACGCCGTCATGGAGCTCCTCGAAGGCGAGACCCTGCGCGGGCGCCTCGAGCACGGCGCGCTTCCCGCCCGCAAGGCCGTCGATCTCGCCGCACAGATCGCGGAGGGGCTGGCGGCGGCTCACGAAAAGGGGATCGTCCACCGCGACCTGAAGCCGGAGAACATCTTCGTGACGCACGAGGGGCGCGTGAAGCTGCTCGATTTCGGCCTGGCCAAGAGATCAGGTCCGACCGTTGTTTCGGAGTCGCTGACGCTTTCTATCGAGCGGCACACCGACCCCGGCACCGTGATGGGGACGGTTTGGTACATGTCCCCGGAGCAGGTGCGAGGCGAGGCAGCGGATCACCGCTCGGACATCTTCTCGTTCGGAGTCGTCCTCTACGAGATGCTGGCGGGGAGGCGCGCGTTCCAGCGCGATACGGCGGCGGAAAGCATGACGGCGATCCTGAAGGAAGATCCGCCGGAGATCGCGGCCAACGGTTCGGGACCTTCACCGGCGCTCGGGCGCATCGTCCAGCACTGCCTGGAGAAGAAACCGGGGGAGCGTTTTCAGTCCGCCCGCGACATCGCCTTCGACCTGCAGGCTGTCTCAGGTTCCACCGTCGCGAGCGGGCCGAAGGTTGCCGTTACGCGCGGGGGCTGGCGGCCATGGCTCACCGTTATTGTTGTCGCTGCCGCACTCGGTGTCGCAATCCTGGCGTCGTACCGAGTCGGACAGAGGTCGGAGCGAGGTTTTGCCACGGGGGTCACTTTCCGCCAGATGAGCTTCAGTCCGCAAGCGATCTTGCAGGCCGCCTTCGCGCCGGACGGCGAGACCATCGTCTACAGTGCGGCGCTCGAGGGCAACGTCCCGGAGCTGTTCATGATCCGCCCCGAGTTTCCCGAGCCGCGCCCCCTCGGCCTCCCGCACACGCACCTCCTGTCGATCTCTTCCAAGGGGGAGCTGGCCGTCCTGACCAACGCCCACTACATCGCGCATCGGTTGTACATCGGCACTCTCGCGCGAGTCTCGCTCGGGAGCACGGCCCCGCGAGAGATCCTCGAGGAGATCCGTCAAGCCGACTGGTCGCCGGACGGCTCCGAGTTGGCCATCATTCGGATGGCGGACGGGAAGGACCGGCTGGAGTTCCCCATCGGCAAGGTGCTCTACGAGACCGCGGGCTACCTGAGTGACCTTCGTGTCTCGCCCCGAGGCGACCGGATCGCTCTGTTCGAGCACCCCGCGCAGTGGGACGACCGCGGGTCGGTCATCGTCGTGGACCGGGCGGGAAAGCGTACCTTCCTATCCGGCGACTATTGGGGCGAGGAGGGCCTGGCCTGGTCCAGAACAGGCGATGAGGTCCTCTTCACCGCCAGCACGGCAGGGCAAGCCCAGACCCTCTATGGCGTCGATCTCTCCGGACACGGGCGGGTCGCCCTCAGCAGTGCCGGTGGGTTGACGATGCACGATGTCTCCCGCACCGGACGCTGGCTCGTGACTCGTGACGACATTCTTTCCGAGATCTCCGTCTTGGCCCCGGGCGCGAGCGCAGAGCGCGATCTCTCATGGCTCGATAACTCCATCAGACACGTTTCTGTCGCGGGATGGGAGCATGCTGCTCTTTAATGACGAGTCCGCAGCCGCCGGCCAGAACTACGAGGTTTGCCTGCGGAAAACCGACGGCGGTCCCGTCGTACGCCTGGGAGAAGGCCGCCCCATGGGCCTCTCGCCGGACGGGAAGTGGGCGCTGGCCATCATCTACACGCCACCGCAGCTCGTCATCTACCCGACCGGTCCTGGAGAGACTCGACGCCTCCCACGAGGCGACCTGGAGACGTATCAATCGGCCGGCTGGTTCCCGGACGGAAAGAGCGTTCTGGTGGTCGGCAACGAGGCCGGCAAGGCTTCGCGGTGCTATGCGCAGGACGTCTCGGGTGGCCGCCCGCCGCGGCCCGTCACACCGGAAGCAACGACGAACGGCAGCGTTTCTCCGGACGGCCTGCACATCCTGTACTCGAAACCGGGCGGAACCTGGCTCATCCAGCCCGTCGAGGGAGGAACTGCTCAGACCGTGCCCGGGCTGACCACGGACGACCAGGTCATTCGCTGGAGCGCGGATGGCCGCTCTCTCTACTTTTTCCGACCGTCGAGACGTGCCGTTCCGGATCGAGCGGCTGGACCTCGCCTCCGGCCGCCGCGTACTGATTCGCGAGGTCGCTCCCGCCGACAGGGCTGGTGTTTTCCGGATCTCGGGGGCCGCGCTGACGGACGACACCAAGTCCTACGCGTACAGCTATGATCGGATGACGTCGCAGCTCTTCGTGGTGGAGGGCGCGCGGTGAGAATGGACGGAAGATCACGGTCGACTAATATCTAAAAAATCTTCTAGCGACAATGCGATGAGGAGGGGTCTTGCCATGAAAGAACTTAGCCGCTCAGGAACAATCCTCACCCTCGTTGCGGCCGGCCTGATTTTCGCCGGCACGACATCCCTGGCCGCCGAGAAATTCACGGGCCGGATTCTCACCGGAGGAACGGGGAAGCTCGCGCCCGTGCTCAACTTCAAAGTCTCGCTGGAGTAATACTCGAACCCCGAGGAGATCCTCGAGCTTGTCCGGGTTTTGAATGGAAAAGGCGGTCAACCGTTCATGAAGGCCTTCCGGAAAACGAACCATGGGACGTTTCAGTTGACGGGCAGGCCGGGCCTCACCGTAACCATCCACGCCACCAGCAGCGTGACGATCTAATCGGGGGCCGCCCCTTTTGTGATTCAGAACCCCGGGAAGGTAACGGCTACCAGCCCTCCCTAATATTTGGCGATGATGTTCTCCGGGTTGACGTTCGAGATCGTGTTCCAAATCCCGTTATTCCACAGCCAAAGGCCGAGCGAGCCGAAGTCGGCGGCGACCTCGAGCTCGACGTCGAGGTCCGTGTTGGCCGCGACCAGGAGCTCCGGGTTGATGCCGGATATCTGGACCCAGGAATCATTGTCCCATTGCCAGATGCCGATCGCGCCGAAGTCAACGACGAGCTCATCGCCCGCATCCGCAGTGAAGTTGGCGGCTATGATTTGCTCGGGATTGGCGCCCGAGATCTGGGACCAGGCGCCGGCGTTATACAGCCAGACGCCCAGGCCGACGAAGTCGACCAACACCTCTTCCTCCGCGTCGCCATCGATCCGGCCGGCGGCCATGCCTTCCGCATTCACGCCGGAGATCTGCGTCCAGGCCCCGGCTTTCCATAACCAGAGACCTATCGCCCCGAAATCGGCGACGATTTCCTTCCCGGCGGCGGGGTCGACGTTGGCCGCCATCAGGCCGTCGGCGTTGACTCCGGACATCTGCGTCCAGGAGCCGCCGCTCCAGAGCCAGAGGCCGGTCGTTCCGAAGTCGCCCACGACCTCGTCGGCGCCGTCCGCATCAATGTCCGCGGCGATCATCCCGTCCGCGTTGACTCCAGAGAGCTGGGTCCAGGCCCCGTTCCAGAGCCAGAGGCCGGTCGTACCGAAGTCGCCCACGATTTCCCCAGCCAAGTCTCCGTCGGTGTCGGCGGCGATGAGCCCGTCGGCGTTCACTCCCGAGAGCTGCGTCCAGGCGCTGCCGTCCACGAGCCAGGCCCCGACTGAGCCGAAATCCACCACCAGCTCGCCCGCGCCATCGCCGTCGGTGTCGGCCGCGGCCATGCTCTCCGGGTTGACACCGCTGACTTGAGTCCAGACGAAATTTTCAAAGATAAAGAGGCCGACCGGCCCGAAATCGACCGCCAGCCCGCTCGTGAGAGGCGGCGTGGCCGCTTCGATGGTGAAGACGGCGTTGCTTACATCCCAGGGACTGCCGTCGGTCTCGCTCACCCGGACAAGGCAGGCCGTCGACGGCGTGTTCGGCACGGGCCAGGAGAAGCTCCCGTCGTTAGCCGTCGAGGCGACGACCTCGGAGTAATGGCTCCCGCTGTCGATCGAGTACTCGATCTTGATATTGCCCACGACGCCGGTCGATGTCCAGGTGATGTTGTTCGCGGCGCCCACGGTCAGGTTCTCCCCGCCGTTTGGAGAAGTCACGGTGATCGTGTTGGGAATTATTGAAGCCGTATAATCCTGTGCCGTCTGATCGGCGATGACGTTGCTGTACTCGCGACTGACCGGAGTGAAAGCGTAGCCGGCGAGCGTTGGGACAACGGTTCCCGACCAGTTATAGGCGGCCGAAGCAGAATAGGCGCCGGAGGAATCGGTGACCGGGTCTCCGGGCAGACCACTCAGGACCACATTGGCGAAGCCGGCTCCCCCGATGGTGACCATGCCGGCAATGACGGAGGTTTCGGCAATGGCCAGGCCGTGATAGTAGCCGGCCGTGGCCGCCACGAAGCGGTTCCCCGCCGGGACATCGCACTGGGCAAGGACATTGTCTCCCCAGGCCGTCAGGGAGCCGTCCGCTTTCAACGCCAAGCTGTACCAATAGCCGCAGGCAATAGCGGCGTAGTCGTTTCCCGCCGGGACATTGCACTGGCCGCTGCCATTCTCTCCCCAGGCCACCAGGGAGCCATCCGCTTTCAACACCATGCTTTGGTTTAATTCGCCGGCGACAGCCACATAGTCGTTTCCCGCCGGGACGTTGATCTGGCCATAGTTGTTCCGTCCCCATGCCACCAGGGAGCCATCCGCTTTCAAGGCGAGGACGTGGTATCTGCCGGCAGCAATAGCCACGTAGTCGTTTCCCGCCGGGACATCGAGCTGGCCATAATTGTTCCGCCCCCATGCCACCAGGGAGCCGTCCGCTTTTAAGGCCACGCTGAAAAAGCCGCCGGCACCGAAAGCCACGTAGTTGTTGCCCGCCGGGATATTGCACTGGCCATAGTCGTTCAATCCCCAAGCGACCAGGGAGCGGTCGGCTTTCAACGCCAGGTTGTGGTTCTGTCCACTGGTTATAGCAGTATAGTCGTTTCCCGGGGGGACATTGGTCTGGCCGGAGCCATTGTCTCCCCATGCAGCCAGGGAGCCGTCCGCTTTCAGCGCCACACTGTGGAGGTCGCCGGCAGCGACAGCGACGTAATTATTTCCCGCCGGGACATTGGTCTGGCCACCGGCATTGTATCCCCACGCCGCCAGGGAGCCCGGAGCCAGGATGGCAAAAACGGTCTGGCTGCCGTCGGTCACGGCGGCATTGGCAGCATCGCTAACCCGCACCAGGCACTGGGTAGACGGAGTATTGGGCACGGTCCAGGTCAAGAGGCCATCATTGTCCGTGCCGGCTGCCACCGGGATCCAATGGGAGCCTCTATCGGCAGAATAAGAGATATCGACGTTGGCGATCGTGCCTGTCGTCGTCCAGGTGATGTCGTGGCCCGAGCCCGCCGTCCAGTTCTCCCAGCCGTTGGGTGAGGTAACCGTGACAGAAGGAGCAACGAAAGCAACGATAGCGAAAACGGCATTGGAATCGTCGTTCGTCGGCGGATAGGCCGCGTCGGAGACGCGTATGAGACAGGTGGTCGACGGGGTGTCGGGGATCGTCCAAGAGTAAGATCCGTCGTTGGGAGTCGAAGCGATGACGTCGCTCCAATCGGTGCCGTTGTTGGCGGAAAATTCAAGGCGCACATTGGCGCTGGCGCCGGTCGAGCTCCAGGTGATGTCATGGCTCAAACCCACCATCCAACTTTCGCCGCCGTTGGGCGAGGCAATCGTCAGGGTGGCCGGCAGCAACTGGGCATTGATGCCGGTGACGTTCTGCCCGGCCGTGAGCGTCATAAGGTCGGCTGTCGCGAAGTCGGCCTTGTCGTTGTACCATTCGGAAGAATACCCGGTCATCCCGGCATTGAAACGGAGCTTGATGTTGCCGGCGGGAACCCAGTAGATCGTGTATTGCCCATCGGCGCCGGTCACGGCGTCATAGATCCCGATATTGTTTTCGTCACGGGCCCTGACGGTCACGTTGGCGATCGGCAGGCCGCTGCCCGCGGCGGTCACCTGGCCGCTGATCGAGCCGCCGTACCCCAGCTGGGCGTTGATGTTGGGCGTGGCCTCCCCGAGGACGACGGGCACGGCGTCAGCCGCGCCTGACCAGCCCTTGTCGCTGTACCATTCCACGGCGTACGGGGTGTTGGCGGGGGGCCGGAAGCGGATGAGGTAATTGCCGGCCGAGGCGATGCCGCGCAAGCGATACGTGCCGTCGGCAAACGTATACGTGCTCGCATACATGGTCCCGCTGGAGTCATAAGCCTGGGCGTAGGCATACTGCAAGAGCTGGCCTTCCGGCCCGGTCACCACACCCGTGACCATGCCCGCATCGCCCAGGACGGCGTCGATCCCGGTCAATGACTGGCCGGGCTGGGTGGTCAGCGTCTGCGCCGCGCCGAGCGTCGCCGCATCGTTGTACCATTCGTTGACGTAGCTGCCGACGACTTGACAGGCGGGGTAAGTGGTGTCGAACTTCACTCTATGGTCGCCGGTCGTGTAGGCGAAGTGGTAATCGCCGTTGATGTCGGTGGGGGCATAGCCGCGCACCAGGTTCCAGTCGCCGCCCGGCTCGTAAAACATGACCCAGACTTTAGCGATGCCGGCACCGCGAATGTCCGTGACCCGGCCGCTGATCTCGCCCAAGGGCAGGTCGCCGCTGGCGATGGTCAGTGTGCAGCCGTGGGCGGTCCCGTACCAGGCGTTGCGGATGACGTACCAGCCGGCGGCCAGGTTGCTCAGGCAGACCGTTTCGTTGGTCGAACCGCCGGTTGAGGCGACGAGAAGGTTCCCGGAAACGTCGTAAACCTCGATATCCAGGTCGCCGCCGCTGGCCGGCGGAAGCGCCGCCCCGGTGATGCTCACCTGCAAGTCCTTGCCCGCCTCCACATACACCTTGAAGTAATCCTCGTCGCGCAGGATCAACCCCGGATAGGTCCCGGGGACCAGCGCCGCCGCCGTGGCCGGCGTGTCGTTGTCCTCATAGATGTCGTCGTCAAGCATCGCCACTTCGCCCGCGGAAAGGGCGCGGTTGTAGACCTGTATGTCATCGAGCTGGCCGGCCCAGGTGCGCCCCGCGATCCGGTCGTGCCGGCCGAAATGGAGGCTCTCGGATCCGTCGTAGCTGATGCTCTCGGATCCGGTCACGGTGGGCAGCACACTGCCGTTGATGTAGACCGTGCCGGTGCGCGTGGACGCATCGCGGGTGACGACAACGTGGGTCCACTGGTTTGCCGGCAGCGTGAAATAGACATGCGGGAAAGCCCAGGCGGTGGGGCCGAAGGCGAAGAAGCTATACCGGTTCGTCGTGGAGCCATCCTGCTGCATGCCCCAAGAGACCCTGGGGGACACCGAGGAATGGTAGTTGTCGATGATGTCGGCATTTGCCAGTTGCGCCGCCGCCGGGTTGATCCACAGGGAGATCGTGAAGCTTTGGAGGTTGAACCAGTTGCCGACGTCAACGGAGTCATCCGCTCCGTCGAGGCTGAACGCCTGGCCGTCCCGGCCCGCGAGGTAAGCTACGCCGCCCGCCGTTGTTCCCGGGTGCACGCCCACGCTGTCATCGGCATTATTCTCGGCCTTCCACCAGGAAACCAGGCCGATCGCCCTGGGATCGCCCGAGGCCGCGGTGGTCACATCGAAGGAATCGCTGATTCCGCCGATGGTGAGCGTCGCCGTGGTCAACGTGGAGTTGCTTGAGGATGACGTCTGGCGCACCTTGACTTGATCGTCAAGATCGACAGTCCCTGGGGCACTGGTCCAACCGCCCCAGGTGCTTCCGGCATCGGTCGAAACGGCATACTCGCCTCCGGTGATGGAGACCGCTGCCGCAATGTCGATACCGGCAACGGTGATCGGATTCGAGGCGATGACCGTGCTCACCGGCATGCCGGTCTGGTCGATGAAGCTGAACGTGTCCGGAACGGTGGACGCCCGCAACTTGGCTATAAAGACGTCAGAGGTCGTTTGATCTGCCTGGTACTGGTTCAGGGTGGGAAAATTCGTGCTCTCCGTGCGTCCGGTCACGTAGGCAGTGCCGCTGCCGTCCACCGCCGTTCCATAGCCAAAATCGCTGCTACTCCCCCCCAGGTAGGTGGAGTAAACCAGGCTGGCTTCGCCGCTCTGCGTTGTATCTAGCTTTGTCACGAAGGCATCGCAGTTTCCGTCTCCCGGCTCTGTCTGGTACTGGTTTAGTGTGGGAAAATTCGTGCTGTACGTGGTTCCGGTCAGGTAGGCATTGCCGCTGCCGTCCACAGCTATTCCATAGCCCTGATCATCGTTATTCCCGCCCAGGTAGGTGGAGTAAACCAGGCTGGCAGTGCCGTTCTTCGTCGTGTCGAGCTTCGCAGCAAAGGCATCCCTCAACCCCTGATCCGTCTGGTACGGGTTTAGGGTGGGAAAATTCGTGCTATCCGTCCATCCGGTTACATAGGCGTTGCCGCTCCCATCCACCGCTATTCCTGCTTGAGTATTATTCCAGAGCCCATCATCGCTGCTCCCGCCCAGGTAGGTGGAGTAGACCAGGCTGGCAGGGCCGCTCTGCGTCGTGTCAATTTTTGCCACGTAGGCATCGGTATGAAGATCCCCCGGATCCGTCTGGTACTGGTTCAGGGTCGGAAAATTCGTGCTATACGTGCATCCAACTACGTAGGCATTGCCGCTGGCGCCCACCGCGATTCCAAAGGCATAATCCTGAGCACTCCCGCCAAGGTAGGTGGAGTAGATCAGGCTGGCAGGTCCGCTCTGCGTCGTGTCGAACTTGGTCACGAAGGCATCCACCAAACCCTGATATGTCTGATACTGGTTCAGGACGGGAAAATCCGTGGTGTTTGATGCGTTTCCGGCCACATAGGCGTTGCCGCTGTCGTCCACCGCTATTCCAAAGCCGGTATCCCACTGACTCCCGCCCAGGTAAGTGGAGTAGACCAGGCTGGCATTGCCGTTTTTCGTCGTGTCGAGCTTGGTCACGAAGGCATCACCGTACCCCTGATCGGTTTGGTACTGGTTCAGGGTGGGAAAATCCGTGCTCTGCGTTTCTCCGGTCACATAGGCATTGCCGCCGTTGTCCACGGCTATTCCATAGCCATAATCAATCCCATTCCCGCCCAGGTAGGTGGAGTAGATAAGGCTGGCGGGGCCGCTCAGCGTCGTGGCAAGCTTTGTCACGAAGACATCGGCGGTTCCATCCCCGGGATCTGTTTGGTAATGGTTCAGGATGGGAAAATCCGTGCTATAAGTGGTTCCGGTCACGTAAGCGTTACCGCTGCCGTCCACCGCTATTCCGTGGGCAAATTCGTCGTTGTTCCCGCCCAGGTAGGTAGAGTAGGCCAGGACAACGGGATCGATGACCAGCTCCAGGTCCGCCTCGTAGGCCCCGATTTCGAACCCGTAGACGTTCTCGGCGATCTTCTTGAAGTTCGACTCGACGACCGCCCGTGTTCCGTTTTCCGATCGCCCATCCGGTGGAAGATTGTCTTTCGCCTCCTGATAGGCCGCCGGTTTCTTATGCATCAAGTCCCCGAATCCCGTCTCGACGAGCAGGTTCCCCGCCTCATCCACCCGCGTCCCTTTAACGTTCCTGTATTCGAACCGGATATCCCGCGGATCCCCCCCGGGCCTTACGATCCAGTCATACTCTATCCGGCTTTCGATCCCGTAAACTTTCAGATCGATCCGGTTATAGATATTCTTGTAGAGGACCGCCCCGGAGGTGGGCACGGCGGCGTGCCATTTCGCCGGGTCGTTGCCGATGAAATAATTGACCTTGAGGGCGGTCTCATCCACCGGAACGATCTCCGGATGTTTGGAGGCATTCAGAAAGACGAGCCTGGAGACATCCCGCGCGCCTTTGCGGTCCGGACGCTTCTCCGGCCGGAGGAGAGCTCTTTGCCGGCGGCGGGATCGTTTGCGCTTTCTGACTTGAAGCTGTCGAAGACGAGCCCTTCCTCGGTCAGCCAGAGCGTGTAGCGGGACGCTTTGAGCATAGAAGAGGGCCCGATCGTCGACCTGACCCCGGTTGGCCGTGAAATAAAGGGGAAGGCTCCCGAAATCGACATGAAGTCCGGAGGCATTCCCGTTCGGTTGAGACTTGAGGCCGGGGACTTGGGCCGGCCCGGAGGCCCCGGTTGCCTGAGATGCAGGGGTTTTGTCAGGAAAGACTCATCTCCTGCGGACAGAATGAACCAGCCGACTAAAACCGAAAAGATAATAATCGATAATACGCTGAATCGTTTCATGACCCCTCTCCTTGCCTTCAAATCAGGCGCCCCTCTCTTGATCAGCAAAAACGGCCTTGGCGAAGCCCAATGGTCGATTTACCGGTAAAATAATCGATGTCGACGTCGGCGAACGTGCCCATCTTCACCCAAATAATGTCAGGGATTGGACCCGCCAGCCAGGTTTCTGCACTATTGGGTAAAGTGATGCTGCCCCACTCGTTGGGCGATAAAACCAGATTACGGGCCGTCTGAATTATTAAGATCAATACCTGACTATCGGGCCATCAGGAAGGTAAGTCAATACCCGGCCGTGATGAGCCTAAGGGGTGCAAGGCCTAATCGCACAGGCCTAGCCCCCGTTCCTGAACAAGAAACAAAGTCAGGCCGAGCGCCGCGAGCTGCATCGGCACGGACAAGATGCTGGGCGAAGGCGGCTGCGAGCCTCAGGCCACCCGGTTCGGAAACCTCAAGCCCCCCTGCCATCCCTCATTTAGGGCTGCGTCCTCGACCAGAGTCAGGTTGCTAAGAATAGGACATATTCATGTTGCGTTGACAACGGCTCTGGAGTTCTTGACACCTGTCCGGGGCCGGGGTACCCTTATTTTGTGAGGGGAAGAATTGAAAAAGGCGATTCCCTCCCTATCCTTATGTTTGACGAGCGTAAAGCGATAAGCAGCGTCTTGAAATTTATCGGATGGCGTAAAAGAGTCTTGGTAAAACTGGTGAGAAAAGTATGAGCCCATTGGAATTTCGCGAGACTGCCAAGAAGGACGTTCTGAATAGAGATCAACAAGAATTTTTGTCCCGGAAGATCAGCGATCTATCACTCAAGATTCAAGGCACGCGACTTGAGGGACTCATCGGTGAACTCTATCAAGAACTGGAAAAAGCGGGCATCTCCTTCAAGCCAAAAACATATCTGTCTGATGAATGGGGCTGTCCTGATGGGGTTCCCGTGATCGGGATTCCATTCTACCTGGCCGACCCGGTGCTGTCTGAGCTGGAAGGTGAATTGACTGACATCGAAGCAGAAGACGAAACGGAAGTGATGATGTACCTCCGTCATGAGGCCGGACATGCATTCAATTATGCATTTCGCCTATCCAGGCAGCCGGAATGGCGCCGGCTTTTCGGGATAACTTCGCAGCCCTACAAGAAGCATTATCATCCAGTACCTTTTAGCGCCAAGTTCGTACGTCACTTACCCGGATGGTACGCAGAGAAGCATCCTGATGAGGATTTTGCGGAGACTTTTGCTGTTTGGCTCACGCCTGGCTCGGATTGGCGGAAATAGTATGCGGACACTCCGGCTCTGGTTAAATTATGGTATGTTGACAAAACGGCACGCGAATACGGCCGGCAAGCCGCCGGTCGTCAGTGACGAGACGCTGGATTTGCCCGTGCAAGAGCTGACCATGACTTTGGATAGATGGTACGAATCGAATAGGGAAACTCACCCCATCCGTATCAACCTCCATCGCACTCTCAACAACGACTTGCGAAGACTGTTTCCTGCGGAGCGGGGACAACCGGCGGTCGATGTTCTTCGGGCCAATCGTAAACAACTGATTCGAGAGGTGAATCACTGGACAGGTATCGACCGAGAGCTCCTGAGTGCTCTCATCGATGAATTGCTGGAGCGGATCCAATTTCTCGAGCTCAAGATAAAACCTGAGCAAACCGCAACCCAAATGGTGAGTGTGTCGGTATTCGTCGCCACACTGGTCATGAACTACTTGTACCGGGGTCAATTCGTAGATGCCTGATATTGTCCTGATTGGAAAGGAGGCCGACGGGATGGATAAACTCAAGATTTCTGTGCTGTTCTGGGAGGATCGCAGTAAGGAAGGAACCAAGCACGATGAAGTGGTCGACGAGGTCGCCGGAGCTTTGTCAGAATGCGGGCACAAAGTATCACTTGATTGGAATAAGCGACGATCTACGCGAACTTCTGGACAAGCTTGATGACCAACGCCCCGACCTGGTGTTCAATCTCTGCGAGAGTTTTGCTGATAACGATGTCTATGAAATGCATGTTACGGCTGTTCTGGCCATGCTTGGCCAACCTTTTACGGGAACTGGCCCGGAGGGATGGCCTTGAGACAAGACAAGTCGGTAACGAAGAAACTCTTGAAGTTTCACGGGGTACCTTATCCAAATTACGCCACCTTTGACAAGGACAACCTCGAATTCGCCGGCAAAATGCGTTTCCCCTTGTTTGTAAAACCTTTGCAGGAGACGCTTCCCTCGGCATTGATGACTACTTCCCTGGTGACCGAGTATTCCAAGCTTATTGAGCGTATCGGCTTTATCCAAACGCAACTGAATGTACCTGCCCTGGTGGAGGAATACATCGAAGGACGCGAGTTCTATGTCAGCATTTTAGGCAATGACCCCGCCGAGATATTACCAGCTGATGGAGCTTGATTTTGCCAAACTTCCCAGCGGATATCCACGGATTTTCGGTGAGGAAGCAAAGTCGGATGAAGCGAGTCTTCAGTATGAGGCCGTCAATGCTATCGTTTCGACGGAACTCGCTCCTGAGGTGCGAGCGCGCTTGATCAGGGCCGGCCGAGAGGCAGCCTATGCCTTGAAAGTACGGGATTATGCCAGGGTCGACATCAGGCTTTCCGCTGATGGGATACCAATTGTCGTCGAGGTCAATGCCAACCCCTATCTGGAACAAACGAGCGCCTTTGCTTTGGCCGCACTGCAGGCCGGCATGGGGTACTCAATGCTGATCAACCGTATTGTGGAAATTGCCAGGGAGCGCTGGGAGCCGACTCCCTTCCTGAAAGAGCTGCAGAAGAATAGGGCCGGCAGGGCCAAAATCCGAAAACAAGCCGCAAAGTTAGCTGAATCTTACAAGACAGCATCTTTAAAAGAAAACACGAAGGAGAAAATAGAGAAGCCGGCTAAGTAGCAAACAACACGGCCGCGTCAAGTTCGGTTCTCAAAATGCGAGCCATCGAAAACTCATCAACTGGCATTCAGTCACCATGAAGGCCATGCCATTTATTCCTCCCTCGGCTTCTTTCGCTATCAAATGTTTATCTTAAGCAAAAGGAGATAAATCTCATGCTGCCAATCGGTGATGATAATAGCGGCCGCCGAACTGTGCCGCTGGTCACGTATGCCTTGGTCGCTCTGAACGTCCTGTTTTTCTTTGTCGAACTGAGTGGCGGTGACGCTTTTATCGGGAAGTGGGCTTTCGTTCCCAGCCGCTTCCTGGCCAATCCCGTCGGTGATTTTCTGACGCTCTTCACTTCCATGTTCATGCATGCCGGGTGGGTTCACCTGGGAGGCAACATGCTCTACTTATGGATCTTCGGTGACAATGTGGAAGACCGTTTCGGGCACATCATGTTCATAATCTTCTACCTTCTCTGCGGGCTGGGGGCGACTTTTGCGCAGTTGGCGTTTAGCGTCGGATCCAACGTGCCGAATTTGGGAGCATCGGGGGCGATTGCGGGAGTGCTCGGCGCTTACATCTTGCTGTTCCCAAAGGGAAAGGTCAAAGTCTTGCAGGGCCAAGGGGTGATTCAAGTGCCCGCGCTGCTGGCCATTGGGATGTGGATCGTTCTGCAGTTTTTTAGCGGCATCGGTTCGATCGCCGACACGGCGAAGACGGGTGGCGTCGCCTATATGGCGCATATCGGCGGATTTCTGGCGGGGTTCGCCTTGACCTTTGTGTTTCGTGGACGTCGCGGTGCGCAGGCGACGGGCTGAATGGCGACGATAGTTCACGCTGAGTTCTATCACCCTTGACGATGCGGCCAGGCCAAATTAACGCAGGAACGCTTCGGCCGGAGGCTGGAGCGTGGTTTCATCGACTTCGCGCGGGACTGACGCCCTCCTCATGAACAACCGTTGTTTACGAAAGGACAGGGTTCAGCAACAAACGGTGAAGCATGGACGGAGGCTGTCGCTGCGGAGGCTGTCGGCCTACGTGGGAGCTTCCCTTGGTGCGCTCGTCCTCGCCGTCGCTGTGATCATCCTTGTCTTCGGTGATGCGATACTCAACGGCTATGGCAAAAAAAGGGCGGAGCGAGAGTTTGCCGAAGCGCATCCAGGGTCCGAGTTGCGAATCGGCGAACTGGATTACTCGGTGGGAGCCAATCGCCTGGTCGCGCAATCTGTCACACTGAGGGCAACCGACTCGACGCTCCGGGTCGGCCGGATTTCGCTCACGGGCGTTCGCTGGGCGCGGCTTCTTTGGGGAAAGGCTGCGCTGGCTGATGTCCTCGCCCAGGCCGGTTTCGAGGCGACGAATCTCGATGTGGAATTCCCCAAGGCCCACTACGGGATCCGCTGCGCGCGGCTGCAAGGGTCACTGCCGGGTTCAGAGCTGATCGCCGAAGGGATCGAGCTGCGGTCGTTGGCCGGAGACGAAGCCTTCTTCGCGGCGAGCGATTTTCGAACGACGCGGTTTCAGGTGGCCGTACCTGAGTGCAGAGTGTCGGGCCTGGCGTATGGCGAACTCCTCCAGGGAAAGTCGTACAGGGCCAGGTCGGTCCATCTTTCCCAACCCTCCTTCGAGGCGTTGATCAATCGCGACAAGCCGCGAAAGCCGTTCGTGAAGAGTCCGCTCATGGTGCATGAGGCGCTGGCCTCCGTCCGGCAGCCGCTTCAGGTCGACAGCCTCAGCATCACCAACGGCCACGTCAGATATTGCGAGAGGCTGGCCGTCGGAGCCGACCCCGGCGTGTTGACGTTCGGGGCCGTCGAGCTTGTCCGTCGAGGGAATCGCGAACCGGGGCGACCCGACGGCCGCTATCCAACTCCGGGGGCAGGCCGACCTCATGAACGCCGGCACGATAAAGGTGCTGATGTCGATTCCGATCAACTCCCCGGATTTCGCGCTCCGCTATTCCGGTTCGCTCAGCGCGATGGGCCTGCCTCGCCTGAATGCGTTCCTTGGCATTGCGGGACACACCCGGATCAAATCCGGCCGAGCGCAAGAGGTGGCGTTCGAAATCGATGTGACCGCCGGCCAGGCACGCGGCCGGGTGCGCGCGATCTACAGGGATCTGGAAATCGCTGTCCTCGATAAGCAAACCGGGACCGAAAGGGGGTTCGGCAATCGCCTCGCCTCGTTCTGGGCGAACGCGATGCGAATCCGAAACTCCAACGTTCCGAACAAGTCGGGCTCGATGAAGCAGGGAAAGGTAGAATATACGAGAAGACCCGAAGATACGTTTATGAAAATTGTCTGGTCCTCCCTGCGGAGCGGCGTCATGGATGTCATCTGCCAATGAGACCGGACGCGCCATCCTCCATCTTCGGCTATTCCGAGTTCAACTTGACATCTGATCAGGCTGCGATTTACCTTCCCTAACGATGGGATGAGGCGAAATCGATCCTCCAACGTTCTTTCAGCCGGCACAGCAGAAAACGAAATAGTTTTTTTATGTTCAGACTGCCGTTGAGGACTACGGTGTTACGCGGATGGTTGGGTTTGGCCCTCCTTCTGGGAGGAGGCTGGGCCATGGGGGCCGACTCCGCCGCGACCGACAGCCTCGCCTTCAACCGTCACTGGGCCAAGCGGTTTTTCTCTTCTGCTTCCGATTCGGCTTCCCTGGAAAGTCCGGTGGCCCTTCACGGCGGAGGTCTTCCGTTTTCCTTCGTTTACGGCGGTCGCCAGGTCTCACGGATCGCCGGTGGCTGGAAGGCGACGGTTCGATGCGAAAACGCCGGCGGCGACAGGGAGCTTCGGATTCTGACCCTGACCGATCCGGCAACGGGCCTTGAAGTCCGCGCCGAAGCCATCATCTACAACGACACGGGCGGCATCGATTGGACGCTCTATTTCACGAACCGCGGCACGAAGGAGACGCCAGTACTGGAACAGGTCCAGGCGCTCGACGTGACCGTCTTGCCGAAGGGGAAGGGCGACCCAATTCTCCACCGGCTCCACGGCAGCAGCGGCGTCGACGAGGATTGGCTGCCGATGGCAGACACGCTGGGCCTGGGAGCACGGGTCGAATTCGGCCCGTCCGGAGAGCAGGCCAATTCGTCATCGGGAGCCTGTCCGTTCTTCAATCTCCAGTGGGCTGGCGGCGGCGTGATCACGGCCATCGGCTGGACGGCGCCGTGGCGGGTGACGGTCGAGCGCGGCGGGGACGGGCTCCTCCGGCTTCAGGCCGGAATGCAGCAGATGCGTCTGAAACTGCGCCCGGGCGAGTCGATCCGAAGCCCGCGAATTCTCCAGCTCCAGTGGTTCGGCGAGGACCCGATCGAGGGCTGCAACCGGTTCCGCCGGCTGATGTTCGCCCACATCCTGCCGCAGCGCGAGGGGCAACCGCTCACTCCGCCGATCGCCCATACGAGCGTCGTGTACAGGGAGGAAGATAAGTGCACGGAGGCCGATGTTCTCTCCTACCTGAAGGCGATTGAGGGCTTGGGCTTCGAGGTCTTCTGGCTCGACGCCTACTGGATCCGCGACGGGTACCCGCGCGGCACCGGGCATTACGGATTCCCGATCCGGCGGGTGGAGCCGCCCGACCGCTTCCCACGGGGCCTCAGGCCGATCGGCGATGCCGCGCACAAGCTGGGGCTGGAATTCCTGGTCTGGTTCTCGCCCGAAACGGTCTGGGCCGGGGGGGAGTTGGCCCGGGAACATCCCGAATGGACCCTCTTCTGGGAAAAGGACAAGCCGCTTCTTGACTGGGGGCAAGTCGACCTGGGCATCCCGGAAGCCAGGCAGTTCATGACCCGCTACCTGCAAACAGCCATCCGCGAATACGGCGTCGACTGGCTGCGCATCGATTCGGGGATGATCCAGGCCTTTGCCCGCCAGCGGGATCAAGAGAGCCCGGACCGGGTCGGCATGTCGGAGATCCGGTACGTGGAAGGGCTGTACCGGATGTGGGACGAGATCCGCGCGGCCAATCCCCGGTTGGTCATCGATAACTGCTTCGGCGGCGGCCGGCGGATCGATCTGGAAACCTCGTCGCGCTCCCTGCCGCTGTGGCGGACCGACGCGACCTACGAACGGATCAAGACGGGAAAGAACGATCAGGTTGCCGTCCTCAATCAGATGATGACCGCCGGACTGAGCCGCTACGTACCTTTCAGCACCTGCGGCCAGACCGGAGTGACGCCCTACATGTTCCGCAGCGGGTTCAACGGCGGCATCGTTTTCGGCGACGATTGCCGGCCGGCCGAATACCCCAGGGGCGAGCTCGGAAAGGCCGTGGCCGAGGGAAAGCGAATCCGGAGATACTACTTCGGCGACTTTTATCCGCTGGTCCCGGTGACCGCCGGCGCCGGGGACTGGTGCGTCCTGCAGTATCACCTGCCCGCCGAAGAGGAAGGCATGATCCTCGCGTTCCGCCGCCACGAATCGCCCTCGGCCGAGATGGAGCTGTCCGTGCGCTCGATCGACCCTGAAGGCGAGTATGACGTCACGCTGGCCCGAGGCTTTGAGCCGCCGCCGACGGTCCGTCTCTCGGGTAGAAAACTGCAGCGGCTGCGAGCGGTTATCGGCGACCGCCCCGGTTCACTCCTCGTCGAGTACCGCCGCGTCCGCAACTGGAAGGGGTAGGGCGCGATCCGAATAGTGCCTTGGTCAGGAGCTTGCACGCTCCAGGACCGGCCGGTGAAGGAGAAGCGGCTGGCGGGGATCTCGACGCTGGAGAGGCGAACCGGGTCCTGAGGAATATCGCCCTCGGTTAAATGCCCGTTCGATCGCGAGCCACGTGAAGCGGAGGATCTTCACCGGCCGTTTCCCAAGGGGCTCAAGCTCGAAGAGATTTTCTTCCTGAAGGCGGCTCGCACGCTCGACGGCTATGTCATCCGCCGGCAGGGGAAGCGTTTCGCCATCCAGGAGCCGAGACGGAGGATGTTAGGACGGCCGGCCACTGTGATGCTTCATTTCGACGGCGGATGGAGACATACGCGTCGCTTGACAACAACAAGAAATAAGTTGACATTGCTGATCTAATCCCTTACACTCCGCGCGCGTGCCGGATTCATTCTCCTGTCGGCCTGGAAGCGATGCGGCGTGGATCGTTTTTTTATCCAGTTATCTAAAGAGGTTGAAGCATGAAAATCATTCAGACCCATCGTTCGCTTCTCATCACCGGCTTTCTTATTTGCGTCTTCCTGCCTCTGGTCCCGGCCACGGCCAGCGCCCAGGACGAAAAGGGCCCGGTGGCCTCACGTTACGGCAACATGGCCACCACGGCCGAGTTGCTCAGGCTATGCGACACCTGGAACGTGACCGAGTGCTGCGGCTGGGTGGATACCTGGTGGCGCCGCCCCAACACGAACATCTTCGACGCCAAGGCCAGGCACACCAACGGCACGATAGTCACGTTCAGCGTGGAGCTGATATCCTGGAACAAGACGACCAGCCAGGTCCTCTTCTACCGGGCGGGGATCCAGGGGTCATATAAGGGGGTCCTGGCCAACGGCGGCGCGAGCATCGTCAACGGCACGACGACGTGGTACCCGGCGGGAACAGGCTGGTCGGCGGCGGCGGTGATATACGATGATGGAGGGGACACGAAGGGCAGGGTCACCGTCCCCAGGTAGCGCCGGCGAGCCATTCCTCACGATCGCTTTTTTTAACTTCGAACTTCGAACGTCGAACCTCGTCTGGTCTTGCCCTATACCTTACGCCTGAAGCTGAATGCTTTTTATCCCCTCAGACTGTTGAGCTTCCAGGCCTTGTATTCGTTCAGGTCCCTTTCCACCAGCAGCAGGCAGCCGGCGACAACGGCGGCGGTGGTGCTCGCCCCAGGCCAGGACGAGAAGGGCAAAGTCTTCCATTTTTTGAAAAGGGCCTTCACGTGGCAGGCTTTCCGTCGGGAACGAGAGTGCTATTGGCCCCCATCAACTCCGAATACAATCTTTTAAATAGATTTTCAGCGCCAGGGGCGGAAGTTCGGCTCGCTCGGAAAAAGTTTATTCTAGCAATTATCAGGATCGCAAACGACTAAGCGCTCTTAATTCTATAATTTCTGTTTCCGGACGTTTCCATTCTCCTGGTTAGGTGTCAACTCAGGTTGACACTTTCCGGCCCCGATTCGGGCTTTTGGGTCAGCGCTTTTCCCCCTTTTTCAGGCAGACGCGGTCAGATCCTTGGCGTTGGCGCGTTTTTTGAGGCCATCCTCCCCGTCATGGCGGGAGTGTATCGTCCTCGGCATCCCGAGCGGACTGTCCTTTATCGGGTGTTATTTCATTACTTCGACAGGTTCCTGGCGGAGTACGAGGGACGTTTCGAGAAGGAGAACGGATTCCTCCGATCCATCATCAAGGAGGTGGCGGAGCGCTATCTGGACTGCGGCACACTGCGCCTCCTAAGCCGTCCTTGACAGTCTTTGATATCTTGACCTATGCTTCCTCACGATGGTTGGAGGGGATAATTCTTATAACAAGGCTTGGTTCTTGCGCGGTCTGGTTCCCTCTCAGCTATGGGGTTTTCTTGAACTCTCGATAGGAGGGGCGCCATGAAAAAACCAGCCATGCCGTGTGTCATCGTTTCCTTGATCCTGATCCTGTCCGCGATCCCTGGTGAAGCGCCGGCACGTGCGCAGCACGCCGGGACTCGAGGTCCGCTGCCGCCCGGCCCGTCGGCCCGCCTGTCTCCGTCCGTCAGGGTCGATGCGGATTTCGGCAACCTGCCCGTTTATTTCATTCCCAACCGGGGCCAGCTCGATGAACACGTCGTCTATTATGTCCAGGGTAAGGATAAGACGGTCTACTTCACGAACGACGGAATGACCTTGTCCCTGGCGAAGCCCACGCCTCTTTCCGGAGATGCCGGGGCTGAGGTGGCCGAACGCTGGACCGTCAAGCTGGATTTTGTCGGCGCCGACCCGGATGTCCGGCCCGTCGGTGAGACCGAAACCGGCGCTGTAGTGTCCTATTTCAAGGGGAAGGCCGCCGAGTGGAAGGCGGGCCTTCCGACCTACTCGAGGATCGTCTATCGCGGCCTCTGGCCCGGCGTCGACCTGGCATATTACGGCACCACCAACCGCCTGAAATATGAGTTCATCGTCCATCCCGGGGCCGACCCCTCGCAGATCCGGCTGGCCTACCGGGGCACGGACCGCATCTCGGTCGATAGCGACGGCCGCCTCAAGGTTGCGACGCCGTTCGGCGGGTTCAGCGACGATGTGCCGGCGGCCTACCAAGACATAAATGGCAAAAGAACAACGGTCCATCTCGCCTTTAGGCTTGGCGCCGCAGAGCCAGATCAAGCGACCTACGGCTTTGAAGTCGGGGCCTATGAACCCAGTCTGCCTCTCGTCCTTGATCCGGCGCTCCTGATCTACTGCGGCTTTCTCGGAGGCTCGTCGGACGACGCCGTAACCTCCGTCGCTGTGGACGTCTGGGGGGACGCCTACGTAGCCGGGTACACCGAATCCCCCCAGGCGACTTTCCCATTGACCGCCGGGCCGGACCTGACGGCCAACGGCAGCACGGACGCGTTCGTGGCCAAGATCAATCCCGCTGGCACGGCGCTGATGTATTGCGGGTATATCGGGGGCGCCAGCGCCGACCTCGCCTTCGGGATCGCCGTGGACACCGCCGGCTATGCCTACGTGGCAGGACATACCTCCTCCGACCAGACGACGTTCCCCGTGATCTACGGGCCCGACCTGACCTTTAACTTCGTCATCGACGCCTTCGTGGCCAAGCTGAACGTAGCGGGAACGGCGCTCCTCTATTGCGGGTATGTCGGGACCTCGGGTACCGATCTTCGGCGGGGGGATCGCCGTGGACGGCTCGGGGTGCGCCTACATCGCGGGAACTTCCACGATCGTTTACAATCAGGGCGATGTCTTCGTGGCCAAGGTCACCGCTTCGGGCTCTGGCCTCGCCTATTACAGGACGATCGCCGGTTCCGGCAACGACCTTGGCTATGCGGTCGCCGTGGACGGGGCGGGGAATGCCTATGTCGCCGGCCAGGCGACATCCACCGACCTGCCGGTGACCGTCGGACCCGACCTGATGCCCAACGGCAATACGGATGCCTTCGTGGCCAAGGTCAATGCCTCTGGGTCGGCCCTGGTTTATTGCGGCTACCTGGGCGGCTCCGGAATCGAAGAGGCACGTGGGATCGCCGTGGACATTCTGGGAAACGCGTATGTCACGGGATCCACCGGCTCAGATCAAACGACTTTTCCGGAGTACCGCGGCCCGGGTCTGACGTACAAGCGGTTCTAACGATGCCTTCGTGGCCAAGGTCAGCCCTGCGGGCGGGTATCTTGTTTATTGTGGATATATCGGAGGCTCGGGCGCCGACGGCGGCCAGGGGATCGCCGTCGACGGTTCGGGGAGTGCCTATATCGTGGGAACGACCAACTCAACAGAAGCGACCTTCCCGGTGGCCGCGGGCCCGGACCTGACGGCCAACGGCTCCAACGACGCATTCGTAGCCAAGGTCAATGCCTCAGCGACAGGCCTTATTTATTGCGGCTACATCGGAGGCTCCGCTCTCGACAGCGGTCTGGGGATCGCCGTCGGCGCTTCCGGGAACGCCTTCGCGACGGGACTCACGAGCTCGACAGAAGCCACGTTTCCCGTGACCGCGGGTCCCGACCTCACGCAGAACGGCGCCGAGGATGGCTTCGTGGCCAAGATCTATTACTTCGAGCAGCCCGTGCGCAAGCAGGCCGTCGGCGATTTTGACGGCGACGGCGCGGACGAGGTGGCCATGGATTTCGGGAGCGCCGGGGCCTGGATGTGGAAGGCCGGGACCTGGTCCCAGCTCACGGCCTACAACCCGGAGAACATGGTCGCCTTCGACATCGATGGCAACGGCGATAAGGAAATCGCCGTCGACCTGGGCGCTCTGGGCCTTTGGATGTGGAACGGCGGCGTCTGGAGCCAGCTCACCGCGTCCGACCCGGAATACCTGATCGCCGCCGACACCAACGGCAACGGCGTCGATGAGCTGATCCTCGATTTCGGGGCGGCCGGGGTGAAATGGCGGCAGGAGAACGGCACCTTGACCACGATCGCGCCGTTCAACCCCCAGGACCTCATTGCCGCGGACATCGACGGCGACGGCAAGCAGCAGGTCGTGGGCGATTTCGGGGCCGTCGGGGTGTGGCGCTGGGAGGCGTCGGGGCCGTCGACGCACCAGCTGACGCCCGCCGATGCGAGCGCCATGGCGGCCGTCGATGCCTTCGGATTGGGGAAGCAGGGCGTGGCCGCCGGATTGCTCGGTTTCGGGGTTTGGTACTGGCAAAACGACATCTGGACCCAGCTCAGCGGCGTCACCGCGGATCAAATCATCGCCGGCCAGATGATCCTGGGCGTCGGCGAGGAGATCGCCTGTGACTTCGGTCTGCTCGGGATGTGGCTGGGAAGCGGCGCCGGCTGGACCCAGCTGAGCGGCGTGAACGCCGACGACATGCTCGCGGCCGATACGAACGGGGACGGGGTCGACGAGGTGGCAGGAGATTTCGGACCGGTCGGACTCTGGCTGTGGACGAGCGGCGCCTGGACCGAGCTTTCCGGGGTCGATCCCGAGGGACTCCTGGCAGGCGACGTGGACGGCGACGGCGCCAAGGAGCTGATCGTCGATTTCGGAGCCCTGGGCGTCTGGCAGTGGAACGGCGGCTCCTGGACCCAGATCAGCGGGGTCAATCCGGACTAGTGCGCTGACGCTCTTTTCACGACGCAGATATGGACTGGTGGGCCGCGGCTCTTATTTATTTATGAACGATTTTGATGCCGCGGGCAGCGTCGACGAAAAACTGTACGTCCCGGATTCAACAGCCAGGACGACGCAACAACCCTCTTCCCTGAGGAGCTTCACGCCGGCGGCCCGATCCAAGGGCGCCCCTCCCTCCGTGACAGAGGCGGCCTTGGCGGCCGCCACATAAACCGTCGCCGTCGTGTTGGGTGGGAGGGTGACGTCGAGCGACAGCCGGTCTCCCTCTTTCAGCCAGCCGCTCCGGATCCTGCCATAGGCGGATTCATAGGTGGCGCGCGCCCAGGTCAGGTCGCCCGTCGGCATCGGGCGGATGATGATGTGCTTGAAGCCGGGCGCGGCGGGGTCGGGCCGGATGCCGGCCAGGTATTCGTACATCCAGATGGCCAGGTCGCCGACGAGCATGACGTGGTTGCCCGAGTTCATGGCCGGGTCGGCCGTGTCGCCGTTCCAGAGCTCCCAGATCGTCGTCGCCCCTTTCGAACCATGTAGCCCCAGCTCGGGTAGTCCTTCTGCGACGGCGATGCGATAGGCCAGGTCGGGCCGGCCGTTGTCGGACAGCACGCGCATGAGCCACTGGCCGCCGATCAGCCCCGTGCCGATGTGGCCTTGGCTCTCGGTCTCGATCTTCCGACGAGGTGATCGAACACCGGCTCGCGCTCCGCCTCCGGCACCAGGCCGAAGGCCAGCGGCAGGACGCAGGAGGTCTGCGAGCCGTTGTCGTAAGGCCTGTGTCGGTGTCGAAGAACTTCTTGTTGAAGGCGGCTTTGAGCGTTCCGCCAGGGCGTCGAACTGCGGCGGCGTCGTCGGCTTTCGCCGAGCAGGCCGGCGCGTACCGGGCCATGAGCGCGCAGGTCGTGATAGAAGTAGGCGGTGCGCGAGCAGCGTCGCCGTCGGTCTTGCGCGCCGGGTCCTTGGAGTGGATCAGCTTCGGGCGACTTCGGGCGGGACGCACCAGTCGCCGTAGGTGTCTTTCGGCATGATGCCGTCCTTCAGGAACGCCCGCCATGTAATCGATCCACTTCTTCATGGCGGCGTAGTTGCGAGCGGATGGCCGCCGATCGCCGTACTGCATCGTAGAGCATGTCGGGGATGATGACGAACGGTGCTGGGCCAGGTGACGTCGTCGTTGTAGAACGGCCAGTACGACGGGCGCGACATCGGGGACGCTGCCGTTGTCCTTTTGCGCGTCGGCCATGTCCTGCACCCACTTGCCGTAGAAGGCGGCGACGTCGAAGAGGTAGGCTTCGCCGCGGCTGACTCGGCCGAGCGGTCGCCCAGCCAGCCCTGGCGCTCGTCGCGCTGCGGGCAATCGGTGGGGATGCTGCGGTAGTTGCCGCGCACGCCCCAGACGATGTTGCTGTAGATCGGTTGAGCAGCGGGTTCGAGCAGGCGAACTCGCCCGCGGGCCGCATGTCGTCGTGGACGACCCGGCCTTCGACGGAGTCGAGGGTCGGCGTGCCCGGGAAGCCCGTCACCTCGACGTAGCGGAAACCGTGGATAGGTGAACCGCGGCTCGTAGAACTCCTCGGCCGTCGCCCTTGAGCGTGTAGGTATCCGCAGCCTTGGCGCTCGCGGAGGTTGTCGAGGTAAAGCGTGCCGTCGGGCCGCAGGGTTTCGGCGTGGCGGAGCGTGACCGCGGCGCCCGCGGGCCCGCGAAACCTGGAGCCGGCACCAGCCGACCATGTTCTGACCCATGTCGAAGATGAAGACGCCGGGCTGCGGGTTCGTCACGGCGACCGGGCGCAGGCTTTTGGTCACGCGGATGGGCTCGATCATCTGCGCCGCCAGCCGGCCGCGGGGCGCCTCCATCAGGTCCGCAGCCGTCCAAGCCGCGTCGTCGAAGCCGGGCTCGTTCCAGTCCCGGCAGCTCGAGGCGGGCGTCGTATTCCTCGCCGTCGTATTCGTTGTTGGCCGTGATCGGCCCCTTGTCCGTCGCGCGCCAACCGCCGTCGCTCGCGATCGTCGCCGACGTTCCGTCCCGGAAACGGATATCGATCTGGAGCAGCAGACTCGGCAGGCCGAAGTCCCGGGTCAGGGTGGGGACTTTGGTGCGCGGCGCGTGGTATCGACCGTTCCCCAGGATGACGCCGGCCGCGTTCGGGCCCGGCTTGAGGAGGTCCGTCACGTCGTGGGTTACATAGAAGACCCGCTTGTCGTACTCGGTGAGCCCCGGCGAGAGTGCATCATTGCCGGCCCGGCGGCCGTTGACGTAGAGCTCGCTCATCCCCAGTCCAGAAATGTACGCCGTGGCCTGGGCGATTTCCTTGTCGAGCGTGAATTCCCGGCGGAGGTAGCGGGCGGGGAGCCGGCGCTCCTCGGCCGGGGAGGGCGCCGCCGCCTTCAGGCCGATCCACTGCGCTTTCCAATCCGCAGCGTCGAGGAGGCCCATCGACCAGACGGCGGGATCGCTCCAGGGCGTCGGTTTCCCGTCGCGGTCCCAGGCCTGCACCGTCCAGTAACACCTCTCGCCCGAGGCGAGGGCGCGGCCCGCGTATTCCACGTGAATCGACTGGTCCGATTCCACCCGGCCGCTGTCCCAGAGGTCGCCGCGGCCCTCGGACAGGATCTCGGGCGACGAGGCGGCGAGGACCCGGTAGGCCGTCTGGCGCTGGCCGCGGGCGGCCGGCGCTCCGCCGGCGGCTTCCATGATCCAGCTCAGCCGGGGGCGAGGCGTATCGATCCCCAGGGGGTCGTCCAGGGCTTCGCAGCGCAGCTCCCCGAGCCGGACGGCACCCGGTGCGGGCGCTTTGGGGCTTTTCCCGCAGCTGAGCTCGGTCACGATCAGAGCCATCAACATGTATTTGAAAAAGGATTTCATATCGTTCTCCTATTCAATTCGGCGATCACGCGTGGCGCAACAATCCCTACCCGCCTGAATCGGCCCGGGCAGGGTCGGATGGGGATGGCGCCCCGAAGCCCCCAAGTATTTTGCCCGAAACACTTTCCCAGACATTGATTTTAGATAGTACCCACTCTCTACCCTCCCTGTACAGGGAGGGATAAAGGACAGTGTTTCGGGAAAGGTCGGAAGGGGGACCGGCGGGAAGCGGAGTCCTCGGAGCGACCATCAGAATAGCCGCGGAGCGACTCGGAGCCGCTATTCTGCGAAATGTCTTGATAAAGCTTTTGACTATCAGTTCGACCCGGAGGCCGGGGGGATAGGTGCGCATCGCTGTCCGACCCTGCGAGCGCGCGTTCATATGATCTCGAGCGCGCTCTTCGCAGGGAGCTTGGGGAAGGCCACGTGGGGCTCCTGCTGGTACCAGTAGGCGACAGAAGAGATGTCGTCCTGGAGCGGCAGGTACCGGCCCTCCGACATCCAGCCCAGCGCCTGGATCGTGACCCGGATGTCCTTCTCGAACCGGACCGGGTCCAGGATGTGCCAGCGGTAAAGTCCGAAGCGCTGCTGCGTCCGCCACTGCCCGTCGGGCTTAAGGATCTGGGGCATGCCCGCGTAGGGCGTCGTGAACTCCGCGTACTTGTCATTCGGGGAGAATCCGTAAGAGCCGCAGAAGTAATCCTCCGTGCCCGTTCCGCAGATCGTCGGGAACTCCCTGTCGCCGTCGAGAAAGAACTTGATCTCGCCCTCGCCCCACCAGCCGTCGTTGTGGACGCCCCAGCACATGTAGGTCCCCACGTACTGCCCCCAGCCCTTGACCCCATCGAGAATTGTGTAGACGTCTTTGTACGGCACAGGATTCGTCCGCCGGAACTGGGCATGAAAATATGCGGCATCCGCCGGCACCTCGGTGAGAGTGTAATTGACCTGGTAGAAAAGGACCATCTCTTTCTCGTCGAGATTTTCGGCCGTGATCCGAAACGACTTGCGGAAGGGCATGAGCCAATACGAGTTGAGGCCGCTGCCCGGGTTGACGCAGACGGGGAGCGAGGTCACCTGGGCGAATTTGCCCCAGCCGCAGGCGAAGAAATCGCCGATGGGCGCCTCGATCGACGGTTCCGCCTCGCCGTCCCAGTAGAAGCGCAGGATGGTGAACCGCCAGTTGCCGCTCGGCGTCATCCAGATCTGCTGGACGGCGCCCGAGCCCTGGATATCGGCGACAACGAACGTCTGTTTCGGCTTGATGGTCACGCAGGGCGAGACTTTCCAGCCGCGGCCGAGCTCGCGGGAGGCGCCCAGGCCGTTCCCCTCGGTGGCCATGCCGCCCTTGCCTTTTTCGCCGGTGAAGTTCTCGGCGCTCACCGAGCGCGACCTGGCGTGGGACAGGCGGACAATGTTCCCCAGATTGAGGGTGAGGCCGTCGAAGGCCTTCTCTTCCTGGGCGTAGAGGATGACGGAGAAGACAAGAAAGGCCAGGACAAGTTTCGTCCAACGCGACACGGATGTCATGCGACTCCTCCTTGGTCTGGATGGACGGGATTTTATCACAATCCCGGACTATCCATGCGCCCGGATATCCGTGAGCAGGGACGGGAGAGGGTCGGTGTGAGGATGTTTGAAAGCTACTTCTCTCGGCCCCGGTCCCCGGCCTTGGGGGATGCTGCCGGCAGGAGGTGGATGGCGATGCTCCGGTGGAGGCCCTCGCCGCCCTTGAGCGACCCGACCATGCCCAGGATGGCGTTCTCGAAGATCGTCCGAACAAATGGGTTGAGGGGAAGGTCGCCGCCGTCGACGGTCACGCGGATCATGGACTCCGCCCCGAGCGCCTTGGTTTCAAGGAAGGCGGCGATGGCCCCGATGTCGTCGGGCCGGAATCGCGGGGCCGAGCCGGCCGCCCTCTTTTCCGAGACAAAAGCCAACAGCTCCCCGGCGGCGGCCGCCGGTTTCTCGCCTTTCCTCAGGACCTCGATCTTCTTGAGGCCGGCGATGCCCGGACCGCCCTCGACGAGGACGATGTCGGCTTCCGGGAACCAGCGGGCGGCGGAGCCCGAAAACCGCTGGCCGAGCGCATCCTTCCGGATGACCGCCAGCTTGTCCGGACCCACCATGCCCACACCCTCCGCGCCGGCGGCCATGAACTCCCAGGAATCCTTGCCCTCGAGGTCGAGGCTGAAGCCGTGCGGGCAGTGCTTGACGGCGGCGACGCGCAGGCCTTTTTTCCTGAGCTCAGGAATGAGGCCTTTGATCAGCCCAGTTTTTCCGCTCTGCGATCGACCGACGATGCCGATGATGATCATTTGCGACTCCCCCCGCGCTTATAGCACAGGGGTAAAGGTGTGTCAAAACGGCCCCTACACAGGCGCGGCGCGCTCTGCTATAATCTGGCCTGCTCCGAGTCAAACGGCCTAAAGCCCGTAGGAGGCCAGGGCGTTTGACCGATAGGGCGCGGCCGGAAACAGCCCCGCCTTCCGCGCTTGAAAAGGAGATATAGTGAAGTTGTCGCACCGCCCTATTCTTCCCGTCATCGTTTTGGCCCTTGGCCTGTCCATGGTTTCCCTCTATCCGCCACCGGCGTGTTCGCAGCCGGCACAGGCGCAGGAAAAGGAAAAAGAGAAGGCAAAAGAAAAAAAGCAGGAGATCCCCGTCCGGATCACCGAGGAGATCCTGGTCGTCGGCCGGGCGCCGGCCGACCTCCCGGTCTCGACCGTCGTCAGCCTGAGCGCGACGCAGATCGACCAGCTCAAGCCGCTCGACCTCTCCGAGATCATCAAGTATGCGCCGGGCGCCATGGTCACGGTCGGGAACAAGAATGAATACTCGCTCAAGCTCCGCGGCTTCGACAACAAGCGGATCGCCCTCCTCGTCGACGGCGTCCCGGTCATCGACCCCTACTACGGGTCGTTCGACCTGAAGACGGTGGCCGCGGGCGGCGTCGAATCCATCCAAGTCACGGAGGGCCCCTCGTCGGTGCTCTACGGCCCGAACACGATGGGCGGCATCGTCAACGTCATCAGCCGGCGGCCCGGCCCCGAGCCCAGGGTCTCGCTCGCCGCGTCCTACGGCGACAGGAGCACGAGGAGCCTGGGGCTCGATTCCTCCTATCTGTGGAAGAAATTCGGGTTCGCCGCCACCGCCGGCTACCAGGACTCAAACGGCTATGGCTACCGTGACCCGGCAGGGGTCAAGCTGGCGCGCGCCAACAGCGACTACAGCCGGACCAACCTCAACCTGAAGCTCTATTATTATCCGACCTCCGGCTCCGAGATCATGGTGAACGGGGGCTACTACCATTCAGAATACGGCCTGCCGCCCGACCTCTACGGCCGCGCCCGCTACTGGCGCTTCCCGAAATGGGACCGGTACATGGTCAACGCGGGCGGGCTCACGGCGCTCGGCGACCGGTCCAGCCTGCGCTTCCGGGCCTTCTATGTGAAGTACGATAACACGCTGGATTTTTTCAACGACGCGGCTATGACCGTCCGGCAGTCCAGCGGCACCTTCGACAACGCCGACTACGGCGTCTTCGGCATCGGCGACTTTTATCTCGCCCCCTGGAACTCGCTCAAGCTCAGCGTCTATTACCAGGGCGACAAAGTCCGCACCCAGGACGACACGAACCTGCCCTGGACGAAGTTCGACCAGGCCACCTTCTCGACCGGGGTCGAGGACCATATCACCCTGACCCCAAGATGGCGGGTGGTGCTGGGCGCGAGCTGGGATTATCTCGACAAGTTCGAGGGCAAAAACACGTCCCGGCTGAACCCGCTCGTCGGGGTGAAATATTCGCCGGCCGAAGACCTGGACGTCCACCTCTCCTACGCCGGGAAATCCAGGTTCCCGTCGATGAACTCGCTCTACTCGCCCAGCCAGGGGAATCCCGACCTGCTGAGCGAGCGGGCCTCGACCTTTGAGCTCGGGGCCGCCTACAACCGGGGAGTCTACCTGGCGGCCGCCGTTTTCTCCACGAAGCTTTACGACATGATCAACAGCTTCAGGCTGCCGAGCGGGCTGCGGACGTACTTCAACATCGGCGAGGCGCGGCTGAACGGCGCCGAATTCCAGGTCCAGAAGCGCTGGCCATGGCTGATGGCGACGGTCAACTACACTTACCTCGACCACCGGAACGTCTCCGACGCCCGGCCGCTCGACGTCCTGTCACGCCACAACCTGAGCTTCGAGCTGGCTCTCTTTCTCCCGGCGGATCTCCGTCTCGGGCTGGCCGGGCTCTTCGCCTCCAAGTCATACTGGTATGACAACAATGCCCGGAAGCTCCTGGATATCCCCGATTACGGTTACCTTGACCTCAGCCTGTCCTGGTCGCTGGGCGATTTCGCGCCGTTCATCAAGGTCGCCAACGTCTTCGACGAATACTTTTATACGGAGCCGGGCTTTCCCTGGAGAGGACGCTATATCGAGGTCGGCATCCGGGCCGATGTCCTGAGGTAATAGTGGGGCGCCCGGCGGCGGGAGGACGACCTCCCCGCCCCCCTGCGAGCATCTCTTTCTTGACAGTTCTTCCGCTCGTGGTCTACTCTCTTCCGCGATGGTTCCGAAAAGACTTCCCCGGCATGCTGACCCTCTGAAAAGGAGGCCATGATGAGATCTCGATCGCTCTTCCTGTCTCTCCTTTTGCTGCTGGCGCTCGTGGGCGCGGCCAATGTCCTCCTTTACCGGAACCGGAACAAGGTGGATACATTCGTACCGGCGACCTACAAAGAGATCTACCATCCCGCGGACTTCCCGACGCTGTCCGGCACGAAGATCATCCGCCAGGGGCAGCTGATGCTGAAGACTCGCAATGAAGCCGCCGGCCCGCGGCTGGATCGTCTCGGACGACACCGGCGAGCGGTACGAACAAGCCGGGGAATTCCCCGTGCTCAAGCTCAAGGACTTTATCCACGACTATGATCTCGAGACCCGGGGCCTCACACCGCCGGTCCGCCTCTCGGTCCGCTTCGGTTTCTACAGCAAAGAGTTCTATGCCAAGGCGGGCCGGACCCAGCCCGACAATTACTGGCTGATCTCGGCGGGCGTCCCGGTGGGAAAATTCCGGCAGCGGCCGCTCTCGTACTGGATCGACACCTTCCCGTACGTCGACGATATGGAAAAGGAAGAGGCGCGGCTGATCCTCCGCGAACAGATGGGCATCACGGGCACCGAAACCGCCCTCGAGAAGATCGACAAGATCTGCGCCTATCAAGTCGCTCTCTATGCGAAGCAGGCCGGGACACCCGACGACCGGATGAAAGTCGAGACCTCGCCGTTGAAGATCCTGAACCGGGTCCGGGCGGGGGACGGAAAGATCTGGTGCACCCAGATGGCCATGATCTACCACTTCTTCGCGAACCTGGCGGGGATACCGACTCGGCTGATCACGCTCGAGGGGCACATCGACCAGACCATCACGACCGGCCACTCGTTCGCCGAGAGCTTCATCCCCGAGCGGGGTGGCTGGGCTCGGGTCGACCCGAGCGCCAACAAGTTCTATGTCTGGAACCGGGAGAACAGGCTCCTCAACAGCGCCGACATCCTCCACGCCGCGCTCAACGGAAGCGTCAGCGACCTGAAGGCGAGGACGCTCAAGGATGGCGAAGTGGTCACGGTCCCTTACGGAGAGGTCAACGCCTCCGACCTTCAGCTCTTCAGCCCCGGGGCCCAGCTCATCTTCCGCCGCGGGAGCTACGCGGCCGATGAAACTATCGGCCGCTACCTGTTCTCCCCCAACCTCGGCTATTCGCTCGACGCGGCCTACGCCGTGAGGCTCTACAGGCTGCGGCGGGCCCTTTTCGGGGCCTGGATCATTCTCCTCGCCGGCGCCGCGGCGTTTCTCCTGGGGCGGCCCAGGCGCCAGCTAATCGGGGATGGTCCACAGGGCGGCGACGCACTTGGCGCTGGCCGGGGCGTTGCCCAAGTCATCTACCCGGTAGAACAGGCTGACGATCTTCCCTGTCGCCGTCTCGACCGAGCTCGGATAGCCGCAGTCGGTGTTCGGGCAGTCGTCGGCGAGAACGATTTTCCCCGCCATGTCCCAGGTCTTTCCGCCGTCCCGGCTGAGCACGGCGCGGGCGCCGCGCGGCGGGTTCCGCTCGCCGTAAGTCATGAGGAGCCGGCCGTCCCCGAGCCGGATCAGGTCGGCGGGATGCTCGCTGTCGGCTGTCACTTGGACCGGCTCGCTCCAGCGTGATCCCTTTATCTTCGGAATGGATCACCGCGAGGTGCCCGCCCGTCTCCGAGCGCATACTGGCCAGCAGCCGGCCGCCGCCCAGGTCGACGACCGCGGTCTCGTTGAAGTGCTTGCCGAGGAGAGAGGGATCGCCCCAGGTCTTGCCACCGTCTTTCGAGCGGAAGATATAGCTTTCGTTACCCCGGCCCTCGGGGAATTCGAAATAGACCGGCATGACGAGCGTCCCGTCGGCCAGCGGGATGATCTTGCCGTAGGGGGAGACCGCTCCCTGGCGCTTATAGAAGGAGTAGATCCCCTCGCTCCGCTCCGGCGCGGTCCACGACTTCCCCTTGTCTTTCGAGCGCATGATGTAGACGCCGTCGAATACCCGCTCCTCGCGCTTGGGCGAGAGCTTGAGCCCGGAGGCGTCATAGCCGCTGAGCACGGCGTAGGCCAGGAGAATAGTCCCGTCGGCGGTCTGCCCGAGAGCGGGGTTCCGGTCGTCTTCCGGACCGTCGACCGCCGTCCACGGCTTCGACCAGGTCCGCCCGGCGTCCTTCGAGACCGAGAGCTCGAGGCGCCCGGCCTTGCCGATGTGCGGCGCGCCGGCCCGCATGACCGCCAGGATCTCCCCGCTAGCCAGGCGGATGGCCACCGGAAAGTAGCCGCCGTGATCCATGACCGTGACGCGCTCGACCTGAGTCGCGGCCGCCGCGAGACAGATCGCCGCCGGCGCAGAAGACGACGGCGCAAAGCGTCTTGGACAGGATGATTGAATTGCGCATGTTATGACTCTCCTCGTAAATCTTCGTGGCCATGAATATCTCCCCTGAGCGGTCCGTCTGTCAAGGCAGGACGAGAATCGGATTGACAGCGGTCCTTGCGTTTAGATATATTCGCTCTTCCGCAGAAAAGGCCGGGATGGGCCGCAGCGGGGCCGCAGGCCACAGCGGGGCCAAGGGAAAGCGAGATAGCGAAATGAAGTTCAGCCGATCCCTCCTGGGGTTGACCGTGGCGGCGATACTGGCCGTGCCCGGCTCCGCCCCGGCGCAGCAGCCCGCCCTCGGCGAGGACTTCCGCGTCGACCTGCCGAAGGAAACGCGCCCCTTCCCCGAACCGCTGGCCGAGGGGCGGCAACCCGGGTTCAAGATCCGCGGCACCAAGGGCTGGATGTGGACCCCGGAGCAGTACCTGGCCGAGATCCCCGTCCTCGCCGCCTGCAAGCTCAATTTTCTGATGAACTGCTACACCAGCCTGTTCGACATCGAGCACTATAAGCTGAACGACAAGCGATGCAACCGCTGGTGGGAACCGCTCCCCGAGGCTAAGAAAGCCGCCTACGCCGGGATCGTCAAAGCCTGTCAGGACCAGGGGATCATCTTCTGCTTCAGCATGAACCCGAACTACTCCTCGGAGCGCTTCGTGAATACCGGCGAAGCGGAGGACCTCGACGCCCTCTGGCAGCATTACAGCTGGATGCAGGGCCTGGGCGTGGAGTGGTTCAACATCTCCCTCGATGACATCTCGCAGGGCATCGACGCCTCCGGCCAGGCCAGGGCGGTCAACGAGATCCTCCGGCGCCTCCGCGACAAAGACCCCGAGGCGCAGATGATCTTCTGCCCGACGTTCTACGCCGGCGACGGGACGAAGCCCGAGTCCCGGGCCTACCTCGAGACGCTCTCCCGGGAGCTCCATCCGGATATCTATGTCTTCTGGACGGGCACTTCCGTCTGCTCCGCCCGGATCACCCGCGCCGAAGCGGAGACGTTCAAGGGCATCGTCAAGCACCGAATCATCATCTGGGACAATTACCCCGTCAATAACCTGATGCCGACCATGCAGCTCGGGCCGGTCATCGGCCGCGACGCCGACCTCGGGGAGGTCGCCGACGGCATCATGAGCAACCCGCATCAGCTCACCAACGAGATCAACCGCCTGCCGCTCCTGACGCTCGCGGACTACGCCTACAACCCCCGGGCCTACGACCCGGCCCGGTCGATCGGCCAGGCGATCCTGCGCCTCGCCGGAACCTGCGAGGAGCGGTCCCTGCTGAAAGACCTCGTCGAAACGAACCCGGGCATGCTGTTCTACAACCGGTGCGACTGCAACTATAATTCGATGCGGGAACGGTTCGAGCAACTGGCGGCGACGCCGCATTCGCGGTTCTTGGTCGAGCTGTACATCCGCCACATCGAAGGCCTGCTGGAGAGGCTGAACGGCGTCTTCCCCGGCCGTTACGGACCGGAGAAACGAATCATGGACCAGAACATCGCCTGGATGAGGCAGGCCCTGGACGCCAGGTACAAGGCGTCCTGACCTGACCCGGGAGGACCATCCGTGCACGCGTTTGCTTTCGACCCCCACTCCGATCGCATCGCCGCCGTCGAACGGCGGCTGGCGGCCGCTTACCGCCGCCTGCCGGGCGAAGAGACGCCCGTCGTCGAGCCCAACGTCGGCGCCTTCCTGCTCACGACCCGGGAAGCCCTGGACGACCTCGACATCATGCTCGAGCGGGCGGTCGCCTGGGCCGACAGCCTGGCGGCGACGGACAACGACTACCGGCCGGTCCTCCTCACTTTCTGTACGGTCGCCATGATCCCCGAGGCTTTCGGCTGCGAGGTCGTCTACCTGCCCGGGGAGAGCCCCTGGGCCAAGCACGCCTTGACCGACATCTCCGGGGTGTGGGGCCTCAAGCCGGCCCGGATCCCCGAATCGTTCATGCTCCGGCGGCAGTTCGACTGGATCGATCACTGCCAGCGCCGGCTGGGGACGGCCGTGCCGCTGTGGACGCCCGACATCCAGTGCCCGTTCAGCGTCGCCGCCCAGATCGTCGAGCCGAACGAGCTGTTCATGGCCTGTCTTACGAACCCCAAGGCGGTGCATCACCTGGTCGGGATGATCACCGACTTCCAGATCGAGCTGGCCCGGGCGCTCCTCGCGAAGATCGAACACCCGGGCTTCCCGGGCGCGAACTTCCCGTGCATCTCCGAGAATATCGGCCTGTGCCTGGCCGACGACACCCCCCTCATCATGCTCAGCCCGGCGATGTACGAGGAATTCGCGCTGCCCTACAACTCCCGGATCGGCGAGGCCGTCGGCGGCGTTCACGTCCACTCCTGCGGCGATTACCGGCACAACCTCGACAACATCCTGAAGATCACGAACGTCCGCTCCATCCAGCTCCACGCCGGCCCCGGCGAGTTCCCGCTGCCGCTCACAGCCGGCGAGGACGACCCCTTCAACCGGGCCCGGCAGCGAATCGCCTGCTTCGTCGACAACAACGACATCGCCCGGGGGGATGAGTACCGCGGCCGCTACCGCGAGCACTTCGGCGGCTACGTCCTGCCGCGGCTCGCCCAGGCCCCGCTCACGGGCTGCATCCTCCAGAGCTGCGGCGCCCCGGTCGGCGCGACGCTCGCCGAGATCGACGAGGCGCTGCGCTGGTCGCGGCAGCAGGTGCGGTCGGGCGTTTGACAGGCCGTCTTTCTTTTCGATATATTCACCCTCGCGGCGCGGCCGCCGCGAATTCTTCATTTCGGACAGACTAACGGACGGCGAAACATGACACATCCATCAACCGAAAAAAGAAACCCTGACCCCGCGCGAGCGCGTCCTCAAAGCTCTCAACCACGAGGTCCCCGACCGCGTCCCGATCGACCTCGGCGGGAACCAGACCGGCATCCACAAGAACGCCTACCGGAGCCTCATCCGCGAGCTGGGCTTGGACGAGGAGATCGAGATCATGGACGCCTGCCAGCAGCTCGCCCGGCCGAGCGAGCGGCTGCTCGAGCGCTTTCATGTCGATACGCGCTACGTCGCGGCGGGGCCGGGCGCGGGATATAAAGGCGGCATCGTCAGGGCGGAGCGCGGCGGCCGCCTCTGGCACGACCTGACCGACGAATTCGGGGTCCGCTGGTCGATGCCGGACGACCAGCAGCTCTACATGGACGTGAGCTCCAGCCCGCTGGCCGACGCCACCGCTCAAGGACGTCCGCGACTACCCCTGGCCCAAGGGCGATGACCCGGCCCGCTTCGCCGGCCTGCGCGAGCGGGCGCTCCGGATCCGGAAGGAAACGCCCTACGCCGTCGTCAGCGGTATCTCCGGGGTCGTCTACGAAACGTGCTGGTATATGCGCGGGCTCGAGCAGTGGTTCATGGACCTGCGTGACCGACCCGGAGTTCTGCGAGGCCGTGCATCGACCAGACGCTCAAGTTCTGGCTCGACTGGTTCCGGCTGTTTCTCGACGAGGCGGGCGACGTCGTGGACGTGATCATGATCGGCGACGACCTGGCCGGCCAGGACGGACCCCTGTTCAACCCGGAGATCTACCGCCGGCTGGTCAAGCCGCGCCAGAAGCGCCTCGTCCAGTACATCCGGTCGCGGACGCAGGCGAAGATCTGGTACCACACCTGCGGCTCGTGCGCTGTCTATATCCCCGACCTCATCGACAACGGCATCCACATCCTGAACCCGGTCCAGACGAGCGCCCGCGAACATGGACCCCTTCGACCTCAAGCGACGGTTCGGGCGGGACCTCGTCTTCTGGGGCGGCGGCTGCGACGCCCAGCACGTCCTGTCGCGCGGCACCCCCGCCGAGGTCGCCGCCGACGTCCGGCGTCACCTCGCGGCGCTCATGCCCGGCGGCGGCTACGTCTTCAACGGCATCCACAACATCCAGGGCGAGGTGCCGGCCGGCCAACGTCGTCGCCCTGTTCGACACGGCCTACGAAGAGGGGTTCTATTAAGCCCAGCGCCTCAAGCGAACAGCGGGGCCGAATAGCCACGCGCCCCTATCCCCCCGGCCCCCGGGAACCAGTCCCGTCGGTTCCCCCGTCGGCAAAGCCCGACGGGTCCCCCTCCGCTACGGGGGTCTACGGGGCGCATACCCATCCGGCCCCGCTTCGAGAATTCCGGAAATGGCTCTGAGGGGTGAATAATGAAACACGCGCGCGGCTGACCGCACTTCTCATCCTGACGTTAATGATCCTGGGCGGCGCCGACCCGGCGCTCGGCGCCCAGGCCGCCGACCTCGGGACAGGCTCTGTCCCTGCTCCGCCGAAGACCGACTTCAAGGCTGTCCTGGATCTGGGTGCCGGAGAGCGCCGGCTACGACCATCGCAATAGCTACGCCTATTTCCGAAAGGCGTTTTCCGCCTCGGGCGACCTGACCATCCGCGTCGCCGCGGACAACACCTACGAGCTCTACCTCGACGGCCGGTTCATCGACCGCGGCACGGCCCCCGCCGACACGGCCTATAAGACTTTCGATACCTATCGGGCTTCCGTCTCTCCCGGCCGGCATGTGGTCGCCGCGCTCGTCCACCACATCGGCCAGGTGTGCGCCACCGCGATGCGCTCGAGGCCGGGGTTCTTGGCCGAGGTGACGGGTACGGACGGCCCGGCTGCCATTTCTGACGCAAGCTGGAAGGTGCTCCCGGCCGCGGGCTTCCAGCAGTATCTTCCCGCCATGATGTCCCACTTCGGGTTCTACGAGGTCCTCGACTACGAAAAAGTGCCCGGGGACTGGCAGTCTCGGGATTTCGACGACTCCGCCTGGCCGGCCGCCGAGATCATCGGTCCGGCCGGGTCGGCCGACTGGCCGCGGCTGATCCCCCGGGACATTCCGCCGCTGGAAACCCGGCTGGTCAACGCGGACAAGGTCATTGCCCGCGGGAGCTTCGCATCCGGCCCCCTCGACGAGGCGGAGAGGGATATCACCGTCGCGGTCGAGATGACCTCCCGGGTCCGGCGGAAGGACGCCGCGCCCGCCCTGTCGCTTCCTCTCGAGCTCTCACGGGGGTCCGCGAGCGAATTCGCCGTCATCGATTTCGGCCGCGAGGTGACGGGCCATCTCCACCTGACCTTCGAGGGCGCCAAGCCGGGCCAGCGCCTGGACATCGGCTACGACGAGATCCTGGACAAGAACGGCCTGCCCAACCCGCGGCGCACCTACGTCCATGCCGCCGACCGCGCCTATCTCCGGGAGGGTCAGCGGGAGCTCTCGATCTACGGCGGGCGCGGGTTCCGCTACATCATGGTCGATGTCCCGGCCGGGAAGGGCGGGCTCGCTCTCACCGGGGCGAGCCTCGAAGAGCGCACCTATCCCGTCCCCCGCCAGGGAACATTCCGAAGCTCGGACCCGGCGCTCGACAGGCTGTACGGCATCGGCCTCCTGACCACGCGCCTGTGCATGCTCGACAGCTACGTGGACTGCCCCGGACGGGAGCGGGTGATGTGGATCGACATGGCGGTCGAGGCCCAGTGCAGCGTCTACGGCTTCGGCGACAGCGCGCTGTGGCGGCACTGTCTCTATCTTTTCGCCCAGAACGCCAGCCGGCTGCCGGCCGTCGCGGGCGCCATCAAGGGTTTCGCTCCCTGCGATTACGACCCGCTTCTCGTAAGCTACACCATGTACTATCTCCTTTCGGTCTGCGATTACTACCTCTATTCGGGCGACCTCGAGACCTGTGAGGCCCTCTTCCCCACGGTGATGAAGCAGTTCGAGATCCTCCGGAGGTTCACGACGCCCGAGGGACTGATCAACGACAAGTGGCCGGGCTGGGGGACGTTCCTCGACTGGTCGGCCATGGACTACGGCGGGATCTCCTCCTGCAACAGCGCCATCTACATCCGCGCCCACAGCGAAGTGGCCAAGCTGGCGCGCGCTTTGGGCCGCCAGGCGGAGGCCGGTGAGCTCGAGCGAAACGCCGCCGCGCTGGCCGCGGCCTACCGCCGGGCCTTCTGGCTGCCCGCGGAAGGGCTGTTTGTGGACGCCCTGTACGACGGCCGGCCGAGCCCCGTGCGCAGCCAGCTGGCGAACGTCTTCGCCATCTGGGCCGGGCTGACGACCCCGAAAGAAACGCGGGCGCTCCTCGCGAAGATCACCGACAAGCGGGCGCTCCTTCCGCTCACGCCGGGGGACTTCAGGCTCAGGCCCGGGTTCAAGCCGCAGACGGGCGGCCTCGTCCCGATCGGCACTCCCGGGCTGGGGTTCCTGCTGGCGCAGGTCCTGTTCGAGAACGGGTCCGCCCGCCAGGCGCTCGACTACCTCAGGGAAATGTGGGTGCCCATCTCCCGGAACGGCACCTTCGCCGAGCACTTCGGGTCCGATTACAACACGAGCTACTGCCACGGCTGGGGCGCCGGACCGGTCATGCAGCTGCCGGCCTATGTTCTCGGCGTCCGGCCGACCGCACCCGGCTGGAAGGAGATCGAGATCGCGCCGCAGACGGCGGGCCTCGACTGGGCGGAGGGTACCGTGCCCACGCCCAAGGGGGATATCTCCGTGAAATGGCGGATGGCCGGCGGAAAACCCGAGCTCGAGTACATAGTCCCCGCCGGCGTCCGGGTGATCAAGACCTCAACGCGCTGAGTCCGCGCCGGCCCGCCTGCCGGACAGGCTTTCCGCCACCGCCTCGGCCGCTCTTCTGACGGCGGTGGACATCCGCTTTCCCTGCGTCAGGTCGCCCGGCTCGATGCCCAGGAGGATCACCCGGCAGCCGACGGATTCCTCGAGATAGCGGACGAGAAGCGAAAGCGGGATGCGGTGGCTGGTGATGTCGTCCTCGTTGATCCTCTTTTTGTTGATGAAGAAGACGGTCCCGGGCGGGTGGCCGGCCGAGGCCGCGTCGACGATGAGGACGTGGGTCGGACGGAAGTTTCGGATCGAGCCGGTGGCGCTCTCGGGCACCTCTCCCCCGTCTAAGATAGCGGTCTCCGCCAGGTCCCTCGGGTGCGAGTGGGCCATCTTGCGCCGGAGTTTCCGGGCGCACAGGCTCCCGGCGCCGTCGTCCGCCCGGTCCGGGTTGCCCACGCCCAGGACGAACAGCCGCCGGGCGGCCCGCAGCTCCCACGCCAGCCTCGACTGCCAGTCTTTCACTGACCTGGGCATCCGTTATCTGTCCCTCCGGGGGAGGAGACTACCATAAGGTCTTCGCGCGGGTCTATTCATAGGTGCGAGCACATCCACCCCATCTGATCAGGCGTTTGCCCATATAGAATTGGGGAATTGATATCCTGTCACCAATTATCTGGAGGAGTGAGAACGCGCAGGGAGCCGTGGTCAGCTCTCGGCCTCGGCCGGGGCGGCGGGCGCCGCGGCGGGCTCGGCCGCCTTCTTCGGCTTGGGGACGGCCTTCACGTACTCCCATTCGGCCTTGAGGTCCCAGCGGCTGAAGGCCGAGATCTCGAAGAGGTGGTCGATGTCCATGGCCTTGGGCTTGGTCGGGCACGATTCGACGCACTGGGCGCAGTGGATGCAGCGGTCGTTGTGGATGATCATCTTGAACCGCTTGTCGGCTTCGCTCACGGTCAAGATATCGATGGCCTCGGCGGGGCAGTCCCGCTCGCAGGCCCGGCAGACGATGCACAACTCGGGAAGGAGGAACGGCGTACCGCGCCAGTCCTTGGGGACCTCGAGCTTCTTGAAGGGATAATCGACCGTGGCCGGCTTCTTGAACAGGTGCCGGAGTATCTCGGGAAGAAAAGCGGCGACTCTCATAAAACGAACCCCTTGACCAGGATGGTGATCAGGAACTGAACGACCGCCAGCGGGGCGAGGTATCTCCAGGAGAAGCTGACCACCTGGTCGACCCGGATCCTCGAGGTCAGCGCCCGGATGAGGGCCAGCAGGAAGATGACGAACAGCGTCTTGACTATGAAATTCACGAACCCCAGCGCCGACCCCGCCGGGAAAACCGCCCAGGAAGACGGCGGCCAGCAGCCCGCTCCCGGCCACCATCTCGACATCCGTCATCAGCCGGAAGAGGGCCAGCTTCTTCCCCGAGTACTCGGTGAAGGTGCCGCCGACGATCTCGGTCTCGGCGTGGGGGATATCGAACGGCGTCCGCTCGAGCTTGGCCTGGAGGCAGATGACGGCCACGATGAAGCCGATGATGTTGACGGCCAGGAGCGCCGGCCGGTGCTGATAGAAGGCGGCGATCTCGGCCAGGCGCCAGGACCCCGCCAGCATGGCCGGGCTGAGCACGGCCAGGAAGAGCGGCACTTCGTAGCCGAAGATCATGGTCAGGACGCGCGAGCCGCCGATCGTCGCGAAGTAGCTCGTCGAGGACCAGGCGGCGAGGAAGATGATCAGGGTCGGCAGGGTCAGGATATAGAGGAGGACGATGATGTCCCCGGCAAAGGAGTTCGGGCTCGGGTTGGCGATATCGAAATGCCAGATGGGCAGGAGGAGCATGGCGGTCGAGACGACGGCGATGCCGAAGACCGGCAGGATGTTGAACATCCTCTTGTCCGCCCTGTCCGGAACGATGTCCTCCTTGGCCAGGAGCTTCACGAAATCGGCCACCGGCTGGAGGAGGCCCCAGCGGCCGGTGTGCGTGGGCCCCATCCGGTTCTGGAGACGGGCGTAGACCTTGCGGTCGAACCACTCGCAGAACGTCGAGTAGGCGAACAGGAAGACCGCGCCCGGATAGACGAGGAGGTAGAGGAGTGTCTTCAGAGCGGCCATACCGCGTCCTTTTTCACCGGCGCTTTTTTCCACCGCTCGATGGCCTGCTGCCGCAGCCGGCTCAGCGGGACGACCCTCTCTTCGCCGCTCCGGCCGTTGACCAGCGTCACGGTGCGCTCGGCGCAGCAGATGCAGGGGTCGATGGCGGCGAAGATGAGCGGGATATCGGCCACGAACCCGTTCCTGAGCATGACCACGGTGGCCGGGTAGTTCGCCAGCGTCGGGGCGCGGACCTTGAGCCGCTCGGGCTTGTCCCCGCCGTTCGACTTGATGTAATGCATGTTCTCGCCGCGCGGGGCTTCGTACCGGCTGACCACCTCGCCCGGCTTGGCCCGGCGCGGCGCCCTGACGGATACCGGCCCGTCGGGAAGATTCTTGAGCATGAATTCGATCATGTTATAGCACTGCATCAGCTCTTTGACCCGGACGACGACCCGGCCCAGCACGTCGCAGGTCGTGGCCGTCGCCACCTCGAAGGGCACTTCGTCGTAGATGCCGTAGGGGTCGTCCTTGCGGACGTCCTGAGCCAGGTCCGAGGCCCGGGCCATCGGCCCGACCGCGCAGAGGTTGATCGCGTCCTCCTTGGAGAGGGGGCCGACGCCGGCGATCCGGGCGAGGAAGGTGGGCTCGGTGGCGCCGATCTTGAAATAGTATTGGCTCCGGCTCCGGAGAGTGTCCAGGGAGTCGAGGATCTTCTTTTTCTGGAGCTCGTCGATGTCCCGGCGGACGCCGCCCAGGGTGTTGATGGCGTAGTGGACGCGGTTCCCGGAGATCATCTCCAGGATGTCCATCACCACTTCCCGGTCCCGCCAGGTGTACATGAAAAAGGTGTCGAAGCCGGCCTCGTGCCCGGCCACGCCCAGCCACAGCAGGTGGCTGTGGACGCGCTCGAGCTCCGCCACCAGGAACCTGAGGTAGAGCCCGCGCCGGGGCGGCTCGATCTCCATCAGCTTTTCGACGCCCTGGGTGTAGCAGGTCGCGTGGGAGTGCGAGCAGATGCCGCAGATGCGCTCGGTGAGATAGATATTCTGGAGCCAGGTCTTCTCTTCGGCCAGCTTTTCCAGCCCGCGGTGGTTGTAGCCGAGCCGGATGTCGGCGTCGCGGATGACCTCCCCCTCGATGGTCATGCGCAGGCTGATCGGCTCCTTCAGGGCCGGGTGCTGCGGACCGATGGGGATCGTGAACTTCATGATTTTCCTCCGGGGATCTTTTCCTCCGGCCGAATGTGTTTCCAGGCCTTGCACAGAGGATAGTTCTCGGCCGGCCAGTCATCCGGGAGGACGAGGGGGCGCGGGTCGGGGATGTGGTCCACCTTCAGACCGAACATGTCCTGGAGCTCGCGCTCGTAGAGGATCGCCCCCGGGATCACGGGGCAGATGGACTCGAGGTGGGGGTTGGCCTTGGGGACCTGGGTCCGGACGTTGAGCTGCGCGCCGGGAATGGCGAAGTGATAGATGATCTCGAAGCTCTCGCCCAGGTCGACGCCGCTGATCGTGGCCACGTATTTAAAGCCCAGCTTTTCCCTGAGGAGCCTGACCGCCTCGAGCAGGTCAGCCAGGTTGACCTTCACGAAAAACCGGCGGGTGGCCGGGTTCGTGATCTCCGGCGCCTTTTCCCCCAGGGCGGCCCTGACTTTATCGACGAATTCGGTGTCGGTCATGATCGCCTCGTTACAGAGTCCCCAGCAGCTTGACCACGCCGTCGAGAACGGCGTCCGGCCGGACCGGGCAGCCCGGGATATAGATGTTCACGGGGATGACCTGGTCGAGCCCGCCCATGACGTTGTAGGCGCCCCGGTAAACGCAGCCCGACATGGCGCAGGCGCCGACCGCGATGACGAATTTCGGGTCGGGAGTCTGCTCGTAGATGCGGATGATCCTGTCCTTGATCTGGCGGGTGACCGGGCCGGTGGCGACGATGACGTCGGCGTGGCGGGGGGTCGCCTTGAGCAGGACGCCCAGCCGCTCGACGTCGAATCGGGGCGTCAGGGCCGCCACGACCTCGATGTCGCAGGCGTTGCAAGCGCCGGAGTTGAGGTGCAGAATCCAGGGGGACTTGATGCGCGACCAACGGACGAGCCTGTTCAGCATGTCAACTCCTGGTGATGAGCGCTGCGATCGACAGCGAGATCATGGCCAGGTATATTATACCAAAAAAGACGATTTTTCCGGCCGGGATGGTGGCGATCACCAGGGCCGCCACGTGCATCATCGTAAAGAACAGGGCGATAAAGAAAAACAGCCGGTAGCCGAACTGGAGCTTGACGCCCGGCAGGTCCTCGCCGCAGGCATAGGTGGCGAGCTTGCCGCCCACTCCCTTGAGCTTCGGGGCCATCCGGCTGCCCAGAAAGTACAGGAGGAACCCGATCGCCAGGAAAACGAGGAAGGCGACCGGCGGCGATATCAGGAAATCGATGGCGTTCATTTTCTTCTAACCCTTGAGCTTGGTCAGCTTGCGGACGTCCAGGCTCCCGGTCTGACGGTAGATGTTGATCACCAGCGCCAGAGTCGTCGCCACCACACAGACCTCGACCACGATAAAGGAGACGGCCACGGCCTGGGCGAGGAGAAGGTTATTCTTGACGAACCCGGTGGCGATGAGCGCCAGGCTCACTCCCTTCGCGCCGATGACAACACCGATGAACAGCTTGATCAGGTTCCGCATGGTCAGGAGGCAATAGAGCCCGATAAAGAGGAGGATAACGGCAAAAGCCATATACAGCAACCAGGTGTTATTCATCCTTACTCCTCTTGCGGAACAAGGCGAGGACGGCCAAGACGCTGGCCAGAATGAGGCCGATCTGGCCCACCAGGTCGAAGGTCCTCATTTTCCAGAGGGTTTCGCCGAACGTTCCCCGGTCGGGGACGGAGTCCAGGGCGGGAACGCGGCCCAGGAGGCTCTTGGTGACCACGAAATCGATGGTCAGAAAAAGGATGAAGAAGACCGGAAAAGCCCAGGAGGCAGCCCGGGACTCGCGGACGTCCCCCTCGGTCTTGGTCAGCGCAATAGTCACGATGAAGAGCACCGTGATCATGCCCGCCACGACAGAAATCTCGAAAACGCCGATATACGGGGCCTTCATCCTGAAAAAGATGATGCCCAGAAACAGGCTGGCCGCGGCCAGGCAGATGGCCGATCTGAGCAGGTCCCGGAGGAGGACTGCGGCCGCGGAGAAAATGATGAGTCCGCAGAGCAGCGCGATTTGCAGAATCATATCTAGAATCCTAACGAGCCCAACGTCGCCGTAACACCCTGCGACAGGGCGTCCGAGGCCGGCTGAATCCAGGTCCTGATGGTCGCTGCGAAAAACACCCCGACAGCGATGCAGACGAGCGCCAGGATGACCGTGGCGGCGGTCATCCAGAACGGCGCCTCGCGCACGGCCTGCCACCGCTCGTTCAGCTTGCCGAAGAAAGCCCGGCGCTGGATCAGGAGGTAGTACCAGAGCGTGAGGACGCTCGCCAGGATGGCGATCAGCGCGAAAACCGGATGCCCGGCCTCGATCAGGGCCACGATGATGATGAGCTTGCTCCAGAAGCCGTTCAGGGGAGGGACGCCGGCGATCGACAGCGAGCCCACGACGGTCGTGGCGGCGGTGACCGGCATCCGTTTGCCCAGGCCGCCCATCTCGTCCAGGTTCCGGGTGCCGGTCGCCATCTGCACCGACCCGGAATTCAAGAACAGCAGGCTCTTGGCCAGGGCGTGGTTGAACAAGTGGAAAAGCCCGCCCAGGATGCCCAGCGGTGTCCCGAGCCCAATTCCGAGCACGATGTAACCGATCTGGCTGATCGACGAATAGGCCAGCATGCGCTTGAAATCCCGCTGGCCGAGCGCGAGGAGCGCGGCCACGACCATCGAGATAACGCCCAGATACATCAAAACAGTCGACAGGGCGGGCGTCAATCCGAACACGTTCAGGAAAACGCGAGCCAGAGCGTAGACGCCCGAGACCTTGATGAGCAGACCGGACAGGGCGGCGGAGATGGGCGCGGGCGCCGAGGGGTGGGCGTCGGGGAGCCAGGCATGAAACGGCACGAGGGCCGCTTTCAACCCGAACCCGAAAATAAAGAAGGCGGCGCAGATGCCGACGAAATATCTCGCATTAAGCGCTTGTAGACCCTGGGCAACGCCGGCAAAGTCCAGTTTTCCCGTCAGGCCGAAGAGGAGAATGATGCTGAGGATGATGAACACCGACGCGACCGCCGACAGCATCAGATACTTAAAAGAGGCCTCGAGTTCATCGTGCCCAAGTCCATAAGCGACGAGAGCGTATGAGGCAACCGCGGCGACCTCGAGAAAGAGGTAGATCTGGAAGAGGTCGGTCACCAGGACGAGCCCGTTCATCCCGGCGAGCATGACCAGGAAAAGAGCGTAGAAGTTCGCCTTGGCGCCGTAGTGGTCCATGTAGTCGACGGAGAAAAGCGTGATGCAGAACCCGACCAGCGTGATCGTCAAGAGCATCAGGAGACTGAAACCGTCGAGCACGAGGCGGACGCTCATCGGCTCCCCGAGCCAGTTGAATGTCTCGACGGCCGGGCCCTGGCCAATCAGGCTCCGGCCCTGGAAAATCGCCAGGGCGAGGAGCGCCGCCAGCACGCCGTTCGTCAGGATATCGGGCAGGACCTTTTTCGAGATCCGGCCGATGAGCGGCAGGATGCCCGCCACCGTCAGCGGGAGCGCCACGAACAGAAAGATCAACTCTCCTCCTCTACTTTAAAAGCCAGCTGATCACGCCGGCGACGGCCAGCAGGCCGCCGATGCACCAGGCCAGGTAAGTCGAGTACCGGCCGGTGTGGGCCGCCGACAGCGCGCCGGTGAAGGCCTGGCCGACGCACGTGACGACCCTTTCATAGAAAGCGTCGATCGGACGATCGATGAGCTTGAAGAGCAGGTTCGAGAGCCACCTCAGGAAGATGATGCCCTGCTCGTAGATGTCGAAGACGCGCTTCTCGGCCAGGTCATAGATCTGCTTGAGCCCGGGGAACTTGTGGACGGGCTCCGAAGCCAGGTAGGCGACCCGGCCCGCCTTCCGCCAGCCGTAGAGGTGGAGGAGGAGCGCCAGGACCAGGCAGCCGACCGAGATCAGGGCGATCGGGTTGAGGACCGCCAGGGCGTGCGTCGTGAAGTCGAGGTGCGCGCCCGGCTCGGTGTGCCCTTCGAGGATGGGCTCGATGAAACCCTTGAGCGGCAGTTTGTTGTAGACGCCGAACAGGATGCACAGGAAAGCCAGGATCAGGATGGGCAGGAAGACCGGCCCTTCGCTCTCCTTGACCGTCGGGACCGCCTGGCTCCGGGGGCCGAAGAAGATCGAGTGGCCGGCCTTGAGGAACGAGGCGAAGGTCAGGATGGCGCCCAGCCAGGCGGCGGCGGCGAAGATGATGTAGCCCGTCTCGACGGCGCCGTGGAAGATCATCTCCTTGGAGACGAACCCGTTGAGGGGCCAGACCCCGGAGATGGCCAGGGCGCAGACCACGAACCCGGCGGCCGTCAGCGGCATCTCCCGGCCCAGCCCGCCGAGCTTCTTGAGCTCGGTCGTCCCCGTCCGGTGCTCCACGGAGCCCGAGCTCAGGAACAGGCCCGCCTTGTACATAGCGTGGTTGATCATATGGAAGATGCCGCCGGCGATGCCGATCGGGACGGCGGTGCCGATCCCGAGGATCATGTAGCCGACCTGGCTGACGGCGTGATAGGACAGCAGGCGCTTGAAATCCTTCTGGATGAGCGCCATGAAGACGGCCAGGACGATGGTCAGCGCGCCGATGACCATCAGGACGATGGCCAGCGTGCTGTTCTTTTCGAGCGGGAAGAAGTCGAGCGTGATCCGGGCCAGGAAGTAGATCCCCAGCAGCTTTTCCAGGGAGGCCGGGATGAAGGCCATGACCGAGACGGGCGCATCGACGGCGGCGTCGGGGATCCAGGTGTGGAACGGCATGGCGCCGGCCTTGCCGATGGCGCCGATCATCATCAGCACGAAACTCAGCGCCGCCAGCCCTTCGGGCTTGACGTGGACCTCCGACATGGTCATCGTCCCCGAGATCGCCCACAGGATGGCGATCCCCAGGATCATGGCGAAGTCGCAGAACCCGCCCAGGATGAAGCTCTTGACGGCGGTCCGGTGCGAGTTCTCCTTGCCGCCGATCGTGATCAGGGCGTAGGTGACGAGAAGCAGCCCTTCCCAGAAGAAGAGGAAGGGGACGAAGTTATTGGCCAGGGCCGCACCGTTGGCGAACATGGCCGTCAGGAAGACGTAGGCATAATATTCGCGAACGCGGGGGTTCCCCCTGCATCTTGACCGTCGAGAAGAGGACGATCAAAAACAGGAACCCGGCCAGCCCGAGCAGGACAAAGGCGCTGAAGTGATAAAGCCGGAGGTCGAAGTTCACGTCCGGGCCGAACCAGTTGACCTTCCAGGCGAGGTTCTTGACCTGGAAGAGCGCCCAGCCAAGATAAAGGATGGCGATCGAGCCGGCGACCGAGATGACCTCCCTGAGGTACTTGACCCGTGAGGGAGCGATCACGACAAGGACGGCGACGGCGAGCGGCAGGAAGATCGGAACGAGGAGCATCGAACCCGTCATTTCAACCACCAGCTGATGCCCGCCACGGCCATGTTAACGACCTTCATCGGGTAAGAAACAAGGATACCGGCGGCCAGGCCGAGGACCGCGAGCAAGCTGACCACGAAGACCATCGACGGGGTGCACTCGCGGGCCGGCGCCTTGGCCTCGCCCAGGAAGACCTGCCCGAAGACCTTCAGCAGGTAGAACATCGTCAGGACGGCCGTGAACAGGGCCACGGCGGCGACCCAGACCTGGCCCGCCTTGACCGTGCCCGCGATGACCAGGAATTTCGAGAAGAACCCGCCGAAGGGCGGGATCCCGATAACGGAGAAGGCGCAGGCGAGGAAGGCCACGGCGGTGAACGGCATGGTCTTGATCAGCCCGCCCATCTCGCGGATGTCCCGCTTGTGGGTGGCGTGGATGACGATCCCGGCGCAGAGGAACAGGCCCGCCTTGGCCAGGCCGTGCATCAGGATGAACAGCAGCGAGCCGGCGATGCCGTCCGGGGTCGCGACGCTGAAACCCAGGAAGATGTAGCCGATCTGGCTCACCGTCGAATAGGCCAGGATCCGCTTGAAGTCGTTCTCGACGGTGGCGGCGCCGGCCGCGATCAGGCTCGAAACGACGACGATGATCGGGATGGCGGTCTTCCAGCCCGAGGGGATGTCGAAGGTGTAGAGGAAGATCCGGGCGTAGGCGTAAACGCCGATCTTGACGAGGACCGCCGCGTGGAGGAGGGCGGTGACGGTCGTCGGGGCGACGCCGGCGTCGGGAAGCCAGGTGTGGAGAGGGACCGTGGCCGATTTCGAGAACATGCCGAACAGGATCAGCAGGACGGCCGCCCCGGGGATGAGCGTGCCGCGCATGTCGACGAGGTCGAAGGTCTTGGTATTGCCGTAGATGACGATGAACCCGAGGAGCATGACGGCCGCGCCGAAGAACGTGACCAGGAACGCCTTGTCGGCCTTGACGACGAATTCCCTCTGGCGGAAGAACCCGATCAGCCGCCAGCAGGCGATGGCGATGATCTCCCAGAAAAGGTACATGAAGATGAGGTTCGCCGAGTAGACGAGACCCATCATCGACCCGATGAACAGGACGACCATCAGGTAGTACTCGTTCTGGTTCTCCTCGTGGGCGATATAGCCTACCGAATACAGGATGATCAGGAACCCGACGAACGAGGAGACGATCGACATGAAGACCGCCAGCGGGTCGATGATCAGGGTGAAGTTCAGGCCGAGGACGGCCGGGTAGCGCAGGATCTCCTCCCCTCCGCCGAGCGCGATCGGGAGAAGGAAGAGGGGCAGGCTGGCCGTCGCCGCGCCCAGGATGAGGGACCAGGCGGAGCGCACCGGCCGGGAGATGGCGCCGGCCAGCGGAATGGTGAGCGAGCCGACGATCGGCACAAAAATCGTCAGGAGGACAATCAGCTCAGTGCTCATAGCTATTTGCGGGAAAAATATTAGGGGTGAGTATATAAATGGGAAGTTTAAATGTCAATATCGCGGCGACTATTTTTTCGCCTTTTCCGCCCGCAGGGCCTCGGCCGCCGCTTCCCGGAAACCCTCCGAGAGGCTGGGGTGATGGTAGATCGCGTAGGCAAGATCCTCGGCGGTGGCCCCGAGCTTCAAGCGGAAGCGGCCAGCGCGTGGATGAGCTCGGCGGCCTCGGCCCCGAAGATGTGCGCGCCGATGAGCCGGTGGGAGTCCCGCTCGAAGATCAGCTTGATGATCCCCGAGGCGTGGGCCTGGATGGCGCAGGCCTTGACCAGCCCGGCGTAGGGACAGACACCTTTAATATAGGGAATGCCCGCCGCGGCGGCGGCCTCTTCGGTGAGTCCGACGTAGCCGATCTCGGGCTGAGTATAGATGGCGCTCGGGTTGACCCGCTCGTCGCTTTCGCGGTCCTCTCCCATGGCGTTGCCGCCCGCGATCGTGCCCTCGAGAATGGCCGTCGAGGACAGCATGATCCGCCCGACGATGTCGCCGGCCGCGAAGATCCCGGGCGCCGACGTCCGGAGGCGGCTGTCCACGATGACTTCGCCCCGGCGGCCGAGCCGGACCCCAGGGATCTCGAGGTTCAGCCCCTCTGAGGACGGCCGGCGGCCCGCGCAAACCAGGACCAGGTGCGCGGCCAGCTCCTCGCCGCGGTCCGTGGTCAGGAGCGCGCGCCCGTCCTCCAGGTCGGCGCGCCCGGTGACCGTGGTCCCGGTCAGGAACCGGATGCCCTTCTTTTTGAGCTCCTTTTCGACCAGGGCGACGATCTCCATGTCTTGTCCGGCCAATGGGTGGTCGAGCTTCTCCACCAGGCTGACTTCGAGCCCGAGCGTAAGGAAGATGAACGCGTATTCGCAGCCGATAAAACCCGCCCCCACGATCACGATCGACCGGGGGAGCTCGGCGAGCTGGACGAGTTCGTCGGTCGTCAGGACCCTTTTTCCGTCGGTCGGCAGTCCCGGGATCTCGGCGGGCCGCGAACCCGTGGCCAGCACGATCCGGGGCGCCTCGACTTCGGTCAGGCCGCCGTCGTCGGCGGTCACGGCCAGGACATGGTCCCCGAGAAAGGCCGCGGCCCCCCGGACCACTTGAACCCGATGGGAGCGGAGGTGCGCTTGGATGGTCCCCACGTCGCAGCGGGTCAGCCGGTTGCGGCTGGCCTGAATGTCCTTGAAGTCGAGCGCCGGGCTGCCCTCGATCCGGATGCCGAAGCTCTTGGCCTTCTTCATCGCCTCGAACATGCCCGTGGCGATGGAATAGACCTTGCTGGGCAGCGTTCCCGTGGCGACGCAGGCGCCGCCGAGCTGCGCCGATCTTTCGATCAGGATGACGCGGGCCCCGAGCTCGGCCCCGCGGACGGCGGCGGCGATGCCGGCTTCGCCCGCGCCGACGACGGCCAGGTCGGAATCGAGACGGGCCATCAGAGCTTGTACCCGATCTTTCTCAGGAAGTCCTTCCTCAGCCGGATGTCCTCTTCGGTCTCGACGCCCTTGGTCTTGACGCCGTCGATCACCCCCAGGATGCCCCGGCCGGTCGCGGTCTCGGCGATCACCACCTCGACGGCGTTGGCGGTGGCGCAGAAGATGCAGCAGACCTCGGGGACGTTCTTGACGGCGTTCAGGATGTTGACCGGGTAGCCGTTCTCCAAGAAGATGATGAAGCAGTGGCCGGCGGCCAGGCTCTCGGCGTTTTTCCGGGCGAGCTCGACCAGCCGGCGGTCGTTCCCCGAGAACCGGACGAGGGCCGGGCCGGACGACTCGCAGAAAGCCACCCCGAACTTCATCTGGGGGACGGTGCCGACGATGGCCTCGTGGATGTCCTCGACCGTCTTGATGAAGTGGGACTGGCCTAGGATGAAGTTCATGTCCTCGGGTTTGTCGATCTTCACGGTCTTGATGTCCATGTCGGCCCTCCTTGAAATCTTATTATGACACAAGTATCCTCATGGAAAGAAGAGAGGCCGCGCATGAAAAAGATCATTCTCGTGGGGCTCTTGGTTCTGGGCGTATCACCTGTTCATTCTGTCGCGACAAAGCCCAAGGTCCTGCTCAACGAGGCCGATTTTCTCGACCGGGTTACGGCCTGCTGGCTGGGGAAAAACATCGGCGGCACCCTGGGCATGCCCTTCGAGGGCAAGCAGGAGCCGCAGGCTGTCTCCTTTTACGTCAACCTGAAGCCGGGCGAGCCGGCCCCCAACGACGACCTCGACCTTCAGCTCCTCTGGCTCAAGGCCATGGAAGAGCACGGCGGCCGGGTGGACGCGCGGGTCCTGGGCGAATACTGGACGAAACACGTCATCGTCGACTGGAACGAATACGGGGTCGGCCTCAAGAACATGAAGCTCGGGCTCCTGCCGCCGCTCTCGGGCCACTATGATAACGCGAAGTGGCGGACCAGCAACGGCGCCTGGATCCGGTCCGAGATCTGGGCCTGCCTGGCGCCCGGCTGCCCTGGCCTCGCCGCCCGCCTGGCCCGCGAGGACGCCTGCGTCGACCACGGGGCCGACGAGGGGACGCTCGCGGAGATCTTCACGGCCGCGGTCGAGAGCGCCGCCTTCGTCGAGCGCGACAGGGACAAGCTGATCGCCATCGGGTTGTCGATGATCCCGGAGGGCTCCGGGCTGGCCAGGGCCATCCGGGCGGCGATCGACGCCAGGAAGGCGGGCCTGGACTGGCGGGCGGCGCGCGAGGCGGTCATCAAAGCCAGCGCCCAGACAGGCTGGTTCCAGGCGCCGCGCGACGTCGGGTTCACGATCATCGGCTGGCTCTACGGGGACGGGGACTTCGGCCGGAGCATCTCGATCGCCACGAACTGCGGCGACGACACCGACTGCCAGCCGGCAACCCTGGGCGCCGTCCTCGGCATCCTGGGCGGGACAAAAAGTATCCCCGAGAGATGGAGCCGGCCGATCGGGCGCGGCATCAAGACGGTCGCCATCGGCGGGTTCGCGCCCCCCGCGGACATCGACGAGCTCGCCCGGCGGACGGTGGCCATGACGAAAAAGGTCCTAGCGCTCGAGAACGCGCCGGTCGGCCTCACGGACGGCCCGGCCAACCTCGAGGAGGCGGTCTCTCTCGAGCTGGCCGACCCGGAGACGGGCCGCGAGCTCGCCTCCCTTTCCCCGTTCGTCGTTTCCTGGAACGAGCCGGATGTCGCGATCGAAGTCGATTACGGGGGTGAGCCGGAGATCCAGCCCGGTCAGCCGCGCGTTTTGAGGATCACTCTCCGAAACCCGGGCGCGCTGACGACCGCCTTCTCCTTCCGGCTCGAGGGCTGCCCCGAGGACTGGAAAGTCTCCGGCCTGCCGGACGACCCTGTCGAGATCGTGCGGGGCGCGCACCGGAACTTCGACCTGGCGCTCGGCGCCGGGAGCATCGAGAACAAGCCTTACCGCCTGAGCCTCGAGGTCGGCGGCGCGGCCGAGCCGGTTACGATCCCGATTACGCTCATGGGACGAGCGACATCGCAAAAATAACTCCCTAGGGACTTCCAGTCACGCTTGAGATAGAGAACGGGTGGCATGGTGTTAGTCCCCGGGGGGAGGAGGCGAAGGGCATGGGCGAAGAAGGTCATCCGGAGGCGAGCGGGCACGGTTCCTCGAAAGAGGAGAGCGAGCCGAGGACTAAGCGAATTTCCGCGCCGGGGAAATTCGCGGGCCTTCGAGTCCATGCCCCGAGCCTCTGCGGGGACGCGCCGTGACAGGACCCGTTCTCCGGGGACAACGCGGATTTGACATCTCCCCGGGCGTCCCCTATAGTGAAAATCGGCCCCAGCTGGCCGCAACCTAAACCTGAAAAAGCGCGGAACACCGTCCCTTTCCCCGCTTTCCGGAGAGGAGGCGCCCATGGCGAACACCGCTCCCAACCACAACACCATCATGACGATCGAGCGTCACATTCTCGAGGAGCAGGAGACGCATCCCGGGGCCACGGGCGTCCTGACCAACCTCCTCTACGATATCGCGCTCGCCGGCAAAGTTATCGCCAGCAAGACGACCCGCGCCGGACTCGCCGAGATCCTCGGACTCACGGGCGATGTCAACGTCCAGGGCGAGGAAGTGATGAAGCTCGACAGCTTCGCCGACCAGACGATCATCCGCCTCAACGACCATACCGGCCGGTTGGCCGCCATGGCATCGGAAGAGGACGCCGAATTCATGCCCATTCCGGAGAAGTACCCCAAGGGCAAGTACGTCCTTCTCTTCGACCCGCTCGACGGGTCGTCGAACGTCGATTACAACGTGCCCGTCGGGACAATTTTCGCCATCTACCGGAGGATCACCGGGGAGGGTGCGGGCACCCTCGTCGACTTCCTCCAGCCGCCCAGGAACCTGGTCGCGGCCGGCTATCTTTGCTACGGGACGAGCACGATGCTCGTCTATTCGACGGGTAACGGCGTCCACGGGTTCACCCTGGATACGACCGTCGGCGAATTCCTTCTCTCCCACCCCCGCATCATGATGCCTTCGCCGCCCAAATACTTCAGCGTCAATGTCGGCTACCAGTACTACTGGAGCCGGGGCGTCAGGAGGTATACGGAGTATCTTCAGGGCCGCGAGGAGGGGGTCAAGGGGCTCTCTCTCCGCTATGTCGGCTCGCTGGTCTCCGATTTCCACCGCAACCTGCTGGCGGGCGGGATCTTCTTTTATCCGAGTGACACCAAGGACCCGAAGATGCCGGCGGGAAAACTCCGCCTTCTTTATGAGGCCGGGCCGCTGGCGCTTCTCGCCGAGCAGGCGGGAGGCTATGCCTCCGACGGATGCCGACCGATCCTGGATGTCGAGCCGAAGGCCCTCCACGAGCGCACTCCCCTCTTCATCGGCAACCGGGACCTCGTGCTCAAGGCGGAGGAGTTCATCCGCAAGTACGATTGACCGGCCCGCCGTCCGAACCAACGCTTTTCGATCCCGGACCTCGTATCATGGGTGAACTTTAAGCGGAAACAGGTTACAATTCAGAGTCCATCAAACCAGGAGCATGAGAATGAGAAGATCCCCGATACTCTTGGCGTGCCTGGCGACGGCGCTGCTGGCGGCTTGGACCGCGCCCCGGTTGGCCGCGGACCAGGGCGCAGCCGGCGGCCCGGAAACACTCGACGCGATCTTCGCCCGCAAGATCGCCCGCACCACGGCGAGCCCCTTTTATAAGTGGCTGCACACGCCCCACAACCAGCGCTTCCTGCCGAAACCCTGGCAGCCTGCCGCGGACGAATTCCTGATCGACAGCGGCTGGTCGGTTCGGACGGAAGGACAGCTCGACGACCCGGGGCCGTTCGCCCGGGAAGAGATCGGGTCGTTTTTCCGCGACGCGGGGGGGGTCGCGCTCGCCGATAAACCGGCGGCGCGGGAGATCGTCCTCCGGGTGGAAGGCCGGTCCCGCGACCGGGTCGAGGGCGACAGCTATTCCCTGAAAGCCGCCGGCGGCGGGGTCGAGATCTCGAGCCCCACCTGGCGCGGCGTTCTCTACGGCGTCTATTACCTCGAGCAGGAGCTGCTCGAGCGGGGGATGCCGGCCATGAAGCCCCTCTCCGTCACGCGCCGCCCGGAGTTCGACGTCCGGATGTTCGGCGATGTCTACGCGACGTTCACGGTCAGCGGCCTGGGCATCGACCGCCCCGTCAACCGCGATACTTTTTCGGCGCTCAGCCGGTTCGGGGCCAACGCCACGTTCACCTTCGTCAACCTCACCGACTATCTCGACGGCTCGGTCTACCCCGAGCTCCGGAACCCGGACCGCGAGAAGAACCTCGCCGAGCTCCGGCGCCTGGCGAAGCTCTGCCGTTCCGTCGGGCTCGACCTCTATCTCGATGCTTACAACCCCAAGCTGCCGTCGACCCATCCCGTCTTCAAAGCCCATCCGAACGCCCGGGGCGCGTCGCAGTTCGGCCACGACATCCGGTCGCTCTGCCCCTCCGACCCCGAAACGCTCCGGTTCATCGCCAACTCCTGGGCGGACGTTTTCCGGCGCGTGCCGGAGCTCGGCGGCATGGTGACGATCATCGGCGGCGAGGGCTTCTATCACTGCTACATGCGCGCGGGGAAGGACGGTCCGGACTGCCCGCGCTGCCGGGAGCGGACACCTGAGGACGTCGTCGCCGGCTTGACGAACGCCGTCTTCCGCGCCGTCCGCAAGGTCAAGCCGGACGCCGAGCTCCTGGCCTGGCCGTACTCGGCTTTTGTCTGGTCCAGGGACGCGTTCCAGCTCGGGCTCATCGACAAGCTCGATCCGGGCATCCAGCTCGTCTCCGAGATTGACAAGGACTACCTCTACCAAAAGGACGGCTACGTCAAAAACATCTGGGACTACTCGATCGATTTTCTCGGGCCGAGCGACCGGTTCCGGGCGCAGAAGGCGGCCGTCGAAAAGCGCGGGCTCAAGCTCTGCTGCAAGACGGAGACCTCGGTCTCGCTCGAGTTCCACAGCGTGCCGTATATCCCCTGCCTCCAGCGGTGGGGCGAGCGGCTGAACATCATCAGGGCGCAGAAGCCGGCTTCGATCTACTACGCCTACGACATCGGCGGGTTCACGCGGTCGCGCTCCGAGGAGCTGGCCGGCCGGTTGAGCTGGACGCCCTCGGGGACCGCCGAGGAGGAGATCGCGACGATCGCCCGCCGCGACTTCGGCCCGGCGGCGGCAGACGGCGTGATCAAAGGCTGGGGGCTGTTCAGCGAGGCCCTCGGCCACTGCTCGTTCCTGACGCACAACTACTATCGCGGCCCGAGCTTCATCGGCGCCGCCCAGCCGCTCATGCTCGAGGACAAGAACCTGCCGGAAAAGCTCTTCGGCCGGTTCTTCTATCTGGCCGAGGAGGACATGTCGTCGGGGACGGGCCAAGCCCTCAAGCTCCGGCCGGCCTACACCGAGGACATCAAGGTCTCGCCGGCCGAGATCGCCGACATGGACAGGGCGGTCGCGCTCTGGGAGCGGGGCGTCGCCGCCGTCGAGGCCGCGCGAGCGAGAGTCGAAGCGCCGTACGCCGCGGAATTCCAGAAAGAGGCGGACCTCGCCGCCTACCTGCTCACGGAATTCCGCGCTATCGCCGCGGGCAATCATTTCTTCACCGCGAGACGGGAATACCTCGAAATCGGGAAAGGCACGGAAATCTCGGATGCGGGTCGCGCCCGGGCCGTGGCGCTCTTGCAGGAGATGCAAAAGTTCGCCGCGGCTGATCTCGAGAACGCCCGGCAGGCGCTGGCCATCGCCCGCCGCGACCCGCGGTTCGACCTCTCGGTCCGGCTCGATCTCGATTATGCGCCGCTTGTCGAGATGCTCGAAGCCCGGATCGGGTTCCAGGAAACCGAGGGCCGGCGCCAGCTCGAATCCGCGCTCGAGGCGCTGCGCTAGGGGCAACTCGGAACCAACCCACGCCGGAAACGTATATCATGACGAACGCCCCGGAATTGACAAGGCGATGACCGTTGCCTAGAATCACGCCCAACCCCCCTTCACGATGCGCTGAGTCGCAAGGAGGATCATCAATGGCCGCTCCACGGGTTCCCCGAAAACGCTCCCGGAAACCGGCTGATTCGTTGACGTCGCTGCCCAATATCGGCGGCGTCACGGCCGCCCAGCTCCGGAAGATCGGCATCACCACCCGAACCCAGTTCCTCCGGCGCGACCCCTACGAAATCTTCGACGCGCTCCTGCGGAAGGTGGACCCGACGCTCTGCCGGAGCGCGCTCGCGGGGATCGTCGGCGCCAAGAAGGGCGTGCGCTGGAACCTCGTCAGCAAGGAATGTGTTGAAGAATATAAAAAGAGGCATCCCCGCCACTCCTGGGGAAAGTGTTAGACCGGTGAAAGGAAAGGAGGCGCTCTCATGAAAAACCTGACGCGTTCGATGGTCGTTTTGAGTTCCATCGTCCTGCTGGGACTCGCCGGCGGCGGGCTCGCCGCCGACCCGCCGCTGCTGCTCCAGCAGCCGACCCTCAGCCGGACGCAGCTCGTCTTCGCCTTCGCCGGCGACCTGTGGACGGTCGGGCGCGAGGGGGGCGTCGCCGAACGCCTCACCACGGGTGTCGGCATCGAAAAGGACCCCCATTTTTCTCCCGACGGGTCGCTCATCGCATTCACCGGCCAGTACGACGGCAACACCGATGTGTTCGTCGTCGACGGGGCGGGCGGCGTACCGCGCCGCCTCACCCATCACCCGGCGGCCGATGAGGTCGTGGGCTGGACCCCGGACGGAAAGCGCGTCGTCTTCCGGTCGACCCGGCTGAGCTCAGTCCCCGTGCCCCGCCTCTTCACGGTCGGCCTCGCCGGCGGATTCCCCGCGGAGCTCCCACTGCCGACCGGCACCGAGGCGTCCTTCAGTGCCGCCGGCGACCGCCTGGCCTACGTTCCGACCGCACAGTGGCAGAGAGCCTGGAAGCGCTACCGGGGCGGGCAGACGACGCCTGTCTGGCTCGTCGACCTCGCGGACCTCAAGGTCGAGAAGATCCCCCGCGACAACTCGAACGATTCCCAGCCGATGTGGGTCGGCGACAAGGTCTATTTCCTCTCCGACCGGAACGGACCCGTCACGCTCTTTGCCTATGACACCAGGACCAAGACGGTCACTCCGGCCGTGGCCAACGACGGACTCGATCTCAAGTGGGCCTCGGCCGGTCCCGGCGCGATCGTCTACGAACAGTTCGGAGCGATCCACCTCTTCGACCCGGCGACGGGCACAACCCGGCGCCTGGAGATCACCCTGGCCGGGGACCTCCCGGAAGTACGCCCCCACTACGTCAAGGTCGGCGAGCGCCTCGCCGAGGCCAACATCTCGCCGACCGGCGCCCGGGCGGTGTTCGAGGCCCGGGGTGAGATCCTGACCGTGCCGGCCGAGAAGGGCGACGTCCGCGACCTCACCCGGACGACCGGCGCCATGGAGCGCTACCCGGCGTGGTCACCAGACGGCCAGTCGATCGCCTATTTCTCGGACGAGTCCGGTGAATACGCCCTGCACATCATCGACCAGGCCGGCAAGGGACCCGCGAGGAAGATCAGCCTTGGCGACTCACCGTCGTTTTATTACCGGCCGCTCTGGTCGCCCGACAGCAAGAAGATCGCCTGCAACGATAAGCACCTCAGCTTATGGTGTATCGACCTCGAGAAGGGCGCGCCCGTCAAGGTGGACACGACCTATTACTTCAATCCCGCCTTCACCTGGGATTTCGCCTGGTCGCCGGACAGCCGGTGGTTGACCTATACGAAGCAGCTCAGGAGCCACATCAATGTGGTCATGATCTTCTCGACGGAGGCGGGCAAGGCGATCCAGCTCACCGACGGCTTGAGCGACGCCAAGTACCCGGTATTCGATAAGAGCGGCAAGTACCTTTTCTTTACAGCCAGCACCGACGTGGGGCTGACGCCCGGCTGGCTCAACATGTCGAGCATGGACCACCCGGTGACGCGGAGCGTCTATGTCGCTGTCCTGCGCCAGGACCTGCCATCTCCCTTGGCGCCCGAGAGCGACGAGGAAAAAGGCAAGCAGCCTGAAAAGGCCGAGAAGGCGGAGCCAAAGAAGGACGCCGAAAAGCCCGGGGCAGGCACAACGAAAGAGGCGGGAAAGCCTGTCGAAAAGGTCGCCATCGATTTCGACGGCATCGGCCAGCGGATCCTCGCCCTGCCCATCCCGGCCAAGAACTACCAGGCCGTCGAGGCCGGCCAAGCCGGCATCGTCTTTGTCCTCGAGGGCCCGGAGCTCTATTCGCGGTTCATGGCCGGGAGCGCCGCTTTCACCCTCCATAAGTTCGACCTCGAGAAGCGCAAGTTCGAGAAATTTCTGGACAACATCAACGGGTTCGTCATCTCGGCGAACGGCGAGAAGGTCCTCTATAACCAGAGCAAGAACTGGATCATCGGTCCGACCGGACAGCCCGCCCCGCCCGGAAAAATGGGCGGCGACGTCGGGGCAACGGATTCGGCGGCCAAGATCCTGCGGACGGGCGAGATGGAAGTCTACGCCGACCCCGCGGCCGAGTGGCGCCAGATGTATCACGAGGCCTGGCGCCTCGAGCGGGACTTCTTCTATGATCCCGGCTATCACGGCCTCGACCTCCAGGCGGCCGAAAAAAAGTATGCGGCTTATCTCGACGGCCTGGCCTCCCGCGGGGACCTGAACTACCTGTTCGAGGAGATGCTCGGGGAGCTGACGTGCGGGCATGTGTTCGTGGGCGGCGGGGACGAGCCGGAGGTCAAACCCGTTGGCGTCGGCCTCCTCGGCGCTGACTACGTCATTGAGAACGGCCGCTACCGGTTCGCCCGGGTCTATGACGGCGAGAACTGGAACCCGGACCTCAAAGCGCCGCTGACCCAGCCCGGAGTGAACGTCAAGGCCGGCGAGTACCTGTTGGCTGTCAACGGCCGCGAGGTCACGGCCAAGGACGAGGTCTACAAATTCTTCGAAGCGACGGCGGGAAAGCAGGTGACGATTAAGGTCGGGCCCAAGCCGGACGGCCAGGGCTCCCGCGAAGTCACCGTCGTCCCCGTGGCCGCCGAATTCGGATTGCGCCACCTGGCCTGGATCGAAGGCAACCGGCGCCTGGTGGACCAGCTGAGCGGCGGACGCCTGGCCTACATTTATTTACCCGACACGGGGCAGGGCGGCTTCACCAGCTTCAACCGCTACTATTTCGCCCAGATCGGAAAGGAGGGCGCGGTCGTCGACGAAAGGTTTAACGGCGGCGGGCTGATCGCCGATTATATCATCGACTATATGAGACGCCCGCTCATGGGCTATTTCGCGGCGCGCGACGGGGCCGATTACATCACCCCCGTCGGCTCCATCTACGGGCCCAAGGTCATGATCATCAACGAATACGCGGGCTCGGGCGGGGACATGATGCCATGGCTCTTCCGGGCCGCCGGCATCGGGCCGCTCGTCGGGACACGGACCTGGGGAGGGCTCGTCGGAATGGCCGGCGCGGCCCGGCTGATGGACGGGGGCATGGCCGGCGCGCCCCAGAGCGGTTTCTGGAACCCGAACGGCACTTGGGATGTCGAGAACCACGGCGTCGATCCGGACATCGAGGTCGAGATGGACCCGGCCGCGGTCAAGGCGGGCCATGACCCGCAGCTCGAAAAAGCGGTCGCGGTCGGCCTCGATCTCCTGGCCAAGAATCCGGCGGCGGCGCACAAGAAGCCGGCCTACCCGAACTACCGCCAGAAGCTCTGATCGGCCAAGGTGGAGACATGTCTGACTCGCAGAAATACGGAAAAGCTGATGGACGGCCAAGGCATCCCGCGCCGGGGCGGGAAGTGAATACCGTCGGCCCGGGCCGGGCACGCGGGACATGCTCCCGGTCCGCTCTCTGGCGGGTCTCTCTGGCCGTCGCTCTGGCGTGGGGTCCGACGACCGCCGGGACACGGCTGCCCTGCCGGCCCTCGAACCCGGAAGAAAAGCCGGTTGTGAGAAACGGGCCGCTGGGCGAAGTCAAGCGCCAGCTCTATGTCGCATCGCCCGGACCCGGCGTTTCGGCCACGGTCAGCGCGAGCTATCTCGGTCCGGGACTCCGCCGACGGGAGATCCATGCCCACGAGGCCAAGTCCGACCTGGGGGAAAAGTTCAGGGTCCGTTACTCGGAAGACAATGGCCGCGCCTGGTCGCCTTTTCACCCCGTCTCGCTGGGGACGGACGCGCTCAAGCAGGGGGGGAACTTCATGGAGGAGCTGTCCTTCGCCGTCAACTACGACCCGGTTTCAAAAAGGACGGTCGAGATTATCTTCCAGAGGATCTTCCTGGGCGATCCGGAGCAGGCCCTGGCGGCCTACTGGAAGGGCGAAACCAAGTTCTACGATCACGGCTATTACCGCCTTTCCAAGGACGACGGGCGCACCTTCACGGAATATCGGCAACTCGTCTACGAGGACGGCCTTCGCTTCGACCCGAAAAACTGGGCCGCCCGCGGTTTTCTCGAAAAAAACCAGATGTACGGAGGCTACGATATTGCCATTCTCTCCGACGGTGCCATCGCCTACCCGGCGATCGTACCCGTGGCCTATCAGGAGGATGAGGAGGACCGCCGGGTCTGCGCCAAGGTCCCTTGGTATGCGGGTAAAGGGAAGATCTACGGCGCGCTCTGCTTCACTGGCAGGTGGAACGCAGCCAAGGAGGATTACGACTGGAGCGCCTCGCCGCCCGTCTCGGTGCGGCGGCGGGTCTCAACGCGCGGATTCGCCGAGCCGGCCGCGGCCGAGCTCATTGACGGGCGCCTCGTCATGGAGCTTCGCGGCTCGAACGTCTTTCTCGATCCCGTCCAATATCCCGGGCGGAAATGGCTGAGCGTTTCGGCGGACCGGGGCCGGACTTGGAGCCCGCCGGCGGACCTTCGCTATGATACGGGGGAGAAGTTCTACGCGCCGGCCACCCTCGCCAAGTTCGTCAGGAGCCGCAAGACAGGAAGGCTCTACTGGGTCGGCAATATCAGCCGGGGCCCGGCCGAGGGCAACCTCCCGCGCTATCCGCTCTACATCGCCGAGGTGGATGAAGGCAAGGCGGCTCTCAAGAAGAATACGCTCACGATCATTGACGACCGGGAACCGGGCGATACCGAGGCCGTGCAGTTCTCGAATTTCTCGCTCCTCGATAACCGGGAGACGGGCGACCTCGAGATCTACCTCACGCGCTGGGGCGAAAATACGGACAATACGTTCTCCGCGAACGCATACAAATACACGATCGTCCTCAAAGAGTAAGGTGCCCATAATGAAGGGACGGAAGGCCATATGCCCCTATCCCCCCGGCACCCCCGGGAACCAGTCCCGTCGGTTCCCCCGTCGGCCTAAGCCGACGGGCCCCCTTCCGCTACGGGGGTCTTCGGGGCACATAGCCTTCCGCCCCCTTTAAGATTCTCCCGGGCGGACAGGGACTGGCACCAAGCCACCCGTCTTCATTATTTTAATATCAGAGTGATCTCACAAATGGCGCGGCATCGGCGTTCGAGCAGACGACGGCCCGGCCCGGCTTCTTGCCGGGCGCGGCGATCTTCAAATCCGCGGGCAGCGGCTTCTCCGATAACACGTAAGCCACGAATCGCCCGTCCCTGTCCGTGTAGGGGATGATCGAGACGGCGGCGTCGGCGGCGGACACGGAGAACCGGTAGGGCTCAAGAAGCTCCGTCAGCCCGCTCGCGTCCGTGGGAAATGAAGTCATAGCGACTTCGCCCTTCCCTGCCTTGACTCTCCCCCTTTCTGTCCCGGCGATCCCGAGGACCGTCCACAGGGGGGAGGCGGGCCGGCGCCGGCCCAGCTCATCATAAGTCACGCTTTCGAGAGACGCGACCAAAGTCCCGCCCCTCTTCACGAAATCCGCTACCGCCGCCGCCGCTCGGTCTGAAAGGCACGGCACATCCTCGAGGATCAGGACCCGGCAGTCCACCGGGACTCCCCGCTCGATGGTCTTCTCCTCGATGATCCAGGAGGTGACCCCGAGGCGCCGCAGCCGGGCCAGATGGCCGGGGACCAGTTTGGAGGAGCGGTAATTGCGGGAATTGAAGCTCACCAGCGAAAGGACAGGGGTGTATGGCTTAAGCTCAGCGCCTTCGGATTTCTGCGCATTGTGCCAGGTCATGACGCTCGCCATTCGCTCGAGAGAGGCTTTGTTAGCCTCCGGCTTCTCGGCAAAGCCGTAGCTGACGACCCACGGCCGCGCCCCGCAGGCGTAGGCGGTCGAGATGTTCATGGCGACCGCGTCGGGTGGAACGAGGAGCGTGTTGTCCGTCTCGTCGAATGTCCCGAGGTAGTTCCAGAGGGGCTTCCCCTTAGCCAGCGCCCGGCCGAGCAGCAGCTTGTTGATCATGTCGTCCATCGCCAGGCCGCGGGACTCGGAGATCAGGGCGTCCTCGTGGTCGTAGATGAGGTCGGTGGCCAGGTCCGCGTTCTCCCAAAGGTACTGGGTATTCGATATGAGGACGATATCGGGTTTGACCTTCCTGAGCTCCCGGCGGAAAGTTTCGTTGGCTTCGCCCCAGACGCGGTTGCGCCAGGCGAGCCAGACGTCATAGAGAAACCCGGGCTCTGTGGGAATCCGGACCGATGCCGTGGATACACCGCCCACTTGATCGCCGAATCGCCGGCCGATGTACCCGCGGAACGCCGCCTGGCAGCCGTCGCAGTGGCAGGTCACGCCGGAAGGGGTCTCAAAAAACTCCGAGTTGTCGAGCATGATGAGGTCCGGGCGGTAGCGGCGCACCAGCCCCGCCGTGTAGTCGAGCGTGAAGGCCAGGGCGCCGGTCGACGGGCAGAGCCAATCCGCGCCGTAGATCCTGACCGGCTCGCCCTTCGGCCCGCGCTGCGACCATTCGGGGTGCGCTTTTTCGAGGCTGCCCCCCTGCCAGACCGGGTCGTGGCCGCAGTGCATGATGCTCGAGTAGATGATGATCCGGAACCCGTTCTCCCTGTAGATCCCGAGCGCCCGGTCGAACTCCGCGTCGGTGATGTGCTCGGCCGGCGGCGTGATAGCGTTGTGGGCGGCGGGGGGCAGGACGATCATCGTGTTGAACCCGAACGTCTCGGCCAGCCGCGGCGCGCGTTCGAGGGCGTGAGCGATCGCGTCCCACTCGGTCCGTCCCCATGGCTGGAGGATAACAGCCCGCGGAGTCCAGTCCAAGCCGTTAGCCGGGAGGGCGGGAAATGGGATGTCCGGGGGCAGCGAGACAAGTCGCCGGGCCTCTTGCGAGCCGGCGCCTGCGCGCGAAGCCGGTCCGCCGGGAAGCGATTCTCCGGTGCTGCCTGCGGCCGCCGTCCGGGCGCCGGACAATAGCGGCTGCATCGCCATCAGCAGGACGCCCGCGCCAACCCATTTCAAGAAGACCGCGACTGAACTCTGTTTCGGTCTTTTCTTCACGCGACTCACTCCTTTTTTCCCCCGGAGACAGCCCGCAGGCCCCCGTCCGCGACCATGGCCCGGCCGGCTCGGCTGACGCGGGCGCGGCGCGGATGCGCTGCCCGTCACTCGATGCCGGCTTTCTTCAGCTCGTCGAGGGCCCGGGTATAATGGGCCTCGACGCCCTTGGCGAGCGGCGCGGGCTGATGGTATTCCCAGAAGCTCTCGACTTCGTAGCCGCCTTCATCGATCATCCGAGAGGACGGCAGGTACATCCGGGCGCCGTTCGAGTAGCCGAGCGGGAACGTGAGCCCGCCGCCGTAGAAATCGTGGATGAGGTACCCGAGGTCGGCCGTGAGCTCGCCCTCGACCGCCACCAGCCGCAGACCGGGGCCGAGCTCGATCCCCTGGACGAGGACGGGCGCGGCCGCCGCCAGCCCGAAACCCCGGTCAATGAGGCTCAGCTGCTCCTCGGCCCACAACCCCTTGGCCTTGTCCTCGGCCGGCGTGTCCGCCGCCTGAGGCTTGGTTCCTTCGAGGACCCGGAGGAGTTCTTCCTTTGTGGGCGGGGGGCCGAGCGGCAGCTCCATCTCGAAAAGCGCGGTCCGGAGCCCGGGCTTGATCTCCCTCAAACGGGCGGCCCGGGCTGCCTCGATCTCGCCGGCGATGGTCTTGCCGATCGCCGTGAGGTCGTCCCACGTCCCCGCCCGCCACTCCTTCAACCCCCGGCCGATGAGACTCGCCTTGGCGTCGCCGCCCGCGCCCTGGAGGAAGAGCGCGCACGGCTTCCCCAGACGGCGGTCCAACTCGCCGGCGGCCGCCCCGGGATAATCCGCGGAGACAAAATCCGCCCGCTCGTCACCCTTGATGGTCGAGGGGTGGCAGGCCACGGAAAAAAGGAGGCATACGGGACTCCCGTCGGCCGCCGTGAAGAGCGCAAACGGCAGGCGGTCATAGGCCGCGCCCTCGGGGTTCGGCGCGAACAGGATCGTGCCGTCGCCGCCCTTGAGTCGCCGGCTGAGGGGAACGCTGGTCCGGGTTTCCCCCGCCCAGACCGTCGCGCCGACGGCGTTTCGTTTCGCTTCGGCCGCCGCTTCGACGATGCGCTTCTCGAGCATGTCGAGGTAAAGAGGGTCGGAGGGTGTGTAATACCAGTTCCCGACCTTGGGACCGGTGTGCGTGTGAGACGTGTTGAGAAGGATGTTCGAGGGCGGCAGGCCGAGCCGGTTGCCGACGGCGGCTTTGAACCTGTCCGCCTCGTCCCGGCTGAAGAAGAGCAGGTCGAATCCCATGATCAGGACCTCGCTCTTGTCCTGGGAAAGATAGAGGGCGCGAACGAAGAGGTCGTCGTGGACGCCCTTGGCGCCGTCCGGCCGGAAGTCGCGGTCGCCGAAGCCGCTGAGCCGGGTGCCGGCGGGCGGCGTGATGCGGACCGCCGCGAAACCGGCCCGGAGGCCGGCGGCCGGCTTCTTGCCAGGACCGAACCCCAGCACGGCCAGGACCAGGAGAACGAGAACGACGGCCGTCCCGGCCAGCATCATGTGGTATTTCTTCATGCGCGCGTCTCCGGCTTCAGGTCAGCATGCGCTTCTGGTCTTTTTTCTCCCCGTATGTCCGGGGCACGTAGACCGGCTGGCCGGTCACGGGATCGATGCCTGTGTGATACATGCAGGTCGAGCGCGTCATCGGCGTCGGCGTGAACACCTGGACCCCCTCGATCGGGTTCCCACCGTCTTCCTTAAGGTCTTCGATGCAGGCCGCGAGTTCGCGCGCTTCGGCCTCGCCCGTTCCCGGATGCCCGACGATGAAGTAGCACTTGAGGCCCTGGAGCCTGTCCCCGGAGAGCCGCTGGAAAAGCCTGCGGAACTCGTCCAGGGGCTGTTTTCCCTTGTTCATCAGTTTGAGGACCCGCTCCGAGACATGTTCGGGAGCGATCTTCAGCCGGCCGCTGATGTGGTGCCGGCACAGCTCTTCGAGGTAGGCGGGGCTCGCCATGGCCAGGTCGTACCGGATGCCGCTCCGGACATAGACTCTCCTTGCCCCGGGAATGGCGCGGGCCCTCTTCAGAAGCTCCGTGATACGGCGGTGGCTGCGGTCGAGCCGGCGGCACTTCAGGCAGTCGCGGTCGGCGCAGCCGCTGCAGTCCATACCGTACATGTTGGCAGTCGGTCCGCCGAGGTCGTCGATAAAGCCGTGGAAATCGGGATGGCGGGTCAGGCGCCGGATCTCCTCGAGGATCGACGCTTCGCTCCGCGAGACGATCCGGTCTCCCTGATGGAGCGACAGCGAGCAGAACGAACAGTCGCCCAGGCAGCCCCGGTGGGTCACGACCGAGAACTGCGCCATGGCGAAATCCGGGAAATCTTCCGGGATCTCCCGAGAGTACGGAAGGCTGTAGATCCAGTCGAGGTCGGCGGTTGTATAATCGGCCGCCGGGAACTGGAGCACGAACCGCCCGGCATGGGGCTGGGCCAGCCGGCGGCGATTGGAAAAACTGCGCTGCGCCTCGCAGAACTTCCGGGGGTCCGCGCCCGCCTCCTCGTACGACGGCAGGACCTCGAACCCGGCCGGCGGCTCCCGCCGAACGATACAGGTCCCCGGGATGCCCGCGAGGTCCTCGCCGCGGGCGAGGCGGCCCGCAATGTCGATGGCCTGCTTTTCCCCCGGGCCGTAAACGAGGATGTCCGCGCGCGAGTCGAGGAGCAGGCTCCGCCGGACCTTGTCGTCCCAATAATCGTAATGGGCGAACCGCCGGAGCGAGGCCTCGATCCCGCCGATGACCGTGACCGAACCCGGGAAGAGGCGCCGGATCTTGTTGGCATAGACGAGGACCGCACGGTCGGGAATACCTGAGCTCCTGGCGATGCGGGGGTCCTTCCGCCGTTCCCTCTTCAGGGGGGAATAATTGACAAGCAGGCTGTCCATTGAGCCCGAGGTGATTCCGAAGTACAACCGGGGCCGGCCGAGCCGGAGGAAGTCCCTGTCGCCCCGCCAGTCCGGACGGCCGATGACACCCACCTTGTAACCCCGAGCGTCGAGCGCCCTGGCGATTACGCCGGCGGCCGAGAGCGGGTGGTCGACATAGGGTTCGCCGCTCACCAGGATGATGTCGAAGTCTTTGCCCGAGGTCGCTATCACGGAAGCTCTCTCCAAACTTTCAAGATTCATCCATTATAGCAAAGGACGCGCCGTGACAGGACTCCTATATTCAGGCTGACGAGGCTAGAACGAAGATACTCCTTATTGACAGGCGAGGACTGGCGTCATGAAGAGGGCCGTATGAGAGCCGGAGCGGGCATGGTTCCCCGAGCACAGCGAAGGGGAGAGAGCAGGCTCGAATCGAGCGAGATTTCCACGCTGGGGAAATCGTGGCGTGCCCTCGATTGACCCGGTCCGAGCTAATATTCGGCCCGGCGAAAGCAGAAGCGGGCGAACCCGGCGTTGAGCGTCAGGAGCGAGCCGGCAACGATAAAGGGATAGATGAGCCCGAACCGGTAGCCCATCGAGGAAAAAATAAGGGCGCCGGCCATCTGGCCGGTCGTCATGACCGCCAGGAGCAGGGCGGAGCTGCCGCCGATGCTGTCCTTCTCGAACAGCCGCGAGATGAACAGGACGACGAGCGCCCCCAGGAACCCGTCGCCGATCTCGTGGACGACCCTGAAGGCGAACGAGACGGGCAGGACGGGGATGACCATCAGGGCCAGCCCGACGCCCGAGAGGAGCATGGAGAAGGTGAAGAGCCGCTTGTTCAGCTTCAGGTCGAAGGGCAGCCGGCCGACGAGCAGTGAGGAGAGGGCCAGCGCCAGGAGCGAGAGGGAAACGTAGAGTGAAAGCCGCAGGGTGGTCAGCCCGAGGTTGTCTTTCAGGAAGGGACTGTAAACCGTCCCCTCGACCCCCCAGTGAAGCCCGATCACGAAGATCATGGTCGAGAAAAGGACCGTATTTTTCCGGATGAGGTTCCGGCCGTAGGCTTTGATCGGCACCAGCCCGAACTGGCACCGGCGCAGCAGGCCGACAAAGACCTGGAGCAGCGCCAGGAGGGCCGCGAAGACGCCGAACATGACGGTGAAGCTCGAGACGGAGATCAGCGCCCCGCCGGCCGCCGGCCCGAGCGCCATGCCCAGGTTGGACCAGAAGACCAGGCGGCTGTACTTCCGGTTCGGGTTGTCCTCCTCCCCGTTCTTATAGAAGTAGTTGTTGATGGAAACGTCCAGGGCATTGTTTCCCAGGCCGAGGAGGAGGAAAACGCCCGCCATCGGCAGAAATTCTCTGACCCTGCCGAGAAGGAGAAAAAGCCCGCCCAGCAGGAGGAGGGCGCCCCGGATGATGCCCTTGATTGAGAGCCGGTCATTGACCCAGCCGACCGGGAAGGAGAAGGCCAACGGGGCGAAGGCGAAGAGGGAGGTGACGGCGCCGATCTGCCAGCCGTTGAACCCGATGCTCAGGAGAAAAAGCGGGGCCAGGACGAAGAAAGCATTCAGGGCCAGGCGCCGGCCGAAGTTGATGACGTGGATGAAGTCGGGAGAGGTCATGGCGCACCGAAGCCCCGCATTATAGCACGGGGACAAAAAAAAGGACGGCCGCCGCCGGCCGCCCCGCTGGGAGTTTTGCTTCGAGAGCTTTTCAGGTTTTCTTGAGGCGGATATCGCCGCTGAACGAGGAGAGCTTGACCGTGGCCCCGCCGCCATTGACGACGCCCCGGAGCTCTTTCGCCGATTCGCGAAGGTCCTCCGTCGAGATCTCGAAATCCGACTGGATGTCGCCGCTAAAGGTCGAGGCCTCGAAACCGAAGGCCGAGGCGGCCGGGAGGTACATCTCCACGGCGCCGCTGTGGGACTTCAGGGCGTAGGTCCCGGCCTTGTTGATGCTGCCGCGGTAGACGACCCCGCCGCTCAGCGCCTTGGCCCGGACAGCGCCCGCCTCCGAGACCTCGGTCAGCTCGAGCTCGCCGCTCACGCTCTCGGCCTCGATCGAGCCCTTGATCTGCCGGGCCCGGACGTCCCCGGACACCGACTTGACGAAAACATCGCCGGTGACGCCGGTGACGGTGACATCCCCGCTGACCGAGTTGCACTCGGCGCCCTGGGCGGCGCTGCGCAACATGATGTCGCCGCTCACGGCATCGAGGTCGGCGTGACCGCCCAGACCGGCGGCGTCGATATTGCCGCTGATGTTCTTGGCCTTGAGCCCAGCCGCCTGCGGGATGGTCAGCCTGTACTCGACGGAGACGTCCACGGATTCGCGGTTAAAGAGCCCGCCGCCCCTGGGGTATTTCGTCTCGATGCGCACGACATTGCCCTCGGTCGTGACCTCGATCGTCACCTTGGCCGCGTTTTCCCGGGCCTTGGCTTCGGAGGAGGCTTCGGAATACTTCACGGCTTCGATCCTGACGTCGCCCTGGCTCCAGGTCGTGACGGAAATTCGCCCGGAGATGTTGCCGATGTCCACCTTGCCGTCCTTGGGCAGGGTCACCGTCTTTTCGAACTTCTCCTCGAACTTCTCGGCGGCCCGGGCCGTCCCGACGGCGAGCGCGAGGAGCACCGCCAGTGAGGCCGCCAGGCTCAACGATTTCTTGAACAGGGTATATTTCATTTCATCCTCCACCAGTTGATGACGCTTGACCCGGTCAAAGGGTTGTCGTCTTTATCCGGTCACCGGGCCTCCGCCCGGCGTCCACGATCTCATCGAACAGGTTGACCTTCTCCCGGTAGGCGGCCAGGAGATGGGCCCGGAGCGCCGGGTCGTCCGGGCTCCGGTCCACCATCTGGCGGCAGACCTGGATCGTCCGGTCGAGCCCGGCCAGGTTCCTCTCAAAGACGTCCGCCAGCCCGGGCTCCAGGCTGCTCTCCTGTGACCGGACGGCCTCGCTCAGTGCGCCGATCGCCCTCTCATAATAGGCCTGGGCTTCCCTCAGCTTGGCCATGGTGAAGGCGGCGGACCCGCGGCCGGGGACGGCGGCCGCCCGCCGGCTCTGGAGACCGACGATGAGCCCCGCGCCGATGACGACCAGGGCCGTCGCCGCGGCCAGCGCGTACCGCCAGCCGAAAGCCCGCGCGGGCGGAACGGCCTCCTCGACGACGCCGGCCCGCATCCCGGAGACGACCTTCCGCCAGACCTCGCCCGACGGCTCGAGGCCGGGCAGCTTCCCGGCCTCACCGACGATCGACTCGAAGTCGCGGGCGAATGCCCGGCACCCAGGGCAGCCCGCCAGGTGCATCTCTATGTCCGCGGCCCGGTCGGGGCGCAGCGGCTCGTCCAGTCCGTCGTTGATCAACCTTCTGGCTGTTGCGCATCTCATGGCTCGACCTCCGAAAACAGGCCTTTTTCGGCCTTCAGAAATTGCCGCATTCTCAGCCGGGCTTTGAAGAGTTGGGATTTCGAAGTTCCGGCCGAGACCCCCAGCATGGACCCGATCTCCGTATGCTTGAAGCCCTGGACATCATGGAGCAGGAAGATCATCCGCAGCTTCTCGGGGAGGCGGCCGATGGCCTCCTCGAGCGGTCCCGAGAGGCTGGTTTCGTGGGCGTCATAAACAGCTTCCTCACGCCGGCCTTCGACCTGGCTCAGCGCCACGGTCCGGTTCACCCGGACCCGCCGGCCGCGCATATGGGAATAGCAGGTGTTGATGGCGATCCGGAACACCCAGGCCGGGAACGTCGCCGCGTTCTGGACGTCGTCAAGGTGGGTCAGAACTTTGATGAAGGTATCCTGGAGGATGTCCTCGGCCGCCGCCCGGTCGCCGGTGTGGCGCAAGGCCAGGCTGAAAAGCGGGCCCCTGAAGCGCTCGAAGATCTCCTCCAGCGCGCCGTGGTCGCCGCCTTTTCCCCGGCGGATGAGCTCGTCCACGGGAGTCTGGGCCATTAGGGGGATCGCCTCCGTCACGCGGTTTCGGACAGTCCGGAAGCCATTATCCCGCAATCCGTTGGCCCCCGCAACCCAGGGAGCCGCCAGACAGCCGCTCAACTCGTCCATAACAATAAAGATGGATCGGGCCGCGAAAAGGTTGCCGGGAGGGCAGTGGCGCGACCCGCAAATAGCCCGACCTCAGGACCATTATTAGAGACGCGCCACTAAAAAGGCCCCCAATGCATCAGCACGGGCGGAATGAGGGACGAGAAGCGCGAAAATCACCCAGGCGACGACGAGCGGGATCATCCATTTCGCCCACTTCTCCCACCTCAATCGGGCCAGCCCCAGGATGCCCATGGTCACGCCCGAGGTCGGCAGGATGGGGTTGATGTACTCGGCCAGCTGGAAGGCGAAGACGGACGTCTGGCGGGTGATGCCGACGAGCTCGCCCAGGGGAGTCATGATCGGCATGGTGAGCGCCGCCTGCGCCGTCCCCGAATGGACGAAGAAGTTGATGACGCACTGGGAGCCGAACATCATTTGCGCCGAGACCACCGGATGGAAGCCGGCAATCGCCTTCGCCAGGTAGTACAGCGTCGTGTCCAGGATCCGGCCGTCGGTGGCGACGACCAGGATGGCCCGCGCGCAGCCGATGATCAGGGCGGCATTGACCATGTCCTTGGCCCCGTCCACGAACGAGCGGGCGATGTCTTCGGTCCGCAAGCCGCCGATAAACCCGGAGAGGATGCCCAGACCCAGGAACAGCCCCGCGATCTCGTTGATGTACCACTTGTACCTGAGGATGCCGAAGACGAGGAGCGCCATCCCGGCCAGGAACATCAGGAGCACGCGCTGGTGGGCGGACGTGAGCCGGACGGCCTCGGACGCGGGGACGTCGAGGCTGAGCGTTTTCCGCCGCTCGAGGTCGTCTTCGTAAGTCGGGCTCAGCCGCGGATTCCGGAGAACGCGGGAGGCGTACCGCATGACGACGGCGATGGCGATGGCCGTGCCGGCCGCCCAGACGGCCAGCCGGTAGCCGACCCCCGAGTAGATGGGGAGGCCGGCGATTCCCTGCGCGATGCCCACGGTGAACGGGTTGAAAAACGCGCCGGCGAACCCGGCGGCCGCCCCGACAAACGGCAGGGCGACACCGACGATCGAATCGTAGCCCAGCGAGAGAGCCAGGGGGACGAAGATCAGCACGAAGGGCATGGTTTCCTCGCACATGCCGAAGACCGCGCCGCCCAGTGAGAAAATAAGCATGGTGACCGGGATCAGCAGGGTCCTGAGGGCCCGGCTCCGGCCGAACTTGACGGCCAGGTTGTGGATGAACCCGGTCACCGCCCCGGTTTTCTGGATGATGGAGAAAGCCCCGCCCACGACAAAGACGATGGCGATGATGGCCGCGGCGTCGATGAAGCCCTTGACGGGCGAGACGAAAAGAGCGCCCAGCCCCTGGGGGTTCCGGGCGGTGAGGGAGAATGTCCCGGCCACGGGCACCAGCCGGCCCTCCTTCTCGACCCGATCGTATCTCCCGCCCGGCACGATCCAGGTGGCGGCCGCCGTCAGGATGACCATGATATAGACGAGGGCCAGGGTGTGGGGGAGCTTGAGCTTTAGCCGACGCCTCATGGAACGGCCTTCCGGGAGTCGAGGTCGAACCTGTCGCCCGGAAGCAGCACATGGAAGACCATGCCGGTGAACCCGAGCTTGCCGCCGTCCGCCTCCCGCACCCGGGCCTTGGAGGCGTCCCAGACGAGCACCTGCCCCTCGCCGACGACCTCGAACCGCCGGCCCCGCTCGACGACGACGGCGGTCGACTCGTCGATGCCGATGCCCAGGAGCTTCGGTTTTTCGGCGATCAGGCTGATCAGCCGGTTGAGGCGCCTGCGGACGACAAAATGCTGGTCGATGATGGCGGTCTTAAGAAAGCCGAAGCCCTCGGCCGTGACGACGTTCCGGGCTTCGATCGTCTCGAACTCGTGCCCCTCTCCGGGTTGGCGCCTCTCGTCGCCGGTGATCATGACCTCGCTCATGACGGCCGCGCCGGCGCTCGTCCCGCCCATGACGCAGCCGGCCGCGTAGAGCTCGAGCAGCCGCATGTGGATGGGTGTGTGGAGGAGGACGGCGGTCTGACGCGATTGATCCCCCCCCGAAAAGAAAACCCCGCCGACGCCGTCGAGGATCCGGTCGCTGCCTTCAGCCAGCGCCTGCTCGCGGGTCAGGATGAAGCTCGCGGCCCCAGGCGCGCCCAGCTTTTCGAGCTCCTTGACCAGGCCGTCGCCGGTTTCCTTCGGCTCGGAGGAGGCCATCGGGAAAACGACGATCCGGCCCGTCCCGAAGCCGCGGGCCACCTCCACGAACCGCCGCATCATGGCCTCGTCCCGTTCACCGCCGCCGATGATGAACAACCGGCCCTTGGGCCCGGCGGCGAGAGCGGCGCCGGACGCCATGAGCAGGAGAAGAAGGAAAATCCAGGGTTTTCTCATGCTTCCCTCCCGAGCCGCCCATTTTATCATAACCGGGCCGGCCCGCTATCGGGATTCTTTCCCGGGCCGACCTGACATTTCAGACCTTTCAGTTGTCGCTGGGGAAAGATAAAAAACCGGGGGGAAGCCCAGGGTGTAAGCGAAGAAGGTCATCCGGAGGCGAGCGGGCACGGTTCCTCGAAGAGGAGAGCGAGCCGAGGACTAAGCGAATTTTCTCGCGGGGAAAATTCGCGGGCCTTCGAGCCTATACCCTGGGCTTTCCCTCTTCCTTTTCTTGTTCTCACCCTTGAGGGTGAGAGGAGCGGGGGAAAAATCCCCCCATTATTCATCCTCATAGGTCATTGCCGCACCCGCTGTCTCCCATTAGATTAGGCGGGAAGGATCGCCGTAGAATGCCCCGTTACGAGTGCCCCAGACTATGAAAGCCCTGAGAGCCAGAAAGCCCCAGGGCGCGGCCGGCGCGCCGCCGGCCCGACGGCAGCGCTACAGTTCGAAGGACTCCGGAGAAGCCGGAAATAAATACCGCACGATCTTCGAAAAGGTGCCCGTTGGCTTGTACTGGACGACGCCCGAAGGGCGTATCCTCGACCTCAACCCGGCCATGGCGCAGATGCTGGGGTGCGCGACCCGCGACGAGGCCCTTGAGAAAAATGCCCGTGATTTCTATCTCGACCCACAGGTCCGCGATCACTCTCTCGAGATCCTCCAAGAAGACAACGGCCTCCGGAATTTCGAGTTCCAGCTCCGGCGGGCCGACGGCAGCGTCATCTGGGTCCAGAACAACGTCAGGATCGTCTTCGACGACGGCGGCCGACCTGTCTGCTATGAGGGCAGCCTCCAGGACATCACGCCCAAAAAGCTGGAAGAGGAGGCCCTGGAGGAGAGGGCCTCCCAGGTCATCCAACACCAGGCCGCCCTGCTCGAGCTGGCCAGCCTCAACCTGTGGGACCTCGAGCCGGTGTTCCCGGCGATCACGGAGATCGCCGCCGACACGCTGAACGTGGAGCGGGTCGGGGTCTGGCTCTTCAATGCCACGCACACGGAGATCGTCTGCCGCGATCTCTACCAGAGGAGCCTGAACCGGCACGGACACGGCCAGACGCTCAGCGCCCGGGACAATCCGCGCTATTTCGGCGCCCTCAAGGAAAACTGCGTCGTCTCCGCCGACGACGTCCTGACCGACCCGAGGACCGGCGAGCTCGTCGAGGGCTATCTCAGGCCGGCGGGGATCACCTCGATTCTGGACATCCCCTTCCGGCGGAACGGCCGGGTCGTCGGCATCCTCTGCCACGAACACACCGGACCGCCGAGGGCCTGGACTCTCGAGGAGCAGCACTTCGCGGGCTCGGTCGGAGACATGGTGGCGCTGGCCGTCGAGGCCTCCGAGCGGCAGCGCATGGAAAAGACCAACGCCGCCATCCTGGATATCTCGGCCGCGGCCAACTCCGTGGACAACCTGGTGGAGCTCTTCCGTTCGATCCACCAGGCCATCGCCGGGTTCATGCCGGCCCGGAATTTCTATATCGCGCTTTACGACGCGCGGACGAACATCCTGAGCTTTCCCTACTTCGTGGATGAATGCGACACCGCTCCCGCCCCCAAGGCGCCCGGCCGGGGACTCACGGAGTATGTCCTCAGGACCGGCCAGCCGCTCCTCGCCTCCCCCGAGGTCTTCGCCCGGCTGCGGGCGCTGAACGAGGTCGACGAGATCGGCGCGCCCTCGATCGACTGGCTGGGCGTCCCCCTGGTCATCGCCGGACAACCGATCGGCGTGATGGTCGTCCAGACCTACATCCAGGGGGTACGGTACGGGGAGGAAGAGAAGAACATCCTCAAGTTCGTCTGCGACCAGGTTTCGATGGCGGTCCACCGGAAGAAATCCGAGGAGGAGCTCCAGGAGAGGGAGAGGTTCCTGGCGAGCGTCTTCGAGAGCATCCAGGACGGGCTGACCATCCTCGACCGGGACTGCCGGATCATCCGGGTCAATCCCACGATCGAGAAGTGGTACGCCCATGCCATGCCGCTCGCCGGCAAGACCTGCGACCGGGACTTCCGCCTCCGCGGGGAGACGTGCGAAAAGTGCCCGACCCGCGCGACGCTCAGCGACGGCCGGGCCGCCTGCGAGGTCATCCCGCGCGTCGGCCCGGGGGGTGAGGTCACCGGCTGGCTCGATCTCTACAGTTTTCCGCTCATCGACCACCAGACGGGCGAGATGCAGGGCGTCATCGAATACCTCCGGGACATCACCGAGCGCAAGGCGGCCGAGGACCGGCTGCAGGCCTCGCTCAGCGAGAAGGAGGTCCTGCTGCGGGAGGTGCACCACCGGGTCAAGAACAACATGCAGGTCATCTCCTCGCTCCTGAGCCTGCAGTCGCGCCGCGTCCAGGACCCCGGCGTCCAGGAGATGTTCCGGGAATCCCAGCGGCGCATCCGGTCGATGGCCCTCGTCCACGAGCGTCTCTACCAGTCCTCCGACCTCTCCCGGATCGAGTTCTCGCAGTACATCCGGAACCTGGCCAGCCACCTCTTCCAGTCCTACCAGGTCTCGTCGAACCGCGTCCATCTCCGGCTGGACACCGAGGAGGTTTTCATCAACATCAACACGGCCATCCCCTGCGGCCTGATCCTCAACGAGCTGGTCTCGAACGCGCTGAAGCACGCCTTTCCGGAGGGCCGGACCGGCGAGGTGGCCGTCGAGCTCCGCCGGGCGCCCGCGGACAGGTACCTGATCCGGGTGAGCGACGACGGCGTGGGTTATCCCCGGAGCCTCGACTTCCGGAGCACCGAGACCCTGGGCATGCAGATCGTCAACACCCTGGTCGCCCAGATCGACGGCGCCATCGAGTTCAGCCGGGAACGGGGGACCGTATTCGCCATCACCTTCCAGGAAGTCAAGCACAAGCCGAGGTCGTGAACATGGAAAGAGTCCGCATCCTGATTGTAGAAGACGAGGGCCTGATCGCCCGGGACATCGAGAACATGGTGAAGAGCGCCGGCTACGAGGTCTGCGGCGTGGTCCAGTCGGGCGAGGAGGCGGTCCGGCAGGCCGAGGCCCTCGAGCCCGACCTCATCCTGATGGATATCATCCTCCAGGGAAATATGGACGGCATCGAGGCGGCCCGCCTCATCCGCGAGCGGTGGGGGCTGCCCGTGATCTACCTGACGTCCCACGCCGACGAGAGCACGCTCGAGCGGGCCAAGAAGTCCGAGCCCCTGGGCTATACCCTCAAGCCGGTGGAGCAGAAGGAGCTGACGACCGTCATGGAGGTGGCCCTCTACAAGCACAAGATGGAGCTCAAGCTGAGGGAGCGGGAGGCTTGGCTGGGGACGATCCTCCGGAGCATCGGCGAGGGCGTCATCGCCACCGACGGGACCGGGTCGGTCACCTTCATGAACCCGGTGGCGGAAAAGCTGACAGGCTGGCGGCAGCAGGAGAGCATCGACAAGCCGCTCAGCAGCATCCTCCACGCCGTGAGCGAGGAAAACGGCAAGCTCATCCGGATCTCGATCCCCGAGATCCTGGCCGGCGAGCCCGGGAGCCCGCTCAACGGCTCGGTGCAGATCATCAACTACCAGGGAAAAATACCCGTCGAGCTCAACGCCACCCTGATCCGGGACGCCAAGGACGGCCCCTCGGGCCTCGTGCTGGTCCTCTACGACCTGACCGAGCGCAAACGCTACGAGGAGAAGCTCCGCTACAATGCGGTCCACGACCACCTCACGGACCTGCCCAACCGGACCCTGTTCTTCGACCGGCTGAGCATGGCCCTGGCCCAGGCCCAGCGGGAATCGAACCTGATGGCCATCATCATGCTCGACCTGGACGAATTCAAGAAGGTGAACGACACCCACGGCCACAACGCCGGCGACCGGCTGCTCCAGGGCGTAGCCGCCCGGCTGACCCACATGTTCCGCCGGAGCGATACGATCGCGCGGCTGGGGGGCGACGAGTTCGTCCTCCTGCTGCCGGACCTCCCCTACGCCGAGATCGCCAGCAACGTCGCCGAGCGGATCGTCCAGTGCTTCGAGAAACCCTTCGACATCGAGGGCGTCAAGGTCGGCACGACGGCGAGCCTGGGCGTTGCCGTCTTCCCCGGCGACGGCGAGGACGCCGAGACGCTGATCAAGAATGCGGACATCGCCATGTACCGGTCCAAGGAAGACGGGCGGAACCGCTTCAACGTCTACCGCCGCGAACAGCGGGAATTCCTCAGGCACTAGAAGCAGGCGCGGCGGGCCGGTCCGCAGCCGGGCACGGCCGGCGCGTTTCCCTCAACCTGCCACTTCGATTATAATCTGCCCTTCAACATCTGGAAGGAGGAGTCACCATGTCCGGCTATTTCATTGCCTTCGTTTTCGGCATCATCCTCATGCTGTTCCTGTTCGCCCGGCGGGAGCAGATGGGCGGCGGAGACTTCAACGCCTGGCTGAGGGGGAAAAAGGGCCTGGCCATCGGCGTCCTGCTGGGGGTCATCGCGATCGTCCTCGCCGTCCAGGCGTTCGTCACCGTCCAGGCGGGAACCGTCGGCGTCGTCAAGCGGCTCGGCGCCGTGCGCCAGGAGCTCAAGCCGGGGCTGAGCATGATCGTGCCGCTCATCGACAAGGTGGTTATCTTCCCCACCGTCAAGAAAACCTATGAGGCTTCCGATACTCCGGAGTCGAGCCAGGCCGACTATCCGGATATCATCGTCAGCGCCCTGACCTCGGACGGCCAGCAGATCCGGGTGGGGCTCACGGCCCGGTTCATGATCCAGCCGGGCAAGGCCGCCTGGATCCTCCAGAACCTTGGCGACGAACGGGATTTCGTGGAGAAGGTCGTCAAGACGGAGATCCGCGGTTCCGGCCGCCGCGTGCCCACGAGGTTCGCTGCCTACGACCTCTATACGAAGAAAAGCTACGAGGCCCAGCAGGCTCTGTTCGACGAGATCTCTCCCAAATTCGAGGCCAACGGATTGATCCTCGACGAGATCGTCATCCGGAACATCACCTTCACCGCCGAGTACGCCAAGACGCTCGAGGAGAAGCAGATCGCCCTGGAGAACATCACCACGGAGAAAAACAAGCTCGAGCAGGCGAAGATCCGCAAGGAGCAGCAGATCGTGGCCGCCGAGGGAGACGCCAAGAGCATCGAGATCCGGCAGGCCGCGCTGACCAAGAACCCGACCATCATTCAGTGGGAGTTCGTCCAGAAGCTGGCGCCGAACATCCAGTGGGGTATCATGCCCAACAACATGGTGCCGGTCATCAACATGAAGGCCCTGACGGGCCAAGAGAAATAAGGGGGCGCGACCTACGGCTTGGGCGCGCCGGCGGCGCCGGCGACGATCACGTTCAGGTCCCAGGCCAGGCGGACAACCCTGTCGGCATTGCCGCCGAGAAGAGTCGAGGGTCCGGGCCGCCGGCCACCCCTGCCGATGACGACCGTCGAGAAGCGGCCTTTCCTGGCTTCATCCACGATCTCGGCGGCGGCGTCGCCGACGCCCGGGACGAACTTCCTCCGGACCGCGGAGGCCCGGATCCCGGAGCCGACAAGCCGCGCCCGGGCCTTTCTGACGAGTCCCGTCCATTTCATTTCCTGGGCTTCTTCCCATTCGGCGATGCCCCGTTCGCGCGCCCGCCGCTCGGCGCGGCCGAGGAAATGGCCGATGTCCCAGAACTCGGGGGGAAGGTCGGGCAGGATATGGAGGAGAGTGATGCTGACGCCGGCCGAGCGGCCGAACCGGGCGGCGACGTATTCGACCGCCCGCCAGGAATCTTCGCTTTCGTCCAGGGCGATGAGGATCTTCTCGGACGCCGCTCCCCTTTTTGCCGGGCCCATAGCTTTATTTTAGGGAGCACCCGCGCGGATTGTCAAACAGCGGCCGGCTCTGTGACAAAAAGTGTGGGAACAAGCCAGGAAGGAGGATGATCGGCGCCGGCGGACGCAGCGACATGAGAGGGTTCAGCCTGGCCGGAACGCTCTTCGAGGGCACTTGGCCTTGGAAGCGGCGAGTATGTATTGAGCTCAACACGATCTCCGGGCAACCTACCTGAGAAACAGCCATCAAGTTCAAGGCGAGTGAATCGGCAACGCGAGTTACGCAGCCGCCGAGAAGAGCGTTTCGGGCACGGCGTTAAGAACCCGAACCGGAGCCAGGCCGCCGGCCCGATCATCCTCCCATTTACTGCCTTAACCACACTTTTCGTCATAAAGCCACAGCGGCCGAGGATTGGCAGCATCTCCATTTATGTGACCGCTGGGTTTTTCAAAATTTAACCTCGAGCGTCAGGTCGTCGCCCGGCCTGACGACGACGGGCTTGTCCCACCGGATGACCAGCTGGCCCTGGTTCCGCGCCGGCTCGGGCGTGAATTTCGCCTTCCCCAGGGTCCCCGTGATCCCGACGAGGGGTTTGTCCCTGACCGCGGGCGGGAGCAAGAAAGAAAATTCCTTGAGTTTGAGCTCGCCAGACGCGGCGCTCAGCTTCACCGTCAGGTTGTTTTCGGCCTTCAGGCTCTGGGAGTAGCTCCCCCAGCCCGACCCGGTGGTCCACAGGCTCCGGAAGTCCTCGTGGTAGAGCTTCGGCTCGAACCCGATCCTCATGTCCACGCCCGAATAAGAGAAGCCCGACAGGGCCAGCAGCAGGCCCCATGACGACATCGCCCGGGCGTAGTGATGTCCGCATTCAACCTCGTCCCAGGGGTTGCGGCGCAGGCCGTCGTACCGGTCCCGCACGCCCTTGACGAGGCTCAGCCCTTCCTCGAGGAGCCCCTCGTAGAGAAGATGCGAAGCGACGTGGTACTCGATGCCGGTCCAAACCTCGTCCGAATAGACAAAGGGGAGCGGCGGCCGTCCGCCCTTCGGCCAGGAGCAGAGGAGCAGTCCTTTTTCGTCATTTAGCGCGTAGGTCCGCTGGACGTTCGAGAAATCGCGGAAATCCGTCCGGAAGTTATGCCGGAAGATCGAGCCGAGCGTCGACTTCAGCCGGTCTTCGGGGAGAAAGCGGCCGAGGCCCGCCACCATGGAGACCCACTGGCCGAGGACCTGGTCGGAGAGGCAGCCCTCGCCGTACTGGTACTTTTTCTCCATGACCTGGTCGTATTTCTGAACGTAGTATTCTCCGTTCCAGAGGAGGTCGTTGTATTTCTGTTTTCCCTTCTCGAAGACCTCGAGGCAGCCGGCGGCGGTCTGGCGGTCGCCCATGGCCGCGGCCATCCGGGAGCCGGCGAGGAGCGCCCCGAGATAGAACCCGCCCATCATGCTGTTCGGGCCGTAGAACTCGATGTCGTAGGTGTTGTGCTGCTCGCCCTCCATCAGGCCATCACGGTCGGCGTCCCAGGAAGTCCAGGCGAACTCGAGGGCCCGCTTGGCGTTCGGCCATAATTTCTGCAGGAATGCGTTGTCGCCCGAGATCTGCCAATCGCGGTAGAGGCTGATGACCCGGCCCATCTGGCCATCGGCGGCCGGCTTGAAATCCCAGAAGGCGCCGCTCTTGAGGGGAAGCGAGGTCCGGAACATCATGCTCCCATCCGGCTTCACCTGGTTCAGGAAATCGGTTTCGCGCATCGACCGCTCCAAGCTGGGAAAAAGAAAGGCCAGGCTCTGCTCGTAATTCCAGACGTGGGCGCAGTTCAGGGGGCAGCAGCCCGCCTTGTCGTTGCAGCCTTCGAAACCGAAAAATCCCTGGCCCTCGAGCCACAGGCAGGTCGTCGTCCGGATGATGGACATCTGGCTCGAGACCGCGTCGAGGACGTAGGGCGGCAGGGTCGAGGAGAAGAGCGCGTCGTGGAAAAGGCGGGTCCGGCGCTCGAGCTCCGGCAGGTTCTCGGCGAGGTAGGCGGCGGCGGCCCAGGCGTCGGCGAAGCGCGCGGCATACTGGTTCCGGAACATTCCCCCCTGTTGCTTGGGGACGACGTCGAAATAGTCTTTGTAGTTCGGATAGCTCCAGGCGAGAACGAAGGGCAGGCTCGCCTCCTCGAAGGGGCCGAGAGAGGCGGACACGCCGAGGGAGCCGACGTCGGTGCGCTTGTCGGGCGAGCGGCTGGAATCGTCCAGGTCCTTGAGCCGGCCGTCCTTCGAAAAATCGTCCCAGAAGATCTGGAGGTCGTCCCACCAGTCCCCCCTCTCCCAATGGGAGACGTAGGTGATGTCGGTAAGCGGCGTTGCCAGGGCGAGCGTGCCGAACCCGGTGGATTTTGGGTCCGGCTTGGCCGAGGTCATGAAGAGCCCGGACAGGGACGCCGTCTTCCGCACCGAGTTGAGGTTCTGTCCGAATTTATCGTTTCCCATTCCGCCGATATCGTCCTCGCCGTCGAACCCGACCGGGTTCATGATCGAACCGGCGACCGTGATCTTGACGGTCTTGGAGCTCAGGTTTCGGATCCTGAAGCGGATGATAGCGGCCGGGATGCCCGACGCATCGGGGTCGAGCGGGATGAACGGATTGAAGGCCTCGAGCGTGACGCTCAGGGGCAGTTCGCTATCGGTCATCTCGACGCGGGCGAAGGGATACTCGCCGAAAAAGCGGGCGCTCTCCATGCGCGGGAGACCCGGGACCTCGGTGCGCTTGATGCCGTCCCGGCCCGAGTAGGGCGGCGTCAGCGGGCCCTCGAGAACGCGGACGGCGGACCGGCCGGTTTCGTCGTTGAAGTAGAGCGAGAAGAACGTGAAGGGCAAATCCACTCCTTTCCCGGGCCGATTGAAGATCTCCCAATCGCGGAGGTTGCCCCGGCCGCCGAGGGAGACCGTGCCCGTGCCGATTCCGCCGAGCGGGAAGGCGATCTCTTTGAGGGAGTCGCCCTCGAAGACACGCTGGCTACCAAGGGCCATAAGCTGCCGGGTGGAATAGGGGATCACCGATTTGGGGAGACCCTCCGCGGCCGCGGCGGGGGTCAGGACGCCATAAAGGATAGCGACGGCGAGAGTCAAGGTGACTTGGCGAACAGTCAAGTGCCTTTGTCCGGGCATGGAATTTATCTCCTCTGCCGGGGGGATTTTGCCTATCCTTTATCTAAAGAAACAGGCTGGAAAAGTCAATCGAGCGAACGCGGGAACGCAATTCTGATCGAGAAAAATTGCCTGCCGAAGAGGCTATTTCCAGACGAGAATGGTCCCGGTTTTCGAGTGAGCAAAGACAAGGTCGTGGCGGAACTCCGGCCCACGCCACTTCATCCGGGTCTGGAACGAGGGGATCGAAGGGACGACTGTCTCCTTTTCGATAGAGACAGCCCGGGTGTCAAAATTCCTGGCGATCTTGAAGATCGTCCATTCGCTCCGCGCGATCTCCGGTGGCAGGGGTATCTGGCAGATGAGCCAGTCGCCGTCCTGGAGCACGTCCGCCGCCTCGACAAAGCTCACCTTCTGGTTGGCCTGGGCGAACGGACCCTTGTTCAGGATGTTCAGGACCAGCACTTCCTTCTCGAGCCCAGTCATATCCCCGAAGCTCTTTTCGCGCCCGACTTTCTTGACCGTGAAGATTTGGATATCCGGCTTGCGGCAGCGGATTTCAAAATCCAGGTCCTGGCCCTCGTACTCCGGCTTATCGGGGAAGGAAATCTCGTAGTAGCCACCCTCCATGCTATTCACTTCCTTGGCGATCTCCTTTTCGGCGCCCTCAAAATAGCGGCCGCCGCTTTCGTTGGCCAGTATCCTGAGGGATTGCTCGCCCGAAACGCTGTCGGTTTCGGCGACCCGTGTCCCGGACGGGTTAACCAGGAACAGGATCGCGCCGCTCTTGTTGAGATGCTGGCCGATCATCTTCAAGCTGTCGTAGGCGAGCGTGTCGCTTGATAAAGAGAAAATGAATGTAGGGGGTTCGTCCATGGCCACCGGGGGCTCCACGGACTGCACGGCTCGATTGAGGAACGCGTCATCGGGAATGCCGCACGAATACAAATAAACAACCTTGCTGTATTCCCTGAAGAGACCGAGGACGAGGTCGAGCGTCATCAGCGCCGACGCGTAGGAAGAGGCCACGCGCTTCTTGTCTCTCCAGCCGATTCTCCAGTTGAGATCCTGTTGGCGGGAAGTTGCGTAATCGCGCGGGCCGCCCGTGGTCCCTCTCAGCCCGGGGCGCCGCCCCGTCGAGTTCGGGTTGCGCGCGTCTCCCGCGGGATAGACGTTCTGGATCTCGTTCGTGTCCATGGCGTTGGCCTCGAGGAGATAATCCGATTTCTTCCCGGAGATATATTTTTTCATACTCTTGGCGATCTGCTTCAGGTCCTGCGTTGGCCCGGCGATATATTTCAGGCCGGTGAGAGGCTCGATGCCCAGAAGGATATACTGCGCGGTCTTATCCGACTGGGCAATCACCGTGTCGGCGATGGCCTTGGCCCTGCTCAGCAGGACATACGGCGAAAAAGCCGCGTCAAACACGAGAAAGACCATCTTTTTCTGTGCCGGCGCCGGGACTTGAGGCGCGGCGGCCCGCGCCCCGGCCTCGGTGACCTTGAACTGCTTCTTGATAAGGGAGAACGGCTCCACCTGGAGGCCTTTGATATAAACCTCCAGGTCTTCGGGCGCCAGATTGAGTACAGGCGCGCCCGCCTTATCCACGGCGTAGACAGGCACGAGCCACCACCGGACAGTGACCTCCTCCTGGATCGCCGGCTGCTCCTGCGCCGCGGCCAACGCGCACCCCAAAAGACAAAATGCTGCGGCAGGGACCCATCCGATCTTGCTTTTCATACCCCCTCCTTCAACTTAGACTTGTGGCAAGACGTCGGCTTCCAGAATCCGAATCTCGCGCTGACTCTCCGGCAATCGCCGGTGAACGTGTCAAGCGGCGCGAGGGGAGCCGGGCGCCTTCGCCCGATCTTTTCGAGCCTCCCGCTAAAACCCATTTAATATAAAGCAATCCGCATGCCAGTTTCGCCCCGATTCCTGCCCCATTTTGACGCTCATAACCCTCGGCGGCTGTTGATTCGTAATTTACTGATAATTAAATAAATGCAGACGATTGTGAATTGATCACCAAATCGCGCGATCCTAAAGAAACTCGGGTTATTAACGTGCGGAGGCAGCTCAAGGTGTCCTCGGACGAGCACACTTGATTAAAAAACGAGACATGAGACCTTCTAGACTTCCGAAGGCCGGGATGGCGCATCAGGAAGGGAATCCTGAGTAAAAATCAATAGGAGGGCAAAAATCGATCAATCCAGGACGATGATCGTCCCGGTGATCACGTGGGCGAATACCAGATCATGCTGGAAGTCCTCGCCACGCCATTTCATCCGGGTCTGGATCCAGGCGCCCGAAGGGACGGCGCTCTCTTTGTCGATGAAGACCGCCCCGGTCTTGGAATTCCTGGCGACCTTGAAGATCGTCCACTCGGACCGGGCCAGCTCGGCGGGAAGGGGCATCCGGCAGACCAGCCAGCCGCCGTCCGCGACAACATCATCGGCCGGGACGAACCGGACCTTCGGGTAGGCCCGAGCGAAGGGCCCCTTGTTCAGGATGTTCAGGACCAGGACTTCCTTCTCGAGGTCGGTCATCGAGGAGAACTCATTCTTCCGGCCGAGCGTCCTGACCGTCAGGATCTCGACATCCGCCCTCCGGCAGCGGACCTCAAGATCCAGCGCTTCTCCCTCGTACTCGGGCCCGTCCCGGAAGGAGATCTCGTAGTATCCCGCCTCCAGGCTTTTGACCTGCCGGCTGATGTCCTCCTTGGCGCCTTCGAAATAGCGGCCGCCGCTCTCGCCGGCGAGGGTCCTGAGCGACTGCTCGCCCGAAGCCCTGGCCCTCCCGTCGCCCCCTGTCCCCGACGGATTGACCAGGAACAGGACGGCGCCGCTCGTGTTGAGTCGGCGGCCGACCATGGCCAAGCTGTCGTCGGCTGGGGAATCGGCGGGCAGATAGGCTGGCCGGCCGGGAGCCCCCCCCGGTCCGGACGGGGTAGGTCCCGTTCGGCTGGGCGGCGCCGCCTCGGTGACGCCACACGAATATAAGTAAACGACCTTGCTGAATTCCCGGAATTGGTCGAGAACGAGGTTCAAGCTGAGAAGCGCCGACGTATATGAAGACAAGAGGCGCTTTCTATCGAGCGCGTCGGTCCGGTTGGAGATGTCCCGGCTGAACGCGGCCATATCGCGCGTTCCGAAAAAGCTGACGCCCGTCCTGGCGCCCTGGCCGGATGGATTGAGGGTACCTCCCGGCGCGATGCTCTGCGGCTCGTTCGGCTCCGCATTGGCGGATTCGAGGAGATAATCCTGCTTCTTCCCGGCGAGGAACCTCTTGAGGCTCTTCGAGATCACGTCCGGGTCCGGGGTCGGGCCGGCGATATACTTCAGGCCGATTTCGGGCTCGATGCTCAGGAGCATATACTGGGAGGTGCCGTCCGAATGGGCGATCACCGTTTCCGCAATGGTCCTCGCCCTGGCCAGGAGGTGGTAGGGCGAGAAAGCGGCGTCAAAGACGAGAAAGACCATCTTCTTTTGGGGCGAGGCCTGGACCGGGAGCGGCGCGGACGTTGGCCCTGCTTCCGCCGGCTGGAACCGCTTCTTGATAAGAGAGAACGGCGAGACCGGGCTGCCCCCGAGACGGACCTCCAGGTCCCCGTCCTTGAGGTCGAGAACGGGAGCTCCCGACCGGTCCACGGCATAGACCGGTACCAGCCACCAGCGGATGATGCTATCTTCCTGGAGCTGAACCCGGGACTGCGGTTGCGGCCTTGCCCAGGCGGGGGCGCAGGCCAGCGCGCCGAGGAGCCCAACCAGAGCGATGGCGACCCTTCGCATCATTTCTATTTTCTCAAATTGGTGCCAGGATATCAATTCCCCAATTTCGGGACACAATACCATGTCCCGGACTTGTAAGAAAAAAGGTGAATTGGCACTGTGTCCCGAAATTCGGCCGTCACCAACTACCCGGGTTGCGTCGAGAAACCCGGTTGACACATCATCGGCGCGTGGATATGTTGAGGGCGGCGGCCGCGAGGCCGCCGAATCGACACGGAGGACGCCCATGAATGACAGCCGCATGACATCCATCTTCCTCCTTGCCGCTATCTGGGTCCTGGGGACGCTCGTGCCTGCGCGGCCCGAAGCGCCATCCGCCTCGGGTCAACCGTCCCTGTCGGTCATCCCGAAGCCAGGGAAGGTCGTCTTCCAGGCCGGCTTCTTTGACGCGACGGGAAAACCGCAAATCCTTTTTAAAGGCCAAGACAAGGAGGTTTCCGCCCTGGGCGCATATCTCTCTTCGGTCTGGAATGAGGCCGCCGGCACAAGACAGGGAAGCTCGACCTCCGCGTCCGCCGGGCCCGCAGGCGCCTCCATCCGTCTTGAACTCAGCCCCTCCCTCAAGCGCCTGGGAGACGAGGGCTACCGGCTGAAGATCGACCCGCACCGCATCGACATTTCCGCGCCCGAAGCCCGCCGGCCTTTTCTACGCCATCCAAACCCTCCGGCAGCTGGGCGCCGGCGCCGGCCCGATTCCCTGCGCCGAGATCGAGGACAGCCCGCGCTTCGGCTGGCGCGGCATGCTCCTCGACTGCGGCCGGCACTTCATGACCGTCGACACGGTCAAGCGCTACATCGACCTGCTGGCCTACCACAAGATGAACGTCTTCCACTGGCACCTCACCGAGGACCAGGGCTGGCGCCTGGAGATCAAGCGCTATCCCCGCCTGACCGAGATCGGCGCCTGGCGCACGCTCAACGGCAGGCGCTACGGCGGCTTCTACACCCAGGACGAGGTCAGGGACGTCGTCGCCTACGCCGCGTGCCCGCTTCGTCACGGTCGTCCCGGAATTCGAGATGCCGGGCCACGCCGTGGCCGCCATCGCCGCCTACCCCGAACTCTCCTGCACCGGCAGGCCCATCGCCGTCGAAAACCACTGGGGGATCTTCAACGACGTCTTCTGCCCGGGCAAGGAATCGACCTTCGAGTTCATCCAGAACGTCCTGGACGAGATCTGCGAGCTCTTCCCCTCGACCTACATCCATATCGGCGGCGACGAGTGCCCGAAACACTACTGGAAAACCTGCCCGGACTGCCAGGCCCGGATCAAGGCCGAGGGCCTCAAGGACGAGAACGAGCTCCAGGGCTATCTCACGCGCCGCGTCGACAAGTACATGCTCGGCAAGGGCCGCCGCATCATCGGCTGGGACGAGATTCTCGAGGGCGGCGTCTCGAAGACCTCCATCGTCCAGTCGTGGCGCGGGCTGAAGGGCGCGGTCGCCGCTGCCACGCAGGGAAACCCCGTCATCTCCTCGCCTTGGGACGGGACGTATTTTTATGTTCCCCAAGTCCGCGAAGAAGTGCGCATCAACTACAGGAGCCTCAACACGCTCGAGCTGGCTTATGCCTTCGACCCCGTCCCGCCGGAGCTCAACGCGGCGCAGGCCGCGCTGGTCATGGGCGGCGAGTGCTGCCTGTGGGCCGAGTATACCCAGCAATTCGAGGTCGACCCACAGATGTTCCCGCGCCTCTGCGCCCTGGCCGAAGCGCTCTGGTCGCCGGCCAAACCCAAGGATTTCGCGGATTTCCGGGCGCGCCTCGCCGACCACTTTCCGCGCCTCGACGCCCTGGGCGTCGACTATCACAAGCCCGAGGTCAAGGTCGGCGAGTGGAAAAACGGCGAGGTGACGCGCCTCTGGGGCCAGCTGTGGTGGGATGTCACCGCGCAGGTCACGGAAAACGGGATCTACCGGATCAATTTCGTGCAAAACGCCGGGAACGACGAGATCCTGTTCCAGTGGGCCGCCCTGTTCGAGGACGGCCGCGAGATCTCCCGATTCGAGGAGCTCAACAGGAGCCAGACGGACGGGTTCAGCAAGTACGCGCTGCGAGTGAAGGATTTCAAGCCGGGAGCAAAGTATACCCTGCGCTTATCCGTCGTGAGCAGCAAGGACAAGCCGGCGTCCGGGGGCTCGGTCTGGCTCCGCCGCTTCGCGGATAACGGGATCGACCTGTGGTAGCGGCGGCCTAAACCCTGTAGAGCTTCACCACGTCGTAGTAAGTCCGCTTGACGTCCCGGATGATGTCGGGGACGGGCATGTGGTACTTGCAGGTCTCGACGCACAGCCCGCAGTTGTCGCACTTGTCGACCTTGTCCATCTCGTTGAGGTACTTGAACTTGCCCTTGTTCTCCGCGAGCGTCAGGTAGAAGCCGTTGCGCCGCAGCATGAGCGGCAGCATGAAGAGCGAGGTGTAGGCGATCCCCTGCGGGCACGGCTTGCACTGGTAGCAGACGCGGCAGATCCGGTAGTACCAGTACTTTTTCTCCTCGCTCAGGTACTCCCGCTCGCTCTCGTTGAGCGCCGTGTACTCTCGGAGGATACGGGCGTTGGCGATGACCTCCTCGGTCTGCCACATCCCGGGGACCGTGACGTCGATCGGGTGCTCCAGGTTCCAGCGGAGGCTCAGCTCGTGCTGGTTCAGGAAACAGCCGGCGAAGGGTTTTATCCCGGCGAACCCGACGTTGAGCTTCTTCGCCGCCGGCAGGAGGTCATCCAGGGCGTCGTCGAAAACATAGTTGAAGATCATGATGGCGAGGTCGATGTCGCCGCCCTTGATGATCTCGGTGAACTGGTCGGAACGGTGGCCGCTGATGCCGATGAACCGGATCTTGCCCGCCTTCTGGGCCCGCTTCAGGGCCTCCATCGCGCCGTTCGGACCGATGACCGTCTGCCACTGGGCGTCCTGCATCAGCGAATGGAAGCAGTAGACGTCGATGAAGTCCGTCTGGAGGGCCTTGAGGCTCAGCTCGACGTGGTCGGCGATTTTGCTCGTGTAGTCCGTTGACTTGGTGACGATGACGAACTTGTCGCGCTGACCCTTGATGGCTTCGCCCACCCATTCCTCGGCCAGGCCGCGGCGGTAGCCGCGGGCGAGGTCGATGTAGTTGATGCCCAGCTCTCCCGCTTTGCGGACGACATCGATGGCCTGCTCGCGCGGGGCGCGGAAGAGCGGGATCGTCCCCAGGCCGATGGGCGCGACCTTGAGGCCTGTCCGGCCGAGCGTCCGGGGCTCGAGCGGCTGGCCGACGGCGGCCGACGCCGCGGACGGGGGCGGACCGGCGGGCGATGAGAGAGCGTTCTTATTGAGCAGCGCGCCGGCCGAGATCAAGCCGGCGTTTTTCAGGAAATTCCGGCGCCCCGACGATGCGCGGCTGGCGCCCTTGTCTTCGAGATCGGCCATGCTTCACCTCGCTTGCGCCGATTCATACCACCCCGCGAAACGGATTGTCAACACGACTTGGCGGCGACGATCCAGGATACCGGTCTCGGCAATCGAGAAATCAGAGAAACGGCCTTAAAAAAGTCCGAGGCCGGCGAGCCCGCTGGCGACGCTCCGCGGTCGATCACAGTTTCAGGATCAGCTTATAGCGCGTCGTCAGCCAGTTCGAGACAAGGATGAACAGGGTCGCCACCGCCAGGGTCCGGATGGCGCCGGGCCAGCCCTCGTGGAGATAATTGTTCAGCCAGTGCAGGCCGAGCACGAAGAGCAACGGATGGAACATGTAGTGGAGGAAGTAAGGCAACAGCGGATTCTTCCCCACCGGCCGGAACATCGCCCCCCAGCCTTTGACCTTCTTAATGTCCACCAGCCAGTAGATGAGGGCGAAGGCGGCGACGCTGATGGCGACGCTGTAGAGGCCCCACGACGGCGTCATCTGCTGTTTGTAGGCGCCGTAAAGCGGCCGGGTCAGGATGCCGCCGGCCAGCAGCCCCGCCGCGAACACCAGCATCCACTTGATGCGGTCGCGGAACGTGGGGGCCGGCGAGTCCGGCATGAAGAGCAGGCCGACAAAAACGCCCGAGACCGTCATCGCCGGATGGAGCCCGATCACCCAGCCGAAGTTGATGTACTTGTTGATGGCCATGAGCACGGGGTAAGGGGCGAAGACGCCGGCCTTCTCGCCGATGCTCAGCATGAAGAGGACCGAGATCAAGCCGACCAGGCCGGCGGGGTAGCGCTTGAAAGCGAGGTAGGCGATGAAGCCGATGAGGTACGCCCAGCCCAGGAGCCCGAGGACGAACCAGCGCAGCTGGATCCCCTTGAGGTCCGGGCCTTCGCGATAGACGAGGAGGAGATAAGCGAGGAGCACGATCGCGCCGATGCGGAGCACCGTGAAGAAATATCTCCAGAAGCCCTTCGCCTTCGGATACTGGACCCAGATCAGGATGAGGCTCAGCATCAGGAGCGTCGACCAGAGCATCGCGGAGAGGCCGATCGGCCGCATGATCAGGCGGCCGGCCCGCATGTTGCCCATGGCGATGCCGATGATCATCAGGCTGGCGGTCCGGGTCAGCGTGTGGCGCCAGATCCGGCCGAGCGAGTCGCCCTTCGCCAGGCGGTTTTTCACGGCGAACGGGAGGGACACGCCCATGATGAAGAGAAAAGCGGGGGCGATGATGTCCGCGAAGTGGAACGTGTCGGGTTTCATGGCATGCCACAGCCACGAGGGAGCATTGACGATATCGGCCGCCCCGGGGCCGCCGAATTCGTTGACGAAGATCATCAGGAAGATGGTCAGGCCGCGGTAGATGTCGATCGAATCGACCCGCAAGGAGGATGCCGGGGCGGGGGGTGAGGGGTTCTCTTGGGCGCTCATGGCCCGCATTCTATAAAATAATCCATTCCGCAATCAAGCCGGGACATTCCGCCCGCCCCGAATTGCTTAAGCAGGGTCGGATGGGGATGGCGCCGCGAAGACCCCAAGTTTTTTGCCCGAAACACTTTCCCAGACATTAATTTTAGATAGTACCCACCCTCTACCCTCCCTGTGCAGGGAGGGATAAAGGACAGTGTCTCGGGAAAGGACGGAGGGGGGCCCGTCGGCTTGGCCAACGGGGGAACCGACGGGACTGGTTCCCGGGGGGCCGGGGGGATAGGGGCGCATCGCCGTCCGATCCCGCTGGATTGTCGCGAGTCCCCGATTGACCTCAGCTCGGTTCGCGGGTATATTTTGGCGCGCGATGATTATCTCGGCATTCGCTCAACACATTCCAAGAGGAGATCGATCCATGAAAAAACGTTCCGTCATCCTGACGCTCGCCATCTTATTGTTTTTGGCGGGATCGATATCGCCCCGCATCCAGGCCGCCGGCGCGCCGGGGTCAACGACACCCGGCGTCCGCCCCGCCCCATCCCCCGGCCCCGGGCCCATGACGGAAAAGCAGCTCATGGACCTTTATCTCGGCATCGTCGAGGAGACGGTCACCGTCTTCGAGCCGATCTGGAACGACGACTCCAAGCGGATCCCGAACAGCGGCTTCTTCGATGTCCGGAAATACGACGACTGGACCCCGAGCTACAAGGGCTACGCCGGCATCGTCACGGTCCCGGCCAACGGCCTGGCCGACTTCGCCTACGCCATCCTCCTCACCGAAACCGACAAACCCTATTTCACGGCGAAAAAGATCCCCCGGGCCGTGCTGCTTGACCACGCCATCAAGTCCATCCGCTGGTGCTGCCTGACCAGCGTCTACGTGAAAAACCACTATCCCTATATCTACGAGGACACGGCGCCGCAGTTCCTGGAGGGCCGCTACTGGCGCCGCGAGTTCGGCTACCGCGCCGACGAAACCGGATTCCTGACGCTGGCCGCCGCCCGCCTCTGGGACCAGCTCGACGCCGAGACGCGCGGCTTCGTCGAGGAGACGATGATCGGCGTCTCCCCCAAGGAGCGTTTCCTTCGCACCTGGTCGCCGCCCCAGGCCGGAAACCAGGACCAGGCCAAACAGGACCTGGGGAGCACGATCGGCGCCGCCTATCTTTTCCCCGATCGGCCCGACCAAAAGCTCTACGAGAACCTGGTCGCGCTCGCCGGGATCGACATCGCCTCGACCCTCCACGATTTCGCGAATCCAACGCCCGTCATGGGCAAGCTCGTCCGCGACCTGGCCCAGGGCTGGAATCTCTACCAGGACTACACGAGCGACCACCACGGCTGGGCCCAGATCTGGTACGGCTGCGACAAGCTGTTCGAGGGCTGGTTCTACGTCGATTTCCTCAGCCGCCGCGCCAAGCAGCCGATGCCCGAAACCTACACCTATCCCGGCAACGGGTTCGAGGGCATCCTCAACCGGATGCGCATCCTCTGCCAGCCCGAGGGCGACCCCATCTCCGTCCACGGCATGGAGTACGATTCCTACTACGGTTCCGGGCTGCTGGCCTATCTTTACGGCTCGGTCATCAAGAAAGACCCGCTGGCGTCCGCGCTCGAGGAGAAGGCGGCCCGCCTCCTGAAGCGGAACTCGGACGCCGTCCACATCTACGATTATCACCGGAACAACCAGGCCAAGGCGGCCCTCGCCTACTTCGTCCACAAGCACGGCGGCGGCCGGGCCGAGCCCCTGACCTTCGACCGGGCTTGGGCGGCGCTCTCCGGCACCTACCATCATCCGTGGTGGCAGAACCTCATCCACCGCTCTTCGAACAAGCTGGCCTCGTTCTCCTGGGGAACGACGTCCTCGCGGGACAACCACTTCGGCGGGGCCGGCAACGGCGTGACAGGCCATGTCCTCCCGGCCCGGCTCGATGAGGCGGCCCCGGAGCCGCTCATCTATATTCATCCGTTTTCGATGACGGGCGAGACCGAGGTCATCGACGCCAAGGGGCAGAAGCACATCGGCCCGAGCCCTTCCGACCTCTACCGCGTCAGCCGTGACGACGCGCACTTCGCCACCGCCGGCCGGGTCACAGTCGGCCCGATCGAGCAGCGGAACGCCTTTTTCTCTTTCGATGACGGACCCTGCCTGTTCGTCAACATGTTCAAGGCCACCGACGCCGCCAAGCTGAGCTGGAGCGGCGTGCCGACGTACTTTTACGCCCGGCCGGGCGTGACCTCGAGCCGCCGCTACTTTGACGCGGCCGGCGAACGGAAATTGGAGCTGCCTTATCGGGGCAAGTCGAGCTGGTGGTGCGTCAACGACGAGCTCGGCGCAGTGATGCTGAGCGGCGCGGGCGGCCCCGGATCCGCCGTCGACAGCCTCGAGGTCAAGCGGACCGTCGGCCGGAACTGGGCCCGGACGGACGCCTACAAAGACAAGTGCGACACGATCTTTGCCGCAGCCGTCGCCGAGACGGCCCTCGAGCCGGGAGACATCGCCGGCGACGTGGCCGCGGTCTTCTACCCCGAATGGGACCACGCCGCCGTCGCCCAGGCGGCCCGCGCGCTCAACGACTCCGCGCTCGACCTGCCGGCGGGCTGGCGCGGCTGGGTCGTTCCCGGCGGCCAAGGCGTCGTCCCCAGGCGGCACTTGGCCGTGGCCAACCTCGACGCCGGCGCCTGCCAGGCCCAGGTCCCGCTCGCCTTCGCCGAGGGCGCCCCGGTCCTGGCCGCGGCCACGACCGTCCAGGGCAAGGCCGGGCTGACGGCGCTCAAGCTCGCCCGTTTCGAGACCTGCGGCGAGACGATCGACGCTTATGTCGAATCGCTGGGCTCAACCGCCGTCGAAGCGCGGCGGGTGGCCCTCGGACGATATTCGATAAAGCCGGTCTTCGGCAAGGCCGCGAAAGTCACGGTCCGGCTGGTCCAGGCCGCCGGCCCGGTGGAGGTCTTGGACGCTCAGGGCCAAGTCCTCCAGGACGTTTCGGCCGCCGCCGCAGCCGCCGCCCAAGGCTTCACGATCGAGATCAGCGGCGAGGTCACGGTCGTCGACCGCGCCGCCGTCGGCCACGACCAGCTCGGCCCGGCCGTCGAGGTCGGTCCCATCATCGTCCGCGAGGACGGCCGGACATCCGTACCCGTCATCGCCCGGGACCAGAGCGGCGTAGCGCAGGTCAGGCTCTTCCTGGACGGCAAGGAGATCGATGTCCGGAACTCCGGGCCTTTCGTCTGGGCCGGCTGGCCGGGAAAAGGCTACCATACTTTCCACGCCGTCGCCCGGGACGATTCACCCAAGCACAACGAGCGGACATCGGACGCGGTCACGATCCAGATCACGAATCCCGCCCGGACAGGCGAAGATTAAGATCATAGAAAACAGAGGAAACAGAATGATCAACGAGAGCCCACGCAGAATTCCTACCCGGGCGCCGGCCTTCGCCGCGCTCGTTGCCGTCGCCGTTGCCGCCCCCCTGGTTCTGGGCGGGTGCAAGTCGCCGACGGCCAAGGCCCCCGCCGGCGCGCCCAGGATCGAAGGGGCGAAGGTCCACCCTACGGTTTTCGTAACGCCGGCCGACATCGCCCGGGGCCGCGAGAACGTTCGCAAGTTCGACTGGGCGAAACAGACCGCCGACGCCGTTCTCCGGGAAGCGGATGGCTGGCTCGTCAAGGATGACGCCTGGCTCCGGAACGCCGTTCCCGCGCCGGGGGCGAGCTTCGCCTACGGCATCGTCGCCTGCCCGGTCTGCGGCGCGAACTGGGGACCTTTCGCCCGCGAGGGGGCCGCCTTCGACAATCCCGGTCACGTCACCTGCTCGAACGGCCACACGATGCCGGATGCGGACCATCCGGACAACGGCCCGGGCTACGTCGGCCCCGACGGGCGCATCCACTATTTTGTCGGGCGCCTACAACGCCTGGGCCGTCGAAACGCTGACCTTCAAGGGGCTCGAGTACCTCGTCCACGCCTATTCCCTCACCGGCGATGAGCGCTATGCCGCCAAGGCCGCCGTCATCCTCGACGCGCTGGCCGCCGTCTATCCCGCCGACCATAAGGGACCTTGGGACTATCCCTCCAAACCGCCGAGCGGCCGGCTCGACCGGCCCTGGTATCAAGCTTCGCGGGTGCTCATCCATTACGTCGACCACTACGACCAGCTGTTCAACAGCCCGTCGCTCGACCGGCCCTCGGTCGCGGCGGGGCTCAGCCGGCGCCGGAACATCGAGGAGAACCTGCTCCTCGACGGCGGCGCCTACTGCTACGAGCAGTCCAAGGCGGGCTCGCTCCACAACGGCGAGGCGGATTACGAGCGCGGCGCCCTCGCGGTCGGGGTCTGCCTGGGCATCCCGGAATACGTCCGGTGGGCGGCCGACGGCCCGTTCGGCATCCGGAGCCTGCTGGCCAACGACATCGACCGGGACGGCGGCTATTACGAGACGACGCCGATGTACGCGGACCATACCCGCGAGCTCGACTGGACGTTCGCCGAGCCGCTCCTCAATTACCGCGGCAGCGCCTTCCCCTCGGGGGTCGATATCTACACCGACCCCAAGTTCCAGCTCTTCCTTCTCCCCCACAACCTGCCGATGAAGGCCGCGGGGCACCTCCCCCGGTTCGGCGATGCCCCCCCCGACCTCGAGAAGCGGACCGTGCCGGCGAGGCCGTTCGACCGGAGCGATTACGACTTTCTCGAGAAGCTCCACGGCCGGACGACGGACGGGGCGGTCAGGGAGCAGGCCGCCGTCCTCATGAGCTGGCTCGCCGCCGGTGACATCATCGCCAAGCGCCGGCTCGAGAGCACGGGTGATGCGTCGGGCCTGACGATCCCCGACCGGCGGATGTCGGCCGGGTTCAGTATGTATCGCGAGCCGGGCGACGAGCTGGGCGGCTGGTTTACTGAAAGGATGTGGCTTCTGTTCCACGCCGGCGAGGCGCCGGCAGCCGCGGGCGAGCTTCCCGCCAAGTGGCAGCGCCGCCTCCTGGGCAGCGACTTCTTCGGACAGAAGGGCCTTGTCATGCTCCGCGCGGGCGCGGGCGACGCCAGCCAGGGGCTTTTTCTGCGCTACGGCCCCTCGCTCAATCACGGACACTTTGATGACCTCAACGTCAACATCATCGCGCGCGGCTACGATGTGACCTACGACATGGGCTACGGCCGGAGCGCCGCCACCCAGACGCAGTCCAACTGGGCGCGGCAGACGGTGAGCCACAACCTGGTCGTCGTCGATGAGGCCTCCCAGCTCGAGACGGGCGAGACCGGCGGGAGCCTCGAGCTCTTCGCCGAGTCGCCGCTCGCCCGGGCGGTCGAGGCGTCGTCGAACAGGTGCTACGCCAAGGAGGGGGTGAGCGTTTACCGCAGGCTGGCGGCCCTCCTCGGCGGCGAGACTCCCTACGCGCTGGACATCTTCCGCGTGCGCGGCGGCCGGCAGCACGACTACGTTTTCCACGCCTTGAGCGACGAGGTCCGGGTCGTGGGCGTGACGCTCGGAGCGGCGGAGCCGGGCTCGCTCGCCGGTCCCGACATCGACTGGAGCGCCGCCCAGGTCGCCGACGGCGATCTCGCGGGCCACCCCAACGACTGGGGTTGGGTCGCGCCCCCCGGGAACGGCTACGGCTTCCTGGCCGGGCCGCGGCGGGGCGAGCCGGCCGGGTCCTGGAGCGCCGAGTGGGCGCTCGACCCTGCGTCGCGGCTGAGGCTGGTCATGGCGGCCAACCCCGGGACCGAGGTCATCGCCGCCCGGGCCAACGGGCTGTATCCGCACTACCCGAAATCACGCTACATGTTAGCCCGCCGGCGGGGCGAGAACCTTCAGAGCGAGTTCATCGCCGCCGTTGAGCCTTGCGGCAGCCGCCTTCCAGGTCCTGAGCGTCGAGCGCCTGGCCCTCGAGCCGGCGGCCGGGGAGGTCGCGCCCGTCGCAGTCAAGATCACGCTCCGGGGCGGCATCGTCGATTACGTTTTTTCCGCGGGCGACGATACGCTCAGGCGGACCCGGGACGGCATCGCCGTCGCCGGCCGCTTCGTCCACGCCCGCACCGTCAACGGCCGGCTCGAGGGCCTGACCCTCTCGGCCGTCAGGGAATTCTCGGGGTTCGGCAGGACCCTCAAGCCGGGGGCCGCGACGCAGTCCGGCGCGATCACCGCGGTCGACGTCGATAAGAACCTGGTCGCGACCGCGGCCCCGCTGCCGGCGGACGGCAGCCTGGACGGCGCCGTTATCTATTTTACGAACCCGGGCTACACGAGGAACACCGCCTACCGCATCGACAAGGTCGAGAAGGCGGAAGCCGGGACGCGGATCTTCCTCCAGGCCACGGTCGGTCTGGGGTTCGGCCGGGTCGAGGCGTCGCCCGATGCCCGGACGCTGACGAGCTCCGTGCCGCACGAGTATGCTAACTCGGTCCGGCGGGCGAACGGCAGCGGTTTCTTCGACGGCAAGAGGATCCGCTCAGAGTCGGGGGCGGCGACGAAGATCGTCTCGGTCCGCTACGGCATCCCGATGACGCTCACCGTCGAGAGCGCGGCCGGGTTCAAGCCGGGTGAGGTTTTCTATTACGACGACATCCAGCCCGGCGACACGTTCGACATCCCGAGCGTTATCTTTTTCGGGAAGGAGCTTTAGGAGCCCCGGTCTCCGCCCCGATCGCCCTCAGCCTCAGGGCGACCGCCTTGGCGTGCCCGGGGAGCCCCTCCTCTTCCGCCAGCCGCCGGGCCAAGGGGCCGATCCGGCGGAGGCCGTCCTCCGAAACCCGGAGGGTCGTCTGGCATTTCAGAAAGTCGCGGACGCTCAGCCCGCCCGTGTACCTTGCGGCCGATTCGGTGGGCAGGATGTGGTTGAGCCCGGTCGCATAATCCTCGAGGACCGCGCTCGACAGCCCGCCGACCGCCAGGGAGCCGAAGGCGGTCAGCCGGGGGATCAGCTCTTCAGGATTCTTCACGCAGAGCTCGAGATGCTCGGGAGCTCTCCTATTGGCCGTCTCCACGGCTTCGCCCATATCCTTGACCCTGAGAACGAGATCGCGTGACGCCAGCAGCCGGCGGACGACGCCCCTCGTTTTCGGGTCCGCGAGCTGCTCCCCGAGCGCCCCGAAGATCCGCGCCGCGAGTCTGCCCGAGTCCGTAACGACGCGGGCCTGAGCCGCCGGGTCGTGCTCCGCCTGGGCGATCAGGTCCGAAGCGATGAAGTCCGCGTTGGCGCCGTCCTGGGCGAGGATCAGGATCTCCGTCGGCCCCGCTATAAAATCGACGCCCACCCGCCCGTACAGCAGCCTCTTGGCTGAATTGACATAGACATTTCCGGGGCCCACGATCTTGTCGACCCGGGGGACCGTCGCGGTACCCCAGGCCATGGCCGCGATCGCCTGGGCGCCCCCGACCTTGAACACGCCCCGGACGCCGGCCAGGCGGGCGGCCGCGAGTACGGCAGCGGGGATCGTCCCGTCCCGCGCCGGCGGAGTGCAGACGAAGATGTCCTTGACGCCCGCCACTCCGGCCGGGACGGCGGCCATGAGAAGAGAGGAGAAAAGGGGGAACCTTCCGCCCGGGACGTAGATGCCCAGGCGGCCGACCGGCGTCACCCGCTGCCCGACGAAGACACCCCGCTCGATCTCGAATTCAAAGTCCTTGAAGGCCCTGAGCTGCCTCCGGGCGAAGCGCCGAAGATAGGACGCCGCCCTTTTCAGGTCGGCGAGAAGCGGCCGGCGGACCCGGGCGAGGGCCGAGTCCCATTCGGCGCTCCCCGTTCGCAGGGAACGGAGATCCAGGCCGTCAAACCGGCGCGTATATTTTCGCAGGGCCGCATCACCGTTTTTCCTCACATCCTCGATGATCCTCGCCACGCGGGAATCGATCTCGGCGCGCATTGTCATCGCTCCTCCTTATTCCCGGGACCGCGGCCGGGCCGCCGCGGGGACCGCCTCCGCCTCTTGAGCTCGCCCATGACCTCTTCCCAGGAAACGTCCGATTGGGCCAGGAGAACCTGGAAAAAATAGAGGACGTCCGCCGCCTCCCAGACCAGGTTGTCCCGGTTCGGGGCCTTCAGGAATTCCCGGACTTCCTCCCTGAGCTTTCGCCGCGCCGCGGCCGGCGTCAGCGTGGACGTGTAGGACTGCGGCGCCGGGCTCTTCAGCCTGTCGCCGATCGTCCGGGCCAGCTCCGCAGGCGAGAACTCCTTGGGCCCGAAGCAGGAATAGCTTCCGACGTGGCAGGCGGGCCCCTGCGGCTCGACCGTCAGGACCAGCGCGTCCCGGTCGCAGTCCGCGCGCACCTTCAGGAACTTCTGAAAGTTGCCCGAGGTCTCGCCCTTCTGCCAGAGCCGGCGCCGCGAGCGGGAATAGTACCAGGCCCGGCCCGTCGCGAAGGCTTTGGCCAGAGAGGTCCGGCTGCTGTAGGCCAGCATGAGGACCTGCGATTCGGGATCGACGACGACGGTCGGGATGAGCCCCTTGTCCCAATCCAGGGCGCTGATAAACGCGTCCGGGAGCGATAGCTTCCCCGTGTAAAGAGCCATGCCGAGCTGGGCGTTAAAACCCAGACGGGAGATCTTCCTGATCTCCCCGGTCCCGGAGATCCCGCCGGCGACTGTGACCGGCAGCGAAGTCGCGCCGCGGAGCGCCTTCAGCGGAGAAAAATCCGGCCCCCCCATCAGGCCTTCCTTCTCAACCGTGGTGAACAAGAACTCGGCGGCATAGGGCTCGAGCTCAAGGATGACTTCCTGCCAGCGCGGGCCCGGTGCTTTTCGCCAGCCGTCGGTGACGATCCTGCCGTGGAGTGTATCGATGGCGATGATGATTCTTTCTTTCTCCACGGCGGAGCGGAGCGACGCCAGAAAATCATGGTTGACGCCCCCGCCGGCGAAGGCCATCGTGCCGACGATGATCTTAGCCGCTCCCCAGGAGAGGACCTCCACCGCCCGGTCGACCGAACGGATGCCCCCGCCCACCCGGCACGAGGCCCGGCGGCAGATCTCCCGGATCACCGTGTCGTTCGAGCCCCGGCCGAGGGCCGAGTCGAGATCGACCACCGCCACCTCCCCGTACCTGGCGAACTCATCGGCCAGGGCCAGAGGGTTTGCCCTCTCCAGGATCTTCCTCCTGCCCTGCTCGAGCTGCACCGCTTTCCCCTTGCTCAGATCGATCGATGGGATCACCATCTGACGTTCACTCCTTTCCCTCGCAGATACTTTTTGATGTCCGGGACCGTGAGCTCGCGGCCATGAAGGAGAGAGGCGACGAGCACGGCGTCGGCCCGGCCGGCGCCAAGGGCCTCGACCATCTGTTCCAGGCTCCCCGCCCCGCCCGAGGCGATGACCGGGATGGAGGCCGCCGTCGAAACCCGCCGCAGCAGCTCGAGATCATAGCCCTCTCTCGTGCCGTCCCGGTCGATGGAGTTGAGGAGGATCTCTCCCGCGCCCAGCCGCTCTCCCCGGAGCGCCCACTCCAGTGCGTCCACCCCGGTATCCTCACGGCCGCCCGACCTGTGGGCCGACCAGGAAGCGCCCCGCCTCTTGGCGTCGATGGAGAGGACGATGCATTGCGACCCGACGGTTTCCGCCGCCTCCGAGATCAGCTCGGGCCGGTCGAGGGCGGCCGAGCAGATCGCCACTTTGTCGGCGCCGGCCTGGAGCAGGGAGAGAACGTCCGGAAGGCTGCGGACCCCTCCCCCCACGGTGAGCGGCACGAAAACCTGGCGGGAGACTTTTTCCACGATGTCCAGGACCGTCCGGCGGCTGCGCACGGTGGCGGCGATGTCGAGAAAGATGATCTCGTCCGCCCCTTGGTCATCGTACATTTTCGCAAGCTCCACCGGGTCGCCCGCATCCCTGAGGTCGCGGAACTTGACGCCCTTGACCACCCGTCCGTCCTGGACATCCAGGCAGGGAATGACCCGCGCGGCTAGCATCTTCGCACCCAATTCGAAAGAACCCGCAACCCGAGAGCTCCGCTTTTTTCGGGATGGAATTGGACGCCCCAGACCCGGCCGCGGCCGACGACGGAAGGAAACGGGTCTTCATAGTCGGTCGTCGCGATGGTGAGCCCGGCCTCGTCGGGGAGCGCTCGGTAGCTATGGACAAAATAAAAAAAGCTCTGTCCCGGGATCCCTTCGAGCAGCGCCGGCCCGGCGTCGAACCGGACGCTGTTCCAGCCGATCTGGGGGACTTTTCGCGCCTCCAATCTCCGGCACTCCCCCTGAATAGCGCCAGGCCGCGCTCGCCGGCGGATTCCTCGCTCGCCTCGAAAAGGAGCTGGAGCCCCAGGCAGATCCCGAGGAATGGCTTGTCCGCCCGCAGCCATTCCGTTACCGGGCCCCGCATTCCGCTCTCGTCCAGCCGGCGGACCGCTCGGCCGAAGGCGCCCACCCCGGGCAGAACGAGCCTGTCGACTCGATCGAGCTTGTCCGTCCCGTCGACGACCAGCGTCGGTACCCCCAGAAAATCAAAGGCCTTCTCCACGGACCTTAAATTGCCCGCCCCGTAGTCAACGATGCCAATCATGGTCGATGACTCCTTTGGCGCTCGGCAGGCCGGCCACGTCCCGGATATCAAGGGAGCAGGACTGGCGCATGGCCTTGCCCAGGCCCTTGAAGGCCGCCTCGAGCTTGTGGTGGTCGCTCCGGCCGAACGGCAGGCGGACAACCACGTTGGCGCCCAGTTGAACAGAGAACGCCCGTAGAAAATCCTCCAGGAGGTCGGTGTCCAGCCCCCCACAGAAGCGCCTCTGGAACGCGGCGTCGAACTGGAGAAAGGGACGGCCGCCGAGGTCGACGGCCACGACCGCCAGGGCCTCATCCATGGGAAAGACGAAGAAGCCCGACCGGTTGATGCCCAGCCTTTCGCCCAGGGCCAGGCTGAAGACCCTCCCCAGGACGAGACCGCAGTCCTCGACGAGGTGGTGCTGGTCGACGCCCGTATCTCCCTTCGCCCGGAGACTGAGATCGAAGAGCCCGTGCCGGGCGAAGGACTCCAGCATGTGGTTGAAAAAGGCGACGGGCGTGGCGATCCGCCCCCGGCCCGTGCCCTCAAGCCTGAGGCGGGCGCTGATCTGAGTCTCTTTTGTCTTGCGCTCGAAGCGCGCCTCGCGCATTACAGCACCTCCAAAATGTCGTTGACGCCGCCGGGGCGCGGCCGACCCGCCGCGGGCGGGACAATCCCGCGGGCCGCTCATCCGCCGGCCTCCCGGCAAATCCTCCCCAGGCAGGAGAGGAACGCGCTGTTTTCCCCGGCCGTCCCCACGGTGACGCGGAGCTTGTTCTCGAGCAGCGGGCCGGAGAACGGACGGATGAGGACGCCACCGTCGATCAGCCGGCGAAAAACGTCGGCGGCCGGAACGGCCCGGGATTCGAAGAGGATGAAGTTCGCCCGGGATGGAAAGGGGACGATGCCGGGCAGCCGCCGCATCTCCTCAAAGAGCCTGTCCCTCTCCCGGACGATCTCGCGGACCAGGCCCTCGACGAGCGGCTTTCTCTCCAGGATCTCGAGGGCGGCCGCTTGCTGGAGGATCCCCACGGAAAACGGCAGCTTGGCCTTGTTCAAGTCACGGACGATGCCGGGCCCGCCCAGGAGATAGCCCAATCGCAGCCCCGCCAGGCCAAGGGCCTTGGAAAGCGTCCGCAGGACGACGAGGTTTTCGCGCCCGGCGATGAGCGGGACCGCCGTCTGACCATGGAATTCATAATAGGCTTCGTCCACGGCGACAAGTCCAGCCACCGATCCGGCCAGCCGGTCGATGTCGTCGAGCCCGAGCACCGTGCCGGTCGGGTTATTGGGAGAGGCCAGGATCACGAGCCGGGCCGCCCGGCCGCGCTCGATGATGGCCTCGACATCGAAAGAAAAATCCTCGCGGAGCGGGACTTCCAGGGCCCGAACGTTCATCGCCGCCCCGACCCTCTTGTAGACCGAAAAGCCCGGACTGACCGTGACCAGGGCATCGCCCGAATCGCAGACGGCCGTGATGAGAGCCTGGATCAGCTCGTTCGACCCGTTCCCGACGAGAATCCCGTCGGCGGGGAAGCCGGCGTAATCGGAAAGCCGCTCGGTCAGGCCGGCGGCGGCCGCGGCGGGGTACCTGTTCCAGGGGACCCGGCTGAGCCGGGCCAGGGCGGCCTGCTTGAGCTCGGGGGGGAGGTCGAGGGGAGACTCGTTCTGATTGAGCTTGACCGGGCACGGGTCCTGGCAAACCGCGTACTCCTCGAGGAGCCGGACCGCGCGCTTGACCGGGCTCATATCACGACCTTGCGGAACGAGTATTCCAGGATGTCGGTCGCCCCCGTCCTCTTGAGGAGCGGGATCAGACGGGCGGCGGCCTCCTTTTTCACGGCGACCTTGACGGCGAAGCCCGCCTCGCCGAAGAGGGGCGAGACCGTCGGGGCCCGCATGCAGGGCAGGATCCGGACGATCGTCTCCAGCAAGTCCTTGGGCACGTTCATCTCCAGCATGACCCGGCCGCGGGCGTTCAGCACGGAGGCGAACAGCATTTTCAGTTCCTCGATCTTCTCCCGCTTCCAGGCGTCGGCGAGGGCGTCCCGGTTGGCGACGAATCGGGTCGACGAATCGAGGATTGCCGCCAGGACCCTGAGGCGATGCTCCTTCAGGGTCCGGCCGCTGGCGGTGTTGTCGATGATCATGTCGGCGTCCTCGGGGGGAAAGGCCTCGGAGGCCCCGTGGGTCCTGAGCAGGAGATAATCGTAGGCCCGCCCCCGCAGGAAAGTGTGAGCGATCTTCTCGTACTCGGTCGCGACGACGATCGGCCGGCGGCCGAGATCCTCGTCGTCGGCGTCCTCGGGCACGGCCGCGACGATGCGCACCGGGTCGAGCCCGAGGTCCAGGAGCTCGACGACGCTCGCTCCCGTCTCGACCACCCAGTCCAGGCCGGTGAAGCCGACATCGTACGATCCCCGTTCCACGAGCTGGGCGATGTTCTGGGGCTTCATGATCTTGACCTCGATCTCCTCGTCGGCGATCGAGGGGATGTAGTGCCGGGAGCTGGTCTCCAGGGCCGTGCCCGAGTCATTGATCAGGCCGACGACGCCGGCCAGCATCCGGCCCTTGGGAATGACCATCTTGATCGTGTTCATCACGGCTCTCCCGCCACGGGCCTCTTCCTGGCCGTCGGCCTGGCGACAACGGATTTTCGGACGCGATTGCGCATGGGGTTCTCCTTTCGGGTGTTTCGACCGGATCCCCGTCGCGGGCTCAAGCCGCCTCGGCGCGGCGCGGAACCGGGGACGGGAAACTGGGGAGGGGCTTAGTTATGGTGGATTTCGGACTTGATGGTGCAGTAGGCGATGAAGAACCGTCCGAAGTATCTCACGTTAATTTTTATAGCAGATCCGCCGCGTCGAGTCAAGCCCGGAGTGAATAATAATTCAGGCCCGCGAATCAGCGGGGAGCGGCCGGCGGGCTCAGGCCGCGGACCGGGCCGCCAGCAGGGAGCGGTAGGCGTTGACCATCCCGCCGCAGGCGACTCGGCAAAAGGTTAGAGGAAAGATCAGACCCTGAGAAGGTACGACACCTTCAGGGTGACGGAGTAGCCCGAGGTCCGGCCCAAAATGTCGTTCCGCTCGCTCTTCTTGAACGAGAGCTGGACGATGTTCCCGGCGCCAAAGTAGTAGCCGACCAGAAAATCGAGGCTGTACTGGTCTTCGCGCGTCTCGCCGAAGAACCGGGTGTTGAGGAAGAGGCTGCGGGTGACCTGGTAGTGGAGCGCGGTTTCGTAGGCAAGGCCGTTGAAGACCTCCGCGCCCGATTCGTCCGCGGCCTGCCGGATCCAGTCGCCCTCGACCGACCACTGCAAGTTGGACCGGGGCGCCAGGACCAGTTGACTCTCGACGGTCATCTGGGAGCCGGGGACGACCAGGGTGAAATCCTCGTTGTAGACGCCCCGCTTTTCCCAGCCGGCCGCGATGCCGATCTCCTTGAGGAAGCCGCCGCGCTCCCAGGAGAAGTCCAGGTGGCCGCGGCGGGTCCCGACGTAGTCGGGCGCCCAGAAGAGGCCCGCCTCCCCGCTCCGCACCTGGTAGCGGCTCCGGCCGAGCTCGAACCCGCCGTGGAGCTCGATGCGGTTGGCGAACTCGGAAAAGACGAACGCTTCCAGGTTTTCGCCGACGGGGTTTCCATAAGAATCCTGCCTGACCGTCCCGCCAAGATCGAAGCTGAGGCGCTTCAGGGGGCCTCTGTTATAGCGCCAGGCGTAGCCGCCGGTGAGGTCGAACGACTGGATGTCGATCTGGTCGATGTAGCCCGTCCGGATGTTGACATCGCTCTCGATCCTCTGGAACCCCGACATGACCTGCAGGCCGGCGTCCGGCTCCCGCGCGAACCAGAGCTGGTGGATGCCGTTCCGGGCGTTCCGGGCCCCCGCGTTGAAGGTGAGGGCGCTCATGCCTTGGATGTAATAAAAATCCTTGAAATTGAAGCTGTAATCGAGGGCGACGTTCTGGTTGCGGTCCGGGCCGTCGTGAACGCCCGCGTAAAAAACCCCAACCTGGGAATTCTTGAAGATGTCCTTCTGGACGCGGAAGACGCCGAAGGTGGAGTCGCCGGGGTCCTCTTTGTTGACAGCTCCCAGGGCGCCGAACCCGAACCCGCCCGTCTTTCCCGAGACTTTGGTCGCAAACCTCGGGTCCCGGATCCGGCGCGAATAGAACAGGCTGACGTCCTCCGAGCCCAGGTCGAAATACCGGCTGCCCTCGGTAAAGAACGGCCGGTTTTCCTGGAGGTAATTCTCATAGGGCGAGAGCTGGTAGATGAAGGGGTCGGATTCGACCTCGCTGAAGTCGGGGCTGGCGGTCAGGTCCATATAAACGTTCGGCCGGATCCCCCACTTGATGTCGAGCCCGAAGGCGGCCTTGTCGTCCTTCTCGCCCTCCCACCTCGACGCCCGGACGCCGGCATAGGGGAAGAATTCGAGGTTGTAGCCGGGCCGCAGGCCGGTCAGGCCGCAGAGCTCCCCGCTCTGCTGGAGCCGGGGAAGGTCGCGGCTGACGTCGGTCCAGAAATCCGTTTCGTTGAGACGGTGGATGTAGCGCTCGAAATTGACGCCCCAGATATCGAGCCGTGTCGAGGAAAACCGGAGCGACTTGAAGGGGATGGCCATCTCGGCGCTCCAGCCGTCCGGCCGGCTGACCGCCTCGGACCGCCAGATCGTCTCGACGGAGTTTTTCTGGACGCCCTTGGGGTTGACCGTGAAGGTGATGCTCGTCCGCTTGTCGTTGTAGGCGTCGAGGATGAGCTCGATCGAGTCGTTGTTCTCCCATTCGTTCCGGGGCGTGAGCTCCGCCCAGATCTTGCCCGGTTGGGAGTCCTTCATCAGGAAGGCGAAATAGAGATTGTCGCGGTCGAAGGCGGACCAGACAAAGGTCTCTTCAGAGGCCTTGGCGCCGTTTACCGGGTCGTACTGGTAGAAGCCGCTGACCGGCTCGACCCCTTTCCAGGCGGCGTCATCGAGCAGGCCGTCGATCTTGGGGGGCGGGGTGACGATGCCGCTGACATTCAGCCGCTTGACCGGCTTGGCGGGCTGGGGCGCGTTCTGCGCCGCCTGGAGCTCGGCGGCCAGGCCGAAACCAAGCGCAACGGCGCCGGCCAGCATGAAGGCGGCGCTCCGGACGCGCCGGCCAAAACCGAATATCCGGTTCACTCGCTCTCCTGAATAAAACTCGCCGCTTGATTAGACGCAAGTAGCCAGATCTTCTTACGTTTTTGGGGAAGCAACCTTAAATCAACATCAGCAATATGTCAAGGCAGCCGATCCTCCTCAAAATTGCCGATAGAAGTGAGTCGGGGTGGGGATTGGCGGTTTTGGGTACGCAAAAAGGGGTTGGTCCTGCTTTTTGCAGCCTGACCGGCGCTGCCGAGAGAACAGCAACAAATAGGACCGTCCCCTTTATTATTTGGCTCTTTGCTCAGCGGGAGTGCCCCAGTCGGGGATGCCCGGGACGCTGTACCAGGACTTGAAAAAATCCGCCATAGAACCAGGATAGACGACCCGCTTGATGTTCATCCAGCTGAGCTGGTCGCTGACGCAAAAATAGAGCAGCGTCTTGCCCTGGAACTCCACCAGGTCCGGGTCGGAAGCGTTGATCCCTTCGTCCAGCCCCTCGGCGCGCAGCACGGGGTTCGCGGCGCTGAGCTCCCAGCGGCGCAGGTCTTTCGACCGCGTGATATAGGTCTCGAAGGCCCAGCGCGGCGTCCTCTGTTCGAGATACAGGACATAATACCAGCCGTCGACATAGCGGACGCAGGGGCAGGCGGTGTAGCGGTTCGTCCCGAATAGCGCATCCGGGACCTTCTCCCATCTGTCGAGGTCGGCCGACCGCGCGAACTTGATGGTGAACGGCGGATAAGCGGGGTCGTTCGATTCGTAGGCCATCACGAACCCATCTCCGTCCGGGCAGACCGAGGTGTTGAAGATCTCCTCATTATCGCCCCTGACGACGACCTTCGATTCCCAGTGCAGAAGGTCCGTGGACTTGAACATCGTCACATCCCGCCAGTGGCCGTTATCCGAGCGCGACGCAAAAAGATAAAAAATGTTCTTGTGGAGCAGGAGGCAACCCAAGCTGTACCCCTGCCCGGTCCGGCCGAGCTCCGTCCCGCTTTCGGCTTCCCTCAGGAGGAGGTAATGGTCGGAAGCCCGGCCCCCCGCCGCTGGGCGGATGCTTTCCAGGTAGCAGAGCTTTCCCTTCCAGACGAACGGCGTGATCTCGCACAGGTCGCGCCCGACGAGCGTCCTGTCCGTCAGGCGCGAGTCCGCTTTGGGCTCGGGCGGGCTCATGGCTTGAAAGACCTCGACAGGCCAGGAACCGAGGCGATAAAACCCCTTGGGCACCTCCTGCTGGTACTGCACGTAAGCCTTGACGTCGCCCGCCGTCGTGTAAGCGATCTCGTTGGCAGTCTCCTTTTTGACCTTGACGCCGAAGACCTTGTAGCCCATAAGGGTGCAGTCTTCAAGGTCAACGTGCAGGAGCTTGCCCTCCTCGACGCTCTGGATGATGCCGTCGGTCGGGGTGCCCTGCGGCTGCGAGAAGTTGAGCGCGATCAGGCGGCAGCGCACGAGCCTGATGTGCGTGAAGGTGTGAAAACCATAGTTGCTGCTCTTGAGGGCGCACTGCGGACCGACCATGACGCAGTCCTCGAACACCGCATCCGGGAGCTGGGGCATCGCCGGGTTCTCGACCCGGACATAGGCGCCCGCGGTGTCGCCCCACCAGTCGAGCGCCCACAGGTGACAGCGGCGGAAGGTGATCGGCTCGTCCGCGCGGGACAGGCAGTTGCCCACGCCGCCGCCGAACGCCCGGCCGATGCCCACGCAGTCCTCGACGACGACGCTGAAGGGCTTGACCTGGTCGGTCAGGTCGAAGAAGATGCCGGCGTCGCCGCCGGTCACGTAAAGGTTCCGCAGGCGCCAGCGGTCCCAGCCGATGGCCGAGAACGTCTCCTCGGTGTGCTCCTTCGACCAGCCCTTGGAATAGGACCGGATCGTCCCCCACCAGTCATAGCTCTTGAATCCTTTTTGCCCGGGGTCGCCCGAATCGATGACGACCCGGCCCGTCGTCCCCGAGCCGAGGCGCCCGTCGGTATCGCCGACGAGCTCGTTGTAAGCAGCGGCGGCTCCCTTGTGGGCCGGAAAGAGCATGGCCTCGAAGTAGGTGTCGGGGCGGATGACGATTCGATATCCGCCGCTGTCATCGGGGACGGCGCCGAGCGCCGCCTGGATCGTGGTAAAGGCGTTGGCCCACGATGAGCCGTCCGAGTTATTGCCGAGCTTGGAGACGTAGACGGTCAGCCGGGGCGTGTCGGCCGGCCCGGACTGCGCCTGGACAGCCGGCACTCCGGGAACCGCGGTCCAAAGCATCAGGATCGGAAGAATAGACTGAACAAGTCGCATGGCCGGCCTCCGCAAGCAGGAACGTGTCATCAAGAAAGAAGCTTGGCTCATTAAGAGCGATGGATCACGAGCCATCAACGATTCAGGCCGGATTATAAAGAAGACATCTCAACGTTGGCAAGCCCGCGCGCTTCAGCTCGTCTCCAGTTCGAGGGGGCTGTCGATGACTTCAGGTCGAACTTGAGCCGGTCAATGCGCCAACGGCCCCCGGCCTTGGCGAGGTGAAGGTCGCAACGCCCGACACCCTATCCCTCCGCTTGGCCGGGCAGCGATCCCAGGAACTCGACGACCGCCCGGAGCACCGCCTCTCTGTCCTCCAGGTGCAGGTAATGCCCGGCTCTCTCAATCCTCACGCGGCGGCCGTCCGGGAGCTGCCGCAAGGCCTGCTCGACGTCCCGGTCGGGCATCAGCCCGCCGAGCTCGCGCTTCCCTTGAAGGAGCAACACGGGACACCGGATCCTGGGAAATAGCTCCTCGGGCCGGTAGGCGGCATACGTATCATCCCAGGCATCGATATTGGCCGTGAGGACCGCCGGGTCGAGCTGGCTCAGGCACTCGGCAAAGAAATTGAACGAAGGATTGTTGTCGCCGAGGAGCTGCCGGGCGGGCACAAGCTTATTTTTCGGCGGGGCCGGGACCAGCTCGTTTCTGAGCTCCTCGGCGATGAGCTCGGGCGATCCGAGCTTCGCGATCTCGCGCCACCAGCTGATCTTTGGCCGGCTGGCCCTCGAAAACTCCTCTAGGAGCTTCCTCGAGATGATCGCTTCGCCGATGACTAAGGCTGTCACGAGATCGGGATGGACCGCACCGAGCATGAGGGCGAGCATACCGCCCAGGGAATGCCCGAAGACGACCGCCGGCTGCCCGACGTAACCTTTGATAAACGTCGCCAAGTCGGGCACAAAGCTCTCGACCCGATAGGAATCGGCGCGCCCCGACTGGCCGTGGCCCCTGAGGTCGAGGGCAAAGACGCGGGCGATCTTCCCGAGGCCGGGGGTCAGGACGGCGAACTCGCGCCACTTCGAGAAGAGCGGATGAATCAGGAGGAGCGGCACGCCTTCAGTCCGGCCTTCCATAAAATGCAGGTTAACAGCGCCCGTGTCGAAGTATCTCTCCTGCATGCGGCTCGCCTCCCCCGAAATAAGTATCGCGGCTGGCCGGCCGGCAGCCGATGCGGCGCACCGGGGACCGATTCTATCTTAGCCCCAGTCGGGGACATAGGTCGAATCGTTTTTGACTTTCCCCGGGCGCTAAAATATAAACAGCATATCTGGAAGTCCCGACAGGGAAAGAGAGGAGAAGAGATGGACGCTCGCCCGTTTATGAGATCGAGGTTCCTGGCGGCCGCGCCGGCCCTTTTGATCCTGGCCGTCGCGCTGCCCAATGCCTGCACAGGACGCACCGGCGCCCGGCAGCCCGACGGCGCCGCTCCGGCCGCCTCTACCGGCCCGGCGCTCGCCGGCGTCATCGCTGTAAACTACGGCGCCTACCCCTCTGCCGAACAGGCGGCCGTCGGCGAGGCCGGCGTCAATTGGAACGACGCCGACCCCGCGGACGATACGGTCTGCACGGCGAGCTTCGCCGCGGTCGAGCTCCAAGAATATCTCCGCCGGCTGACCGGCGCCCCGGAGGGCTGGCAGATCGTCAAACCCGCTGCCCTTGCGCCCGCGGCCGGCCAAGCGGCGATCCTGATCTCAACCTTCGATGAGCTCCCGCCCGCCGTCAAGGAAGCGCTCGCCGTCCCGGCCGACTCCGCCAGGAACCTCGGCCCGGAAGGCTATCTCCTCAAGACCATCACCGTCTCCGGCTCCCCCGTCCTCGTCATCGCCGCTCCCGCCCGCGTCGGCCTCCTCTACGGGGCCTACGGCCTCCTCGACAGATTGGGCGTCCGCTGGTATGCGCCGGAAAAGCTCCACGAGATCCTGCCCGCCCTCCCGCTCACGGCGCTCCCGGCCGTCGATGCCGCCGAGAGCCCGCGCTTCCCGACCCGGGGCTTCCACGCCTGGGAGAACCGGGCCGGCCGCGACTTCCTGCTCTGGATGGCGCGCAACCGCCTCAACTACTGGTGCGTCGAGGAGGAGGACAAGCCCTTCCTCCACAAGCTCGGGATCATGCTCGCCGGCGGGGCCCACATCTTGACTTCCTACTATCTCGGGCCGAACCTCGAGTATCCCTACAACCACCCCCGTTTCACGGGCGACGAGAACAAGCCCGCCGATCCGTACGCCGTCTCGCCCGGCTACCAGGGCGACGCCGACAAGAACGGCAAGCTCAGCTTTTTCGAAGCCCACCCCGAGTGGTACGGGCTGATCAAGGGCCGGCGCAGCTCGCGGATCGACGGCGACTTCGGCGACAACTTCTGCACCTCGAACCCGGAGGCGATGGCCGAGTTCATGAAGAACGCCGTCCGGGACCTCGTCGACGGCCGCTACAAGGACGCCAACATCATCAACGCCTGGACGCTGGATGTCGGCAATTGGTGCGAGTGCGACAAGTGCCAGGCGCTCGGGTCGCTCACCGACCGCAACATCCTGTTCGTCGACGCCTACGCCCGCGCCATAAAGAAAGCCCAGGCGCAGAAGCTCATCAACCGGCCCATCCGCCTCCTGTTCCTCGCCTACGCCGACGTCATCGACCCGCCGACCCGGCAGCTCCCGGCTGATTTCGACTACGACATGTGCATCGCCACCTTCTTCCCGATCGTGCGCTGCTACGTCCACAACTTCGACGACCCGGACTGCTCGGTCAACCTGAAGTACCGGAAGAGCCTCGACGGCTGGTTCACCGACCCGAACCGCCGCTATCGGGGCCAAGTCTGTATCGGCGAATACTACAATGTTTCCGGATACAAGTGCCTGCCCGTCGGGTTCCGGCACACCATGGCCCACGATATTCCCTTTTACGACAGCATCGGCGCCCGCCATTTCCACTACATGCACGTCACGACGGCGGCCTGGGGGACGAAGGCCCTGACCAACTGGCAGATGGCGCGCGAGCTGTGGAACCCCGGCGCCTCCGCCGAAGGCCTCTGGACGGATTATCTCGACGGCCGCTACGGGCCCGCCGCCCCGGTCATGGCCCGCTTCTATGGGACCGTCGAAACGATGCTCTCGAACGTCACGGACCTCAAGTACAGCCTGGGGAGACGCCTCGGCAGGGGCGACCCGGAGCTTTTCCCGACGCCGCACCTGAAATACGAAAAGACAACGACCGCGACCGACGACGGCCCGGACCTCGTCGAGATCGTGGAGGCGGCCAAGAGCGCGCGGCACATTCTCGCGGAGACCGACAAGCTCGACCTCCCCGACGCGGTCCGGACCCGGATCGCCGAGGACGAAAAGACTTTCACCTACGCCGAGCGCACCGTCCTTTTCTATGACGCGCTCTGCCGGGCGAAGGCCGCCCTGGACGCCGGCCGCGAACCCGACGCCCTCGCCGCGGTCAAGGAAGCGCGCGTCCTCGCCGACCTTCTCCAAGCCGATACGGCCTCGACGAAATACTCCTCGGCCCACGCCAACGCGGCGGACGCTCTCGAAGCGAGCTACGCCGCGCCGGCCCTCAAGCGGTTCGAGGAAAAGTTGGGGCTGGCCAAGCCCGACGAGGTGACCGCCGCGCCCATCTACCCGGACAAATCCCGGCTCCTCGAGTATATCGACGATCAGGGCAACGCGCATCCGGTCACGACGCCCAACGAATGGGAGATCCGCCGCCGCCACATCCTTCTTGACTTCCAGAAGGTCGCGGGCCCGATGCCGGAGCAGATGTTCCGGACGCTGCCCGACCTCCGCGTCCTGGCCGAGGAGGACCTGGGCGATGTCGTCCGAAAGAGGGTCATGTTTTACTCCGAGTCCGAGAGCCTGGTGCAGGCCTATCTCCTCGTCCCCAAGAAACGCACCGGCCGGGCGCCCGCCGCCCTCGTCCCCCACCAGACGAATCCCCGGGGGAAGGATGAGCCGGCCGGGCTGGGCAAGGACCAGAACCAGGCGATCGCCCTCGAGCTGGCGCGGCGCGGCTACGTGACCCTGGCGCCCGATTATCCCGGCTTCGGCGACGACAAGACGGACTCATATGCCATGGGCTATGTGAGCGCCACGATGAAGGGGATCTGGAATCACATGCGCGCCGTGGATGTCCTGGCCTCGCTCGCCGAGGTCGACCCGGAGAAGATCGCCGCCATCGGCCATTCCCTGGGCGGACACAACTCGATCTTCGCCGCTCTCTTCGACCCGCGCATCAAGGCGGTCGTATCGAGCTGCGGGTTCACCTCTTTCCATAAATACTACAAGGGCGACCTGACGGGTTGGAGCCACAAGGGCTACATGCCCAGGATCGCCTCCGTCTACGGGAAAAATCCCGACAAGATGCCGTTCGATTTCACCGAGCTCCTGGGGGCGCTGGCGCCCCGGCCGGTGTTCATCAATGCGCCGATTCGCGACGACAACTTCGAGGTCTCGGGCGTCGATGATTGCGTCCGGGCGGCCGAGCCGGTCTACGAGCTCCTCGGGGCGAAAGGCGCGATCGTCGTCGTCCATCCCGACGCCGCCCACAGCTTCCCGCCCGAGGTCCGCCAGCAGGCCTACGCGTTCCTGGACAAGGCGCTGGGGATTAAGCTGGGGCCCTCTCAGGCCCGTTGAAACAGACTCATCATCAAGAAATAAACCAGAGTTATGACGCCGGCAGATTTGTCCTCCCTAATCCCGTAACCCTGCCTCCAAGTAGGATGGGCCAGCCGGATAGTAAGTACCTATCGAAATTGCTGCAGATGAATTGATTTCGGTACCCGACGTCGCTCTTTTGTCCATGGAATCGCCTTCAGGATCTCGTGGAAAGCCGTCCATAATAAGCGCGGCTCTCCATGATCACGAACTCCTTATTGGGTGCAACCGCCGAGAAGAGTTGCGCGAACTTTTCGACACTCGGTACGGACCGGCCCTGCTCGTACCGGGCATAGCTGTTGGGGGACTTCGAGCCCAAGCGCGCGGCGACCTCTTCCAGGCTCAGCCCGGCTCTCTGCCTCAGCCGCCGGAGCAACAGGGCCGTGAGGGCGCCTTGATCGGAGCCCCCGATCTCGAATACCCTCCCCTTCGTCCCAAACACGCGGACCTCAAAGCCCTTCTTATTGACGAGAGATTCGACGGCATCGGCGATCATCTCGTACGCCTCCTTCCTGGTCCTGCCCTGTGTGGCGATGTCCAGGATGGGTATCTCGATCGCCCAGTACTTTCCGGCTTTGAATACCTTGCCTACGAATCTCATGCCTTGACTCCTTTGGCTGCCCGCAGAATCGCCCTCGCCGTATATTCGTTGATCTCGACGTGCCTCGGGACTGCGACCTCGTGTTCGCCGCAGGCCCAAACGTCGTGACGGCGGCCGCGGCGGACCAGACTCCAGCCAAGGGCCCGCAGGCGGCCCTCAAGCTCACGGCGTTTCACATGCCCAATATACACATATATGTGTAAATGTCAAGCGGGCCTTGCCGAGAGATGCGTCGTCACACGATCTTGATCCTGGAGGCGACGCCGCCGAAGAGATCGGGCAGGCTGTATGTCCTGACGGAGAACGGGATCGGCCTCAGGAGATATCGCACTTCCGTCCCGAATCCCGGGGGTAGATCGACATTGGCGGCCTTTTCAAAGAACTTGCTCCTCCAGAGGCCGAGAAGCGCGATCTGCTGCATGCCCTCTCTGAGAGTTTCGTGGGACTTTTGATCTTCTTTGTGTATATCGTCATGAAGGGCTGAGCTCTTTTTCTACGATATTGAGGAATCGCCTCTGGGAGATGTAATGGTCGGCCAGGATCCGGCCATCTTGCAGCAGGGTGAACACGCCGTAGATCGAGGGACCGGCCTGCGCCTGCCGGGCCGTTTTCAGTTCCGTGATCTTGAGCTCGAGGCCTTTTTTCCGGAGCACGTCGCCGATCTCCCGGATAAACCGGGCCACCCAGGGGCATTGGTTGGAGTAGACGATGTTCAGTCCCCTGTACTTGGCGAGCCGCGCTTCCCAATCCTTGAATCGGGGCCCCGGGCCTTTTTTGAGCCGCTTGGCCAGCAGGCTGAAATCGCCCGAACCATCGACAACCTGGAAACCGTTTTTCAGGAATAGGCTTTTATTGGCCATAAAGGCTCCGTCGCTGGCGACGACCGCCACCCCGCGCTTGCCAAGTTTCCTGGCGTCATCGAGACACTCCTTCAGCAAGAGCGAGCCGAAGCCCTTGTTCTTGGCCGCGTTCGGCGTAACCCAGAGGCAGTGGATGAACAGATAGCCGGGGGCCTCCACCGCCCTCCAGGCGAACTCCCCCGGGACATATTCAATGAAACCGTGGCACTCCGGGTCGTTCTGGAGATAGAGAAGCTTGATCTTCAGCCCCTCCGAGAAGCGCTTCTTCAGCCAGGCCAGCTTCGCCCGATAGCCCTCGGAGCCCGGGCTCATGAAACAGGTCGCCGGATAACGGGCCATGTTTTCCGCGTCGACATCGACGAGGAGCGGCTTCATGGCATTCCAAGATGCGAACCGAGAGAAAAGGCCATCCCAGAGCTGGCTTTGCGTCAGTACGTGCTGCCGGGCTGGAGGATCTCGGCGACGGTCAGGCCCGCGAAGCCCGTCGTCCGGACGAGCTTCTTGATGCCGTAGGCGCTGCTTTTGACCGGGTCGAGGAGGAAGAGGCAATAGTTGAGGACCGCGTCCTTGATCCTGGGGTCGGGCTCGACGTTCCGGTAATACCAGGCGAGGAGCGTCACGGCGCGCGGGCTCCGCTGCTGGTCGGCGCTCTGCAGCGTGCCCCACGAGCCGTCGGGGTTTTGGCGCGCCAGGAGCCACTCGACCGTCGGCTTGAGGTCGGAACCCAAGCTCAGCTTGAGGCTTTCGTCCCGAAGGTAGACATCGGCGGCGATGAAGGCTTCGGCGCAATAGCTCAGGGTGTCGAGCGGCCAGTCGGCCGACGGCTGCCCGTCGAGGATGTACGGGATCTCGCCGTCGGGCTTCCGGATCTTGAGGAGCCAGGATACCGCTCCGGCGGCGATGTCTTTGTACTCGGGTTTCTCGGTGAGCCTATAGAGCGCCGCGAAAAATCCGCCGCCGGTCGTCGCCGTGGCGACCGTGTAGGGAGTGACGCTCAGATGGCCCTCGTAGAACCCGCAGCCGAGCGCGCCCTTGTCGGCGCCCTGGGCGATGACCCAGCTGGCCGTGGTCTCGCGGCCGAGCCCCTGGGGGTCGAGCAGGACCCCATCCGTGACGAACCGCGCGTATCTTTCCAGGGCCTTGAGGTAGAGCCATCTTTTCTTCGGGTCGGCGTAGTCGAGGATGGCGGCCAGCGCCGAAGCGGCCGTCCCGCCGTCGCCGAAATAGATGTTGCCCTTGGGGTTCCGGCTGAGGTCGACCCAGTAGCCGCCCTCGTTGATCTCGGAGGTGATGGCCAGCCGCTGGTTGACGAAAAACGAATCGCACCACTTCAGGGCCTCGTGGAGGTCGACCTCCTTCCCCGTGATGCGGTAGGTGGCGGCCAGCAGCCGGGCGAAGTTGCCGTTGATGAAGATCGAATCGGCCGTGTCGTCGGTGTTTTTCAGGACCTGCGTGCCGACGTCCAGGCTCAGGACCCAGGCTTCGACGTCGGTCAGCCAGGTGACGAGCTTTTGGGCGACCGGGGCGGGGACGATGTCGGCCAGGATCCGCACGTCGCGCCGGACTGCCGGCCGGAGCCCGAGGGACGCGGCGGCCGTGTCCGCCCTCCCGACTGTCGGGAAAACGCTCAACACGGAAGAAAACAAAAGAGCCGAAAATACAGCGGTCGGTCGCTTCATTCTCTAAGTCCTTACTCGAAGATCCGGTTCGGTTCGCCTTATGGGTTAATTCCCAACGGCCCCTTCGCCCACACGGATATATATAGCATAAACGGAAGATTTCTGCGCGTCCGGAGAGTCCCGGTAGCCCTTGAGGACCGCGTCCAGGCCGCGGCCGAGCTTGAGGGCCGAGTCAACGTAGGCCTGGTCGGCGGCCCGCCGGGACCCTTCCGGAAGCTGGGCGATCGCGCCGTTGACGAGGAGCTTTTTTCGTTCGCGGCAGGCTTCGACGGCTTCGAGGATGAGCCGGGCGTGGGCGGCCTCGTAGGTTTCCTCCAGGCCGGCCGCTGTCATCTCCCGGAGAAAAGCCAGCCACTTGGCCTCGGCAGCGATGTGCTCCTCGGACAAGATGGGGCCTGGCCCATGCCCGCCGGCCGGGGCCGAGACTATTTGAACACCCCGGCTTGGCGCGGCGTCGGATATCACCCCGAAGACCCCCGTAGCGGAGGGGGACCCGCCGAAGGCGGGGGAACCGACGGGACTGGTTCCCGGGGGCCGGGGGGCTGGGGGTGATTCCGACGCCGCGCCGCCGAAGAAGACCTCTACCGACGCTTCGTCGGGAAGCTCGTCGTAGGGAAGAGTAATCGAGCCGGCGTCGTGGGAAGCCCAAGCGGCGCCGTTGATCGTGACCGTGGAAACGGGGCCGGCCCCGAAAGTCGAAAGATAAAGCTTTTTCGTCCCGAACCGGATCGGGTCTTTCTGATGGAGCTCGGTAATGGAGGGCGGAATATGCGGGTAAAGAGTCAGGGAGCCGGCGGCGTAGATATATTCAAAGAGCCCGCGGACGAACGCGGCCATCGGCCCGAAGGCGTCGATCGTGATGTTGACGGGTTCCTTGGGCTGGTAGACCTCGCTCCCGAAATTCGTTAAGGGGTTGTCCATCCGGAAACGCCGGGCGAAATCCACCATCCGGAGGAGCGACCGGCGCGCGTCGCCGAACCGGCCCAGCCGGCAGTAGGCGAGGATCATCCGCGCCTCGCAGGTCGACCAGTGCCCGCCGTTGACCCAGTGGCCGAACTTCCAGAGGCCCTCGGGCTTCTCGTACATGTCGTCGAGCCCGGGATAATTGGGCAGGATGAGGTCGAACGGGCGGAGCTGCGGGATGGCGTTCATCATATTGTAGATCCGGCGCGCCTGGTCGTCCGGGACAACCCGGAAGGCGATGGCATCGTGGTTGGGCGAGGCCTCGAAATAGCCGTAGCGGGCCGCGCCGAACACGCCATGCTTCGTGCCGTCGGGGTCGAGGGATTTTATGAAATAGCCCTCGGGGGCCTGGAGGAGCGGCAGCCCGCTCCGGACGAGATCGCGCCGACGGGAGAGCTCGTCGGCTTTGGCGGCGCGCCCGGCAAGCTTTTCAAGCTCGATCAGGCGGTCGAGCGCGGCGATTGTCGTTATCGACAGCCCGGCAAGGTAGGCCTTGTCATAGGTGCCGTCCGGCTTGAGCCGGCCGGCGTAGCTCGGGGCGAGGAGATTCGCGGCGGCGCCGACGAGAAAGAGGTTGTTCGCGGGGTCACGGCGCGAATCGATGAAATCGGCGGTCCGCTCGAGCATCGGGAGATAATGGGCGGCCGCCGCCGCGTCGCGGCTGACGAGCAGGAGCTCGGCCTGCATGACGATGCCGGCGGCGGCGAACTCGAACCCCCAGTCGTGGATCTTGGTTTGGCCGTCGCCCTGTTTGTAGATGGCCCAGCCGGGCCCGGCGCAGTCACAGAGCGAGCCGTCGGGCGCGACCTCGTTGTTGGGGCGGCCGCGCCGCTTCCCGTCCCCCATCTGGTCGAACCAGAGGGCCTGGGCATTCTGGAGAAAGGTGACGAACGGCTCCTCGAGAAACGGCAGCATGCCGTAAGCCGTGCCGTAGGAGTTCTGGATCCACCAGGCGTCCCAGGTCGGCCCTTCGACGAGGCCGTTCCAGGCCGGCTGGTAGAGCATCGCCAGGTTCTGGAATTCCGGGTCGGGGGAAAACAGGCGGCGGGAGAATTCCAGAAGCTTCAGGTATTCGACGTCGCCCCGGCCACTGAAGTGCCGGCCGTCGAACTCGGGCGGACGAACGGACGAGCGGCAGGAGGTCGCGGCGACTGCGGCGGCGAACACGGCCAAGCCAAAAAAAGCGGCAATGGCCGCGACAGCGCTCCTGCCCTTGCCGACTGTAACAGTGCGAGCCTTCACGCCTGACAGGGCGCTTTGGGAAGGGGACGATCGATGTCTCATTCGGTCCTCCTCGTTCGGGTGCGTATTCTAATATATCACCGGCGCTAAAAAAGCGCGCCCTTTCGTCCCCTCTACCCTACCTCCTCCCGTCGAATTGGGGAATTGATATCCTGTCACCATTTCTTTTGAGGCGCCGTCAAGCGTCGCCGGGTGATCCTTTTGGGTGAGCTGGCATATCGCTCTCCCCGACAGAGAACCGAATGGCCAAGCCATGGCTTTGACAACCGCCGATCCCTCGGCTTATCATCCCCCGGTCCGATGAAAGTCACTCCGACGGCGGCTGAAGCCCATCCGAGCCGCCCAATCTCGGCAGATTTCCAAGGGATGTCCGAAATCCATCCATTCAAGAAGGGAAAAATCATGAACATGAAGAAAATCAAGTGGGTTTCCTGTGTATTCCTGCTCGGAGCGGCGGGCCTGGCCATCGCCCCGCCGCTCCAAGCGCAGACGAACAACGAGATCTTCGAGAAGATGGTGGGGCCGCAGGCGAAGATGGACCCCGCCGTCGTCGCGCAGGTCCTGAAGGACGGACCCGGCAAGAAAACCCGGATTGACGCCGACGGCGACGGCCGCATCGACACCCTCTATTTCATCGATACGGACAGCCGTCATTCGGGCACGCGGGACCCGATCCTGGTCAAGGTCGTCGACGAGGATGGGGACATGGACGCCAGCGGCGAGGGCGACCTGGACAGCGATCTTTATGTCGCCGACTGGTACGGGGACGGGACGGTGGACCGGGTCATCGACTACCTCGACACCGACGGCGACGGCGACCTCGACGAGCAGCTGCTCTACCAGTGGGCCGAATATGCCCACTTCAAGAAGACGGCCCCGCATCTTTACCATGACCGCGCCTACGCCGTGGCCTGGGCCAAGGACATCGGCGACGACAACAGGCTCTGGTACGACGTCGACTACGAGTACAACCAGGGCCGCTGCCAGTGGAAGACCGACTTCAACGGGGACGAGGTCTTCATCTTCTGTTTCTTTTTCGACTACGACGAGAACCGCTTCTACCCCGGGTTCGAGAACCCGTTCGCCTTCTACGACCTCGACGGCGACCATGTCTCCGAAGAGGTCGTGCGCGTCGGCGCCGCGGGCACCGCGGCCGAGAACCTCCGCTACAGCATGGACCTCGACAACACCGCCGGCGACCGGCTGCGGCACAGCTACGATTTCTCGGTCACCGCAGTCGGTCCGGTCGGCATCCCCCGCTCCGCCTCCCGGAACCTCGTCCTGAGGGGCATCCCGACCGGCGATTTCCTGGCCTGGGAGGAAGTGCGTCCCCTGGCCAAAGGCGCCAACTGGCCGAAGGCCCATCTGACCTGGAACGAGAACGGCAACAACATCGATATCGCCGAGGGGAACGACCACAGCGAACGCTGGGAAGGCGTCATCAACTTCGGAAACGAGCTTTTTGCGCAGATGGGCGGCCCGACCTGCGGCCCCTTCAACAAGCGGAACGAGGTCGACCGCGATAACTCCGGGCGGTTTCGCATGTACGTCTCCCCCGTCGACCAGAGGCTCCATCTCCACGGCGCCGAAACCGGCTGGCTCCAGACGGACTACGACTATGACGGCCGGCCGGAAATGAAGATTGCCATGGAGGACACGGACCTCAACGGGTTCTTCGACCTCTGGAGATATGACCTCAACGGCGACGGCACGTTCGAGCGCGAGTGCCGGGTGGCCGACGACCGGATGTTCCTCCACGAATTCGAATACGCGGACCTCCGTCCGGTGTACCTCGAGACCCTGAACCGGGCGATCGCGGGGAACCAGAAGCTGATCGACGCGCTGAAGTCGGTTCTAGGTAAAAAAGAGAAGCCGTTCGCCATCGACGCGGTCGAGCGCTATTTCTCCGAGAACCTCGTCCGGGATTACGACCTGGGGTTCGGCCTCGGGAAGAAGATCAGGGCGAGCGGCGAGGGCACGCGCTATTACCAGGACCTGATCCGGGAGCGGTACTGGGACCGGCTGCTGAAGACCGACGTCGCGAGATCGGCCGGTTTCGGCGGCCTCCGGGACGCGATCGACCGGGGCGAATACGCCCGCGCGGCCGAGCTTCTCCGGGCGCTGGCCCTGGCGGGCGATCCCGGGAGAACCTGGATGGCCCCTTTCCGGAGCCGGTTCACGGTCGAGCTCGTGAACCGGGGGGCACGCGCTCTCGGCGACTATCCTTTCGTGGTCAACCTCCGCGACCTCAGGCGGCAGATCCCGGACTTCAATCCCTCGAACTTCGCCCTGGTCGAACCCGAACCGCGGATCGACTGGCGGGAGGTCCCCGCCCAGGCGGACGACCTGGACGGCGACGGGAAGCCCGACGAATTGGTCTTCGTCCATTCCGTGCCGGCAGCCGGCCGGGTGAAGCTCCATGGCTATTATTCCCCGTCAGGAAAACGGCAGACCGGTTTCGTGAAGAACGCGGACACGGCCCGGAACTGGGATTCGCCCGAGGGCACGGACATCGCCTGGGAATCGAACCTGGCGGCTTACCGCACCTACGAGGGAGTCATGGAGGCGTTCGGCAAGCGGCACGAAGGATTGATCCTTTCCAAGCTGCCCGCCGATTACCACCACATGCAGCCGTGGGGGATGGACGTTCTCCGCATCGGGGAAGCGTCGGGACTTGGCGGAATTACGATCTGGGAAAACGGCGTACCGGTTCCCATCCGGAACCCGGGCGGGAAGAGCGAGATCAAGATCCGCAACAAGGTCCTGGCCTCGGGCCCGGTGCGTTCCCTGGTCGAGGTCGAGTACGATAACATTCGGTCGGCGAAGGATACCTACCGCGCAACCATCCGGTTCTCGGCGTTCGCCGAAAATCCCTTTTCCCGCCAGGAGATCAGATTCGAAACGGCGGCGGGGAAGGCCGTCGAGTTCAGCCCCGGCGTGCAGAAGCTTACGGGAGATGTCGCTGTTTTCGATTCCGGGGCCGGCTATCTCGCCTCATGGGGATTCGGAGAGCCGGAGGCGGGCGAAATCGGCCTCGGCCTGATGTTCGACCCCCGGCAGTACGCCGGGATCGCCGAGACAGACCTCGACCGCCTGGTGAAGCTGAAGACCGGGGCCGGAAAAACCCTGGTCTATTGGGTCCTCGGCGGCTGGCGCAAAGGCCTCGCCAATCCGGTCGCCCCCTCGGCACGCGACTGGGCGGGCCGGGTGGCCGAACTTGGGTTCCGCCTCCGGACCCCGGTCGAGGTGCAGTTTCTCCGGGAATAGCCGCTCCGGGAAACCGTCCGGTCCCCGCCCAGAAGAAGGCCCGAGGCGTACGGTGACGAAGATCGGTAGGGGCGACACGGGACGGTCCCTCTCGGTCTTCCCGAGACACTGACATTTGCCCCTCCCTGTAAAGCGAGGGCAAGGGGGGACTATCTAAGGTCGAAGTCTGGGAAAGCGGGCTTGGGGATCGCCGTGAAGGACCCCAACAACCAACAAACGATCACTGGGGAGATGCGGATAACGAACGCCCCCCTGCGGTTGACTTGGGGGCCGGGCTGATTATATGCTTTAGGCGGAAAGGAGTGCCATGATCATCGATCACATCAAAAACGCACCGCTTTATTACGGCGTCCAGGAGCGGGTGGCTGCCGGCCTGCGCTGGCTGCAGTCCCAGGACCTCGCCAAGCTGGCTCCCGGGCGCTACGAGCTCGACGGGGCCAACCTGTTTGTCGCCGTCTCCGAGTACGAGTCGAAGACGAAAGACAAGGTCAAGTGGGAAGCCCACCGGAAATATTTCGACATCCAGTACATCATCTCCGGCCGGGAGCTCATCGGCTACGCTTACATCGGCGACGCTAAGCTGGGCGCCTACGATGAAACCAAGGATTTCCAGGAGATCGCGGCCGTCGAGGGCGCTTTCCCGGAGCTCGGCCCCGGCATGTTCATGGTCCTCGCGCCGCACGACGTCCACGCGCCGGGGATCGCGCCGGGCGCGCCCCAGCCGGTCAAAAAGGCCATCGTCAAGGTCCACGTCTGAGGACGGCATGGCCGGTCGTTTCGTCACGCTCGGCAAGACCGGGCTGAAGGTTTCCCGAGTCTGCTTCGGGACGTGGCAGCTCAGTCCCCGCTTCTGGGGAGAAGTCCCGAAAAGCCAGGTCGCCGGGGCGGTCAAGACGGCCTATGACCTGGGCGTCAATTTCTTCGACACCGCCGACGCCTACGGCGACGGCCTGGCGGAGAGCGTGCTGGGCGAGGCGCTCAGCGGGTTCCCGCGCGACAAGGTCGTCATCGCGACCAAGGTCTTCAACCACTACAACCCTGACGGCACGCGCTACCCGGACCTCTCGCCCGCGCACATCATCGAGCGGTGCGAGGCGTCGCTCGGCAGGCTCCGCGTGGATTACATCGACCTCTACCTCCTTCACTTCTACGACCAGTTGACGCCGCTCGCCGAGGTCGCCGGGGTCATGGAGACCCTCAAGGCCCAGGGAAAGATACGGCATTACGGCGTCAGCAATTTCGGGGTCGAGGAGCTGCGGGCCGCGCTGGCGGCGGGCGACTTCGCCGTCCTCCAGCCTCCCTACAGCTTGATCGCCACCGAGGCGGAACAGGCGCTTTTCCCGCTCTGCCTGACTCACGACGTTGGCGTCATGATCTACTCGCCGATGCACAAGGGCCTGCTGACGGGAAAATACAGGGGAACGGAGACGTTCACGGATTTCCGGAAGCACCACCCCGATTTCCAGGGCGAGCGCTTCCGGAGGCTGGCCGGGGCCGTCCAGGACCTCGCTCCGCTCGCGGCCCGCTACGGCCTGACGATCTACCAGTTGGTGCTGGCGGCGACGCTCACCCACCCGGCGATCGACGCGGCCGTGGTGGGGATCAAGACGGACGCGCAGATCCGCGAGGCCGTCGGCGCCCTGGGCAGGGAGATCGACCGGCCGGACTACTTCGCCGTCCGCCAGCTCCTTAACCCGGTCCAGGTCAAGGTCAAGGACGCCGGCGGGACTGTAAAATAAGTGGCCGGGATCGTCGGGTTTATTGAACGGGCGGCATTCCGAAAACGGGTCCCGTCCGGGGACCTAAAGTAAAAGGATTAAAAAAGGAGACGACGATGAGTGAACTCGCGATACTCGGAGGCAAGCCGGTCGTGACGGCCGCCTGGCCCAGATGGCCCGTTATCGGTCAGAGGGAGCGTGAGCTCATGGACGAGGTCCTGGCCAGCACTCTCTGGGGCGGCACCGGCCTGGGGCCCAAGATCACGGAGCTCAACTCCAAGTTCGCCGCCTACTGCGACACCAAGCACGGCGCCGCCGTGGCCAACGGCACGGTCTCGATGGAGCTCTGCCTCCAGGCCTGGGGCATCGGCCCGGGGGACGAGGTGGTCGTGCCCGCCGCCACCTTTTTCGCGACCTCGATCGCGGCCCATCACCAGGGAGCGACGGTCGTCTACGCCGACCTCGACCCCAAAACGGCGAACCTCGACCCGGCCGCCTTCGAGGCGGCCATCAGCGGACGCACCAAGGCCGTCATCCCGGTCGACATCGCCGGCCAGCCCGCGGATATGGACGCGATCGTCGCCATCGCCCGCCGGCACGGCATCAAGGTCCTCGAGGACGCCGCCCAGGCCCATGGCGCGACCTACAAGGGCCGCAAGACCGGCTCGCTGGGCGACGCCGGGTCGTTCAGCTTCCAGCAGTCGAAGAACATGCAGAGCGGCGAGGGCGGGTTCATCTGTTCGAACGACGGCGCCCTCATCGACCTGATCCACTATTCGATCGGCAAGTTCGGCCGCGGCATCCGCGAACAGTACGCCGGCCACATCCACTACAATTTCGGCTGGAACGCCTGCTATACCGAGATCCAGGCGGCCATCGCCCTCGGGCAGCTCGAGCGGCTGGAGAAGCAGACCATCCACCGGTTCGAGAACGCCAAACGCCTGTTCGCGGAGATCCAGGGGATCGAAGGATTAACGCCCTTCCGCGATGAACCCTACTGCACCCGGCACGGGCACCACCTCTTCATGGCCCGTTTCGAACCCGGCGGGTTCGAGGGCGTGAGCCGGGCCCAGTTCCTGGCGGCCCTCAATGCCGAGGGAGTCCCGGCCAGCTCCTTCTATCCCATGCCGCTCTACGAGCAGCCCGTCTACGGGACAGACCCGAAGCTCAAGATGCGCAGCCTCCCCTGCCCGGAGACAGAGAAGATCTGCCGCGAGGTCATGTTTTTCGAGCAGAACCTGCTGCTGGCCGAGCCCGACAGGATGAGCGAGATCGCCGGGGCCGTCCGGAAGCTCAGGCACAACGCCAAGGAGCTGCTGGGCATCAAGGTCAAGCAGGAAGATTTCATGGGGTCGGCCGTCCTGCGCCAGGCTCGGAAGACCGCCGCCCGCTAAGAAAAAAAGGGGACGGTCCTATTTTTTCGAGTCCCGTTTTTCGAAAAATAGGACCGTCCCCATTATCGATTGGAGGTTGACATGAGTGAAGAATTCCGGTTTGGAATCATCGGGGCGGGGGTTATCAGCGCCTACCATGCGAAGGCGATCCAGGCGCATCCCGACGGCCGGATCGTCGCCGTCGCCGATGTCGTCAAACCCAGCCTGGACAAGTTCGTCGCCGAATACGGCGGCGAGGGGATGACCGACCTCGACGCCATGCTCCGCCGTCCGGACATCGATGCCGTCTGCGTCTGTTCGCCGACGTTCCTCCACGCGCAGCACGCCATCGCCGCCATGAAGGCGGGCAAGCACGTCATCGTCGAGAAGAGCATGGCCATCAACCTCAAGGACGCCACCCAGATGATCGCGACGGCGCGCGACAAGAACGTCAAGCTGGCCGTGATCTTCCAGAAGCGCACCGAGGAGGCCCCCCAGCGCATTAAGAAAGCCATCGCCGACGGCGTTTTCGGCAAGATGGTCTTCGGCGACGCCTCGATCAAGTACTGGCGCAACCAGGCCTACTACGACAGCGCGGACTGGCGCGGCACCTGGGCCAAGGAAGGCGGCGGCGCCTCGATGACCCAGGGCACGCACGGCATCGACCTGCTCCTGTTCATGATGGGCGACGTCGAGAAGATCTACGCCTGGATGGACACGGTGGCCCACAGCCGGATCGAGGTCGAGGACATCGCCCTCGCCCTCCTCAAGTTCAAGAACGGGGCCTACGGCCGGCTCCAGACCGCGACCGCGACCAACCCGGGCCAGGGCAATAACTTCGAGTTCAACGGGACGTGCGGGACGGCCGTCCTGGTCGAGGACACGATCACGAGCTGGGCCGTCTCGGGTTCCAAGGAAACGCTTGCCAAGGAAACCCTCGTCGGTATCGAGGGCAAGGCCAGCACGGCCGCCTCGTCGGCCACCGTCTTCCCGGTCGAGGGCCACATCAAGCAGATCGCCAATTTCATCGCCGCCGCCCGCGGCCAGGAAGACCTGATCTGCGACGGCGTCGAGGGCCGCCGGTCGCTCCAACTGATCATGGGCATCTACGAATCGGCGCGGCGCCGGGAAGAGGTTTATCTCGACGAGCTGCTCAAGGGACTCGAGGAAAAGGGATAGGGGCCTGTCACGGCCCCCCCGCCGCAGAGGCTCGGGGCATGAGCTCGAAGGCCCGCCCGTCAGGGTCGGACGGTGAGGCACCCCTCTCCCCCCGGCCCCCGGGAACCAGTCCCGTCGGTTCCCCCGTCGGCGAAAGCCGACGGGCCCCCTTCAGCTACGGGGGTCTTCGGGGTGCCCTCCCCAGCCGACCCCTGCGGGCATTCTTCGCACATAGCCCCTCGCCCCTGCGGCGGGGGGTGGCGCGGTGCCCGTCCCTAATTCGCGAGGATCCGGACAGTGACCGGCGACCTGAGCTGCAGGGCCAGGTCCTCGACGCGGAGGGCCCAGTCGCGGGCCGTCGGCGCCGACGGGTTGGGCAGCCCTTTCCGCCAGTCGCCGTAAATCCAGTGCGTCCGCGTTTCACCGCTCGGCGCCCGGAGCTTGATGTACCGGTCGAGGTCGCCCTCGGCGAAACCGACGGTTTCCACCGGCCGATAGATGATCCCCAGGCCGATCTCGCCGGCCCCTTGGTAGCCCATGCCCCAGTTCGCCAGCACGCCGCTCGCGCTCAAGGCGGACCATTCATCGTGGGGCAGCTTCTGGAGCCCGGGCCCGTAGACGACGTCCTTCCCGTCGGGGCTCCAGACCGTTACGTCCTGCCGTGAGTAGGGGTTCCCGGCATAGGCCGACATGTCCAGCCGCGCGCGGTATTCCCCGAGCTTGCCCTTCAGCCCGGTGTATTCGACTCTCACCAGCGACCGCACGGGCCCCTTGGCCACGACCTGGCGCTTGATCTGCAAATCACCCTTGCCGCCGGGCGTCATGAGCGGCAGGCGGTTCGCCTCCTCCCAGACGCTGAGGCCACCCAGCCCGGAGGCGTTCCCGATGTGGAGGACATCCATGCCCCAGTCCTGCGGCAGATGATAGCTCGTTTTCAGGCTTCCCAGACCGGCCAGGATCAGCCGGCCGGGTTTATTGCCGTTGGCTTTCTTGCCGAAGGCCTCGATCTGCCCGTAATAAAACCTGTAAGCGGCCTGCTCGGATTCCCAGCCGATATTGGCCATCGTGCCCTTGTCCCAGTTCATGGCCGCGTCAGCCCGCGGGACATAATCGGGTTTCCCGACGCCCCCGGGACTGTAGTAGCACCAGAGCTTTGTCATCTTCCCGGGCGGCAGGGTCTTCACCCAGACGAGCTCATCGCCCTTGCCGTCACCGTCGAGGTCGTCGACCTGGGAGGGCACCTCGCGCCAGTCGATCCGCGGTTCCTGCTCGACGAGCGCGAAGTTCCGCTCGTTGAAATCCGGGATCTCTTTCCGGATGTCGGCGACCTTCAGGACGAAGGCCCGGTTCTCCAGCCACCGCTCGCCCGCGTTCTCGGCCTCGATGGCGAATCGCTTGGTGTAAGACCCCAGCCAGCGGCGGGCGCTCCCTTTGAGGAGCTTGCTCTCCAGGACGGCGGCGGCCTGAGCGTAGTCGCCCATGTTGCAGGCCCTCATGACCTCGTCGAGACAACTCACCTTACCCTCGCCCAGGCCCAGCAGCCGCCGGGTGTAGCGCTCGCGGATGAGGTCGCCGTAATAGCGCGTCCCGGCCAGGCTGTTCTTGATCTTCGCGCCCAGGCCGAAACCCAGGTCGTATTCTTTCACCAGCCGCTTCGAGAAATACTCCTCGACGTCGTCGACCGCGAACTTCGGTCTCCAGCTTCCCGAGCGCCGCCTTGAGAGCCTCGATCAGCCGCTGGTTGTCCGCGACGATCTTGGGCAGATCGCTCATGTAGGCTTCTCGGAGCGCGTCGTAATCGAAGGGCACGAGGTACGCCCGGTCGTCCGCCAGCCGGACTTCCCGTTCGTACGTCCCGTCGCCGTCCAGGTCGTAGCGCCAGAGGTCGAAGAACCCGTCGACATCGGTGTCCTCGAACCGGATCTCCATCTCCGGCTTGTCGTCGTAATCGAAGTCGGTCTTGATCCAGCCGACCTCCGCCCCGAACAGGTGCCAGCGGCGGTCGACCGGGCTGCGATAGAACTGGAACCCGCCCGAGTTGTCGCTGTCGACCTCGTTCCGCTTGTTGAACGGCCCGCACGGCGGACCGCCGACCTGGGGAAAGTAGTCGTTGGGGGTGTTCAGGACTCCCTCCCAGCGCTCGCTGTGGTCGTTCCCTTCCTTGACATCGATGTTGTTGTGGTTCTCGTTGAACGATAGGTGGGCCTTGGACCAGTTGGCCGCCTTGGCCAACGCCCTGGCTTTTTCCCAGGCGATGACCGGCCCGGTCGGGATGCCGCGGTGGGCGTGTCGCTCGCAGTCCTGCTCGCCGTAGCGGATCGGCCCGAGCGCGGTGATCGAAAAATCGTAGCCGTGGCGCTGGCTCCCCTTGTCGTCGTTGTCGAGGTCCATGCTGTAGCGCAGGTTCCGGGAAATGTCCCGGTTGCCGGTCAGCCGGACGACCTCGTCGGCCCGGCCGTCCCCGTCGTTGTCGTAAAAGCAGAAGGGATTCTCCCAGCCCGGGACGAAGAAATTGGCCTTGAAATCGTAGAGGTAGGAGTAAACATCGGTTTCGCTGCCGTTGAAATCGCTCTTCCATTGGGTGGCCGGCTGGAAGTACTCGTAGTCGCGCTCGTACGCCAGGCGGTTGTCGTCGCCGATATCCTTGGACCAGAAGGCCGAGTATGCCCGGCCGTTGTACAAGAGCGCCACCCAGGTATCGTCCTTGAAATTGAGGTCGTCGTGCCAGCGGTATTGGACCTCCTCGTCGACGTCCTGGTCGTGGTCGAGGTCGATATAGTCGACGGCGCGGTCGATGGTGCCGTCGCCGTTCCAGTCGGCGATGTAGAGATCGCTGTCGAGGTCGCCCTCGCCGCTCGCGGCCATGTCGCCGTCCTCGTCGACCACCTTGACCAGCAGCGGCTGGCGCTCCGCCGAGTGGCGGTCGTCATTATCGATGAAGTAGATCGTGTCGATGCGGCCGTCACCGTCGGTGTCGAGCCGGGTCTTGGCGCCGGGCTCGCCCTTCAGCACTTCCGCCGTGACTGCCGGGTCCAGCCGGGCCTGCGGGCCGATCATCTTTTCGAAGATCTCGTTGTTGGTCTGGGCGAACGCGGGTGCCACGGCGGCGGCCAAGGCCGCGAAACCCAGGGCGGGGATCAGGTTTCTCCGGGACATGTGCAAACCTCCTGGTCGGGATCGGGAAGGCCCAATATCAGGTAAGCCGAAGAAAAAATCAAGCGCGGGAGCAGGCCGAGATGAAATCGTCGGCGCTGAAGATGTAGCCGAACATCAGGCTGGTGCGCCACATGGCCTCTTCCTTGTGCTCCTCGCCCCGGACCGATTCCCGGTTTTCGACGGCGGTCACGCCCTCCCGGATGCAGGAGCAGCGGTAGCCGAGCCTGGACATGTCGACCATGCCCCCGCCGGAAAACCAGAGGCACCAGTTGATGGCAAAACCGATGTAGATCAGGTTCCAGGCGCCGAGCGGAGCTGAGGACGCTCGAGAGCTGATGTGAGGTCTCGACCACGAACTCGTCGCCCGGCGGGCTTGGCCGGCTCGGCAAAATCGAAGTAGCGGCCGAAGTGCTCTTCATCCCGGTTGTCAGCGTGGTGCTCGCCGAAGATGAGCTTCGCCTTGAGATCGTCGGGCGGACGCACCTGTCCGGACCGGGGCGCCCTGGGGCGTGGCCGGCCGGGGCTCCGGCCCGGAGAGCTTCAGCGCCCTGGCGTAGCCGGGGTATTTCCGGCCGTACTCGCCCATGGAGACGTGGACGACGCTCAGCCCGGCGCCCCGGGCGGCAGCCAGGATCTTGGGATAGACCGTGCCGGCGATATCGACCTTCCGGCCTTCGTACTCGAGCCAGCTCATGTAGCCCGCGAGCGGGCCCTGGCCGGAATAAGGAAGCTCGGGGACCAGGCCGATGTTTTCCGCATGCATCGAAACCAGGGCGGTCTCGGCCGCCGGGGCGTCGACGTCGACGGTTTCACCCCAGCCCTTCATGCCCAAAGCACCGAGGGGTCCCTGGGAAAAATCGATCGGATGATGCCGGTAATAGGCGCCCTTGAGCCGCAGGACCTTCGCCGGCACGCTCTTTTGCTGATCGGGGTCCGCGACCCGGGCCCCCGCCCCAAGCGCCCTGGCGAGCGGCCCCTCGGCCAAGGCGGCGCCCGCCAGGCCGGCCAAAACCGAATTGTTGATGAATGTCCTTCTTTTCATGCGACCTCCTCGCGCCGCACCACGGCAGCCCTCCGATCTTCCCAGAATAGGAAAACCGCCGCGCCCTGTCAAACTGGAAGCATCTCCAAACGTGTGATGGCAATAATCAAAGTGAGGGGTGGCGCGGCGTGGGGGCCCCCCGCCGACCGAACGTTTGAGGCCAAGAGCTTGGCTGAACCCGATGAGCGTGACTGACCGTTCGGGCGCCGGGGGATCGCCGTGCCAGGACCCCAATTCCCAATTAACTGATCACACGGATGGAGATGCTAACTGTCAAACTCCAGATTTTGATTTCCGGCCGGTTCTGGGCTAATCTATATAATTCAAGGAGAACTCATGAAAAGATTCAGCCTGTCCGTGACAGTCCTTCTTTTTCTGCTCGCCCCGGCCTCTCTCCTGCCCCAGATCCGGGGGCAGGCCAAGATGCTGGGCGTCGTCTTCGACGAGGAAACGGGCGCGCCCCTCGAAGGCGTGACGGTCAGGGCCTACTTTAAGGACACCGACACCTTGGTCTCCCCCTCCCCGGTGACCGGCAAGGACGGAAAGTGGAAAGTCCTATTTATCCGCGGGGGAATGTGGAGCCTCGATTTCCAGAAACCCGGCTACGTCCCGCTGAAGCTCAGCCACAGGGTGGTCTTCGAGATGGGCGTCAAGGTCCCCGAGATCGAGGTCCGCTTGAAGAAAATGGAGGGCGTGGTCGTCAGCCAGGATATCGCGAAGGACCTCGAGAAGGGCGATGCGCTCTACAACGAAAAGAAGTACCCGGAGGCGATCGCGGCCTATGAATCGCTCCTGGCCAAGGCCCCGGAATTTTACATCATCAATAAAAATATCGGGGACTGCTATTTTGCGATGCAGAACTATGAGAAGGCCATGGAGTACTATCTCCTGGTCAACGCCAAGCAGCCGGACCGGGCCGACCTGCAAATCGCCATCGCCAACACCTACAACAACTGGGGAAAAACGGACGAGGCCATGGAATGGTACAAGAAAGTCCCCGTCGCCGGGATCCGGGACATCAACACCGCCTTCAACACCGGGGTCGTCTTTTCGAACTCGGGCAACCCGGCGGACGCGCTCAAGTATTTCCAGAAGGCCGTCGAGATCGACCCCCAGTTCGCCGATGGCTACTATCAGGTCGGCCTCTGCCAGGTGACCTTGGGCGCCACCCCGGAAGCCATCGCGGCGCTCCAGAAGTTCATCGAGCTCGCCCCCGACTCGCCCGACGCGGCGACGGCCAAGGCGATCATCGACACGCTGACCAAGAAATGATCAGCGGGCCGCCCGCGCCGGCCGGTCCCGTTGTCAGGAGCTTGAGCAGCAGCCCGGACAGGCACATCGCGGCCCCGACGACGAGGTTGAGCAGGAACACGGCCTGAGCCTGCCCCCTCCAGCCCAGGAATCCCCCGACCGCGGCGATGATCGCGCCGTAGATCATCAGCCCGAGACCCACGATGCCGAAGGGGGACCGCCGGGCCGTGCCCGGCTCGAGCTTCGGCTCGCTGGGCACGGACATCCTGGCCATAAATTCCCGGGCCCGCCCGTTCTCCTCCTCGGGCGTCTTGAACAGCGCCGAGCCGATGATCATCCCGAGGCTGGTGGCCAGGATGTTAACGCCCGTTGACGCCGAGATCCACCCCTGCTTCAGCCAGTAAGCGAGGGTGGGGTCGACCGCCACCCGGTCCCTGTAGATCCCGAGAAGCACCCCGTCGAGGACGACAAGCAGCACGCCCGAGAGCATCCCGGCGGCGACACCCGTCAAGGCCCCCCGGGAATTGATCTTCTTGAAAAGCAGCCCGGCCAGCAGCGGCAGCATCATGGCCGGCCCGGAGGCTCCGTAGATTTTGACCATGATGTCGATCAGGTTGAAGACTTCCTTGAGGTATTTCAGCCCGAAGGCGATCCCCAGGGTGACGAGCCCGACGATGGCGCAGTTCAGCCGGCCCCACTTCATCAGCCGCCGTTCGTCGGCGTCGGGACGGACCACCCGGTGGTAGAAATCCTCGGTCAGCACCCCGGAGAGAACGTTGTACTCGTTCCCCAGGGTCGAGAGCGTCGCGCTGAACATCCCCGCCACCAGCAGCCCCATGAGGCCGACGGGCAGGATCTTGAGCGCCATCAGGACGTAGACCTCGTCGCTCCGACCGAGGACCCCGGCGCCCATGACCTTCGGAAGATAGAACCGGGCGGCCATGGCGGGGAAAAAGAAGATGAGCGGACCGATGAAGCTGAGGACGCCCATCGTAACGGCCACTTTCCCGGCGTCCTTCTCGGTCGCCACGCAATTGTATTTCTGGACCAGCCCCCAGGAAGCGTTGTAGGACAGCAACGTGATCAGAGCGAACATGATCCAGTAAAAGAAGTCGTACGGCGGGGAGATGGGGTGGAGGAACCCGGGCGGCATATCCGGCGCCGTCTTGATCCCGGCCAGGAAGCCGTCGAACCCGCCCACGGCGGCCAGGCAGAGCACAAACAGCGTGACGACGGCGAGGCAGAGGATGACGAACTGGAAAAAGTCCGTGACCAGGACGGCCCATTGCCCGCCCAGGATCGAATACAGGATCATGATCGAGCCGACGACCACCATGCTGACGTTGAGGGTGAACCAATCCTGGCCGATGGCCGGGGCCAGGAAGATCCCCGTGGCCAGGATGCGGAGGGCGTTGTCGATGAGCCGGAAAGGCAGCCCGGTCCAGACCATGACCTGGTGGACGAGAGGGCTGAAACGCCGCTCCATGAACCCGAGGGGCGTCATCACCCGTGCTCGGCGCCAGCGATGGGCGAAAAAGAGCCGCGCCATGACCATCACCGGAACCACGGACCAGGCGATGACCATGGCCACCAGTCCGTACTTGAAGGCGATCTGCGAATAGATGACAAAGAAGGTGGCGCTGAACGAGGCCATCCACAGCGAGACGCCCGACAGCCACCAGGGGACGGCGGCGCCGGCGGCGAAATAGTCCTTGGCTTCCCGGATGTATTTCCGGAAATAGACGCCGATAAAAATGATTATGGCAAAATAGCCAAGCAGGACGATGTAATCCGGAGCCTGAAGGATCTTCATTTCCGCCATTCTGTCCTCTCTTCCAGAAAGCCGGTCGAACCGCTTCCAGGGACTAATCGCCAAGCCATTTTACAGGGCAAAGGCCGCCGCTTCAATCAGAAGAAGGTCAATTCTGGTTCAAAAATATGAACCGAATCCAAATTATTGGATAAATAAACTCACCGGCGGCAGCTCAATTTTTGTATATAGCAGATTTTAAACAATTTATGTCAGGTGAAGACACAGGCAAGATGGCACGAATATTGCTCATGGTTAATGTGGGATGGCTGTGAACACTATCTTTAATCTGCCGCATTTATGTATGACGACATTTCTATCGCGGACATCCAATCACCAAAATGAAGGAGGTGGGAACTTACAGAGAGAATCAAACGAATCCGGAGGCGAAGGTTTAGAAAGGGGTTGCAGTATTAAAAAGGAGGCTTTATGAAAAGGGCATTTATTTTTGGACTCCTTGCCTGCGCACTGGCCGTTTCCCTGGCCAATGCCCAGATCAACACGGGCGAGATCATCGGCACCGTGAAATTGGCCGACGGTTCCCCCGTTCCCGGGGTCACCGTCTCGCTGACCGGCAATGTCACCGGCAGCGATGAACGACATCACCTCGACCCAGGGTAACTTCCGTTTTGTCAAGCTCGCACCCGGGATGTACGAACTGAAATTTGAGCTCTCGGGTTTCAAGACGGTCGAGCAAAAGCAGATCCGGGTCAACGTCGGTGTTACCACCACTCTCGAAGTGGAAATGGAACCCGGCGCCATCGAAGAGTTCGTCACCGTGGTCGGCCAGAAGACGATGATCTCCCTGCGCCAGACCACCGTGGCGGCGACCGTCACCCGCGAGATCATGGACACTCTGCCGATCGGCCGCGGCTATCTCACGGTCGTCAACATGGCCCCCGGCATCCTGTCGGAAGCGCAGGGCGGCGGCGTCACCGGCGGCTCCGGTCTCTTCTACGGTCCCGGAACGGAGGCCTATAAGAACAGCTGGTCCGTCGACGGCGCCTCGACCGACGGCCGTTTCTACCCGGGCGAATCCGGGATCTCGATCAGCCGGAACCAGCTCGAGGAGACGCAGGTTTCGATCTCCTCCCATGACATCATGAACATCGCCGGCGGCGTCCAGGTCAACTTCGTCTCCAAGCGCGGCGGCAACCGCTACAGCGGCGACCTGTTCATCGAGCTCATGGACAAAAAGTTCGAGATGGACCAGACACTCCCCCCGGCCATGAAGTCCCGAAACTGGGTCCCGGCCGGCGTCAACCGGATCTGGGATTACGCGGCCAGCCTGGGCGGACCGATCTGGAAGGACCACCTCTGGTTCTTCGGCTCGGGCTCGATCACCGACGCCATCACCCGCGGCTATACCGGAGCGACGACGAGGCCGACGTTTTCGGGCAACTACTACGGCAAGATGAACGCCCAGTACAAGAATACCACGGCCCAGGTTTCCTACAACTGGTCGGGCTCCGACACGCTCGGCGCGGTCATCTCCAACTACACCACCGCGACGCAAAATGTGACGGCCCCCACCCGCCTCTACACCGCGGAACTCCAGCACGTCATGGGGAACCTGCTCTTGACCGGTAAGTACACCTTCGCCAAGAGCGAATACTCACTCCACGCGGGCGACGTCACCTGGCGCCCCGACAAGCTCACCTATGATGAGGGCCGGAGGATCTCCTTCTACCACCGCGCCTGGACCTACAATTACGCGCAGTCCGCCCCCAAGAGCGCCCTGCCCCCGATCTCCATGATGCTGGCCCAGGACGAGGTCGGCCGCCGGCCCTATTTCGTCGCCTACGCCGATTACTTCAAAGAGAACCTGCTGGGCGGCGACCACGAGTTCAAGCTGGGCTACGACTACGCCAACAACAAGATGAACCGGGAGCAGCTCCTCCCGAACGGCCTGTCCATCTATGTCAACGCCGTGGACCCGAGCTTCACCTGGCCCGCCGACCCGAGCAATGGCCTGGTCGCGGGGACCTTCAAGCCCGGCGTCTCAAAGTATTTCTACTATCGGGACGACATCATCAGCCGCCGCTACACCAAGCGCCAGGGCATCTTCTTCCAGGACACGGCCGTCTACAAGAAGCTGACCGTCACCCTCGGCCTGCGCTGGGACAAGCACACCTGGGGCTGGAATGACCTCAAGGTGGGAGAGTTCAATCCCTGGAACGGCACCACAGCCGGCGGCCCGTACACGGGCGACGACGGCCCGTGGAAGACCTGGACGGGCGCTCTCGATGTCAAGGCCGGGGTCGTCCCGGTTCAGCCGAGCGCCCTCTCCCCGCGCATATCGTTCACCTACGACCTGACGGGCGACGGCAAGAACGTGGTCAAGGCGTCCTACGCCCTGTACCAGGGCATCCTCAATAACCTGAGCAACGAGGGTGCCGCTCCCGGCGCCACGCGGATCATCTATTCACCCTTCTTCGATTACAACAACGACAACTGGCCCGATGAAGGGGAATTCTATCGCTTCACCCTGGGTCAGATCGATGCCATCCGAGCGGCCAAAACGGCTCCCGGCTGGAACCAGTACAATTATGCCGGCCAGATCTCTCCTGCAGGCCCCCCCTCGGCGAAAGAGTCGTCCAACCTCTATGACCCCGATTGGAAGACCCCCGCGGTCCGGGAATTCGTCCTCGGGTTCGAAAAGCAGCTCTTCGAGAACGTGAGCGTCGGCATCAACGGCTACAACAAGAGAGAGAGCCGCGCCACGCTCGCCTACCGGTACCAGGGAACCAAGGACAGCTACATTGTTCAGTGGCCTTGGGAAACGCAGTGGCAGCTGATGGGGACCGATTCGGTCACCGGCAACGACGTCTTCACAGCGGTCGCGCGCCCCACCACGGCCGGCCAATTCTTCACCTATGACCGGAAGAACTGGACCAATTACTGGGGGCTCGAGCTCACCTTCCACAAGCGCCTCGCCAACCGGTGGATGTTCAACGGCAGCTTCAACTACCAGGACTACAACAAGCACCTGGAAAAAGCCGAGAACAACCCCTCCGTCTGGTACTATTTCGACAACGCGGCGGCCGACCCGGCCTCCTACCGCAGCGGCTTGATCTTCTTCAACTCCCGCTGGATGGTCAAGGCCAACGGCCTCTACGTTCTCCCTTGGGGATACACCATCAGCGGCACGCTGGTGGCCAACGAGGGCAACCCGATCTACAACGGCAGGAACACGCTCTTCGGCATCACCCTCTACCCCAAGAACGAGAAGTATGGAGACGTCCGCCAGCCCAACATCGTTCAGGTCAACCTGGCCCTGGAAAAGCGGATCACCCTTAGCGACGCCGCCACCCTGACCCTGGAGGCCCGCGTATTCAATGTGTTCAACAACACCACCATCATCCGGGTGGGTCAGTACCAGGTGCCCCAGGTCAAGACGCCGGACACCGTCGTTGCTCCGGGCATCGCGCAGTTTGGAGTGCGAATGAGCTGGCGCTGAGTCGCCGGGATCTCGCACGGATTTTTTTCGGTAAAGGCGAAAGACGCCGCCCCGAGGCGGCGTCTTTCTTTTTTATTCAGGAAGCCTTAAGATGGTGAGAGACGGACGGAGAGAGAAATTCGGTGAATGACAACCGGCGGATTCCCGGACAGCGCTGGGCCGGGCTCTTCTTGGCTTCATGGCTCGCGGCGACGGCCGCCGCCCAGACTCCCGCCGATGTCGTCCGCGTCCCGTTGGTCGCTGTGGACGGCCGCGGGACGGCCGTCGACGTCCTGAGCCGTGAAGACATCGAGGTCTATGCCAACGGCCGGCCGGCCGTCTCTTTCTCCTCGAAAAACGCGCCCCCGGCGGCCTGCCGGACGATCAAAGGATCGTTTTCCTCATCTTCGACACGCTGTCGACCTCCCATCTCTGGCTCTCCAAGGCCAAGACCATCACCGAGAAGCTCCTGGAATCCTCCGAGCCCGGGATCGCCTACCTCCTGCTCAGCCTCGAACCGGGGGCCGGACTGCGCTACGTCCTCGGGCCCTCCCAGGACCGGGCCGAAGTGATCCGAACGCTGCGCAAGAAGATCGTCGCCCGGCAGGGCGGCGCCGGGCTGGACAGCGGTCCCCGCCGCATCGCCCGGGACGACGGCCTGCTGGTGGAGGACCCGCGCACCGTGCAACCCCGGTTTGGAGAATCGCTGACGGAACGCGACCCGATCTCCGCCCCCAAGACCAAGCAGGATGAGCGCAAGAAGGGTGAGCTTTTTCTCGCCTCCCTGGGGACGCTGAACACCGCCCTGAGCGGTTTCAACGACTCCATCAAGACCGTCTATCTTTTCTCGGGCGGCATCGCCGCGAGGACCCAGTATCAGGACCTGAGCACGACCAACCCCAACTTCCGCGCGGAGGTGCAGACGGTCGACAGCCTCTTCCTGAATTCCCTGGCCGGCCTGGCGGACATCTTCAAGACCAAGGGGGCCGTCGTCTTCGTCATCAACCCCGCCGGAGCGCAGATCGGAAAAGACGAGCCCGGCTCGGGAGAGGGCCAGCTTCAGCTTCTCGCCGAGCGGGCCGGCGGCCGCTACCTCGAGGGCGAGCCGGAGACGATCGTCCGGTCCCTGAACGGGATGGAGAGCGCCTACTATGAGATCACCCTGCCGGTCGAAAGCTTCGGCACCGACCCGATCGACATCGAGCTCAAGCCGAAGGACCCGGGACTGAGGCTCATTTACAGCCACCGGGTGTTTCCCTCCAGGGGGTTCGACAGCCTCAGCGGGAACGAGAAGATGCGGCTGGCCCTGGATGCCGCCGAAGGGGGAGACGCGTCGAAAATGGCCCTGCGCCTGCGGACGGCCGAGATCCTGGCCAAGTCCGAGGAGCGCGGCCGGCTGGTTTACCGCGTCAGGCTGCCCGAGGCCTTCCTGGATTCGCCGCTCGACGTCTTCCGGGTCTGGCTGGGCAAGGGGAGCCGCCCCTCGGAGCTCCAATTGGAGCGGGTCCGGCCCGGCGGCGGGGAGCTGTCGCTCGCCGTCGACAAAAAGGAGGGCTATCGCATCCGGGTCGTGATCGTCGAACCCCGGAGCGGCGCCGGCCTGATCGTCTCCTGAGCGGGCTTCCCGCTTTCCGCTCCGGCCTTTGACAAGTCGCGCCCGCGCTCCCTATAATGGGTCGAAATCATGCGGCAAAAAATTCTTCTTCTGATCGCGGGCGCGCTCGTCGTTGGCGGTGCGGCGGTCTTTTTCTGGCAGCGGGGCCGGCATAGTCAAGCCGGCGCCGCCGCACCGGTCGCCAAGGGACCGATCAACGTGCTCCTCATCACCCTGGACACGACCCGGGCCGACCGCCTGGGCGCCTACGGCTGCGCCCAGGCCCGCACTCCGGCGATGGACGCACTGGCGGCCGAGGGCGTCCGGTTCGCCCACGCCCAGAGCCCCGTTCCCCTGACGCTGCCGGCCCACGCTTCGATCATGACCGGCGCCTACCCGACGTTCCACGGCCTGCGCAACAACGGCAGCTACTTTCTGCCGCCGCAGGCCGAGACGCTGGCCGAGGTCCTGAAGGCCCGCGGCTACCGGACGGCCGCCTTCGTTTCCTCGTTCATCCTCGACTCCCGCTTCGGCCTCGACCAGGGGTTCGATGTCTACAGCGACCGGATGGACACCGTGGGCGGCGTCAAGGACCTGCAATCGGAAAGGCCGGCCGGCGGGGTCTTCGCCGACTTCGATGCCTGGCTGGGGACCGCCGGGGGCGGCGCGCCCTTTTTCTGCTGGCTCCATTTTTACGACCCGCACCTCCCCTATGCGCCGCCCGAACCGTTCAAGTCCGACCCGTCCCTCGAGCCCTACGACGGCGAGGTCGCCAACGTCGACCTCAACGTGGGCCGAGTGTTCGAGCGACTCCGGAGCCTCGACTTGTACGACGGCACGCTCATCGTCGTTGCCGGCGACCACGGCGAGGGGTTCGGCGAGCACGGGGAATCGGGCCACGGCATCTTCTGCTACCAGGAGACGCTCGCGGTGCCGCTCCTGATGCGAATTCCCGGCCGGCGCCCCGCGGCCGCCGTTATCGACGACACCGTCGACCTTGTGGACATCATGCCCACGGTGCTGACGGCCGTCGGGGCACCTCCGCCCTCATATATCCAAGGGATCTCGCTTCTTCCCCTCATCTCCGGAAAGCGCGGACCGGAGCGTGAATTCTACTTCGAGAGCCTCTACGCGCAGGAGGACATGGGCGGGGCGCCGCTGACCGGGATGCTGGCCGGCGGCTGGAAGTACATCGACCTGCCGCGCGCGGAGTGCTACGACATAACGAAAGACCCGGGCGAGAAGGTCAACCTGGCGTCGAGCGAAGCCGCGCAGCCGGGCCGGGTCAAGGCCCGGCTCGCGGAATGGCTCGAGCAAAGCCCCAGGCAGAATATCGACACCGTCCGGACCATGAGCGCCGAGGAACGGCGCCGCCTCGAATCGCTCGGCTACGCCTCGCCGGCCGCCGGCCGCCGGCCGAGCGGCGGCCGGCCCGACCCCAAGGACCTGATCGCCGGCTGGACGGAAAACCTCACGGGGAAAAGCCTTATGGAGGCGGGCGATCTCGAGCAGGCCGAGGAACATTTTCTGCGGGCGATCGAGCTCACGCCGGCTTTCTTCAACCCGTACATCGACGTGTCCCGAATCCGGATCGGTCGTAGGGACATCACAGGCGGATTGGCCATCTTGAAGCAGGGAATCGAACGCAACCCGGACAACGCGGCCGTCAAGATCGAGTACGCGCGCGCCCTGGCCGATGCCGACCGTCCCGAAGAGGCGCTGGCCGTGCTTCGCCAGGCCGAAGCCCAGATGGCTTACGGCCAGCACGAAGTGGTCGACGTCATGTTCGGGGTCACCCTGTCCCGGATGGAACGCTACGAGGAAGCCTCGGGCTACTTCCGACGGGCGCTCGAGGTCGAACCCGACAACGCCGCCGCCGCCCGGGACCTGGGGTACTGCCTTTACAAATCGGGGCTCTTTTGCCGAAGCGGTGTCGTTCTATAAGCGGGCGGAGGCCGGCCTGCCCGAAGATCCGGCCGTGCCGGCCGAGCTGGCGCTCTGCCAGGCCTCGCTCAAGGACTATGCCGCGGCCGCCGCGAGCTTCGAGAGGGCGCTCCGCCTCAGCCCTTCGCAGCGGATCTATTTCAACTACGCCCTGATGACGGCCGAAGCCGGCGACCTGGCCAAGGCCGTGACGCTGATGGCCGCGAGCCTGGAGCAGACGCCCCAGGACCCGCGGCGCGCGCGGGACGCGTCCGCGCTCCTCGAAAAATGGAAATCCCGGCTGAACCGTTAGGAAAAGATATGAAAAAGACAGCTCTGATCATCCTGGCCGTCATCGGCCTCATCGCCGCGGGGTTATCTCAGGAAAAGGTCCGGCAAGAGGACCTTGGCCTGAAATACCGGGACTGGCTGAAGCTCACCTCCTACGTCATCCTGCCGCAGGAAAAGGACGTCTTCCTGAGGCTCGACAACGATCGGGACCGCGACATCTTCATCGAATCGTTCTGGAAACAGCGCGACCCCACCCCCGGCACCGAGGAGAACGAGTACAGGACCGAGCTCATGAAGCGGTTCGAGTACGCCAACAAGGAATTCCACAAGGGCGCTGCCCGGGAAGGCTGGATGACCGACATGGGCAAGTTCTACATCATCCTGGGCGCCCCGAACGACCGGGATGACTTTTCCACGCGGGCCGATATCTACCCGGTCGAGGTCTGGTACTACTACGGCGACACGTCCAAGGGCCTGCCGACGTATTTCGCCCTCGTCTTCTTCAAGAAGGGCGGGGCCGGCGAGTACCGCCTCTTCGAGCAGGCCCTCGACGGACCGATGAGCCTGCTGATCGACAAGCGGGAGATCGGCATCGTCGATGAGACGGCCGCCTACGCCAAGCTCATGGAGCTCGTGCCCGAGCTGGCGCCCCTGACCATCTCCATGATCCCGGGCGATGCTTCCGGCATGTACCAGTCGACGCTCCGGTCGAGCTTCATCATGAAAGATATCTACGAGTCCCCCAAGAAGGACGTCAACCCGTCCTACGCCCGGCACTTCCTGAATTTCAAGGGCACCGTCAGCACCGAGTACCTGACCAACATCGTGGACTGCGAGTCGACCATCGCCTTCCTCCGCGACCCGCTCCTGGGGATGACGTTCCTCCATTATTCGGTGAGCCCGAAGAACCTGTCCGTGGATTTTTACGAGCCCAAGAACCAGTACTTCTGCAATTACACGGTGGACGTGAGCCTCCGCAAGGGGGACAAGATCTTCTTCCAGGAGTCGAAGGAATTCCCCTTCTATTTCGACCCCGCCGATGCCGAGACCGTCAGGAACAGCGGCGTCGCCATCGAGGATTCCTTCCCGGTCATCCCGGGCGCCAGCAAGCTGATCATCCTCCTCAAGAATTCCGTGGGCAAGGAATTCTCGATCATCGAGCGGGACATCGTCTGCGAAGAGGTCCCCAGCGCCCCCGAGATCTTCGGCGTCGTCGTCGGCTACAAGACCGAGGCCGCTCAGACCGGTGTCCACGCGCCCTTCGCCGTTTCGGACAAGAGGCTGTACGTCGATTCCAAGAATATCTACCGGGCCGAGGACGGGATCTTCTTCCTCGCCAACATCCTGAACGTCTCCCGCGAGCTCTGGGAGAGCGGGGAGCTCCGGGTGACGGTCCAGGGCCTGTCCAAGAACAACCCGGCCCCGAAGGTCTTCCCCCTGAAGCTGTCGAGCGTTCCCTATCACACGCAGCTGGACCTGGCCCACTCCGTCCCGGCCGTCGGCCTGGTCCCGGATTATTACGAGCTGAAGTTCAGCCTGGTCGACGGGAACGGGAAGAGCCTCGATGAGAAGCCGGGGAATTTCATCATCTCGCCCGGTCAGGTGCCGGCGCGGCCGGTGGCCATCGCCAAGACGTTCCCGCTGGCCGGCGCCCATTTCTACTTTTACATCCTCGCCGAGCAGTATGACAAAACGGGCGACCCGGACAAGGCCGAGCTCTTCTACAGAAAGGCCTACGGGGCGGCCCCCGGCTATAAGGAGGGGATCTTCTATTTTGCCGAGTTCCTGGTCAAGCGCCAGAAATACGAGGAGGCGCTGAAGCTGGCCGACGAGATCGCCGGCCAGCCCAAGCTGGCCTTCAACCAGTACCTGATCAAGGGGCTGGCCTGGCAGGGGCTCGGGCAGCACGCCAAGGCGCTCGAGCCGCTGCTCGAGGCCAACAAGATCTACGACAGCGATACCCGCGTCCTGAACGCGCTCGGGAACTGCCTGATGAAAACCGGCGACAAGACCCAGGCGCTCAAGGCGCTCAACGCCTCGCTCCGGCTGAACCCGGACCAGCCGGAGGTCAAGAAGCTCGTCGACGGCCTCGGCCGGGACTGAGCCGGGCAAATGGGGCGGACGGCGATGCGCCCCTGCCGGCTCAGTCCTTTCCCGCGGTCAGCTCGATCCAGTTGCCCCCGATCCCGGCCGCCATGGGCGCGGACACGGACTTCCCGGCGACGGTCAGGGCCGCGCCGGCAGGGTTGAAGACGAGCGTGTCGGTCTTTCCCTTCCAAGTCACCGTGTAGGCCTCGGCCTGCCCGGTCGCGTCCCCCGTGACGGCGAGCGGCTCGAGCTTGATGTCGGGGACGCTATCGCCCTCGAAGGGGACGAACAGCGTGGCGAAGGTGATCGGCCGCGGGTCCCCGACGTCCCGCCATTTCATGGCCGTCAGGCGGTGGCGCTCGCGGGCCATCTGGTCCTTGTCCGACCCCGTATAATCCTTGACGGCATAATCCACCTGGGTCGTCAGCCGGCGCAGCTCGCCGGGCTTGGCGGAGACGACGAGGCAGCTCGGCGTCCCCTCCAGGCGGGCCTGGCCGTCTCCGAGGATGCGGAACGGCCGGATGCCATGCAGGGTGTTGTAAGCCTGGAAGATGTAATCGTCGGCCCGGATCGTGTCGTAGACGACCCAATAATCGGGCTTGACGAAAACGATCTGCCGCTGGACCCGGACCTTGGGGTAGGCCCCGTGCCAGCCGCTGAAGAAATCGGCGGCGTCGGTCGAGAGCCAGAGGACGTCCTCTCCACGGTGTTCCTTGCGGTTCATCGGGATGCTCTCGAGCACGATCTGGTTATGCGACTGCTCGCTCCGGAAAAAGGGATCGAGAGGGTTGTCGTAGGAGCCGAACCGGCCGACCTCCTCGATCAGCGGCTGGCCGAAGCGCCAGATCGAGAAATCGAGCAGGTCCTGGTGGGTGTGGCCGCCGCCCCAGTTGCCGAAGTTGATGCTCATGAAGGGGGCGTCGGCCTCATCGCCGTTCCGCATGAAGGCGTAGCCGCTCGGGCGCAGGATGTTCGAATGGGAACGGTCGATGCCCAACTGCCCCGGACCCTTGGCCAGCTCGGGGAAAAGCTCGATCGCCTCGGCGATGATGCCGGCGGACGGGCCGATGCCGCCGTCGCCGTAATTCAGAACATAGCCCCCGGGCGCGGTGCTGGCCGCGAACCATTGATAGCCGCGCTTGAGGAACGACTGCCAGTAGGCGTCGTCCGCGGCGTCCAGGGCTTTGTGCCGCATCGCGATCTTGTAGAAAGTGGCCATGGCTCCGAGCGACATGTGCCCATAACCCCAGCAACGCTCGCCGTGGCCGCCGTCGGCGAAGAAGTCCTTCTCGGCGTGCTCCTTGAGGAGCTCGAGGGCCTTCCCGCGCCAGGCCTCGGATTCCTTGAATTCGGGGAAGCTGACGGCGGTATGGTAAAGGGCCGTGGCGCCGACGATCTGCCAGTTGCCGGCGCGGTATTCCGTTTGCATCCGGTACAGGCTGCGCGCCATTCCCAGAAGCAGCTTGAGCATCGCCTCGCGGCCGTTGGCGTCGAGGGCCTTCTCCCCCGCCAGGACGGCATAGGCCGGCAGGAAGACCTCGGTCTTGGCCCAGGCGCCAAGCTCATAGTACACGGGGTGCAGTTGGGGGTATCGAAGCTTGAGGCCCGTGCGCTGATCATAGTACTGTTTGGTGATGGCGATGAAATCATCGCGGTATTTCGTTTCCCGGCTCGCCACGTACTGCTCGAGGACCGGCTGCAGCCAGCCGAGGTAATGGAAACCGTACTGTCCGGAACGGCCGAAGTCGGCGTTGAAGTCGATCACCGGGCCGAACTTGATCACCTGTCCCGCCCAACCGTGGATCTCGCGGCGAAGGACCCGGTCGGCGGCTTCCCGGCGGCGCGCCAAAACGGCAGCGTCCTTCCCTTCGGCGGCAACCCCCTCCCTGGTGGCATTCGCCTCGACCGCCAGCGTCTTGGCATGGTACTTGCCCAGGAGGCTGTAGGCGGCATCGCGCTTGCCGGCCCGGCCGGCGGCGATCGCCCCCTCGAGCCCCTTCAGCGGCTGGATCGAGCTCCAGAAGTCGTCTTCGCTGATCGTCAGGATCTTCTGCTTGAAGACGTCGTCCATCACCTGGGCGTTCGCGAAGACGGCGAGCACCGCCATGGACAACAGCAGGAAAGCGGATTTCTTCATTTTGACCTCCATATGCAGGCGGCATTATATCGACAGCCGCAAGGGACTGTCAATCCGCCGAAGGAACTTGTAGGCGCCTCTTTTCGTCTGATACGAAATGGTCATGGAAAGAGTGGCGGGGACGCGCCGTGACAGGACCCTATCGAGGGGTAAACCGGTCACGCGAAAAGAGCGCTTCCAGGGACTCTATCTGCCGATCTCATCGACCAGCGACTTGACGTCCTTCTGGTCCGGGCTGAGCCGGAGGGACGCCTTCAGGGCCTCGATCGCCTGGGCCTTCTGTCCGGTCTTATAGTAGCAGTAGCCGAGCGCGTTGAGGAGGCGCGTGTCGCTGTTATAGATCTTGTTCCCGGCTTCGAGCAGGGGGAGGGCCTCCTCGCATCGTCCGAGCTCCTTCAAGGCCTTGCCCTTGATCAGGAAATAATCGAACTGGAGCGCCGGGTCCGGCTTGACACTCTCGATGAGCGCCAGCGCCCGTTCGAACTGCTTGGTCCTCATCAGGTAACCGCAGTAGTAGGCCGCGACTTCCGCGCTGTCCGGGGCCAGCCGCTGCGTCTTCTGGAAATAGTCCTCTGCCAGTTGCGTATCCCCGGACTTTTCGGCTTCGTCGGCCAGCGCCAAATACTGGAGATGGAGGTCCTGCCGCGGAACGGTCTTGGCCAGGATGATCGGCCGGGCGAGATTCGCCGCGGGGGAGAGCACAAAGGTGGCGGTCCCGCTGCCGACGACCCGCTCTCCGTCAACCAGGCTCACCGTCACGTCGTAGTAATCCGGGGTCAGCTCGGCGGCCGGGATGGCTTGGGTGAGCACCATGACCCGGCGGTACGGCTGCCGGCTGAGCGGGGCGGTGAACTCCTTCACGGTCGGGTTGGCGGTCCGGGCGCCCCGGACGGCGATCTTGATCTCGCCCGTCTTCCAGAGCTCTTCGGTCGCGTCTTCCACTTGATAGAGAAGTTGGATCGAGTCCGTCGGAGTGAACGTGTTCTTGGGATCCGTCAAGATCCGCCGGTCCATCACCCTGAAGGCCGTCATCGTGTCATCCGCAAGGCTCTCCGTCCGGTAGCCCAGGAGGACGGGCCCGATCCGGGTCCCGGCCGCCCTGTCGATGACGACGTCTCTTTCGAGCAGGCTGAACTCCTTGCCCACCGAGTTCCGGAGCAGGACGGTCAGCTTGAACGTCCCCTCGATGACGGGGAGGAAGTCCTGGATGACGATGCCGTTGGCCGCCACCATTTCGCTCTCGGCGGCGGGAAAATAATAGCTGAAGTCCTTGGACGATTGATAGATGAACGTTTCGCCCTTCTTCAGGCTGACGTCGACCGAGTAGTTGCAGAAATACTGGTTACGGGGATCGTAATAATCGACGGAAACGGTCCGGGGGGCCACCGAAAAATGAACGAAGGGGATCCTCTCAACCGGGTCCCGGACCACGGCCACGGCGGCCTCGCACTCGACGAAATTGGTCAGGTACTCCGTGCTCACCAGTCCCTTGTAGTTCATGAAGTGGGTGGCGTAGGCGGGGTTGATATTCTTCCGGGGGGACTCGAAGATCTGGGCCAGCTGGATCTCCGAGCGAACAGAAGGATCGAAATCGAGGCCCGATTCCTGGGGTATGATGGACAGGGTGTAGGGGGCCAGGGTCGGGGCGTTCTCCTGGATATAAGTGACGACATCCCTTCGGCTGTCGGGATTGAAGCCCAGGTTGGGAAAGAAGACGACCAGGCTCTTGGGGCCATCGCCCACGGGACTGTAGAGGGTGAATTCGCCCACCCCCTGCCGGCGAAAGAAGATGAGCCCGAAATAGGTTGGCAATCCCTTGCTGGTGTCGCCGTAATAGGACCAGAGCTCGGCGGGGTGAATCTCGGGGTTGCTGAACTTCTCCCGGCCCTGGGGCTCCCCGAGGATCATGTAGATGCGTCCCCGGTCCGTCATCCAGCCCGGCCGCGGGGTATCCCTCGAGAACTCCTTATTGACGTAGACAAAGCGCTTTTGAATCTCGTCCCTGTATTCGTTCTGGGGCGTGCCGGGCGTCGGGTCGCGCTGTTTCCAGAAGGACTCCATAAAAATATCCCGCTCGAAGTCGCTTTGGAGCTTGGAAAAAACTTCCTTTTCCTGGGGCAGGATGATGTAAGTAGTCAGGTTGAGCCAATCCTGGTATTTTTGATTGAGAGGCGCCGGCTTGTCTCCCTTCGAAGGCTTCTTTTGCCCAGCCGCAGACGCAAAAAAGAGGGGCGGGATGACCAGGCAGAGGAGTGCCGGGAGCAATCGTCTTTTCATAATCATGGCGCTATTCTAGCGGAAAAACCGGCCAGAATCAACGCGCGGGAAGCCGCCTTGACTTCGTATATCGTATATGTTATAGGTTCGCTCTAATGAATTGATGATCATGGAAATGGATAAGAACATCCATGGACTTAGACATTAAAATCTAATAATACAGTTAGTGCATCAGAGGCCGCGAGAGAAGCAGAATTCAAATATTTGGATAGGATGCAGATAATTGAATCGGGACGTTGCCAGGCATTTTGTAAGTAATTGAATATGAATAAAATATTGTCAATCCAGGTTGGCATAATATTTGCAATCTAGATTGACCTTGGAATTTAAATTACACATGGAAGGAGGTGAGAATGTTTTCGGGGCCGCTTCATGCAAGGTTCGTTGGTTCATTTCGTCTCGGGTTTTTTTGAAGGAGGATTAATGAAAAGGCTTTTCTTCATTGTTGCGTTTATCGCCATTTCAGCCTTCTTATCGTATGGCCAAGAGGTCACGGGTGAGATCATCGGCAAAGTCACGCTCGCCGAGGACGGCTCACCCCTTCCCGGAGTTACGGTCGTTCTGACCGGACAGACCTATGGCCGTAGTGACTTTGTCACGACGCAAGAAGGCAACTACAGGTTTTGGAAACTCGCTCCGGGAAATTACGATCTCAGGTTCGAGCTCCAGGGGTTCAAGAGCGTTGTCCGGAGCGGCATCCGGGTCAACGTCCTTTCCTCGGCGACCATTAATGTGGCCATGGAGCCCGGCGGCATCGAAGAGGAAGTGACCGTCGTCGGCCAGGTTCCGTTGATCAACACCAGAAAGGCCAGTGTCGCCTCGAGCTACACGAGCGATCAGGTCAACTCCCTGCCCGTGGCCAGGAGAACATCCGAGATCGTGAATATGGCGCCCGGCACCCTGAGCGCGCTTCCCCAGATCGCGGGCTCGGGCTCGGGAGTCATCCACGGATTCGGCGTCCGGTTCCAGGTTGGAGAATTCAGCATGGACGGCGCCTCGTTCAGGTCCACCTATGGCGCAAGCGGCATGCCGACCGGTGTCAACACGGTCCGTGTTGAAGAGACCCAGGTCACGACTTCTGGACAGGACATCACCAACGTCCAGGGCGGCGCCACGGTCAATTTCGTCACCAAGCGGGGCGGCAACAAGCTGGCCGGCGAGTCCTACATCGCCATCATGGACAAGAGCCTCCAGTCGAACAAGAAGCTCCCCCCCAACATGGGACCCAAGCCCGCCACGGGCGCCGACCCCAACGTCGTCTACCTTGGCAACACGGGTAGAGCGGGCGTTTACCGGACCTATGATTACGGCGCAGCGCTGGGCGGCCCCATTCTCCAGGATCATCTCTGGTTCTTTGGCTCCTGGGGAGTCATCGACTCACAGACTAAAGGCAATTCCGGGGCCATCGCTGACAGATACTACACGCCCGACATGTATGGCAAGGTCAACTTCCAGTGGAAAAAGACCACCCTGGAATTGTCCTATGCCCATACCGACAGCCAGGCCGTCAACGTGGATTTCAGCTCGGCCATCGTCACCCCCAACAAGCTCGACCGGGCCAACCCCTACAATACCTACACCGCGGCCTTCACCCAGACCCTCGGGGAAAAGCTCCTGTTGAGCGGCAAGTTGACCTATTTCGCCGGCAAGACGGCCACCCACCAGGCCAATTTCGTTTGGACGGGAGCCGGAGACGTGGCCTACGAAGCGGGCCGGACGTACAATCCCAAGAACAGGTACTACACCTTCAATTACTTCTTCTCCCCCCCGTACAACGTCCATTCGACCGGCCATTGGCAGCATTACGGCGACCAGCAGAAGCGGCCCTACTTTGTCGTCGAAGCCAACTACTTCGGCGAGCGCCTCCTGGGCGGCGACCACGAATTCAAGCTCGGCGTCGACCGGAATTACTCCCGGTTCATCGAAGAGTACATGGCGCCGAACCAGGTCTTCGTCGACGACCTGCCCGCGTCGATGTCCTCTTCGGTGCCAAACAACGCCCCCGGTCCGTTCGGCGGCCAATATTATTGGGGCCGGATCCGGACCTACGCCGACCGGTTTGGCGAAAAGCGGGCCGAGCGCACGGGCATCTATGCTCAGGACATCATGAGCTACGGCCGCCTGACCATCAACTTCGGCATGAGGATGGACTGGCACGCGGTAGCCTGGGAACCCGTGACCTATCACGCCCTGGCTCCCAATGACGATGCGACGATCTTGGCCGGCTGGGCCCAGTGGACGGGCGAGACGAAGGTCGACGGCGGCCGACTGACCGTGGACCCGACATTCTCCCCGAGAGTGTCCATGACCTACGACCTCACCGGCAAAGGTAAAGATATCGTCAAGTTCATGTTCGCCGACTACGGCGGCATGTTCGAAAGCGGCATCAGGATCAGCGCCGGCTTCAAGAAGGGCAATACCCGCGGCGAATTCAACATGCCCTTCATCGACTACAACAACAACTGGGTCCCTGACTGGGGAACGAACGAAATTTTCTTCCTCAACTGGTTCGGCCGCCTGCCCACCCCGACTGACGTTCAAACCGTAGCCAAAGTCACGCAGGCCGAAACGGCCGGCCTCGAGGCCAAGTACGGCGTCGGTAAAGTCCCCTGGGACGCCTGGACCTATCCCGGCTGGATGTACGTATCCTTCGCCGGCAACCCGCTGGGCAATCAGGCGACCGGCAAGGACCCCACGGACTTCCTGGCCGATAACTACACTCCCGAAAAGATCCGGGAATTCCTGCTCAGCTACGAGAAGATGATCAGCAGCGACATCAGCGCGCAGTTCCTGCTCGCCTACAAGAAGAACTACAACCTCCAGTGGGCCCGCGGCTACACCGGCACATTCTCCAACCGCACCCTGCTTCCCAACGATACGAGCATCAAGGTCGGCACCGACCCGACGACGGGCTGGGACATCTACCAGAGAAACGCCGCGCTGTACACGACTCCCTCCGGCTACATGTATGACGCCTACCGGAATACCTACAACGATTTCAAGGGCTTAGAGCTCATCTTCACGAAGCGCTTCAGCCGCGGCTGGATGCTCCAGGCCTCGGGCGATCTCCAAAATTGGGCGTATCACGCAGATAAGGGTGAAGTCGGCATGTCCACACTGTTCGACTATTATCAGGACGCCCCCTACCAGGCCTACCAGTATCGCAGCACGGAGCCCGGCCAGAACGTCACCTGGCACTTCAAGGTTTCCGGACTCGTGGCCCTGCCGTTCGGGATCAATCTCTCGGGCTTCCTCGATGCCCGCCAGGGATATCCGATCAACGGCAACTGGGTCACCTCTTATCTCAGCCAGACCCTCCCCAAGAAGACCGACAAGTACGGCGACTGGCGCATGCCCAATTTCTGGTACGCGAACGTGACCGTGGAAAAACAGTTCAAGTTCAGCGAGAACGTCACGAGCACCGTCTACGCCACCGCCTACAACGTGACGGACGTTATGAAGACGCAGTTGATCAACGAAGCGAAAGTTCCCACCACTCTCAATCAGCCGACGAACGTCAATATGCCGAGAGTCGTCCAGATCGGCATGCGGTTCAGCTTCAGGTAGAAAGCAGCAGTACGAGTAGAAACAGTACGAGTAGAAGCTCAAAGCCGGCCCCTCCGGGGGCCGGCTTTTTTTTGTGACAGGATATCAATTCCCCAATTCGGGACCGCTGGTGCGCCCCGGCGCGGGAGGCAGTAAAGCTGTCAGGCCTTGAATTCGTGAGACCTGACGAAATCGGGGAAAAGCCTGACTTTCCTGGCTTCCTCGCGCCGGAACAAAAAGGGCGCGACATCATCGGCCAGGCGGGCAAAATCAAGCTCCCGGCATCTTTCGATCAAGCGTAACCGAAGATCGCGTCCGCTCCTGACGCCGAGCCGCTCGGCCAGATAGCCGGGACGAGGCTCCGTTTTCCCCCAAAGGAACAGCGCGTCGTAAACATCGCGCCCCATCGGGCGCCGGTATGTCATATTATTTCGTATCAGTGCTATTTTTAGCCTTCTTACGAAATATGTCAATCGCTTTTAGTCCAGGCGTACACGATGGTGTTCGCGAAGTCCACTAGCGTTTCGCGGCCCACTCGGCGAGGTAGCGGTGCCCGAGCGATTTAAGGTCCCGATCGGCGTCCGGGCGGCCGACGGCGGTCCGCATCAGCTCGACGGCCCGCGCGCGTAGTCGCCGGTCCGCGGCGCAGGCCAGCGCGTAGTTCCGTATAGATCGCGGCCGCCGGGTTGACCGCCACCGCCCTCTCGAAATACGGGATCGCCTCTTCGAACCGCCGCAGCTCGGCCAGCGTACTGGCCGTGTCCTCGAGGAGCCGGGGGTCGTCGGGCAGGCCGGCCTCGGCGGTCCGGAAGGCTTGGAGCGCCTCTTCGAACCGGCGGAGGCGCATCAGCGAGTAGCCGAGAAGCCGGGCGGCCTCATAGTTTTCCGGTTCGAGCTCGAGGACCCGGCGGAAAAGCCCTGCCGCCTCGTCGAGCTTCTCCAAGCGCCCGAGGGCGCTGGCCATCGTAAAATAGAGCATCTCCTGGTCCTCCGGGCCGGCCAGGGGCTCGGCGCCGCGGAGAAGGTCGAGCGCCTCGGCGGCCTGGCCCAGCCTAACGAGGTAGCCGCCAAACAGGATCCTAAGGCCGGCCGACTCAGGGTTCAGCCGGACCGCCCTCTCGAAGAGGTCGACCAGCGGCTGGGCCCGTTTCTGGCTGAAATAGAGATCGCCCAGGTCCTCGATCACCGGGAGGAAGCGGGGGTCCTCTTCAAACAGGGAAACGAGCAGGCTCTCGGCGGCCTCGGGTTCCCGGTCGGCCAGGAGCCGCTTGGCTTGAAGAGACCTGTTCCAGTAGCCGATCCTGTCTTTGGGGTCGCAGGCGGTCGCGGCGCCGGATCCCCTGGTCGAGGAAAGGTACCCCAGGGACTCGAGTCGCCGGCGCTCTTCGGCGCTCAGCGTCTTGTCGTGCGCCGCCCAGCCGCCGGCCAGCCCGGCTTCCAGGGAGGCGAGCCGCTCGCGCAGGCTCGTGAGCCGCGAAGCCAGGCCGGGCAGCGCCGACGAGGCTCGTACTCTCGGCGGCGTCGGTCGACAGGTCATAGAGCTCCGGTCGGGGAAGGTCGATGAACTTGAAAGGGCCCGAGATGAGTCCGCGAAGGGGAGCGCAGCCGAGCACATCCTGAAAATAGCGGCTTTCAAAAACCAGGTCCCTGTCGGGCAGCCGGCGCCCGTTGAGAAGCGGCACGAGCGACCGGCCCTGGACGGAGGGCGGCATCTTGATCTTCAGAAAATCGAGGACGGTCGGGAAGATATCGTCCAGGCCGGCCCGGCCGGCGATCCGCAGTCCTCTGGGGAAGCCCCGCGCGCCCCAAATGATGAGCGGAACGCGGATGTTCTCTTCGTAGGCGAAGATCGTGTGCCCGTTCGTCTCGCCGTGCTCGCCGAAGGCCTCGCCGTGGTCGCCGGCCAGGATGACCAGCGTCGAATCCGCCAGGCCTTTGTCGGCGAGCCGGCGGAGGATCTCACCCACATAATGGTCCATCACGGCCAGCTCGCCGTCATAGGGATCGGGGAGCCGCGGGTCCGACCGGTAGGGCTCGGGCGGCGCGTAAGGGTAGTGAGGGTCGTAGAAATGGACCCAGGCGAAGAACCGGCCGGCGGGCCGCCGCTCAAGCCAGGCCGCGAAATCGCCGAAAACCGTCCCGGCCCGGCGCTCGGATTCGAGGTTCTTGACCTGGCCGGGCTCCTCCATCCTGTCGCCGTAATAATCAAATCCCTGATCGAGCCCGAACCGGGAGTCCAGGACGAACGAGGAAACGAAGGCGGCGGTCGAGAAGCCCGATGACTTGAGCACCTTCGCCAGCGTCACGGCCTCGGGCGACAGGACCTGTTTGCCGTTGAGCCGGATGCCGTGGAACACGGGCGTCGTGCCGGTCAGGATCGTGGTGTGCGCGGGGAGGGTCATCGGGACGGGCGAATAGGCGTTCTCGAACAGGGCGCCATCGCGGGCCAGCCGGTCGATCTCCGGGGTGACGGCCTTCGGATAGCCGTAAGCGCCCAGGCGGTCCGGGCGCGTCGTGTCGAGCGTGACGAGGAGGATATTGGCCTGGGGATTCCGGACGACGCGGCCGGCGCGCGGGGCCCTCAGCCGGACGACGCGCGAAATACAGGATGGCGGCCGCGACAACGACGATCGCCGCCGCCGCCAGCGTCCGCCTTTGCCGGGACTTCTCCATGCCCCGTATTATACCGCGAAAATGGTACCCGAAATTGGTGAAATGATGGGTGAATTAATATACTGGAACCAATTTAATTAAAGAGGGGGACGGGCCCGGGGCCCGTCCCCAAAATGTTCACTTCGCGAAATCTTACTTTTTGGATTCGAAAAGCGTCACGGACTTGAGCGCCGGGCCCCTCGCATAATAGATCTCGTTGCCCAGGATCGGCCCGGCGATCTCGAACTCCTCCTCCTGCCTCAGGATCTCCGTGGCCTGAAGGGTCGCCGGGTCGAGGCGGTAGAGGCATGATCTCGTAAAGCCGTAGACCTTGCCGTCGGGCCCGAGCGTCAGGCCGAGGTCGCGCGGGGCGCCCGGCGGCAGGTCCGCCCGCTTCTCGAAGGCCTTGGTCACGGGGTTGAACAGGAAGATCTCCGGCTTGTCCCCGCCGGTGACCGTCCCCAGGAGCTTGCCGTCCGGGAGCGCGAGCAGCGCGTTGAACGTGTCCACCGGCCTATCCATCGTCCCTTCCCAGGCCTTCTTCTCGGCTTTGTAGTCCCACAAAAACAGGACGGCCTGGCTCACCTTCGGCGTGGTCCCCGAGCCGGCCTGGATGGTCGTGCCCACCGCGATCAGCTCGACCTGGGGCAGATAGGCGAGTGTATAGCAGCTGGCGTCGCCGACGATGTCGTAGTAGGCGTTCTTCTCGCCCGTCGCCGGGTCGTACCAGGAGAGTGGGCCGCCCCACATGCCATAGTCCGGGATCGACGCCACCCACACCCGGCCCGCCGGTCCGGTCAGAGTCGAGCGCGGCCGGTAGGAGATCTTGTCCATGCGGCCCAGGTCGCGGGGGTTGCTCTCGGGGGTGTTCCCGAAATCGTAGGGTTTCGCCGGATCATAAACCGACAGCGTCGCCCCGGTGTAGGCGGAGATATAGATCTTGCCGTCCAGGTTGGCCATCGAATATGCCTCTCCGCCGGCCGACGAAGCCTTGCCCAGGTCGACGAGCTCGCCCGTCCCCGGGTTGTACCGGAACAGGTGGAGCGGCAGGATGCTCGAGCCGTAGATGAGGCTGTCCGGCCCGACGTGGATATAGAAAATGTCCGTCCCGGACAGCTCGAGGTTGAGGTCGAGCGTGCGCGTATCGCCGCTCGCCAGCTGGACTTCGAGCTGCTTGTACGGCTCGGCTTCGGGACCGACGAACCGGACGTCCTTGATGTCTTGGGAGACCGGCCGCGGGGCAGCGGGCGGAGCCAGCTTCTCGGGCACGGCCTTGAACCCCTGGATCTTAAAATTCCCCAGGCTGGAAACGATGTGCACCCAACCCTGGGCGTCTTTGCGGAGGTCGACCGTGTCCTGGCCCTTGGTCGCCACGGGGCCGACGACTTCCTTCCGCCCCGTCTTGGGGTCGAGAACGACGCACTTGGGCTTGGTCATCATGATCTTGTTGCAGATCAGGCCGTCGGCGTTGACCATCGGGTAGTTGTACATATCCACGTCGTCCATCCGGCCGAAGCGCTGGAACTCGCCCGTCTTGGGGTCGAAGGCCGTCAGGTCGGCGGTGCCGTAGCTCCCGATCCAGATCCGCCCCGCCTTGTCCTCGTCGATGGCGCAGGGGAACTCGACCTTCCCCGGGTTGATCGCCCCCATATCTTCGAGGGACTCCTTCTGCGGGTCGAACCGGTAGAGGTGGCCGGCGTAGGAGGCGCCGATGTAGAGCATCCCGGACCGGCTCATCAGCGTGGCCGTCGGGTAGTTCGAGTTCTTGACCGTGCCCAGGAACTGCCGGGACGCGCCGGTCTGGGGGTCGACCTCGGCCACAAAGAAATTGTCGCCCTGCTGACCCATGGTGATATAGATCCGCGGCTGCTTATCGGCGTTCAGCCCGAGATGGGTCTTGACCCAGTTGACCGACTTCACGGGCACGCCGATCGTCCGGGCCTCGGGGTTCTTGACATAAGTCACCTTGTTCGACGGCCCGCAGGCCGCCAGGACCAAGGCGAGCGCCAGGCTGGCGCAGGCACATTTTTTTCATTGCCGTTTCCTCGCCGGGCTCGGGCCCGGTCTCATTCGTAAACCGAGAGCATGACCCTCTGGACGTTCGCCTTCTCGAACGGCAGGACCACCACCAGCTTGGCGTCGCGGAGCTCGGAGTGCCCGTCCTTGGTGTACGGGTTGTGCTGCATGGCCGGCCAGCGGATCGAGGCGCCCTCGGGGATGACCACCCGCAGCCGCCCGAAGTCGAAGTGCTTGCCGATGTTCTTCGAATCCAGCACGAGCTCGCTCTCGCCCAGGGCGAACTCGACGCCCTTCTCGGTCTTGATCGAGTCGGCGAGCATCATCAGCGGCAGGTGGGCCTCGACCTTCTTGCCCTCGGGGGCCTCGTAGGTCACGATCGCCACCCGCTCGCCCGCCATGACCTCGACGGTGACCGCGCACTCGAGGTCGCCGTACTTGAGGGTCATCTTGGTCGGGTTGCCGGACTGAGTGATGGCCGCCTTGTCCGCGACCCACTTCAGGTCGATCGCCGGGATGAAGTTCGGCTCTTCCTCGCCTGCCTTGTGCCTCAGGAAGCCCGGGTCGCCGACGGTGAAGGTGGACCAATAGGGCTGGAGCTTGGTGTTCCCGCCGCCGGCCACCATGCCCAGCTCGGCGTTGAAGATGTCGACATAGTTCTGGCGGTCCTGGATCCAGCGGTTCTGGGGAGGCTTGGTGGTGTAGGACGAGAAGGCCCACTCCCAGGGTTTTTCGCGCACGATGACGGCGTCGTTCTTGCCCAGGACGGAGACGCCCTTGGCCTGCTCGGTCGGCAGCGGGACGATCTGTCCCTGGCCGCCGTAGAGGAGCATCTGGGCCGCGTAATCGCCGCCGACGCCCTCCCGCCGGCGGCCTTCCTGCGCTACGCTCTTGGCCAGCTGCGAGAGGATGAAGCCCCGGCCCTCGGGCGAGTAGCTGAACCCGACGTTGCCGGTGTTGATGCTCTTATGATAGATCACCCGCTCGTCGATGCAGGATGCGGACGTCCCGTCGGACCAAAGGATGCCGCTATGGAACTTGACGGCCCGGTTGAGGGCCTCGAGCACGGCCGGGTCCTTGGAGAAATAATAGTATGAGCCCAGGGACTCGCTGTAGACCATGTTGTAGCTGACGACGGGGCCGAAATTCTCGGACCAGTAGCCTTCGGGAGACTGCTCGGCCATGACCTTGTGCTCGAAGTCCCAGGCCGCCTTCTTCCACTCCTCGTTCTTGAAGGCGACGCCGGCGATGTAGAGCGCCATGCCGTGATGGCAGGGGATGTTATGGACCCTCTGGATCTCATCCCTCCGGATGCCGGTGAAACCGAGGAGCAGGCCCTTTTCCCATTTGGCGCGCTGGGCCTTGGGCAGGGCGTCCTTGACCAGCACGTAGGTCCGGATCCAGCGGCTGTAGGTCCAGGGCATGTAGATCATGCCCCAGGTGGAGTTGTCTTTCTTCTTGAAGAGCCACTTCCCGTCCTTATCCTGGTCGTCGACCAGCGCCTCGCCGCCCTTGCCGATGACGGCCAGGAGCTTCTTGTCGTGATAGTAGGGGTTGGCCGGGTCCTTGATCGACCAGGCGGCGGCCAGGGGCAGGATGACATTCTGGTCGCCGCAGACCCACGGCTCGGTCCCGAAGCGGCCGGTTTCCGGATGGTACGTTTTCAGCGTTTCGTTGACCGACTGGACGAGCGATTTGATGAGAAACGCCCGCGGCGGCCAGGCCTTGAACGGGTCGGCCGCGGCCGCTTGGGCCGCGAACCCGCCGATGCTCGGACGAAGAGCGCCAGTACCAGGCTGCCGAGGACACGGGGGTGGTGAAGGAAACGATGCATCAGGGAGCCTCCATTCATGGAATATAACGTCAACGACTATTTATATTTTTTTTGCGGCGGAAAATCAACAAAAAAGAACGAAGGCCCGTTGCGGCGTGTCGTGTGAAAGGGGAGGACGGCTATACTCCCCTATCCCCCCGGCCCCCGGGAACCAGTCCCGTCGGTTCCCCCATTGGCGATGCCAACGGGCCCCCCTCCGCTACGGGGGTCTTCGGAGAGCATAGCCGTCCTCCCCTTTCAAGATTCAGCGGGCCTGCAAGGGCAATCGCCGTGCCACCCCCCATGCCCTCGTTGCATCACGCTAAAAGAGGTTCTTTCTCGGGGAAGCGTGCCCGCTACGGCTCTCATACGGCCCTCTTCGCGACCCATGCCTTCCCTCCCCAAAGAAGACGGAGCAGTGACGGTTGGCTATCGGCGAGGAAACTTATAGAATGGGCGCATGAAGAAAACGCTTCACATATCGTTGTTGCTCGTCCTCACGGCCGCGGCGCTGGCGCCGGCGCCAGCGGCCTTCGCCCAAGACAAGGTCGTCGAGATGGCCGGGCGGTTCGTCGGCGAACCGCTCACGGGCATCTCCCCGCTCGACCGCACCCGGGTCCTCAAGGGCGTGATGTATGCCTCGGACCTGTCGGCCATTCCCGCCGACACCAGGAAGGCCTGGGCGGAATTCGTCAAGAACAGCCTGCCCGGCGTTGTCCGCGACCTCGTCCCCGGCAAAGACGCCGAGACCGTCGAGGCGGCCGCCAATGTCATCGAGATCAGCGGCCGCTTTCCCGCGCCCGGCCTCGAGGACAAGCTCGCCGAGTGGCGCCGCCGCATCCTCGACCCGCGCTTCATCGGCCCCGAGAATGATGCCGGGCGGCTCGGCCTGGCGCTCGTCCTCCTCCACGGCCGGCCCGACGCCCAGGCCCTGACCTGCGCCGAGACCCTGATCGAGGCGACGATCGACGGTTCGCAGTACGAGAACGAGATGCATCGCTTCGGCGCCGGGCCCCTTGGGCAGGCCCTGGCGCACCGGTTGGCCGGCCAGGTCAGCCGGGCGCCCGTCAAGACCGTCCATGACCGTAAGCTCAACTGGATGCTCGTGACGAACTATAAATATATGACGCGGCTGGCCGCCGACGCGGCCGTCACCGATTACGCCTTCGAGGACGCCCTGCTCGAGCACGGCCTCCTCCACCACAGCCGGCTGTTCGGCGAGAAGCTGCTCCAGGAAACCCCGGGACCGCTCGCCCGCGCCCACTACTTCTCCGTCATCGCCCGGTTCGCCTCGGAAAACGAAAAAGGTTCCGCCTGGCTCGCGCGCGCCAAGGGCGAACCCACACCTCGCCTCATCGTGACGCCCGCGGAGTGGACGAAGATGATCGCCCGCAACCGCACGCCCGGCTTGGCCGCGGAGCTGAAAACAACCCTCGAGGCCGCCGAGGCCGCCCTGGCCCTCGACGTTCCGGTCTACTACAAGCCCGCCCCCAACCTCGACGAGCGCGGCCAGACGAACGCGCTGGCCCAGGGCGTCGGCCGGAAGATGGGCCCGCTGCGGGCCGCCTATCTCGCCACGGGCGACGAGAAATGGGGCAAAGCCTACAAAGACGTCGTCATGTCCCAGGTCAGGCAGTTCGAGGACTACGGCGATTTTCGGTGCTATTACAACCTCAACGTCCCGGGCCCCTGGGACGGACTGGGAGTCGTGGTCAGCTACTCCGACGCCTTCGACAGCCTGGCGCCCCGGAACCTGCTCAGCGAGACCGAGAAAGACAGGCTCATCCTGATGATCCGGGAGATCGGCGGCGAGCTCGGCTGGACGGTCGCCCATTCGAATTTCATCGTCCACAACGCCTGGGGTCGCTGGCTGGGGTCGCTCGGGTTCGTGGCCAGCTACTGGCCCGACCTGCCGGAAGCCGCGAGCTGGCGGACGCTCGTCGAGGGACGCCTTCCCTTCCTTTACTCCGGGATCGACAAAGACGGGGGCTGGTGGGAGAAAACGATCGCCTATCACATCTTCACCTTCGACCTCGTCGAGGAGTGGTTCGCCGCCGCTAAGAAACTCCAGGGCGTCGACCTCTTCTCGCGCGAGCTCAACGGCCGGCGGCTGGACATGATGCTCGACTGGCTCGTCAAGATGGCGCCTCCCGGCGGCGAGATGCCGCTCTTCAACGACTCACAGAAGCTGAACCTCCATGGGGGCGCCGCGCTGCGCATGGCCAAGACGCTCGGCCGGGGGGACTTCTTCAAAGCGCTCGACCTCCGGGACCCCCCACCCGCACCGGACGAGCCCGACCTCCCCAAGATCGCCTGGCAAACGCCGAACTTCACATCGCTTCTCCTTGAGGAGAGCGGCTACGGCATCTTCCGGAACGGCTGGGAGCCTGACGATTTCTACGGGGCGGTCAAGTTCGGGGAGCACGGCGGCGGCCACGGCCATTTCGACAAGGCCTCGATCTACGTCCAGGCCTTCGGCCGGCCCTGGCTCATCGACCCGGGCTACGGCCAGCGCGAGACCTACAAGCACAACACGGTCGTCGTCGACGGGAAGGACCAGGACCCGGCGACCGGCCGGCTCCTCGCCTGGCATCACGGCGCCGCGCTCGACATGATCGCCGTCTCCCACCGCGCCTACGAGGACGTCGTCCACCGGCGGGCCGTGTTCTACGTGAAGCCGGGGATGCTCCTCGTCGCGGATATCCTCGACCCGCTCGACGGCCGGCCTCACGGCTACGACTGGATGCTCCAGTTCAACTCCGACAACGGCACGGCGGGCGCGACCGGCTGGCTCAGCCGGGCCCCGGGCTCGGGCCTCAGGGTCACCTTCCCCGGGAACGACCCCGACGGCGAGCGCAAGCTGGCCGCCGCCCTGAACGTCAACGAGCTCCCGAGCAACTACCAGAAGATGGGGAACGACAGCCTATATCTCGAGATCTGGCGGGGCCAATGGTTGAAGAAAGCGGACGGCCGCGTCGCCTTCGCCGCCCTGATCGAACCCTTCGGCAAAACCGAGCCGCGGACAACGCTGTCGCAGAAGCTGACGGACGAGGCCTTCATCCTCGAGGTCAAGGACGGAGCGAAGACACGCGCCTTCGAGTGGCGCCTGAACGGCGACACTTTTTCTTACACGGGGCCTGACGGAAAGACAACGGACATCAAGTAGCCTCTTCCCCGCCGTTCATCCCTTGGAGGAGTCAGACCGCCGTGCCCAATGGGGCGCAGAGATACGGCGCCGCCGGCAGGGACGATCGGGTCATTTGACATCGCGGGCGCGCTCTCTTAATATTTCCTCATCAAAGGGCACACGGGATTTCCGGGTTCGCGAGGAGGAAATGCCATGCATCGCCTTCCCTTCATTCACTTCCGTGCATTGATCTTCGTTTCTATCGTCGCTTTGGCGGGCTCGGCCAGGCTGCCTGCCGGGACCCAGCGGTCGGTCGCCGGGCTTACCGCGGCCGGAGCCGGCCTCCTAACGGCTCCGCCCGAAACACACGAGTTCGTGTCCGACGCCAGTATCCCGATCGGCTCGGGCTGCTATGGGGCGCTCGCCGGGGACCTTAGGAACGACGGGGTGAACCGGATCGTCGCCGGGACGTGGAGCTCTCACTACGCTTATGTTTTCCGAAATCAGGGCGGAACCTATGTCGAGGAATGGAACCACCTCTACGGCTCCGGCGACAACGTCATCCCCGTCGCCGTCGGGGACGTCGACAACGACGGGCTGAACGAGTTCCTCATCAGCGTCTACGGGACAGGTACCCTCTACATGTACCGGTGGAACGGTGCAGTCTATCAAAAAGTCCACGAACAGTATTTCGGCGGCCTTTACCAGCCCGCGGCGATTTTCGACATCGACCGCGACGGAGCGAACGAGCTCATCGTGGACGGCAGCGGGGCCGTTCCTTATATCAGCGTCTACAATTATAATTCCGTGGGTTCGACCTTTGACCTAGCCTGGTCGGCTCCCAGGGGGGACGCCCTTCAGATCGCCGTCGGCGATCCCGACGGAGACGGGCAGCGCGAAGCTATTGTCCCCCTCCCCTGGGATTATCCCCCGGGCAAGATGATGATCATCGGCTACAACGGTTCGGCGTACTCCGTCGAGGAGACTATCACCTCGTTTTCCTCGGGACTGGGCGGCGCGGCCGTGGCCGACTTTGACGGCGATGGAAAAGAGGAGATCATCGCCGGGCTGTATAACGTCGCCGCGACGGAGTTTCCCATCTATCTCGTCAAGCACGATGGCGCCCAGTATAGCGTGACGCCGCTCTATGACGTGGGCGATGGGACGTTCCAGGTCCGCGCAGGAGATATCGACAGGGACGGCCTGCCGGAGGCGGTCGTCATGGTGAGCGGCCAGGGACCACTGGTCGTCGAATTTCAGAACAACGCCTACCGCGCCGGTTCAGTGCCCTCCTCCGGCGGCCTGGCCGGCGATTTGGCGGACATGGACGGCGACAACCGGGCCGAGATCATCGCCTGCTCCTTGGAGCCTTCCAGATCATCAGCGATATCGGGGGGCGGTCCTTTCTCGGCGCCGACCTCGACGGGTCGGGACACAAGGAGCTCCTCGGCGACCTGGGGACCGCCGGCCTCTGGAGATTCATCTTCACGGACTGGACTCAGCTCACGCCCGTCGAGCCGGAGGGAATGGTCGTGGCGGACGGTGACGGCGACGGCGACGACGAGATCGGAGCGGACTTCGGGTCGCTCGGAGTTTGGGTCTGGAACGACGTCTGGAGCCAGGCCGCGGGGGCGAATCCTGAAGGCCTCGCGGCGGGCGATATCGACGGGACCGGTCGCGCCGCGATGATCGCGGACTTCGGAAAACTCGGGGTCTGGTACTGGAAGCCATGGACCTGGACCCAGCTGACGGGTGGGAACGCCCAAGGCTTGATGGTCGTGGACACGGACAACGACGCCGTCGGCGAGGTCCTGGGGGATTTCGGACCGCTCGGGCTCTGGCTCTGGAACGCCGGAGTCTGGACCGAGCTCAGCGCCCTGGACGCCGACCTTCTGGCCAAGGCCGACACCGACGGGGCCGGAGGCGAGGAGGTCGTGGCCGATTTCGGCGGACTCGGGCTCTGGCTCTGGAAGGCGGGGGTCTGGAGTCAGATCAGCGGCGCCCACGCGGAGAACGTCGTCGCTGGGAATGTGGATGCCGTCGCTGGCGAGGAGGTTTTCGCCGATTTCGGCGCGCTCGGCCTCTGGAAGCTGGCCAGCGGCGTCTGGACCCAATTGAGCGGCCTGAACGCCGACTACATTGTCGCGGGCGACGTGGATAATGACAACCAGGCTGAACTGGCGGCCGACTTCGGCGGTACCGGGCTATGGCTCTGGAACAACGGCGCCTGGTCCCAGCTCTCTGCCGCCGACGCCGACGCCCTCGGGGTCGCCGACCCGGACGCCGACCATTTCGGCGAGCTCGTCGCCGACTTCGGGGCGACGGGCGTCTGGCTGTGGAACGAGGGGAGCTGGAGCCAGATCAGATAAAACGATAGGAATCCGGGCGGGGACGCTGCTGACGGTGGGGAACGTCCCCTTGGTGGGGAACGTCCCCTTATTAGTTCTTAGTTCGGTTGACAGGCCCGCCACCCTCACATAAAATGTGACGGAAATTACCCCAGGAGGCGCGCATTGAAACACCGTCCGTTCCTTCCCCTCGCCCTCGTCATGAGCATATCCGTGGTCCTGCTCGGGATCTCCTGCAAGAATGAGCCCGCTCCGCCGGCGGCCCCGGCCGCGGCGGAAAAAGCCATGGCCATCACCCTCACCAATCCCCTGGAGACCGCCCTGCCTCACCAGGCGGTCGTCATCCCGGTCGCCGACATCGCCGCCGCCGTCCCCGACTTCAACCCGCTCAACTGCGAGTTCGCGGTGGCCGGCGCGGCCGTCCCCTACCAGGCGGACGACCTCGACGGCGACGGGAAGCCCGATGAGATGGCGTTTGTCCTCAACCTCCCGCCCGGCCCGACGGCCCTCGACTGCCGATACTCGCCGACGGGCACGCGCCCCAATCCCTTCCCGACCGCGACCTACGCCCGCCTCGCCTGGGAAGCCGTCAACGCCAACATCGGCTGGGAATCGAACTCGGCCGCCTACCGCTTCTATTGGGGCCAGCTCGAGGCCTTCGGCAAGCTCGACAAGACCCTGATCATGGCCCTGTTCACAGCCGATTACGGCTATCACAACATGCAGCCCTGGGGCATGGACATCCTCCATGTCGGGGACGCCGCGGGGCTCGGCGGGATCAGCCTCTGGGAGGGCGAGAACCGCATCTCCACCGTCAACCCGGCCGGCAAGGGCGCCAATCAGTACGAGCGCAAGGTGATCGCGGCCGGCCCGGTGCGGGCCGTCGCCCGGGTCGACATCACCGGCATCGGCCCGGCCAAGGCCCAGTATACCGTTACGCTCCTCATGTCGGCGTTCAACGATAACACGTATTCCCGCCAGGACATCATCGTCACTTCGAGCGCCGGGGGCGAGGTCGTCTACAGCCCCGGCATCGAGAAGCTCCCCAAGGAGACCGCCTCGGTGGATAAGGACAAGGGCTATGTCGCGACTTGGGGCGAAGGGGCGCCGGGGGCGGGCGAGATCGGTCTGGCCGCCATCTTCAACCCTGCCGAGTATATGGGGTTCGCCGAGAACGACCTCGACCGCTGCGTCAAGCTCGCCATCCCCTCCGGCGCGAAACGGACGCACTGGATCCTGGGCGGCTGGCACCAGGGCCTGACGGCGCCCGGCGCTCCGCAGGCCGAGGGCTGGGCGGCCGAGGTGGCCGCGACGGCGGCCGGGGTCCTGGCGCCGGTCAAGATCGAGATCCGGGCGCGGTAGGCGGGCGGCCATGGAAGAGACCAACATCACCGCGCGGTTCCTGCAGTCCTGGGACTACGTCCTCCTCCTGAGCTACTTCGCCATCGTCGTTTTCATCGGCAACTATTTCAAAAAATACATCCGCCAGGCCAAGGACTATTTCGCGGCCGGCGCGGCCGTGCCCTGGTGGCTGTCGGCGATCTCGCTCTGGCTGTCGTCGTTCAGCGCCACCTTCTTCGTGATCTATTCACAGATCGCCTTCAAGTACGGCATCGTGGCCATGTCCATCGCCTGGACGGTCGTCATCGCCATGATCCCGGCCACTTTCTATTTCGCCAAGCGCTGGCGCCGCGCCCGGGTGATCACGCCCCTGGGGTTCATGGAGCAGCGGTTCAACAAGGTCGCTCACCAGGTCTTCGTCTGGACCGGTTTTCCGCTCCGGGTCATCGACAACGCGCTCCGCATCCTGGCCACCTCGATCTTCCTCGTTCCCGCCATCGGCGCGGACTGGTTCAACTTGAGCGTCAGCATCCTGATCGTCGGCACGATCATGGTCCTGTTCTCCGTGCTCGGCGGCCAATGGGCGGTCCTGGTCGTCGACTTCTTCCAGTTCATGATCCTGGGCCTGGCCGTCGTCGTCTTCTTCATCATGGCCCTGTCGGCCGTCGGCGGCTTCACCGGCCTGATCGCCACGGTCCAGGCGTCGCCCGACATCCCCAAGACGTTCTTCAAGCCGATCGCCCCGCCCTACGACATGTTCTACTGGATCATGTTCGCCTGCCTGACGTTCCTGACGTACAACGCCTCCTGGGGGCTGATCCAGAAATACAACTGCGTCGCCACCGAGAAGGACGCCCAGAAGGTCGCCATCGGCATGGGCGTCATGAGCTTTCTCGGCCCGCTGATCTTCTTTTTCCCGGCCATCGCCGCCCGGGCCTACCTCCCCGGCATCATGGGTCCGTCCGTCCTCCAGCGGAGCGACGAGGTCTACGTCCTGATGGCCCTCAAGGTCCTGCCGATCGGCCTGATGGGCATGCTCGTCGCCGGCATGTGCAGCGCGACGCTCTCGACCCTGGGCAACGAGTACAACGTCCTCTCGGGGGTCCTGACCCAGGACTTCTATAAGAGGATCCTCCGGCCCGACGCCGACGACAAACGACTCGTCAGAATGGGAAGGTACAATACCGTCATCATCGGGTCGGTGACCACGCTTTTTGCCCTGGGGCTCCAGTACCTCAAGCAGGTCTTCAACCTGATCGACATCATGGTCAAGATCCTGGGCGCCTTCGCCCCGGCCGTCATGATCTCCTACCTCGCCGGCCTGGTCGTCAAGAAGGTGAACGCCCGCGGCGCCATCACCGGCGTCATCACGGGCACGATCTCGGGCGTGCTGCTCATCGTCCTGAACGGCGTTCTGCTGAGCGTCTACAAAGACGAAGTGGCGACCAACCCGACGCTCTCCTACTGGCTCAAGCAGGCTTTTAACTCGGTCAGCATCGCCATCAACATCGTGGCCACGGTCCTCGGGCTGTGGCTCGGGTCGCGGTTCTCCAAGACCCCGGAGGAGGAGCGCGCCAATTCCGACGCCTTCTTCAAACGGATGTCGGTCGTCAGCGAGCCGAAGATCGACACCGGACGCAAGGTCGAGTCGCCCTTCAGCCTGGTCGGGCTGTCGCTTCTCCTCTACGGCGCGATCTACTTCGTCGTTATCGCCGCGATGGCCGTCCGGGGGAATTCCGAGCGGCTGGGCGTGAACCTGACCGCTGCCGCTCTGGTGTTCCTGAGTGGCGCGCTATTCCGGTGGCACTCGAAGCGGAAGCCGAAACCGGGGACGCCGGCCGCCGGCGGGGTCTGCCCCGAATGATGCGGCTTTCCCGCGCCTGAGGTTCGCCTGACGCGCCACTGAGAAGCGTCCAATTGACGCGGAGCGTTTTTCGACCAGATTCTAGCCTCAAAACACCCCATCGAGTCTCTGGTCAGCGGCACGTCCTTGCGAGGAATTCGGGTTTTCAGTCAGCCGACTGGGGCATGACGGTCGCGGCCAGGGGGCGATCGACCAGGGTCTTATCCCCGCGGACGATGCGGACGGTGCCGCCGACCGGGCCGCTGGCGGAAAACTTGAGGCTCACACGCCGGGCGCCGGCGTCGAAGTCGAGCACCACGCCGCCCCCCTCTTCGCGCGCCCGGGCGCTGTGGAGCGCCGAGGCGTCCGTGTCCCCGACGTCGATGAGGTGGAGAAAGACATCTTCCCGGCGCGGCGCCCCCGGCTTCACCTCGACCCGCCAACGGCCCATGAGTTCGGGCACTTCACTGTAGCTGACTTTGGGGATCGGGAATTCGTTGCGCAGCCGCTCGCCGGACGGGCCGGCGTCGATCGGATAGTTCACGCCGTCGGCGATGAACTCCTTCCCCGGGCCGCCGACCGTCTCCAGGGCGGCGTCGGCGGGCAGGAGGGTCCGGCAGAACAGCCGGCCGCCCCCCTGGTCGGCCCGCCAGGTGCGCTCGCCCGCGGGCGCCGGCTCGTTCGCCAGGTGGATGAGCCAACGCTTGGCGTATTCGGCCCGGGTCGAGGTCACCCGGTCGAAAACGACGAAATACGACGGCGGCACGAAGACGAACTGCCGAACGGCCAGCTCGCATTTATCCGCCGCGTAAACGGGGGTCGCGTCGCCGGCGACATAGGCGAAATCGGGCGTCGTCTCGAAGGCGACGACCTTGGAGCCGACGGCCTGGTTTTGCCCGCCGCCGTTCCCGAAGACATCACCGTTCCAGTAGGGAACGGGCGGCTCGCCCGGCATCTTGATCATGATGCAGTTGTGGGACTCGGTCTGGGCGAAGTAGTTCTGGAGGTTGTCCGTGTTGCCCTCGCGCGTGCCGGAGTCAAGGGCCAAGAACCCCTTCCGGTAGATCGTGAAGTGGTTGGCGTCGAGGTGACGGTGCTGGGCCAGGCCGCCGCCGCAGGCGAACAAGGCATAGGTGTCCTCGGTCCCCTCGCCCGAACGGAAGATCACCTGGCCCATTCCCGCAAAGTGTCGGGCCAGGGGTTCCGGCCGAAAGGGACCGGCGGGCGTCTCGAGGCGCGGGCCCGCCGCCAGGAAGGGATGGATGAACCAGGAGGTATTCGTCGAGCCTCCGACCCTGGCGCGGACCCGGGCCGCCGGCGCGGCGAGCTCCGGGCGCTCCTTCGAAAAGAAATGCACGATCTGCGACATGTGCCCGAACAGGCCGGTGGTCCGGAGCAGGTTATCGAGATGAGGAGTATCGCCGTAGCCGAACTCGTGGTCCCCGGGGAGCCAATTCCAGAGGAGATACTCGGGAAGGAGGGAGCTGTAGGCGTAGGGCGCCCGGCCGGAGACGTCCTCGCCGAAGGCCGACCGCCAGGTGTGCAGGAAGTTCCAGTCCGCGTTCGGGTATTCCCCGAGCAGGTAGCCCAGCGTCGCCGACGCGCCCCCGCCGTCGTCGCCGGCGGCCGCCGGCGCGGTGCTCGAACATCTTCCAGATAGATCTCGTAGCCCTTGGCCAGGGCCTCCGCCGCCACGGCGTTATTGATCCCCTCGCCGGAACAGGGTGACCCCGGCGAACCAGGCGACGTTATAGACGCCGTAGTTCCCGTCGACGATCCCGTCCGCGTTCTTGTAGATGATGCCGGGCTTGTGGAGCGTTTCGCTGACGTGCGCCAGCAGTCCGCCGCCGATCTCCCGCCGCTCCGCGGGCGTCAGATCGTTCCACAGCCAGTCGAGGGCGGTGAAGCAGCCCGCCCGGCTCAAGCTGTACCAGGCGGCCTCCTTGTTCTGGGCATAGGCCGCGTGATAATAGGCGATGCTCGCCCGCAGGCGTTTCTTGATATCCGTGAGCAGCTCGGCAGACGGCTCCATCCTGTAAACAAAGGCCTGGGCGAAAACCCGGACGCCCCAATCATAAACCTCGATGTCGCTTCCGGCCAGCGGCGGCGGGCGCTTGATCTTGAGCCAGTCATCGCCCTCGCGGGTCGCGGCGATCCTCTTGACCCGCGCGTAGTCTTCGGCGCAAACCGTCAGGGCCCGCTCCCGGACGAGCGGCCAGGTCTCAGCGGTGAAGTAGAGGCGGGGATGGGCCGCCCGGATCTTCGCCGCCCACCCGAGGTCCGCCTGTCCCCCGCTTGCCATTCGGGGAAATGCCGGAAGGGACAGGGCGGCCGCCAGGCCTGTCAGCGTCACCATCCGGACGACCAGTCGCGAGCATCTGTTCATGGGGCACTCCTTCCTCGTCTCCGTTTTAGGGAATGGTAGGACCCGGAAGCCGACAAATCAAGCGGAAAGCCGGTTTCGGGAAAGAATTTTGGACGGGAGCCCGGGCTCGTCCGGGCTCCCGCTTCGACAGACCCGGATGCCGGTCTTATTTAAAGATATCGAGTTTCTTGATATCCTGGACGGCCGAGACCGCCTTGTCGAAATCGCCCTCGCCGTAGGCCGTGTCGAGGTCCTTGAGAAGGAGCGTCAGCTCCCAGGCGGTGTGCGTGTTCGGCGTCGTCTCCAGGACGTCCGGGGTGGCGCCCCGCTTCAGCCAGCGGAGGTCGCCGGCGAACTCCTTGCCGCTCTTATCCTTGCTGTCGGCGAGCAGGATGGCGTTCGCCTGCTTGCCAAAGTAGTCCTGCAAATCCTCGTACTGGAGCTCCCGGGCCACGTCCTGCGCGTACCGCCGGTAGTTCTCCGGACCCGCGGCCATGGCCTTCTGCAAGCCCTCGGGAGCGGTAAACGGCTTCAGGCCGGCCATCGCCGCCATCAGCTTCTCGTTGGCCGCCTTGGCCTTGGGCAGGACCTCGCCGACATAGAAAGCCGAAAGCTTGGCCTGGTTGAATTCCAGCCGCCGCGCCTTCTCGTCCTTCACCGTGGTGATGCGGAGCGGGAACGCCGCTGCCCTCGCGATACATTTCCCAGCGGTCGAAATAGCCGTTGCCGTCGGTGTCGTACATCCGGATCTCGCCGATCGGCCCCAGGCCGCTGAAATCGCCGATCTGGAGCCAGCCCTCCTCGGCGCCGAAGAGATGGATCCGCTTGTCGACGTCGCTGTAGTAGAGCTCGCGGCTTGAGGCGGGCTTGCTCATCCACTCCCGCCGGGCGTTCCACTTCTGGTTGGGGCCGCCGGTGTTCTCCATGAAACGGCGCTCCCAGACCCAGAAGACGCCTTCCCACCGCCAGTCCTCTTCCTTGTAGTCGGCGAACCCGATGGCCGTCGTGTCGTCGAAGTTCTCGTGCCAGGTGAAGCCGGTCTCGCGGGCCGGGTAGGAATCGGCCACGGCGCGCATCGTCTTCCAGGGGATGACGACGGTCGTCTGGGGCGGCCGCCGGAGGCGGTTGAAATGGTACATCCCGGGATAGTCGTAGGGCGTCTTCCCCACCAGGTTGAACCCGTATTCGTAGTGGAGCGGCCGCTCCTTGTTGCTGCCGTTATCGATATCGAAGCTGTAGCGGATGTTGACGACGCCCATCTTGGCCATCGGCGCCTCCCAGGGGCGGCCGAAGGCGGCGTTGGCGTAGTCGGGGTCTTTAGCGGGGTCGTAGCCCAGCGGCACGGCGCTCACCCGGACGACCTCCTCGGCGTACCCGTCCTTGTCGGTATCATAGAAGGCGAACGGACACTCCGAGATCGGCACCCAGGTCCCCTCGACCGGGTTGAACTTGCCCATGTTGAAGATGTTGTCGCCGTAAGGGTCGCTCTCGAAGTAGCTCTCGCCGCTGTACTCGTAGCCGCGGATGCTCCACAGGATACCGTCATGGTCCAGGTCCTCGCCGAACCAGGCGTTGTTGAGCCGGCCGTTGGTGTAGTAGCGGATGTCCATCTCGTCGGGGACGTTGTCGCCGTCCAGGTCCTGGTAGTCGACCATCCGGTCGACGATGCCATCGCGCTCCCAGTCAGCGACATAACAATCGGAATCCTTGTCGCCGCCCTGCTTGATGCTCCCGTCATCGTCGTCATCGATGACCCAGACGATGGCGTCGTGCTCCTTCCCGGAGCGGTCGAGGATGTGCTCCGCGCGGACGAGCTCCTTACCCTTGCCCGGGCCTTCCTCGACGATGAAGCTCTCCCCCGTCTTCAGGGCGGCGGCCTTCGGCCACCACGGCCTCGCCTTGAGGGCGGGGAAGACGCCGTCGCGGGTCATGGCCGTCTCCTTCATCCACCAGGGCCCCTGGGTATCCTCGCCCGCCTTGAGGGACTTTTCCTGGGATCCGGCGGGAGCCGGCAGGCTGATCACGGCGGTCAGGACCGCCAGGACCAGCAACAGCAACGATATCGATCCTTTTCTCATCTCGTTCTCCTTATGAGCATGGGGACAGGCCGAGGCCTGCCAATCAACAGGGGACGGTCCTCTTTTTTCGCCGCGATACATGGGACCGTCCCCATCTTTTCGGTTACTTATTGAGGACGATCTCCCGGCCGGTCCGTGAGGACTCGTAGGTGGCCAGCGCCGCGGCCACGGCCTGGCGGCCGTCCCAGCCGGTCACCGGGGGCTGCCGGTTCTCGCGGATGGCGTCGATGAATCCCTGGGCGTGCCGGGTGAACGACTGCAGGCGAACCGGGTCGAGGAAGCCCTTGCCCGCCCAGTCCACCTTCTCCTGCTTGGCCGCGACCTCCCACTTGCCGCTGGTGTTGATCAGCAGCTCGTCGTAGGCGTCGATGTCCATCAGGCCCTTCTCGCCGACGACCATCGCGCTGAACTCACGCCGCGGGAACGACGGGGCCGGCATCTCGCCCGAGCTCCAGAGTGTCACGACGGTGCCGTCGACCATGCTCATCAGGACCATGGACGAGGCCTCGACCACGGCCTGCGGGTCCATGCTCGTACACTTGCCGTAAACGGTGGCGTAGTCCGAGCCCGTCAGCCAGCGGATGCGGTCGAAACAGTGGATGGCGTGGCCGAACAGGATGCCCAGGTTCTCCTTGTCGCTCTGCCACTTGGGGAACTTCACCAGCCCGCCGGCGAGCAGGTGGAAATCGAGGATCTGCCGGACGCGGCCGATCGCGCCCTGGTCGATGAGCTCCTTCGCCCTCAGGTTGCAGGTCCGGCTGCGCTGGGAGAAGGTGATCGAGACCTGCACGCCCTTCTCCTTCCCCTTGGCGATGATCTCGTCGCAGATGGCCACGCTGTGGGCCATCGGCTTCTCGATCATCACGTGCTTGCCGGCGGCGATGGCGGCCAGCGCCTGCTCGCCGTGCAGGAAGTGGGGCGTCTCGATGAACACCGCGTCGATGTCGTCGCGGGCCAAAAGGTCCGCCAGGTTCTTCTCCGCGGTGATGCCGTACTTTGGCGGCCACCGGTTGGCGAAATTTCAGGGTTGGCGTCAAAGACGGCCTTCATGGTCGCGCCCTTGACGAACTTGGCCACCGTCTCGACCTGCGTCTTGCCCATGAAGCCGCAGCCGATGACGCCGATGCCGAGGTCGCGGGTGTCGGTCATTTCTCCTCCTTTTGGGTTGGCCGCTTCTGCAGCTCCTTGCTGATGTAGCGGCGGGTGATCTCGTTCTCCGTCGGGATCAGGCCGTAGAGCTCCGGCCGCCGGTTGGCGAAGATCATGTCCCGCCAGCCGGGAACGGCCTGGGGCAGGTCCGGCGTGAAGTAGTTCGGGATATCCTGGGCGCCGGGCTGGGGCTGTTTCGGGCTCAGTCCGGCGTAATAGACTTTTTTCACGGAAAAATCAATGTCGGCGAAGACGACGCCCCTCGTCTGGTAGGCCGACGAGGCGATCAGCCCGCCGTAGGGGTCGACGATGACGCTCCGCAGGCCCGGGTCGGACGTGTTCCAGTGGACGGAGGCGATGTAGCAGCCGTTGTCGATCGCCCGGGCCCGGATCAGGAGCTCGTTGTGGTAGCCGTCCGGCCCCCACATTTGGCTCGGGTCGAGGATGAGCTCGGCGCCCTTGAGGGCGAGCGTTCGGTCGATCGGGAACTGGGAGAGGTCGCCGCACTCGCGGGCGGCGATCCGGGCGAAGTCCGTGTCCAAGACGTCGAACCCGCCCAACCCGGACGGCCAGTAGAGCGGCGCGGAATAGACGAGGCGGCCGCTCCGGTCCCAGATCTTGGCGGCGCCGTTCGGGCAGGTCGCGTTGCCGATGCCGCCGACCACGACGTAGCACCGGTGGGCGGCGGCCCAGCGGGAGATGTCATCGAGACCCCGCTTGACCTCGGGGTTGGTCGGGTCCTTGACGCCGTTTTCGGAAAAAAGGACGAGGTCCGGCTTGAACTCCCAGGCGCGCCCCAGGAGCTCGAAAATCCACTTCGGGTAGACTCCGTCCTTCCACATGTCGTCGCCGCTCGTGGTGGCGACGGCGATGCGGGCTGTCCGCTTTTTGAAGGCGGGCAGGACGGGTTTTGTCCAGGGCTCGGCGAGCGTCTTGAAGGCCGCCCGGCCGCCGTTATTGGGGACGTAGAAGAGGTTCTCGAAGTTCGGGGTCATCGAGTAGACGTCCTCTTTCCGCTCGTCCAGGTCGAAGGAGAGGCTGGCGGCGCCGTGCCGGTAGCCGGTGTCCGCGCGGATCGTGCCGGACCGGTCGATGACCATGCTCCGGCCGAAGGCCGCGCCCTTCATGCCGTAGCCGTAGTTGGCGGTGATGTAGGTGCGGGGGTCGGCGTAGTGCGCCGTGACCAGGAAGGCGTGCGAATCCGCGGCCCGGGCGGCGAGCAGCGGCAGCCACTGGTAATGCTCGCGCAACCGCTGCGGGGAGTCCTGCCAGACAAGCACTTCGGCGCCCTTCATCCGCAGGACCTCGTAGATCTCGGGATAATAGAAATCCGAGCCGATGGTCAAGCCGATCTTGGCGAAAGGCGTCGTGATGACCGGCAGGTCGTCGCCCAGGGCGATCTCGTCGTCCCAGGCTGTCCGATGGCTCTTACGGTATTTGCCGGCGATCTCGCCGCCCGGCTCGATGACGAGCGCGGTCTGATATGTCTTTCCCGACGAGGCGCGCTCGACCAGCGCGACCACGAGGTGGACCCGGCGGCTCCGCGCGAAGTCGAAGAACTCCCGGAGGGACGCCTTCTCCTGTCCCTCGTCGAAGCTCAGGAAGGGCAGGAACGGAGTCACGACCAGGCTTTCCCGGGGGCTCCTGTCGACCCGGCCGAGCATCTCGAGGACGTGGGCCTTGGTCTGGTAGGCAGGGCCGTCGAGCAGGCAGACGGCCGAGATGGACCTCGGCCGGCCGGCCGGCGCGTCGGCAGCGGCACCGCAGGATAGCGGCGCCAGGCAAGCCAAGCCCGCCAGGGCCGCGGCCGTCACCGCGACGGCGCGCCGCAGTAACTCAAACAGTTTTTGAATTCTCAAAGCGATCCGTACCCTGCGGCCGGTCAGGACTCGAGGAAGCCCGAGGGCTTTCCCCGGCGCTCCCTGAGCCGCCGCAGGCACAGCAGGTTCTGCATCAGGTGCCGGGGGTGATGGAAGATCTCCACCCGCGTGTGGTGCGGGACGAAGGTCACCTGCCGGTCCGGCCAGTCATCGTAGAGCGAAAACCCATGCTGCCGCAGCGAGAACTTGTCCTGGACGTAGGCGAAGGTCCGGGCAAACCACTCCCGGGCCCAGTCCTCGCCCGTGTGCTCGATGATGAACAGCGTCCCGATCAGGACCTCCTCCTGGGTCCAGAGCGGCTTGTCGAGGATCCAGAGGTTGGCATAAACGTCCTTGAGCCCCCTGAAGAACCCGCCGAAAACCTGGTCCCAGGCGATCTCCAGGTGGCGCTTGAAGAGCCCCTCGGCCTTGCGGAAGAGCTCCTTGTCATTCCGGCGATAGGCCTCGTAGATCAGCATCCACATCGTCTCGATGGCGTGGCCGGTGTAGACAAGGTTCCGGTAGATATTGTCCGGACGCGTGTAATCGTGGTTGAGGACCTCGTTGAGCAGCCCGTATTCCGGGTTGTAGTGGTGGTCCAGGATCGACCGGACGGCTCGCTCGTTGACGGCGGCGAGATCGGCGTCGTCGCGGTGGGCAAGCATCTGCTGGCTGACGTTGAGAAGCAGCATGGCCACGCCCATGAGCCGCCCGCCAGGCATGGACGGGGCGTCCTTCCCGAGATAGACCTGGGCCGCGTTCGGGGCATAATCGGGTTTATCGAAGATCCGGACGCACTTGAGGACGATCTCCTTGGCCTGCTCCCAGTAGCTCGCGTCCCCGGCCGCCCTGGAAAACTCGGCCAGGGCGTTGGCGATGAACAGGTCGCCCGACACCTCTTCGCTCACGGGGTAGTACTTGCCGCCGATGAACTGGCCCTCGACGACGATCGGCTCGCCCTCCTTGGTGAACTCGGCCGCCCACAGCCGATCGCCCTCGGGCGGGTGCCGCATGATGAACCGGACCGCTTTTTCGGCGGTGTCGAGATACCGCTGCTTCTTGCTGAAGTTATTGTAAAGAAATGAATAAGACCAGATGCCGCGGCCGCAGTACCAAGTGTTCTTGGTCGTGTTGAGGAGCGTGCCGTCGCGGTCGACATTGGTCATGAAGCCGCCGAGCTTGTGGTCGACGACGTACTTGTCCAGAAAGGGGAAAAAGTCCCTGAAGATGTCGTGCTCGTATTGCCGGATCAACTGCCTGATGGTGTAATCGCCGATGCGTCTCATTTCTTTGCCAAAGCCTCCATGATGGATTTCGCCGTCGCCGCCTGCGGGGAATCGGGGGCCAGCTCCAGGAATTTGGTGAAAGCGCCGACCGCCTCGTCATTCTTGCCCAGGGCGACCGAGGCCATCCCCAGCTGGTAATAGCCGTCGGCGAAGCTCGGGTCGATGGTCACGGCTTTCTTGAAATAGTCGGCGGCGCTGGCGGTGCTGCCCGCGTTATACAGGCAGACACCGGCGTTGAAGGCGGTGTCGATGTCCTGGACGTCGCCCACCGAGAGCTTGCCGTACCAGACCGCTGCCTCGGCCTTGTTATCCAGGTTGTTATAGGCGTTGGCGATCGCGGCCACGACGTCCGCCCGCTCGGGCGCCTTTTCGTAGACCTTCAAATAGGCCTTGACGGCCTCCTCATAGTTTTCCTCGGCAAAATAGGAATTGCCGATATTCTTATACAGGATGTAGACGTCCGGGTTGGCGGCCACGACCTTTTCGAGGACCGCCCGGGCTTCCGCGTATTTCTTCTCCTGGAACAGCGCGTCCGCCTTCTTCGTCTCGGCGGCCACCTTTTCTTTGACGATGATGCCCTTGATGACCACCAGATTGACCGTCAAGAGGTCTCTCATGCCGGTCGTGCTGTACGTTACCCCGTAGCTGACTGTCTGGGGGGCATAGCCGACCTTTTCGAATTCCAGGGTCCACATGCCGGTCCTCAGGAAGTTGGCGCTCCAACGGCCCTCATTATCCGTGACCGGCGACGGCGTGAAATTGACGTTCAGGCTCGGCATGAACATCCTGACCGTGACATCGGGGATCGGCTGGCCGGTCGCCCCGTCCAGGACGACGCCGCGGATCCTGCCGCGACCCTGCTGGGCGAGGAGACCGCCGGCCGTGAGCAAGGCGAGGCAGGTGAGACAGATGATGAGTTTTTTCATGGATATCTCCGCAATCTAAAAAGGCTTATGATCCAAGACCCGATTATAGGGAAAAAGGGGCGGCCTTTCAAGGAGGAATATCGGCGGGGAGCGGTCCGGCCGGCCGGCCCCTCAAGCGGCCCGGTTCAGGTCGAAGACCAGGGTCAGATACCATTTGTAGTGGACTCGCAGGCGCAGGAACTCGCTCGGGTTCTTTCCGTCCTGGCGCACCCAGAGCCGAATCTGGCCCTTCTTCTTGACGACCTTGGGGACCCCGCTGCCGTCCAGACGGAACTCGTCGTACATCGTCAGGTCGATCCTGTACGCCTCGACTCCGAAGGGCTCGAGGACCTCGGGCTCGCCGACCTCGCACTTGAAGATGAACGGATGGCCGTCGAGGATGAACCGGGACCGGTGGACGTCCCCAGGTCGGAACGGATTATCCAGGAAGAACTCGAGCCACGACAGCAGGCTCTCGAACCGGCCGGCGAACCTTCTCTCGGAGCCGGTGTCTTTGACCGAAAGCGCATGGTCGGGATAAAAGGTGATCTTTTCCGTCTTGGCGACGCCGTTGTTGGCCAAGACCCAAGAGCAGGAATCGATCATTCCCCGGCCCGCCTCGACCGGAGCCCGGCCGGCCTCACCGGCCGGCCGTCGACGGCGAGCAGGTCACGGTGGTGAGCTCGCCCCCGATGTCCCGTCCCTTCCTGGCCAGCTCGGGCTTGGCCCGGCCGGAAAACCGGCAGGTCTTAACGATCTCGGCGGTCTTCCTCTCCAGCCGCCGCTCGAGGAGCGCGGTCCCGACCGACCCCATGTCTCCAAGAAGAAAGGCCTTCGCCCGGATGTCGTACTCCGCGACCGCGGCGCCGGCCGGCCCTTGGGCCAGGCTGCGGGCCTCCGCCGGCTGGGGACCCGGCGCGGCCTGGGGACCGACGGCGAAAGGGCGGGCAGCGATCGTCAGGATGAAAACGGCCCAGACGGCCGGGCCGATCGCCGCCCTTGAGCATCGGGTCATGAGGGGGGCTCACAAGAGCTCAGTTCTCTCCCTTCATGTATTTCTTCTCCCAGATCGGGTCGAAGATCCTGGCCACATCTCGGTTATAGGCGACCATCCCCTTATAGTATTCCGGGTCCTCCATGGCCGCCCGGGCGTTGTCATCGACCGGCTCCGGGTTATGCTCCTTCAAGATCTCATGGAACTCGGCGTAGTGATCGCGGATCGGGCAGGGCATCGTCAAGTTGCCGTGCCGGCTGCCCTTCCGATAGTTGAGCTCGTTGCTGTAATCCCATTGCCAGTCGCGGAGCTTGGCGAAGAAGGGGTCCGCCCAGACATCGTTCAGGTTCTTGCCCTGGGAGTAGGCGTCACGGATATTCACAGGAGAGTAAGGGACGAAAACGCACGGGGCGACCTTGCCGTTCCAGTCCACCGTCAGGTAGCCCCCGGGGTGTCCGGAGCTGACGCAGCCGTTGGCCGCAGTGCCGCTGTTCCAGAAATCGGCCAGGAAAAGCTCCCTGTCATGGACGAGCTGCCAGGAGCGCTTCCACATGGCCAGGCGCTGCTCGGGCGTCGGCAGCATGTCCAGCGTGAAGGCCCGCCCCATGGGCATGTAATGGAAAAGCCAGCCGTAGAGGGCGCCCATCTCCTCGAAATAGAAATTGATGACATCGTCGGAGAGAAGCGCGTCCGCGTTGTCCCGGGTGGCGGTCATCGAGACGCCGAAGATCACCTTCTCCCGGCGCAGCCGTTCCATGGCCGCCGTGATCTTGTCGAAAACGCCCGCCCCGCGGCGCCTGTCCGTCGGCTCGCGGAGCCCCTCGACGGAGATGGCGGGGATGATGTTCCCGGCTCTCCCCATCCGGCGGGCGACCTCGTCGTCGATGAGCGTGGCGTTGGTGTACATCATGAAATACGTATCCTGGTGCTCTTCGGCCAGGTCGAGGACCGTCTTGCCCTCGTCCCGGTAGGCGAGCGGCTCGCCGCCGCTGAGGACGATGAACACCAGCCCCCAGAGCTCGCGCGCTTCCTGGATCATCCGGTTGAGGACCGGCCACTCGAGCTTCTCGGAGGTCGCGCCGGAGTCGGCGTAGCAGCCGGTGCAGCGGAGGTTGCAGGTTTTGGTCGGGCTGATCAGCAGGAAACCCGGCGGACGGCAGCCGTAAACTTGCCTGAACCTCTCCTTGGCGCCCGGGATCCCGGCCGTGACAAGGGAATCCCCGATCAGGGTGTTGAGGAAATGACCCAGGCTCGCCCGGCTGAAGCTCCCCCGCGCCAGGCCCCGGTCGACGACCCGGGCCATCGAAATTCCCATCGCCGTGCGGTCGCGGATGATCCCGGGGGCCGGGTACCGGCGGCGATATTGCGCTCTGCGCCGGCCCGCATCTTCCCCATGAACGAATTGACCAGGGCCCGCCGCAGCGGACCGACTCGGCCGATCGCAGGCCCTGCCCAGGCAAGGAAGCGGATCGTCGCCCTGGCGAACGGTTTCTTTTTCCTGGCCGGCTCCCGGACGACGACCGGAGAAGCGACCTGGACCGCCGGATGCGTCAGATGCGTTTCTGGTGTTGCCATCACCACCTCCCGGCAAAGGAAAGCGTTCGTTCCAGAAAACTGCTCGCCCTTGCCATGGCCCCCCACAGAGCCTTAGGTTAGCTTCGAGAATTATTAGATAGAATGAGTTCCGGAATGTCAAGAGCCCGAAAACAGTTTGACCGTTTCGTTTTTGAGAAGGATGACGAACGAGTAGACGGCGAGAGCCGTTCCGAGGGGAAAGCTCAGGAGGTGGAAGAAAGAGACGATCAGGATGAGGATGCGCGCCCACTCCCGCTTTTTCATCAGCCCGATCCCGCCGATGATCTCGGGCAGCGCGAGAAGCAGGAAAAAACAGCCGATGCCCCAGGCGATCAGCCTAACGATGCCGGGCGCGATCTCCCAGTTGTGCGGGATGAAAGAGAGGCCGAAAAGAATGGCGGCCACGACGAACCCGAAAAAGAGACCGATGGCGCCGTAGATGATCCAGAGAATAGAGATGAGATTGACGTGTCTTTCCATTGCCCTCTCCTCAGTGGCCGACGGGCCCCGGGCCCGTTCCCACGGTCATTATATGGGTTTTCCCGGGTTCAGGCCAGTGTTCGCGGTGAGGAAGTCGATCCTCCCGGTCGATCGAGGATCTCGGAGAGTTTCCTGTCCATGTCGCCGAAGTGCGTCCCCGGCCAATAGACCCGTCCGCACTGGGGGCAGATGGAGAAGGCTGAGGCGCGCTCGAAGACGAAGGGGGCCACCAGGTTCCGCGCGTTCTTCCGCGCCAGGCGCTTGAGCCGGACATTGCAGGCGAGGCAGCGCGACAACGGCCGGGCCTTGTCCCTGAGGTCGAGGGCGTCGAGGACTTGGGCGAGCTGGGCGTGCCAGTCTTCGCTCTCGATGAGCAGGCCGCGGATGTTTTTGGCCGACTGGAGCAGCAGATGGTCCCTGGTGAGAAGCACCCGTCGCTCCCGGCGGGCCGTCTGGACAAGCTCGCGGTCGGCGGCGCGGTTCCCGTAGGCGGCGTCAAACCCCAGTATTCTCAGCCACTTGGCCAGTTTGCCGAGCATAACGTCGACGACGAATTTCACAGGCGCCACCTCAAAGACCGAGGAACTGGACGGCCAGGCCGGAGACGAAGATCATCAGACCGGCCAGGGCGTGGGAATACTTCTCGAGCTTGCCCAGCCGGGCGAAGCTCGCCCCCCAGGAGGCGGCGGCGATGATGACGAGCATGGTGGCGATGGTCACCAGGCCGAAAGCCGCGGCCACCAGGACGACGCCGGCCAAGCTGCGCCGCGCCGCGGGGTACATAACCAGCGGGATCAGGGGCTCGCAGGGCCCGAAGACGAAGATCGTGAACAGGATCCAGGGGGTGATGTTGGCCTTCCCCCGGTCGTCATGAACATGCGCGTGAGCCGCCGCCGCATGGGAGTGGGCATGTGCGTGGTAATCGTTATAACCTGGCGCGGGCTCAGCAGTCGCGTGGGAATTGGCGTTGTGGCCCCCCGGCGCCTGCTCAGGCACGACGGCCTGGTCGTGGAGATGGCGGTGCGTGTGGGGTTTGTCCTTCCAGGCCCGCCGCATGCCCCAGGTGAAATAGGCCAGCCCGAAACCGATGAGCAGCCAGGAGGCGACGGTCCCGCGCGCCGATTCCACGCCCTCCAGCCTGGCGACGGCGAGGCCCAGGGCCAGGCCCAGGAAGCCGAGGACGACCGAGCTCAGGATGTGGCCCAGGCCGGCCAGGAAGGAGATGACGAGCGTCTTGCGGAGCGTCCAGTGCCGGGCCCGGCCGATGACGATGAACGGAAGGTAGTGGTCCGGGCCGATGACGGTGTGGACGAGTCCGAGCGAGGCGGCGGTCCCCGCCAGGACCCAAATCTCCGGATCGATCATCTCTCAGCTCCGCAGACATGTTATCACAAACCGCAAAAATTCCGATCGCGCCGGGCCGGCCTAATATTTCACATTGATGACCTTGTGCCCGTGTTTTTCCTTCGTGACCAGCATCACGTAACCGTCATCGCCGGGGATCCAGATCTCCGAGAGCACGGCGGTCCCTCCCACCATATCGAATACCAGATGGGCGTCTTCCGGGGTTGTGTGGATCTCCCCGGTGACCCGGGTCAAGATCGGGGCCAGGGTTTTGTTCTTGCCCTCGCCCGCTACCCTGAAGACTCCGGCCCTCTCATCCCGCGCGAATTCGTACAGGCCGGCAGGCAGGTCTTTGCCGTTGGCGACGAACGGAAAGCCGATCGTCACTTTGATCGACGACAGATGCGCGGGCTGTCCATACCCGGACGTCGCGGCGACCAGAAGGACGAAGCCCACTCCCAGCATGATCTTTATCTTCATTTCAGCCCTCCTTTGGTCCAAGGCTAAAAGGGTGAATTCAACCCCATCTTTCTTATACTATGCTAATCAAATGCGGTCAAAACCCAGGGTGTGACCCACGGGCCAAAGACAGGAACCCAAGGAAATGGTTGATAAATCAGGGAATAGGATGGTGGACGGTAGGAGACTCGAACTCCCGACCTCAGCGTTGCGAACGCCGCGCTCTCCCAACTGAGCTAACCGCCCACGCCAGGCTATCGCGTTTGAACCTAGAATTTACCATGTTTGCCCGAGTTTTTCCAGAGGAGGCTCGGGGTTATGCCGCCCTTTTCGTGAAGACGGAACCCGTGAATAGGGTCCTGTCCCGGCGCGATCAGGATCGACAGGGGGAGTGGGCTACGCCCCCCTCTCCCCCCGGCCCCGGGAACCAGTCCCGTCGGTTCCCCCGCCTTTGGCGGGTCCCCCTCCGCTATGGGGGTCTTCGGGGGCATAGCCCACTCCCCCTGTCAAGATCTTCACGCCCCACGAGACTGCGCTGCGCCAGCCAGCCCAGTTCTTCTTCGTTCACGAAAAGGGTGGAGCCCCTCGCCTCAACCAAATGAGGAAACAGATTCACCCTGAAGATCGATCGGCACTTTGTCCGGGTGTGCCAACTCCTATATAATTCCGGTAGTCGACAGAGGAGAATGCCAATGGCCGAAAATATGTTTGACCTCAGCGGCAAAGTCGCCATCGTCACCGGCTCGAGCCGGGGGCTGGGACAATATATGGCACGAGCTTTGGCCAGGGCCGGCGCTGACGTCGCTGTCACCAGCCGCACGCTGTCATCGCTCGACGAGGTCGCCCGGGAGATCCGGGAGATGGGACGCGGTGTCTTTCCCCACGAGCTCGATGTCCGCTCCCATGACAGCGTCCAGGCCATGGTCGAGGACACGCACCGGCATTTCGGTAAGATCGATATTCTCGTCAACAACGCCGGCTGCAACGTCCGCAAGCCGTCGGTCGAGGTGACGCCCCACGAATGGGACATGATCCTCGAAACCAACCTCCGCGGGCCGTTTTTCATGGCCCAGGCCGTCGCCAAGAAGATGATCCCGCGCCGCTACGGCCGGATCGTCAACATCGGGTCGGTGACGTCGGTCTTCGCCTACGCGTCCCTCGCGCCCTACTGCGCCAGCCGGGGCGGGGTCAAGCAGCTGACGATGAGCCTGGCCGACGACTGGGGGATCTACGGCATCACGGTCAACTGCCTGGCGCCCGGCTGGTTCAAGACGCAGCAGACGCGGGTGCTCTACGAGGATCCGACCTGGGTCGAATACATCACCGACCGCATCCCCCTCAAGCGGGTCGGGCAGCCCGGCGATCTCGACGGCGCGGTGGTCTTCCTGGCCTCGGACGCCAGCGCCTACGTCACCGGACACACGCTTCTCGTCGACGGCGGCATCACGACGGGTGCCACGCGGGCGACATCGCTGAAGCGATCGGCTGATTAAGCGACGAAAGTTGCTGGAAGAGTAATCGTGGGCTGACCTAACCAGGTTAATAGCTGAAGTTGCGAATGACCGACCGAGGCCGACGGCCGCCGGCACACGATTATTCTATGGTTTCCAGCCGGACCGTCTTCATCACATCGTCTCTCTGAGCGGCGAGCAGCCTGTCGACTTTGGCCCGCGAAACGGCCGAGGTCGTGCCGATCCCGGTGACGCAGGCCGCGCCCGAAGCTTCCGCCTCGAGCAGGGCGTCGGTCAGATCGTCGTCCGACCACTCGAGCCCGCTCGCCCGGCGGGACTTGAGCTTCATGACGGTCCGCCGGATGAACCCGGCGCAGAAGGCGTCGCCGGCGCCGGTGGGGTCGAGCGTCCGGACCTTGAAACCGCCCATGCTCAGCCGGCGCCCGCGGGTCGCCGCGGTCAGCCCCTTGGACCCCCGGCTGACGAGGACGAGCTCCGGTCCCGAATCGAGAAGCGAATCGACGGCCGCGGGCAGGTCCTTTTGCCGCGTCAGGCTGAGGGCCTCGACGTCGTTGCAGTGGAAGATATCGGTCCAGCGCAGGGCTTTCCGGAGAAAGTGCCAGGTCTTGTTATAGGGCATGACCGGGTCGACGAACGTGAGGCAGCCCAGGCGCTTGACCTCGCGCAGGACGTCGGCCAGGCCGTGGTCGAACTTATCCGCCAGGCCCACGCCGCCGGCGTAGAACACCGCCGGCCGGTCCTCCTTCACCGCCCAGATGGCGAAATCGGGGTCGAAGTAGGACAGGGCGCCCACGCCGACGTGGTAGCGGCGGTCCTCGCCCTTGACGACCAGGATCAGGTCGACCGAGGTCCGGGCCCGGGTCGTCCGCTGCAGGTTCACCACGACCCCTTCCGCGGACAGCGTCCGCTCGAAGAAATCGGCGAAGGGATCGGTGCCCACGGCCCCCACGCAACCCACCTCGCCCGGCTTCATGCCCAGGCGCATGAGGTCGGCCGAGACGTTGGCCGCGTGGCCGCCGATATGGATCTCGATATCCCTGCGGGTGAAGGTGATCCCGCCGGGAGGGGAAACCCGGGGCAGGTCGGCGGCGATGAGGTCGGCGACCAGGATCCCCGCGCAGGTCACTCTCTTCATGGCGATTCTCCTGTTTCCTCGGTCTCCCCCAATATTATGCAGGATGGAAGGCAAATCAACCGCTGGCGCGATTCAGGAGCGAATGCGTCAAGAGACCATTCTTAGCCTGCGCGATAAAGCAGGAGCTGAAGAGCCGCCGGCGGCGGCCTTCATTTCTTCCCGGTGGGGACGAGGCGCTTGAGCTCCTCGAACCAGTTCTGAACGAGGATCATTTCGGTGACCGGAGTGGGTTTCCTGGGATCGCTCCTTAGACATCAAGAATCGCTGCCCGTCAAGGGACAAGTCATACGCGCGTATCGGGTAACCACCCAGCCGTATCCCGGTTTCTCGAAGAGCCAGGCGCGGCTTGCTGGCCGCGAAGGCCGCCGTCTGTCCGAATATCCACGACCCATACCTGATCCTTCGCCGTCGGTAAAAAAGCTGTTTCCCACTTCTTGCCCAAAGCGGCTGCATGCCCCCCTTCGTTCGACACCTGCTGCTTGACGCCCGGGCCGGGAAGGCCCGGACGTAAACCTCGTCTCGCTTTGATTCATCAGATGTATAAGTAATCCAGCGCCCGTCGGGCGAGAACTCCGGGGGGATGCGAAGTCAACCCTGCCTCGAGTTTGCCAGGGTTCTCCATTCCTGTGACGGCGATGAGCTAATTAAATGGTGGCTTGCCTTGACTTTGCGGCACAGCCGGAAGTATGTATGGCTGAGCAGGTGAATAAGGGACGGCCCATGAACCGAAACAAGCTGCTGTTGATCCTTGCGGCCGCCGCCGCGGCTCTCTGCGGCTTCCTCATCGTCAATTCCCCGGCGCAGAATCCCGCTGGACCCAACGCGGAGTTTAATATCCGGGAGGTCATGATCCCGATGCGCGACGGGATCAAGCTGCACACAACGGTCTATTCCCCGCGTATGTCAGGGCCGGCCGCGGAATTCGACGCCCGGGAGGTCATGATCCCGATGCGCGACGGGATCAAGCTGCACACGACGCTCTATAATCCGCGGCACCCCGGTCCCCTGCCGGTCATCCTGCTCCGGACGCCTTACGGGATCTCGGGCGCGCCGCAGAGCCTGCGGGGGAGATACAAGGAGCTGGCGGACGACGGCTACATCTTCGCCTTCCAGGACATCCGCGGGCGATACACCTCCGAGGGCACCTTCGTCATGATCAGGCCGGTCAGGGACCATCAGATCCCCGGGTCGATCGACGAGGGCACGGACGCCTATGACACGATCGACTGGCTCATCAAGAACGTGACCGGAAACAACGGCCGGGTGGGCATGCTCGGCGTCTCCTACGACGGCTGGCTGACGGCCATGGCCCTGGTCGAACCGCATCCGGCCCTCCGGGCGGTCTCGCCCCAGGCGCCGCCGGCCGACATGTGGCTGGGCGACGACTTCTTTCACAACGGCGCCTTCCGGCTGAGCTACGGGTTCGAGTATGCCGCCAGGATGGAGACGACCAAGCAGCAGTATTCCTTCGAATTCGACCGCTACGACACCTTCGACTGGTACCTCAGGCTCGGTCCCCTGTCGAACGTGAACGCCAAGTACTTGATGGGCAGGATTCCCACCTGGAACGATTTCGTCGCCCACCCGAGCTACGATGAGTTCTGGAAACGCCAGACCCTCGTGCCGCACCTCACCGCGGCGCGCGTCCCGACCCTCAACGTCGCCGGCTGGTGGGACCAGGAGGATTTCTACGGACCCGTGCGGGTCTATGAGGCCCTCGAAGCCCACGACGACCCGAGCCTGAATTTCCTGGTCGTCGGACCCTGGAACCACGGCGGCTGGAACGGCGACGGCGACAGGCTCGGCGATATCGAGTTCGGGATGCCGACGGGCCGTCATTTCCGGGCCGAGATCCAGGCGCCTTGGTTCGCCTACTTATCTCAAAGATAAGGGCACGCGGCCGGCGGCCGAGGCCGTCACTTTCGAAGCGGGCGCCAATGCCTGGCGAACGTGGGAGGCCTGGCCGCCCAAGGCACGCGTCTCCTCAAAGAAAATCTATCTGAGGGAAGGCGGCGGGCTGTCGTTCGATGCGCCGCGAGAGACGGGCGACTCTGCCTTCGACACCTACCTCTCCGACCCGGACCATCCGGTGCCGTATCGCCATCGCCCGGTCCAGCCCACGTATTTCGCTTGGGGGTCCGGCTGGTCCACCTGGCTCGTCGAGGACCAGCGGTTCGTCGACGGCCGGCCCGACGTCCTGAGCTGGGAGACCGCCCCGCTCGAACAGGACCTGTCCGTCGCCGGCAAGATCGAAGCGCACCTTTTCGCCTCGACGACGGGGACGGACAGCGACTGGATCGTCAAGCTCATCGATGTTTACCCGGAGAAGACGCCCGCCGACTGGAAGCTGGCCGGCCGCCAGCTGATGGTGGCGAACGACGTCTTCCGCGGCCGGTACCGGAAGAGCTTCGAGCGCCCCGAGCCCGTTCCTCCGAACGAGGCCATCGCCTATGTCATCGACCTTCACACCCAGAACTACTGCTTCAGGAAAGGCCACCGGCTCATGGTCCAGGTCCAGAGCACCTGGTTCCCGATCATCGACCGGAACCCGCAGACCTTCGTCCCCAACATCTTCGAGGCGAAGCCGGAGGACTTTCCGGGCGGCCACCCAGCGCGTCTATCGTTCGGCGAAGCTGCCGTCGCATGTCGTGGTGCCGGTGGTCAGCCAATAGCGGAGATCATGAGGAGTCGGAATCAATTCTCTTTATGGCTTATAAGGAGCAAGGCATGTCAGACAACACAATCAACCGTCGCGATTTTCTGAAGGCGGCCGCGGCCGCGTCGGCCGCGCCGGCGTTTCTCTCGATCGTCCCCCGGCACGTTCTTGGCCTGGGACAGACACCGCCCAGCGATAAGCTCAACGTCGCCGGCATCGGCGTCGGCGGCAAGGGCGCCGATGACCTGCACGAGCTCGAGACCGAAAACATCGTCGCCCTCTGCGACGTCGACCCGAACTACGCGGCCAAGACGGTCGAAAGATACCCGGGCGCCAAGTTCTACACCGACTACCGCGTCATGCTGGAGAAGCAGAAGGATATCGACGCCGTTGTCATCGCGACACCCGACCACACCCACGCGGTGATCACCCTGGCGGCGATGCAGCTCGGCAAGCACGTGTACACGCAGAAGCCCCTCACCCACAGCGTCTTCGAAGCCAGGGCCCTGGCCCGGGCGGCCGCGGAATCCAAGGTCACAACGCAGATGGGGATCCAGGGTCATTCGGGAGAGGGCATGCGGCTCATCAGCGAATGGATCTCGGCCGGGCTGATCGGCGACGTGACCGAGGTCGACGCCTGGTGCGACCTGTCGTATTACCCCTGGGGCCACGCCTACTGGAGCACCAAGTGGGGCGACCGCCCGAGCGATACGCCGGCCGTCCCGCTCGGAATGGACTGGGACCTCTGGATCGGCCCGGCGCCGATGCGGCCGTACCATCCCGCCTATCATCCTCTCGTCTGGCGGTGCTGGTGGGATTTCGGCGTGCGGCATGATGGGCGACCGCGGCGTCCACACGCTCGACCCGGTCTACTACGCGCTCGAGCTGGGCGCGCCGACGAGCATCGAGGCGACGGTCTGCGGGCTCAATCCCGAGACCCATCCCCTGGCGAACGTCGTCACCTACCGCTTCCCGGCCCGGGGAGACCGGCCGCCGGTCAAGCTGACCTGGTACGACGGCCTGCGCGCGCCCCGGCCCGAGGAACTCGAGGATGGCCGTAACATGCCGGCCGAAGGCGGCTCACTCTTCAAAGGTACCAAGGGCAAGATCATGGCCGGCATCTACGGCGAAACGCCGCGGATCATCCCCGAGAAACTCATGCAGGAGGCCGTGCGGCCGCCGCAGACGATCCCCCGCGTCCAGGGCTCTCACGAACAGGACTGGGCGCGGGCCTGCAAGGCGGGCGCCAAGGCGGGGGCGAGCTTCGAGTATTCGGGCCCGCTCACCGAGGTCTGCCTGCTCGGGAACGTCGCCAAACGACTGGACGCGCGGATCACCTGGGACGCCGCGAATATGAAAGTGACCAACAACCCGGCCGCGGAGCCGCTCATCCGGCGCCCGTACCGAGCGGGGTGGAGCCTGTAGGACTCGGTCGTCTCCGTTTTCCGGGTGCGCCGGTCACCACTTATCGTAGTGGATGCGGGCCTCCCCTATTTTGCGCCGGTCAGCTGCGACGTGCAGTGCGGGCAGCGGCTCGCCTTCAGCGGAATCGCCACATAGCAGAAGGGGCAGTCCTTGGTCGTCGGCGCGGCGGCCGGGGCCGCCTGCTTCGCCTTCAGACGGTTGATCGACCGGATGACCAGGAAGACCGCAAAGGCGATGATCAGGAAGCTGATGATCGTGTTGATGAAAAGACCGACGTTCAGCGTCACGGCGCCGGCCTGCTTGGCCGCGGCCAGAGATTCGTAAGGACCTGCCATCGTCCCATGCTTGAGAACGAGGAACAGGTTGGCGAAATCGACGCGCCCGAGCAGGAGCCCGATCGGCGGCATCAGGACGTCGGCTACGAACGAGGCGACGATGGAGCCGAAGGCGGCGCCGATGACGATCCCGACGGCCATGTCGACGACGTTGCCGCGCATGGCGAATTCCTTGAACTCTTTAAGCATCCCTTCCTCCTTTTACCGAAGTTTCGGATCTCCCGATCTATGCCTGAACCACCGGAAACCCGGGCTCGGCGGCGCCCGTGTCCAGGTGCCAGTAGGGCAGCCAGAGAAGGCCCGACCACTGGACGGCGATGTCCTTTTTCTTGGGACGCAGGATGACGGACTGGAGGGTTTCGGAGGCCGGGTCGAAAGCGGCCCCGATCCTGTCGGCCTCCGCCTGGAGCTGCTTCTCCATGTCGTCGAGCCGCGACTTGGCCTGGTCGACCTGCTGCTGGGCCCGCTGGATGTCCATTTTTTCGTAGTAGGTGCGGCTGGCGCCCCGGGCGCTCGTGGCCGCCCGGCCAATCTGGGAGGCCTTCCGGCCCAGGATGGCGCCGAGGATGGTCGCACCCATGGAGATCGCGGTCTGGGTCATCTGCCCTTTGTACTGCTCCTGCTCCCGCTCGAGGCGTTGCAGGGCGGTCAGGTGTTGGTTTTGAAGAGTGTTGATCTTGGCCGCGAACTTCTGTCGCAGCTTTTCCAGCTCGGCATCCCTTTTTTCCCGGGCCTGCTGGCCGAGACGGATGCGGAAATCCCTCTCCGCCTCTCCCGGTTGAGACAACGCCTGGAAAATCGGGCTTTTCCAGAGGCTGAGCTGGTAGCTTCGCGTCAGGAAGTCGGCATAGTCGTCGCCCGCGGACTTGAAGAGCGAGCCCGTCCGCGACGGCAGGGGCAGGAAGGCGGCCCCGGCCAGGGCGTCCCGGGAAAGGGCGTCGAGCTTGGCGCGGATCGGCCGGGCCTTGTCCCAGAGAAGGCCGAGGACGTCGCCGCCCAGCTCCAGGAAATGGGCGGCGTCGGCGATTTGGGAGATCCCCAGGCGGTTGTCGAAGATCGCGACCTGGGCGAGGGCGGCCGCGGCCGGGTGATAGATGAGACGGGCTGTTGAGGACGGGCTGTCCTTGCGCCGGGAAAAAGAGCTCATTCAGGCCCGGTGCGAGAGAGGGCTTGGGACCGGCGGCGGAGAGCGGCGCGGAGGGAGAGGCTGCTGCCGCTGTGGCCGCCGGGCGGGCCGGCTCAACGGGCGCCGCCGTCGGCCGTCCCTTCTTGTCCTTCATCAGGCTGGCGATTTGCTGGCGGGTCAGCGGTCCGCGGAGATAGGAGAGCGCCCACCGCGTGTTCATCAGCACCGGCGCGTCCTCGTGGACGTCGTGCATCAGGAAAACGCGCTTTTTGAGGGAGCTGAGCTGTCCGGAGACGGTCTTGAGGTCGATGTTCCCCCCGACACCGGCCAACCCCTCGAGGAGGCGGTCCTTGTCCCGCTCGGTCTGCAGGCGCCCGATGAACCAGGTGCCGGCGTTGGCCAGGCCCTTGTAATCCAGGTCCACGGGGTTCTGCGTCGAGAGCACGATCCCGAGGCCGAAGGCCCGGGCCTGCTTGAGCAGGGTGAGCAGGGGCCGCTTGGACGGCGGTTCGCTCACGGGAGGGAAGTAGCCGAAGATCTCGTCCATATAAAAGAGGGCGCGAAGGCTGGACGTCCCGGGCTGGGCTCGCATCCAGCCGAGAAGCTGGTTGAGGAGGATGGTCACAAAGAACATCCTCTCGGCGTCGGAGAGGTGGGCGATCGAGAGGATGGCCAGGCGGGGCTTGCCCGCCGGCGTGTAGAGGAGCGAGCCGATGTCGAGCGGGTCGCCCTCCAGCCAGGACTCGAACCCGGGCGCGGCCAGCAGGTTGTTGATCATCATGGCGAGCTTGTAGCGGTCGGCCGCGGGATAGAAGGCGTCGATCTCGAAAACGCCGATGCGCTGGAAGGGCGGAGCCTGGATCTTCTGGATGAGGGCGGGGAGGTCGAGCCCTTGGCCCTCTCCCCAGGCCGCCTCCAGGATGTTGGAGATGAGGATGTGCTCCCGGCTCTGCAGCGGGTCGGCCTGGGTGCCCAGGAGCCCCAGGAGTCCGGAGACCGTGGTCGAGATCCGCTCGTGGAAAAGGTCGTCGTCCTCGACGAGCGCGGGAGGGGGGCGTCGAAAGACTTGAGGATGGACAGGGGGAGGCCGGCGTTGCTGCCCGGCGTGTAGATCGAGATGTCGGCGGAATCAAGCAGAAGCTTGATGCGGGAGGGCTCCATGTCCCAGTCTTTCAGCCCTTTTTTCCAGAGGTCGGCCTGCTCGCGGGCATAGTCGTCCGCGGAGATGCCCTTTTGCGCGGCCTCGTCGGCGTTGACCCAGGGGCGGAAATCCTCCGGCTTGAGGTCGGGAAAAGGAGCATCAGGTTGGTCAGGTCGCCCTTGGGGTCGACGATGATGGCCGGGATCTTGTCGATCGCCGCTTCCTCGAGGAGGCCGATGCACAGGCCGGTCTTGCCGCTCCCTGTCATGCCGACGCAGACGGCATGGGTCACGAGGTCCTTGGAGTCGTAGAGGACGTATTCCGGGGTGACCGCCTGGGTCTTGGGATCGACCGCCTTGCCGAGATAGAAAAGGCCGAGCTTCTCATAGTTGACCATGTTCAACCTCTGGCCGGTGAAGACGGTTTCGGTTCATAAGGCAATTTTCAGCGGAATCCAAAGCGAGCTGATCCGATGGCAACTAATTACTACAGGAAGCGACGGCCTGTCAATGAACGGTTCCCCGTGGTGGGGACGCTCCTGGGCCTGGGGAACGTCCCCGTTTTATTTGTTGCCGCGGAGGACGCGGGCCGGGAGGGTGATGATCGCGGTGAGGAGGTCGAACACGGCCTTGAGTGTGATTCCCAGCAGGCGGAGGGGCAGGGATATGAGCCAGACCAGAGGATATAGGATAAGCGCCAACAGGGCCAGGGGCCAACAGATCACCAGAAGAATAAGCCACAAAAAGAATTTCGCCATTGCTCGATCTCCAACCAGCCGAACGACGGCTGCCAATATCTATCATAATATAATTACGATAAAAAGCCCGGAAAAGTGCATTGGGTGCGGTTTTTCATCAGCGGCGTCCGATGGGCGGCTCGGGTCGGGGGCTCCCGTCGGGCGGCCTGTGAAACGGCTCGGCACGCTTGCCGAAGGCTATTTCCTGAAAACTCTCCCGGTGACCCGAAGCAGACTTTTCAGCGGCAGCGCCCGGTTGACGGTCCCGAGGTGCTTGAGGATCGGGACAAAAGCGGCGAGCCGGCCCCTCAGGCGCGGATGATGCATCATGGCCAGCGCCTTTTCCATGATCTCGAGCTTGGCCCCCGCGTAAGGGTACCACCACATCCGGCTCTTCTTCCCGGAAAAATCGGCGCTGACGAACTTGACGTTGGCGATTTCGAGGAGCCCGTAGGGCCCGTGGGTCCGGCCCATGCCGGTCTGCTTGATACCCCCCCAGATCGCCCCCGGCTCATTGAAAGATATCATGTGGTCATTGATGGTGACGCCTCCGGCCTCCAGGCGCCCGGCCGCCCACTCCGCCGTCTTCCGGTCCCTTGTCCAGACCGACGCCGTCAGGCCGTAATGGCTGTCGTTGGCCAGGGCGATGGCTTCTTCGGGATCCTGGAAGGCCATGACCGGCAGGACCGGGCCGAACGTCTCTTCGGTCATGATCTTCATCGTGTGATCGACCTTTGCCAGGACGGTGGGCGCAAAAAAGTAGCCGGGCCGGCCCTCCAGCCGCCCTCCCCCGCAGAGGACCTCCGCCCCCCGGTCCACGGCATCCCGGACGTGTTCCTCCACGACCTTGAGCTGGCCCAGGTTCTCCATCGGACCGATGTCGACATCGGCGTCCAGCGGGTTGCCCACCCGCAGCGTTTGCGTGATCTCCACCAGCCGTCGCCGGAAGGCGTCCGCGATCTCGGCCGCAACATAAACGCGCTCAACGGAAGCGCAGCTCTGCCCGGCGTTCATGAACGCGGCCCAGACCGCCCCGAGCGCCGCCTGCTCGACGTCGGCGTCACGGAAAACGATCGTCGGGTCCTTGCCCCCGAGCTCCAGGACGACGTTGGTCAGGTTCCGGCTGGCCAGCTCGAGGATCCGCTTGCCCACGCCCACGCTCCCGGTGAAGGCGATGGACTGGATATCCGGGTCAACGAGCATCTCCTCCGCCTGGGGAACGCGGCAGGGGACGATGTTCAGGACGCCCGCCGGCACTCCCGCTTCCGCCATGATCTCGCCGATGGCGAGCGCGGCGAACGGCGTGGACGTCGACGGCCGCAGGACGACCGTGTTGCCGACGGTGAGCTCGCTGATGACGTCCAGGAAGGGGATCATGAAGGGGAAATTCCAGGGCGAGATGACTAGCGAAGGCCCCAGCGGCTGAAAGAGAAAGCGGTTCTTTTTGTGCGCGAAAAGAGGGATGTGCGCTCTGACTTTCTTGGGCGCTAGGGTCTTCTTCTGGTTCCGGCCGTAGTAGTCGAGGGTCTCGACGATGGTGAACACCTCGTTGGCGAGCGACTCGACGACGGGCGTCCCCTTCTCCACGGCGAGGAGGCGGGCGATCTCGGTCGCCCGGCCGAGCAGAACGGCTTTGGCCTTCAGGAAGAGCCGCCGTTTCTCCTCCTTCGGATAATCCCGCCACAGCGGAAAGGCCTGTTGAGCCGCCTCCACCGCGCCGCGGCAGTCCGCCCGCGAGGCGAGGAAGACCTCGCCGATCGGCTCGAGCGTGGCGGGGTTTTCAACGATGACTTTGTCCGCGGACTCGAAGCGCCCGTTGGCGATGAAGAACCGGCCGTCGAGCGGAGACACGCTTCAGATCCTTCCCATGAAAAATCTTTTGATCCAGGTCAGGAACAGAAACGGGTAGGCGTCGATGATCAGGTCCAGGCGAAACAGCGGGTTGATGATGCCCGCCTTGAGAAAGAAGAGGAGAACCAGGGTCTTGTGCTTGGGCGGGCAGCCGCCGATCTTCCGCCTGTGTCGGGCCTTGACCCTGCCTTGGATTTCCGTGCAGTTGCCGAGCAGGACGAGTCTGTCGGCCGTGACATCGCCCTTGTATTTGCCGATGACCACCGTCCAGGGCGGCATCTTCTGCCAGAGTTCGGGCTTGCGGTCCTTGATCATATAGAGCCAATCCAGGAAGACCCCGTGGCAACCGCCGGTGCAGTAGGGCTCGCCGCTCAGGACCTTGACATTACAGTCCACGTCCTCCACCCGGATGAACCCGGTATTCCACGCCGCCGTCCTCGAGCGCAGCTCATCGAGCGTAATATCGCCGCCGATCTCGATGTCGCCGAGGTCAATCGGGCCGTACCCGCGCCCGGCGGCCGCGGCGAGATGTCCGACATTCCGGGGGTCGAGGTGGAGGATGTGGGCGCAGACGACATCGTGGGCCATGGGGTTAGTCGCCATGATGACCGCGCCGAGCGGGTGCCCATGCTGGGTCAGCTGATTTCCCCCATAAGAAGCCTCGATGCCGTCAGTGGCGATGAAATCGGGGTAGCCGACTTCGAGGAGGTCGACGATCTTCTCGTTGAGGTTGTAGTTGTGGTTCCACATCCGCTCGCCGTCGCACAGAATCCCTACGTTGAGCTTGAGCGCGGCCGACAGACCGTGGGACAAGCAATTCGTCTTGAGCTTGGGCGCGTAGACAAGAAAGTCGCGGTCGGCGATGGCGCGGGCGGTGCGGATGCGCTCGTGGATCTTCCCCCGGCTGAGCGGAACGGTCATCTTTCTCGCCAATTCGATCGGCTCGAGCTTGAAGTCGTGGCAGCGTCCGAGCTTATAGTAGCCGGCGCGCCGGAACATCCGCGAAGTCGGGATGGCGGCGCCGCACTTCTCGGCGACGGTGAATGATGTCCCCGGCTGGGCGTGTGACTCCAGGGCCGTGAGCAAGCCGTCGAGGAACTCGGGCCGGGTGTAGGCGGACGGGGTCACCTTGTGGTGGGCCATGACCACGTTCGGCTTGATCGTGACCCGGCCGCCGATCCTGTCGCCGAGCCCGAATTCGTGTAGTCCGTCCCGGATAATCTCCGAGATCGTCACCGGGTTGTAGGCGTCCGCCCGGCGGAGGAGGACCCTTTCTTTTCTGCCCATTTTCCCAGCCTTATATCACAGGCCAAAAAGCAAAGTCAAAAGTCCGATAGCGCGGGATCTAGAATCCGAACTTCAGCCCGGCGCCCAGCGAGGCGGGGCTGATCTTCAGCTTGGCGATCCGCGACCCCGCCGCCTCGAGATCCGTGGTCATGGTGAACCACTTGAGGTTCAGGTTGAACATCAGCCGGGGTGCGAGGTCGAAATCCGCACCGACCGCGATCGCCGGACCGAAGCTGGACGAGACGTCCGCGGAATCGAGCGGCCCGCTCTTCTCCCAGCACACGGTGAAATTGACCCCGGCTCCCGCGTAGGGACGGATGGAGCCACCGAGAACCGGGCGGTAGAGAACAACCAAGGTGAGAGGCAGGAGCTCCAAGGAACCGAGGTTTGTCCGTCCTCCCCCGACGGCGGCTTCGTCGACCTCGTGGGATTCGGGCGCCAGGCTGAGTTCGAGCGACAGAGACCGGTTGAGCCTGCGGCTGAGCCCGGCCTCGAGGGTGATCGCGCTGTAAACCTTAAAGCCCTCGGGCTCGGAGTGGTCAGAGCTCCCGGTCAAAAGAACACCCGTCCGAAAAGCCCACGGCCATCCGCCGTGGTCACCAGTCTGAGCCAATGACGCGGCAGGGAAGAGCAGCGCCGCCAACCCGAGTCCAAGAAGGCACGTTCGTATACACTTCATAATCTCTTGCAAGATCAGCCGCTTTTTCGAGCCTTCATCTTACCACGCGGTGTCAAGGCGCCTCCCCCGCTTTACAAAACTCACGAAAACAATAAAATGAGTAGACAGTCGCGCCGGTCATATCACAAGAGACAAGAACAGTGGCAGCGCCGAAGAATTCCCGCCTGCGGCAGATCCCCTCGGTGGATTCCCTGATCTCGAGCCCCGTGGGCGGACGGCTGATCGCCGAGTGCGGCCGGGAAACCGTTCTTCGGGCGACCCGCCAGGCGCTGGACAGACTCCGCGAGGAGATATCGACGGGGGCTGGAGCTAAAGGAGAAGGTGCCGCCGACACCGAGTCTCCCAAACCCGCCCATCCGCAGGCGGTGGGCGTCGATATCGACCTCTCCCCCGCCGCCGTCATGGCGCGCGTCAGGGCCGCGCTCGAAGCCGAATCCGTTCCCTCCCTTCGCGGAGCGATCAACGCCACCGGCGTCATCATCCACACGGGCCTCGGCCGGGCCGTCCTCACGGCGTCCGCTCGCTACGCGGTTCTTGCGGCCTGCGACGGTTACTGCACCCTGGCGACCGATATCGAATCCGGGAAGCGCGGTGACCGGGATGCGCACCTCAACGCCCTTCTCTGCCGGCTGACCGGGGCCGAGGCCTCGACCGTCGTCAACAACAACGCGGCGGCCACGGTCCTCATCCTGAATACGGTCGCCAGGGACAAAGAGGTCCTCGTCTCCCGAGGCCAGCTCGTCGAGATCGGCGGGTCGTTCCGCATGCCCGACGTGATGCGGATGAGCGGCGCCGTTCTCCGCGAGGTCGGGACCACGAACAAGACGCACCTCCGTGACTACGAAGAAGCCATCAACGAGCGCACCGGCGCCATCCTCCGCGTCCACCACAGCAACTACCGGATCGTCGGGTTCGCCGAGGAGCCGGGGATCGACGACCTCGTCGCCCTCGGCAAGAAGCGCGGGCTTCCCGTCATCGACGACCTGGGGAGCGGGGCGCTCGTCGACCTCGGCCGGTTCGGGCTCGAGCCCGAGCCCCTTGTCCAGGCCAGCGTCCGCGCCGGCGCGACCGCCGCCTGCTTCAGCGGCGACAAGCTCATCGGCGGTCCCCAGTCCGGGATCATCGTCGGCGATGCGGAGACGATCGCCCGGATCAAGAAAAACCCCCTGAAAAGGGCCCTCCGGGTAGGCAAGTTGACGATCGCCGCCCTCGAAGCCACGCTCAAGCTGTTCCTCAACCCCGAGGAGCTCCCGCGTTACCACCCCGTTTATGCGATGCTCGCGCTTACGCCCGCCGACCTCGAGCGTCGGGCCCGCCGCCTCGAACGCTCGCTCAAGAAAGCGCTCGGCCTCGCGGCGACGCCCGTCTCGCGGCCCTCGTCCGCCGTCATCTCTGTCGAAGACGGCGAGTCCCAGGTCGGGAGCGGCTCGGTCCCCGCCGAGTTCCTGCCGACGAAGCTCCTCTGCGTGCGGCCGCTCCACTTCTCCGCCGAAGAGCTGGCGCGCCGCCTCCGCCACTTTGAGCCGCCGGTCTTCGCCCGCGTCCACAAAGACGCCGTCTGGCTCGACCTCCGAACGGTTCAGTCCACAGAGGACCGTCTGCTCGAGACCGCTATCGCGAGTTCGCTCCAGGCCGGCGAGCAAGAATATCAAGAAGATAAGAAATAGTAAGATTGCATCTGATAATGTCATATTAAGGGATCAACGTCTCCAGCCCATGAAAGATTACTCCAAGCGCAAACGCATCATGGCCCGCTCCCTGAAGCTCGGCCACTGCATCTGCAATCCCAAGGAGCCTTGCCCCTGCGACCTGTTCAAGAAGAAAAACGTCTGCCTCTGCGCCGGCGAGAGGCTCGAGGACGCGGCCGAGGATGTCGCCCTGACCCGGTTCGTCGAGAACGCGGGCTGCGCCTCGAAGATCAACCAGGCCGACCTCAAGAGAGTCCTGGCCGGCCTCCCGGCCGTCGCCGACCCGCGCGTTCTCGTCAGCGCCGACACCTGCGACGACGCCGGCGTTTTCAAGCTGAGCGACGACACGGCCCTCGTCCAGTCGGTCGACGTTTTCACCCCGGTCGTCGACGACCCGTACCTTTTCGGACAGATCGCCGCCGCCAACTCCGTGAGTGACATCTACGCCATGGGCGGCCGCCCCCTGACCGCCCTGTCGATCATCGGCTTCCCGATCGAAACCCTGAGCCACAAGGTCATGAACAACATCCTCTGGGGCGGCATCGATACGATGCGCGAGGCGGGGGTCGTCATCCTGGGCGGTCACAGCATCAAGGACAAGGAGATCAAGTTCGGTTTCGCCGTCACCGGCCTCATCCATCCCTCGGCCATCGTCACGAACGGAGGCGCCAAACCCGGCGACCGGCTCATCCTGACCAAGCCCCTGGGCACCGGCATCATCAGCTTCGCCCGCCAGCTCGGGAAGGCGTCAGACCGGGCGCTGGCCGACGCCGGCCGCTCGATGGCCGCGCTCAACCGGGCCGCCGCCGAGGAGATGGCGAAGGCGGGCGTCACGACCGCTACCGACGTCACCGGGTTCAGCCTGCTCGGCCACCTGAGCGAGATGGTGCGCCAGAGCCGGGTCACGGCCGAGGTCACCGCCGACAACGTGCCGATGTTCGACGGCGTCCTCGATTACGTTCGCGCCGGCCTCGTCTCCGGGGCCATCGAGCGCAACCGGGAGTACGCCTCGCAGTTCGTCAGGGCCGCGAAGGATGTCTCCGAAGATGTCCTGAATGTCCTCTACGACCCGCAGACTTCGGGCGGACTGCTCATCGCCGTGGGCGAACACGAGGCCCCGGCGCTTCTCCGGCGGCTCCATCGCCGCGGCGTCCGCGCGGCCGCCGTCATCGGCAGGGTCCTTTCCAAGTCGCCCGGGAAGATCATCATCAAAAACCGATCCGCAGCCTGAGCGCGGCCATGCCGGAAGCCCAAAAAGAGCACCTGATCGTCGGGACGGCGGGCCACATCGACCATGGCAAATCCGCCCTGGTCAAGGCGCTCACCGGCATCGACCCCGACACGCTCCCCGAGGAAAAGGAGCGCGGACTGACGATCGAGCTCGGGTTCATCTTCATGGACGCCCCGGGCTTAGAAAAGCAGGTCGTGTTCATCGACGTCCCGGGCCACGAGAAGTTCGTCAAGACCATGGTCGCCGGGGCGAGCCACATCGACCTCGCCCTGCTCGTTATCGCCTCGGATGAAGGCATCAGCGTCCAGACGCGGGAGCACTTCGACGTCCTCCAGCTCCTCGGCATTCCGCGCGGCCTCGTTGCGCTGACGAAGAGCGACCTCGTCGACGCCGGCCGGCTCGAGGCGCTCGAGGGCGAGATCGGGGCGTTCCTCGCGGGCACATTCATGGAGCGGGCCCCGGTCATCCCGGTATCGGCGCGCACGGGCGCCGGCCTGGACGCCCTGAAATCGGCGATCCGGCGGGAGGGCGAGCTTGTGCCAAAGCGCGAGGACCGGGGGATCTTCCGGATGCCCGTCGACCGCGTGTTCATCCTCCACGGGTTCGGCACGGTCGTCGCCGGGACGGTGCTCGGGGGCGAGGTCCGGGGCGGGGACCAGATCGAGATCTATCCCGAAGGCCTTAAGGCACGGGTCCGTGGCATTCACGTCCACAACAGAGACGTCGCGCGGTCGACCATCGGCCGGCGCACCGCGATCAATATCGCGGACATCACCAAGGATGTGCTCCGCCGCGGCCAGTGCCTGGCCGCCCCCGGCTCGCTCGAACCGGCGAACCGGCTGGATGCCCGGCTCACCCTCCTCAAGCGGTACGGCAAAAACCTCAAGAACCGGGACCGCGTTCGGGTCCACATCGGCACCGACGAGGCGGTCGCCCGCCTGTCGCTTCTCGACCGGGGCGTTCTCAGCCCCGGCGATTCGGCGCCGGCCCAGCTGCTCCTCGAGTCGCCCACCGTGGCCCTGCCCGGCGATCGCTTCGTTGTCCGGACGCTCTCGCCGGCCATGACCATCGGCGGCGGGGCGGTGCTCGACGCCTGGCCCCCCAAGCACAAGCGTGAGGAGGCCGCGGTCATCGAAGAATTCGATAGGCTCGAGGGGCCGCTCGAGTCGCGCGCGGAAGCGATGGTCTTAAGGTCGGGTTTCCTGCCGCTAAAAGCCGCCGACCTGGCCAGAAAGCTTGGATACAGAGAGGAGGCCGTCCAGGGACCTCTGGCTGGGCTCGCTGCGGCGGGCAAGATCAAGCGACTCGGCACGGACAAGGACGCGGCTTACCTTCACGCGGCCGCCTACCGGGAGCTCGCCGAGAGGATGATGTCCCTGGTGAAAAAAAACGCGGAGTCCCACGCCTACCGTCCGCTGACGCCGGCCGCCGAGCTCCGCGCCCGCCTCCAGAAGCTGACAGACGACGCCGCTTTCGCCGCCGTCCTCGCCGACCTCGTCAATCGGAAAGTCCTCGTTCAGAAAGACAACGGCATCGGACTCCCGGGCGCCGGGCCGGCCCGAAGCCAGAAAGAGCAGGAGCTCGTGGATCGCGTCGAGACGGTATTTAGGAGGGCGGGTTTCGCCAGCCCGCTCGAAGAGGACATCCAGCGCCAGCTGGGCATCAACCTTGGGCCCTTCCGGGAGATCATGCGGAGCCTGATCGACGAAAAGAAGATCGTCCGCCTCGACCCCAAGGTGACGTATCACCAGGCGACGCTCGAAGCGGCCCGGGAGCTGGTTCTCGCCCATCTCGCCCGACACCAGAGCATCACCATCGCCGAGCTCAGGACGAAACTCGGCCTGTCGCGAAAATACGCCCACGCCATTCTTGAATACTTCGACAAGATCGGCCTCACCCGGCGCGTCGAAGACCGGCACGTTCGGAAATAGCAGGCCCTCGGTCGGGGACAGGTTCAGCCCGGGGACAGGTACGGGCCGGGGCCTGTCCCCCACTTCATTTATTTCACCTCGACCGGCAGCGGGAAGGGCTTCCGCGGCAGCATCTCATCGCGCATGGCCGTCTGGTAGACGAACACCGCCATGACGACCGCCGACTGCACCAGGTCCTCCGGCACGCAGTGGTCATAGACATCCTGGTTCGTGTGATGGAGGTTCGGGAAGTAGTCGAGCGGGTCCTGGATGAACTGGAACCCGGGGATCCCGATGTAGTCGAACGGCAGGTGGTCCGTCCCCTCGGTCGGCCGCAGGGCGATCGCGGTCACGCCCAGGTCCTGGAGCGGCTTCATCCATTCCTCGAAGATCGGCTTGACCTGGAAGTTCTCCTGGATGTAGATACCCCGGATGCGGCCCGACCCGTTGTCATAGTTGAAGTAGCCGGAGATCTTGCCGTAATCGGGCCCGGCGATGAGCTTCGTCGACTCGCCGCAGCGGATTCCGCCAGCTCTCCATCGTAAGTCCTCAGGTCGAGCTCCGACAGGGATTTCTTGTCCGTATCCCCGAAATGCCGGGCGACATAGCCTCGCGAACCGTAGAAACCCTCTTCCTCGCCCGTCCAGAAGGCCGCCCGAATGGTCCGCCGCGGCTTGACCCCGAGCGTCTTCAGGATTCGCATGGCCTCCATAACCACGGCGCAGCCGGCCCCGTCGTCAACGGCACCCGTGCCGCCGGCCCAGGAGTCGAAGTGGCCGCCGAGCATGACGAGCTCGTCTTTCTTGTCCGTCCCCGGGATCTCGGCGACGACGTTATAGCCCTGGAGGTCCTTGTCATAGAACGTGTTGCGCACCTCGACCTCGAGCGTGACCGGGACCTTGAAGTCCATGATCCGGCAGATGCGGGCATAATGCTCGGCCGCCATGACGATGCGCGGGCTCTGGTCGGGAATCAGGTGGTCGGCGCCCAGGCTCTTGTAAGCGTCGACATGGACCGTGCCGTAGTCGCTCCGGCCGGACGAGGTCTCGACGAGGACGCCGACGTCCTCGGTGCGGTAAGAATTCAACCAGCTCCTCCCATTTCAGCCCGTCCCCCTGGCCCGTCCCGCCTTTCGCCGGCTTAACCGGAATCGGAGTTTCCTTCAGCTTTTCGAGGTCGGCCGCGGAACGGCGTCTCGCCGGGGGCTCGAAGGAGGGGTTCGTCTTGCGGGGCGCCTGGGTGAAGACGATCGCCCCCTTGAGCTTGCCCTTATACTTTTCCATATCCGCCTTGCTCGCGATAACGGCCAGGACGGGCTGCCCGGCGATCTTCCCCTTCGTGCCTAATGTCCAGGGAACGGGGTAGGCTACGATCGGCTGATAGGCGGGCGCCATCAAGTGGACCGAGACATACTCGTTCTGCCAGCCCGGCCCGAACTCGCCCGCCGGTTCGACGGCGACGTTCGCCATCCCGTACTCCTTGAACCGGGCGACGGCCCACTCGTGTCCTTTGCCCATGGCGGGCGAACCCGGGATACGCGGCCCGATGACATCGGTCAAATAGCTCAGCGTCTCCATCAGCCGGGATCGGTCGACGCCTTCCTGCCAGATCCGGTTGACCATGGCGGTGTCGGCTTTGTCGGCTCCCGTGACGGACGCCGGGCGGACTCCGCGATCCTGCGACGGCGAAAGCGTGAAGAAGACAAGGACGAGAAGAAAACAGCCCACCAAGATGCGATTCCTGTTCATGGAAATACCCTCCGATCTTTTCTCTTCCAACTGTTTTTTATATTATGACGTTGGCAGCCTGAAGTCCACCGGGCTTCGGGCTTCCGCCTCCGCCCGGCGCACCTGAACACCCCCCCCACACTCGCCTAAAAATCAGCAGTCCAGGCCGGAGACGGCGACCGGCCTGATATTTGACTTCGGGTTTTCGCTATGTTAGAAGTCGGGCCATTGCAGATTGCCTGAGAGGACAAGACGCGCCAATAGGTTTGATTTTCCGCTCCCCAAGGAGACTCAATATCAAAGCGTGCGCCCTGGGCGAGGAGGATCAGATGAAAAGGTCGATCATTGTGCTCGGAATTGCAGCGAGTTGCCTGCTGCTGGCTGGATTCGGGGTGAAGGGCCCGAGCATTCAGGGGCAGCCCTCGAAGGCCGGCGTCCCTCAGAATCTTTCGAACATCCAGGCAGATTCGGATTTCGGAAAGATGCCGGTATATTTTATTCCCAACAAAGGCCAAGTGGACAAGCCGGTGGCATTTTATGTCCAGGGGAAGGACAAGACCCTCTATTTCACGGGGGACGGTGTTACCTTGGTGTTGACGAAACCGGTCCCCGCGCCCGAGATTACTGCGGAGGTTAGCGGGGGAAGATCCGGCGGTGACGAGCCGACCCAAGAAGTGGGATCGGCCAATGCTGTTCTGAAAGACGCGAAGGTGCGCTCCGAGGCCGTCTCGACCGGCCAAAACGAGCGCTGGGTCGTGAAGCTGGATTTTGTAGGCGCCAATAAGAATGTCAAGCCGATCGGGGAGGCGGAGGCGGGGGCCGCCATTTCCTATTTCAGGGGAAAGCCGGAGGATTGGCGGACCGGCCTGCCGACATATTCGAAGATAGTCTACGCCAACCTTTGGCCCGGCATCGACCTGGCTTATTACGGCACCGTCAATAAATTGAAATACGAATTCGTCGTTCATCCCGGGGCCGACCCATCCGCTATTCGCCTGGCCTACAGGGGCGCGAAAGGCGTCGCGGTCGAACCGGACGGCCGGCTTAAGGTGACGACACGGGGGGGCAGTTTTTCTGACGATCTGCCGGTAGCCTACCAGGAGAAAGATGGCCAAAGGCTGGATATCAAGCTGGCTTATGCGATGGAAAGGCAGACGACAGATAAAGCAGGAGACGCTCGGCCGGCTTGGGGGCAATCCGCCGAGCACGAGGCAGATGCCGGGATTTCGAGCGCGACCGAGGGCGGCGCGAACGCCGAGGATACAGAGCCATACGATACGAATGGGGAAACGGCAGGGAACTCCCACCTATACGGCTTCCGGGTGGCTGAATACGACCGCTCCCTGCCGCTCGTCCTCGACCCGGCCATCCTGGTCTACTGCGGCTATGTCGGCGGTTCCGGCTACGACCAGGGGTTCGGGATCGCCGTGGACGATGCGGGCTGTGCATATTTAACAGGTTATGCCTCATCCAACGACGCCACCTTCCCCTTGACGGTCGGACCCGACCTGACCTCCAACGGGAGTTCCGATGCCTTCGTCGCCAAGGTGAATGCCGCGGGGACCGCACTGGTCTATTGCGGCTACATCGGCGGCTCCTCCTCCGACTCAGGGTACGGCATCGCCGTGGACGGGTCCGGCAATGCTTATGTGACGGGGTCCACCCAATCCACCCAGAGCACATTTCCGGTCTACGTCGGACCCGACCTGACCCATAATGTCGGCCAGGACGTATTCGTGGCCAAGGTCAATGCCACGGGGACGGGCCTCGTTTATTGCGGCTACATCGGCGGCTGGATGGAGGATATCGGCTACGGCATCGCCGTGGATACTTCGGGAAACGCCTACGTGACGGGGCTGACTGAATCCAACGAGACCACACTCCCCTTCCCTGTGACGGTCGGCCCGGACCTGACGTTCAACGGGGCTTTTGGGGACGACGATGGGTTTGTGGCCAAAGTCAACGCGGCGGGGACCGGGCTCGTTTACTGCGGCTACATCGGCGGTTCCAGCAGAGAAGCGTGTTCCAAGATCGCCGTTGATGGGTCGGGGAACGCCTATATCACGGGCTGGACCTTCTCCACCGAGTCCACTTTTCCGGTGGCCGTCGGACCCGACCTGACATACAACGGCAGCAATTCGTTCCAAGAAGCGTTTGTGGCCAAGGTCAACGCCGCCGGGACGGCGCTCGATTACTGCGGTTACATCGGTTCGGGCGATTATGGCGTCGGGAATCGCCGTGGATGCCGCGGGAAATGCCTACATCGCCGGCGAAACCTACGCCACTCAAGCCACGTTCCCAGTAACCGTTGGACCGGACCTGACCTACAACGGACAGGATGATGTCTTCGTGGCCAAGCTGAACGCCGCCGGGACGGCCTTTCTCTACTGCGGTTATATCGGCGGAAGCTCCGATGACACCGCCCGCGGCATCGCCGTGGATGCGGCGGGGAACGCCTATGTCGCCGGGCACACGCGATCGTCAGAAACCACCTTCCCGGTGAGCGAGGGACCGGACCTGACGTTCAACGGAGGCATTAATGATGTCTTCGTGGCTAAAGTTAACGCTCAGGGAACGGGCCTGAATTACTGTGGCTATATCGGCGGCGCTTCAGATGATTTGTCCACGGGGATCGCCATCGACAAATCGGGAAACGCCTATCTGACCGGCTACACGGAGTCGAACCAGTCGACTTTTCCGGTCACGGTCGGTCCGGACCTTGTTTTCGACGGCGGGGTCTTCGACAACTTTGTGGCCAAGGTCTATTATTTCGAGCAACCCGTCAACAAGCACGCCGTGGGCGACTTCGACGGCGACAGCTGGGACGAGATCGTCATGGACTTCGGCGCGTCCGGGGCCTGGCTGTGGGATAACGGCGCCTGGACGCAGGTCGCGACCGGCAATCCCGAGAACCTCGTCGCCGCCAACCTCGACGGGAACGCCGACGACGAGCTCCTCCTCGACCTCGGCGCGGGCGGCCTGTGGGTGTGGGACGGGGGCGCGCTGACCCAGCTCAGCGGCGTGAACGTCGACTGCCTGGCCGCCGGCGACACGGATGCGGACGGGAGCGACGAGCTGGCGGCCGATTTCGGGGCCGCCGGCCTCTGGCTGCGGGACGCGGGTTCGTGGACCCAGCTCAGCGGCGCCAACCTGGAATACCTGGCGATCGCGAACCTCGACGGCATCGGCGGGGCCGAGATCATCGGCGACTTCGGGGCCATCGGGCTGTGGGTGCGGTCGGGTGGGAGCTGGACGCAGCTCAGCGGCGTGAACGCAGACCGGTTCACCGCGGGAAATACCGACGGAACCGGCGGCGAGGACCTCGTCGGCGACTTCGCGTCGACCGGCCTGTGGCTGCTGTCGGGTGGGGCCTGGACCATGCTCAGCGGGGTGAACGCCGACAATACGATCACGGCGGACATCGATCACAGCGGGGATAAAGAGATCATCGGGGATTTCGCAGCTACGGGCCTCTGGCTTTGGGATAGCGGCGCTTGGACCCAGCTCAGCGGGGTGAACGCCGACGATATGCTGGCGGCCGACCTCGACGGCGACGGCGCGGACGAAGTCATGGGAGATTTCGCGTCACTCGGGCTGTGGCTGTTCGACGGCGGGGCTTGGAGCCAGGTCTCGGGCGTCAACCCGGAGGGTCTGCTGGCGGCCGACGTCGACGGCGACGGGGCCAAAGAGATCCTCGCCGATTTCGGGTCGCTCGGTGTCTGGAAATGGGACGCCGGCGCCTGGAGCCAGATCAGCGCGAACAATCCGGACTAAACCGGAGCTTGCCACGGGCGCGGGCCGGCCCGCGCCCGAATGCCGAGCTAATCCAGCTCGTAGCTCAGGAGATGCGAGCCCGACGAAAAATAGATGCGGCCCTTGAAATAATCGCCGCCGGTGTCGATCTGAACGGGTGACAGGGCGACAAGCTTCAGGCTGTTCGCTTTCGGATCGACCTTGGCGATCCCTTTGGAAAAAAGAGCGTAAACCGCGCCCTTCGGCCCGGCGACGAAAACGCGCGGGCCCTGGTGGTGGGCCGCCCGGCCGAGCTCGGCTTCAACGTCCTGCTTGGCCACGACCGCCTTCCTGGCGGGGTCGAAGACAAAGAAGATCTTCCGGTCGGCGATGACGTAAACCAAACCCTTCGGGCCGGCCTGGAGATCGGTGTAATCCTGGACCCCGGGGAGAACGGCCGCCTGCCACTCGATCTTGTGCGAGGCGAGATCCATCACGTAGAGCACGGCCTCGGCCGCTTTCTTCTCGCCGCCGGTCCCGGGGCTGGTCGTCGTCCCCGCGAGCATCTTCCCCCCGGGCAGGGCGAGCATGCTGAGCGTCGACTGGTCGGGGACGACATCCGCGTCGCGAAGGACCGTCGCCGCGCCCTTCGCCCGGTCATAGAACATCAGCCCGCCGCCCGTCCGCCCGTAGGCCGGAGTGCCGCTCATGATGATGAGCTTGCCGTCGGGCGTCGCAAGTAGCTGGGAGGGACGGTGGATCTCGGGCTCCGCCGTGCCCAGGTAAGCCGGGTTCGAGGCCGGGTTCTTCGGGTCGGTTTCGACCCAGGGCTTCGCCGGATCCCAGGCCAGCAGATGCCCGCCGCCGTAGGTGCCGACATAAAACCTGTCCCGGTCGGGCATCACGATATTCCACTGGCCGAAACCCGGCCGGTTGACGATGGCGCCCGTCTTCGGGTTCAGGCTGAAGAAATGCATGGGAAAGGCCGTGCCGCCGCAGACCGTCCCGTCGGGTGCCGCGGCCTCGCCCATGATGATGGCGCCATCGCTCTCATAGTCGAACTTGAATTCCTTCTTGGCCGCCGTCTTCGGGTCCCCGACGGTCAGCCGCCGCCCGACGAGGTCGCAGTTGACCTTGGTGCCGTCCGGGAAGGTCGCCTGGGTGGCCCGGGTGCCCGTGAAATAGGTCTTGGGATGGGACGCGTCGCGCTTTCCGATCTTGCGCGCCGCGCCCTTGTGGAGCTCGATCCATTCCTCCGCATCGCCCTTCAGGGCCTGGCCGTAGACTTTCCCGTCCAGGTCGCGGTAGACGTAGGCCATGCCCTTTTTCCGCTCCGCGTCGCTGAGGATCGTCGCGGTCTTCCCCGAAGCCGGGTCCAAAGCGACGATCTGGGAGGTGGTGTAGCCGATCCCGAAGTAGAGCCAACCCGCGTCGTCGGTGGCGACATTGCTCGGGTACTGCGGCCAGGTCTCCTTATGGACCTCGCCGTAGTCCCTGAGCTCGCGCGTCTTCGGGTCGAAGGACAGCACGCCGGACTGCGGGTAGGTGACGGTCCAGATCTTGCCGTCGTCGTCCTCGGTCATGCCCATGGCGAACCAGGGCGTGGTCTCCTTGCTGAAAGTGAAGGCCCGTTTGACCGGGTCGAACTCGAGGAAATGGCTCTTGAAGTGCGTGTAGAACTTGTTGCCGCTCGACAGGATCGAGGCGTAGGGAGAATCCACCGATTCGCCGGGCGGCGGGAAGGGGACGGGGAACTGCTCGGCCTGGCCGGTCTGGGCGTCGAGCATCAGGAGCGAGTAGCCGCCCCGGTGATCCATGAGCAGCACGAGCAGCACGTTGTGGCCCTGGCCGTCGACCGCCGCGGCCGCCCCGCGCTGGTTGCTGATCGGAACCGCGACGCCGTGATCGCGGAAGCCGTTGCCCAGATCCTTGGTCGCGCCGGCGGACATCCCGGCCGCGGCGAGAGCCAGGCCGCCGGCGATCAACGCTATCCGCATTCTCGTGAGAGTCATTTCTTGCCTCCTCGGTGTTTCGGGTTTCGGACCGCCCATGATAGCACCTTTCGCCGCTCCGACTAAGTAAAAAATAGGCCGCCGCGTGATATACTCTCCCGCGTCCCGCAACCTCTACAGAAGGAAGCCAGTGCCCAAACCGCGATCCAAGATCCTCCTCGTCGACGGCTATAACGTCATCAACAGGCTGCCTGAGCTCAGGCCGAGCCTGGCCGGCGGGCTGGAGAACGCGCAGAACGCGCTCGCGCTCCAGATCTCGACCTGGAAGCGCGCCCATCCGGGATTCGAGTGCGTGATCGTCTTCGACGGCAACCCCGTTCACGGCCCCGACGCCGTGCGGCGCCTGGCCGGGATAAAATGCATTTTCTCACGGACTCCCCACGGCGGCGACGCGACCATCATCGCCTTCGTCAGGGACCATTGGGGAAGGACGTCCGATATCACCGTCGTCTCGGACGACAATTACGTCCGGAACAACTGCCGGGCCCACGGCGCTTCGGTGCAACCGTCGAGCTTCATCCTGGTCAGAGCAGCCCGCCCCGCGGGCAGCCGGGGGAAGCCTACGGCCGACGGCAAGGACATCGACAGGCGGACGGCCGCCGAGATCGACCGGGAGCTGAAGAAGAAGTTCGGCCTGTAAAATACGAGGGCCCGCCCCTCGGGTGAAGAGCGGGCCCTCGCGAGCTTCAGTTCAAGTCGCCGCGCTCAGAAGGAGAACTTTACACCCAAGCGCCCGGACCACGGCGCGAACCGGCTCGACCACTGGTTAAAAGCCGGATGCACGTCGTTCTCGTTCGCCGTGAAGGTTTTGTAGTTCGTGGCGAACGACCCGCTGAGGATCTCGTCGTCGTAACCCGAGAAGCCGTCCACGTTATAGGTGGCGATTCGGTCCTGGACCGTCCCGCTGTTCGTCGCGTTGTTGACCTGGAGGTTGATCGACGCCCGGTACTTGTCGCCGAGCTTCAGTGTGTATTCCAGAAAGAGGTCGGCCCACATGGTAAACGGCAGGCGGCCCAGGTCGCCGCGGCCCTCGGGATAGAAGAACTTGCTGCTGTAATAGAGCTTGGTCGTCAGGGGCAGGCCGCTCCGGCCGTAGGCCACGACGCCCACGGTCAGCCCGAAGGGGAAGGCATAGGAGCCGTAGGCCTTGAGATAATGGGTCCGGTCCTGCGGCAGCGGGCCGTCGAGGACTTTGCCCTTGGCATCGTAGCCCATGAACCACCGGTCGTAGTCCTGCTCGACGTTCGGTCCGAGCCGGCCCCCTTCGTCGGCGCTGGCCAGGCCGGAGTAATCGCCCGAGACCCGGCTCAGCGTATAGTTGAAGCCTCCCTGCCAGTTGTGGCTGAACCGCTTTTCGAAGGCGATGTTCAAGCCGTTGTATTCTCGCGTCGCCTTCGGGCAGGCCCAAAAGGCGTCTGAGAACTGCCCGCCCTGGGAGACCGGCCGGGACACGCCGTAGCCGGGATTGGTGACCCAGAAGTCCTGGGAGACGGTCGTGGCCCCCGTAGCGGGATTAACTGTCGTCACGTAAACGCCGACATCCTCGATCGTCCGGAGGAGATGCTTGTTGACGAAGCGGACGGAGACGGACAGGTCTTCCATGAGCTTCTTCTCGGCGCCGAAGGAGATCTCCCGCTGGGCGGTCGGCTTCAGGTCCGGATCGACCCGGTTGAACGAAGGCGGCAGGAAATCCATGGATCCCGCATAGGTATTGCCGGCCGCTTGGCTGACCTTGTCGTCCAGCTTGCCGCTGGCCGCGATCTTCGTCCAATCCGGGTCCTGGAGAGGATAATAGTCTTGCACGCGCTTCCAGCCTCCGAACGTCAGCTCGGCCATGTAGAGCTTCATGACGTCGTAGTATATCCCCAGGCTGGCGAAGATCTTCAGGTTGGAATCGCCGAAGACATCATAGACGGCGCCCAGCCGGGGGGCCAGCGTCTGCCCCAGGTTGAACTTGACGGGCTTGGCCGTATAACCCGCATACGAGGTGTTGGTCGTCATGGACGGGATGTACTGGCCCTCGGCCCGGATGCCGAAATTGAGAGTCAGCCGGTTCTTGATCGTCCAGGAATCCTGGAGGTAAAGCGCCAGGTTGTTGCTGTTGACGTTCCAGATCCCGCCGTAGGGGGAGGTGAAGGAGCCCCGGACATAATAGTACCCGTACTGGCCGTAATTAGGGCTGCTCTTGGGGGCGCCTACGCCGACGGGAAAGCCCAAGCCCGTATATGTCCGGCCGAAATAGAGCCAGATCCTGGGGTGGGTGGAGCCGTCGAAAACGTCTTCGTGAAGATAGATATAGCCGATGCCGGCCTTCAGGGCATGCTCACCATTCCAGTTGAGGAAGTAGGAGACGTCGAGGTTGTTGCTGATCTTCTCGGTCAGGTATTTTTGGGTCTGGATATAGTTCCAGTTGTCCGACCAGCCGCCGAAATGGAGCAGGTTCGGATTCGCCTGATAGAAGGGGTTACTGCTGTAGATGGAGTTGGAATACGCGAAATAGTAGGTCGAGCCGTCCGGCGGCAGGATCTGCTGGTTGTTCTGGTTCTGCTTGTGCCAGCCGGCCCGGTAGCTCAGGAGCAGGTTGTTGCCGAAGGAATAGTCCGCGGTCAGCGCGGCGGTCGCATTGGGATAGTCGAACCCTTCCTTATTCCATTCGTACGCCGCGTCGTCTTGACCGATGATGCTGGGGAGGGCCCCCCGGTACTTGTTGAAATTGTTGATGAAGCTGGCCGACAGGCGCAGGCTTCTCATCGGCGCGGCCGAGATGCGGATCGAACCGTTATAATCGGTGTTCTTGTTCTTGAAGGTCTGGAAGGGGCCTTCCCTCAGGTTGAAGTCCCGCTGGGCCGACGTCTGGTCATAGGCCGGGTTGAACGAGCCGAAGAACCAGAGCTTGTCCTTGAGGATGTAGCCGCCTAGGCTGATGACGCCTTCGTACCGGTTGTAGCGGTCCCTGTCCTTCCCGCCATTGAAGTAGAGGTCGTCGTAGTTCACGTATTGGAACACGTAATCGTCGAACGGGTCCTGCCGCAGAAAAGTTCTGGCCTTCCCCCGCATCCACTGCCTGTTGTTCTCGTAAAAGCCCATCAGGTCGCCGTGGAACTCGTTGCCGCCGGACCTCGTGATGACATTGATCACGCCGCCCATCGAGCCGCCGAACTCGGCGTTGTAGCCCGAGGCCGTGACCTTGACCTCATCCAGGAGCTCGAGCACCACGTTCTGGCCTTTGTTCCCCAGATGGAAGTTCGTGACGTCCGCCCCGTCGGCGTACCAGACGTTCTCGGCGCCCGAGGCGCCGTCGACCGAAATTCCGCCGGCGATGCTCTCGCTCTGAACGCCGGGGATGGTGCTGATGAGGGAATCGAAGGTCCGCCCGCGCGGCAGCGACAGGAAGGTCTCCTTGGTCATGGTCATGCCCTTGACCGTGCTCTTGACGTCGATCAGGGGGGACTGCCCGATAACCGTGACCTCCTCTTCGACAGTGGCCTGCTCCAGTGAGGTGTTCAGGATCATGGTCTGAGACAGCTCCAGGAAGACGTCCTTCCTGACCACCGTCTTAAACCCCTGAAGCTTGAAAGTGATTTCGTAGGTGCCGGTCGTCAGGGCCATCAGCCGGAACGTCCCGTTGGCATCGGTGACCGAGGCCGCCTTGCCGATCAGCTTGGGGCTGGTGGCTTCGACCGCCACGCCGGGAAGAGGCGCCCCCTGGCTGTCGACCACCCTGCCGATGATCTTCCCTTCCGGCGTGACCTGGGCCGAAGCCAGGCCGGCGGTCGCGACACAGATGACGAGCGCAAGAATAATGAGCCTATCTTTCATTCCCCTAGCCTCCCCGTCCAGACTACTTTTCCGTCGTCCTCACCCGCCAGCGGCAAGCTCCCCCGCTTCCCGCCGCGAGCATCGATTCGGATAACTTGCCCTGCTATCTTCATTCGCCCTCCTCAGAGGTCAGCTATTCTCCAGAAACCGGCGCGATGCATTCATGGGCGCCTGTTATCTTTCTTGTGCGAGGTTGCGCTAATTATAAGTAAGTTAAAAATTGACTGTCAAGCCGAATCTCAGAAAATCCGAAGACCGCCAGGGCCGCCGCCAAGCGTAGAGGTTTCTTTTCATCAGGCTGCCGCCCGAAGGAGTCGAGGCCGCGCCCGCGCCCGATCTTAGGGTACAGCCTCGATCCCGAGGCTCACCGCCGCCGGTGTTGAAGAGAGGCAAGCCAAGTGCTACCTTAAGGCCGAGGATTCAAGGACAAGGGCATGAGGAAGGTCGAGTCCGTCTTGGCGATGTCCGACCTGCATCTGGGCAGGGACCTCGGCTATTTATGCTCGGCAGATCTCCGGTTCCAGGATAACAAAGCGGCCCTCCTCGAGCTGTTGACAGAGATCGGGCCGCAGGACGAGCTGATCATCAACGGCGATCTTCTCGAGCTCTCGGTCGCCGGGTTGGACGAGGCCTACGGCGATCTTCGAGAGTTTTTCGCCCTCCTGTCCCGGGCCCCGGGTTTCAGGCGGATTGTCTATGTCCCGGGAAACCACGACCATCACTTGTGGAGGGAACTGGCCGAGCGCGCCTGCGTGGACGGACGGATCGCCCGGGGCCGGCTTCCTCCCTCCGACCCAGAATATCCGTCCTATTTCGTCGACAGAGCCTTTTCGAGCGCCGCCCCGGACCCGCCCTGCGGGATCGTTCTCGGCGGCCTCTGGCCGAAGGACAGGCCGGCGCCGGAGATCGTCGTCAAATATCCCCATCATCTGATCAATGTCCCCGCCGACGATGGCCGAGCACAATATTATCTTTTGACGCACGGCCATTTTCTTGAAGAGCTGTTCACCCCCGTGAATTACCTTATCGAACCGGCCCGGCTGGACGAGCTCGAGGCGTTCAACACCATCTGGATCGAGGCGGTGAACTATGATTTCGGGCGGTCGGGAAGACTGACGGAGCACGTTCAAGATCTCCTGGACAATGTCGAGAAGGGTGATCAAGAAGCCAAGCGCGAGATGAGGCAGATGCTGGACACGGTCTACGTCAACTTCGCCAGGAGGCTGAAGCTGGGCTGGCTGAGGAGGCTGGGACTCCGGCTCATAAAAAACGCGGCCGCCTCGCAGCTCAGCCGCCTGCTGATGGAAAGACGGAGCGGCCTGTTCCGGTCCCCGATCGACGACAGGCTGAAGGCGAAGGTCGAGGCGTACATCAGGAAATATGTCATCGAGCGATATCGGAAGAGCCGGGCGGCGGAATACAATTTCCCATCGGACCGGGATATCCCGCTGCCGTTCACCTTTGTCTTCGGGCACACGCACGTGCCCTCGGCCGGCGAAAGCGGGGCGTTCCTCAGGATCGATAACGAAATATATCCGCTGGCCAACACGGGGGGTTGGCTGAGGGTGGACGGCAGGGGCGAGGCCAACGGCGAAAACGCGGGCGTGTTGGTGATCGACCGGACGGGTCCCCGCTGGAAAAGCCTGAAAGGACGCCTGCGGTAGAAGAAAAGCCAGGCTCGGCGCCTATCTAACGTTCGTCCCTGCTCCTTCTTATCCGTCCCTGACGCGCTCCCCTCCGCAGGAATCCGGCATCGTCCTGTTTGAGGGCGCGGAATTGTTGTGACCCCGGCCGTATTCCCAGGCGCTCGGCGACCGCGCCCCAGCCTCGGCCCCTGTCGGCCAAGTAGTAATCCTCAATGGTATCGGCGGGCCGGTTTGTGACAGAGGCCATTTTCGCGATCATATAGACATCGGCGGGGGGAACACTCTCCCTTCTCACGAGGTTATCGATCCACCGGCTGGAGACACCGAACGTCTCACTCAGTCGAGTGGCGAAGCTGCCCGGGTCCGCCAGCGCGTCGTTGTTGAGGGTGTTGAGTGCCATGTCGAAATCGCTGTCGCCGGTAAGAGCGCTGTACCCCGATGAGGACGGCAGGCCGCCTTCGACCTTCGTGTTGATGACCCCGTTGGACCAGAAGGCCGTTCCGTCCTCCTCATACAGCACTACCTGACCGTCATCTTCGAGCACCAATCTCGCGTTGGGGTGGCCGTCGGTCTTGGTCGCCCAGACCTCTCGCCTGTTCCTGTTCTTGAGTACCAGGTTGCCGTCGCCCTGCAGGACGCACTCCACGGCCCCGCTGCCGACGGTGCCGCTGTTCCAAAAGCTTCTGCCTCGACCGTCCCGGCCGACCAGGTTTCCATCCCCCTGCAAAATGAGTGTGTACGTTCGATTCTGAGACCTGAGAAATTCATCGGTCAACAGGTTTTCGTCCCTTGACAGGCCGCTTTTGATCATCCCCTTGGCCCAGACAGGCAAGCCCCTTTTATTGTAGATTACCAGGTTCCCGTCATTCTGCATCATCAATCGCGCGTTCCTGACGCCGTCCGTGTGCGTCGCCCAGACGTCCCGTCCGTTCCTGTTCTTGAGCACCAGGTTGCCGTCATCCTGGAGGATGCACTCCGTAGCCCCGCTTCCGGCCGTATCACTGCTCCATTGCGCTCTTCCCCGGCCGTCATAGACCACCAGGTTGCCGTCGTCCTGCAGGGCAAGAGAATATCGACCGTCGGATGATTTCAGCTCCTCCGAAGCCCGGAGTATTTCATTGGGTTCCAGCGTATCCTTCGCCGCCTGATTCCCGGCCAAGAGCGCCACAGGAGCCAGGAACAAGAGGACGGCTGTCCAGATGGTTATGACCGACTTCCTGATGCTCATTGTTACCTCCCAAGCTGATCGCTGTCGTGGTCCCAACACTTATCTCCCCTTACAGGATAAAAGTATACTCGGAACGGCGGCGAGTCAAGGGAAGACAGCTCCCCTATCTTTTGATCCTCGCGGCGATGCTCTCATACAGAAAACCGGGCATCGCCTTGACCAGCCTCGAGCCCAGGACCATCGGCAGCGGGAACTGGATCAGCCTCTTTTCTTTTTTTATCCCCTTGATGATGATGGCCGCGGCTTTCTCTGGCGTCATGAGGAATGGCTTGGGATAGATGCCCCCCTTGATCATCGGGGTTTTAACGAACCCCGGCTTGACCGTGATCACCTTGACGCCGAGCTCTTTCAACTCGACCCTCAAACTCTCAAGGAGAGCCGTGACGGCCGCCTTGCTGGCGCAGTAAAACCCGTTCTTCGGAAGACCGCGGCAATCGGCCAGGCTGGACACGCCGACGATCGTTCCCCCTTTTCTTTGAATGAAATCGGGCACGAGCTCGCAGATGAAATTCAGCGCGCCGAAGACATTGACGTCGAATACGCCCCGGGCGTTATCGACGCTGAATTTGTCCATATCGGCCCTATGGCTCAAACCGGAATTAAGGATGGCGATATCGACTTGTCCGAACCGCGCTCGGATCTCCCGGCAGGCCCTCGCCGTTTCGGATTTGACGGAAACGTCGCACTTGACCGGCAGCATGACGCTGCCGGAGTCCTTGAGCTCTTCGGCCAGCTGTCGGAGAATATCTTCCCTCCTGGCGAGAAGCGCAAGGTTGACCTTCTCTTTCGCCAGCTGCCAGCTCAGGGCGAGGCCGATCCCGCTCGAGGCGCCGGTAAGGAGGATCGTCTTTCCGCGGAGCTCCATGCCTGATAGTATAGGAAGTCTCCCCTGGGTTTTCCACTGCCGGCTGCCGGAAGATGAAACCCGGCCGGGTTTTGAGCCTGACCCGGGCATGCGATATAGTAGGGCTCAGCCGACGGAAAAAAGAGAAAATGAAGCACATCTGGATCGCTTTTGGACTGACCGTGTTCGCGGGGATGGCGACGGGAATCGGGAGTATTATCGCGTTCGCCGCGAAAAGGAAGAACACCCGTTTCCTTTCTTTGGCGACTGGCTTTTCCGCGGGCGTCATGCTTTACGTATCCTTCGTCGAGATCTTCTTTAAGGGGGCCGACCAGTTGACGGCCGCTTTTGGGGATCAGTGGGGGCCTTGGGTCAATGCGGCCTCATTTTTCGGCGGCATCCTCCTGATCGGCGCGATTGATATGTTGATCCCGTCCGCCGAGAATCCCCACGAAATGCATGCCGAAGAGGAATCGGCGCCCCTCCACGGTTCCGAGCCGCCCCGACCGGAGATCCTGGCCGCCGCCGGCCGGGGCAAGGGCGGCCCGGAGCCCGGGTTTCACGACCACACAATGCGGCAAAGGAAGCTTCTGCGGGTGGGCTTGTTCACGGCCATGGCGATCGCTATTCACAACCTCCCGGAAGGCCTGGTCACGTTTCTGGCCGCGCTCCAGAATCCGGCTTTGGGCGTCGCCATCGCCGTCGCCATCGCCCTGCACAACATCCCCGAAGGGCACGGGCCATCGCGAAAGACTCATCTTTCCGCCTTGAAGTCACTATACCGAAGCTTTAGAGCATTGCATAAAATTCCTCGCAAGGGCAGATTTCGTTTGGCAACTCGAGTTTATTTTCATGGATACTTCTTCATTAGAAAGTCTGTTTTCAGGCTAGGGAGTGCACCGGGGTCCGATAAGGGAGGACGAACCGTGAGGCATCTCAAATTTCTCGCTTTCTGTTCTCTTCGCGTGCTCTTTGTCTGGTCTCTGGGATCGGGAAATGATGGAGACGCAACTCAAGCGGCTAAGTCGTTGGCCTCGATCTTGAATGAAGACGGGTCGTTGAAATCAACAGTCGGCCTCACCGCCAGCTTTGATGCGAGGGGATACAAGCTGGTCAGCGGGCCCGGTAAGGCCCCGCGTTTTGCGGCCATCGATAGTCCGCAGATGAGTTCGCTCGGCGGGGAAGGGGCCGCTATTCAGGCCGCGGGGGATCAATACTGGGACAGCCAACTTGGGAATTTTTTTATAGATGGTTATGTTTACGCACTTGCGGTGAGCGGGACGAATGTCTATCTGGGCGGTTCGTTCACCCAGGCTGGAGGGAGTGAGGTCAATTACATCGTCATGTGGAACGGAAGTGCCTGGACGACTCTGGGAAGCGGCGTGAAGGACTGGTTGATCCCGGGCGTCACAGCTGAGGCCCAAACGACGGCGATGACGAGGACCGCACCCGCCGCCGGGCCGCAGCCCAGGAGATAACGATCACGCCGGTTCACGCCTCTCCTTCATTCACGTTATTATCGAATTACAGCTTCGTGGGGCCTGACAAATATCTGAATGGGCATGACGGGCGTTATTTGAATGATCAAGAGAACCGACGGGTAGGTCCACTTCGCAACTGCTTCTCATTCTTCCGTGTCCCATTCCGCGGCCGCAGGAAGACCGGCTCGCCGGGTTTTGACTCCTTGACATCAGACTGCCAGGGAGGATAGGCTCATCCCGGATTGGGCCTCCCCACCGTAGAAAGCTGGCCCGTCGGGCCTTGATCGTATGTGGAACCCTTGGAAACGCCTAACGAAAACCGGCGCTGAGGCCTCGACCTCAGGTGATCAGGCGAGCGCGGCCACTCAGAAGCGGCTTTATAAGGTCGCGCTGAAAGATAAGAGCACTTTTGTCAGGTCCAAGGCGATTTCGCAGCTCACTGATCAAGCGTTTCTGGAACGGGTGGCGACCAAAGCTAAATTCTACGTCGAGCGAAAGGAAGCGGTGGGCAAATTGACGGACCAGGCGTTGCTGGCGCGGATCGCGCTGAAGGACAAGGCCCCGGAGGTCCGAATGGAAGCCGCTTCGATGCTCACCGATCAGACCCGGCTGGTCGAAATTGCCTCCAGGGATCCCGACCGCCGCGTTCGCCACGAAGCCGTTTGGGCCTTGACGGATCAGGCCATCATCGCACAGTTCGCCCTGCAGCAAGATGATCAATACGTGCGGCCGGCCGCCGCCCGGCATTTAACCGATCAGAAGCTGCTGGCGGAGCTGGCGAAGAACGATCCCCACGACGACGTCCGCGCCTTCGCCGCCGGAAACCTGGTCGACGAGGCACTTCTGGCCGAAATCGCGACCAGGGACGAGAGTCAGGAGGTCCGCAGGTTCGCCGTCTTCCGGATTTCGGATCAAGGGCTACTGCAGGAAATCGCCCAGCACGATCGCTCTGATAGAGTCCGCCAGGTTGCGGTTTGGAGGCTGACCGACCGATCGCTGCTGGCGGAGATCGCCAAGCAGGACCGGAACCACGACATCCGCAAGGATGCCGCCAAACGGCTGGCTGAGCTTGCGAAGTCGGCGGATCTGCCCCCCGTCGACCCACGCCCGGATTCAGGATCCTGAGGAGGCTGACGTGCCGGAAGAAAAAGCGCTCATCTCAACAGGTCCGCTGAAGAGGATCCTTGGGGGAGCGGCTCTGGTTGTTTTGGCCGTGCTTATGATCCTTTTTCCCATGCGCGATAGGACAGCCAATGTCGTCTTCGCGTTCATCGTGGGCTTGCCGGGAGTGCTTCTTGTCTTTATTGGCGTGAGGGCTGACCGCAGGGCCGTGCGGGAGGCCAAGGCGTGGCAGGGTCCGCAATACTTGACGCTGAAGAGGCTGCCCGTGACGGAACAGGAAGCGATTTCGACCCTGGTCGAGATCTATCGCAGGCACCCAGAAGGATTCCTAAGCGGATCTTCCTCCCCCGAGGCCAAGGTGATCCGCTCCATCGGTGACATGCTGAACGAAAAGAGCGGCATGACGCTGATGCTGAAGGTCCACGAGGCCTTTTCATCAAAAGCCAACGTTTATGGAGCTCCGAGAAACCTCGAGCACATGTGGGACAATATCGGCGAGTGGCGGGGCTAGATTACTGGCGGGGCGGCTCCGGAGCGGAAACCAAGGATTCTTGACACGTCCTTTAATTCTCAATAGCATGGGCCTGCTGTGCGGCAGGCGATGAAATTCGCATCCCCAAAATGGAAACGACCAATGAAGATGAGGGCGCTAGCACTAGACGGCGGTATTGGGGTCTTTCTGCTTATCGCGATTCTTGCCGTCGGCTGCCGGAAAGCCCCGGTTTATGAGACTCTGAACCAGGCGGCAGAAAGAGGGGACCTGGCCGATGTGCGACGCCACCTAAAGCGTGGCGCGGATATTGACGCAAAAGATGCCAGTGGTTATACGCCCTTGCTCGAGGCGATAAGCGGTATGCATTGGGAAGTCGCCGACTACTTGGTCGCTCACGGGGCAAACATCAACGCCCAATCGACAGAAGGCGTAACGCCGCTTTATGAAGCCGTGCTTAAGCAAAACGAAAAGTTCGCCCTGTTGTTGATGGCGAAGGGAGCGGACGTCAGCCTCTCGACCAAGTCCTCTCCGGGAAGTTCCATGCCGGATCAAAATCGACAGCACTCCACGCGGCGGCAATGCAGGGTCTCACCAAGGTTGCAGAGTCCATCCTCTCGGAGGGAGTGGACGTCAACGCCAAGACCGGAAGCGGAAAAACGGCTCTGAGCTATGCCGCGGCAAACGGCCATATGCGTATATTAGAACTGTTGATTTCGAAGGGAGCGAACGTCGTGCTTTCGGATGAAAACGGCTGGACGTCTCTCCATTCGGCGGCCCTGAATGGACACAAGGATATCTGCGGGCTCCTGATCGCTCACGGCGCAAACGTCAACGCCGAAAGCCCATTTCAGGAGACACCGCTTCAACTGGCTTCTGAATTCGGTAAGAAGGATGTCGCCGAAATGTTGATCGCCGCAGGCGCGGACGTAAACGTCAGTGATCAACGAGGCCGCTCACCTTTAAGCTTGGCCCTGGAAAAAGGGCATAAAGAAATCGCCGAGTTGCTAAGAAATCACGGCGCCAAAAATTGATATCGGCCTGATAGTGAATTCCTTCCTATACCTGCACGGGAGGGTAGAGGTCCCGGTGGGCCTTCTGGACTTCAAAACCTTCTTCAGGCAGGCGGCATGATGAGGCGATCTTCTCCCCAGCTTCCCATATTCTTCTGTCTTTTCAATGACTTATGTCTTCGGGTCTCCCTTTTTTCGTTTAAGCTTCGTTAAGCAAGCGTAAGCGCCTTTAAGCGCTTTTTGGCACTGGTTGGACACTAATTCTAGGGTTGAATTATGGGTCATCTATCCGCTCAGAGCCATGCCGATGGCCCCTGTTCGAAGAACAAATGGGCCTTAATCTAGAAATCGCAGTAAGGTCTGTTTTCAGTTGACTCGCCTCCCCTGCATGGGCGGTACCTCCTGTCTCGATAACGGCTTCAACCGCCTCCAAACCTTCAAGGGAACTTCTCGATCTCGACCCGTTCGTTGGGAACCCGCCCGGATCGGATCGTCTGCCCCCCTTGATCCATCAACGTCATATGCGAATATTGACGATAATGGTCAATACCAAGATAATCATCTGTGCGCCTCCTGAAAAATCAGTTTCAACGGGAAGTCTATCAAACTCCCCGAGGAGGTGCATCACATCATCATGTTACCTATCCGTCCGCGCGGCCAATCCCGCTTTCTCCCTCCGGGACTGTTAACGATTTGACACAGCGGGCGTCTTACCAGTGTGCAGAGCATCTAACGTGCTGGGGTATGCTGGTGAAACCGCCATTGACCTTTGGGTCACGATGAGGCATGGTCACCCGGAGAGCACACCGCCCGTGACGGAAGCGACCGCCGATTCCGTGCTGGTATGCGGCGCGCGCAACGGCGACCGGGGCGCCTTCGGGCGGCTCTACGGCCGCTACGCACGCATGGTGCACGGCATCCTCCTGGCTCGGGTGCCGCGCGACGAGGTCGATGACCTGGTACAGGATGTGTTCCTGACGGCAATGCGCCGCCTGAAAACGCTGCGTGAGCCGGACGCTTTCGGCGGGTGGTTGGCTATGATCGCCCGCAACCGCGCCACCGACTATTACCGCCGCCGCCCGGATACCACCGAACTGCCCAAGGAACTGACGCAGGAACGTTCCAGGGACCAGGCTTCATCTGACATGGAAGCGGCCGCGGCGCTGGCCGCGATCCGTCGGCTGCCCGACGCCTACCGCGAGACGCTGATCCTGCGGCTGGTGGAGGGCATGACCGGGCCGGAGATTGCCGCGCGTACCGGGCTGACGCCCGCCTCCGTGCGCGTCAACCTGCACCGCGGCATGAAGATGCTCCGCGAATCTTTGGGAAAGGAGGTCCGCTCATGAAGGACAACTATGTGTGGGATGGCTCGGGCGAGCCGGACCCCGACGTGCAGCGCCTCGAGCACCTCCTTGACAGGTACCGTCATGATCGTCCGGCGCCCGATTTTCCTCTGCCGGTGCGGGAAACGCGCCGCTTTTTTCCCTGGCTGACCTGGCCGCACCTGGTGCTCACGACTGCGGCGGCCGTTCTCGTGATCGCTGGGACCGTGTGGATTGCGGTTCGCCCCGCCGCTCCCGGCTGGGACGTGGCCCGCGTCGAGGGCAAACCCCGTGTTGGCTGGCGGCAGATGCGGGACAAGGGCCGGCTGCTGGTCGGCCAGGCGCTGGCAACCGACGCATTCTCGCGGGCGCGCATCAACGTGGGGGAGATCGGCCAGGTGGAGGTGGAACCGAACAGCCGCGTGCGGCTTGTGCGTACGCGCGTTACCGAACACCGTCTGGCGCTGGATATCGGCACCATCCACGCCACCACCTGGGCGCCGCCGCGCCTGTTCTATGTGGATATGCCCTCGGCGGTCGCCGTGGACTTGGGCTGTGCCTACACGCTGACCGTGGACGAGTCGGGCGCGGGCCTGGTCCGGGTCACCTCCGGCTGGGTGGGGTTCGAGCTGCCCGGCCGCGAATCGTTTATCCCGCAGAGCGCCGCGTGCGCCACCCGCCCCGGCATCGGTCCCGGCACGCCTTACTTCGAGAGCGGGTCGGAAGCGTTGAAAACCGCGCTGTCGCGCCTGGATTGGGAGCGATTGGGCGGGGAAGAGCGCGCCGCCGTGCTTTCCACCGTGCTGCGCGAGGCGCGCAGGCAGGACGCGTTCACACTGTGGCACCTGCTGTTCAGGCTACAGGGTGCGGAGGCTGCGCGCGTCTACGAACGTATGGCGTCGCTCGTTCCACCGCCTCCCGGCGTGACGCTGGAGGGTGTGCTGGCCGGCGATCGCGGCATGCTCGACTGCTGGTGGAACGAGCTGGGCCTCGGCAAGACTTCCTGGTGGCGTATCTGGAAGCGCCCCTTCCCGCAATAGAGGCATAAGAGGCAGCCCAAAGACCTCCGGCCGCGAACGACAGAAGTTTTTCCTTTGTGAACTTTGCATCTTGGTATCTTGGCGTTGGCTTTTTCTCTGGGTTGTTAACACTTGCCGCCGCGCGGCGTCTTTCCTTGTGAACAAAACAAAAGATCCCACTGAGGAGGAATGCTGAATGAACGCGATAAGCAAGTTTTTCCTGGGCGTTGCGACAGCGCTGCTGGCAGCGGTGGTGCTTCCGCACGCCCTGCTGGCCGGCCCACCGTTGATCTGTCACCCATTTTCCATCGGCGACGCGGCGTCGCTGCCCTGGGGCAACGACGCCGCCCGCGGCTGGGAGAACCCAAAGGCGGACTACGACCTTACCCGGCTGGTTCCCGATACGCTGGCGCTCCTGACCGGCGATACTCCCGTCATCGTCCGCATGGAAACGATGCGGCGGGCAAGCATTTACGCCGCGAAAAATCGCGAGATCGCCGCCGAACTGCTGGAGAAGCTCAAAGCGCGGGCCAGCGAAAAGACAGCGAAATCGCCGGCCACCGCGCTGGCCCTGTTCGACGCCGGTTACCTGGCCGAGTCGTACAAGCAATTGGACTGGATGTTTAAGCAGGGCAATCCGGCGACCGGTTTCGACGGCTACACCATCGTCGTGAAAGCCATCGAGATTCGCGGCGGAGACCCGGAAATGGAGTTCGCGGCCGCGCTCATTACGGCCGATGGCAAGAACGTCGCGAAACACAAGGCGCACCTGGGAAAGGCCGTCGCGGGCGCCAAGAGCGGTTCAATGCTCGCCATCAACCTAGGCACCCATTTCAACCGCGGATGACTGGACGTAGACAGACCTCGAAGGTGTAATCTGCAAGGCCCAGAGTCTTTCGTTCCTGAAGTCTGGCGAGGACGTAATCACGTCCCGGGTAACCGATGATATGAAGGTCCCCATTGATGGAGACGCGAGGTCCCGGTGGGCCTTCTGGACTTCAAAAACGATGCTGGCGGAAATCGGCGGCGCTGCATTCCCCTGTTGGACAGCATCCTGCTTTATTTTCTTGTATTTACCGATCTTGGTGGTTTTATCAGGTTTAGGCTAGATTGGCTAGTGTACAGTGACGTTCGCATGTATGAAAGCGCTGCGTCAACCGAGTCTTTCTTCTATTTATCGGCCTCCTTCATAGAAGAGGTCCATGTTTCGCCCGAGGGCTCTAGCCCGTTTCATCAGACGCATGTATACGCCGTCTTGGCGGTATGAGCATCTTCCCCGGTGAGTGTCGCATCCAATTTACGAGACTCAGGGTCTCATGCGAACTATCGCGCTTACTCCCGGGTGGACGAAACAGGCCTTTTAAGTTTCCTCTCTTAGGCGCCGCTGGAGAAGGTTCTACTGGGGTTTATCACCGAGGATGCCCCGATGTTGGTCCTGGCGCAAGCGCTTGGGGTTGAAAATATCGCGGGTTGCTTCTTCTCCTCCCTTATAATAGAAAGGACGCGGATGGCAGCTCTCGCTTGAGCCCAACAAATCGCGATTCGGAAAAGGAGTCGGTGTGAAGAAACGCTCGACATGGCTCTGGCTTGGCTTCATGATCGCAGCCGCGGGCTTGTCCGTCCCGGCAACGGCCGCCGCGACAGGGCCGATATTTCCCGCGCCGCGCGAATCGGCGGCCGTGGCCGGCGATTTCGTCTTGGACCCATCCTGCGTCATCGCCATCCCGGCCTCTCCCTCCGAGCAGGACGTGTTCCTGGCGCGGATGCTGACCGAAGAGCTTGGCGACCGTTTCGACCTGCACCTGAAGATCGAGCGTCTGGAGCATCTGGCGCCGGCCAGAAAACTGATCGTCATGGGCGTCTTCTCCAGCCGCCTGGTCGCCGAGTATTGCGCCGGCCATGGTCTGAAGGTGGATGCCCGAAATCCCGGGCCCGAGGGCTACATTCTTCGCACGGGTCCCGGGATTGTCGTCGTCGCGGGCAGCGATGAACGGGGCGCCTTCTACGGCCTCCAGTCGCTGCGCCAGTTGGCCGTCGCCCGCTCCGGCGCCGTGCGCTTCGCCGGCACCGAGATCCGCGACTGGCCCGCAAAACCCTTTCGCGGCTTCAAGCTCTACCTGCCCGGCCGCGACAACATCCCCTTCTTCAAGCGCTTCGTCCGGGACGCCCTCGCGCTCTACAAATACAACACGCTGATCGTCGAGATGAACGCCTCCATGCGGCTCGAGCGCCACCCCGAGCTCAACGCCGGCTGGGTCCGCTTCTCCCGCGAGACCAACTTCTGGCGCCGCAACTATCCCCCCGGCGCCCCCCACGACCTCGAGATCAACTCCTCGCACCAGGACACGGCGGACGGCGGCTTTCTGGAGAAAGAAGAAGTCGCGGATCTCGCCCGCTATGTCCGGAAGTTCCATATGGAACTCGTTCCGGAACTGCCGTCGCTCACCCACAGCTACTACCTCTTGTCCGCGCATCCCGAACTCTCCGAGGTGCCGGGTGAGCTCTGGCCCGACACCTACTGTCCCTCGAACCCCGAGAGCTACAAGCTCCTGTTCGAGGTCTATGACGAGTACATCGAACTGCTGCACCCGCGCCTGATGCACGCCGGGCACGACGAGCTGTTCCAGCCCGTCGGCCTGTGCCCGCGCTGCGGCGATAAGGACATCCGGGAACGCTACGGAGAGGACGTGCGCAAGATCCACGACTACCTCGCCGGCAAGGGCATCCGGATGGCCATCTGGGGCGATATGCTGCTCGAGGGCGTGCGCGGCGTCGGGCTCCAGAAGAGAAAAGCCCCGGACGGTTTCGCCTACGACGCCCCCGGGGGCATGACGCGCGAGCAGGTCGAGCGGCTGATCCCGAAGGACATCCTGATCTTCAACTGGTTCTGGTCCGCCTCGGGCTCGGAGTGGAGCGAGACCCAGGTGGAAGGCTTCGAGGCGCAGCTCGAGGCCATGGGCTTCGAAGAGGTCTACGGCAACTTCGCGCCGGGCATGGAGAACTTCGCCGAGCGGCTCGGCCGCCGCTCGATTCTCGGCGGCGCCCCCTCGGCGTGGTTCGCGACCAACGAAGCGGGCTTCGGCAAGGACATGCTGCCCGACCTGCTGGCCGGCGCTCACGGCTTCTGGCGCGGCGACGCGATCGACGGGCGCGATCTCTCCGCCTTGATCCAACAGATGGCGCCGGAAATCCGCGGCCGTTTCCGTGGAGAGCAGCCTCCCAGCCGCACCGAGCGCCGGATCGAGCCGCTCCCCATCGCCGACCGCTTCAACGCCGGCTCGACGGAGCCGGCCTTCGCCGTGGACTTGGCCGCGATGACCGGCGGCACGGTCTCGCTCGGCTCCGTGCCGTTCGATCTCTCCTCCGGCGCGGACAAATCATTCGTCGTCGTCGGCACGGACGGCACCAGCCGGACGGGACTGCCCAGGGAGTCCGGCGACATCGCCATCGGCCTCGACGCCACCAGCCTGATCTTCCTCCACGCCGCCGCCCGCCCGGCGACCAACAAGGAGTCCTACCGGCTCATCTTCGACCAGGAGGACACGGCCGACCTGCTGGGCTGGTACGAGGTCGTCTACGCCGACGGCTTCGTCCTCACCATCCCCATCCGCTACGGCGTGAACATCCAGGAGTGGAACTGGGAGGCGCGCGACCTCGGCCAGGGACTATTGCTACGGCGCTGATGCCGTCCCGCTCGGCGGCGCGGGCCGCAAGGCCATCACCTTCTTTGCCTACGAATGGACGAACCCGCGCCTGGGCCAGACCATCGCCAGCGTGCGCCTCAAGGGCACCACCGGCTTCCGCGGCGGCGATTCGGGCTTCATCAACGGTTTCGGCCCCGTCATCCCGAATAACGCTGTCTACCTGAAGGCCATCACCGCCGTTCGGAAGAGGGCCTGACCAAGCCAGGGGCAGTACGTCGCCGCGGGATCCGGTGATCCCTCCGGACTTCAACAACGATCCCGACGAAAATTGGCCGTGGCTGTCTCTCTCCTGTTGGGCCCCATTTTACTTTTTTTTCTTGCACTTACCGACCTTGATGGTTTTGTCACGTTTGGGCTAGACTGAGCCATTTTGTACAAGAGTTTGCACAATCTTTACACACTTTTTTTGGGTAGACAGAAGAAAATGGGGGGTGAGGTCTACTCCGGCAAATCTGACCGGCGGTCCGCTAATCGGGAAGTTCTGATAGCAGTTGGGGCCGAGGAGCCTCACCCAAGAACTGGTCCAGCTAAGAAGTTGAGTCTTTTTTGCCTATCGGCCCGCGGCCCGGCGGACGATGACAGCGGTGGCGGCCATCCAAGCGAAGACGATGAGCAGCGCGAGCCGCTGGACTAGGCCGCGGAACGACGGTGGAACACCGGGATAGAAGAGGCCGGCCGCGGCGACCAGAACGAGCGCGACGGCCGAGAATACGACGGCGGGCAGCATGGCCGGGCGGCGGCCGGCGGCCGCGGGAACGAGGGCGGCCATGGCCGCCAGGATTCCGTAAACTGCCACCCGGGCGAAAAGGTTGTGGACCGCGCCTTCCCAGCCCATTTCCGGACCGCCCCGGACTGGGTAATCCCTCGCCAGCCCCGTAATTGCAGTGGAGACGCCAAACACGACCAATCCCGCTAGCACTCCCCAGCGAAAGACGCCGCGCCGCTGCGCCCGGAGCACCCCGACCCCGAACGCGACGGAGAGAACGCCGCACAGGACCAGGCCGGTCCGGAGAATCCAAGGGTGGGGCTGACCGGGCGCCGCCAGCCGGCTGATCGTATCGGAGGACTGGTTGATCCCGGGCGTCACAGCCGAGGCCCAAACGACGGCGATGACGAGGACCGCTCCCGCCGCCGGGCCGCAGCCCAGGAGATAACGATCACGCCGGTTCACGCCTCTCCTTCATTCACGTTATTATTGAATCACAACTTCGTGGGGCCTGACAAATATCCGGCCCCCAGAAATCTTGAGCACATGTGGGATAATATCGGCGAGTGGCGGGACTAGATAACGGGCGCAGAGGTCTCCGCGAATGCCGAGCGCGTCGAGCCTGCGATAGATTGGTTGACTCGCCCCCATGTCCTTGATACCCTCTAGCCATACTGATAGAAGGGGTCAGCAGTGGCCATAAAGTGCCCGAAATGTCATTCTGAGAATCCTGACACGCTGAACTTCTGCGGGGAATGCGGGACTCAGCTCATTCCGCCAGCCAAGGACATTCGCCCGGATATCACAGAAACTCTTCAAGCGCCCGCCCACGACCTGACCACCGGCTCCACTTTTGCCGGCCGCTACCAAATCATCGAAGAACTGGGAAAGGGCGGCATGGGCAAGGTTTACAAAGTGTTCGACCGCGAGGTCCAGGCCAAAATGGCCTTGAAGCTCATCAAGCCCGAGGTGTCGGCCGACCAGGACACGATCGACCGCTTCCGGAACGAGCTCAAGATCGCCCGGGACATATCTCACAAGAATATCTGCCGGATGTATGACCTGGGCAGGGAAGCCGGCAGCTATTTCATCACGATGGAGTATGTTTCCGGAGAGGACCTGAAGAGCTTTATCCATAGAGCCCGGCAATTGGTCGTGGGGACGGCCATTTTCATTGCCAAACAGGTCTGTGACGGGCTGGCCGAAGCCCACCGGGTAGGGGTTGTCCACCGGGATTTGAAGCCTGGCAACATCATGATCGATAAGGAGGGCAATGCCAAGATCATGGATTTTGGGATCGCCCGGTCTATATCGGTCAAGGGAATCACGGGCGCCGGAGTCATGATCGGCACTCCCGAATACATGTCCCCCGAGCAAGTGGAGGGAAAAGAGATCGATCAACGGTCGGATATCTATTCGCTGGGCATTATCCTCTATGAAATGCTGACCGGGCAGGTGCCCTTTGAAGGCGATACGCCGTTCACCATCGGCGTGAAACAGAAGAGCGAAATCCCGAAAGATCCCAGGGGGCTCAACGCTCAGATTCCCCAGGACCTCAGCCGTCTCATCCTCAAGTGCCTGGAGAAAGCCAAGGAGAGACGTTATCGGGACGCCGATGAGTTGAGGGCTGACCTTGAAAAGATTGAAAAAGGCATCCCGACGGCAGAGCGTCCGGTCCCAAAGAGGAAGACCGCCGCGTCCAAGCCGATCACCCTGACCATCAGCCGAAAAAAGCTGTTCATTCCGGCAATGTCTGTCATTCTTCTGGCCGTCTTGGGTTTTGCTCTCTGGAGAGTGCTCGCTCCAGCCAAGGTGCCGCTCGCTCCCCGAGAAAGGCTGTCGATCGCCGTGATCAGCTTCGAAAACCAGACCGGCGACAAAAATTATGACTATTTGAGAAGGGTCATCCCGAACCTGCTCATCACCAGTCTGGAACAATCCGGGAATTTCAGCGTCACCACTTGGGAAAGACTCCTGGACCTGGTCAAGCAGACGGCCAAGGGCGACGTGGAGTTTATCGACCGAGACCTCGGGTTTGAACTGTGCCGGATGGACGGGATCCGGACGATCGTCCTGGGGAGCTATGCCAAGGCGGGAGATGTCTTCGCCACCGATGTCAAGATCCTGGATGTCGAAACCAAGAGTCTGGTCAAGAGCGCGAGTTCCAGCGGCGAGGGGGAAGGAAGCATCCTCAAGAGCCAGATCAATGAGTTAAGCCGGCAGGTTTCTCTGGGAGCCGGCATGCCCGAGAGCAAAATTAACGCCGAAAAAGTGCGGATTGCCGATATCACGACGAGCTCGATCGAGGCCTATGACAACTATCTTAAAGGCACGATCGCCTATGGCCAGCTCTATGATAAAGAGGCGCTCCAGTATTTCGAGAAGGCCGTCGAGCTCGATCCGACATTTGCCCTGGCCTATCTTGGGCTTGCCCGTACCTATAATAACTTTGGAGATATCAAAGCGAGAGACCAGGCTCTGGAAAAGTCCAAGGCGAATTATCAGAAGCTGACCGAAAAAGAAAAGCTCTACCTAGATGCCAGTTACGCCAATTATATAGAAAACAATCAGCAAAAATATTTCCAGATTTTGCTGGACGCGGCCAGTAAATATCCCAAAGAAAAATATTTCCACAATCGTCTGGGATTGTATTATCAGCAGGCACAACCGGGGCAAGAGGAAAAGGCCTTAGAGGAATTCCAGAAGGTCTTGCAGCTCGACCCGACTTATGGGCTCGCGCTCAATCAGATGGGCTATATTTATGCTTGGTTGAAGAATTACGAGAAGGCCGTCGAATGTCTTAAGAAATACGCCGCTCTCGCACCCACGGAGGCCAATCCGCTGGATACCTTGGGCGAGGTCTATTTTTGGATGGGCAATCTCGACGAGGCCATTGCGAAATATAAGGAAGCGCTCAAGAAAAAGCCGGATTTCATAATTTCGATCCACAATATCCAGTATCTTTACGCTCTCAAGGAAGATTACACCGAAGCCATGAAATGTATCGACAGATACATCGAGATGGCGCCCGCTCCCGGGGTCAAGAGAGCGGGATATATGTGGAAGGGCTTTTATGATTTCTGGCTGGGAAGCTATCGGAAATGCTTGAGTGACCTTCAAATGGCCGAGAACGTGGCCGAAGCCCTTGGCGATAAATGGGGCGTATTAGCGGCAGGCGACCTAAAGTTTTCTATTTATTACGAAAGGGGAGAATACGATTTAGCCAGGAAACTTTCTGAAGCTCACTTTAATGGCCGGTCAGCTCTGAGTCCGGGCTATAAAACGTATTACCGGACATTCCATAACTTCTTGCTGGCGATGATCGATTTAAAGGAGGGCAAAATCGATTCTGCTAAGGCGAAAGCGGATGAGATGCAGCTGCTCCTGGCCGAGTTTAAAGAGTACCCGAAGAAATGGGCGACCGATCTCTATAATTTAATAATGGCCGAGATCGACGTTGCCGCCGGCTCTCCGGATAAAGCTATTGATCGTCTCAAGAAGGCTGTGCCTTTAAGTGCTCCTTCGCTTCAGTATACCGAGGATGTTATAGGCTATAACTTGCCATTCCCAAGGGACACGCTGGCGCGAGCCTATGAAAAAAAGGGCGACCTCACTAAAGCCATTGCGGAATATGAACGGTTGATGACGTTCGACCCGAAAATCGAGTCGCGGTATCTCATCCATCCCAGATACCACTATAGGCTGGCCAAACTGTATGAGCAGAAGGGCATAAGGGACAAAGCCAAAACCCAATATCAGCATTTCCTCGACCTCTGGAAGGACGCCGACGCCGGCCAGCCGGAGGTCGAGGATGCCCGGAAGAGGCTGGCGGGGCTGAGCTAACGCTGGGCCTTCTGCTGTGACGAACCCCGAAGCCAACGACGACATCCAGGCGAGTCACGACCCTGAAGCGCGCGGGCCTTGGCCGGCTGGGCGAGCTCACGGGGACAGGCCGGCCTGATCCTATATATTGATATTTCGGTTGACCTGACCGAGATTTCAATGTAGAGGAACGGCTATGGCTGCGAGGGGGATTCCCCAGGTCCTATCTGGCGCGCACCTCCGAGGCCAGCCAGGAATGGCGCGCCGGCTTCATTCGGACATTCCTGGAGCGGGATCTGTCCCAACTCGGCATCACCATCCGGTCGACGACGCTGCGCCGGTTTGGACCATGCTGGCCCACGATCACGGCCAGGTCTGGAACTCCTCGGAATTCGCGCGCTCCTTCGGCGTCGCGGACACGACCGTCCGCAACTATCTCGACGTGCTGGCCTCGGCGCTGGTTATCACCGAGCTTCAGGCGTGGCACGAAAATATTGGCAAGCGACAAATCAAATCGCTGGACGTCGTCCATGCGGGAGAGCAAACGTTTCCGCTGGCTGACGGTGTCCGGGCGGTCGCCTTTTCGAAGCTGCTCGAGAATTCGAAGCCCTGGCGCGGCGTGTCAAGGCTTTTTCCCTCGCCCTGAAAAACCGGAGCGCGTCCTATGATATAATTCTGGACCCAAATGACTCCTTTTGAGTTTGTCCTCGTCTGCTTCCTCGTTTCCGTCGTCGCCGGGACCCTCGGCTCTCTGCTCGGTCTGGGCGGAGGCATCATCGTGATCCCCGCCTTGACCCTTCTGCTTAAGATCGACATCCGCTATGCGATAGGCGCGTCCATCGTGTCGGTGATCGCGACGTCGAGCGGAGCGGCGGTCACCTATGTCAGGGAACGCCTGACCAACCTGCGGGTGGCCATGGTGCTCGAGATCGGCACCACTCTCGGCGCGCTGACCGGTTCGTACCTGGCGGGCTGGCTCAGCGGACGTTGGTTGCACATCATCTTTGGACTCGTGATGGGGTACTCAGCGCTGATGATGTTCCGCAAGCGTTTCGAGCGGCCCGGCGACGAGAGATCCGCCCCCTGGGCCGACTACCTGCATCTGCACGGGAGCTATTACGATGAAGCCCTCGACCGGGAGGTCGCCTACAAGGTCGTCCGAACCCGGGTCGGGCTGGGCCTGATGTATATCGCGGGCATGGTGAGCGGACTGCTGGGGATCGGCTCCGGTGCCCTCAAGGTCCCGGCGATGGACCTGGCGATGCACTTGCCCATCAAGGTCTCGACGGCCACCAGCAACTTCATGATCGGCGTCACGGCCGCGGCGAGCGCCGGCGTATATTTCATGCGCGGGGATATCGATCCTTTTGTCGCCGCGCCCGTGGCGGCCGGCGTCCTCGCAGGGGCCGCTCTCGGATCACGCCTTCTGGGACGTCTGCACGGCCAGCTGATCCGGATCGTTTTCGTCACGGTGCTCCTGGGCGTATCGCTCCAGATGATCTGGAAAGGAATCCACCGATGACGGGAAAGCGCATGGCCCCATCAGCTCAGACCATCGAAAGACGCCTGTCCCGGACGGAGAACCTCATCAGTCTGGTCCTGCGGATCGGCGTGCTGGCGAGCCTGCTGACGATCGTCACGGGAACCGTCATCAGCTTTGCCCATCATCCGAACTACCTCTCATCGTCGGCCGACCTGGCTCGCCTGACACAGCCCGGCGCCGCCTTTCCGCGCACCATCGGCGACGCCGTCAGCGGGGCGCGGGATTTGAAGGGCCAGGCGATCGTCACCATCGGCCTGCTGTTCCTCGTTGCCACGCCGATCATGCGCGTGGCCGTGTCGATTTTACTCTTTTTCCACCAGAGAGACCGGATTTTCACCCTTATCACCACCATCGTCCTGTGTCTGCTCCTGGCATCGTTCGTCCTGGGACGGATCAGCCGGTAGATGCTTCTCGAACACGCCAGGCACGATTGGGATTGAACGGAAATGAATCATGTTTTAATTTAAAGAAAATCCGCTTTCTTACGCTCCGGCTTCATTGTTTGAACGCCTCAACCAATCCGGTCATCTGTTCATCAGGCTGTATGAGGTTGATTTTGATAAAACCAGCAGATTCAAGTGACGCCTGAATTTCCTCAAATGAGTAAGTACTCCCCCCGGGGGTGCCAACAAGCATATTGACCGCGAACAAGGCTCCACTGGCAGGCTGGGTATGGTCCGGACTCATAACGTGGTCGCGAATGACAAGCCGACCCCCCGGTTGCAGGGCGCGATATATCTTACAGTACAGTTCAATATTCTGTTCAGGACTGTTTTGGTGAATGATGGCCGAAAGTAAGGCAAGGTCATGACCTGCCGGAAGTTCATCTTTATTATAATCGCCGGCAACAAATGTGATGCGATCAAATAAATCCGTGTCCGCAAGACGCCTTTGGGCAATCTTAATGACTGAAGGCAGGTCAAATAATGTCGCTTTCATATCAGGAGAAGCTTGGAGGAAGGCCTCGGTATACGATCCTGATGCACCACCAATGTCGAGTAATTTCTTGGCCTCACCAGGTTTAATAGCAGCGACAATTCCAGGCGCTATTCGGCGCGCAATAGCGTGCATCGCTCTGATGAATGCTTCTTGTTCAGTTCCGCTGCTGTCAAATGCTGGCGGTCTTGCTTCTGGTGCACCTTGGCGAACAATTTCGGTTAGATCTGACCACCTTTTCCATCCTCCAACCGTGAGCATGACCATGGGCCTTATTGAAGTCGGTGAGTCTTCCGATAATAGTGAGCCGACTTCCGCCGGGCAATGATATTTCTCATCTTTTTTTTCAAGTAGCCCCATAGGCACCAGCGCATTAAGCAATATAGCGATGCCCCGTAATGTAACTTTTATTTTATCCGCGACCTCCCGGGCTGACATCGGGTTCTTCATGAGTAAACTGAAGATATCGAGTTCAGCTGCGGTCAGAAAAATCCTTGAATCCATAAATTTCCTGCCCAAGCCGAGGATGGTTTCTGGTTTCATGGACATGTTCTATCTCCTTGCGGATTTCTATAATGATAAAGCGTGGATTTCGAGTTGAATGAGGCTTTCGGCGGTCGGCTGAGTCGGAACTTAGTGTCTGCCCCACGTCGCCTTTGGGCCGACGTTCTTGATCTCGACCTTATAGCCGCGTTCTTCCGCCCAACGCCTCGCCAATGAGGACAGATGCTCGTTTTCGCAGTTCAGCAGCAAGTTCGCCACCTCGCGAGATTTGCCGGCATAATCGGTCAGAATGGAAACGATGATTGGTTCCGAGCCAGGAACTCCCAGGGCGATTAGCTTCTTGGCAGCCCATTCCTGTCTCAAATAATCGTCTTCGAGAATGAACCGATCAAGTCGAGCTTTGATTTCCGCAGAGGTCATCTCCCCCTTTCGCCAGGCCCGCAAGTCGGACTCCATTCTCGCATAGGATCCGCCGAGTTTCCAAATGGCCACGCAGATTGTTGCCGCCACGGCGACGATAAGCAAACAGATGAGTATCCGTTGCCGCCTCTCCCTGGGAGAGACGCGAGAAAATGTCCCGGTTTCCATGGCTTACACGTGTACCACATAAATTTTGCCCTCGTCAAACCGCCGGGGGGTGACCGCTATTCCCGACGCCTGCACAGAACTTGCTTTCAGCATGGGGAGGATTTACGAAATATCTCCGGCACATTCATCCCAGGTTATCTGGCATCGAGGCCTTCCTCTAATCGCGGACAGCGCCACCATAGACATAGCGGCTGGCAGAGGGTATATTAATCATAGTCAGGTAAAAGAGGAGGGCGATATGAGAATGATTATGCACGTGAGGATTCCCCATGAAGCCTTCAATGCGGCCATCAAGGACGGCAGCGTTGAAAAGAAGATGGCTCGAATTCTCGAGGAAACGAAGCCCGAGGCGGTATATTTTACTAATTATGACGGACATCGGGGGGCAATTATGATCGTCGAGATATCAGAGCCCTCGAAAGTGCCGTCTTATGCGGAGCCATGGTTCCTGGTGTTCAATGCGGAAGTCGAATTCCACATCGTCATGACGCCGGATGACCTCGGCAAGGCGGGACTCGGAACACTCGGCTTGAAGTGGAAGTAACGCCGGCTAGGCCAGCTAAACCACTGGGCATTCCTGATTTTTAATCGTTGAACCTAGCCCCTAGAGTCCAGTCGGTGGACTCCAGCCGATAGCCAGTTCGGGGAACACTCGGGCCTTAAGGCGAACAAAAGATACGCCCCGGCAGTCTTGAAAGCCAAGGCCGAAGGCAAGAGCTGAATTCTTGAAAGCAAAAAAACAATATTACGCCAAGTCAGTGGGCTGCAAGCCGTTTCCCTGGATGGCAAAAGTCCCTCCTCAGAAAGGTTGAGAGGTGGGAGTCGACAGCCGTCTGTGAAAAGGATATTTTTACTTAAACAGGAAGACGAGAACCATGAATCCTGCCTTGATCAGGCTAGATAATATCGTGCGAACATACCATGTCGGTGAGGTCGACGTACGGGCTCTGAGAGGAATCACCTATAACGTGCTTCGCGGCGATTTTGTCGCCATCATGGGCCCGTCCGGCTCAGGCAAGAGCACGTTGATGAACATCCTCGGTTGCCTGGACCGGCCGACTTCGGGAACTTATTTCATAGATGACCAGGAAGTTTCCAGGCTGAGCGACAGGAGCCTCGCGATCCTGCGTAACACGCGCATCGGCTTCGTCTTCCAGAGCTTCAACCTTCTCAAGCGTACCTCTGCCCGAGAGAACGTGGAATTGCCCATGCTCTACGCCGACGTGAGCGGTAAGGAAAGCAGGGAGCGAGCGCTCAAGGCTTTGAAGCTCGTCGGGCTCGAAGGCCGGGAGACGCATAACACGAACCAGCTTTCCGGAGGGGAGCAACAGAGAGTGGCGATCGCCCGCTCCCTGGTGAACAACCCAAGCCTTATCATGGCGGACGAGCCCACGGGAAACCTGGATTCCAAGATGAGCGAAGACGTGATGAAGATCTTCCGTGACATGAACAGGGAAAAGAAGATCACGATCATACTCGTCACGCACGAGCTGGATATCGCGGCTTATGCCAACCGGGTGATCCAGGTGAAGGACGGCTTGATCAACAGAGAGGACGTGAAGTTCGACATCACGCAGGGAAAAACGCGATGAAATTAAGAAGAATGATTCGCATCTTCAGGCTCTCGTTTCGCGCCTTGACCAGGAACAAGATGCGCACGGCCTTGACCATGCTCGGCATCATCATCGGCGTCGGTGCCGTCATCGCGATGGTGAGCATCGGAGCCGGCGCCAGGGAAGCGGTCGAGGCAAGATTCAATGCCATGGGCACAAACAATCTCACGGTCTCTTCCGGAAGCCGAATGATGGGTGGGGCGCAGAGCGGCGCAGGAAGCATTCCTCTGAAGCTCGAACTGGTCCAGCTCATCCTGGATCGTTGCCCCAGCGTTGCCTTCGCTTCCCCTGTTTATCAGACTCGAAGCCAGGTCATCCTCGAGAACAAGAACTGGAATACCTTGATCCTAGGGGTTAACGACAATTTCAACATCATCGGAAACTGGACTCTCGACTCCACTTACTCGGGCAGGTTCTTTGATCAGGCTGAGGTGGACTCTGGAGCCATGGTTTGTGTTCTGGGCGCTGAAACAGTCACGAACCTTTTCTCCGGCACCGATCCCATCGGGCAGATCATCCGAGTTAGGAATGTTTCGTTCACCGTGATCGGCGTGTTGAAAGCAAAGGGTCAGTCCGGAGGCCCGGGGGGAAGCCGGGATGACATCATCCTCGCACCGTACACCACTGTTTCGAATCGTCTCATCGGAGGCGGGATTCCCACCCTCAACTCAATCCAGATCAGCGCCGTGAACGAGGAATCCACTGACTCTGCCGTGACTGAGATCACCGAGCTCATGCGAGAGTACAACAAGTTGGAACCGGGAGCATCGGACAATTTCACTGTTCGGAACATGGCCGACATCGCGGAGAGTGCAGCCGACTCCACCAACATCCTCACCGTACTGCTCGGCAGCATCGCCTCCATCTCGCTGCTCGTCGGCGGGATCGGCATCATGAACATCATGCTGGTCTCTGTCTCCGAGCGCATCCGAGAGATCGGAATCCGCATGGCGATCGGCGCGCAGAAAATCGACATCCTCGTCCAGTTTCTGTTCGAGGCCGTGGTCCTCAGCATTGTCGGCGGCATCCTCGGGATACTGCTAGGCTTCGGCGCCTCGAAGCTCCTGCACTTCATCCCTATGTTCGCCACGATAACCACCGTTGTCTCGCCAGGCTCAGTTCTGCTCGCGTTCGGATTCTCAGCTTTCGTCGGCATCTTCTTCGGGTATTATCCGGCGAGGAAAGCCGCGCACATGGATCCGATCGAAGCCTTGCGATACGAGTAGGAAACAAAATGATGGGAATAAAAGAGATGGCATCATGACAGATAGCTCGATTCGTCCAATCGGCAGCCAGAAGCCAATCGGCAAAGTGATCACGACGGCGGCGGTTGTGATCATCGTGCTCTGCGCCGGCTACCTATGGCTCACGCGCACACACGCCGATTATCGTCCCGGCATGTGGGTGCGGTTCCACAAGGCCAGCTTGTTAAGCTTCAGCGAGCAGGTCTACGCCAAGAGCTTCCGCCCCATGGAGTCAGGAGAGCGTCTCTACCTATTCAACAACCCGTTCATCGAGTCAGAGGCCAACCTGGATTTCTTTGTGCAGTACGACAAGAACCTCGGCGGAGTCCAACGCCTGGTCCTCGAGCTTGGCGGCCTCAAGTATCACATCCACAAAAGGCATCCCTCACTCCCAAGGATGCGACGCGGATCACGACGTCCTGCTCACCCACCCATGCCTCTGCCTCCTCCTGCAGCTCCGGAAGTCCCCGATAAAGCTGTCGAGCCATCATCGCCAAAGCTGTCGTTGTTCCAGGATTACGCAATCCGGGATGCGAGCAAGAAAGAGTATCTTCAGAATGGAGAAAAGGCTGAGGCTCTGATCAAGCAAGGATTGGAGATCGCTGAGAAAAAATTGGCGGAAGCCAGGGCGTTCTTCAAAAAGGACGTGATCAAAGCTCAGGAGAAGGCCAGGACCAGGTTTGAGCGAGATCAGAGAAGAAGACGCGGGAACATGCCGCGGCGCCCTCTGAACCCTGATCCCAACGCCAAGCCCGCATTCAATTAAAACAAGCCTATCTCGTAAATCAGCTGGAGGCGATATGAAGAAGTTCTTAATCGGAGGGGCGGCACTGGTCATCGTGGCGGCCGCCGTATTCTTTTTCATCATAAAGCGCGGCGGGATGAGCGTTGCCGCACAATACCGCATCGAGGCAGTGAAGAAGGGAAACGTGGAAACCAGCATCACGACTACAGGAACGCTCAGCCCCAACATTTTGGTGGAAGTCGGCAGCCAGGTCTCAGGCCGGATATCATCTCTCTACGTGGATTTCAACCAGAAGGTAAAAGCCAACCAGGTGCTCGCCGAACTGGACAAGTCTAATTTCCTGGCCAAGGTCGGCCAGGACCAGGCGAACTATGAAAGCGCACAGACAAGCCTGGACAACGCCAAGGTCGCCGCGGAGGACGCGAAGAAGAAATACGACCGGACACTGGCTCTGTTCGATAAGAACATAATATCGATCGAGGAGAAAGAAACTGCGGCGGTGACTTATACGACAGCCTTGTCAAACGTGAAGACTGCGCAGTCCAGGCTGAGCCAGGCCAAGGCGCAGCTCGATGCCAGCAAGGTCGACCTTGACCACTGCACCATCCGCTCGCCTATCGATGGCGTCGTCATCAGCAGGAACATGAACATCGGTCAGACTGTGGCGGCGAGCTTCCAAGCGCCTGTGCTTTTCACCATCGCGAACAATTTATCCAAGATGAGGATTGAGTGCAGCGTTGACGAAGCAGATATCGGCAAGGTGGTGGAGGGCCAGAAAGTCAACTTCACAGTCTCGGCATTTCCAGGACAGAAGTTCGCGGGTTCAGTCACGCAGGTGAGATCCTCTGCCACTGTTGTGCAGAACGTCGTCACCTACACCTGCATCGTGGACGTGAACAATGCTTCATTGAAGCTCATGCCTGGAATGACGGCCGCTGCGGTCATCATCACCGCTTCAGCTGAGAACGTGCTTCGAGTCCCGAATTCAGCCCTCAGATTCATCCCGGCTAATCAGGTAGCCAGCGCAACGCAGCAGACGCAGGTGCAACAGTCGACTTCGAGCGGGACGTCTCCGCAGCCAAAGGCGAGAGGCACGAGAGTGCCAGGCGCAGGTCAGTCCGACCAGGCGAGTCAAAGCCTTGGCCATGTCTGGAAGCAGAATCCTGACGGCTCGCTAAGCCAACTCACCCTCCGCCTAGGCGTGGCTGACAAGAGCTACACCGAGGTTAAGGAGGTGGTGAGCGGCGAGTTGAAGGAAGGCGACAACATCGTCATCGGACTGCCAATCCCGCAGACCAAGACGCAGCAGACGACGCAAAAGCAGCCACCCGGACCTGGGATCGGCGGTATCATACGTTAAGAAATGGGGTTTAACCCGCCTGACCCCCTTTTCTAAGAATAGCAAGCAAAAGCCGGATGCCAATCGCGCCGGGGGGAGAAAGACACATGCCTTCCCCGTCGAAGTCACTTTTCAAAATGCACCCACTAGTACTTCACTCGCGAGGAGTGGGATGGATGGGGGCAGATGACATCGGTTCTTGACACCGGTCCCGGACGGGAATAGCATCATCTAGCCGACGGGAGGGTAGAGGTCCCGGTGGGCCTTCTGGACTTCAAATCCAGCACGGGGCCTTGAAAAAGTCCTGGATGGGTTCGACTCCCATACCCTCCCGCCAACCCTATTTTTCTGAGATCCGATTAGTCGCACAAGGGGTCTATCTGTCGAAGGCCGAAGTGGCCATGCTCGACCACACCACGCCTCGCTTCCTCGGCTTGGTGTACAGCAAACGGCTGGCCGTCAAGTATGAGATCCTCGACGAGAACGAGATTTTGACGATCGGCAACGCCTCGATCCAATGCACCGCGCGCACGGGGTATTCGGCGGACTTCGCCGGCGCCATGAAGGGCTGGGCTGCCCCGCAGGGGTGAGGAGCACGCCTGGGGAGGCGCGGCCGCCGTCAGATATTGATCCGCACCGGCAGGATGACGGTCATGATGCCCTTCCAGCGGAGCTCTCGCTGGATGGCAAAGGCCGTTTCATTGTGAAGCAGCCGGTGGATCATGCCAGTCCGGGGAAAGATGGCCTGGCCCGCGAACACGGCCGACCGCGGGAATTCCCTGGCGACCGACTCGCAGAGGTTGCTGGCGGTCTCGACGATGTCCGTTCCCAGGTCGAAACGGTAGTCCGCGGCCAGTCCAAGCTTCCGGGCCAGGTCGACGTACTTCTGGAGGGCCTCGCCCGTGCCGCGGTTCAGCTCGGCCACGGCGTCGGAGCTCTTGAAGGAGCTGACGTCCACCTCGGCGACGGACACGAAGATGAAATTCTTGTAGAGCCCGGGGAAGCTGCGGATCACCGTCAGCATCGTGTGCACCCCGAACCCGTTGAAGCCGTTGACCAGCTGGATGGCCGTCGTGGCGCCGCGGTCGACCGGGGCGGTGTTCATCGGTCCCCGGGTCGGCAGGTTGGTCAGGAGGTCATCCATCTCCCGGACGCCCTTCCCCACCTTCCGGTAATGCGCCCGCGTCAGGAAGCAAAGCCCGATAACCGCCGCCGTGATCAGGAGGGTCAGCCAGCCGCCGGCATGGAACTTCTCGAACGTCGTGACGACGAGAATGGTCAGGCTAGAGCGCCAGCCCGACAAGGTGGACGGCCAGGTTTCTCTTCCATTTTTCCTCGCGCTTCCTGTTCTTGACGGTGAACCGCGACATCCCGAGCTGGGAGAGTGTGAAGGTCAGGAAGACGTTGATCGAATACATGACCACGAGCGTCAAGATCGAGCCGCGCGAGTAGAGGATCAAGCAGCATGGCCGCGCCGCCCATGAGCAGCACGCCGTTCTGGATCGTGAACCTGTCCGAGAGCGAGGCGAACCGGTGGGGAAACCAGTAGTCGACGGCCATGTTGGCCATGACCCGGGGCCCGTCGACGAACCCTGTCTGGGCCGCCACGAACAGCAACGCGCCCTCGGAGAAAATCGTGACCAGGGCCAGGACCGGACCGATCGTCCAGCCGCCGAAGACGCCGTTCCGCGAGGACGGCGTTCAGGGTCCTGCCCAGCACCGGCTGGACGTTCAAGAGCAGGTAGCAGACAAGGATGCCGCCCGCCGTGACGGCCAGGGAAATGGACATGTACACCATCGTCCTCTTGCCGTTCTGGACCCGGGGCTCGCGGAGGATCTGGAGCCCGTTGGAGACGGCCTCGATCCCGGTGATACGTCCCGCCTCCCAGGGAAAAGGCGCGGAAGAAAAGGAGCAGCATCCCGCCGGCGCCCAGGGTGGTCAGTCCCATTCGATAATCAGCGTGGAGGCGCTCCGCCAACGGACCGATGTCCGGGACGTGGCTGAAGATCCCGTAGCCGATCATCAGGGCATGGGTGAGCACGAACACGATGAAGATCGGCGCCATGAACGTCACCGATTCCTTGACTCCCCGGAGGTTCAGGATGATGAGAACGACGACGGCCGCGATCTCAAAGGGGATCTTGTAGGGCTGATAGCTCATCGGAAAGAAGCTGAAGATCGCGTCGCCGCAGGCGGCGATCGAGACCGTGATCGTCAGCACGTAATCGACGAGCAGCGCGCTCCCGGAGATGACGCCCGCTTTCTCGCCGAGCGTCTGGGTGGCGACGATGTAGCCGCCTCCGCCCGAGGGGAAGTGCTCGATGATCCGTGAATAGGCGTAGGAAATGATGAAGACCGTGAAGGCCGTGGCCAGGGCCAGCACGAGAGCAAGATAGGTGTGCTGGCCCAGCGCCCCGAACGCCGCCTCCGGGCCGTAGGAGGAGGACGAGAGTCCGTCCCCGCCCAGTCCGATCCAGGCAAGGACCGGTATCAGGGCGAGCTTATGGAAGAGCTTGGGATCCTTGATGCTCCGCGGCGGCCCGATGATCGTATTGCGGATCTTATGCGGTATGTGAGGCAACAGTTCTTTGGTGGTCATGCGAGGATGGGGCTGGGGTCGCTTCCGCGTCTTCTTTGCAAAACTGGGTATATGATAGCACTCGTCCCCTCAAATTCAAGCCCCCCGACACTCTCAATAAAGGCCGGACTGGAAAACCCCGAAAATGCGCGAAATGCCGTGTTTTGTTGCGAAAACGCGCCCGAAATCGGCCCAAAAGCCGGCCGGCGCTCCCTATTTTCCGGCAGCGCCCTGCACGGCCTTCTTCAGGCCCAGGCTGACGGCGGCCTTATGCGCCTCCGCCTCGGCCAGCGAAGCCCGGGCCTCGGCCAGCCGCCCCTGCAGGAACATGATGTTGATCAGGTTGTTGCAGGCGCCGCTATGTCCCGGGTCGCTTTTGACCGCGAGCCGGTACTCGTCTTCCGCTTCCGGCAGGCGCTTCAGGCGGAACAGGCAGTTGCCATGAACATAATGGTAGTCGGCGGGGACGTCCGTGATTTTCGCGCTCTCGTCGCCTTCGCCCAATTCGTTTTCTTTGGACAATTTGTCCTTGGCGTCCTGGGCGTTTTTGGCGTAGATGTTGATCTGGCAGGTCCCGCGCGCATTGGCCGCGTCTTCGGCCGCCTCGGACCCTTGGACATCGTCGACCAGCTGGGCGACGTTGTCCATCCGTTGAGTCATCTTCTGCTGGTACAACGCCGCCGTGACTTTGCTCAGCTTGAGGAAGCCGTCCTCGGCCCCCGCGATATGCTCGAGCGCCGCCCCAAACTCGCCCTTCTTGTAAAGAACCTGCGACAGCACGAAATGGGCTTCATGATGGTCCGGGAGTCTGGCCAGGCAAAACTGCGCTTCCTTCTCCGCGGCCTGGAGGTTGTTTCGCTGGAAAGCGGTCTTCGCCTTGGCGATATGACCGGCGAGTATCGAATACTGATCGACCAGGGCGCGGTCCTTGACCTGGGCCGGGCCGATCAGGACAAGGGTCCAGAGGGCGAATCCGATGAACACGCCGAGCTTGTTTTTCATGGGGTTTTTGACACCCTATTGAGCGCGCTCCAAGGCACGTTCGCTGTTTTTGATTTTAGTCCGGAAACCTAGCGCTGTCAATCCCTTGAATGGGCCAGAACATCCGTGACACAGGGGTGGTGTACTCCCCAAGCGCCATGATCCTCGCGATAACCCGGAGCGGTGTCTGCAGCTGACGAACCGTATGTGGTGTCCGGGGTCACGAGATGTCGGACGGGCCGAAAACGTTAAAACCGGGAGCCCGGGCGATAGCCCTGTCCGCGGTGGCCACGGCTTCGCAGTTAAGCCTTCGGGCGACGGCCAGAAGCAGGGCGTCGTTGGTGAGCAGGCCAGCCTCTCTCTGGATCCGCATGGTCTCGAGGAGGTCCCCGGCCCCCACGGGCTCGATTCGCAGACCTGTACCAAAGAACTCCCGCACTTGACTTTCGTAGCGGCTCAGCCGGCGGACGAGGTCGGGACGCTCGGCCAGGGACCGGGCGGGATTGCCGCGTTCAACCCAGTTGTTTTCGCGGGCCTCGACGAGCATCAGCGCGTGGACGAGCTCGGCGACCATGGGTACGGGCACAACGCCCTGGATCTTTCCCGATGCGCAGCGCTCTAAAAAGCCGATGCATTCGAGCGAGCGGCGCTGGTTCGCGTAGACAAGAATGTTGGTATCGATGGCCACCCAGGCGCCGGCGCCGATCGCGGAGAGCGGCGAGGCCGTTGATACTGACGAGGGCGAGGGCGGCCGGCGTTTGCTCATGGAGCGAGAGCGTCCTCTTCAAGGATCTCGTCGATCTCCTCGGGCGGAAGCAAACCGCCGTGAGAGCTGAACTTGGCCAGGGCCCTGAGCGAATCTTCGCGCCCGGGGCCGCCTTCGAGGTAGCCGCTCAAAGCGTCCTCGATGACTCCGGAGAGCGTGCGCCGTTCGAGCGCGGCCCGTTGTTTGGCGCCGGCCAGGAGCCCGTCGTCGATGATCGTTCCGATCTTCTTTTTCATCACGTAGCCCATACTTTGAAAGACGCCCCGGCGCATCACGAATCTCAATGGCGATGATAGCCCCTGAAATCTTATCTGTCAAGAACTTGCATGGGGTCAGGACATCGGTGACACATGGGCGGGTTGGTTTTTCTTCCACAGGAGATAATATTCATGTGGGGTCTTCATATCCAGGGCCTTATGAGGCCGGACGTAGTTAAAGACACGCTCATATTCCTCCACCTGCAGGTTGAGCTCCGCCATATCGAGTGACAGCTCCTGCACTTCATAGAACTCCTCCCGGTCTGTCCGATTGCCTCTCTCGACGCCCCCGTTCATCTCCGGACGGTGAGGCGGATTGACGAACAACCGGATCTTGCTCCTCTTACAGGCCTTCTCGAACTCATCCATGAACTCCGAGCCACCGTCGATCTGGATGGCCCGGATAGAGAAGGGAAACTTCATCTTCAGGTGGTACAGGAACTCCGCGGCTGCCCCGCTGGTCTGCCGCCTATAGACCCTCAGCGCGGCCCGCTTGGAGATGACATCATGAGCCCGGAACTGGATGCGCCGCTCGCCGGGAAGCAGCCGCGCGTGAAGAGTGTCAAGCTGGACCAGGTCCCCGGGATCTTCCACCCGATAGTCCTTGGGCCGACGGACGGCGTAGCGCGGCTTCCGCCGCCTCTTCCGGGCCAGCTTGGCCTGCCGGACGCTCACCGGCTCAACTAGCAGCCCCCGGGCTTTGAGCCGCGCCATCACCCGCCCGACGGTACTCCCCGAGATCTTGATCCTCTCCCTTCCCAGCAATACCGCCAGCTTATCCCGACTCCAACGGGGGTGCTCCTCCCGAAGCGCCACGATCCTCTCGATAACCGGAAGCGGGGTCTGCGGCTGACGAACCTCGTGCGGCCGCCGCGATTCTTCCTCCAGCTTGGTCAGGTCGTAGGGGTCAAAACGAGCCTTCCAGCGGTAAAACGTCTGGGCCGAGATGCCAAAGTATCGGCATGTCTTCCTGGCATTACCGCACCGCCCATAGTAATCGAACCACTGGAGCCGCTTGGCGGCCTCCTTTGTGATCTCCCCTCGGCGGACAAGGTCCCGGATGAACTCCGAGCCGGGAATAAGCGATCCGTAGGTACTTGTAGGCTGAAGATACATGGCAACACCTAGCATACCCTAGGTGTCACTAATGTGTCTGACCCCACGCAGAACTATCTATATATCTAGAAATTATCTAGAATGATCTGCTCTCCTGATAGGAAGGGACTGTGGGCCTAGGCCACGGCGGGCGACTTCGCTTTTTCCATAAATCATGCCCGCCAGCGGCGGCCGGAAAGTGGCCCGGGCCGAATGGGATTTCGCTTGACATCCATTTTCCGTTCTTGATACGATTCAATCTTCAGTTTCAGCAGAAAAAGTCAATTAAGGTAATAGAGGGAGATCGCTCTCTCTGTCTGCCGATTCGACTCTTGGGGGAGGGGACGATGGCAAAATCCGTGAAACAGGTCCTTTGTCTCATCGTGCTGTTTTTGTTTTTCCCGTTTCGTTCCTTGGGCGGCCAGGAGGTCGGGTTCGTGTTCGGCGGGAACGAGCCGCAGAACCGAGCTGTAACCGACCCGGTCGCGGTCTGGCATACCTACATGGGGTCGGCGGGTGATGACTATAGCAACGCCATCGCCCTGGATACGAACGGGAATATCTATCTCGCCGGCTGGAGCGCCGCGACCTGGGGGACTCCGATCAATCCCCACTCCGGAGGACAGGACTGTTTCGTCGCCAAGCTGAACTCGAGCGGCGTCCTGCAGTGGAATACTTTCATGGGAGCGGCGGGCGATGACCACGGTAAAGGCATCGCCCTGGATGCGGCCGGGAATATCTATATCGGCGGCTACAGCAACGCGACGTGGGGCACGCCGGTCAACCCCTACGCCGGGGAAGACGAGTGTTTTATCGCCAAACTGAGCTCTAGCGGCGTCCTCCAGTGGAACACTTTCCTGGGTTCGCCGGGTTTTGATCAACCCTATGACCTGGCCGCAGATCCCGTCGGAAACGCCTACATCTGCGGTTGGAGCAGTCAAACCTGGGGGACGCCGGTCAATGCTCCTACCGGCGGGCCCGACGCCTTCGTGGCCAAGGTCGGAAGCAACGGCGTCCGGTTATGGAATACCTTCATGGGAGGTAACGAAGTCGACATCTGCCATTCCCTGGCTGTGGATACGAACGGAAATGTCTGCCTCGTCGGCAGGAGCTATACGACCTGGGGTTTTCCGGTCAACGCCTACGCGGGAGATGCCGACGCCTTTGCCGCCAAGCTGAACTCGAGTGGAGTCCGGCTGTGGAACACCTTCCTGGGGTCGGCCGGCACTGACGAGGGCAGCTCCGTCGCCGTGGATGCGAGCGGTAACCTCTACGTGGTCGGCGCAAGCGCCGCGACGTGGGGCACTCCGGTCAACCTCTTTGCCGGAATGGGGGATGCGTTTGCCGCCAAGCTCGACACAAACGGCGTGCGGGCCTGGAATACCTTCATGGGCTCGGCCACCGGCGGTGAAACGGGCATGGCGGTGGCCGTCAACACGAGGGGGGACGTTTTCACGTTCAACAACGGCACGGACATCTGGGGCTCGCCGACCTATCCCTTTGTCACCAGCGTTTTTGCCTGTATCACAAAGCTTGACAACAGCGGGGCCCGCCTCTGGAATGTGTTCAATCGGGCGCTCCCCGATAAAAGCCGTTCCGTCGCCGTGGATGCGGGCGGCAACATCTTCATGGGCTGCACCGCCGATGTCCTCTGGGGAACGCCGGTCAATCCCCTGGCCGGCGGCCGGGACGGGTTTGTCGCCAAGATCGTGGAAGAACCGGTCTGGAAGCCCAAGCACGCGGTGGGCGATTTCGACGGCGACGGGTCGGACGGCATCGCCGCCGATTTCGGGCTGGACGGCGCCTTGAAGTGGGACGACGGGAGCTGGGCCCAACTGACCTTCAATAACCCGGAGAGTATCATCGCCGCGAATACCGACGGGAACAACGACGATGAGATCATCATGGACTTCGGCGCTGTTGGGCTATGGCTGTGGAACGGCGGGACCTGGACCCAGCTCAGCGCGCTGAATTCGGATCTCATGACGGCCGGAGACGTCGACGGCGACGCGAGCGACGAGGTGGTGTGCGATTTCGGTTCCTCGGGGCTGTGGCTGTGGAACGGGGGCGCCTGGACGCAACTCAGCGGGGTCGACGCAGGATACATCACGACGGCCGATACGAACGGAACGGGCGGGGCGGAGATCATCGGCGCTTTTGGGGCGGTCGGCTTATGGTCGTGGAGCGGCGGCCTGTGGACTCAGCTGAGCGGCGTGGGCGCGGATTATCTGGCGGCCGGCAATACCGATGGGCTCGGGGGCGAAGATCTGCTCGGGAGCTTTGGAACCCTCGGCCTCTGGATGTGCAGCAACAACGTCTGGACTCAGCTCAGCGGCGCGAACCCGGACTTTATGGTTACGGCCGACGTCGATAGCGGGGATAACGAGGTCTTCGGCGATTTTTTGGCGAAGGGTTTATGGCTCTGGGACAGCGGCGCCTGGACTCAGCTCAGCGGCCTCGATCCGGAACTCATGGTCGCGGCGGATGTGGACGGGAACGGCGACGGCGAGCTGGCGGCCGATTTCGGGCTCACGGGCTTGTGGCTCTGGGATAGCGGCGCCTGGAGCCAGATCTCTGCGAACAGCCCGAAAACGCTGCTGGCAGGAGATGTCGACGGGGACAGCCACGACGAATTGATCGTCGACCTCGCCGCCCTGGGTATGTGGTTATGGAACGAAGGGGCGTGGATCCAGTTAACAGCGGAGATACCGGACTAGAGACTCGCAAAAGGCTCCGCGGGGTTCAGTAGACGTCGAAATCGATCAGCTCAAAAAAGACGTCGCCCTTATCGAAGCGGGGCAGCTTCCCCGTCAGGTCTTTGAAGATAAAGTTCAGGGGGGAGGTCTTGAACCGCTGGGGTACGCTCACAAAGACCCCCTTGAGTTTGATGCCCGGGTCGAGCCCGATCCACAGCCTGAGGGGAGTCGCCGACTTCTTTATATTTCCAGGGTCCAGCTTTTCCGTATTGAGCGAGAGGACGGCCCTGATCCCGAATTTCCCGGTCTCGGCCAGAACATGAGCACCATGCCGTGAATAGCGGCCGTTGGGGTTGCTCAGCCGCCAGCCGAAGGCCGATTGGTCCCAGTACGGTTGGAGAGCGGCTTCGGCGGCGTTCGTTTCCACCGCGCCGATGCCGACCTTCGCGTCCAAGGGAGAGATAAGATAAAAGCCGAGTTTCCTCAGGTAGCCGTCGGTGCTGTTCTGGTTAGCGACGCCGCTGACGAACTCGTATCCCCTGCTTGCGGCGAGCTCATTGGCGGCGTTCCCGATCTTGGTGAAGATTCCTTTCCCCTGATGCTTGGGGTGGGTGGCCGTGTTGAGGGCCAGCAGCCCCTTCGTCTTCACTCCATTGATCAGGTAGACAACGGGGATAGCCGCGTAATGGGCGGCCAGCTCGCCGTCGCTCCAGGCGTTGAGGCCGAAGGCGTTTCCCACGGGGTTTTTGGCGTACAGCCAGTCGAGGAAGCGTGTCGTCAGCACTTCAGGCTCGTTGAAGACGGCCTTGAACAAGTCGGCGTAATTCTGGATATCGGGCGGGGCGACTTCGAGCGGTTTGAACTCAAGCATGGTCGGGTCCTTCACTGATCTCATGGGCGTGAGTCCGGATGTACTCCCCGTAGGGACAGACGTCGAACCCCATGTCGATGATCGCGTCGAGGCGCTTGAAGACGTTTTTCCTGTTGTAATACATCAGGAAGTTATAGAACCGGCTGTCGTTGATCTCCGGGTGCATGAAGTGTTCCTGTTCCAGGTCGATGTCGTAGGGGTGGAAGTAGCCGAGAACAGGGACGTCCCTCTTCAGGTAGCGCCTGACCGACCGGCGGACAAAGAACCCCGGCAGGACCCGGAAGTAAACGCCGCCGGCGAACGGGATGGTGAGCGGTCCGAACTTCTCGACGGTCACGGGGATCTCGACAACGCCCCGGACCTTCCTCGGCCGCTGGCCGAACTCCGCCCAGCCGTAAAAAGGGTTCTTGGCCGGGAGCACCGAGCTGGAAAAAGCGAAGCCCAGCTCGCTCAGGACATCATAGGCCCAGGCCGTCGACGGCATCAACGACCAGATCGGCGCCCGGAAGCCCCTGACCTCGGCCGCGCCGGCCCTCAGGATCGCCTCGCGGTTCTTTTCGAGTGACTCTTTGAACGCCTCCTTGGACAACTGGTCCAGGGGGACGTGCCTGTACATGTGGCAGGCGAACTCGTGCCCCTCGCTCGCGATCTCCTTGATCAGCGACGGATAGGCCTCGGCCACGTCGCCGACCGTGAAAAAGGTGCACTTGAACCCGTGCCTGTTCAGCCAATCGAAGTACTTGTGGACGTTGGCCGGGACGCGCTCTTTGTATTTATGGCCGTCCGCCATCCCGAACCGGAGGTCCTCGAGGTCGATGCTGAAAAGGTACGGTCTGCTCATGAGTTGGCCGGCGCGCGGAAGGCGCGCCAAAAAACCCGCTGAGATATAGCACACGGGAAAATCGAAGTCAATTTCGCCGGTGCCCACCTTGCCCCCGCGCAAATTGACGCAGCCTCGTCCACGGCGTAAACTGGTTATATAAGCGTTGGCAAATGGACGCTTCAGGACTGTCAGAAGGGAGGTAACATAATGGACAAGAAGGTTTTCAGAGGACTGCTCCTGACCCTCGCGGTCATGGGCCTGCTTTGGGCGCCGGCGGCGGCGCAGGTTAAGGCCGTCGCGGAGATGACGTGCGCTTTCAACGTCGAGGATACGCTTTATCCACCCGGTGCCTATAACTTGCTCCAGATCACCAAGGATCAGTATGTATTGGAGAGCCCGACCCTGAAGGTAACGAGCATCTTCATGACGTCGCCCAAAGGATTGCCCAAGGGCAGCCCGGCCAAGGACTTCGAGCTGGTGTTCAAGATCTACGGCGACCGGTATTTTCTTTCCGCTCTCCGGGTGTTGGGAGACACGGATGAGCACGACCTCATCCCCCATTCGGTCGAGCGCGAGCTGATGGCCAAAGGGGCGCCCAGGACCGAGGTGGTTCGCTGCTTGATGGCCCCGGGGCCCAAATAAGGGATCCTCGCCAGCCGCTCGGTCACCCCTCGGACAAGTGACCGCCGGGTCCCCTGGCGCAGAGCGGTTATGTCTGGCCGCCGGGGCCCGGGCTGCCCCGGCTCCGGGCGCCCGCCTGCGCGGGGGGCCGCTGGCAGGCTGAAAACTGAAGTCGAGAACGGTCAAAGGACGAGCAGATGGCTGTCAACAGCGGTTCGGAAGGCCCGGATCTTTCGGGCTTGAGGATCGGAGAGCGGGAGCGCGGCGAGCGGACCGGGCGCGGACCGGGGCTCAAGATCGCCCTCGCCGGCCTGGCGCTCCTCGTCATCATCGCCGCCGCGCTTGTCCTTCGCGGCCGCGTCCCTGAAGTCGAAGTGGCGGCGGCCCGGCCGGGGGACGCGACCGCGGCTGCCACGCTTCTCAACGCCAGCGGCTATGTAACGCCGCGCCGCCGGGCCACGGTGGCGGCCAAGATAACGGCCCGCGTCCTCGACGTCTATGTCGACGAAGGGATGATCGTCACCGAGGGCCAGGTGCTGGCGCGGCTGGACGACTCCGACGCCCGGCGCCGGCTGACGGCCGCCGTCACTCAGCGCGACGCCACGGCCGCCCGGATCCGTGAGCTCGAGGTGAACCTGGCCAACGCCGAGCGGGAGCTCGCCCGCCAGGAGGACCTCCAGAAAGACGGATTCTCGAGCACCCAGGATCTCGACCTGGCCCGCACCGCCGCCGACAGCCTCAAGGCCCAGATCGCATCGACCCGGGAGGAGGTCCGGGCGGCCGACGCCCAGATCGCCGTGGCCCGCCAGGACGTCGACAACTGCACGGTCCACGCGCCGTTCGCCGGCGTCGTCGTCTCCAAGGACGCCCAGCGCGGCGAGATGGTCTCCCCGATCTCGGCCGGCGGCGGGTTCACCCGGACCGGCATCGCCACGATCGTGGACATGAAATCGATCGAGATCGAGGTTGACGTCAACGAATCCTATATCGCCCGCGTCGAGCCGGGCCAGCGCGTCCAGGCCGTCCTCGACGCCTATCCGGATTGGCGCATCCCGGCCAAAGTCAGGACGATCATCCCCACCGCCGACCGCCAGAAGGCCACCGTCAAGGTCAGGATCGCGTTCGACCAGCTCGACCCGCGGATCCTTCCGGACATGGGGGTCAAGGTCGCGTTCCTCGCCGAAGAAAAGCCCGGCGAGAGCGTCCAGGCCCGGGCCGTCGTGCCGGCCGGCGCCATCGTGACGAGCGACGGCCGCCAGGTCGTGTTCGTCGTCCGCGACGGCCGCCTGGAGCGGCGCGCCGTCAGCCTGGGAAACGTCGGCGCCGCCGAGGTCCAGGTCACGGCCGGGCTCGCCCCCGGCGAGCTGGTCGTCGTCGGGGGGCCCGCGGGTCTGCGCGACGGCCAGCGGGTCAAAATCAAGCCTTGAGGAGGGCCGCATGGTCAGAGTCGATGGCCAAGGGAGCGCCGACGCCCTGGTGCGGGTGCGCCGATTGGATAAGAAATACCAACGCGGCAGCGAGGAGATCCATGTCCTCCAGGGCTTGAACCTGGACGTCGACAGGGGCGAGTTCGTCGCTTTCATGGGGCCGAGCGGCTCGGGCAAGACGACTCTCCTCAACCTTCTCGGCGGGCTCGACCTGCCGACCTCGGGGAGCATCACGGTCGCGGGGGACGAGATCACGCACATGTCGTCCGGGAAGCTCACCTCCTGGAGGGCGAGGCACGTCGGGTTCGTCTTCCAGATGTACAACCTGATCCCGGTCCTGACGGCCTTCAGGAATGTGGAGCTGCCCCTGCTCCTCACCAGGCTCTCGAAAAGGGAGCGGCGCGAGCACGTCGAAACGGCGCTCAAGGTGGTCGGGCTCGCCGACCGGGCGGCCCACTACCCGCGGCAGCTCTCCGGCGGCGAGGAGCAGCGCGTGGCCATCGCCCGCGCCATCGTCGCCGACCCGACCTTCCTGCTCTGCGACGAGCCGACGGGCGACCTCGACCGGAAGAGCGCCGGTGAGATCATGGACCTGATCGACCTTCTCGTACGCCAGTACGGGAAGACCGTCCTGATGGTCACCCACGACCCGCGGGCCGCCGAGCGGGCCCGGGTCGTTCTCCACCTGGATAAGGGCGCGCTCGTCGAGGGGACCGGAGCGGGGAGCGTGGCGTGAAATTCTTCCGGCTGATCTGGGCCAACCTGGGGCGCAAAAAAGTCCGCACCACCCTGACCGTCGGCTCGTTCATGGTGGCGCTGTTCCTGTTCGGCATCCTGGCGGCGGTCCGGATCGCCTTCAGCGGCCGGATCGACGTGGCGGGCGTCAACCGCCTCGACGTGATCAACAGGGTTTCCCTGATCCAGCCCCTGCCGATCTCCTACCGCGATCGGATCCTCCAGATCCGGGGCGTGTCGGCCGTGACCTACGCGACGTGGTTCGGCGGCGTTTACCAGGACGAGCGCAACTTCTTCCCGCAGATGGCGGTGGACAAGGACACCTGGTTCGACATCTATTCCGAGTACACCGTCGGCGGAGGGGAGTTCGAGGCCTTCCAGCGCGACCGCCAGGGGTGCCTGATCGGTCGCAGCCTGGCCAAGCGCTTCGGATTCAAGGTGGGCGACCGGATCCCCATCCAAAACCCGATCTGGGGCGGGAGCTGGGAGTTCAACGTCTCGGGGATCTACGATGGCAAGCGGCCTGAGGCGGACACCTCGGGAATGTATTTCCGGTATGATTATCTCGAGGAGCGGCGCCAGTTCGGGAAGGGCACAGTCGGCTGGTTTGTCGTCAAGCTGGCCAACCCGGACGAAGCGGTCGGGATCGCCAAGGAGATCGACGCGACCTTCGCCAACTCGCCGAACGAGACCCTCACCCAGACCGAGCAGGCCTTCGCCGCCTCGTTCGTCAAGCAGATGGGGAACATCCAGTTCCTGGTGCTGACCATCGGGACGGTGGTCTTTTTCACGCTGCTCCTGGTCACGGGCAACACGATGGCGATCGCGGTCCGCGAGCGGACGGCGGAGCTGGCGGTCCTCAAGACCATGGGCTTCTCCGATGTCGGCCTCCTGGGGCTGACGATCGCCGAATCGGTCATCATCGCCGCCCAGGGAGCCGCCGTGGGGCTGGTCCTCGCCTATGTCGCGGTGCCCGGCCTGGCGCGCGCCCTCCCCATGCTGTCGGGCCTCCGCTTGCCTGCGGCCTGGCTGGCCTACGGGTTCGTTCTCGCCCTGGGCGTGGGGGCGGCGGCCGGGCTGCTGCCGGCCGTCGGCGCCATGAGGCTCCGGGTCGCCGATGCCCTGAGGAGAGTCTGAGATGGCCGTCCCGCTCGCCTACAACGTGAGAAGCGTCGTCAAGCGCTGGACCTCCGCCGTCGTGGCCGTCCTCGGGGTGGCGGGCACCGTCGGGGTCTTTGTCGCCATGCTGGCCATGGCCAACGGGTTCCGCGCCACGCTCGTCGCGTCGGGCTCGCCCCGGAACGCGACCGTCCTCAGGGCCGGCGCCGATTCCGAAATGGTGAGCGCCATCACCCTGGATCAGCTGCGCGTGATCGAGGACGCGCCGGGCGTCGCCCGGGACGCGGGCGGGCCGCTCGTCTCGGGCGAGGTGGTGGTCGTCGCGGCCTTCCCCCTGGCCAGGACGGGGACGCCCGCCAACGTTCAGGTCCGCGGCGTCTCCGAACGGGTCCTGGCGGTCCGGGATAATGTGAAAATCACCGCCGGCCGGTTTTTCCGGCCCGGCCTGGCGGAGCTTGTCGTCGGGCGGAACGCGGTCAAAACCTACAGCGGCCTCACCCTGGGGAGCACCATCCGTTTCGGCGGCGGCACCTGGCAGGTCGTCGGAGTGTCGGATGCCGGCGGCAGCTCCTTCGATTCGGAAGTGTGGTGCGACGCCAACGTCCTCAACCAGGTCTACCAGCGGCCGACGGGAGTTTTCCAGTCGGCGACGGCGAGGCTCGAGTCGCCGGCGGCCTTTGGGAAATTCAAGGATAAGCTGACCTCGGACCCCCGCCTGTCCGTTCAGGTGGAGCGCGAGGCGGACTACTACAAGAAGCAGTCCGTGCAGATCACGTCGCTCATCCGAATCATGGGTTTCCTGGTGGCCGCGGTCATGGCCATCGGCGCCGTGTTCGGCGCCCTCAACACCATGTATTCGGCCGTCGCCGAGAGGTCCCGGGAGATTGCCACCCTGCGGGCGCTCGGGTTCGGGGGCGGCGCGATCGTCTTCTCGTTCGTGATCGAATCGCTGGTCATCGCGCTGGCGGGCGGCATCCTCGGCTGCCTGGCGGCGCTGCCCATGAACGGCTTCACCACCTCCACGATCAACTGGCAGACGTTCTCCCACCTGGCCTTCGCCTTCAGGATCACGCCGGCGCTGCTCATCCAGGGGATCGTCTTCGCGCTGCTCATGGGCCTGATCGGCGGCGTCCCGCCGGCGGTCCGCGCCGCCAGGCGCCCGGTGGCCGAGGCGCTCCGGGAGCTCTGAGACTCCCGGCCCGGGGTATCAACTCCATCGGCTCCCGATCCGGGTCCAGATTCCTCCGCCATAGAGCTATTTACCCATAGCGTTTCAATCGACAACGAGCCCATCGGCCGGGCGGCGCCTATGCTAGAATGGAGCGTCATGAACGACTATGCCGATCTGTGGCGCGACCTGGGCCTGGATGTCGATCTCCACGCGAAGCTCCAGCAATCCATCGAAGCGAATTTCGAGCGCGCCATCCTGTCCCAGAAAAACCGGCCCGCGGCGATGGCCTATTTCGACGGCGTGATCCGCGGCGCCCATGGGAAAAGGGTCGCCGAGATCGTCGCCCACAAGAAAGCCGGCGGCAAGTTCGTCGGGACGTTCTGCATCTACGTCCCCGAGGAGTTCCTGCTGGCCTTGGGAGCGCTCCCGCTGGCCCTATGCGGGGGAACGGCCCTTTCTATCCCCTTTGCCGAAAAGATCTTCCCGCGCAATATCTGCCCGCTGGTGAAGTCGACTCTCGGGCTCGCGCTTTCGAGAACATGTCCCTACGCGCCCCTTGAGGACCTGTCGGTCGGCGAGACCACCTGCGACGCCAAGAAAAAGACCTGGGACATCCTCGCCGGGGAGGGTGATTTCCACATCATGGAAGTGCCGCAGAAAAAAGCCCCGGCCGATGCGAAGCTCTGGCTGACCGAAGTCCTGGGCTTCAGGATCCGGCTCGAGGAGCTGACCGGCCGGCGGCTCGAGTCCGGGAACCTGCGGGCAGCCGTCCGGCTGATGAACCGCAAGCGCCGGGCGCTTGCGGAGCTCCAATCCCTGAGGCAGAGCGATCCGCCGCCGATCAGCGGCCGCGACGCCCTCGTCGTCATGCAGGGCGCCCTCATCGACGACACCGGCCGGTTTACCGAGCACGTCGAGGCCTTGAACGGTGAGCTCCGGGCCCGGACCGGCGCGGGGATCACAGCGGCGCCGGCGGGCGCCAAAAGGATCGTCATCTCAGGCTGTCCTTCGGTCCTCGGGAACTGGAAGCTCCACCATCTCGTCGAAGCCGCGGGGGCCGTGGTCGTCGCTGACGAGACGTGCACGGGGACGCGCTATTTCGAAGGCCTGGTCGACGAGCGGGGCGCGACCGTCGAGGAGCAGCTCGAGGCCGTCGCCGCCCGCTACCTGGGGATCCACTGCTCCTGCTTTTCCCCCAACGCCGAGCGGGTGGACGATATCCGCCGGCTGGCCCGGGATTCCCGGGCCGACGGCGTCATCCAGTACATTCTTCTCTATTGCCACGGCTACAACCTGGAGGCGATAACCGTCGCCTCCGCGCTCAAGAAGGCGGGCATCCCTTCGCTCAAGATCGAGACCGATTACTCCGAGGAAGATACCGGGCAGCTCCGGACGCGCATCGAAGCCTTCCTCGAACGGTTGGAATATGCCGGTACCCGACGGTAGACCCGTCCTGGGCATCGACATCGGCTCGCGGACCACCAAGATCGTCCAACTGGCCGATGGCAAGATCGCTCATGCCGAGGTCTTCCCCACCACCCATGACCCGATGAAGCGCGTCGGCGAGACCATCCGCCGGCTCGACCATGCCGCGATCGTGACGACGGGCTACGGACGGTACCTCCTGAGCGCGCGCATCGAAACCCGGATCATCACGGAGATCAAGGCCTGCGCCCGCGGGGCGCGGTTCCTCGACCCGGATTGCGGGCTGGTTATCGACGTGGGCGGGCAGGATTCCAAGGTCGTCGAGACGACGGCCGGCGGCGGGTTCGTGAGGTTCGAGCTCAACGACCGCTGCGCCGCCGGGACGGGCCGGTTCCTGGAAGTCATGGCGGAGACACTGGGCTACGGGATCAAAGAGCTCGGGAGGGAAGCGCTGGCCGCGGGCCGGCCGGCGGCAATCTCGAGCATGTGCACCGTTTTCGCCGAATCCGAAGTCATCTCGCTGATCGCGGGCGGAGCGGACAGGCGCGAGATCGCCCTCGGCCTTCACCATTCGGTCGTCGACCGCCTGGTCCCGCTCGTCGCCAGGCTCGAGCCCGTCGGCCGGCTGATGGCGGCGGGGGGGGTCGCCCGGAATCCGTGCATCGTCAGCCTGCTCGGCGCCAAGCTCGGGCGGGAGGTCAGGGTCCCGGAAAACCCGCAGCTCGTCTCGGCAATCGGCGCCGCTCTCTTTGCCCGCGATTCGCTTTCTTGACAGGGGCGAGGCCCACGGATAAGCTCACCGCATGGTCAAAGACGCCGTTCGAAGCCGAAAGACAACGCCGGCCGCGCGTCCGGCAAAAGAAAATTCCGATCGCTCAAGATACCCCTCCGGCTGGATATCGAAGAAGCCAAGGTCCATCTCCGCTGGCGGGACCGGCCCGGGGCGCCCCTCGATTTTTCCGAGCTTGTCCGGGAAGCGGAAGCGCTCCTCAAGCCCGAGGCCGCCTTCAAGGTCGCCTTCATCGAAAAGCCGGGAGAGGACGCGGTGACGATCGAGGGCGTGCAGCTTTTCGAGCCGGGTCCTCCGCCGGAACCTGGACCCGGTCGAGAGGGTCTTCCCCTACGTCATCACCATCGGCCCCGACCTTGAAAGACGGGCCGGCGAGTGCGGCGATCCCTTGAGACAATATTACCTCGAGAGCCTGGCGGACATGTCCCTGGGGATGGCCGCCAAGCAGCTCGAGGATCACCTGAAAAGCCGGCACGGGCTGTCCGCCCTTTCGAGCATGAGCCCGGGCTCCCTCGAGGATTGGCCCATCACCCAGCAGCGGCAGCTTTTCTCCCTGTTCGAGGACCCGGCGGCGCAGCTGGGCGTGCGCCTGACCGAGCACATGCTGATGGTCCCCAGAAAGTCGATTTCCGGCATTTTCTTCCCCACCGAGGTCGGCTTCCAGAGTTGCCAGCTGTGCCCGAGGAAGGATTGCCCGGGGCGCCGGGCGCCTTATGACAGGGAGCTCAGAAAGAAATACAGGCTGGAGGGCTGAGAGGGCGGCCGCCCCGCCGCCCGCGCTCCTGCCCGGGATTCCTCACTTCAGCCTCATGGTATATTGGATTCCAAGGAGACCGAAATGCCGAAACTCGCGCGATGCGCATTAGTCATCATCCTCCTCTCGGCGTCGCTGCCCATCGCCGGCCAAACGGGGACCGAAGGCGGCACGCTTTCCCTGTCCCTCGAGGATTGCATCGTCAAGACGATCAGGAACAACCTGGGACTCGCCGTCGAGGTCCTGACCCCGGAGATCGCCGACGCCGCGGTTGCCCTGGCCGGGGAAAAATTCATGCCCGCGCTGAACCTCTCCTACAACAAGCAGGATCAGAACTCCGCTTCGTATTCGTTCCTCGACGCCTCGCAGACCGTTTCCACGCTCCAGAATGACTATTCCGTGGCGATGGCCCAGGCCATTCCCGCGGGCGGCGATCTTTCGATGAGCCTGTCGGGCTACAAGACCGACACGACCCGGAGCTTCCAGAGCATCAACCCGCGCTTCGGAAGCACGGTCCGGTTCAATTTCAGCCAGCCTCTGCTCAAGGATTTCGGGTTCAGGATGAGCCGGCGGGAGATCATCGTCGCCCAATACGCCCGGGACATCTCCGAGAAAGAACTCGCCCGAGTTATGGAGGACACGATCTACCGGGCGAAGGACGTCTATTGGAACCTCTTCTACAGCCTCAAGAACCTGGAGGTGCGCCGCCAGTCGCTCAAGCTCGCCCGGGAGCTGTTGGCCAAGAACAGGGCCGAGATCGACGCCGGCACGCTGCCGCCGATCGAGATCCTGACCGCCGAGGCCGACGTGGCCACGCGGGAGGCGGATATCATCGAGGCCGAAGCCCTCGTTAAGAACAATGAGGACCTCCTCAAGAACATCATGAATCTGGCGAGGGAAATGACGGAGGCGGAAGCCGTCCGGCTCGTCCCGACGGACACCCCCACGACCGCCCGTGAAGAGTCGACCCTCGAGCTGGCGCTGAAGACCGCCATGGACAAGCGGCCGGACCTCCAGGCCAGCCGCATCTCGATGAAGAACCGGGAATTCGACGTGAGCTTCGCCCGGAACCAGCTCTTCCCCGACCTCCGCCTCCAGGCGTCCTACTGGAGCCCGGGCATCTCGGGAGACCAGATCCTTTATGAAGGGGGGAACGCCCTGACCGGCAAGGTGATCGGAGTCGTCCCGGGCGGCGGAGCGAACGCCCTCAGGGACGCGACCCACTTCAAGTACCAGAACTGGGCCGTGGGCCTGACCCTCTCCCTGCCGCTCAACGATTTTCTGTCGCGGGCGTACATGACACAGGCGAAGCTCAGCCTCGAACAGGCCGCCCTCCGGCTCCAGGACCAGGAACAGCAGGTTTTCCTCGAGATCAAGACGGCCGTCCGGGCGGTCGAGACCAACTATCAGAGGATTCAGGCCTACCGCGCGGCCCGGGAGCTCGCCCAGAGAAAGCTCGAGGCCGAGCAGGAGAAGTTCAACGTCGGGCTGAGCACGAATTACTTCGTCCTTCAGTTCCAGAGGGACCTGGCCAGCGCCCAGATCATGGAACTCCGGGCGATTGTCGATTATAATGTGTCGTTAGCCGGCCTCAGCCGCGTCCAGGGGACCGGGCGGCAGGAGCAGAATATCAGCGTCGCCGCGGTCCTCAAGGGAAAGCGGGATCCCTCCCGCGGGTAACATGAGCATCAACTTCAGGCAGCGAAGAGTCCAGGTCCTGACGGGCCTCCTGGTGGTCTTCCTGGCCTACGTCGGCTGGGAGGCCTACCGGCGGGCGGCCGCGGCGGCCAAGGGAAACCAGAACCAGGGACAGCGGGCCGTCTCCGTGGCCGTGGAGATCGGGCCGGTCGAAACGGGTTCGATCCGGGATGTCGGCCAGTTCTCCGGGACGCTCATCCCGAAGTCCAGCTTTACCGTGGTCCCGAAGATCTCGGGGAGGCTGAAGCGTCTGCTGATCGACATCGGCGACACCGTGCGCCGGGACCAGCTCGTGGCCGTGCTCGAGGACGACGAGTACCAGCAGGAACTCCTCAAGGCCGAGGCCGACCTCAGCGTCGCCCGGGCCAACCTGGAGGAAGCGAAAAGCTCCGCCGAAACGGTCCGGAAGGACTTGGAGCGGGCGCGGGTCCTGAATGAGAAAGGCATTCAGTCGGACGCGCAGCTCGATGCCGCCGGCTCGCAATCCAAGGCGCAGGAAGCCCGGCTCAAGGTGGCCGAGGCCGTCCTGGCCAATCGCGAGGCCGCCCTGGCGACGGCCAAGGTGCGGCTCTCCTACACGCGAATCAAGGCTTCCTGGGAAATGGGGAGCGGCGGCGAGGCTCCGTCTTCGTCGGGGAACGGTTCGTCGACGAAGGGTCCATGCTGTCCCCGAACACGCCCATCCTGTCGATCATCGAGCTCACGCCCATCACGGCGGTCATTTACGTCACGGACAAGGAGTACTTCCGGCTGAAGCCCGACCAAAAGACGTCGGTCACGAGCAGCGCTTTCGGCGGGGAGTCGTTCGCCGGCCGCGTCGCCCGGATCGCGCCGCTCCTCAAGGAATCGTCCCGGGAGGCGCGGGTGGAGATCGAGATCCAGAACGACCAGGGGCTCCTCAAGCCGGGCATGTTCATCAACACCTGGATCGAGTTCGCCCGCCGCGAATCGGCCGTCATCGTCCCGGTCAGGTCGCTGGTGAACCGCGGCGGACAGCAGGGGATCTTCCTGGCGGACATGGAGAACAAGAAGGCGCGTTTCCAGCCGGTCAAGGTCGGGATCGTCGAGGCCGAGCGGGCCGAGATCCTCGAACCCGCCGGCCTCTCGGGGTTCGTCGTCACCCTCGGGCATCACCTGCTCGAGGAGGGCACGGCCCTGATCCTGCCGCAGGGCTCCGCCCGGGCCGCGGACGCCGCGCCGGCGGCCGCCAATCCGCCGGCCAAGGCCCAGCCCGCGAAGTGACGCCGCGATGAGCCTCTCCGATTTTTCCATCCGACGGCCGATCTTCACGATGATGATCACCCTGGTCATCATCATCGTCGGCGTGGTCGCCCTGGCCCGACTGCCCGTCGACCTGATGCCCGAGATCACCTACCCGACCCTCAACGTCTTCACCTCCTACGAGAACACGAGCCCCGAGGAGATCGAGGAGCTGATCACCCGGCCGATCGAGGAGGCGATGAGCGCGGTCCCGGGGGTCGAGGAGGTCTTCTCGGTCTCGTCCGAGGGCTCGAGCTCGGTGCGGATCACGTTCGCCTGGGGGACGGACCTGGACGCGGCCGCCGACGACGTCCGCGACCGCCTGGACCGGGTGATCGGCCGGCTGCCCGAGGACGTCGAGCGGCCGACGCTGCGCAAGTTCGACCCGGCCCAGCAACCGATCCTGATGTATGGAGCTGTCAGCAACCTCGACCCCATCCAGACCCGGCGCATCATCGACGAGCAGATCACCTACCGGATCGAACGGGTGGCGGGGGTGGCCTCGGTCGACGTCTGGGGCGGGCTGGAACGCGAGATCCAGGTCGACCTGTTCCCCGACACGGTCAAGGCCCTGGGCCTCCCCCTCGACCTCGTCATCGCCAAGATCCGCCAGGAGAACCTCGACCTCCCGGCCGGGATCATCGAGCGGGGGAACTACGAGATCATCATCCGCATCCCCGGCGTGTACACGGGCCTCGATGAGATCCGCGAGACGGTCGTCGCCAAGCGGGACGGCGTCCCGATCCAGCTCAAGGAGATCGCGAGCGTCGAGGACACCTACCGGCGGATCACGCGCATCGTCCGGATCAACGGCCTGCCCGGCACGCGGATCGCCATCAACAAGCAGTCGGGCCGGAACACCGTCGACGTCGCCGAGGGGGTGCTCAAGGAGATCGCCGAGCTCCAGCGGGACATCCCCCAGATCCAGCTCATCCCCGTATCGAACAGCGCCGAGTACATCCAGAGCGCCATCGGCAACGTCGGCTCGTCGGCCCTGTGCGGCGGGATCCTGGCGATCTTCGTCATCTTCCTTTTCCTGGGCAACATCCGCAGCACGCTGGTCATCGCCGCGTCCATCCCGATCTCGATCATCGCCACCTTCGCCCTGATCTACTTCGGCGGGTTCACGCTCAACGTCATGACCCTGGGCGGGCTGGCCCTGGGGGTCGGGATGCTGGTCGACAACTCGATCGTCGTGCTGGAGAACATCTACCGTCTGCAGGAGGGCGGCGCCCCGCCCTCGAGGCGGCGCTCGCGGGCACCAAGGAAGTGTCGGGGGCCATCATCGTCGGCACGCTGACGACGGTGGTCGTCTTCTTCCCGCTGGTCTTCGTGCGGGGCATGTCGGGGGTCATGTTCAAGCAGTTGGCCTTCGTCGTCAGGTTCGCCCTCCTGTGCTCGCTGTTCGTCGCCCTGACCCTGGTGCCGATGCTCTGCGGCCGGTATCTGAGCGCGGAGAAGTTCGCCGGCGGCAAGCCGGGGAGCTTCGCTCACAAGCTGGTGTCCGCCATCCTCGGGTTCTTTCACCGGCTGGAAGACAGCTACAAAAGATTGCTCCACTTTTCCCTGAACCACCGCGCGGCGGTCCTCGGCGTCGTCCTGGCGATGCTGGCCGGGAGCCTCGTGCTGATCAAGCTCGTCGGGAGCGAGTTCATGCCCGCGACCGACGAGGGCGAGGTGCGGGTGTCGGTCGAGATGGAGGTCGGCACCAAGCTCAGCCTGCTCGACGAGAAGTTCAAGGTGATCGCCGACATCATCCGGAAGGATGTTCCCGAGCTGCGGAGCCTCGAGGAGAGCCTGGGCGGCGGCGGCTGGCGGAGTGGGTCACATACGGGGAATTTCACCCTCCGGCTGTCCAAGCGGGGCGAGCGCACCCGGTCGAGCGAGGAGATCGCCACCGACCTCCGGCAGAACCTCTCGAGCCTGCCGGGCGTCATCGTCCGGACGCGGGCCTCGGGCGGTCAGATGATGTTCGGGATGCGCGGCGGCGGCGGCCAGGAGCGTGTCCAGGTGGAGATCCGCGGCTATGACCTCCAGGTTGGCGAGGCGCTCGCCCAGCAGGTACGGAAGGTCATCGAAGGCGTCGAGGGCGTGACGGACATCCGGCTCAGCCGGGAGATGGGAAACCCCGAGGAGCTGTTCGTGATCGACCGGCAGGCGGCGGCCGACATGAAGCTCTCGGTGTCCCAGATCGGAGAGACCATCCAGACCGTGCTCATGGGCACGCAGGCCAGCAACTTCCGCGAAGCGGGCCGGGAATTCCGGATCCTGGTCAAGGTCAAGGATTCGGAGCGGCTGGACGTCGAGAAGCTCCTCGACCTGACCCTGACGAACGCGGACGGCGAGCCGGTCAGCCTGCGCAACGTGGTCAACGTCCGGCCGCGCGGGGGCCCCAGCGGATCGAGCGCCGGGACCGCGACCGGGTCTTCAACATCTCGGGGGAGATCGCGGGCCGGGACCTCGGGTCGGTGCTGGGCGACATCCGGAAAGGGCTGCGCTCGGTCCCCATCCCCAGGAATTTCAGCGTCGGTTTCACCGGCGACTACGAAGAGCAGCAGAAGGCCTTCCGCGAGCTGCTGCTGAGCATCATCCTGTCGTTGCTCCTCGTCTACATGATCATGGCCATGCTCTACGAGTCGCTCCGCGACCCGTTCGTCGTCATGTTCTCCGTGCCGCTGGCCGGCATCGGCGTCGTCTTGATCCTCTTCCTCACCAAGACGACCTTCAACGTCCAGTCCTACATCGGCTGCATCATGCTCGGGGGGATCGTCGTGAACAATGCGATCCTGCTCGTCGACTACACGAACCTCCTGCGGCGGCGGGACAAGCTGCCGCTCCGGGAGGCCATCGAGGAGGCGGGCCGGCGGCGGCTGCGACCCATCCTGATGACGGCCGTCACGACCATCATCGCCACGCTGCCGCTGGCTCTCGGGCTCGGCGAGGGCGGCGAAGCCCAGGCGCCCATGGCCCGGGCGATCATCGGCGGGCTGTTCAGCTCGACCCTGATCACGCTGGTCATCGTCCCCGTCATGTATTCGCTGTTCGAAGAGCGCAGGGAGCGGAGAAGGAAGGCCGCCCCGGAATCCTGACAGCTTATTTCTTGAGCCGGTAGATCCTCTCGAAGTTCCCGCCGAAGACAAGCCGCTCGTCTTCTTTGCCCAGGTTCAGCCGGCGGACCCCATCGACGCCCAAGGTCGCGAGCGCGAAAGGGGCGTTCGACCCGAAGACCACCTTCTCGGCGCCCGCTTCCCGGACGGCTTTCTTGACGAGGACGGGCTCGGCGGCCGCCGGGATGGTCGTCCCGAGGTAGACATTCGGATATTCCCGCGACAGGGCGATCGCGAGGTCCACGCTGAACCGGTAGCCCATGTGCTCCATGATGATCGGGAGATCGGGGTATTTTTTGGCCATCTCCTCGATCTTCGCATAAAAGGTCTTCGTCTGTGGGGTCCAGGACTCGCCGCCGGTGTGGATCGTGATGGGGATGCCCATTTCGGCGGCGGCGGCGACCAGGTCGTCGGATTCCACGCCGTGCTTCAGGCCGGTGAAGCCCCACTCCTTGACCGTCCTCCGGAACTCGTCCACGGCGGCTTTCATTCCATGGCGGGAACTCACGAGGCACATGCCGAAGATCCGGGTGGGGTGTCTCTTCATCGCCTCCCAGACGGTTTCGTTGGTCGCGGCGTCGGCGCTCGAGATCAAGGTCATGGCGGCCTGGATCCCCGCCTCGTCAAAGATCTTCACCAGCTCGTCGGCGCCGCCCGGGCGGCCGACGAGGTAGGGATTGCCGGTCAGGCTCAGGTACGATTCGCAACAGTAGATCATGGCATTTCTCCCCGGCACCTTAGCCCAGCCGGTAGATCTTCTTCAGGTTCTCCCTGAAGATCAGGGCTTCCGCCTTGGGATCGAGCTTCGCCCATCTTTATTCCCTTGACGGCGAACAGGGGTATGCCGGACGGGGCGTTCGATCCGAAGACCACCCGGTCCGGGCCGCCGGTCCAGATGGTCGACATGAGATAGGCCGGCTGGCAGGTCGTGAGCGCGGTCAGGCCGAGGTGGAGGTTGGGGCATTTCTTGACGATCTCCCTCATCTCATTGCCGGCCTCGATCTCGGGGGGCCGCACCGGCGCCCGGAATCCCATGTCCATGATGAACGGCGACCTCGGGGAACTTCAGGGCGACGGCCGCGATCTGGGACGGCTTGCGAGTTCTCCGAATCGCCGTCGATCGTCACCGGGACACGAAGCTCCCGGGCCTTGGCCAAAACGGGGAGCACGATGTCCGCGTCGAGGGGATACCGGTGGAGGGTGGGCGAGAGCCGGACGCCGCGAAACCCCAGGTCCTTGACGGACATCTCGAGCTCGCGGGCCGCCTCTTCGCCGCCAAGCGCCGGGTTCACCGAGGCGCAGCCGATGAGCCGCGGGTGGGCCTTGATCCGTTTCGCGAGGCCCGGGTTGTCGGGGCGCCGGATCGTCTCCGGAAAGACGAGGGACCGGCCGACGCCGGCCTCGTCGGCGAGCGCCTCCAGGCCCTTGGGCCCGAAGGGAAGGCCGTCAAACTCGCCGGGCAGGAATGTCTCGAAGTCAATGATCGCCCGGTCATCCGCGGGCTCCCGCGAAGCCGGGCGGACAGGCTGAGGCAACAGGCCGGCCGCGGCCAAGGCCCCCGCCGACTTGAGGAACTCTCTTCGTTTGAGCATCGTCACTCCTTTCAGCGCACGATCCATCGGCCTGGACCGCTCCGACCGGGACCGCCACGCTCAACGGGGTCCGCGCCCGGACAACAGCTCCAGGCCATTGCCGGAATTTAGCACTTTTGGACGGCGGATACAAACACAATTTCACCTTGACCGCAGCATGTATTATGACCCTCTGACGGGCGTCTCGAACCGATCACACTTGTCGAGATTTCGAGTCAGCCGGGAACCGACGTGTCTCCCGAGGCAAGAACAGCCGACAGATTCCGTCTTTACCAAAGGTGGGCGGCCAGAGGGACGGCCGCCCGGTCGGCGAGGGCGATCGCGTCGGGCTTGCAGACGGCGCGGCAGATGCCGCAGCCATAGCACCGCCGGGGGTCGATCTCGGCTTTGCGGTTGGCGGCGCTGTAGCCGATGGCGCCGAACTGGCAGAGCCTCATGCACTGGCGACAGCCGTTGCACAGTTCGGGCGAGACGGCCGCGACGTATTCCGCACGGAACATGACGGGGAACCGGTGGGTCACGGTCGCCTGCATGGCCAGGCAGTCCGAGCGGTCGCAATTGCAGATACCGCCGATGAACGGCGAGTTAAATGTCCAGACCGTGTGGCAGAGCCCTTCGCGCTCGTGGTCCCGGAAAGCGGCCAGGGTTTCCTCCTTGCTCAGCGCCTCGAGGCCCCGCGTGTGGGGGCCCGTGAGGTAATCCTCGTCGAGCTCGCGGATCAGCCGGCCAAGCTCGCCTCCGTCCGGGGCCAGGCTCACCCCATAGCAGTACCTTTGTTCCGTGCCCACCGTCGCCTGGCGGCAGATGCAGGCGACACGCACCACCGAAGTCACGAAACCCAGGATCCGCTCCACATCATCGATCGGGACGACCTGGCCGTAATGGGTTCTTTTCTGGCGGGCGACGAGCGTCCCGGTCAGAGCGCGCCGGACAAAACCGGGCGCCCGGTCCAGCCGGTCGAGCGATTCGATGCCGCGTTTGTGCCGTTCCGGTCCTCTAAAAAAGCGTTGGATCAGGTCGCGCCGCCTCAAGTCGCTCAGCAGGTCCTCGGCGTAGTTGTTCGCCTCGAGGTACCACTTCCGCCCCTCGCCGTGTTTATGGCAGAACTCGCACATTGTCATGCTCCTCCGCCGCTGGCGGGCGAAAATTGGGGAATTGATATCCTGTCACCATATTATTTTACCATTATGCCCGAGGAAATTGGGTAATTGGTATTGTCCCGAATTCCGCGGAGTTGCCAAGCCGGGCAAAATCGGGTAAAAAGACCGCATGGCCCACCTGGCCGCCAAAACGGGGTACGACCGGCTGATCAAGCGCCTGAACAAATTCCCGCAGGGCGCGCCGCCGTCCGAGCTGCTGTACCGGATCCTTAAGCTGCTCATGAGCGAAAAAGAAGCCTCGCTCGTGGCCCTGGTCCCGATCAAGCCGTTTACCGCCAAGACGGCCGCGCGGACCTGGAAGACGAGCCTCCCGGAGGCGGAGAAAGCTCTGGACGCGCTGGCCGGGCGGGCCCTGCTCGTCGATGTCGCCGGCCGTAAGAACCGTTATTACGTCCTGCCGCCGCCCATGGCCGGGTTCTTCGAATTTTCGATGATGAGGCTCAGGGGCGACCTCGACCAGAAAGTCCTGGCCAGGCTTTACTACCAGTACATTACGGTCGAGGAGGATTTCATAAAAGCCCTGTTCACGCAGGGTGAGACCCAGCTCGGCCGGGTGTTCGTCAACGAGTCCGTCCTCTCCGGCGAACAGGCCCTCCGCGTCCTCGATTACGAGCGCGCGAGCGAGGTCATCACAACCGCTTCCCACCGGGGTATCGGCCTCTGCTACTGCCGTCACAAGCTGGAGCACGCCGGCCGGGCCTGCGACGCTCCGCTCGATATCTGCATGACTTTCAACACCACGGCCGCCTCGCTCATCCGGCACGGCTACGCCCGGGCCGTGGATGCCGCCGAAGGTCTGTCCCTCCTTGACGAGGCCCGCGGCCGGAACCTCGTCCAGTTCGGGGAGAACGTCAGGAACAGGGTCAGCTTCATCTGCAACTGCTGCGGCTGCTGCTGCGAAGCGATGCTCGCCGCCCGCCGGTTCGGGATCCTCCACCCGGTCCACACGACGAATTTTCTGCCCGCGGTCGACACCGCAACATGCACGGGCTGCGGCGAGTGCGCCGTCGTCTGCCCCGTCGAGGCCATGACCACGGTCTCGGCCAACGACCCGGTCCACACCAGGAAAAGAAAGGCCAAGGTCGATGAAAACCTCTGCCTGGGCTGTGCTGTCTGCGTCCGGGTCTGCAAGACGAAGAGCCTCCGGCTCATCTCCAGGGCCGAGCGGGTCATCACGCCGCTCGACTCAACCCACAAGGCCGTCCTGATGGCCATCGAGCGTGGCAAGCTCCAGAACCTCATCTTCGACAACCAGGCCCTCCTGAGCCACCGGGCGATGGCGGCCGTCCTGGGCGTTATCCTCAAGCTCCCGCCCCTCAAGCAGGCGATGGCCTCGCGGCAGATGAAGTCCCGCTATCTTGAAGCGCTGATCGCCCGGCTCCATGTCTGAAGCCTGATCCCGAAGCTGTAGCCGGACAGGGACATAAAAAAGAGGAACGGGTGGCATGGCGCCAGTCCCCGCAACGCCCGGAGCGACGGGGACCGGCGGGAAGCGGAGTCTTCGGAGCGACCATCAGAATAGCGACGGAGCGACTCGGAGTCGCTATTCTGCGAAATATCTTAATAAAGCTCTTGAGGGGCCGGGGAAAAGGGTGATGACCAGGCGACCGCGCTGATTTTCGGTCTTTTCCTTGTGAAGGGTGACGCGATTGAACGGCCCGGCGGCTTTCTGCTAATATCACGGACGTCATGCATGTTCCCCTGCTCGAAGAGTTGGTCATCCTCCTGGCCGTATCAGTCTTGGTCGTTTTTATCTCCCAAAAGGCCAAGATCCCGCCGGTCGTCGGCTTCCTCCTGACCGGGGTGCTGATCGGTCCGGGCGGCTTGTCCCTGGTCAAAGATACCGCGACCGTCAATGTCCTGGCGGAGATCGGCGTCGTCATGCTCCTCTTCACGATCGGTCTCGAGTTCGAGCCGGCGCGGTTAAAGCGCATCCAGAGGTACTTCTGGGCCGGCGGCGGGCTGCAGGTCACGCTTACGACGGCCGCCTGCACGGGGCTGCTCGCCGCGTTCTTCGGACTCGGCTTCCGGGAGGCTCTTTTTTACGGCTGCCTCGTTTCCCTGAGCAGCACCGCCGTCGTGCTCAAGATCCTGGGGGACCGTGGCGAAACCGATTCCCCCCAGGGGCGGATCTCCTTGGGCGTGCTCATCTTCCAGGATATCGCCATCGTGCCCATGCTCGCGCTCGTCCCGGTCCTGGCCGATAATGGCGGGGTTTCGGTAGGCGCCATCGTCCTGCGCTTCGGTTTGAGCGCGGGCGCGATCGCCGCGGTGTTTTTTCCGGCCCGTCTGATCATGCCTCGGGTCCTCCACATCGTCGTCAAAACCCGGATCCGGGAGGTCTTCCTCATCGCCACCCTCTTCATCTGCCTGGGCATGGCCTTGCTGACGTCGTCGCTCGGTCTTTCGCTCGCCCTGGGCGCGTTCCTGGCGGGGGTGCTGATCGCCGAATCTGAATACAGCCATCAGGTCGTCTCCGACATCCTGCCCTTCAAGGACGTCTTCAACAGCCTGTTCTTCATCTCCGTCGGCATGCTCCTCGACGTTGGGGCGGTCTGGAAGTTCAAGCTGACCGTTCTGGGCCTGGCGGCCGCCGTCTTCCTCCTTAAGACTTTCGTCGTCGTCCTGACCGTCCGGATCCTCGGGTACGGATCCCGGATCGCCGTCTTGACCGGACTGGCCCTGGCCCAGATCGGGGAGTTCTCCTTCGTCCTGGCCGGAGTCGGCCGGGCCAACGGGTTCCTGGCCGGCGACGTCTTCCAGGCCTTCATCGCCTCGTCCATTCTGACCATCCTGGCGACGCCGTTCCTCATCCAGGCCTCGCCGGGCGTGGCCGAGCGCGGCGCCCGCACGCTCCGCTGGAAAAGAGGGGCCGTCGATGAGGCCGCCAAGCCCGGCTGCGACCTCGCGGACCACGTCATCATCGCCGGCTTCGGCCTCAATGGAAAGAACCTCGCCCATGTCCTCAAGGAGGCCGGCATCCCCTATGTCATTCTCGAACTCAACCCCGTGACGGTCCGGGACGCGGCCGCCGAGAGTGAGCCCGTCATCTTCGGCGACGTCTCCAGCCCGGTCATCCTCGAAGAGGCCCGCATCCGGCGGGCGAAGAGCATCGTCTTCGCCATCTCCGACCCCAAGATGACGCGGCGGGGCGTCAAGGCGGCCCGGCTCCTCAACCCGGACGTCTTCGTCATCGTCCGGACGCGCTACGCCTCGGAGGTCGACGACCTCCTGAAGCTCGGGGCCAGCGATGTCATCCCCGAGGAGTTCGAAACGTCGATCGAGATCTTCACCCGGGTCCTGGAGAAGTACCACGTGCCGCGGAACATCGTCGACGCCCAGGTCAGGGTCTTCCGGGGCGAATGCTATGGCATGCTGCGCGGCGCCTGCAGCGCCGTCCGGCCGACGGCCGAAAGGATCGCCGACCTGCTCGCGGCGGGCACAGCGGAGACTTTTTTCGTGGGCCAGGACGCCTGGCCGGCCGGAAAGACGCTGGGCGCCCTGGACCTTCGGGGCCGGACCGGGGCGACGGTCATCGCCGTCGTCCGGGGCGAGGAGTCGTTCACCAGCCCGGGCGCCGATTTCGAGATCCGGGAGCAAGACACCCTGATCCTGGTCGCCAGCCATCGCGATATCGACCGGGCCCTCGGCTACCTGACATCCGGAGAATAGGAACGGAAATGAGCAGAGCCTCTCGGGATTGACTTTCCTTCACACTCAGTGCTACTATTCAAGAAAAAGGTGGCATCGATATGAGCCGCTGGTCCGGTTCGGGGTTTCGCTCGAGAAAGGCCTTCTCGACAGGTTCGACGCCCTGGTCTCGGAGCGCGGGTTCGCCTCGCGGTCGGAGGCCCTCCGCGATCTCATCCGGAGCCAGCTTATCGCCCGGGAGTGGCAGGACGGAGAGGAGGTCGCCGGGGCGGTCACCCTGGTCTACGACCATCACCGGAAGGACCTGGTGGGCCGTCTGACCGATATCCAGCATGATCACCAGCGGATCATCGTCTCCGCCCAGCACATCCACCTGGACCACGACCACTGCCTGGAGATCATCGCGGTCAGGGGACGCGCCGCAGAGGTCGGGCGGCTGGCCGACGCACTGCGCGCCGTCAGGGGCGTCAAGCACGGCACGGTCAGCATGAACACCGCCGGGAAAGAGCTGGATTAGCGTTTTTTTGGGGCCACTGGTGCCACGAATGAATGAAAAGATGGCACTCCCGTGTTGGGCCCAGGTGGCCTACTGGGAGGCCAACGCGCCCGGGTACGATCTTTGGCTGCGGCACAATCGTTATCACGAGCCGATCAAGTCCGTCCTGGCCGCCTGGGTCCGGCCGGGATGGCGGGTCCTGGACATCGGCGGCGGCAGCGGGGTCCTGACGCTGTTCCTGCGGCGGATCGGCGGCCGGCCCGTGCTCCTCGAGCCGGCCGGAGCGATGAGGGCGCTGTTCTCCCGCGACGCGGCCCGGGCGGGTCTCGGCGGCTTCGAGGTCGAGGCCCGCCGCTGGGAGGACCTGCCGCTCGACGGCGCCTCAGGATTCGACCTGATCCTCGCCTGCAATAGCCTCCACGTCTCCAGCGTGGGCTTCGACGCCGCCCTGAGGAAGGTCTTCGCCGCGGACGCCCGGCATGTCTGCATCGTGGCCGAATACCCTTAGGCCGCCCTTCTGGGCAACCGGAGGCGGGGATACAGACGGATCTATTTTAAGCGACGGGAAGTCGACAGCTCAAGGGCCTATCACTGTCCGGAAGAGGCCCTGGACCAGGCGGCCTCGAACGCCGGCCGGTCATTGTCCGCCGGCGAAAGGCAGAGTGTGCTCGACGGGTTGGTTTTCGAGCACTACCATTACTGGCTTAAGGATACGGCCGTCTACGGCCTGGAATGGTGGACCCGGACGGTCAGGGACGGGTGAGGGAGGAGAACATGAACGGAACAAGGCTGATCGCCCTGGCGGCGATGTTGACGCTGTCCGTCGGCGTGGCCGGCCCGGCCGAGCGCGCGGCCGGCTTCGGATCCGGGCCGGGACACCGTCTCCGGCCAGAAAGCCGAACGGGAAAAGACCAAGAAGGACGCGGCCGCGCAGGACAAGGACAAGAACAAGGAGGAGCGGTCCAAGCTCTTCCAGCTGGATAACATCGTCATCGACGTCGTCGAGTATGCGCGGGATATCGATGTCCCCAATATGGACGTCGTCAAGACGGAATTTTTTCCAATGAGCATCGGGACGACCCTGGATACGGCGCTGGAGCGCCAGCCGGGCGTCGATGTCCAGCGGATGCAGGAGGTGGGGACGGCGGTCGACGACGACTCGATCAAGATCCGGGGCATGGGCGCCCGCCGCATCCAGGTGCGCCGGGACGGCCGTCAGCTCAACTCCCCCGGGGTCGCGGGCGGCTACTTCATCGACTGGACGACCATTCCTCTCTTCGACGTGGACCGCGTCGAGGTCATCAAGGGCGTGGGCGATCCCCGCTACGGCAATGTCCTCGGCGGAGTGGTCAACCTGGTGCCCAAGCGGCTGCCCGCGGACAGGCCGGCGACCGAGCTTTTGGTCTCGGGCGCAAGTTACGATACGCTGGCTTTCGACTTTCATCACGCCTACAAGCCGGGACGCTTCGATTATTCCGTGTCGGCGGGCCTCAACCGCAGCCGCGGCTATCTGTGGAACGGCCAGCTCCGGTCCGGCGACGGGGACGTCCGGCTGGGTTACGATCTTCCGTTCGGCGGCCGGCTGACGGCGGACGTCATGTACACTCAGGTCCGGAAGGGGTTCATCGTGGCCAACCGGGCCGCGGCCAGTCCCGACCTCTCCTCGTACGTTTCTCCTGTCGACGCCGCCTTCCCCGCCTCGGACGGCGAGTACATGTACGGCGGCATGGGGCCTTATCCTTCGCCCGGGAGCTTCTGGAAGAAAGAGAAGTGGCTGTTCGATTTCGGTTATGCTCAGCCCGTCGGCGATACGGGGCTCGTCAGCCTCCGCTACTGGTTCAACCACGGGGACCGCGAGGCCTACAACACTCGCTTCTCCGGCACGAGGGTCTATCACAAGGAATTTTTCGACGACCGGTCCTCCGGCCTGGCCGCGAGCGCCCGACAGACCTGGGGCCGCCAGACGTTGACCGCGGGCATCGATTACGGCTATCTCAAGGACGACGGCGATAGAAACTACCGCGACGATTTTCGGGCGCCTTTCCGGAACGGATTCTATGTCGCGGGCAAAGACCTGGGCATCTATGTCATGGACGAGATCCGCCTGCCCGACGAGCGCTGGGTCCTGACGCCGGGGCTGCGCTACGCCTCCTTTAAGGGCGTCGCCGGGCCCGCGGGCAGGCTCGAGGGGATACCCGATATAGAGATGGGCGGCCTGTCGCCCTCGCTCAAGCTGACGTTCAATTACCGGGATGACAGCCTCTTCTACGTGAGCGTCGCCCGCGCCTTGCGCCTGCCCCAGCCGCCGGAGTACTACTGGCACTACAGCCCCGACGCCGGCGTCGACACCCGCGGGCTGCCCTTTCATGAGGAGGACGGTTTCCTTGTCCAGGGAGGCTGGAAGACGACGCTCCCGGGCCGGACGAGGGTCGAGGTTTCGCCCTACTATTACAGCGTCAACAGGTTTATCCAGTTCGACCTGATCAATTTTGTGGCTTACAACATCGACCGGGCGCGGATCTACGGGGTCGAGTTCGAGGTCGCGCATACCTTCGGCAGGGCCTGGTCGGCGTTCCTGAACTATACGCTCCAAGGGAGCCGAACCGAGGGGGACACGTTCGCCGCGCTCTTCCTCGACCCCGGCGACGCGGGTTTCCGGCAGGTGCCCGGACTTCCCGGGCACAAGCTGAACGCCGGCGTCCGCTTCCGGGCCCGGCAGGGCGCCAGCCTCGCCGCCTTCGGCCAGTACGTCTCGGAGCAGCGCGTCATTTACAACAACAACACGATCGGCGGCCCGTTGACCGTCCGAAGGCAGGGCGGCTATCTCCGGGTGGATATCGAGGGACGGTATCCGATCTTTTCCAACCTCGAGCTGAACATCTTCGTCCGCAACCTCCTCGACGTGAATTACCAGGAGCGGTTCGGGTTCCCGGCCGCCGGGCGGAACTTCGGCCTGGCGGTCAGGATGCGGATTTAGTGTCCCGTCTCGTAAATCCCCTTCCAAAGTCCTCCGCAGAGACGGGACACTTCCAGGGGGGAGTCAAGCTCCCCCCTCGGCGCTTCGTTTCACTCCGCTGACCCCCTGAGGGGAACGACGCCGTCCCCCTCAAACTCCCCTGCGGTGGTGCGTCTTCTTTGCTTTTTTTAGAAAGCCAAGTTATTTACGGGACGCACCACTAGGGCGGGACTGGCCGGACGGGCCGTCGCGACGCGGCTCGATCACGGTCAGGCTGACCCGCGCCCGCTGGGGGGAATTGGCGGCGTCGGGACAATAGACAGTCAGGTTTCCGGTGTATCGGCCCGGGTCGAGCCCGGCCGCCCGGACGATAACGGAGACTGCGCCGTTTCCCGAGCCCGACGCGGGCGACACGGTGAGCCAGTCGGCGTCCTTTTCCACGCGCCAGGCGTAGGAGCGTGTGCCGGTCGTCGTGATCGCGAGGGGCTTTCCGAAAGCGCGTCCGTCGGCGCTCGAGGTCAGGAAGGAGACGACGGCTTCGGACAGGCTGAGGCGCGCGGCCTCAAGATTCTCGACCCGCCCGGCCGGTATGGACTCTCATCTCGGCTTCGTCCCTGGTGACGCGGTCGACGAGGATGCCCTTTGTCCAGGCTGAAGAGCCCGCCCCGGGAATTGATCGTGTCGCGGGCCTGGCTGAGCCAGGCGTTGACCCCGGGAAAATCGGGGTGATGGCGGACGTTGCCGTCGATCGGGTGGAGGATATTCTTTGCCGCCCAGGCGTCCAGGGCGACGGGGTCCTGGCCGGCCGCGAGCTGGTTCGCGCGAAACGTCGCCTCCGCCGGCCAGCCGCCGAGGGAGCCATGCGATACCCAGATCGCGTCGATGATGCTCAGGACGGGTGTCGCGACCGAGGCGGCCATCTTGCCCACGGTTTCGCCCAGGCCGCTGTAGTGGCGCGGGCCGCTCTGGCCGTCGTCCATGGAGACGAGGCCGTAGAAGAGCTTCAGGCTGGCCGTGAACTCCGAGCCGCCGGTGTCGTGGTGCTTGAGGACCGGAACGTTGATCAGCTTGAGGCGGGGGCTGTGGGACGCTCCATTCCAGATGCCCTCGCGGAGCTCGACGCGGCGGCCGCCGACCGTGGTGAAGCACGGATAGGAGACGTTTTCGTACTTGCGGTAGCCGTCCTTGACGTGCTCGTCGGGACCGATGAAGGTCGCCCGGAGCGGGTCCAGAAGATACGCGGAGACACGCGGGTCGCGGAAGAGCGTGTTCACAAGATAAAGGAAGCTGTGGCTCTCGTCGTTGGCGTTGGCGTGAACGCCGGTGTCGCCGCCGTAGGTGGAGCTTGTGTCGCAGGCGAGGCTGCCCCGGCCCTGGCCGTTCTCGACGATGACCACCTCGCCCGTGAACCCGTCGGGATGGTCGAGGAGCCGCTGGATCAGCCCGCGGACGAGGTCGCTGTTCGTCGCGCCCCGGTACTTCCACTGGGCGTTGACCTTGATGAGGACGACGTCGTCCAGAGCGATGAGCCCGGAGGGGCCGCAGAGCGCGTCGGGACGGGACGATCTGTAGAGCTTCAAGCCGTTGTCGGCCATGCTGTAGAGGAGCGAGTCGAGCCCGAGGTGATTGTTGGGGCGGCCCGGGTCGATGAACGGGAAATCGGGGATCCCCTGGACATGGAAGACATCGTTAAGAGTGGGGGCGGACGCAGGTCGCGGGCTCGCAGAAAGGCCGAGGGGCAGGGTGGGCGCTGAATGGCCCAGCGGCAGAGCGCGGGCAAGGACGGGCGCCAAAACGGGGAGAACGAGCCCGCGGGCCAGGGACCGGAAGAAATCCCTGCGGGAAAGCCCTGCACCGCGGTTTTTCTTGGCCATGCTCGCCTAAAATCCTATCTATCCTATCGATTGTATGGGATTAATATACTTTTAGCAACTCGACTGGAGGGATAGCTTACGTAATGCGCTTAAATAGAATGAAAAACGAGGAGAGGGAATTCAGTGAATGATGTGGGGCGTCCCCCGCATTCAGCGGGCATCCTTGCGGCGCCGCGCGCGTTCGCGTATCATCTGACTCTCGATCATCCCATCATCTGGAGGCACGTCATGAAGAAACCCGAACGGATCGCCATCCTCACGGGCGGGGGCGATTGCCCGGGCATCAATGCCGTCATCCGGGCCGTGGCCAAGCGGGCCATCCTGGAGCACGGGCTCGAGGTCGTCGGCATCGTCGACGGCTACGAGGGCCTCGTCCACAACCGCACCCGCCTGCTCCATTATGACGACGTCTCCGGCATCCTGACGCAGGGCGGGACGATCCTGGGCGCCTCGAAAACGTCGAACCCCTATCAGTACGCCATGCCCAGCGGAAAGAAGCTTGTCTTCAAGGACATGTCGCGCAGGGCGCTGAAGACCATCCGCGACCTGAAGGTCGACGCCCTCGTCTGCATCGGCGGCGACGGGACCCTGGGCATCGCCAGCCGCCTGATGAAAGACGGCGTGCCGGTCGTCGGCGTCCCGAAGACGATCGACAACGATATCCGGGGAACCGACGTCACGTTCGGGTTCGACACGGCCGTGGCCATCGCCACCGAGGCCATCGACCGCCTCCACACGACGGCGCAGTCCCATCACCGGGTCATGATCCTCGAGGTCATGGGCCACCGGGCCGGCTGGATCGCGCTTTACGCCGGCGTCGCGGGCGGGGGGGACATCATTCTCATCCCCGAGATCCCCTATGAAGTCGAGGCCGTGGTTAACAAGGTCAGGGACAGGAACAGGCGGGGTCGCCGGTTCAGCATCGTCGTCATCGCCGAGGGCGCCAAGCCCGTCGGCGGAGAGAACGTGATCAAAAAGATCGTGGCCAAGAGCGCCGACCCCGTGCGGCTCGGAGGTATCGGGTTCGTGCTCCAGGAGCAGGTCGAGGGGGCGACCGGGATCGAGTCGCGGACGGTCGTCCTGGGGCATCTCCAGCGGGGCGGCTCCCCCACCGCCACCGACCGGGTCCTGGCGACGCAGCTCGGGTCCCGGGCGCTGGAGCTGATCATGAGGGGCGAGACGGGCCAGATGGTCTCTGTCGAGGGCTGCGGCATCACCAGCGTGCCGCTCGAGGTCGCGGCCGGCGGGCCGAGAACGGTACCCCTCGAGCATCCCCTGATCGCGGCCGCCCGCTCGATCGGCACGAGCTTCGGCGACTGAAGCCGGGGACGCTTCTGGCCGCGGGGACGTTCGCCACGCTTTTCCCGCTATCTGAGGTTCATCTTCTCGAGCAGGGCCTCGAATCGCGGGTCGCCGCGCAGCGGGTCGAGGTCGGGTTCAACCTTGATGCTGGAAATGCGGATGTCTTTTTGAGCGAGCGCTTTTTCCAGATAGCCGAAGGCCTGGTCCTTATCCCCGAGAGCGCCGAAAGCGATGGCCAGCGAAAAAGGAGAGATGGAGCCCGGCTGTGACTCCTTGAGCCATCGGGCGATGACGGCGCGGGCCTCGTCTTCTTTCCCGGCCAGAGCCAGGGCCTGGGCGATTTCTGCTGAATTGATGCCCTTGGCTCCGGCGAGCTCTTCGCTCGACCGGAACTCCTTGATCGCTTTCTTGAACTCCCTCTTTCCCAAATATGCCCGGCCGAGCCAACCGCGGACCGCCGACGGCTCGCCTTTCCTCTTGATGAGCTCTTTACAGATGGCGATGGCCTTATCATACTGACGAAAGATGCGATAATATTCCTCGATGGCCGCGGCGATGATGATCGATTCGGGGTCGAGCTCTCTGGCCTTTTCGAGCTTGGCCAGGGCCTCGTCGGCCCTGCCGAGATGCTTCAGCATGTCACCGTACATAGCATAGGCCATCGCATAATTCGGATTCAAACCGATCGCCCAGTTAAAATCGATCTCCGCGCCCATCCAATCCCAGTCAAAGTACGACTTGACAAAAGCCAGGGAGACATAGCCTTCAGCCAGGGCATCGTCGATCTTGAGGGCCGTTTCGGCGGCCTCTCTGGCCTTGGGAAAGGCCTCCGCAGAATTCATCAGTCCATTCTCGGACATGATGTTGTAGGCGTCGGCGATGCTCGCATGGGCCAGGGCGAAATTCGGGTCCTTGGCGATGGCTTCTTTATAGAGATCGATCGACCTCTTGATCCCCGCTTCCGTCGCCTTGTTCCATTCCAGCCGCCCCCGCGCATAAAGATCATAGGCGTCCGGGTCCCGGGTATAGCGCTTGACCAGCATGTAGTCCTGGCCGGCCACCAGCTCGATGCGGAGGGCGTTGACGACGGCCTTGGAGATTTCGTCCTGGACGGTGAAGATGCTCTCGACCTGGCGGTCGTACGTTTCGCCCCATAGGCTCGAGCCGTCCGCAACTCTCGTCAGCTTGACGTTGACCCGGATGTCGCCTTTTTCCCGCTGGATGCTGCCCTCGAGGATGTTTTCGACGCCCAGCTCCTTCCCGATCACCCGGATGTCCTTGTCGGCGCTCCCATAGCGCATCACGGACTGGCGCGAGATGACCTTGAGCTGGCCGAGGCTCGAGAGCTTGGTGATGAGGTCGTCGGTGATGCCGCTCGAGAAGGCCGCTTGGTCTTTCGCGGAGCTGAGGTCGGCAAACGGCAGGACGGCGATCGAGCTCTTGTACGTGCCGGGCGCGGCGGGCCTCCCGAGCTCCGGACCCGCCTCGCGGCGCGTCTTGAGGACGAAAAACGTTCCCGCGGCGATGGCGGCCGCGGCCAGGAGGACGAGCGCGGCCGGCCTCGCGGATCGTTTCTTCGCGGGCCGGGTGAGCTTCGTCGCACGGGGGGTCAGACCCCGTGTTGTCGGGAGCTCGCCCGCGATCGCCCCGAGCTCCGCGAGGAGGGCCTCTGCCGTCTGGTAGCGGCGGGCCGGATCCTTCTCCAGGCAGCGCAAGATCAGCCTCCCCAAGGTTTCGGGGACCTGGGGGTTCAGGGACTGAGGATCGCGCGGCACTTCGGTCTTATGCTTCAGGGCGACGGCCATCGGTGTACCCCCCTCGAAGGGGGCCTCCCCCGTCACCATCTCGAAGAGCACCGCGCCGAAGGCGTAGATATCCGAGCGCGGGTCGGCTTCCCGCCCTTCCAGCTGCTCGGGCGACATGTAGTCGGGCGTTCCGAGGATCATTCCCGGGCCGGTGATCCCGCCTTCACTGGCTGACCTGGCGATCCCGAAATCCATGATGTGGGCGCTCCCCCCGCGGTCGATCATGATGTTCTGGGGCTTCAGGTCGCGATGGACGACTCCCAGGCGGTGCGCCTCGACCAGGCCCTCCGCGACCTCTCCGGCGATGGCCACGGCCCGCTTGGCCGGCAGCTGGCCGACCCGGCGCAACAGGGTCTTGAGGTCCTCGCCGGAGACGAGCTCCATCGTAATGTAGGTGGTGTCTCCGGAGCGCCCCAGGTCGAACATCCGGCAGACGCTCCGGTGGGCGATCCGCCGGGCGAGCTTGAGCTCATTCCGGAAACGCTCGATGACCCCTTCGCCCGAGGCGATCTCGGGGTTCAGGATCTTCAGGGCAACGAGCTCTTTGATTTCGGAGTCGAAGGCCTTGTAGACCCGCCCCATCCCGCCCTTGCCGAGCTCCTCCATGACCTGATAGCGCCCGGCGAAAGTCGTCCCAACGCCGAGTCCGGCCGGAAGCGGCTCGAAAGCCGCGGTCCGGGTGAAGGATGCCGGGGCCTCGGGCGACCCGCCCAGCTGGGTCCCGCACCGGCCGCAGTACAGGCTCTCGGTGGGGTTTTCGGCCTGGCAGCGCGGGCATTTCATTGATGGCATTCGGTCTCGTAAGTCTAACCCTGACTCCAAGATATCGGCTCCGCGGCTGTTAGTCAAATTTATGAATCCGGGACCGCCCTTCCTTAAGGAAGGACGACCGGACGGCAAATAAGGTTGGCCGAATTCGGAGAAGACATACGTAATTGGCCAAAATCAGTGCGGGAATCCTTTCAGTTAACTTCCGTAATGGAAGCGGCCCAAGGCGAATAAAGTCAATTATGTATGCTCTCCCCCGATCCGGTTGACTTTTGGCGCACGAGGGCGCATTTGGTAGAATGGAGTCAGCATGAGGAAGATCAATCTCTACGCGGCTCTTGCCCTGGCCGTTGGCCTCGCGGCCGCCGGCGCCGCCCTCGCCGGTCAGGGAGCGCGCGGCCCGAACAGCGGGCTGGAGCGGTTCTTCGGCAAAAAGCGGGTGACGATCGCCGTCACGGATTCGGGGTTGGGCGGCCTGTCGGTGACGGCCGGGGCGGCGGCCCGGATGAAAAAAGCCGGGACTTTCGAACACGCGGATTTCATTTTCTATAACGCACTTTTCTCTGCCGGGGGCGGGTATAACAGCCTGAAGACCCGCGCCGAAAAGATCGCCGTCTTCGAGAGCGCCCTGGAGGGGCTGGAAAAGAGATGCCGGCCCGACCTGATCCTCATCGCCTGCAACACACTCTCCGTCCTTTACGGGGACACGGCTTTTTCGCAGCGGATAAAGCTCCCTGTCGTGGGCATCGTCGGGGCGGGGGTGGACATGATGGCCGAGGGGCTGCGCGCGGTGCCGGACTCCTCGGTGATCATCTTCGGCACGCCCACCACGATCTCCGAGGGCGCGCACGCGCGGGAGCTCGAGCGGGCGGGTTTCTCCGCCGGCCGCATATTCACGCAGTCGTGCCCCGAGCTCGAGAGCTATATCGAGAGGGACAGCGCCGGCACCGAGACGGAGCTCCTGATCGCGGCCTTCGTCGAGGAGGCCATCCAGAAGCTTCCCTCCCCCCGGCCGCCGGTGTTCGCGAGCCTTAACTGCACGCATTACGGTTATTCCCTGCCGCTCTGGGAAAGCGCCTTCGCCGGCGCCGGCGTCAAGCCGGCGGGCATCCTCAACCCCAATTCGCGGATGCTCGACTTCCTGTTCGCTCCGGGACGGGCGGGCCGGTTCCGGCAGACCTCGGTCTCCGTCCGGGTCGTCTCGATGGTCGAGATCGGCCCTGGGAAGGTCGCTTCGCTGGCGGGCTGGCTCGCCCGGACCTCCCCCGAGACGGCGGCGGCGCTCCAGTCTTACGAGCATATTCCCGGCCTGTTCCGCTTTAAATTGGGGAATTGATATCCTGTCACCAATAACCCTGTAACCTTTCGCCCGGACGGCGGTCTATATGACTGGACCCGATAGGACAGGCTCAACCGTGAACCCGACTTCCGACAATGCGCTCATGGAGCAGGTCAGGGACGGCCAGGTCGCGAAGCTGGCCATCCTGTTCGAGAGGCACCACGTCATGCTCTACAATTTTTTCCTCAGGCTGACCGGCCGCCGAGGGCCGAGCGAGGACCTCGTCCAGGATGTGTTCGTCCGGATCCTCAAGTACAGGGCGACCTACCGGAGCGAAAGCAAGTTCACGGTCTGGCTGTACCAGATCGCGAGGAACGCCCACACCGATTACCTGAGGAAGCAGAAGCCCGAGGTGGCGCTCGAAGAACAGTTCGAGGAGCCGGCCGGGGGCGAGACGCCGGCCGCCGACAGGCTGGATGCCGAGGTCGACGCTACCCTGCTCCGGCGGGCGCTCGACCGGCTTCCCCTCAAGAAAAGGGAGATCCTCATCCTCAGCCGGTATGAGGACATGAAATACAAGGATATCGCCGAGCTCATGGATTGCAGCATCGAGACGATCAAGACCTCGGTTCACCGGGGGATCAGGGAGCTCCGGAAGATCTACCTCGAGCTCCAGGGAGGGACCTCATGACCTGCGACAAGATCAGGGAGAATTTCGCCGACTTTCTGGCCGGCAACCTCGACCAAGAAACGCTCCGGGAGGTCCGGGGCCACCTGGCCGGCTGCCCGGCCTGCCGCGCGGAGGTCGAAAACCTGAGCGCCCTCTGGACGAAGCTCGGCGTCCTGCCCCAGGAGCAGCCCGGTCCGGCCGTCCGGGAGAAGTTCTACGGGACGCTCGAAGCCTATATCGCCGGCATGGAAGGGGAAAGCGAAAAGCCCGGCCTCGGCCGCTCGCTCTCCCGGCTCGCGGCGCATCTCATGCCCCGGCGCCCGGTCTATCAGGCGGCGCTGGCGCTCACACTCCTGGCCGTCGGCCTGGGCGGCGGGCTCTGGCTCGGCGGCCGCGGCCCGAATGTCAGCGGCCAAATCTCGTCTCTCCGGCAGGAAGTCGGCGACATCCGCCAGGCGGCGGCCCTCTCGTTTCTCCGGCAGCCGTCCTCGAGCGACCGGCTCATGGGCGTGAGCTGGGCGGAAAACGTCCGCCAACCGGGCAAGCCGACCGTCGATGCCCTTGTGCGGACCGTGAACGAAGACCCCAGCATCAACGTGCGGCTGGCGGCCGTCGACGCGCTCTATCTTTTCGCCGGCCAGCCCGGGGTCAAAGGGGCCCTGGTGGCCTCGCTCGCCGGCCAGGAGTCCCCCCTCGTCCAGGTCGCGCTCATCGACCTCCTGGTCAGCGTCCGCGAGAAGCGCGCCCTCGAATCGCTCAAGCTTCTGGCGGCGGACGATAAGCTCGAACCCGGCGTCCGCAAGAAAGCCGAATCCGGGATCAAGGAGCTCTCGCTGTGAGGACATTGAATATGAAGTATATGATCTGGGGTGCCCTGGCGGCCGCCCTGCTCATCGTGCCGGCGGCAGCCTGGCAGGAAGAGGATGGGGACTCACGATACACGCACGAAGAAAAAAGCGACGTGCGCCAGGTCCTCAAGGCCGCCGACCCCGCCCGGCCCCTCAGCCTGACGGTCGACAACCTCTACGGGAAGATCGAGGTCCAGGGCGCCGACATCCGCGAGGTCGAGCTCGTCGCCGTCAAGACTATCCGGGCGAAGACCCCGGAGAAGCTGGCGGCGGCCAAAAAAGACGTCCAGCTCGAGACGTCGGGCACGGGAAACGATATCGACATCTACGTTGACGGCCCGTTCCGCTGCCAGGTCCAGGACTGCCGGGGCATCCGCTGGCGCGACTGGGGTTACGAGGTTCAGTATGACTTCACTCTCCGGGTGCCGCGCCGTTCGAACCTGACCCTCAAGACGGTCAACGACGGCGACGTCACCGTCCGGAATGTCGAGGGGACGTTTGACGTTGCCAACGTCAACGGCCGGGTGCGGCTCGAGGGCGTCGCCGGCGGCGGCGAGGCCCACACGGTGAACGGCCCGGTCGAGGCGGACTTCGTCAAGACGCCGGCGGGCGCCTGGTCCTTCGAGACGGTCAACGGCGATGTCGCCCTGACCTTTCCGGCCGGGCTGGCCGCGGACTTCAAGTTCAAGACCATGAACGGGGAAGCCTTTTCCGATTTCGCCGTGGCTTCCCTGCCGGTCGAGCCGATCGAGGCCAAGTCCCGGAACGGACGGTTTGTCTATAAGCGGGAAGGCTTCACGTCCGTTCGCGTGGGCAAGGGCGGTCCCGAGGTCCGCTGCCAGACGCTCAACGGCGATATCCTCGTCAGGAGGAAGGGTTGAAGACCGGGCGCGGGACGCGCGTGGTGGATATCTCGAACATCAGAAGGAGAAAATCATGAACAGAAAAAGTATCTTGATCGGAGCGGCGTTCGTGGCGGTCGCCGCGACGGCGGGGTTCGCCCAGCAGGCCCAGCCCGACAGGGTCACGGTGCCCCTGACGAACCCGGCCAAGCCGGCCTTCGTCGAGGTCCAGGTCCTCATGGGCAGCATCAAGGTCACGGGCTACGAGGGCAAAGAGGTGATCGTCGAGGCCACCGTCCGGGAAAAGGCCCTGACGGGCGAGAGGCGAGTCATGGGCCGCATGATTCCCGTCCCTCCGGTCCCTCCCGAGCCGCCCACGGCGGTCACGGCCCCGACTCCGTCGCCGGAGCCGGAGGCGATACCGGAACGCGTCGAGCGGCACGTCTACAGGCATCTCGCCAGGCTCGCGGGCTCAACCGAGGACGAGGATAAAGAGGAGCAGGCCAAGAAGGCCGGGCTCAAACAGATTCCGCTCGCGAGCAGCGGCCTGACGGTCGAGGAGAACGACAACCACGTCACCGTCGAGATCGAGTCTTTCCGCCGGGCCTATGATTTGACCATCAAAGTCCCCGTGGGGTCGTCACTCAAGCTCGAGTCGGCGAACATGGGCGACATCCGGGTCGAGAACGTCAGCGGCGAGGTCGAGGTCGAGAACGTGAACGGCCCGATCAGCCTGCAGAATGTCTCGGGGACCGTCGTCGCCAGCACGACCAACGGCGATATCGAGGCCGTCCTGGCCCGGCTGGCGCCCGACAAGCCGATGTCGTTCGCCACGTTCAACGGCGACGTCGACGTCACCCTCCCCACCGACGCCAAGGCCACCTTGGGCCTGAAGTCCCACGAAGGGGACGTCTTCAGCGACTTCGACCTGACCCTCAAGACGGCGCCCGTCAAGATGGAAGAGAGCGGCAAATCGGCCGGCAAGTTCCGGGTCTCGATCGAGCGGGCCGCCGTGGGGGCCATCAACGGCGGCGGCGTCGAGATGAAGTTCGAAACCTATAACGGCAATATTTACATCCGGAAGAAGAAATAGCCTCGGTTCTCAGGCGAGTGTCGGCTGGCGGGCCCTGCCGGGCCCGCCTTTTTTTATGATCGCCCTCGCAGCGATATCGTCTCTAAAGGCACTGACCGAGGCAGAAAGCTCCCCCTGCGGGCAACTCGCAGGCCGGGGAAATCGGAAGAGGAGCCCCTCGCCTGGAGGGAGGGGGGTCGGGCTGAGGCTCCGTCCGGCCGGGTCACTCGCTCGCTTGGAGTGTCGGCTTGATCTTGGCGATATCGTAGCCCTTGTTCCCGACGCGGTCGATCAGGCTCTCGTAGAGGGCCTGGTCCATCCGCGGCGTCCGGCTCAGGATCCAGAGGTATTTCCGTTGAGGATGGCCGACCACGGCCCACTGATAGTCCGCGTCGAGATCGATGATCCAATAATCGCCGCTGAACGGCCAGAAGAACTGGACCTTGAGCTTGGCGTTCGTGGTCTTGTCCACGATCCAGGCCTTGCCCTCGATGTCGCGGAGCTTGCCGTCGAGCGTTTCCTTCCGGCAGCGGTTGATGACCCGGATCTTGCCGTCGGGCCGGAGGGAATAGGTGGCCGTGACGCCGACGCAGCCCTTCTGAAAGCGCTGGGGGATCGTCGCGATCTCGTACCAGGTGCCGAGGTAGCGCTCGAGGTCGACGTGATCGACGACCTCGAGAGGCTTGTCTTCGGCCGCGGGCGACGCGAGGCCGAGAGCGCCCAGAACCAGGATAAGCAAAAGGCTCTTCATGGGTCCCGTCTCCTTCTCAGAGATTCGCAAGGCGGTCCGTGCGCCGATGCATGGCAACGGTAGGATATCAGAACCCGGCCATCCCCTCAAATCCGGGTAAATCAAAAGGACACCTAACATGATTCACTCAATTCGCCGGGTTCTTGAGGGACCGGTCCTGTCTTTTGTCTGACGACTTATTTATAATCAGGCCATGGCCCAAGCGAAGAGAAAAGGCGTTGTTGGACAGCTTGCTTGGGCGTGTCTTCTGGTCGTGACGACGGTCTGCGCCGTCACTGCCGGGGCGCCAGCCGCGGACAGGCGGTCCGCGTCGCCCAGGACTTCGCCCCCCTACACCGTCACTGTAACTTTTGAGCTCGCGTCGCCGTTCGTAGCCGACGGGAGGGCGAGCATCGCCGAGCTGGGCTTCCGGGTGGTTTTTGCGCCGGTGGTCTTCGAGTTCGACCCGGCCGGCGACCCCCTGCTGGGCCGCTGCCAGCTTGAAACCGGAAAGGTCAACGGCGCTTTCTCGAAATTCGTCCTGAACGACGTCCAGAAGGGAGAGGAGCGGCAGGCGTCCGTCTTTCTCACGCCGCGGCCCGCGGGCTTCCTGGCCGGGATCGGCATCGAGTCCGAGCCGACCGAGGATGACGAGGCCGCCGCCAGGTCTCGCCTCCCCCCGGCCCAGATCCGCCTGAGCTTCTGGACCGACTTCGGCGCCGCCGAGATCAAGTGGGGCTCTTCGCTGGGGACGGGCGTCCTCGAAAATCTGAAGACCGTGTTCGAGGCGCCGTTCCGGGACCTGATGGCCGGGCGCGCGCGCATCGTTACGCTGCCCTATGAAGGGAAATACCCCGAAGACAAGGGATCTTGGAGGATCGATTTCAGCCCGGGCTCCAAGAATAAGAAGTCGAACTGATCAACCAACCAGGCCGCCGACCGTCCAGGCGACGATCGTCACGGCCAGCGCCCCGGCCAAGGCCCAGCGCGGGTGCCTGGCCAGGGCCGTCCAGCCCCGCTCCCCGAGCCAGTAGCCCGCCGGCACGACCGCGAGGCAGACGAGCGCGGCATAGCCGCCGCCCACGAGGATGTGGTTAACAACCTTGGACCAGCCGCCCGAGACCCACGGCCTGTACCGCGCTACATACGTGATCACCAGGGCGAAGAGGGCATACCCGGTGTAGGCGCTCAGGGCGCCCGCGAGACCGCGCTTCCAGGCCTGGGCCCGCTTGTTCTTGAGGAGGATCGTGGCGAAGATATCGAACGCCATCCCCAGGAAAAAGATCCCCAGCAGATGGCAGAAATAGGGGGCTGCGAAGGCGAGCTTATAGAGGGACGCGACGGCGCCGACGGCCGACGACGACCCCGGCTCGTTCAGGACGCCCCGCGCCGCCGCCAGCATCAGGAACGCCCAGCCGGTAAGCCAGACGGAGGCGAACGGAATATCCTTGGCGAATAGGAACTCGCCGACAACGACCTCAACGACGCCCCACAGCGACCCGAACAGCAAAAGCCAAACCCAGTTTTTCGCGCTTTTCATCGTCTCATCGCCTCCGGACACGGGAAATTCTATCATACCCAAGTTTCAATTGGAACACGATTTAACTAAGCGGGGCGAGGACCGGCGTCATGAAGAGGGCCGTATGAGAGCCGGAGCGGGCACGGTTCTCCGAGCGCAGCGAAGGAGAGAGCGGAGGCTCGAATCGAGCGAGATTTCCTCGCTGGGGAAATCGTGGCGTGCCCTCGAGTGACCCGGTCCGAACCCCGCGAGTTTATTAAGATGCCTTCCGGTCGCGGCCGCGCAGGTAAGAAATCATCTTGGGCACGACGATCGACACGACGTCCGGCAGCATGTGGGGCATCAGGTTGTCCATGACCTTGGGCATCATCCCGGGCATCTGCTCGGCCATATAATCGGGCATCGGGATCAGCCGGCCGATCCGCTCGAGCATGGCGGGCATGACCTTGGGCATCATGCCGGGCAGGAGCTTCGGGAAAAGGACCGGAAAAACCGGTTTCATCAGCCGCGAACATCAGCCCGCCGACCGGGCCCAGCTTGCCGATCCCCTTCATCATGCCGCCCATGCCCAAGGGCATGGCCTTGAGGAGCTCCGGCCACAGGCTGTCCATCAGGCCGGCGAAACCCTTAGGCGACATCAGGGCGATCATGCCCTCGAACACCGCCCACTGCCTCAAGACCTCGGGCATCGGGTCGGCGAATTTCCGGCCCAGCCCCTCGCAGGCGAAAACCGCGAGGTCGCGGACCTCGATGGGCACATCCTTCTTATCCTTTGAAACCCGGAGCTGGAATTCGCAGCAGGGACAGAGCGCCAGAACGGTCTCGGCGTCGACCGCCCGGGCCTCATCGAGCCGCATTTCCCCGATGTCGTGGGCCACCAGCGGCTCCTTGATCAGGGTCAGCACCGAGCCGCAGCAGTGGGCCGCCTCGTGGTGATGCTCCATCTCGCGGAACTCGACCCCCGGAATGGCCTTGATGACGTCCCGCGGCTCTTCGTAAACCCCCGAAACTCGGCCGATGTGGCAGGAATCGTGCCAGGTGACCCGCTTGTTCACGGGCTGGGTGAACTTGAACTGGCCGTTCCGGATCTGATCGGCCAGGAGCTCGCTGTAGTGCTTGGCGGTGATGCCGTATTCGATGCCGAGCTTCGCCGCCCACTCGGGATAGACGTGGCGCCACATCATGTTGCAGGCCGGGCAGGACGAGATGACCGTGTCCGCGCCGGCCGCCTTGACCGCGGCGATATTCTTCTTCATCGTCTCGGCGAAGACGTCCCACTTGCCGGCGACAAGCATGGGCGTGCCGCAGCAGTTCTCGACGTTGCCGAGGTAAGCGAAGTCGACGCCCGCCGCGTCCAGTAGCGTCACGGCCGCCTGGCCCATGTCGTTCTCGACGAAGGAGATGGTGCAGCCGCCGAAATAGACGTTCCTGGCCTTGGTCCCGGGTCCGTGCTTGGCCTTCATCCCGGCCGGGAACCAATCCGAACGGTTCTTTCGGTAGCCCGCCCAGATGTTGCCCTCGGCCTGGGTCGCGGCCGCCATCATCTCGAACGGCGGGAAGGTCATCTGCTTGTCTTCGTGGACGAGCTTGCCCCGGAGCTTCATCCAGCTCGGCTCGATCGGCAGGGACGCCGAGCAGCGCACGTTGCAGAGCTCGCAGGTCGTGCAGACGAGGAATGTGTCGACCATCTTCTGGTCCCAGTCGGCGCGCCCTTCCAGGAATTCACGGAGCCAGTACCACTTGCCGCGGGGCGACTGGCTCTCCCAGCCGCGGCCGTAGAACTGGTCGCACTCGTCGACGCAGTAGCCGCACTGCGAACAGGCGTAGGCATACCAGGCGACGTCGCCCGGGATGCCGCGGACCGGCTGGTCCAGCCGTTCGCCCACTTGGGTGACCACGGTGTTCCCGAAAGGCCGGATCAGCGGTTCGAAAACCCGGGCGAACCCGAGGGCCCGGCTGACGCGGTTGGGCTCGACGACTTTTCCGGGGTTAAGGATACTCCGCCGGTCGACCTCTTTCTTGAAAGCCTTGAGCCGCCGGCGGCCGGTCCCCGCCCAGGATCGCCTGCGCCTTGCGAACAAAATAGATGCCGGTCGAATAAGCCCGGCCGCCGTGCTTCTCGGCGACTTTGACGACCGACAGCACCAGGCCGAAGACGAAGTTATAGGAGAGCTTGCGCTGGTCGCTGGGGATGAAGCCGAGAATGACGGCCTCGGGCCGGCCGTCGCGCCCCTTCTTGACGACGACCCCTTCCTTGACGATCGGTTGATTGATCAGGTGCTCGATGTCCTCCATGAATCCGCCCAAGTTCTCGAGGGGGACAACCACTTCTGCGGGCACGAGCGACGGCCCGAGCCGCTTGACGATCATCAGCTTGGACCGGTTTTCCCATTCATGCTCGGCGATCTCATCGCTCAGGACCAGGCCCTGGCAGTCGTGGAGAATATCGGGGAGCTGGGACACGATCTTGTCCCGGTCGGAAGCAGCGTAGGCCAGGACGGCGATATAGGCCGCCGGCAGGATGACCTTGTGCTCGGCCGGGTGGCCCTGGTGCATCCTGACCGGGGCGCGGTTCTTCATCTCCGCCATCCGGGGGTTGATGAAGACGACGGACCAGACCGGCAGGTCCCGCGAGATGAGCCCCTGGAAAACCGTTGTCAGCTTATGGGCATCGGGGCAGGCGATCGCCGTGAACCCGAGTTCCTCGAGCTTCCTCACCTTGAGGGTGACTCGGCTGATGAACCCGGTCGTGCCCTCGGCGTCGGAGACGAGGTCGAGGTCCTCGCCGCTGAAGTCGCGGGACTCGCCGCTGGGCAGCGACGACCCGGGCGCTGACGACGTTCTCCTTGAACCAGCCGAACGCGTAGGAGCCGATGCCGGCACCGCCCTGGGCGAGCCAGCCTCCCACCGACGACGACGGATAGGCAGGTGGGATAGAGCCGGAGGGTCAGGCCGTGCGGCAGCAAGGCCTGGTCGAGCTTCTCCCAGGTGATGGCGGGCTCGACCGTGACCGTTTGGGAGGCGGCGTCGACCGCCAGCACGTTTTTCATCCGATAGAAATCAACGACCACGCCTCCCCGCGCGGGGATGACCCCGCCGTAGCCGGAGGTGGCCTTGGCCCGGGGGACGAGCGGGATGCGGGCCTCGTTGGCCCATTTCATCAATTCGCCGAGCTCCGCCTCGCTCTCCGGCTGGACCACCGCGGCGGGGGTCGTCTTCCCCAGGACCGGCTTGAACAGGCTGGGGACAGAGGCGATGTCGTGGCCGTAAAGCACCCTTTCAATCGGGTCGAAGCTGACCCTGTCGCCGAAATTCTCCTGAAGCCATTTCTTGTCTGAGCCCCTCAGTCCGGTCATGGAATCTCTCCTTCGGTCCTTTTCGTAAAAAATCGATAAAGATGGGCGGGACGCGAATCCGATGGTTCAGCCTTTTCTGCGATCCAAGGTCTCTATTTTATCGATTTTTCGGGCATTCTTCAAGCCGACCGCCGGGACAGGGCCCTATTGAGGAATAACACGATCACAGAAGAAGAGATGCCGCCGGCTCCGCATCAGGGCGTGAAGGTTTCGCGCTTGAGGGCAGCCTTGGCGATGCGGGGCTCGACGGGGTTGACACCGATGCCGGGCCCGTCCGGCACCCGGATGGTACCGTCGGGCTCGAGCACGATCGGCGGGTCGATCAGGTCCTCCTTATAATACCGGCTGCTCGCCGAGAGGTCGCTCGGCAGCCTGAAGTCCGGGAGCGAGGCGATGTGCAGGTTGTGCGCCCGGCCGATCCCCGATTCCAGCATCCCGCCGCACCAGACCGGGATGTCCGCTTTCTCGCAGGTATCGTGGATCAGGCGGGCCTCGACCATCCCGCCGACCCGGCCGACCTTGATGTTCACGATCCGGCAGCTCCCCATCTCGACGGCCTGGCGGGCCGTGACCTCGGAGACGATGCTTTCATCGAGGCACAGCGGCGTCCTCATTTCCCGCTGGAGCCGGCTGTGGTCCCAGAGGTCGTAGGGAGGGAACGGCTGCTCGAGCATGAGCAGGTCGAACTCGTCGAGCGACCTCAGCTTCTCCGTATCCTTCGGGGTGTAGGCGCCGTTGGCATCGGCCTGAAGCTGGATACCCGGAAACCGGCGCCGCACCTCGCGCGCGATATCGACGTCCCAGCCGGGCTTGATTTTGATCTTGATCCGGGAATAGCCCTCGCTCAGAAAGAATTCGATCCTGGCCAGGAGGTCGGCGACCGAGTCCTCGATGCCCAGACTGACGCCCACCTGTATCCGGTCGCGGGAACCGCCGTAGAGCCGCCGAAGGGACAGGCCCTCCCGCTTGGCCTTCAGGTCCCAGAGGGCAAGCTCGAGGCCGGCCTTGGCCATCGGGTGGCCCCGGTAGCGCCGCGCCTCCGCGTAAAAGTGGCCGGGCTCGACGATCCCCTTTCTGAAGACGAGAGGGATGAAGAATTCCTTGAGCACGAGCCAGGCCGTCGACGTCGTCTCATAGCTGTATAGCGGCGCCTCGGAGGCGACGACCTCTCCGTAGCCTGTCAGGCCGTCGCCGGAGGCCTTGACGATGATGAACGTCCGGCCCTCTTCGCGGCCGAGGCTCGTCTCGAAAAAATGGACATAGGGAAGATAAAGAAGCATGAGTTCGATCCGCTCGACAGTCATGGGCAGCCTCTGCTCAACAAAATGGGGGCGGTCCTCCGGGAAGGACCTTCCCCTATCGTGGAAGGCGGATGCCTTTCCTGGCCGCGTGCTGTTCGTAGAGCTCGACGATCCTGGCGGCCATGGCCTCGGCCGAGAATTTCCGGTGGACGACCTCGAACCCGCGGCCCGCCAGCCGGGCCGCCAGCCCGCGGTCGCGGTAAAGCTCCAGGATGGCCCGCGCCAGGGCGGGCGGGTCGCGCGGCGGGACGAGCAGGCCCGTCTCCCGGTCTTCGACGACCTCGGGGATGCCGCCGGCCCGGGTGGCCACGACCGGCAGGCGGCTGGCCATGGCGTCGAGGAGCGAGCTCCCCATCCCCTCGTGGTGGGAGGAGAGGACGAAAAGGTCGAGCGAGGCCAGGATCCGGGGCACGTCGTCGCGGTATCCCAGGAAAAAGACGATGTCCTCAACGCCCAGGTCTCTCGCCTGTCTGTCGAGTTCCAGGCGGAGCGAGCCGGCGCCGACCACGACCAGCCTGACCTTGGGGGCCTGCTCGCGGACGATCTTCGAGGCCTCGATGAGATAGGCGTGGCCCTTGTGGTCCTCGAGCGCGGCGACGATGCCGACAAGGTATTCGTCCGGGGCAAACCCGAGCTCGCGGCGGAGAAAATCGCGAGGGCCCGCCTGTTCGAACGGCGAGAAATCGATCCCCGAGGGGATGATGGTGATGAGCGACTCGGGGACGCCCGAATCGAGGAGGACCTTGCGGACGCCCTCCGAGATGGCGATGACGGCGTCGATATCGCGGGTATACTTGGAGCGGGACCTCACGGGAAAATCGACCCGCCGGGAGATGAACCGGAGCGGCACGCCCGCCCGCCGCGCGGCCGCGGCGCCGACGGCGAGCCCGTGGGCCTCGTGGAAATGGACCAGGCGGCAGCTCCGCGTCTTCATCAGGCGGGCCAGGCGGAAGACCGCCGGCAGGTCGAGCTCGCTCCTCATCCGGAGGGGCAGGACGGGGAGCCCGGCCTCGACGGCCTTCGACTCGAGGGGGCTTCCCGGCTGGACGACGAAGTCGACGCTATAGCCCAGCCGCTTGAGCTCGCGCACCAGGAGGAAGGACTGCCGCTGGCCGCCGCGCCATTCCCGGCCCGCGTCAATATGGAAAAGGCTCAATCCGCTCTCCTTTCTTCCATATCTCGCGCAGCTTGGCGTAGCGGGCGAAGACCGCGTAGCCCGTCAGGACCGAAATGACCAGCCCGGCGAAACCGTCGAGGATCCCTCCCCGCCAAAGGTAAGCCCGGAGGAACCTGAAGAACGGCAGGCCGAGAAGGTGGTAACAGCGGGCTTTCCGGCCGCTCGCGTAGAGCTTTTGGGCGCCCAGGCCGGAGAACTTGTTGATCCGGTCCAGATGGTCGGCAATGTCCCGGTAGGTGAAATGATGGATGGGCCCCTCGAGCTTTCTGAGCTGGCCCTCGAAGACGAGCTTCTCGTGGACAAATTCCCCCTCCCAGCGCGCCCGGGACTTCCGGAAAAGGCGCACCTTCCGGTCGGGATACCAGCCCGAGTGCCGGATCCACCGTCCCAGGTAATAGACGAGGCGGGGGATGGAAAAGGCGTCGCAGTCCGGCTCCGATTTCCGGAGCTCGAGGAGCTCCCGGCGAAGCACCGGCGAGACGCGCTCGTCGGCGTCGAGGGACAGGATCCAGGGGTGGACGGCCTTGCCGTTGGCGAAATTCTTCTGGTCGGCGAAGTTCGTCCAGGCCCGCTCGAAGACCCGGTCGGTGTACCGCCGGGCCAGCTTGACCGTGTCGTCGGTGCTGTGGCAGTCGACGACGATAATCTCCGAGGCCACCCCGGCCAGGCTCTTAAGCGCCCCCTCGAGCCTGGGCTCTTCGTTGTAGGTGATGATGACGGCGGAAATCTCCACGGCGGCATCATAGCACAGCCAAAAAAAGCAAGGCAAATTCGCTCGGGTCACGTGGTTCAAAGTCACGCCACGATTTCCCCAGCGAGGAAATCTCGCTCGATTCGCTCCTCGCTCCCCTCTCGAAAATGCCGAGAGGAACCGTGCCCGCTCGTCGCTCATACGGACTTTTCGCCACCTGACCCTCGCTCAGTCAAAAAAAAGAAGAAGGAAGGCCGAAGCAGTGGAATGGCGACCTTGACAATCCCCGGCGAACCGATTATTCATCTTGGCAATGAGACCCAGGCCCTACTTATGGCAAGCGGCCGTGTTCCTTATCCTGGCGGTGCTGTTGGGCCTGTTCGCGCTCCTCTATCACGAAGCCCGCGGCTTCACTTTCAGCCATCGCGATTTCAGCCCGGCGCCGGCGGCGGCTGTCCTGTTGACGGCGGTATTCTTCGTGCTGCTCCTCGCCGCCTGGGTCATGTATTCGCGGGGGGCGGCCGCGCTTTTCCGGCGGGAGCCGGCCGCCGTCCTGGCGAGGGATTTCCTGAGCTATTTGCCGGCGCTGCTCCTGAGCCTGGCACCCCTGACGCTCGCACACTATGTCGACGCCCATGACCTCAGGGCGCGGCTGTCGCTTTTCCTCCTGGCTGTCGGCGGCGCCTGCCTGTACCTGAAGATCGTCTCGGCCCGAGAATGGGCGGCGACGGCGGGCGCTTCTCCCCGGCCGGAATGTCTCCGGCGTTTCCTGGCGCTCTCCCTCCGGAAGCGGGCCCTCACCCTGTTTGCGGCGGCGGTCATCTTGTTCAACGCGGGCTCGCTCGTCATGATCTTCCGGGGAGCGACCTTCAGCGGCGACGAGCCGCACTATCTGATGATCAGCCACAGCCTGCTCCGGGATGGGGATTTCGACCTGGCCAACAATTACGCCCAAAAGGACTATGGCCGGTTCATGCTGTTCGGCGGCGAGATCGCTCCCCACGTCGTGAACGGCGCGAGACCGGGGAGCCTGTACTCATTCCATTCGCCGGGCGTCTCGTTCCTGCTCCTCCCGTTCTACGCCCTGGGAAGCCTGTTTCAGGGTAGGGCCTTCGGCGCCATCATCCGCCTGGGGATGAGCCTGTGGGGCGCGCTGTTCGCGGTCCAGGTCTATCTTCTGGCCCGGCGCCGTTCCGACAAGGAGGGCCCGGCCCTGGGGCTCTGGTTCCTGGCGTCCTTCACGGCGCCCGTCTTCTTTTATGCCATCCACGTTTACCCGGAGATCGTCGTCGCCTTCCTGGCGCTCCTGGTCTACCGCCTGCTCCGGGACTCGCCCACCGTGGGCGGGGCCCGGGCGGCCGTCTGCGGGCTCTGCCTCGGCTCCCTGGTCTGGTTCCACGCCCTCAAGTATCTCGCGCTTCTGGGACCTTTCTTCCTCTACGGCCTCTGGTCCATCCGCCGGAAATCCGCTTCGCGGGCGGCGCTCCCCCTCTACGTCCTGGCGGCGGCCGCCGTGGTTTTCATCTATCTGCAATTCCAGCATGCCCTTTACGGGACGTACTCGCTCTTTGCCGTCTCCTGGGCGCGCCCGATGACCGGGACGGGCGGGGAATCCCTCAAGTTCGCCGGCTCCCTGCTAACCGGCGTCCCCCTCCGGGACCGCCTGGAAACGCTGGCCGGCTATTTCCTCGACCAGCGCGACGGGCTGCTCTTCTACGCGCCGCTCTATTTCTTCGCCCTCCTCGGCGTCTGGGAGATGCTGAAGAAAAAGCGGCAGGAGCTTCTCCTCCTTCTTTTCCTGGGCGCTCCCTACGTGTTCCTGTCGGCGTTCCTGACCCAGCGGTCGGGCTATTCTCCGCAGGCCAGGCCCCTGGTGGCCGTGATCTGGGTCATGATCATCGCCTTGGGCTCGTTTCTCGACGAGAACAAGGGAACTCTCTTCGCCCGCCTGAAGGACGTCGCGGCGGCGGCGAGCCTCGTCGTCGTCGTCCTTCTTCTCGGCCATCCCCTGAGCCTCTACCAGGAGACGACGCGGGGCGCGACGCAGCGCGGCGGCGATCTTTTCTACCTCCTGAGCAACCTGCATTTCGACCTGACGAGACTCCTCCCCTCCTATCTCAAGGTCGAGGACCGGAGCTGGCTCCCGAACCTGGTCTGGCCGGCGGTCCTGGCCGCGTTCGTCCTGGCCTTCGCCCTGTCCAAGAAGGAGCCGCTCCGCCTGGATTACTCCAGGCACGCGGCGCTCGGCCTGCGCCGGGGTCGCCGTCTTGTTTGTCTGGCTGGCGCTCTATCCCCGGCTCGCCCTGGAGGACCCGACGGTGGTGAAATTCCCCTCCGGCGAGAGGGTCACATACTACAGCCTGTCCCGTTCCGCCAAACGGACGGGGGCGGGCAGCTTTCTGCTTCGGGAGGACGCCCGTTCCTATCGCTTTTTCCTGACGACGGACAGGCCGATCGCCGAGCTCGGTCTCGACTTCGGGTCGGAGCACGGCGAGTACGACAGCTCCGTCCGGCTCTTTGATGAACCGCTCGTCGCGGCCAGGACGGTCCGGGAAGTCCGGAGCTTCGATCTCGAGCAGCCGCCCCGTTACCGGCTCGGCCGGAGGAGCTTCTACGAGATCATCCTGGAGCTGGGAAAGGGAACGGCGGCGACCAGCGACCGGCTGCCCTATCGGTTCGCGATCCGTATCCGGGAAGCGCCCGGCTGACGCCGGCCTACTGAAACTGGGGACTCCTGACGATACCCTTCTTGTGGAGCTTGAACTTGACGAGCGTCTTCAGGATGGACAGCCCGTAGATGATGCTCCGCAGGGGACCGATCTTCGAGGCCTCATCGAAATAGCGGGTTTCGATCGGGATCTCCTTGATGCGGAGATTGTGGATGACGCCCTGGGCGATGATCTCCGAATCGAAGACGAAATCGTCGGAATTGAGCTCGAAGTTCACGGTCTCGAGATACTTGCGCGAGTAGGCCCGGAGGCCCGAGTGGTACTCCGTGAGATACATGTAAAAAGCGGCGTTCTCGAGGGCGGTCAGGAAAATGTTGGCCAGGTACTTCCATTTGGGCATGCCGCCCTCGAGCGGACGGCCGCCCAGCATCCGGGAACCGAAGACCGCGTCGCACTCTCCGTCGAGGAGCGGCTGGATGAGCCGGGGGACGGCCTTGGGGTCGTACTGGTGGTCGGGATGGACCATGACCATGATGTCGCCGCCGAGCTTCAGCGCCTCGCGGTAGCAGGTCTTCTGGTTGCCCCCGTAACCCCGGTTCCGCTCGTGGACGAAGACGCGGAGCCCGAGCCGGCGCGCCAGGGCGACGGTGCCGTCCCGGCTGCCGTCATCGGTCAGGATGAGGTCGTCGACCCACTCGCGCGGAATGTCGTCCAGGGTGCGCTCGAGCGTCTTCTCGGCGTTGTAGGCCGGCATGACGATGATGACTTTCTTGGTGCGCTCGGGCATTCTTGAACGGACGGTCACCTGCCGTTATCGGCGGGCTTGAAGGTCTTGAACTTGACCGGCAGGGCGGCGTTCCGGCGCCAGAACTTGAGCTCGGTCGCCTTATAGATGTTCCGCTTGCGGACGCTCAGGATGCCCAGGACCCGGTCCTTGTCCCAGTATTGATAATCGTGCGTCGAGATCGTGGGCGGCGCCTGGGGGTGGGAGTGCATCGACCCGATGTAGTCGAGCTCGCTCGCCGCGACGACCTTGTCGATATGGTTGTAATCGGGAATGACGTAATCGTAGGTCGCTTCGACCACCTTGGGGATAAAGATCTCCATGATCTTGTAGGTGCTGTTGGCCAGGCGCTTGCCCAGCAGGATGGCGTAGACTTCCCTGGGGTAGCCCCGGCTGGCCCGCCGCTTAAACCGGAGGAGTTCGCATTCGTTGATCAAGAGTTTCATCGTTCGATCCCAGCCACGGGCCGGGAGCCGGGGGCTCAATCATTCGGCCCAGCCGCTGCCTTGAATTCCCCGGCTTCCAGTCTGGGGTAGATTGAAATTTATACCATATCGCGGCTCCAATCGTCAATCCGAAGCCGGGCCGGAAACCCGGCCGACTCCAAGCTTCGTCGAAAATCGTTGGTTAATTATAACCTGATCAATCGCTTAGCAGAGTCCCGGGGAGTCTCATGAGCTGCCCGCGGTTTCTTCGTCTTTATGGCCCGGAACTTAAGCATAAGTAATTCATTATAAATTAATTATGTAGAAATAGGGGCCGCTGGCCCGGAGCTCAGCCCTTGAGCCGACCGCGTCTGGAGAGGGCCGGCCGCCCCGGGGACACGGGGGAGGCTGCCGCGCCTGCGGTGATCGGGCTTTCCTTGCCCTCGCTGTTGAGGGACGTCACGGTGTACGTATACAAACCCTTTTCCGCGGCGGTGTTGACGGTCTTATCCGTGTACGAGAAAGTGGTTCCCGGCACCTCGGCGATCGCCGTGTAAGCGCTCGCGACCTCGGCTTTCTTCTTCCGGTAGATGCGATAGCCGGAGATCGTGGCGCCGATCGCGTCGTTGGCCGGGTTCTTCGCCCAGTTGACGATGTTCAAGTACCGGACGCGGAAGAGGCTCTCGTCGGCCTGGATTTCGACCTGGATGCTGAGCGGTTGGAAGAGCGCCAGGATCTCGAGCCTCTTGGTCAGGCTGGCCGTCGCGCCCCGGTTGTCGGTGACGGTGAGCTTGACGGCGAACGTCCCGTAGGTCTTATAGTTGTGGGTGACCGTCTTGCCCGCGCCGGCGCTCCCGTCGCCGAAGTCCCAGGCATACTGGGCGATCGTCCCGTCCGGGTCGCGCGAGGCGGAGGCGTCAAAGGAGATGTCAGCGGGAAAGATCGCCGTTGCCGGGCTGAACCCGAAGTCGGCCACGGGCGGCGTATTCCCGCCGAGGGGCACGGGCCCGCTCCAGGAGATCTCGGTGCCCAGCCCGTCGCCGTTTTCCCAGACATAATAGACTTCGTCCTGGTCCGGGCTGGTGGCGATGTCCGTCAGGTAGAGGACACCGGTCGTGCCCGGCAGGATGGCCGGCGGCGTCCAGGCGCCTTCGATCCGAAAGCTCGTGCCGACCCCGCGAGAGGATTGCCAGCACACGTAGAGATTCCCTCCGCCGGCGGAGATCGCCGGATAGTGGAGGTCCTCCTGAATGGTCAGGTCCCGGGGCGCGCTGAACCCGGCGACCGTCCCGAAGACATACCGGACGATGCGCTGCGTGTCGAACTCGGGCGTGTAGACGATGTGGGCGACATCGCCGGCGTCGACGGCCACCGCCGGCTGCTGTTCCTGGTCGGGAGAGCCGGTGGCCCGCATCGGGCTCGACCAGTTGGCCCCGGCGGTCGGGGTCGCGGCCGGTGACGACCAGACGGTAGGTCACGCCGGCACGCCCATGAAGGCGCAGCCGACATCGCCCGTGCCGACGGCGATGTCGGGGAACTTGCAGCGGACGCCCGGGAGCGCTGATCTGCTGGACGCTCTCCCAGTTGCCGCCGACCCTGGCCCGGGAATGGCAGGTCGCCGGCCGCGATCTCCCACCAGCAGGTGAAGATGTTCGCCGGCGGGAGTCACGGCGATCCGGACCTGGTCGATCGGGCGTGGCGTCCCGGCCGACTTCGAAGCCGCACCCCACGCGCCGCCGGAAAAAGGTCCGCAGGAAGATGGCGCTATCGTTGACGTAGGCGACATAAACATTGCCCGCGGCGTCGACATCGACATCGACGAGGTAGCCCTCGTAGTTGGCGACCTGGCCGGAGATTGCTGAGGTTGACGGGCGTGCTCCACTGCCGGCTGACGATATCGTACCTCGAATAGAAGGCGTCGCCGGAGGTGAAGAAGACGCCCGACAGGGTGTAGATCTCAGCCCAGACCGCATGGATATTGCCGGCCGGGTCGACCTTGATCCGCGGGCAGGCCGACTGCCAGCCTGGGGATTTCGAGATGTTGACGTAGCTCTGGGCCAGGCCTGCGGAGCTCCAAAAAAGCAGACCGGCAAAGATGAGAAGCGGCAGGAAGGGCTGCCTGATGGGGCGCATCTCTTTACTCCCGGTCTATGATGATGGACGTGAAATTTCTTGTCAATAACAATATTCCACCCGCCCGGACCGGGGATGGTGAAATCGTCGGCCCTGATATGATATCATAGGTCGGCCTGACGACATGAAGACACGAGGCGCGCGGATCGTTTTCTTGGTGTCCGCCGTCTGTCTGTGCCTCGGGCCGGGCCGGCTGCCGGCCGGGAGCGCCGGACCCGGCGAGGACGCTGCCGGCGGCGGCGACAAGATCGCCAGGGCGTACGCGCTCATCGACGCTCAAGCCGGCACCCTCCCCAGCGAAAGCGCGCCGCTCCCGGTCGTCAAACGGGACCGCCAGGGCAAGGTCTGGGGGGCCTGGGAAGAATTGCAGGCCGGCCGATCCCGGATCCGGCTCGCGAGTTTCGGTGACGCCGGGTCTAGAATCGGCCAGGACGATGGGCTTCTCCGGAGGGGATGACGTCTCGCCGGATTTCGCGTTTGCTCCGGACGGAAGGCCGTGGGTCGTCTGGGTCAACGTCCGGGGCGCCGCGACCCGGGTTCTCGCCTTTGACCCCTCCACCGAAATAACCTGGACCCTGGCCGCCGAGTCGTCGGCCTCGGCCGCCGGCCCGAAGATCGTGTTCGACGCCGCGGGCTCGCCCTGGGTCTTCTGGAACGCCACTTCCGGTCAGTCCGGGGAACTGGCCTACCGCGTGTTCGACCGCGGGCGATGGAGCGCGCCGGCGCTCGTTCCCCGCCGGACGGACCGGCCGGCGATGAACCCCGATGCCGCCGTCGACGGCTCGGGGACCATTTGGCTTGCCTGGTCAGGCTACGACGGCCGGGATTACGGGATCTACCTGTCCCGCTGGACCGGGTCGGGCTGGGCCCCCGAGAGCCGCGTCTCCCGAAACCCGGGCCCCAACCTTTTCCCCTCGCTGGGCTTCGATACCGACGGAAGTCCCGTCGTCGCCTGGACCCGCTCCTCGGAGCGGGGCCGCCTCGTTTGCCTGAGCTCTTTCATCGACGGACAGGCGGGCCCCGAGATCAGCCTGGACTCAGCCCTGGACGGGGCCGCGCCGGCCCAGGCTCATCCGGGACGCGGGCGGTCCTGTCGTGGGCGTCAAGTCGAAGGGCGGCGTCCGGCTCATTTCGCTCCCGGAAGCGCGGGCCGCCGGCGCCTCCGGGGCTCGCCTCTCGGCCCAGCCGCCCCGGCTCCCGAACACCCTCGGCCTCGATGAGAACAGGTACGCCGGGTTCGGCGACAGCATCACCTTCGGCTACGTGGACTTCTATCCGTATCCCGAACGGGGCTACATCCCCCGGCTCAACACCATCCTGAACACGGAGTACGGTTCCCAGCGCGTCATCAACGAAGGTTTCGGCGGCGAGGTCACGGCGGACGGGCTGGTCCGCATCGACAAGGTGTTCATCGCCGACCTGGCCCGCTATATCCTGATCATGGAAGGGACGAACGACGTCATCTTCGGCGACATCACGATCGATTCGGCGGCCTTCAACCTGCGGGAGATGGTCCGCAAGTCGCTGGCGGCGGGGGCTTTCCCGGCGATCGCCACGATCCTGCCCCGGTACGATTTTTATGGAACGCTGAAGGTCTTTCAGGACCGGATCCTGGCGCTAAACACCAGGATCCGGCAGATAGCCTCGGACATGGCGGTGCCGCTCGTCGACATGTACACGGCGTACGTGACCTACCCGGCCGGCGACGGCGGAGTGCTGTCGCTTCTCTCCGAGGACCTGAAGCACCCGAGCGACAAGGGCTACCAGTTCATGGCGGAGACCTGGTTTGCCGCCATCAAAGCTTACCCGTTTCCGCCGGCCGATCTCAGCGTCACGGCGCGCCGGCCCGAAAGAACAAGCCGCTCGCAGGTCGGGCCGCGTCAGCTCGGTCAGCCGCTGACCCCGCAAGGCGCGTCCGCGGCGACTCGGCAGCCGACTGGCTACCTCCTGACGTGGGCGAACAGTCCCAAGATATTCGATGCGAGCCGGATCCTGGGTTACAGGATCTACCGGAAGGCATCGGCCAACCCGGCGGCCGGGTTCCAGCTCCTGGCTTTCGTCAGCCAGCCGCTCGAGTATTTCGACGAAAATGCGGCAGTCGTCAACCCCTACGATTACGCACTGGCCACGGTCCGGACAGACGGCCTCGAAGGCCCTGTATCGGGCACCGTCCGCTAGGCGGAACGCCGGCCGCGGCCGGAATTTGACAATCCGGGGATTCGGGCCTATCCTTAGGCGCAAATCCGTTGGTCCAGGGGGACATCGGGCATGAAGTGTCCGCGGTGCCGCTCTGAAAATCTCGAGGACAGCCGCTACTGCTCGAACTGCGCCGCTCCCCTCCAGCCTGAACCCGAGCCCGCCCGGACCTCCCGAACGCAGACTCTCGACGATCCCTTCCCCGACCTTCCCAGGGGCAGTCTGTTCGCCGGCCGGTACGAGATCATCGAGGAGCTGGGCAGCGGCGGCATGGGCCGGGTCTACAAAGCCTACGATAAGAAGCTGAGGGAGACGGTCGCCCTCAAGCTCATCCGGCCCGAGCTCGCCCTCCGGCCGAAGACCTTGGAGCGGTTTCGGGAGGAGATCCGGCTGGCCCGGCGGATCACCCACCGGAACGTCTGCCGGATGCACGACCTCAGCGAGGATCAAGGGACCCCCTTCATCACCATGGAGTATGTCCCGGGCGAGGACTTGAAGAGCATCATCCGGATGGTGGAAAAGCTGAGCCCCGCCCAGACCGTGTCCATCGCCCGGCAGGTCTGCGCCGGGCTGGCGGAGGCCCACCGCCTGGGCACCGTCCACCGCGACCTGAAGCCCAGGAACATCATGATCGACCGGGACGGCACCGCCAGAATCATGGATTTCGGGCTGGCCCGCTCTCTCGAAGAGAAAGGCATCACCGACGAGCGGGCCGTCGTCGGCACGCCCGAGTACATGTCGCCCGAACAGGCCGAAGGCCAGCCCGCCGACGAACGATCGGATATCTACTCGCTGGGCGTCATCCTGTTCGAGATGCTGACGGGCCGGATCCCCTTCGACGGGGATTCGGCGCTGAGCATCGCCGTCAAGCACAAGACCGAAAAACCTCCCGACCCGAGAAAACTGAACCCGCAGGTGACCGAACCGCTGGCCAGGCTCGTCCTGAAGTGCCTGGAGAAGGACAGGGGCAAACGCTACCAGTCGGCGGCGGAACTCCTCGCCGAGCTCGATGAGCTGGCCAAACAGTTCCCGAGCGGCGAGAAGGTGCTGCCCCGGACGCGCTCGACCGTCCGGACCGCGATCAGCGGTCCCCGGCGGTCGAAGAGGGCGCTCGCCGCCCTCGGCGCCGTCGTGGTCCTGGCCGCGCTGGTCCTCGCCGGCCGGTTCCTCCTGGCCCCGCGGGCCGCCGTTCCCGCCGGGACGGGCCCGCCCACCCTGGCGGTCCTCTATTTCAAGAACAGCACGGGGGACAAAGACCTGGACTTCCTGCGGGAGGGACTGGTCGACTACCTCATTCCCGAGCTTCGCGCGGCAACCCGGCAGATCACCACCCTCAGCGAGGATGTCATCAGGAGCGTGCTCGGCCGTCTTGGGCTCGAGGACGCCGCCGGCTATTCGACAGAAAACCTGAAGGCCGTGGCCGTCAATACCGGCGCCGCCTATCTTCTGACCGCGGCGTATTTCAGGGCCGCCGACGGCCTGGAGATCAGATACAGCCTGCTTGACGCCAAGGACAGGCAGGAGATCGGGTCCGGGAGCGTCCGCGGGAAGGAGGAGGACTACGGCCAACTGGCCGCCCGGCTCGGCCGGGAGGTCTTGATCGACCTCAACCTCCGGGGCCAGGCCCGCTTCCCGATAGCGCTCCCTGTTTCTCGCACCGCCCTGAGGTTCTACCAGCTCGCCAGGAAGGCCGATCGGAACTACAGGAAAGGGAACGCCGTCCGTGATTTCGAGCAGGCCGAAGGCTACTATAACCAGGCCCTCAATGTGGAGCCGCGCTATGCGCTCGCCTTCGTCGGGCTTGGCGATCTCTATCAGCGCGCCTACGTCGTCGGTCACAAACGCGGAGACCTCGACAAGGCGCTGGACTGCTATGAGCGGGCGTACGGGGCCGACCAGCAATCGCCGGAGACGAATACCGGCCTCGGCTGGGCGTACTTTCTCAAGGGGGACAACGACGGCGCCTTTTCCTTCTTCAAGCGGGCCTTCGAGCTCGCTCCCGGGAATCCGTCGGTCGCCGCCGACGTCGGCTCATTCTTCCTGAGCATCGGGCTCCCCGGAGAAGCGGCCCGGTTCTACTCCGTCGCCATCGACCGGGGCGGCATCTACTCGGCGGCCGCCTCCGGGTCTTCGTCCCAGGAAGTCCACCGGCTGAGGGCGACCTGCTACGAGAGGCTGGGCGAAGGGGAGAGGGCGGTCGCCGACGCCAGGACCTGGCTCGAGCTGGAGCCCGACAGCCTGGACGCGGAGCTTTTCCTCGCCCGCATGCTGATATCCCAAAAGAGCCTGGAGGAGGCCGAGCGGGAGATCGGCGTGGTCGAAAAGGTGGACCCGGCCAACCCGAACCTGGGGCCGACACGGGCGCTTCTCTACGCGGCCCGCGGCGAAAAAGACAAGGCGCTGCCCCTCATCGAGGCGGCAAAAAACGAGCCCATCTATTTCAATTATCTCCTGGCCCGGGTTTATGCCGGCTGCGGCCTGAAGGACGAGGCCATCCGGGTCATCCGGCTGGGGATCGACCGGGGGTTCGAGAACATCCAGTCCTACCTCGGCGAATACCCCTTCCTGGCGAAAAGCTACTTCTTCGACAGCCTTCGCGGCAACCCCCGGTTCGAGGAGATCCTGATCCAGCAGAAGAAAAGATACGAGGAGGACCGGAAGAAATTCGGCGGCCTATAAGGTCGGCAGCGCCTTGTACCAGTCGATGTAGCGGCGGATGCCTTCCTCGAGGTCGACCTTGGGCCCCCAGCCGAGCTCCCGGCCCGCCTTGTCGTTCGAGGCCTTCCTGCCGACAAAATCTCCCGCCCGCGACTCGACGTATTCAACCTTGATGCCGGGGATCAGCCGGCTGACGGTTTCGGCGATCTCCCGGATGGTGATCGGCCGCAGGCCTTCGAGGTTGTAGATCTTGTTCTTGGCCGTGGGGGCGAGCGCAGCCACGTTCCCGCCGGCCAGGTCCTCGACGTAGATGAAGTTCCGGTACTGGCTGCCGTCGCCCTGGATCGTCAGCGGCTGCCCCTTGAGCGCCCGTTTGATGAAATTGGTGATAACGGTGCCCTCGCGCCCCCGCGGCCCGTAGGGGATGCCGTACCGCAGGATGGTGAACTCGGTGCCGTAGAGCTTGTTATAGCTCTGGATGTAGAGCTCGGCGGCCACCTTGGAGGCGGTGTACGGATGGTTGACGTTTTGGATGAGGAGGGGCGTATCCTCGCTCACGTCCTCCCGGTCGGCCAGCATGTAGACCCAGACCGTGCTGGCGAAGATCAGGCGGCCGCCGTAGCGGCGGACCGCCTCGAGGACGTTGACCGTTCCCTGGGAGTTGACCATGGCCGCCTCGAGCGGGTTCTTGTGGATGTCGTTGACGTTGGCCATGGCCGCGAGGAGATAGACGGCCTCGTAGTTTCCGGCCAGGGCGACGACGATCTTGTGCATATCGAAGAGGTCCATGTGGATGTGCCGGACGTCGTCCCGCTGCGGCCTCATGATGTCGAAGACCGTGACGTCGTGCTTGGCCTCGAGGAGCTTGTCGACGAGGTGGGAACCGATGAACCCGCTGCCTCCGATGACGGCAATCTTCATGACTGGACCTCCTGCCGGTGATTTTTCACCGCTTCAAGATAGTATAAATGGCAGAGCCGGGGCAAGAGCCTGTCGGCGACCGGGTTGACCGCCCGGGCCAGCCAGACCGGCAGGATCTTCCTCCGGAAACCCGGGAGCCAGGTGATGGACGTCAGGAAACCGATACCCCGGCGGCGGACGACGCGAAAGCCGCCGGCCTCGAGCCGCCGCTCGATTTCCCGGGGCGTATAGACGTGGACGAAATCCTTGATGAACCCCCGCCGGCGCGCCCAGTACCCGTGGAGCGACTGCCGGTTCGAGACGGTCACAATCAGGTGATCGGTCAGGCCGGCCGCCCTATCGAAGAACCGGTCGAGCTCGGCGGGGTCGAGGTTCTGGATGAACTCGACGGCCGTGACGAGGTCGTACGGACCCGCGCAGTCCACTTCGCCGAACCGGCCCTCCAGGCATTCGACCTCGGGAAACCTGCGTTGGATATCCCGGAGGAAATGGCCGTTGAGGTCGAGGGCCGTCACCCGGTAGTCTTTCTCGCGCAGGAAGGCGACGATGGCGCCCTTGCCGGAGCCGACGTCGAGCGCCGTTTTGCCGGAGCCGGAGGGCAGGAATTTCCTCACCAGCCGGTTCAGCCGCTTGAAGACCTGGTCCCGGGGGTCCTTCGGGTTCTCCCACCACTCCTCGTAATAGCGGGCCAGGTCCTCGGTCATGGGCGGAGCCTGAAGCGCGCTCACTCCCCCTTGTAGTAGAGCGGGGCGCACCAGTGGTGGCCGGCCACCCAATCGGAATTCGGCAGCTCGCAGGACTTCTTCATGATCTTATGGCAGGGGCAGTCATAGACCTTGCCGGTCGAGTTGGGGATCTCGTCGAAGGTGATGTACTTGTAATATCCCGAGATCATGCCCTCGGGGAACTTGAGCCGGTTGGGGAACTGCGGGTCGAGGACCCTCCGGGCGAAATCGTTCTTCCAGCCGACGATCTCATCCAGCCTGTCGACTTGGATGGCGCCCATGGCCGCCGTGAACTCGCTCAGCCTGTAGTTCAATCCCTCGACGGCATAATCGAACTTGCCGTAGTTCCGGTACTTCTGGGCGTACTCGATGAGGCCAGGGTTCTTGGAGACGAGCGTCCCGCCCTCGCCCGTGGTGATGGTCTTCGTCGCGTAAAACGAATAGACCCCGGCGTCCCCCCAGTCACCCGCCTGGCGGCCGTTCCAGGAAGCGCCGTGGGCATGGGCGCAGTCCTCGAGGAGGACGATGCCCTTCTCGCGGCAGAGCGCCGCGATCTTTTCGATCTCGAAGGCGATGTGGCCGCCGATGTGCACCACCCAGACCGCCGCCGGCCGGAACTCGTCGATCTTCCGCTTGAGATCCTCGAAGGACAGGCAGAGGTCGGTCCTGTTGCAGTCGACGAATTCGACCCGGCCGCCCGCCTTGACCACGCTGAAGGGGGTGGCCATGAAGGTGTTCGAGGGGCAGAGGACGGTCTTCCCGCCGAGGTGGAAATACTCCAGGGCGGCCAGGGCCGCGCCCCCCCAGCTCGAGAAGGCGACGGTCGGCAGCCCGCAGTGGGCCGCCCATTTCTCCTCGAACATCTTCGTGTACTTGGACTCGGTCCATCTCTGGCTGGCGATGATGTCGTCGACGCACTCGTGGAATTTTTTGGCGTCTTCCTTCTCGAACCCGATGGTGAATTTCATATCTGACTCCTTGCCTGCCTATCGAAATATGTTCCTGAGGATCGTCCTGACGAAAAGCTCCGGCCAGGAAAGAAAGACGTGGTAGACGTCCTTGAAGCTGAACCGCGAGCCGGAGATGCCGTAATCGGCGTAGATCCGCGAATAGTCGTCCTTCCGCATGTAGAACCGCGCCGGCACCTCGGCGATCTTCAGCCGGTGCCTGGCGACGATGAACAACTCCTCGAGGTCGTTGATCCGGCCGTCGTGGAGCCGGTTGGTGGTCCGGAAGATCTCGTCGAACAGCCGCATCGCCCGGGCGCTCCAGCCCTTGAATCCGGAGCTCGAGTCCGTGATCCGCATCCGGAAAGCTGGGGAAAAACCACAGGCTGACCAGGGCCGAATAGAGCTTCCGGCCGTTCCTGTGGATGAACGGGTCGCCGTGGGGCGTGCTGCCCAGCACGCGCGAGGCGATGACGTAGTCGGCCCGGCCGTCGAGCAGGGCGGAGATGATCCGGCCGATGTCCCGGGGCTCGTGCTGGCCGTCGGCGTCGCACAGGACCAGGTTCCGGTAGCCATGAGCCAGGGCGAACTCGCGGGCCGTCTGGAGGGCCTTGGCATATCCGTAGTTACGCTCATGGTGGACCACCAGCACCTGTCTGTCGGCGGCGATCCGGACCGTGCCGTCGGTGCTGCCGTCGTCGACGATGAGGATGTCCCGGCCGGGAAAATACAGGCGGATCTTGTCCAGCACGGGACCGATCTTTCTCTCCTCATCTTTCGCCGGCAGCGCGATGAGGATGTCCTTGCTTTTTTCCAGGCTCATAGGCAGGCCAGAATATAGCGGCTGACCCCTGAAAAGTCAAGGAAACCCGGTCTTATCAATGGTTTCGCCGGCCGGCGGCGGCTAGACCCGCCGGGCGGCGACGACGAGGCATTTTATGGGGGTTTTCCGGAGGGGAAACCGCAGCCAGGGAAAGAGGGCCTGGCTGGCCTCGGTCATCCCGCCCCAGTCGATGGGCTTGACCGCATCGACGCTCAGGCCGGCCGCCTCGAGGATCCGGCCCAGTCGGTCCGGGGCGAAAAAGAAGACCATCGGCTTGCCCAGGAGACGCAGGGCGGCGCGGGACACCCGATAGCCCCCGGCCTGGAGGATCTGGAGCGGGCCCGGGACCATCGAATCGACGATGTAGATGACGCCCCCCGGCTTGAGGATCCGCGAGGCCTCGGCCGCGGCCGCCCGGACATGCCGGAGGTTCTGCCCGTAGCTCGCGCCCGTCAGATGGTGAAGGACGTGCTGCAGGACGATGAAATCCACCGACGCCGCGCGGAGAGGGACGGCCGTGACGTCGCCGCACAGGTTCGCGGCCGCTGCGTTCCGGCTGTTTTTCAGGAACTCGAGGACGTTGTCCATCGAGATGAGGAATTCGATCCGGCCCGTCCGGTACTCGGTCACCCCGCCCGAGCCCAGGTCAAGGACGACGCCGCGGAGGGCGGGTTCGACGACTTCCCGGATGCGCCGGTGCACGCCGGCGATCGACTCCCGCTCGACGGACTCCTGGTAATCCGAGCGGATCTTGCGAAAATAGCCCCTGACGGGCTCGCCGCCGCTGCCGTTCTCGCCTGTCATCGCCTTGTATCTCCGGGGAGCCGACAATATAGTGCAGACACGACGTCATTGCAAACCCGTAGGGTCGCTCCAGGACGGATAGCGTGGGTTCGGGTCATGACGGGGAGGTGATCAGCCGCCGGCGGACGCAGCGACCATTGAAGGTTCAGCCTTTCCGAAATGCTCTTCGAGGACGCTCTGCCTTCGGAGCGGCGAGTATGTATTGAGCTCGAAATAATCGCAGGGAAACGCCGACTGATAAACATAGGCTAAGTTCATAGCGACAAGATCTGATATGCGAGTTACGCAGCCGCCGAGAAGAGCGTTGAAGAAACGGCGTTAAGAACCTGAACGGGAGCAAGACCGCCGGCGGCTGATTATCTCCCAACGATTTGCTCAGATCGTGCTATGCGCGATTGAGGCCCCCTCGGGTGCGCTTGAATTTGGCCGGTTATTCCTCTATCATGGCGAGTCAGCCGTCCCCCGGATCCGTCGCCGGATCGGGCGGCGGCGGCTGAGCGAGGACCCCATTGGATAAAGACAAAAAGATCAGAGTGGCCATCATCGGGCTGGGCAAGATGGGCATCCTGCACACGGCGCTCGTCAACATGATCCCGCGGGCCCGGCTGGCGGCCCTTTACGACATCGACAGGAAGCTTTCGCAATACGTCGAAGACGCCGGCCTCAATGTGCCGTTCTTTTCCGACCTCGACCGGATGTTTTCGGAGGTCGGGCTCGACGCCGTCTTCCTGTGCGGCCCCACCTTCACCAACCTGCCGCTGGCTCGGGAGTGCGCCGCCCGCAAACTGGATATGTTCGTCGAGAAGCCGCTGGCCCATTCCTTCGCGGCGGCCAAGGAAATGGCCGCACTCGCGAACGGCGGCCAGCTGGTCAACGCGACCGGCTATCTCCTCTCCCACTGGTGCCTGTTCAGGGCGGCCAAGCGGATCCTCGACGAGGGGTCCCTGGGGAAAGTCCATCGCTTCCGCGCCTCGATCTACATCAGCGAGGTCTTCTCCCGCAAAAAAGGCTGGTTTTACAGCCGCGAGAAATCGGGGGGGGGCGCCGTCACGCACATCGCCTCCCATCTCATCTCCCTGCTGTATTCCTATTTCGGGCCCGCCCAGTCGGTCTTCGGCCGGACGAAATCGATCCACTCCGAGGTCGAGGACTGCGGCACGGCGCTCCTCGAATACGGCGACGGCGCCCAGGGGACGCTCGATGTCTCCTGGAGCATTCCCGGCTACCGGCTGACCTACATCAACCTGACGGTCGAGGCCGAGAACGGCTCGCTCGACCTCACCAACGACGACATCCGGCTCTATCTCCACCGGCCGGCCAAGGGTTACCCCCGGGAATGGACGCACCTTTACCGGGCGGACATGCCCTCCGTCTCGGACTTCGAGCTGGGCGGCGAGGGCTTCTACGAAGAGGACAAGGATTTCATCGACTGCTGCGCCGAGCGGCGGAAGCCGCTGGTCAGCTGGTCCGAGGGCCTCGAGGTGCAGCGGATCGTCGAGGCCATCTACCGTTCCGCGGCCACGGGGAAGGCCGTCGCGCTGAAGGAGGTCATCTGATGCCCCCGCTCGACCGCCTCATCCTCGGCTCGAACGCCTTCGAGGGCGTGAGCTACACATCGCGGACCCAATCCCTGCACTTCCTCGAGCACTTCGCCCGGCCCGAGAACATCGTGGCCGTCCTGGCCGCCGCCCACAACCTGGGCGTCAAGACGTTCATGCTCTCCAACACGGAGAACGTGATGGCGGCCCTGGAGAAATTCGACAAGTCCCGGGAGCTGACGCTCCTGCCTGTGATCCCCAATGTCTACGAGTATGCGCGGGACGCTTCGGAAAAGGGCGTCCTCGGCACCGTCCTGGACAAGGCCAAGCGCGTCGACATGTACCAGAAGATCCGGTTCGGGCTCAGGGCCCTGGGCAAGATCAAGAGCGTCATCTCCAAGGACGTCTTCGACCTCCTGGTCGAGCTCATCGATTTCGAGCTGGCGAGCTTCAAGCCCTACAAGCTCGGCGGCGTCCTCCTCCACGGGCAGGTGACCGACCTCGCCCTCTCCTCGCACAACAAGGGCATCCTGGAGCTTTTCCTCAACCTGATCCGGGACAACTACGAGCTCGAGCCGATGCTGGCCACCCACAACTTCGGCACGCTCCTCCCCCAGCTCGTCGAATGGGGCATCAAGCTCCCGGTCATGGGCCCGCTCAACCAGAAGGGCTTCATGATGAAGCCGAGCCAGGAGGCCTGCCTCAAGCTGGTCCAGGAGTCCGGTTACCCGGTCATCGCCAAGAAGGTCCTGGCCGGCGGCCGGCTGACCCCCGAGGAAGGCTTCGCCTATGTAGCGGACAAGAAGATCATCTCGGTCGTCGTCGGGATCGGGTCCGTTCCGGAGGCCTACCATACGCTGTCGGTGGGCAAGGCGGCCCTCAAGATCACGGCCGCCTAGTATCCCGTCTCGTAAGTTCCTTTCCAAAGTCCTGTGTATAGACGGGACACTTCCAGGGGGGAGTCAAGCTCCCCCCTCGGCGTTTCGTTCCACTCCACTGACCCCCTGAGGGGAACGACGCCGTCCCCCTCAAACTCCCCCGCGGTGGTGCGTCTTCGTCGCACTTTGAGAATGCCAAGTTATTTACGAGACGCACCACTAGGCTCCCCGATTTCCCGGATCCGGATCTCCAGCCTGTCCAGGCTCAAAGAATAGTTCCCGAGCGCCATCACCCTGAGATTATACGTGAGCTCGCGGGAGCGGGGCAGGGCGATCTTGAAGGGAACGGCCAGAAACCCGCGGTTGACTTCGGAATCGGGGTCATAAACGCTGACGAACCGGCGGTAGTGGATCCCCTTGCCGATGTTGAGCTGGATCAGGAGGAGCGGCCCCGCCCGGATCGCCCGCTCGGGCTTGACGTAGAGGACCCCGTCAACGGCCTCCCCGGGTTTCAGGCTGATTTTTCTTTGAATGACGACGCCCTCGGTCCCGGGATCCACCCGCACGGCGAACTGGTTGCTCGCGGCGGGGTCGAAGAGGGGCAGGCCGACTTCCCTGTCCAGCATTTCGGCTTCATACCGGCCGGTATCCGGTTCCTCGGAAACCGGGGCGTTCTCGATCTCGTAGAGGTCGAACCAGCTGCGCCAGAGCCTGTACCGCACCCGGAACCTGGCCCTCGCCATGACGTCAGGAAATGTCTGCCAGTAGGGCTGGACCTCTTTGTTGAAATCGGCCAGGAACAGGTATCTCACCCTCATCGCGTTCAGAAAATCCGGCGTCCGCGAGTTGGCGAAATTGGGAAACCAGACATGGGCCACGTTCCGGTTCTCCATGGAAACCGCCGGCGCCTCCAGCCCGCAGAAGACCGACCCGGGAAAGGCCTTGCCGAAGTCCCTCGAGATCAGCTTGAGGCCGTAGGTGGCGTTCCTGATCCAGCCGGAGTAGTCGTGGAGATTTTGAAAAGCGTAAACGCAGAGGGCGACGGCGACGACCGGCACCGCTACCCGCCGGGAGATCGACAGGGCCTTCCCGGCCAGGACCCGCTCGATCAGGACGGCGGCCGCCGCCAGCGCCGCGGCGCTCAGGCCGGTCAGGATCAGGAGGCTCCGGTAGGGGTGCTGGATGATCTCCAGTTCCCCGAACAGGACGGGAGTAAAGGAGTTAATCGTCACCCAGAGAAGGACGAACAGGACCGCATAAAAAAGCGGCCGGCGCCCGGGCTCGAACTCGGCGCGGATCCCGGCCAGCAGGCGCTTGAGAAACAGGCTGGCCAGGATGACCAGCGGGACCGTCAATTCAATATAGTGCCGGGTGGGACGGTAGGCGATGACCGAATTGCCGCCCACGCCGATGACAAACCAAAGGGCACAGGCGGTCTCGAGGGCCGAGACCGGCCGGCCGCCCCTTTTATTGAATATCCGTAAGATCAACCATAGGAAGTAGAGGAAAAGGATGAGTGACAGCAGCCTGTTGGTCGAATAAAAGGTAAACGACGGCTTGAGCAGCCAGTTCTGGATGAGGTTCGTGGGGCTGCGGGGGAACATGGCGGCGGCATTGATCCCGCCGAAATCCCGGAGAAAGTCCCGAGCCGGAAAATAGACGAAGAAAAGCCACGGCAGGAAGACGGCCAGGGCCCCCCCGCCGAAGTACGCCAGCCTTTTTCCGTTCAGGTACAGCGCGCCGGCCTCCTTGCGGAGGATGAGCAGAATCAGGCCGGCCAGGGGCAGGACAAGGAGCAGAAAATAGACGATCTTTCCCTTGGCCATGAAGGATAGCCCCAGGGCCAGCGCGCTCGGAAAAAACCAGGCTGGCTTCTCCCAGGCTTTCAGGAAAAAGAAAAGACCGAGGACCGCGAAGAGCGTCATGGGCATGGCCTGGTTGGCGATCCTGCCGTAGATGATCAACGGATAGTTCAGCGCCAGAAGGAGAAAAAACAAGGCGCGCTCTCCCGGAAAGTATGTCCGCGCGAAAAAGAAGAGGACGCCGAACAGGAAGACGCTGAAAAGCACGGGCTGGAGGTTCAGCTGCCACTGGCCGGGGCCGATGGCCCGGAAGATCATCAGGGTCGCCAGGTGCCCGACGGGCGACCCGTACATAGGGTTGAAATCATCGACCCGGGCGTGGCCGAAGAGAGCCAGGTTGCGGGCGTTGGCGGCGTAGCTCGCCGGGTCGCCGTAATCACCGCAGCTGTTGGGGCTGATCGCGACGGGCGGGTCCGCCGAGAGATGAACCATTCTCGGTACAAACCCCAGAAGCAGGACCAGGGCAAAAACGGCCCATTGGCCCCTGCGCCCGCCCGAGATGGTCGTTGGATCGCTCATCGGTCTCAAAATTATGACTTTTTTCCCGGTCCGATTCAATCCCTGCCGGCATCGGATTTCCTCAAACCCGGGTTGTATATTATAATCGCACAATGACCATCGGACTCTCCGGGAACGGGCGCCAGGCGGGAAAACACCTGCTGAGCCTGGGTATTTCGCTCGTCGTCCATGCGGTGCTCCTGGGCCTGCTGATCATGAATCTGGGCACGGTCAAGATCATCAACCTCAACCAGCACATCACGAACGTGCTCATCGCGCCCCCCCTTCCGCCCGGCCTCAGCCTGCCGAATGTCGGCCCCATGCCGGACGGACTGCCCGCGGTGGAGCCCGACTACTTGGATTCGATCCCTGTGAGGAGGCGGCCGCCCTCCCCGCCGGCGGAGATCCCGGGCCAAGGAGGACTCGAAAGCGGCCCGCCGGTCGAGACCCGGCTCATGCAGGGCTTCCGGATCCAGCCAGCCCCCCCTCCCAGCCCGGAGGTCCCCTCTGCCGACAGGCTCAGGCTGCCGATCCCGGACAGGCGGGGCGGGGCGATCGGCGGGGCCGGGGGCTATGGTTCCGCCCGCCGGGTTGAAGTCGAGAGATATCTCTACAGCGATGCTTATGGGGGGCTCGGCTCCGGGTTATCCGGCTATTCAGGGTACAAGCCCCGCCGGTCGGGCCTACGCGGGGGGGCCTTCGCGTCGGCGGCGGTCAAGGGCTACGACCTGTCGCCCTGGGCCAACAGCGTCGCCTCTGCCATCCAGGACAAGTGGGCGGTCCCCAACCTCCTGACGCAGTCCTGGAACAAGTCGGTCGAGATCACGGTCGTCATCCTGAAGAACGGGCGGCTCTTCTCGGCCATCGTCTCCGAACCCTCCGACGACAGGACTTTCGATGGGGCGGCCCTCGAAGCGATCGAGGAGAGCTCGCCTCTCCCCGCGCTGCCGGTCGATTTTCCCGAAGCCAGCCTGGAAGTTTCCTTTGTGTTCTCCAGACAATGATCAGAAGAATTGCGCCACTTCTCCTGGCTGTGGCCTTTATGGCGTCGGCGGCGGCGGCCGACTGGCGGTCGGACGTGGCGGCCATGTTCGCCCCCGAAAAGGGCGCTGACTATCGCGCCGCCCTGGCCTACCTCGACCCCAAGTTCGATTCGCTGGCGGAAGATGATAAGCCGGCGGCCTGCGGCCTGCTGGCCTTCCTGGAGGCGCGCCTGGGTCACCGGGACGCCGAATACCGCCGCCTCGGGGAATATTTCGAAAGGTACGGGGCGATCGACTTGGGCTTCCAGTTCCTGCCCACGGCGGCGAGGTCCGAGTTCTACCGCTACATCCGGGATTGGCAGCTCAAGTATCCCTGGGTCATGAAGCTGGGCGTTGTCTCATCGAGCGCCGTCACCGTGCACTCCTCGGCCCATCCGCCCGAAACGCTGATCCTGGGCGTCGAGATGGCCGGCGAAGTCCTCTATAAGCTGCTCGCCGACAACATAGTGGTCAAGGGAGGAATGTTCCGCAGGGGATTCAATGAGATCGTCATCGACGCCAGGACGATCTTCCGGGAGTCGGGGAATTATCCCTACACTCTGGAGTTTAAAGCCGGCGACCTGGTGATCCGGCGCACCATCGTCCTCAGCCTGCGCCGGGAGAGCTTCGGCCAGGTGGGCACGCGGCCCGGGGCCGCCCGCACAGCGGAGTATTCCATCAAGCTCTACCTGGGCGACCGCCTGCTGGCGGCGAATCAGAGGACCGCGGCGGTCAGCCCGCCGCTGGAGATCCCGGTCCCGGCGCCGTCCGGGCGGTACGACCCGTTCGGCCCCGGTTACCAGAACGAGCCCAGGAGCACGGGCGGGGTCCCGATAGCGGCCCTGCCGATGGCGGTCAAGGAGCTCGTCGACGCTTTCAAGAAGAGGAACGCCATCGAGCCCGTCCCGCCGGTCGAGCTCAAGGCGGACATGCAATACAACTTCTCCGAGCAGGACCCCGGCGCTCCCCCTTCCGAGGTTCGGGCGCACCTCTGGCTGGACCTCAAAGGCATTCAGTTTTTAAGCTATTCGGCTCAGAAGTGAAACCGGTAGAGGATGCCGGCGCCCCACTCGGCTCCCCCCAGGTTGACCCGGAACCCGGGGTCCTCGGTGGACACCCCGCAATACTTGCCGTAGCCCTTGATGGAGAGGCCGGACGTCAAGTGGTAGAGCACCGTCCCCTGGATGTTAAAGCCGAGGGTGTTGCCGCTGGCGAAGGGGACCGGGAAGGTCTCGGCGTAGGTCTCCTTGTAGATCACATAATCCACGCCCGGTCCCAGGATGACGCCGAACCGGCCGGAGTCGTAGGAGTACCGGACGGCCGCGGACAGGGTGGTCAGGCGCAGGCTCGTCGCTTCGTTCGTATAGGACGTTTGGCCGCCGGCCTTCAGGAGCCGGCCGCCCACGGCGATGTCCAGGCCGTGCGGGTCGCGGATGGGCAGGCGGAGGGTCACCTCGGGTCCGAAGACCGGTAGGCTCGTCCCGTAGAGCTCCTTGAGGTCCGCGTCTTGGGCGAAGAAGGCCCCCGCCTGGAGCCCGAGGGAGAAATATTTTTCTTCGTCGGGCAGGATGCGGATCCTTTCACCCGTCTGGCCGAACGCCAGGCCGGCGCCCAGGAACAGACAGACTATCCAGCTGGCGAGTTTCTTCACTTGACGGCTTTCGGTATCCTGCCGGCGGCCGGCCGCCTCGAGATGCCCACGGACTTGCCGGCGGCCGCGCTCGAATAGACGGGGTCGCTCTCGCTCCCCGCTCCGTCCACGGCCGTCAGGGCGAGCTTGTGGGCTTTGTCTTTGTCCACGTTCCTGAGGGTCGTCTCGAACTGCGTCGCCGGGAACTCCCCGATCAGCGTCTTCGTCCCCGTGACATCGTAGAGCCGGTATTTCGCAACGCTCAAGTTCAGGGGATTGGCTTCCCACGACACCTCGAGAATCGTTTCGCGGTAGAGAAGCGCTTTATTCTCGACCTTAGCGACCGTGAGGCTGAGCGGCGCGAAGAGCGCCCCCACCCGGACCTTCTGGCCCGGGGCGATATTCAGGATCGGCTTGGTCGTGCCGTCGAGAAACGTCACCAGAATGTCGTATCTCGCCCCTCCCGCCGAGGGCGCTCCGAAATGCGCGATCGGCTGGTCCTGGCCGCAGAACCCGTATTCCCCCTGGATCTCGCGGTGGCCCTTGAGGTAAGCCGGCTCGCCCAGGTGCCCGCTCGCATAGAGATCGACCTTGGACCCGAAACCCGCCACCGCGCCCAGGTGGTCGCTCTCGATCTCGACCTGGATCCAGTCGGAGTTGTTGATCTCATTCTGGAAAAGGAGATTGGGTCCGCTCGTATCCGTCAGGTAGATATCCAGGTCCCCATCGGCATCGAAATCGCCCAGGGCGGCCCCCCTGGGATCGGCGGCGGCAAACGAGGCCGCCAGGCCGGAGACGGTCGTCGGCACCGTGACCATGAGCCCGGTCCCATCGTTCCGATAGACGTTTTCTCCCCCGAAATAGGTGTCCAGGTAACCGTCCTGGTCGAAATCGCCGAAGGCGACCTGATAGCCCACCCGGTTCCCCTTGGTCCGGGAGGTGTCGATCCGCTGGCTGATGACAAAACGGTCGCCCGCGTTCTTGTATAAGAAGACCGAGCCGACGAGGGTCGACGCCACCCGCTCCCCGACGATCGCCATGTCCATATCGCCGTCGTTGTCGATGTCGCCGAAGCTGACGCCGTTTTTCTGCGTGACAATGTCGCTCTGGGGGAGCTGCCAGTCATCGCCCGCGTCCCGGAAATCGCCGCCCCCGTCGTTCAGGTAGATGGTCGACGGCGCGTTCCACTTGGCTTCGGCGAGGTCGATGTCGCCGTCGCCGTCGATGTCGGCCGCCGCCACGCCCATGACAAACGCGGACCAGGCGACACCGCGGAACATGGGGGTAAACGTCCCCCGGCCGTTATTGATCAGGAAATTCGGCAGAAACGAATCGGGATACAGAGAGGGGTCTGCGGGGTCCGGCATCGGGTTGGAAAAGTACAGGTCCAGGTCCCCGTCCTTGTCAAAATCGGCGACGGCCACCCCCCGGGTGACGTGGTCGACCGTCTGCGCCGGGACGATGCTCGAGGTGGCATCCTCGAAGAAACCGGTCCCGAGGTTGCGGTAAAGCCGGTCGACGGCCGGATGGACGCCGCCGTACGTCGTGGTCACGAAGGCATCGAAGTTCCGCAGGGCGCCGAAGAGCGGCGCAAAGACGGCCCCGTGGGTCCCGTAGACATAGCCGTCGGCGATGCCGCGGGCGACGGCCTCGTCGGCAAATGAGCCACCGGTGTTGATGTACAGGATATCGTTGACGTTGCGGGGCGTCGACGGTCCCTCCTGGACTTTCACGAAGAGATCGAGCCGGCCGTCGCGATTGACGTCCACCCAGCTGCAGCCCTTGCTCCCGAAATAGGCGTAGCCCCTCACCTGGTACTGCAGGCTCACTTCGGTGAAACGGATGGTCGCGGCCGGCAGGGCCGAGAACAAGATGCCGCCCAAGAGCACGGAAAAAAGCGCCTTCTGTCGGCGGCGGTCCTTTGGCTTCATGGTCATGCGGCTGCTCGGAAAAAAATCACGCAGATTTCCAAAAGTGTGCCAGCCTTACGGACCTTTGTCAAGTGCAGGCGTTGACTTGCCCGCCTGATTTTCCTATGATGAGGGCCGAAATTCAGACCTTGGAAAAGACAACCCCGCCGCGCCGCACCGAAGTCCCGGCTGCGGCCATCCTGCTCCTCCTGGCGCTCGGGACCGGCCTGTTCCTGAGCGTCGCCGTCCAGAGCTCGAGCTATACGATCCTGAAGCACGCTTTCCTGGTGGATGGGCGCCTTTTCCTCTTCTGGGCGGCGGCCTTCGCCGGACTCCTGTATGCCTGGAACGCCGGCAGCCGCCGTGAGGCCGTCAGGTCCGGGCTGGCGCTGGAGACGGCTCGGCGGCGCGCCCTCCTCAGCTGGCTTCCCCTCGCGACTCTCCTCATTAGCCCTTGCTTGCTTCGCTTCTATTGGTCTCAGAACGACCTGAGGGTCAGGCTCCGGATCCTGGCGCTGTCGGTCATCGCCGCCGTCCTCATCCTCAAGCTCGCCGGCCGCTCCCGGCCGGCCGGGGGCCGGCCGGCCGTCCTGTCCCGCTGGGCAGGGAAGTTCGCCGCGCTCCCCAAGTCACGGCGCCTCCTCGCCCTGTTCCTCGCGTCGTATGTCGTCTATCAGCTGGCCGGCTTCATCCTGGTCTCGCGCGACGCGACGTTCACGGGAGACGAGCCCTTCTATCTCATGACGACGACCAGCCTCTACAAGGACGGCGATATCAACATCGCCAACAACTACGCCCAGGAGGACTATTTCACCTTCTACTCGAGAAAGGACTTCCCGCGGCTCAAGCTGGGCATCTATGGCCGGGAGGGCCGAAAGGGGCGCGGCTACATCTATCCCATCAACCTGCCGGGCATCTCCGTCCTGATGCTGCCCTTCTACTGGCTGAGCCGGTTCCTCTCGGGCCGCTGGCTCACCTTCATCCTCAAGACGAGCCTCTCCCTCTGGGCGTCCCTGCTCGGGCTCCAGCTTTATCTCTACGCGCGAGAGAGGTGGGAGAACGAGCGCCTGTCCCTCGGGCTCTGGGCGCTCTACTCATTCAGCGCGCCCGTCCTTTTCTACGCCATCCACCTCTACCCCGAGCTGCCGGTCGCCTGCCTGGCGTTTTTTGTCTTCCGCAAGATGACGGGCCGGCCCCGCCTTTCGCTTTTCGCCCTGGCCCTCTGCGGCCTCCTGCTCGGGCTTCTGCCGTGGCTGGGCCTGAAGTACACTTTCTTTTTCTGGCCGCTCTTCTTGATCTCGCTCTATTTCCTGATCAAGGAGCACCGGGCCGGCGCGAGGATCGCGGCCTTCGTCCTGCCCGCCCTGGCCTCGACGGCCCTTTTTTATCTCTTCGTCCACAACCTTTACGGGACGTTCTCTCCCTTCGCTGTCTACGAGGGGGTGATGTCTCCCGGCCGGGCCGAGGCTCTTAAGGAAACGCTCCTGGGGATCCCGCTCCGGGCGCGGGTCGACACGTTTTTGGATTATTTCCTCGACCAGCGGGACGGGCTCCTCCTCTATTCGCCCCTCTATTTCTTCTCGTTTCTGGGGCTGGTGGATCTCTGGCGGCGCCGGCGGCGGGATTTCTTATGTCTCCTGATGATCGCCCTGCCCTTCCTCGCCAACTACGCCCTGTTCACCCACCGTCAGGGTGCCTCGCCCCAGGGGCGGGTGTTGGCGCCCCTATCCTGGGTCGGCGCCATCGCCCTGGGGGAGTTTCTGTTCAGCAACCGTCGGCGGGCGCTCTCCTGGCTTTTCGGGGCGGCGGCCGCTGCCGGCCTATGCCTGGCGGCCGTGCTGCTGTCCCACCCGACCTTCCTCTACCAGCCGACCACCCACGAGTTCACATCCCGGCCGGGCGACCTCTTCGTCCACCTCAGCAACATCCGGTTCTTCCTGCCGGCGCTCCTGCCCTCATTCATCAAAGTCGATAACACGCGCTACTGGCCCGACTATGTCTGGGTGGCGGCGGTCATCGCCCTGGTCGCGGCCTACGCGGTGTCCCGGCGGGAAAAACCCCTGGCCCGCGCCGCTCCCCAGCTTTTCGTCTGGATGGGGCTGGCCGCGGCGGTCTTTCTCTGGGTGCTCTACCCCCGGGTAGTGCTCTTCCCGGTCCAGACGATCGAGTATTCCCCCCAGCGGGCGCTCGGGTTCACCGCCTACCCCACGTCCAGGGGCGTGATCGCGAGGGACGGCGGGGATATTTTCCTCCACGTCGAAAAACCCTACTCTCTCCTCTTCAGCTCGCGGGCGCCGCTCGATAAGATCAAGCTGGAGCTCGGCTCCGTCAAAGGGGAATACGCGGTCCGGATCAGGCTCTTCGACCTGCCGCTCTTGGAGACGAACACCTCCCCCGGGACCCGGGAGTTCATCTTCGAGCCGGAGGCCTGTTACCGCCAAAGGGGTTTTTGCGTTTACGAGCTCGGCGTCGGACTCGAGCATCTGACGGATGAGTCGATGCAGCTCGACCCTTTCCGCTTTCGGATCACACCGCTGAGGAAATGAACCGCGGGTAGGCGTCCAGCTCGAGGTCCGGCCCGGGCTTCTTCGCAGTCTTCAGTTTCTCGACCGCCAGGGCCCCGACCATCACCGCGTTGTCCGTGCACAGTTCGGGCGACGGCAGATGGGGCTCGCAACCGACGGCCCGCGCCAGCTCTTTGAAGGCGGCCCGGAGCCGCCGGTTCCTGGCCACGCCGCCGCAGAGGATGAGGGAGGCGGGGTTCACTTTTTCGGCGCCGCGCTCGAGCTTCTGGAGAAGCGCCCGGACGACAGCCGCCTCGAAGCTGGCCAGGAAATCGGCCAGCGCCGGGTGCCCGGCCGACAGCCCGGCCTCATCGATCCACCTCAGGGCCGCCGTCTTGAGCCCGCTGAAGCTGAAGTCCAGGCTGGCGTCTTTCATCCGGGGAAGGGCGAAAGGGAACCGGGCCGGGTTCCCCGACTCGCCCAGCTTCTGGATCACCGGCCCGCCCGGATAGCCGAGCCCCAGGAATTTCGCAATCTTGTCGAGCGCTTCCCCGGCGGCATCGTCCCGCGTCCGCCCGAGAAGGCGGTAGTGGAGACGCTTCTTCATCAGGAACAGGGAGGTGTGGCCGCCGGAGACAACGAGGGCCAGCGCCGGAAAGGTTACCGGCGACCCATCGAGAAAGGCCGCCTCCATGTGGGCTTCGAGGTGATCAATGCCGAGGAGCGGCTTCCGGAAATAATAGGCCAGGCCCTTGGCGAACGAAAGCCCGACAAGGAGCGAGCCGATGAGCCCCGGACCCTGGGTCACGGCGAAGGCGTCGACCTGGCCGGCGGCGAGTTTCGCCCTGTCCAGGGCCTCGGCGACGACGTAACCGATCGTTTGAAGGTGCCGACGGGACGCCAGCTCGGGGACCACGCCGCCGTAGGGCGCGTGGATCGCGTCCTGGGACAGGACGACGCTGCTCAGGACCTGCCGGCCGGAGTCCAGGACGGCGGCCGCCGTTTCATCGCAGGATGTTTCGATCGCCAGGATATGCATCGGCCGGATCTTTTTCAGGGCCGGGACGTTCTTCGCCGGCCCGGGAATCCCCCGGACCAGCCGGCCAGGGTCTTCCGGTAGGGCGGGCGGGCGACGCCCCGCTCGCTGACGATGGCGGTGATCAGCCTGGCCGGGACGACATCAAAAGCCGGGTTCCTGACCGGGATATGGGGGAGCGTGACCGGGCAGCCCCCGGCCTCCCTCACCTCGCGCGCCGGCCGCTCCTCGATGGGGATCCCGGCCCCAGTGGCCAGGCCGAAATCGAAGGTGCTGAGCGGCGCGGCCACATAAAAAGGCAGGCGGTGGTGCCGTGCCAGGACGGCGACCGAGTACGTGCCAATCTTGTTGGCTGCGTCGCCGTTCCGGGCGATCCGGTCGGCACCCGTGATCGCCAGGCTGATCTCGCCCTTCTTCATCAGCCAGCCGGCCATGTTGTCCGTGATCAGCGTCAGCGGAACGCCCAGCCGGTCGAGCTCCCAAACCGTGAGCCGGGCACCCTGAAGAAACGGCCGGGTTTCATCCACGAAGACCCGGAATTTCTTGCCCTGCTCGAAGGCCGCCCGGATAACGCCGAGCGCGGTGCCGTAGCCGGCCGTGGCCAGCCCGCCGGCATTGCAGTGAGTCAGGACGGAATCGCCATCCCGGATGAGGTCTCGCCCGCGGAGCCCGATCTCCCGGTTCGTCTCCAGGTCCTCCCGCTCGATCTCACGGGCCTCGCGGACGAGCCGGAGGCCGATCTCGGCCGGCGCGAGTTCCCTGTTCTCGAGAAAAACGCGCTTCATGCGCTCGAGCGCCCAGAAGAGGTTCCGCGCCGTCGGCCGGGTCCGGGCCAGCCTGGCGATCGCCTCTTCCAGGCGCGCGTCAGGGCCTTGTCCGGGTTTGGCGCTCAGCAGGCCGAGGGCCACGCCGTAAGCAGCGGCGACGCCGATGGCGGGCGCGCCCCGGATGACCATCGTCTCGATCGCCTCGGCCACGGCCTCGACGTCTCCACATTCCACGTAGACTTCCTCGAGCGGCAGCCGCCGCTGGTCGATCATCACGACCTTGCCGTCTTTCCATTCTATTGTCGGATGCATCCGTTAACTCGCTTAAAAACAGTCGTTTCCCTGACGTTGTATGATTACAGAAACCCGGCAGGGAGTCAAACCGGCATGGGAAAACCGTGGTGTGCCCTCGAGTGAGCCGGTCCGAGCCATTTCTTGACTTTTGGCCGTCAGTAACGTATTTTGGGAGTTAGATTTACGACAACCCGGCTCGACCTGAGGATAGCACCTCAAAGGAGGCTTTGATGTTCCTGTTCGGACCCGTCGGACCCACCGAGCTCCTGCTCATCCTGCTGATCGTGGTTATCATCTTCGGAGCCCGCCGGCTCCCCGACCTCGGCAAGGGCCTGGGAGAAGGCATCAAGAACTTCAAAAAGGGCATCAGCGGCAAGGAACCCGCCGACAAGAATACCGACTCCGAAAAGCAGAATCCCCCGCCCAAGGAATAATGAAACGCACGCTCGAGAAGCTGGCCGCAGAGCGTGAAGACAAAGAAAAGGCTTTCTCCCAAAAGCTCGACGAAATAAAACGGACCCTCCCGCTCCTCGATAGCCAGAGGACCCTGCTCAGGAAAGTCAGCCCGGCCGTGGACAAGCTGCTGTCCCAGCTTGTCGAGCTGGCCGAGATCCAGGCCTCCCTGGCCGATGCCCGCGACAGGGAGTGGGATGCGCTCGGGAGCAACCACGTCGGGATGATCTTCAAGAGCCTGGAGTGGCGCGTGGACCGCTTGGCTGCCGAGCATCAGGACGTCCAGATCCTGATGAAAAAATTCCTCCGCCTGAGGGAGCTTCTCGACCGGCTGTTGACCGCGCTTGAGGAGAAAAAAGCGCCCGCGGCGGCCGATGTCCGGGAGGTTCTCGAGCCTCTCCGGGACTGGCGCTACGCCGGGTTCGAGAACCGGTTTCGCGGCCGCACCGAGGACGTCAGGAAACAGTTCGAGGCTTACCTCCCCTATCTCCCGAAAAGCGGCCGCGTCCTCGACCTGGGCTGCGGCCGGGGCGAGTTCCTCGACCTCCTCCGCGAAAACGGCATCCCGGGCGCCGGCGTCGACCTCAACTCGCTCATGGTCGAAGCCTGCCGGGACAGGGGTCTGGACTGCGAGAAGGGAGATCTCCTGGAGCGGCTGGCCGCCGAGCCCGACGGTTCGCTCGCCGGCATCTTCTCCAGCCAGGTTATCGAGCACTTGACCCAGGCCCAGCTCCGGCGGCTCGTCGAGCTCGGCCGGCGGAAACTGGGGAGCCCGGGCGTTCTCATCCTGGAGACCGTCAACCCGCTGTCGGTCTTCGCCCTCGTCCAGATCTTCTACCTCGACCCCACCCACCGGCAGCCCGTCCATCCGCAGGCGCTGAAATTCCTGCTCGAGGACGCCGGGTTCGAGGAGGTTGAGATCCGGTACTCGGCGGCCTTGGATCGCGAACGCCTCCGCGACCTGCCGGCGGCGGACGAGCGGACCATCATCCTGAACGAGAACGTCGACCGCCTGAATGACCTCTTGTTTGCGCCAGCCCAATACGCGGCGATCGCCAGGAGGAAATGAACATGCCCATGTACGCCGGGTTCGATATGGGGGGAACTCAGCTCAAGTACGGGCTTCTCGATGAGAAGCTCAAGCTCGTATACAAGGACAAGGCCCCGACCCCGACGAAGATCGCCGCGCTCGTCCATCTCTTCGGAGAGCTGTTCGAGAGCCTGAAGAAACAACAGCGGTCGGAGATCCGGACCGTGGGCTTCGGCGTGCCCGGGATCTTCAACCTCAAGAGCCAGCGGATCCTCCAATCGCCAAACTACGGCGAGCTCAACAACTTTCCGCTCAGGCCGGCCATCGCCCGGGTCATCAAGGTCCCCTTCCGGATCGACAACGACGCCAACATGGCCGCCTACGGAGAGTACCGGTGCGGCGCCGGGAAGGGCGTCCGGGATATGATCCTCCTCACGCTGGGGACGGGCGTGGGTTCGGGCATCATCGTCGACGGGGAGCTCCTGCACGGGAGCTGCGGCTACGGGGCCGAGATGGGGCACGTCGTCGTCAACCCCGAGGGCGAGAGGTGCGGTTGCGGCGCCCGGGGCTGCCTGGAGACGGAGGCTGCGGCCGGCGCGATCGTCCGGAACTACCGGCAGCTCACCGGCTCGACCGAGGCCCTGACGGCGGAAGAGGTCGCCCGGAGGGCGAAAAAGGGCGACGGTGCGGCCAGGAAAAGCTTCGACAAGGCCGCCTATTACCTGGGTATCGGGCTCGGGTCGGCCATCAACACGTTCAACCCGCGGAAGATCCTTCTCGGCGGCGGGATCATGGCGAGCGGCAGCCTCATCCTGCCCGGGGTCCGGGCCGAGGCCGCCCGGCGAAGCTACGCGGCGTCTTTCGCCTGCTGTTCCATCGAAAAGGCCAGCCTGGGGAACGATGCCGGGCTGATCGGGGCGGCCAGCTGGGCCAGGGACCGGCTCGCCGGCGGGCGCTGACGACCCGATTGCGGGCGGTTCACGGGGCTCATGGCCCGTGTCCCGGGAAATCCACGACCTTACGGGCCTCTTCTCCGCCCGTCCGGTTCTTCAGCCGGATCTCGAACTTCAGCCTTTCCCTTCCCTGGTCCAAAGCGCTCCCGGCCAGCTCGAACGGGATGTCCCGCGTGACCGAGGCATCCGGCTCCTCCTCGAGGATCTCGCTGCGGGCCGTGACATCGAACTCCTCCCGGTGTGTCCAGCGGGAGGCGCCCGCCGCGTCGCGGAGCGCGATCTCGACTTCGAGACTCGTCAGCAGGCTCCCGACTTGAGGTTCCTCGAACCAGATCCCGGCGTAGGGAACTGTCAGGGTGATGACGCCCGCCAGCCGGCCGGAGGCGCCCTGGGCAAGCCTCACCCGGCCGCGAAAGTCGAACCTCTCCCTTTTCCTGTAGTAGGTCCTCTGGGCCTGGTCCTGGGCCTGGCTGAGCTCGTGCATGTAGAGCAGGTTGTGCTCCCGGATCGGGGTCAGGTCCGCCGTCGCCAGCTCGAAGTTCCCCAGGCAGTTCGGGTCGCGGAAAACCACCGGGAATCCACCGTAATACCAGAGCTCCGAGCACCGCTCCCCTGAGTCGGCGTCGAGGGGGTTGATGATCCTGTCGAACGGCGGCCCGAAAAGGATATAGATCCGCCCCCGGTCGGTGAGCCAGCCGGGCTTGCCCTCGCCCACAAACAGCCGGCCGGCGGCCTCCAGCCGGCTGTAGTATTCATCCTTGAATTCGTTTTCCGCGGAATAGGGGTCGGGATCGCGGCGCTTCCAGAACTCGGCGATGAACGCGTCCCTCTGGGGAGCCGGCAGCTCGAGAAAGATCCTTTCCTCGGAACGGGTGATGATGTAGCGGACCTGCGACAGGAACTCGGCGTGGCCGGAGGAGAGCCCGCGGCGCAGGGCACCGGCCCGGCAGCCCGCGGCCGCGGCGGCCAGCAGGCCGATCACGGCCAGGCCCGCCGCCAGCCTCCCCGCCAGGGCGGCTGCCTCAGAAGTTGAACTCGGCCACCTTGCGGATCCGCTCTTTGCTCGTCTCATTTTCCATGATGATCGCCAGCTGGCACCTGCCCGCGCGGAGCTCGGCGACGCCGCCCTCGATCGTCATCGGAACGGCGATCTCGAACCTGTCCCCCTGCTTTTCTTTGAGCTCGGTGGCGGTGAGCTTCACCGGATAGCTGTTTTTGAACTTCCAGCGAGCGACCTTGCGGCTGTCCGTGAGCTCCATCTCCACCGAGAAGGCCGTTTCGAAGGTTTCTCCCTTGGCGCCGAACCAGATCCCCGAGTAGGGCATATCCAGCTGGATGACTCCTTCGAGCGCGTTCCCCTGGATCGGCTTCTTCAGGATGTGGATCTCGAAATCGAACGGCAGGCGACGGGGCTCGCGGAGGCTCCGGGAGCGGGCGGTTACGGCGATATTCCGGCGGCGGATCGGATCCAGGTCGTCGGTCGTCAGGACGAAGGCGCCGCTGCAGTTCTTATCGGAAAAGACGACGGGAAAATCGTTATAATGCCAGGTCTCCAGGCACGGACGCTTTTTCCCCGCGGGCGGCGCGGCCGGGTCGCGGCGGGAGGGCTCGCCGTAAAGGATGACGGTCCGGCCCCTGTCGGTGAGCCAGCCGGGCTGGGGCTCGCCGGTGAACAGCTCGTCGGCCAGCCGGATCCTCCGGAAATACTCGTCCTTGAACTCATTCGTGGGCGTGGCCGGGTCGGTGTCGCGCCGCGTCCAGAACCGCTCGATAAAATCGGCCTGCTGGTCTCCGGGCAGGGCGAGCAGCTCTTTTTTCTCGTCCTTGGAAACGAGATACCGTGCCCGGGACAGGAACTCGGCTGTTGCGGGGGGCGGCTCCTTTCCGGATTTTTGGGAAGCCGGAACGAGACCCGCGGAGAGCGCCGCGGCCCCCAAAAAGAGCAGCCATCGGAAAGCCTTCATGCTCACTTTTAGCATAGACTTGTTGCCGTTTAAAGGCAAGGAGACCCGTGGGCCTCGAGGAGAGGCGACTTGAGGTCGACGGGATCGATATGGTTCGCTCCCTCCGAAGATAGAGGGGCGCCAGTGTACTGTGGAGGAGAGGGTCGTTATTCTCCCCGGTTCCGCCGGCGGCAGATGCCCTTTTCCAGTCGGCCGGGCCGGCAACGGGAGAGAAGAAGGCCAGCCGGGGCCGGGCCTGCTGGGGGGTGGGGAGGGCGCTCGTCCTAGCGCCCTCCCCGCATCATGCGGAAGGAGGGACTCGAACCCTCACGGCCTTACGGCCATAAACTCCTGAGGCTTACGCGTCTGCCAATTCCGCCACTTCCGCAGAAGCGGGCTTATTATAATCTCCCGGGGGAAATTTTCCAAGACCCGGCGTCCCCCAGGGGGCCGTCCCCGCCTTGATTTTCGGGGGGGCCTGCGGCTATAATGAGGGATTCGCAGGGACCGAAGTCCCTGAATCCCTGACTGAAGGATAGGCTGGATAACCTGAAACCAAACGCCCCGGGAAAGAGTTAATCAGGAGTGAGGGCGTTTTCTCAAATAAAGACGACGGACAAGCGAGGACAGATATGGGAGATACCAAGAACATGGCGAAAAAACTGAAATTCAGCCTCCCGCTGGCGGGGATCATGGTCCTGCTGGCTCTCAGCCTTCCCGGCTGCAAAAGCAACTCGAGCACGAGCACCGACGATTCGACGACAACGGTGGCCAGGATCCTGGCTACTAACACCTACGGCCAGACACTGGAGATCTTCATGGACGGGACCAGCCAATTCGCGCTGACCAACGGCGCCTCGGGGACGATCTCCAATGTCTCGGTGGCGACGCATACCATGGAGGCCAGGCTCCAGGGCGGCGCGGTCATCGACACGACGACGATCGACGTCACCTCGTTGACCGACTATAGCTACACGATCGACCGTCCGGACATCAACGTGACCAACGCTTTCGGGGAAACCCTGAAGATCTACTACGACGACGTCTATCAGTTCACCATCGTCGATGATGAGAACAGATGGCTGATCGGCGTCTCGCTGGCGTCCCACTTTTTGAAGGCGACCCGGGCGAGCAACGACACCGAGGCGGCCTCCATCACCATCAACGTCACTCAGAACAAAGACTATACGTGGACGGTTCAATAGCTCTTGACAGACATTCCCAGGACAGGCCGCGGGCGAGCGCCGGATAAGCGCATGCGATCTCGCTGGAGCTCCCGGATCGCCGGCCGCCTTTTGCTTCTGACCGCGGTCTTCCTCGGCTCGGCCGGCGGGCTCGGGGCGGCCGGCCTGATCGACAATTTCAGCTTCCGCGTCGGCGGCGCAGGGGTCTTCAACCTGGGCGGAAGCTACACGGATACCGCCAAGTTCCGCGACGTGGTCAACCTCGGAGGCGGGCTGAACCTCGGCCTGCGCTACGAAGTCAGCAAGAACTTCTATCTCGATGCCGCGTACGGATACACCATCATGTCCGTGAAATCCGCGGAAAAGCCCTTCTCGTTCCGCCACAGCAACTCCTATTTCGGCATGTCGGCGGCGACGCTCAACGCCGCGCTCTACATCAAGTCGGGCTACGCCATCGAGCCCTATCTGACCCTCGGGGCCGGTCTCTACCCGTGGTCCTTCAGGTCGGGAGTTTTCGGAGGCGACGTCTGGCCGGCTCCCTCGAAGCCCCAGACCGGCCTCCGCGACAAGAGCCTCGGGCTGAATATCGGCCTGGGGACCGAAGTGAACGTCCTTCTTAACCTGACAGCTATCATCGAATTCCGGTACTCGTACCTCTTCTCAAAAAATGTCGCGAGGTTCGGGACCGACGATTTCTCCCAGATCGATTTTCTGGGTATCCACCTGGGCGTCATCTACTATTTCCACCGAAAATGAACATCCTCCAGACGATCTATCGAAGCCTGACGCGCGCCGCCCGCCGGCCGGCCGCCGTTCTTTTGGCGGCCGCGGCCCTGGTCTTCTCCTGGTCCTGCAAGAGCCCCACCAGCCCCTCCGGCGGCGAGTCCGATATCATCGTCATGAGCCACTGGGACGTCCCCCTGGATATCTTCATGGACGGCGCCTTCAGGTTTTCCCTGGGGTACAAGGAAATCGCCGAGATCGACAATGTCTCGCTGGCGAAGCACCTGATGGAGGCGAAGAGCCAGGCGACGGGCGAGCTCGTCGCCCAGACGACTCTCGAGGTCACCTCGAAGACCGATTACTCCTGGCTGATCGAGCACCGCGCCCGGATCAACTTCTCCCACGGTCTCAGCCTGACGCTAAAAATCTTCATGGACGGCGTCTTCCTGTTCGACCTGGTCGAGGGGGAAAACCGGTGGCAGATCGACGTCGAACTGGGCGACCGCTTCCTGGAGGCGTTCCGGGCGGGCGACGGTTCGAAAGTGGCATCCACGACCCTCAAGGTGACCGAAAATAAAGATTACAGCTGGGTGATCAGCATCATCGCGGGCGGCGGACCGGTCGTGGTCGCGGGACGGTAGGCCGGGCCACTGGCGTCCCGGTGGAAGGGGGACGGCTTGACAAAGCCGGTCCGGCTCCTTATTTTAAATATTGCGTGACCGTAACCAGTACAAAGTTGCCGACGGGTTCGCGAGCGGGGGGACAAGCCAAGACGATCTGGGCCCGATTTTGTCCGGGCGTCCACTAAATCTCACGGGAAAGGAGACGGCATGAAGTTCACGTCGCGAAGTCAGATCGAGGCTCTCGGGAAGATTCAGGCCGACGATCTCTGGATCAGCTCATTCTACCTTGACACCGACAAGAGCCGGCAGACGCGGAAGGAGATCGGACTGGCGCTGAAGAACCTCTTGAGCGGGGCCCGGGGAAAGCTCGAATCGCTGGACATCGCCAAAGCCCACAGGGACTCTCTCTCTCAGGACCTGGAAAAGATCGGCGCCTTCGCCGGCCAGTCGATCCTCGCTTCGGGGGGGGCGGGCCTGGCCGTTTTCTCCTGCGCCGGGTCCGGCCTCTGGCAGGATTTCAGCCTGCCCCGGGCCCCGAGGAACAACCTGATCTTCGACAAGACCCCCAACGTGAGGCCCCTCACCGTGATCCTGGACGAGTTCCATCAGATCTGCGCCCTCGTCCTCGACCGCCAGGAGGCGCGCTGGTACCGCATCTATATGGGCGAGATCGGCCTGCTCGACCGGCTCACGAGCGAGGTTCCCAGCCGCGTCCGCGAGGGCGGCTGGCAGGGATATGAATCCAAACGGATCGAACGGCACATCGACGCCCATCTCCGCGATCACTTCAAGAAGGCGGCCCAGAAAACCTTCGAGCTGTTCAAGAAGAACCAGTTCGACTGGCTCTTCCTGGGCTGCCATGAGGAATACCGTTCGGAGTTCGAGCCGATGCTCCATCCCTATGTCCTGGAGAGGCTGAAGGGCCACCTCAAGGTCATTTCTTATGAAAGCGAGGACAAGATCCTCAGGCAGGGGATGGAAATCGAACAGGCGCTCCAGCTGGCCGATGAGGCGGCGCTGAGCCAGACCCTCGTGTCCGAGATCGAAAAGGGAGGCCGGGCCGTATCCGGGCTCAGGGATGTCCTCCACAAGCTGAACGTCCACGAGGTCCAGACCCTTGTGCTCAACCGGAATTTCTCACAGGCGGGCCGCGCCTGCCCGAAGTGCCATTTCCTGTACTTGAACGAGGTGCGCTGCCCGAACTGTCAGATCAAGACCGACAAGGTTCTCGACGTCGTCCACGAAGGCGTCCACTCCGCGATGGATCATAAAGGGCAGGTGCGGTACGTGACCCGTCCGTCGAACCTCGAGCGCTACGGAGAGATCGCGGCGTTCCTGAGATTTAAGACCTAGCGCCGCTACCCGAAGATACCCCCTTGTTTTCTAGCCGGCTTTGGCCTTCTTGAAAGAGATCCGCTCGAACAGGCTGTAGATTATCGGGATGACGAACAGCGTCAGGAAGGTCGTGGCCATGAGTCCGCCGAGGACGCTGATGGCCATGGGCGCGCGGAACTCGGAGCCCTCCGAGGTGCTGATGGCCATGGGCAGCATCCCCAGGATCGTCGTCAGGGCGGTGAGCAGGACCGCGCGCAGCCGTGTGACGGCCCCGTCGATGACGGCTTTCTTTCCCTCCACGCCCTGACGGCGCAGCTGGTTCATGTAGTCGATCATGACGATGCCGTTGTTCACGGCGATGCCGGCCAGCAGGATAACGCCGATCCAGACGGGCAGGTTGAGCGGCCGGCCGGCGACGAACAAGCCCAAGATGACGCCGATGATCCCCAGGGGGATCGTGAACATGACGATGAAGGGATGGAGGAACGACTCGAACCCGGAGGCCATGACCATGTAGACGAGGAGCGAGGCCAGGGCGAAGGCGAGGGCCAGGATCTTGAACGCCTCCCGCATCTGGTCATAGGACCCGCCGAGCTCCATGAAGTAGCCCGCCGGGAACTGCTTCTCCAGCCCGCCGAGCCGCGCCTTGATGTCCTTGATCACGCTGCCCAGGTCGCGGCCGGCGATATTGCCGGTCACCCGGACGACCCGGGACTGGTTCTCGTGCCCGATCTGGATCGGACCCTCTCCCTTGGTCACGGTGGCGATCTGGCCGAGATAGACGACCTGGCCGAGCGGGGTGACGATCGGGATGTTCTCGACCTCCTGGATGGTGTCCCTGAACTGCTTCTGGAAACGGACGCGGACGTCGATCTCCTCGCTCTCTTCGCGGTACCGGGTGGCCACCCGGCCCAGGGTCGCGGCTTGGACGGCGCCGGCCACTTGGCCGGTCATCAGCCCGAGCTTGGCCGCCCTGTCCCTGTCTACGCGGACCTGATACTCCGGCTTGCCCTGGGCGAGGGTATGGGTCACGTCCCTCAAGCCCGGGACGTCGGCGATCTTGGCCGCGATGGTGTCGCCGAGCTCGCGCAGTTTGCCCAGGTCCCGGCCGAAGATCTTGATATCGACGGGCGTGCCCATCGACCCCATGAGCATCTGGCTCATGTCGACGGCCTCGAACTTGACGTTCTCGAGCCTGGGCAGCTTGGCACGGATTTTCTCCAGGATCTGGACATCGCTGAATTTTCTTTTGTCCTGGTCGACAAGCCCCACCCAAAGAAGCCCCTCATGAGGGCCGGCGGGGCTGAAGGCGCTGCCGGCGTCCTGGGCGTTTTCCTCCGAGGACGAACCGGCCTGGGCCTGGATCATCGTGATCTCAGGCTGTTCCGCCATGAGCTTCTCGACCATCCCGACGACCCGGTCGGTTTCCTCGAGGGCCGTCCCGACCGGGAGCTTCACCTTGAGCAGGATCATGTTCTGGTCCTGGGAGGCCATGAATTCCATCCCCAGGAACGGGATCATCGCCAGGGAGATCAGGAACACCACCCCGACGCCGGCCAGGACGATCTTCCGGTGCTCGAGGGCCCGGGTCAGCCACTTCCGGTAGATGTCCCGGCCCTTCTGGAACTGCGGCTGGCCCTTGCTCAAGGCACCGGCCGTCTGCGCGCCGTTCTTGTAGTAGGACTTGAACAGAAGATAGGACAGCAGGGGCACGATGGTCAGGGCCACGAACAGCGACGACACGAGCGAGAAGGTGATGGACAGCGCCAGCGAGCGGGTCAGCTTCCCGGTGACGCCCTGGGCGAAGATCATCGGCAGGAAGACGACGATCGTCGTCAGGGTGGAGGCCGTGATGGCCATGCCGACCTCGGAGGCGCCGAGGATCGAGGCCTTCTTCCTGTCGTCCCCCTCCTCGACGTGACGGAAGGTGTTTTCGATGACGACGATGGCGTTATCGACCAGCATGCCGACGCCGAGCGTCAGACCTCCCAATGTCAGCATGTTCAGGGTGTAGCCCGCGGCATAGAACGAGATGAACGTGGCGATGATCGAGAGCGGAATGGCCATGGCGATCGTCAGGGTGGGCCGCCAGTTCCTGAGGAAAAGGAAAATGAGCAGGATGGCGAGCAGCCCGCCCTGCCAGGCGTTGTCCACGGTCCGGCGCGCCACCTTCTTGACCATGTCCGACTGGTCCATGGCCACATGGAACTTGATGTCGGGAGGCAGCCCGCCCCTGAGCGCCTCCAGCTCCTTCTTGACCTGGGTCCCGGTCGTGGCGGTATTGGCGCCCGAGCGCTTGCTGATCATCAGGAAAACGCCGTTCTGCTGCTGGATCCGGCCGATGTACCGGACCTCCTTCAGAGTGTCCTTGACCTCGGCGATGTCGCCGAGGACGATCGGCTCACCCCGGACCGTTGCGCCCACCACGACGCGCTTGATGTCGTCAAGGGACCGAAACTCGCCCATCGTCCGGACGAGAAGGTCCGAGTGCCTCTCGACGAGGTAGCCCGCCGGCAAGTTGATGTTTTCGGCCGCCAGGGCGGCGATAATCCGGTCCAACGAGAGGCTGCGGCTCTCCATGGCCGCCTTGTCGATGTCGACCAGGATCTCACGCACGTCCATGGCGAAGACCCGGGCCGCGGCCACGCCGTCGATCCGCTCGAGGCGGGGCGCCACGTCGTCCTCGATGAGCTTTTTGAGCTGGAAGGAGGGCATGTTCCCGGTGACGCCCCAGAAGATGATCGGGAGCTGGGCCAGGTTGAACTTGACGACCAGGGGGTCGGAGGCCTCCTCGGGGAGGAACTCGCGGAACTGAGCGATCTGATCACGGACGTCCTGGGCGGCGAAGTCCAGGTTCGTCCCCCACTCGAATTCCGCCTGGATCACCGAACTCCCCTCAGAAGTTGTCGAGGTGACCTTCTTCACGCGGCTGACCGAGCTGACGACCTGCTCCAGCGGCTTGGTGATCGTCTTCTCCAGGTCCTCGGACGAGGCGCCGCGGTAGGTCGTGATGACGGAGATCGTGGGGAACTCGAGGTCCGGGAAGAAATCGAGCCCCAGCCGGGTGAAGGCGATAAACCCCACCACCACCAGGATCATGGCGATCATGGAGGTGGTGACGCGCTTGTTGACGGAGAATTCGGGCAGCTTCATGGCTGGACCTCACCGATGACCTCGACCGGAGCGCCATCCTCCAGCCCGAAGTTGCCCTCGGCGACGACCATGTCGCCCTCGGCGACGCCGTCCGTCACTTCGACCAGGACGGTGTTCTGGAGCCCGAGCCGGACCTCCCGTTTGACGGCCTTGCCGTTCTGGACGACAAAGACATACTTGTTGTCGAGGACGGCCTTCTGCGGGATGGCCAGGGCGTTCTCATGGGTGCTGACTTCGATGATGACCTGGCCGAAAGTGCCCGGCCGGAGCGCGAGGTCGGGGTTGTCGACGGCCAGCTCGATCCCGAATTTTTTGGTCTGAGGGTCGGCGGCCAGGTTGACGACGCTCACGGTTCCCTGGAAGGTCTGTCCGGGGAGCGTGGGGCTCTCGAGGAGCGCCGTCTGCCCTTTTTGGATGCGTTGAATGTCCGTGCCCGACACGTCCACCGCGATCTTGACGCGCGAAAAATCAACCAGGGTCAGGACGCCGCTCGTCGCCGACATGGAGCCCATCATCGGGTTGATGACGTCGCCCTCCTCGGCGTTTTTCGAGGCGATGACCCCGGCAAAAGGCGCCCTCATGATGGAGACATCGAGGCTGTGCTTGGCCAGGTTGACGGCCGCCTGGGCCTGGGCCAGCTGCGCGACGGCGGAGTCGCAGGCGAGCTTGACCTGCTCGTGCTGCTGGTCGGAAACGGCTTTTTCCTTGGCCAGCCGGTCCATCCGTTCGAGGTTGGTCTTGGCGTTGGCGCAGCTGGCTTCGGCCACGGCCTGGGCGGCTTCCGCCTGCTTGAGCTGGAGGACGATGGCTTGGGTGTCCATCTCGGCCAGGAGCTGGCCCCGGGCGACCCGGTCGCCTTCATTGACGTATATTCTGGCGATCTTGCCGCCGACGTCGGGCATGATGTTGATCTTCTGCCGGGCTTCAACGGTGCCCGTATAGAAGAGCTTCTCGGAAATCTTCTGCCTGGGAACTTTGAACACCTTGACCGGCGCGGCCCCGACGGCTTGGGCCGTGGCGGCGGCCGGCTTGGCGGCCTGTTTACAGGCCATGCCCGCGGCCAGCAGACCGGCCGCGGCTATCAGATTCAAGAGTCTCATGCTTCTCATCGCATCCTCCTTGGAACGGATCTACTCCGCGCTTTTCCAGTTCATGCCCACGGCCTTGTCCAGCATGGCCTGGGCGATTTCGTATTCATAGACCGCCCGGAGCTGGTTGGTCCGGGCCTCGCTGAGCGCGACGTGGGCGGCATCGACGTCGAGGATCGTCGCCAGTCCCTCGCCGTAGTTGAGGTCGGCCACGCGCGCGCCCTCCAGCGCCTGTTCGATATTCTTTTCCTGGGAGAGAAGCGACTCCCTGGCCTGGTTCAGGTTGAGCAGGGACGATTCGACCTCGAACTTGATGGCGTCCGTGAGGCCTTTCCGGTTCTGTTCGATCTCCCGGATCGTGGCCTTGGCCTCGGCGACCTGGGCGTTGGTCTGGAAGCCCTTGAAGATCGGGACGTTCACGACCAGGTTGAAAGAATAGTAGCTCTCCCAGCTGCCCCGCTTGAACTTCAGGTAATCTCCCCAATAGTTATAATTGCCGGCGACGGCGACGGTCGGGAGCCCGCCGGCGATCGCCATCTTCCGCATCTCCTCGGCGATCATTTTCTGGTAATTGACGAGGCTGAGCTCGGGCCGGTTGGCCAGGGCGCTCGCCAGGCTCGCCGCCGGGTCGACTTCGACGGGCCGGTAGGTCAGCTCGCCGACGATCTCGACCGGACGGGTGACATCCAGGCCCATCACGGTCTTGAGCCCGGCCTCGGCGATCTTGACGTTGTTCCGCGCCTGGATCACCGGCGGCTTCAGGTTGGCGGAGCTGACCTCGGCCCGCAGCAGGTCGAGCCGCGAGGCGATGCCGACTTCGTACATGTTCCTGACGTTTTTCAGGGTCTTCTCGGCCAGCGTCAGGGCCTCTTCCGCGACCTTGACGTATTCCCGGGCCACCAGGTAATTGAAGAAGGCCTGCTTGACGCTGAAAACGGTCTCCTGGTTCGTCTGCCGGACCGACTCCTGCGAGGCTAGGAACCCGTAGCGGGCCTGCCTGTAAGCAGCGCTCAGGCGCCCCCCGGTGTAGAGGGGAACGCTCAGGTTCAGCGTCAGCTGGTAGTTCTTGGTGAAATCGATCGTCACCCTCTGCGGGCGCCCTCCCGGGACGAAGGAGGGAAACTCGACGGAGAAAGCTTTCCTGTCCAGGTTGTTCAGGCCGACGGCGTCCAGGCTGGGGAAAAACTGGGACGCGGCCTGCCGCACCCGGGACTGCGCCGCGCCCACCCTCTCCTGGGAAGCCAGATAGCCCGGGTTCTGGGAGAGCGCCAGGCTGATGCTTTTCTCGAGCGTCAGAGTGATCTTCTCCTCGGGGGTGTCCTGGGCGAAGGCCGGCCGGCCCGGCGCCGAGACAGCAGCCACGCCAAGATTGCCAATGCGGTGCGTTTCATCACGACTCTCCTTTCGCCGTATTGCCTGGAGACTGCAGGCCCCTCAGCATGAACTCGAAGATAAAGTCGGTGGCCTCCTGGACGGAGTACACCCGCTCATGCCAGGAGCGGAGATGGCAGAATCCCTGGAGCAGGGATTCGATGACGGTCACGGCGCCGGTCAGGTCGATCTCGCGGAACTCTCCTGACGATACGCCTTCTTCGATGATCCTGGCCACGCCGTCCAGGATGTCTGTGCGCCGGTGCTTCATATCGTCCAGAAACTTGAGGTCGGCTTCCGAGGTCAGCCGCCGCTCGGCGGCGACGAAAATGCCCATTTTATCCCGGAATTCCCGGTCCATCCACAGCAGTCGGGCAACATTTTCCTTCTGTTCGTTGTACTCGAGATAAAAGCGGATGCTCTCTTTCAACTTGTCCCGGGCGCTCTCCGGTCCCAGGCTGATCTTCTGGATGCCCTGGGCGATCTCGTCGAAAAAGTTGGCCAGGATCTCGAGCAGCAACCCGGTCTTACCAGCAAAATACTGATAAAGGGTGGCCTTGGAGAACTCGGCCTCGCGGGCGACGTCGTCCATGGTCGTGGCGCTCAGTCCCTTGTGGACGATGACCCGTTCGGCGGCCCGGAGGATGAGCCGGCGGTACTCCCTGCGCTTCCACTCCTCGCGTTCCTGCTGTAAGACTTTCTTCGCCATATTTTACTCTCGGGGTAGGTTAAAACCGGTAGGTTTATAAACTAAACTCTCGAGTTTAGGTTCTTTATGCTAGCAGTCGACGCCCGGATTGTCAAGGACCTGGGCTGTCGTCCCCGGAATTCAGGCGCGAGGGTGGAATCTATCGTAGACCTGCCGGAGCCGGTCCCGGGTCACGTGGGTGTAGATCTGGGTCGTCGTGATCTGGCTGTGCCCCAGCATGAGCTGCACGGAACGCAGGTCCGCCCCCCGCTCCAGCAGGTGAGTGGCGAAGGAATGCCGGAGGACGTGCGGGCTGACCTCGGCCGAGAGGCCGGCCCGGCGGGCGTGCCCCGCCAGCATCTTCCAGAACCCCTGCCGGGTGAACGGGTCGCCGCGACGGGTCAGGAACAGCGCCCTCGCTCGATTTCCTGTCGAGTCCCGGCCGGACCTCGTCGCGGTAGCGGCGCACGGCGGCGGCCGCCGTCGCGCCGACCGGAACGACCCGTTCCTTGCCGCCTTTCCCGCGGCAGACGACGTAGCCTTCATCGATGTTGATGTCCCCGGGCTTGAGATTAATGATCTCGGAGACGCGGAGCCCGGTCGCATAAAGCACTTCCAGCATGGCCCGGTCCCGCAGGCCTCCCGGCTCGCGCTCGTCGGGCTGGCGGAGCAGCGCTTCCACCTCGGGGACGGTCAGGAACTTGGGCAGGCTGAGCCAGGTTTTGGGCGAGGACAGGTTCGCGGTCGGGTCCCGGCTGACAAAACCGTCGAGCGTCATGAACTTGTAGAACGATTTCATGGCCGAGATCAGGCGGGCCAGGGAGCGCGCCTGCAGGCCGGCCCGGCTCTCGTCGCGGATGAAACGGGCGACCGTCGACTCGTCGGTGCGCGACCAGTCGACCCTGTTCCTCCGGAGAAAGGACAGATACTTGTTGAGGTCGCGGCCGTAGGCGAGGATGGTGTTGGCCGACAGCCCTTTTTCGACCGGGAGATAATCGAGGAAGAGCCGGAGGGCTTCCTCCGCCGCCGGCCGGGGTTTTTTCATCCGAGAAAAGGATTCGATTCCCGCTCCTGGCCGACCGTCGTCCAGGGACCGTGGCCCGGAAGAACGACGGTCTCTGACGGAAGGGTCAGGATCCTCTCCCGGATCGAAACTTCCAGGTCCCTCGTCGACCCCCCCGGCAGGTCGGTGCGGCCGACGCCGCCGTTGAAGAGCGTGTCGCCGGAAAACAGGATGCCGTCCCCCAGGAACCCGACGCTTCCGGGAGTGTGTCCGGGCGTGTGGACGACCTCCAGGCGGCGCCTGCCGATGACGACGGACTCGCCGTCCTCGAGCAGCCGGTCGGCCGGCGGCGATTCTTTGGCGTTCAGGAAGAGGCTCAGTTCGAACTGCTGGTTTTTTTGGAGGAGCGGGCCGTCGAGAACATGGATCCAGAGCGGGATGCCGAACTTCTCCTTGACGTCCAGGTTGGCGCCGATGTGATCGATGTGCCCGTGAGTGTTGAGGATGACCACGGGCTTGAGCCCGCTCTCGACGACGGCGGGGAAGATGAGCTCCGGCTCGGCCCCGGGGTCGATCACGCCGCACTCCAGGGTTTCGGCGCAGTAGGCAAGATAGCAGTTGGTTTCGAGCGGCCCGACAACCACCAGCTTGTATTTCAGCATCGCGCCAGATCAATCATAGAACGCACTGTCGCGGCAAGTCAAGCCGGTCCGCCCGGGTTGTCTTTTGCCCTGGGACCCAATATAATCGCGGCGATGAACGGCGAGCCCTGGCAGCTTCGGCTGGTCAAGAAATCCATCAAGAAGAAGATCAAGCTCCGGCTTCTCAACCGGTTCGTCGCCACGGCCGGCCGCCGGGTCGCCCTCGACCTGGGCTGCGCCCAGGGGATCCTGAGCTATTTTGTCCGCCGCAAGGGCGGGTTCTGGGTGAGCGCCGATGAAGACATGGCCAACGTCCGCGCGGCCCGGGAGATCCTCGAAAACAATCTGGCCGCGTTGAAGGGAACGGCCCTGCCGTTCCGGGACGGGACCTTCGACCTGGTCGTCGGCCTCGATTATCTGGAGCACGTCGATGACGATGACGGCGTCCTCAACGAGATCTGCCGCGTGCTCAAGACCGGGGGCGAGCTCATTCTGGTCACCCCGCAGACCGGCCCGTTCTTCCACCTCCACAAGCTCAGGGCGGCCCTCGGCCTCAAGCTCGAGCATTTCGGCCACAAGCGGGAGGGTTATTCTCTCGCCGGCCTGGAAGGGAAGCTCTCGCGGGCCTCGCTGCGGCTCCTGGAGAGCGCCGATTACTCGCGCTTTTTCTCCGAGTTCTTCGAGCTTCTCCTCAATTTCGCTTATATCAAACTCCTGGCGCCGGCGGCCGCCGGGAAAACCCGGGATGGGCACATCCGGCCCGCCTCGGAGGGCGAGTTCAGCGCCCGGGAGGGGCTGTTCAACGTTTATTCCCTGGTGTATCCCCTCGTCTGGCTGATGTCCCAGATGGACAGGCTCCTCTTCTTCGAGAAAGGTTACAGCCTGATGGTCCGGGCGCGGAAACCGACGGGGCACTAAAGGTGAAGAACTCAAGATGATTTGCTATAATCTGATCGATGGATGTTTTCATCGCAACGGAGGCGGAAGCGGGGCTCAGGGCCGACGCGCTCGACGCTCCCCCGGGAGGGCGCCGGGGTCTGCTTCTCGGGCACAGGCGGGGGCCGAGATACCTCGTCGTCCGCGTTTTCCCGCTTGGGGGCCGCTCATTCCCCGACGCCGCGCGGTTCCGGGAGCTCGACCGCCTCTTTGACGGCGGGATCATCGGATTCTATGGCGACCGCGATCCGGCCCCCGGTCCGGCGGGGATCCTTCAGCCCTTCGGCTACGGCAAGCTTTTCCTCCGCATCTCCGCGAAAGATCTCCGTTCCCGCCCGCTTTCGGTCGATCCCCGGATCATTGAATATGACAGGGAATTTTATCTTTCGCCCATCAGCCTGGCCAGGAGGCGGCCATGAAGGCTCTCTTCAATCCCGATGAGCAGCATTTTCTCCTGGAGCTGGCGCGGCGTTCGGTCGAGGCGTCCGTCGAAGGGGGAAAGCTGCCGGACCTGAAAATCACGGAAAAAAAGCACCTGGAGAAACGGGGGGCCTTCGTGACGCTCAAGGTCGACGGCCATCTTCGCGGCTGCATCGGCTATCCCCTGCCGTACAAGCCGCTCTACAAGACGATCATCGAAATGGCGGCGGCCGCGGCCACGCAGGACTTCCGGTTCGCACCCCTCCGCCCGGAAGACCTCCCCCGCACGAAGATCGAGATCTCCGTGCTCACCGTCCCGGAAACGGTCAAGGACCCCCAGGAAGTCCAGGTGGGGCGCCACGGCATCGTCATTTCCCAGGGCGGCTGCAAGGGACTGCTCCTTCCCCAGGTGCCCGAAGAGTACAACTGGGACCGGGAGACTTATCTCTGCCACGGCTGCCTTAAGGCGGGGCTGGATGAGAACGCCTGGAAGCGGGGGGCCAAGATCGAAGTCTTCGAGGCCCAGGTTTTTTCGGAGTGAACAGGGAGATCAGGTCATGAGCCGCGGCTCCGCTCCGCTCCTTCTCATCGCTTGCCTCTGGGTGACTCTCGCCGGCGCCGCCGCCGCCGGGCAAGTCTCGAGCCGGTCGGCTCCGGACGTCGGACGGCGGCCCGTGCCCCGTTCGCGGCTCGGCCCGGCCCTGGCCGCAGACTTGGCCCGGAACGCCAGCCCGATCACTGTCTGGGTCTACTTCACGGATAAGGGCATCGCCGGCGCCTCGGCCTTGGATCTGGCCCTGGACCGGACCCGCCGCGCCCTCGACGCACATTGCCTCCGGCGGCGGCTCAAGGTCCTTGATGCCAGCGCCGCCGCCGATATCGCCGACCTGCCCGTTTCCCCGTCGTACCTGGAGACGCTCCGGCCGCTCGTCGAGCGGGTCCGGACAGAATCCCGCTGGCTCAACGCCGTCAGCGCCGACGCGACGGCCCGGCAGGTCAGGGCGCTGGCCGGGCTGCCCTTCGTCCGGCGCGTGGACAAAGTTCTCGCTTTTGCGCGAGGCGGAGTCGGGACACCGCCCCGGGCCGCCCCGGACATCGACCTCGCCGACCCGCTCTTTGCTTTCTACGGCCCATCGTTCGTTCAGATCGCCCAAGCCGATGTCTGGCCTCTCCACCAGCGCGGGCTGACCGGCCGGAACGTGCGCGTCGCCGTGCTGGACGCGGGGTTCCGGAAGTCGCACGAGGCTTTTCGGCAGGCGCGGCTGATCGCGGAATGGGACTTCGTCAACAACGACGGAGATGTCGCGCAGGACCTCGGCGATCCCAATGATTACTCGGATGCCCACGGTACGGGGACGTGGTCGATCCTGGGCGGCTATCGACCCGGTCAGTTGGTCGGGCCGGCCTATGGCGCCGACTTCCTGCTGGCCAAAACCGAAAGCGACAGGTTCGAGCTGCCCATCGAGGAGGATTACTGGGTGGCGGGGATCGAATGGGCGGAGTCGCTCGGCGCCGAGGTCGTCTCATCCTCCCTGGGTTACACCGACTGGTATAAGTTCGCCGATATGAACGGGCAGTCGGCGGTCACGACCCGGGCCGCCAACCGGGCCACCGCCCTGGGGGTCGTCGTCGTCAACGCGGCCGGGAACGAGAGGACGAACGCTTGGGGGCACATCATCGCCCCCGCCGACGGGTTCGACGTCATCGCCTGCGGCGCCGTGGATTCGCTCGGCCGACTGGCCTCATTCAGCTCGCCCGGCCCCACGGCCGACGGCCGCATCAAACCCGAGGTCTGCGCGCTCGGCGTCAACAACTGGCTCGCCGCGAGCACGAGCGGCGGCGGCTCGACTTATGAGAACGGGTCCGGGACTTCGTTCGCGACGCCGCTCGTCGCCGGCGTGGCGGCCCTGCTCCTCGAGGCGCACCCCGACTGGACGCCCGCCGAGGTCCGGTCAGCCATGCTGGGCACGGCCAGCCGCAGCCAGAGCCCGAACAACGATTTCGGCTGGGGGATCGTCGATGCCGCCCTGGCGGCGGACGTCGATTTTCCCTCCCTGGCGCTCGACCATCAGGTCATCGACGATGATGCCTCCGGGAACAGTCGGGGGAACGGGGACGGCCGGCCGGAACCGGGCGAGACGATCGAAGTGTCCATCTTCCTGAAGAACAAAGGCCGCCTGGCCGCCGCCGGCCTCTCCGGGACGCTCGGCACGGCGCAGCCCGGCTTCACCGTCTCGCCGCCGTCCGTGGGGTTTCCGGCCATCGCCCCGGGCGCCGCCGGCGGCGCCGAATCCCCCTTCATCATCCGGATCTCACCCGATTTCATGGGCCGGCACGTGATCCTCCGGCTCAGGGTCGACGGGCCGCCAGGGCCCGTCCTATTCGAGAATATGGAGCTTCAGATCTTCCGCTGAACGCGGACCCGGCGGCTCCCCCGTCTCAGCGGCGGCCGCCGAAGCTCAGCCTGATCCCCAGCCGGATGGCGACCCCGCCCAGCCCCGGGTCGGCCCGCCGGGCGGACACGTAGCCGGAACCGGAGGGTTGCGCTTCCGAGAGGACGAGCCGCGGATACGACTTCCCGGTCGTGTCGGATACCGCCTCCACCCTCCACAGCTCGCCGTCGGAGGATTCGGTGATTTTTCCGGAATCGGAATAGCCGCCCCAGGGGCCCCAGGTATGCGACCAGTCGTAAGAATCCGTTTTGGAGCCCTCCCACGGACCCCGGGCCAGCCATCGGCCAAGGACTTCGAAAATCGCCGCCAGCCCCCCGCCCAGCCGGTACTCGACCCCGACCAGGCCGTGAACGCCCCAGCTGACTCTCTGGGCTTCCTCGCGGTAATCTCCGGAGGTGGACGACTCGTCGACGTATCTCGATGTCGCCCCGGCCGAAACCAGATCCTCGACAGAGCTGAAGCTGTAATCGTACGGCTCGGAATAGGAGTACCGGCCGAAGTAGGCGCCGCCGCCGGCGCCCGCGATAAAACTGAGCCGCTCTCCCCGGACGAGCCGGTAATATGCCGTGAGAAGAACCGGGACCGCCGTCAGCTCGGCCCGCGGCGACCGGACGGTCGTTTCCTTAACCGTCACCGTTTTCGATGCCGGGCCGGCAACGGCCGTGGTCTGCACGGAAGACAACAGCGTCGAGATTTTCCCCGAGGCGGCGCCCGGCATGATGCCGACGCTGACCCCGAGACTCAAACGGGGGGAAAGGCCCGCTTCCAGCTCGACGGCCGCGTCCAGCCCGCCTTTCATCCCGTCCCAGGCAAAGGTCGATGAATAGGAGCCCCGGTTCAAGTCAGCATAATAATCGCGCCAACCGCCGATGCTCCTGTTCAGGTCACCCCCGGACACCGACCGCCAGCCGCCATAGACTTTGAGACTGAACTCCTGCGCAGACAGCGATGGCGCAAGCAGGCTCGCGAACGCCAACAGAATAAGGCGCCGGCTTTTCGTCACTTCCCCTTTTTCATCAAAGCGTCGAGCTCGGCCTGGGCTTCCTTCTTGTATATCTCGCACTTCGAGGTCGTGACCGGCAGCTCGAGGACCTTCTCCAGCTCCGGCTTGGCGAGGTCGGGTTTTTTCATGGCCAGATAGGTGCGCCCGAGCTCGAGGTGGTGGTTGGTGTACTCGGGCTTGAGCTCGATCGCCTTCAACAGGCTCTTCTCGGCTTCTTCGAACGAGCCCTTGGGGATACCCCCGAAGAGGATGCCGCCGAAAAAGCGCTGGGCGCCGCCGATCTCGGCCATCCGCCGGTTCCACAGGCCCAGCGCATGGTAAGCGAGGTCGTTATTCGGGTCGGCCGCGATGGCCTTATCGATCTCGGCCTTGATCTGCTTCGAGGCGTTGACCTGCTCCTTTTTTCCCTGGGTCAGGACGAACCGGCCCCAGGCCGCCGAGAGAAAGAAATGGCCCCAGGTCCCGTTCGGGTCCGCCGCGATGGCCTTCCGCGCGTGGCTCATGGATTGTCCGTAAACGCTGCGTTGCTCGTCGGCGGCCTTGGAGCCGGCTGGCTTCATCACGTCGGCCACGTCATAGTAAGCCCGGGCCGTCTTCCAGAGCGCCTCGTAGTTCCCCGGCTCGGCCTGGGCGGCCTTCAGGTAGGCTTCGAGAGCCTGGGCGTTATTGTACTGAGCGTAAGACTCATCGCCCTGCCGGATGAAATCAGCAGCCGTTTGACCGGCCAGCGGCAGGGAAACGGCGGCAAATACAGCGGCGATGGCGATGACAAGTCCGAGTCGGCGGATCATTTTTCCCTCCAGAGACTATCGGGTTTCAACTTTTATAGCACAAATTCCGCGCCAGCGGAATAGGGCGCTCCGGCCTTCGGGGAATCGCCGCCGGCCGGCGTCAGCCGGCTGGGGACGGGCCGCGCGTTTCAAAACAGGCATCGGCCCGGTCGTCGAGGGCGGTGAGGGAGCGCTCGACGTCCTCCCGCAAGAGTTCCAGCGCCCGGTCATCCGCATCGGGGGGAACGCGGACGGGGTCACCGCAGACCGCTGCGATCCGGGAAAACGGGTAGACGAGGAGAAACCTGTCCCAGCTTCCCAGGAACCGCTTCCGTGAAGAGGAGAACGAGAACGGCACGAGCAGGGCGCCGGTATCCCTGGCCAGCTTAAGCGCTCCCGCCTTGAGCTTCCGGTCAGGCCCGCGGGGCCCGTCGGGAATGATGATCAGCTCGCCGCCGCGCCTCAGCTCCTCTTTCATCTCCGGCCAGGCGCGGATCACCGAATGCGAGCTCGAGCCGCGGATCACCCGGAATCCCCAGCCGCCGGCGATCCGGGCGATGAATTCGCCGTCCCGGCTGGGACTGACGAGCGCGGCGATGCCGCGCTTGCGGAAATAATGGGGAGCCACCAAGAGACGCCCGTGCCAGACCAGGAGAATGACCGGCGTCCCCTCCCGGCGGGCTTGCCGGTATCCCTCCAAGCCCCTGGCCGTGACTCGGCAGGAGCCCAGCCAAGCGCCCAACAGCCGCCGGCCCAGCAGTCCGACGGCGCCCCAGCGGAAATTCTCCCAGCGTGTCATCGGCCCCAATATAGCACGAAGCCCGGCAAAACATAACTCAGCCACGCCCGGACGAGCGGCGGAGGCGGAGCGAATCCAGGGCATAGCCCACAACGAACCCGACCAGGCTGAGGCCGACGCCGTAGGGGACTGAAGCCGGCCAGGCGGGGAGACGGACGGGCAGTACGTTCAAGGCGGCTAAGAAACCGGCCAGGGCGAACCCGCCGCCCAGGCCCAGGCTCAGGCCGCCGGCGAGCGGCCGCCTGTCACGAAGCCAGATCATGGCGATCCCGGGAACAAAGAGGCCCTCCGCCATGACCTCGGAGGACAGCCCGAGGGTCTTGAGGATGCTCCGGAACTGAGTGGCGACCAGGAAGGCCAGGGCCGCCATGACCAGGGTGGCGGCGCGGCCGGCCCCGACCGCGGGCAGACGGCTGGGCGTACGGCGGACAAAGATGCGGAAGTAGATATCGCGGGTCAGGGTCAGGGCGCCGGTGTTGATGGCGGTGTCCATGGTCGAGAGAATAGCAGCGACGACCGCCACGAACAGGATGCCGCCCAGCCAACTTCCCGCGCCGGACAGGATGAGCTCGGAGATCAGGGGATGGCGCAATCCCCCGGAACCGAGGAACGGCTTCGCCAAGATGCCGATGAGGACGACCAGGCTGTAAAGGACGACAAACGCCCCGGCCGCCGCCAGGAATCCCCGGCGGGCGCTTTTTTCGGTCCGGGCGGCCTGGACCCTTTGCCAGGCGATGGGCGAGATCGTCCAGGCGAGCACGAAGGAGGCGGCGATCAGGAGATCGGGCCCAAGGCTCGAGAAAGGGTTGAACCGCCCGTCGGCGGAGCCACCGCCGGGGCCCAGGATCGCGGCCGCCGGTATCCGTCGAACCAGATGGACCGCCAGCCCGAGCACTCCGCCGGCCAGCAGGAGACACTGAAAAACATCGGTGGCGACAACGGAGAACAGCCCGCCCCGGAGCAGGTAGACAAGCACGGCGGCCGTGCCGATGGCCAGGCTCCAGACGTACGGGACATCGAGGAACGGCCTCAGGAATTGGCCCAGCGCCACCATCTGGGAAGACGCCAGCACGACCATGTACCAGAAGATGAGGAAGGCGGCGAGATGACGGACCGTTCTGCCGTATCGCCTTTCGACGAGGTCGGGCAGGGTGATGGCGTCGAGGCGCCGGATCGGGCCGGCCAGGAAGACCCCGAAAATCAGAACGGTCACGATCGCCGGGACGCCCACCAGCCAGGCGGCGCCCACCCCCCGCCTGTAGGCGTCGTCTGTCGTGACGAGGATCGACGTCGCCCCGAACCAGGAGGCCGTCAACGATAGGAAGATGAGCCCGGCCGGCAGCGACCTCGAGGCCAGGAAGAAATCCTCGAGGCTTTTCATGCGCCGGGAGAACCCGACGCCGATGGCCAGGAGGGCGGCGAGGTAGAGCGCCAAAAAAAAGAAGTACTCCGGCCGCATGCCGGCATATATATCAGAAAGACCGCGGCCGGTAAATTCGGAAGTTCAGCCTTACGGAAGTTTGAGTGTGCGGTTCTTTTGAAATATAATTCCCGCGAGGCTGTTTTGCTCAAGAAAGTACGGGTCTTTATCGCCGGCGCGCTCCTGGCGGCGCTTTCGGCCGGGGCGGCGGTTTCCCCCGCGGTGACCCCGGAGCAGGCCGTCCGGAAGCTCGAAGCCGCCTTCGCCTCCCTCCGGTCGCTCGAAGCCGAGTTCGAGCAGGAGCATTCCTCGGCCGTCATCGCCACGCCGCTCAAGGAGACGGGGAAGTTCTATTTCCAGAAGCCCGACCGGATGCGCTGGGAATATGACGAGCCGGAGGCGCAGGTCTTCGTCTTCAAAGAGGGCCGGGTCTGGAACTATGTCCCCGAAGACAACCAGCTGTTCCGCTACGCCCTGTCGCCCGAGCAGCAGAACGCGGCCGTGTTCGCGCTGCTGACGGGCCGGTCGCGGCTCGAAGATGATTACCTCGTCGAGCCTGCCGAGTTCCCGACCGGCCGCGAAATCGGCGGTCCAGCTCAAGCTCGTGCCCAGGCAGGAGAGCGATTTTACGCACATCCTGCTCGAGCTCGACGCCGGGACCTGGCTGATCGACAGGCTCGTCACGCTCGATTGGGCCGGCAGCCGGCAGGAGTTCATTTTTCGCAAGCTCAAGGTCAACCCCCGCCTCAAGTCATCGACCTTCGAGGTCAAGGTGCCGGAGGGCACCGAGATCATTGACAACCTCCCTGATAAAGAAAAGGACATGTGAAAAAGCGGGTGGCCGGGCGCCAGTCCCTAAGCGAGGAGGCGAAGGGATATGAGCAAAGAAGATCATCCGGAGGCGAGCGGGCACGGTTCCGGCAAATTCCGGAGACACTTTATCAGACTCCTCGTCTAGATATTAACCTACCCAACCCTCCCTGGGAATCAAGGATGGGCTTGAATAAGGAGAGTGTCTCCGGTAAAGGCCGGAGAGCGAGCCGAGGACTAAGCGAATTTCCCGATTTGCGTAGCAAATCAGCGGGGATTCCAAAGGGGAATGGCCCCTTGGTCGCAGGACGAAGTCCGCGAAGGGGAGGCAGTGAGCGCAGCGAACGTTGGAAGGGGGAAAGCGAAGCTTTCTCCCTCCAAAAAGGCGCTGTGGGAAATGAGCGGGCCTTCGAGCTCATGCCCTGAGCCTCTACAGGGATGCACTCTGACAGGACCCGTTTATGAGTTTATGGTGCGGGGGCGCTACCGTTCCAGGATTTCTTTTTCCTTGGCGGCGGCCGCGTCCTCGGTCCTCTTGGTGTAGTCGTCGGTCAGCTTCTGCAGCAGCTCGAGGCCGTTGAACCTCTCGTCCTCGGTGATCAACTTCTCTTTCTCGAACTCCTCGATCTCTTCCTTGGACTCGCGGCGCATGTTGCGGAGGGCGGTTTTCTCTTCCTCGAGCATCTTCTTGATCCGCTTGGCCATCTCCCGCCGCCGCTCGTCGTCGAGGGGCGGGATCGGGATCTTGAGGGTCTTGCCGTCGTTGATCGGGTTGAGTCCTAAATCGGCCCCCCGGATGGCCTTGTCGATCGCCTCGAGCAGCGTCGGGTCCCAGGGCTGAACGGTGATCAGCGTCGGGTCGGGGATCCCCAGGGTGGCGAGCTGGTTGATGGGCGTGAGCATGCCATAGTAATCGACCTTGATGTCCTCGAACAGGCTGAGGCTGGCCCGGCCGGTACGCAGCTTGGAGAGGTCCCGGCGGAAGTGCTCGGCCGACACCTTCATCTTGTTTTCCAGGGCTTTCAAGCTATCCTTGACCATGTTTCCCCCTCTTCCCGTGAACCAGGGTCCCGACTTTCTCGCCCAGGACGGCCCGGTGGATATTGCCGGGCGTGTTGAGGTTGAACACCAGGATCGGCATGTTGTTCTCCCGGCAGAGGGAGATCGCGGTCGCATCCATGACCCTGAGCCGCCGGCGGATGACGTCGAGGTAGCCGATGGTCCCGAATTTTTTGGCGGTCTTATCGATAAACGGGTCGGCGCTGTAAACGCCGTCCACTTTGGTGACTTTCATGATGACGTCGGCCTTGATCTCCAGGGCGCGGAGAGCGGCGGCCGTGTCCGTCGTAAAATAGGGGCTGCCGATACCGGCGCTGAAGATGATGACCCGGTCCTTCTCCAGGTGGCGGATCACCCGGCGACGGATGAAGGGCTCGGCCAGGGCCTTGATCTCGATGGCCGAGACGTGGCGGGTCTGAAGCCCCTCCTGGTCCAGGGCCTCCTGCAGGGCGATCCCGTTGATGACCGTCGCCAGCAAGCCCATCTGGTCGGCCGAGGTCCGGTCCATGCCGGCCTCGGTGAGGCGGTGGCCGCGAAAGAGGTTCCCCCCGCCGATCATGATCGCGACCTGGACGCCCAGGGCGCGCACTTCCTTGATCTCTCGGGCGATCGACCGGGCCCGCTCGAAATCGATCCCGAAGGCGGTGCCGCCCAGCAAAGATTCACCCGAGAGTTTGAGGAGGATTCTTGTGTAGGCCGGCTTCGGACTCGCCATCGGCGGCTCTGTCAGCTCTTGCCCAGTTCGAACCGGGCGAACCGTCTCACCTTGATGTTCTCTCCGAACTTGCTGATATAGGACGAGATGAGCTGCTGGATGGTCATCTTGTCGTCCTTGATATAGGGCTGGTCGAGAAGGCAGGCTTCCTCAAAATACTTCTTGAGCTTGCCCTCGACGATCTTATCGATGATCTGGGGAGGCTTGTTCATGTCCTTGAGCTGGGCCCGGATGATCTCCCTCTCCTGCTCCAGCTCGGGCGCCGGCACATCGGCCGAGGCGACATAGCGGGGGCTGGCCGCCGCGATCTGCATGGCGACGTTCTTGGCCAGCTCGCGGAATTCCTCGTTCCGGGCCACGAAGTCCGACTCGCAGTTGACCTCGACGAGCACGCCGATCCGGCCGTCGAGGTGAATATACGCGTGAACGAGCCCCTGGGAGGCCTCCCGGTCCATCCGGTTCTGCGCCCGGGCATAGCCCTTTTTCCGGAGGGCTTCGATGGCCTTGTCCATGTCGCCCAGGCACTCCTGGAGCGCTTCCTTGCACTCCATGACGCCGATGCCGGTCCGCTGCCGGAGCTCTTTGACTTTATCCGCGGTGATTTCCATCCATGATCTCCTTGATGCGCCCCCAGCCTAGGCTTCTTCCGTCTCCTCGCCTCCGGCCGTCCCGGGCTGTCCGGGGCCTTCGTCGGCGGGCGCCTCGGCTTTCTTGGCCGCCTCGAGCTCTTTCTCGGTGCGGCTCTTCTTCCCCTCGTTGACCGCTTCGGCGATCTTGGAGGTGAACAGCTCGATGGCCCGCACGGCATCGTCGTTGCCGGGAATGGGGTAATCGGCATCCTCCGGGTCGCCGTTGGTGTCGACCACCGCGATGACCGGGATCCCCAGCTTCCGGGCTTCGAAGATGGCGATCTCCTCCTTGGCCGAGTCGATGATGAACACGGCGCCGGGGAGCGCGGTCATCTGCCGGATGCCGCCCAGGTTCTTGGCGAGCTTCTTATAGTGCTTCTCCATCTTGGATTGTTCCTTTTTGGAGAAGAGGTCCCAGCGGCCGTCCTCGCGCATCTCGTCAAGCTCGATCAACTTCTCGACGCTCGCCCGGACGACGGGGAAATTCGTCAGCAGCCCGCCCAGCCAGCGCTGGTTCACGAAGCTGCACTGGCAGCGACCGGCCGCCTCGCGGATGATGTCCTGCGCCTGCTTCTTGGTGCCCACGAAGAGGATGTCCCTGTTCGACTCCGAGACGCTCTTGGCGAACTGGAGCGCCTCCTTGAAGACCTTGATGGTCTTCTGGAGGTCGATGATATAGATGCCGTTGCGCTGGCCGAAGATATATTCCTTCATCTTGGGGTTCCAGCGCTTGGTCTGGTGGCCGAAATGAACGCCGGCCTCGAGGAGCTCTTTCATCGTTACGGAAACCACGGTCAATCCTCCCTTTAGCGCTTGTGGTACTGGGGCGCCTTGCGCGCGCCCAGCAGCCCGTACTTCTTGCGCTCTTTGATGCGGGAATCCCGCGTGAGCAGACCCGCATCCTTCAGGGTCGGCTTGAGCTCGCGGTTGAACTCGATCAGGGCCCGGGAGATCCCCAGCCGGATGGCCTCCGCCTGTCCCTTGGCGCCGCCGCCGCTGACACGCAGAAAAATGTCGAATTTACTCTCGGTATCCGTCAGCAGCAACGGCTGCCGGATTATGTACTTGTACGAATCGAGATGAAAATAATCGCCGAACGGACGGGACCGCTTGTTCACGAACAGCGTGATATCCCCTTTTCCGGAGCGCAGGAAGACCCTGGCAATGGAAGTCTTGCGTTTGCCTGTTCCGTAGTACTGGATTAAGCTCAAAGTGCCTCCTAGAACTTGTAGGCTTCCGGATGCTGGGCCACGTGCGGGTGGTTCGGTCCGCGGTAGACCTTCAGCTTCTTGAAGACGTGCCGGCCGAGCTTGTTCTTGGGGATCATGCCCCAGACGGCCTTCCGGATCGCCTCTTCCGGCTCATTCTCGAGAACGTTCTTGAGGGTCTTGGTCTTCAACCCACCGGGGTATTGCGAGTGGGAGTAGTAGACCTTCTCTTCCCTTTTTTTGCCGGTGACGGTGATTTTCTCGGCGTTGATGACGACGACGAAGTCGCCGGTATCGACAAAATCCGCGAACTGCGGTTTGTGCTTACCGCGCAGGAGGACGGTCACCTGGGTGGCCAGACGTCCCAGGACCTTCCCATCGGCATCGACCACCCACCACTTTCTCTCGACATCCTTGGGGACAAAAGTTTTCATCGCACAGTTCCTTAGAATCCTAGGTTTAGGAATGACTTGCTTAAAGTCCGCAACAGCAAAATGAGGCATTACAATACTAAATCTCGAGGAAATTGTCAATTGACCCAGGCCGCAGACGCCGGGAAGCGCCGGGTCGGGTTTTCATCCCGCAGAGGGAGCAGCATCCGCTCAACGCCGGGCGCAGGACTCCGCCCGCGCCTCAGTGGGAGAGGGCGGCCTCTTAGCCGACCTTCTTAAGTTCCTGCTCGAGCTTCTTCTTTTCCGCCGCGCGCTTTCTCGTATCCTGGAACCTCTCGATGGCCCGGTCGGCCTCGTTATTGTGCCGGGCTTCCTTATCGGGCTCGAGCTTGGACAGGACGCTGCGGTGAAGAACGCTCAGCCAGCTGTAGGGCTCGGGATAATCCGGGTCGAGCGAGTTCGCTTTCTCCAGAGCGGCCAGGCTCTCCAGGGCCGCCTTAAGTCGCTCGGCGGCGGGGATATTCTGGAAACGGTACGACCGCGACCAGCGGTTGACGCCCATCGCCAGCCAGGCCTCGGCGCTGTTGGGCTCGAGATCGATCCTCTTCTTCCAGTACTCGTTGGCCTGGTCGAAGACTTCGGGAGTGGGCGTCAGGTTCTCGAAATAATTGGCCATGTAGGCGTAGCCCTGGGGGTTCTCCGGGTCGAGCTCGATCCGGCGGAGGTACATCGACTCGGCCTTGGCGCGGAGAGCTTCGTTCTCGCCCGCGTATCTCTTGTAGAATTCGGCCACGACGTAATAGTTGCCCATGTTGCTCGGCTCGAGGTCGAGGATCTTGAGGAAATATTTCTCGGCTTCGGAGAATTTTTTCTGCTTGTCGTACATGTCGCCGAGGGAGAAGATGATTTCCTTGTTGGTGGGCTCGGCTTCGTACGCCTTGGTGAAGGCCTCGAGCGCCTTGTTGGCGACTTCCATGTTCTCCGGGGTCTCGGTGCCCGGCTTGAAGAGGCTCTTGTAGCTTTCGCCCAGGAACCGGTTGGCCGCCACCATCTGGGGGTTGTATTTCAGCGTGTCCTCGTACTCCGTGATGGCCTTCCGGAACTTGCCGTCTTTGAAGAACTGATTAGCCTTATTGAAATGATAATTGGCCTTGAGACGACTCACGTTCAGCTTTTCGCAGCTGGTGAAGACGAGCACCAGGGAAAACGCGAGCATGGCCATGAGCGCCAAACTGACTCGCTTCTGTCGCATCGCTGCCTCCTTACCGGATCATAGCCGAGGTTTCGACGACCTAATTTATAATATTCCTACAGCCCAAGTCAAGAAAACTTCCGGACCGGCTGGCCAGCCGGCCGGCTGACGCACCACGAGTATCCCGTCTCGTAAGTTCCTTTCCAAAGTCCTGTGTAAGTTATTTACGAGACGCACCACTAGCTCCGCCGGACCAGCAGCCGGAGGGGAGACCCCCGGAACCCGAACTGATCGCGCAGCGCCTGGATAAAGAACCTCTCGTAGGCGGGCAGCAGCTCGGCCGACCTGTTGGCGAAGACGATGAAAGTCGGCGGCAGCACGCCCTTCTGGGTCATGTAGCGAAACTTGATCTCGCGCCGGGCCCGGGTCAAGGGCGGGTGGTCGGCCGTGACTTCCGCCAGGAACTTGTTCAGCCGGGGCGTCTCCACGCGGAGCGAGCCGCTCTTGAACACCTCCTCGGCCGTGTCCAGGATCTTGACGACGCCCTTTCCCGACAGAGCGGAGACGAACAGGAGCGGCGCGTAGTTGACGAACGACAGCCGGTCGAAGATGACGTTTCTTGAGCGTCTGGGGCGACTCTCCCTTCGGGATGAGGTCCCACTTGTTGAGCGCCAGCAGGAGCGGCTTCCCCGATTGGTCCGCGAGGTAGGCGACGGTCGCATCCTGGCGCGTCGGGAACTCCCGCGCGTCCAGGACCACACAGAGGACGTCGGCCCGGACGATGTCTTTTTCCGCCTTGATGATCCCCGCCTGTTCCCGTTCGTCGCGGGTGCGGTTGAGCTTCCGCATCCCGGCCGTGTCCACGAGGCAGAACAGCTTGCCGTCGCGCAGGACAAAGGTGTCGGTGCTGTCGCGGGTCGTTCCCGGCGACGGGCTGACGATCAGCCGTTCCTCGCCGGCCAGCCGGTTGACGATCGAGGACTTGCCGACGTTCGTCCGGCCGATGATCGCCAGCCGGAGCGGATGCGGAGGCTCGGCCGACGCGTCGGAGGCCGGCAGAAGCCGGACGAGGCTGGCCTCGAGCTCGTCGAGGTTCCTCAGATGCTCCGCCGAGATCGTGTGGATCTCGGCCGCTTTCAGCCGGTTGAAGTACTCGCCGGCGCGGTCCTCCTGCAGGCCCGAATCGACCTTGTTGAGGACAACGAGGACGGGCCGGCCCAGCTTGCGGAGAGATGCGAACAGCTCCTCCTCGGCGGCGGTCAGCTCGCGCTTCGCGTCCAGAACGAACAGCACAACGGCCGCCTGGCGGGCCACCGTCCAGGCCCTTTCGGTGACCGCGGCGCCCAGCGAGGCTCCCGCTTCGGGCTCGAGCCCGCCGGTGTCCGTCAGGATGAACCTCTTGCCGCCGAGGACGCAGAAGGCGGAAACCGCGTCGCGGGTCATGCCCGGCAGCGAGTGGACGAGGGCCTTTTTTTTCCCGAGGAAGCGGTTGAACAGGGTGGACTTACCGACGTTCGGGAATCCCATGATGGCGACCACGGGCAGGGGCTTCATGGCCGTCACCGGGCGTCGAGAGAGAATTGGGGAAGGAAGGCCTCGCCGAGGTTGACATGCCCGCCCAGGGTTTCCCTCTCCGCCCCCTCGACGAGGATGAAGACCTTTTTGATGGGCTTGAAATTGAAGGCCAGCGTGTTCACGACGGAATAGACCGCGGCCAGCTCCTCCGAAGACCCCGACGGCTGGTTGGCGATCTCCTTGGAGAAATCAACGTAGGCGGTCCCTTCCTTGGTGATAAAGAGCTCACGGAGCCGGGTCCCCGGCGGCAGGGCCGACAGGAGGCCGCCGTCGGGTCCCTTGATCAGCTCGCGGACGGCCCCGGCGGCTTCCTCGGCGGCCGAGGCGCCGGCCGGGATCTTTCGCTCCTCGGGATGGAGCAGGCTGTCGTCCTCCGACGCGAAGAAGAGGGTGACGAGCCGGGACTCGGCGGGCGGCGGGGACGGCCGGCCGGTCGCCGCCGACGGGTTCTCTTTCTTCGGCCGGATCTTCTCCTGCCCGCCGCTCCTGAAGAAAAGGACGGCCACGACGAGCGCGGCGAGAGCCAGGCCGACGACGAGCGCCAGCCGGCCGATATCCGGTGCGGCTTTCTCTCTTTTTTCTTGGCCTTCATGGCGACCGCCTGACGTAACCCAACAGGCCCCGGAAGATGGCCTGGGCGACGTTGTCCTGGAACCCGGGCGTGACCAGCTCCTTCTCCTCGTCCGGGTTGGAGATGAAGGCGACCTCGACGAGCACGGCGGGACAGGCGACGCCGGTCAGGACCTTGAAGGGCGCCTGCTTGATGCCGCGGTTGGCCGTTCCCAGGAGGGCGTTGAGCTCCTCCTGCACGGTCTCGGCCAGCCGCTGGCTCTGCTTGAGATAGGCCGATTGGGCCATGTCCCACAAGATCATCTGGATGTCGTCGTTATTGGCCGTGTCCATGGGCTTTTCGAACTCGGCCGAATTGTTCTCGAGGTAGGCCAGGCGCCGGGATTCTTCGTCGGTGGCGTTCAGGCTGAGAAAAAATGTCTCCGAGCCCTGGGCTTTCCTCCGGACGGACCCGTTGGCGTGGACGCTGATGAACAGCGCGGCCCGATTGTTGTTGGCCATGGCGGCGCGGTTTTCGAGCGGCACGTCCATGTCTTTGTCGCGGGTCAGCTCCACCCTGTAAGCCAGGTTCTTCTCGATCAGCGATTTGAGCCTCAGGCTGATGGCCAGGGTGACGTCCTTCTCCAGGGCGCCGAACTTGCCCTTGGCCCCGACTTCGATGCCCCCATGCCCGGGGTCGATGATGATGGTCCGGTCCGCCCGCGGCGATCCCGCCCCTGACCGCCCGGGTGGGGGGGTCACGGGAGCGGCCGGCGGCTCCTTGGCTGGCTCCGGAGCGGACGGCTGGAGGGGCTGGGGGACCGGCTCGGCGGGCGGCTCGGCCTGCTCGTGGAAATCGATGACCAGCTGGCGCTTGTTTTCGATCCGGAAAGAATCATACCGGAACCGGCCGTGACGTCCCTCGATGGCCACGATGAAAACGCCCGAGCTCCTGTTCCAGCTGAAGGACTTAATGAATCGGCTCCTGACGGGTTCCGCCTTGAGCTTGAATGTGTTGGTCGTCGGGATCCGGACCTGGAGGAAGTTCTCGTCCTTGACCAGGGTGAACGGAAGCGGCGATGGCAGCGTCAGGATGACGCGGCTGTAGTCATCATAATCCTGGGCCTGGGCCTTCAGGGCGGGCTGGGCCGCCGACCGCGACAGGGCGGAGAGGAAGAGAAAAGAGAACGAGAGCCACAGCCGAGTCCGGTTTGTCCTAGCGTCTCTCAAGTTCTCTCTTGGCAAAAGGATGGTGGAGGCGGCGGGAATCGAACCCGCGTCCGGAGACATTCAGCGAGAGGCCTCTACATGCGTATCCTCTTCCTTGTTCTCGCTCGACGGCGCTCGAAGAGGAGAAGCACCGCCAAACCAGCCCTCGAAGCATTTCACTCACCAGGCTTAGGGCGCACCCGGCTCGCTATCCTGCTGGTCGACGCTTCCCAGGAACCGCAGGAGAGAACCTGAGAAACGGCATGCCTATCTCTTAGGCAGCGACAGGAAGTGTTTCTGCACTTACTTGTTTCCACCGTTTTACGAGGTGGATGGAATCTCGACATGCAGCCTCTGCCTCACTATCCCCGTCGAATCCGTTCGCCCCCATCCTTCGGCCCCTATTATAGAAACGGGGGGGCCGAAATGTCAACCGCAAGTGGGCGCATAAAAAGAAATTCGTCTACCGCAGGCTGAGTTGACCGCGCCTCGCGCTGAGCATAGGATGTGAATCCGGCGGCCCATGAAAACGCGATTCATCGCCCTGCTCACGGATTTCGGCGAAAAAGACTTCTTCGTCCCTTCCCTCAAAGCGGTGATTGCCGGGATCAACCCGGAAGCGCGGACCATCGATATCACCCACGAGGTCCCGTCTTACGACATCCGGGCGGCGAGCTTCATCCTTTTTTCCTGTTATGCCGACTTCCCCGCCGGGACGGTCTTTCTGGCCGTCGTCGACCCCGGGGTCGCGAGCGGCCGCGCCGTCCTCCTCGCCGAAACCCGGAAGTATTTCTTCGTCGCTCCCGACAACGGGTTGCTGACGCTGCCGCTGAGGGAGGAGGAGATCCTGAGCCTGCGGGAGATCACCCGGAGTAGGTACTGGCTGACGGAGCGGGCGACGACCTTCGAGGGCAGGGACAGGCTGGCGCCGGTCGCCGCCTGGCTGACGCACGGCGTCTCCCCCGCCGAATTCGGTCCGGAGATCAGGAGCTATAAAAAACTCAGGATCAAACAACCGGTCCGCGCCCAGCGTGAGATCTTCGGCGAGGTCCTTTACCAGGACAAGTTCGGCAACCTGATGACCGACATCCCCGCTTCCCTGCTCCTGCCGACCGGCACATCGAAACCGAAGTCGGGATTCGTTCTTCAGCTGGGGCGGAAGCGGGTCGACCGGTTCGCCACGTCCTATGCCGAAGTCAAAGACGGCCGTCCTTTTTTTCTGGTCAACAGTCAGGGCCGGATCGAGGTCGCCGTGAAGGAAGGGTCGGCCGCCGCGATTCTCGGGGCCAAGCCGGGCGACCCGGTGAGGATCCGGTTCGGGCGGTGAAGCCGTCCCCTGCGGCTAGCCCGCCCTGAGATCATAATGCTGCGACCGGTCATCGAAGTGGGAGAGCAGGGCCCTCGCCTTCTCCGGAACTATGGCGGCCCCGTAATCGTCGCCCGCGAACTCGCGGACGGCTTCGAGCGAATCGAACCTCATAATGGTCACGAATTCCATTTCTTCCCCGACCTCCCGGCGGAGCAGCTCGATGCTGAGAAAGCCGCGGAGACGCCGTTCCCGGATCCCGACGAAGATCTCGTTCTTGAGCAGCTCCTCATAGCGGTCGGCGTTCTCGGGGGTCGTCCACCCGTGCCAGATGCGAACGATCATGGCTCTCCTCCTCCCTAGGGAACGTCTCCCAGGATAGCGTCGGCGATCGGCCGGAAATCGCTACCGAACCGGTGCCCTGTCGGCAGGGAAATGACCTTCACCCGGACTATTCCGGGGTCGATGTCCCGGCAGATGTTATCCTTGTCCCCTTCGCCGTAAAAGCAGATGACGCGCGCCCCGGTGATCTTCTCCACCTCCGGAAGAACGGGCAGGGCACGCTTGCCCGGCGATCTTCCGAGCCAGTCGGTCACGTGAAATTCGAACTCGACTGTCGGGCTCGGCCCCAGCAAAATCACCGAAACGACTTCTTGCCGGAGCTGGGCGGGCAGCCTGTTATACATAAAAGCGAGCACGTCGGCACCCAGCGAGTAGCCGATAAGAATGACCCGGGCCCTGCCCCAGACCGCAATGTACCGGCTCAGGATCCTGGCGAGATCTTGGGACGCCGACTCGGGCGTCCTGCGCTTCCAGAAGTATTTCAGCGAATTGAGGGCAACGACCGGGATCCCCTTCCCCGCCAGCTCGGTGCTCAGTCCCTTGTCGGTGACTCCCCAGCCGCCATCGCCCGTCAGATGGACCGCCAGAAGATCCCCGGCCGGTTTCTTGGCCGGGACCTCGATGAGCGGCAGGTCCGAAAGGTTCTCCACCGGGACCTCGGGGGACGGGATCTCCTCCCGGAAAATGCGGTCGAAGGCCTCGCGAAATTGAGGCAGCCAGTTCCGCTGCACGGCGAACCCGTGGCCGACCTTCGGCAGCATGATGAGGCCGGCCTTGCTGACCCTTCTCACGTAGCTTTCCGTGGAGCGCGGGTCGCAGACCTGGTCGACCGTCCCCTGAAGGACCGTCCAGGGAACCTCGAGCGTGGCCGAGGGCTGGAAGATATAGATGCCCGGCTTAGCGCCCGCCGTCCATTCCAGCCCGCTGCCCCGGCACAGAGGCTTGCCGAGCGTCAGGTCGGGGCAGAATCCCAGGCTCAACCCGCCACGAAACGTGGTCGGGGGGGCCTGGACCATGGCCGCGTAAACGAGTGTCGCCCCGGACGAATAGCCGACGAGGACTGGGGGGATATAGGCAGGGAAATCAAACTCTTTCTGTACAAACTGGCTGAGCTGCTCCAAATCACCCGCCGGGTAGGCGCACGGCTCGGGCCCGCGGGCCAGCTCGCGAAGGTAATGGACGATGTCGATCCCGACGACGAGCGCATCGAGGGAGGCCAGGGATCTGGCCATATCGACAACCCCCAGGTTCCAGCCGCCGTCACCGGAGACGAACAGCACGACGCGCGAAGGGCGCGGGGATCCATAGTAGAGATGGATGGTTCCGAACCGGCCGAAGGTCAGCGGCCGTTCCTCCGCCCGGCCGCCGGCGACTGTTCCGCTGATCAGCGCGGCGACGAGCAGAGTCCGGAGAAGAACGCTCGTCCCGCGGGCGCTTTGACCGTATCCCTGGTTCATCGTCCACCGTGTGTTTTTATGCTAGCAAACGGACCCCGGGTTGTCCACCGGCCTCGACCGGGCCGGCCTCTTCTCTCCGGACGCGTTCTGGATTATAAGAATAGTGGAAGCGTCAGCCATGATCAGCCGTCTTCCCAAGAAGTTCTGGAGCGCCGCCAGCGAGGATGTCCTCCGCGCTCTCGAGTCAAGCCCCGACGGCCTGGCGCCGACGGAAGCGGCCAGGCGCCTGGAGATTTTCGGCTCCAACCTGCTCAAGAAAAAGCGGAAGACCGACTCTGTGACGCTCCCGCTGGGCAGTTATCAGGAGGGGAAGATCAGGTTGGCGTAAAGATAGCTCCCAAAACGCCTCCCAGACTTTGACTTTGGGGGAGGATAAGGTCGGCGTTTTGGGAAAAGGTACGATGGGCGGTGCAGGTTTCGAACCTGCGACCCCCGGCTTGTAAGACCGATGCTCTACCGCTGAGCTAACCGCCCTCGATCGCCCGCCCCTATAAGTAGGGGAACGGAAAGATGATGTCAAGCCTGACCCCGGCCGGCCAAGGCCGGGACGCTCCGGGGGTGGGCTGAGCTGGCCGAGGCCACGACCCAGCCTTGAGAAGCGTCCCGGAATTGTCAAGCGGCGGCGCTGCCGAACGGGTATCGTCAGCCGGCCAACCGGGTATAGAGCCAGTAGAGAAAGGAGATCAGATAAGCAGCCAGGAGGGTCCAGGCGAGGATCGTAATCGTCAGGTCGAGGCGCTTGATGACCGGATACTGCGCCCGCCATTTCCGGGTGTTGAGCTTCGAAACGGCGTAAAGCACGGCGAGCACGAGTCCCAGAGAGAGCCATCTTCGCAACATCGGCCTGCCGATTCTATCAGAATCCCATCGCACCGCCAATCCGCGCCCCCTGGCCGGGGACCGGCCCCGCCCGCACCTATCCCCGGAGTGTACCTGTCCTGAATTTGACACTGGTCGGGGCGTATGCTAAATTTATGCTCCTATCTCTATCGAAAAGGAAATCCGATGTTTGCCATTATCAAAACAGGCGGAAAGCAGTACAAGATCCAGGCCGGAGATGTTCTCTCTGTCGAGAAGATCCCCGCCGAGCCCGGGCAAAGGGTTCTGTTCAACCAGGTGCTGCTGATCGGGGATGATGAAGAGACCTTCATCGGAACGCCGTACCTCGAGAAGGCGGCGGTCCGGGCCGAGGTCCTGGAGAATTTCAAGGACGAGAAAATCCTTGTTTTCAAGAAGAAGCGCCGCAAACAGTACCGGAGGACCCGCGGGCATCGCCAGGAATTGACCCGGTTGCGCGTGGATCTGGTCATTCCGGACGTGAGCGCACTGTCGGCGGAAGAGCTCAAGGGTCCCGAACCCAAGCCGGCTCCCGCGGCCCCGGCTAAAGCCGCCGAGGCCAAGCCTGCCAAGGAAAAGCCCGCGGCCGGAAAGAAGGCGGCCGGCAGAGAAGCCAAGGCCAAAGCGGCGGAGCCCAAGCCGGAGAAACCGAAAAAGGCCGCCAAGCATGCCAAAGAGGCTTCGGCCAAGAAGAAGGGCGCCTAAGGCGCCCAGCCTAAAGGAGAACGAGGATGGCACACAAGAAGTCAGGCGGCGCGGCTCGAAACGGCCGGGACAGCAGCGGCAAGCGCTTGGGAGTCAAGCGGTTCGGCGGCCAGCAGGTCCTGGCGGGGTCTATCCTCGTCCGTCAGCGGGGCACGCCCATCAAGCCCGGCTCCAACGTGAGCCGCGGCAAAGACGATACGCTCTTCGCCCGGGTCAACGGCACCGTTCGATTCGAGGACAAGGGCAGCCGGGGCAAGTTCGTCTCGGTCCTTCCGGCATAGTGGGGTTGACCAAAATCGCTCCCGCTCTCAGGCCGCGAGAAGGGGAATCCTTTTTAGCCCGCGAATGATGCCCACGCACTCGGCGTCCGTCCCGCCCCCCCATCCCGCGGAGGTGGCGGCCTAACACGATGTTCGTCGACCAGGTCAGAGTCAAGCTCCAGGCCGGCAAGGGGGGGGATGGCTGCGTCAGCTTCCGGCACGAGTGGGGCGTCCCCAAGGGAGGGCCGGACGGCGGCCGGGGCGGGAACGGGGGCAGCGTTTTTCTCGTGTCTGAACCCGGCCTGACTTCGCTCTCCTACTTTCGTTTTCACCCCATCAACCGGGCTCGCAACGGGGCCCAGGGCGAGGGCGGGCGGCGCTCGGGAAAAGAAGGCGACGACATCGTCCTTCGCGTCCCTATCGGGACGGTCGTCAAGTTCGCGGAAACGGGCGAGACGCTGTTCGATTTTATCCGCGCCGGCCAGAAGTACGAAGCCGCCCGGGGCGGCAAGGGCGGCCGCGGCAACGCCACCTACGCGACCTCCACGCACAGGACGCCGCGGGAGTGGCAGCCGGGGGGGCCCGGCGAGGAAAAGGACCTCATCCTGGAGCTCAAGCTCATCGCCGACATCGGTCTTGTCGGTTTTCCGAACGTGGGTAAATCGACCCTCATCTCGAAGATCTCGTCGGCCCGGCCGGTCATCGCCGATTATCCGTTCACCACCCTTATCCCCCATCTCGGCGTGGTCGACGCGAGCTCCGAGCGGAGCTTCGTGGTGGCCGATATCCCGGGCCTGATCGAGGGGGCCCACGAGGGCCACGGGCTCGGCATCAAGTTCCTGAAGCATATCGAGAGGACGAAGGTCCTCGTCCATATCATCGACGTCTCGCCCTACACGGGGCGCGACCCGGCCGCCGATTTCCGGGTCGTCCTCAAAGAGCTCGAGTCCTATAATCCCGGCCTGGCCGGCCGGCCGCAAATCCTCGTCGCCAACAAGATCGACCTCCTGGACAGCGATAAAACGAGGCTGACCGCCCTGAAACGACTGGCCGCCCGCCGGAAGCTGCCGTTTTTCGCCATCTCCGCCGTGAAAGGGATCGGTCTCAAGGAGCTCGTCTCGGCCATGTCCACTCTTCTTCAGGCGCAGGAGACCGCGCAGCCGTAGCTCATGCCGAAAGACAGAGTGGGGCTGCTCGGCGGGACTTTCAACCCCGTGCACAACGGCCACCTGCACGCCGCCGAGGAGGTCCGCCGGCGAGCGGGGCTCCAGCGGATCCTTTTTATCCCCTCCTACATTCCGCCCCACAAGCAGTCGGCGGAGATCGCCCCGCCCGAGGACCGCTTCGCGATGGTCCGGCTGGCCGTGAAAGACCAGCCGGCTTTCGAAGCGTCCCCCCTCGAGATCGACGCCCGGGAGACATCGTATTCGATCATCACCCTGGATAAGGTCAAGGCCCTCCACGGGGAAAGCCGCGTCTTTTTCATCCTGGGGATCGACGCCTTCGCCGAGATCCAAACGTGGAGGTCCTACCGCGAGCTCGTCGCCCAGTGCCAGTTCATCGTCATGAGCCGTCCCGGCTACGGGCTGCACGGGGCGCGCCGGGCGCTGCCCGGGGAATTCGCCGGGGCTTTCCTCGACCTGCCGGAGACCCGGCCGTTCGGCGACGACCTCGCCGACCGGTACCGGATATTCCTCGTGCCGATCGACGCCCTGGACATCTCCTCGACGGACATCCGCCGGCGGGTCCGGCTGGGGCAGCCCGTCTCCGGACTCGTGCCGGAGGCCGTCGAGTTCTACATAAAAAAGAAAAAGCTTTACCAGGAGTAAAATGACGAACGACACAGCGAAAAAACTCACCAAGCGCGGCCTCCCCCCCGAAGTCCGGCTGTCCGTCAAGGCCAGCCAGGCCAAGAAGGCCGAGGACATCCTGGTCCTCGACCTTCGGGAGCTCACCTCGTTCACGGACTATTTCGTCATCGTGACCGGGAACTCCTCCCGCCAGAACGTGGCCATCTACGAATCCATCGAGCAGGACCTCAAGGAGCGGAAAACCCGGCCGCTGGGGGTCGAGGGCCAGGAGCTGGCCGAATGGATCCTGATAGACTACGGCAGCTTCGTGGTCCACGTCTTCTCCAAGCGCGCGCGTGAGTACTATTCGCTCGAGAAGCTCTGGGGGGACGCCCCCAAAGTGGCCTATACCGAGAGGGCTTGACCGGCCGGCGGCGGCCCGACCGCATTTGTCTGTCTTTTTTCCTTGACTTTTGCCCGACGAGTCCTTATTTTAAAGCTCCCTTTCTCTGAAGATGGGTGAACGTCTCAGGATCCTCTGGCCCGGCAAGACCAGGAACCTGGATTGGCGCGCCCTGCAGGAGTTTTATCTCCGCCGGATCCGCCAGTTGGCAGCCTGCGAGGTTGTCGAGACGCGGGAAGCCAGGGGGCTCGAGGACAGCGAGTCGGCGAAGATCAAGGAGATCGAGGCCGCGGGTCTTGAAAAGCGGCTGAAGGATGATTATATTATCTGCCTCTTTGATGGCGGGAAGACGATGAGCTCGGAAGACTTTGCCGGTTTTTTGCAGAAGCGGCTGACGGAGCCGCGGGGGACGGCGTTTGTCGTCGGCGGCTTCGCCGGCCTCGCCGGGCGGATCCTGGAGCGGGCCGACCTCAAGCTCTCCCTCTCGCCGATGACCTTCTCCCATGAGCTCTGCCGGGTCGCCCTGCTCGAGCAGATCTACCGGGCTTTGACCATTATGAAAGGAAAACGATATGCCAAGTAAAGTCGAACCCATCACCAAAAAAGAAAAGCAGACCCTGGGAAAGACGCTCCGGGCGGAGAAAGAGAAGATCCTCCACAAGCTCAGGCAGTTCCATACCGAGAGCAAGGAAGTGGAGACCGATATCGCCCAGGATGTCGTGGACAAGGCCGAGAGCTCCTATACCAAGGAATTCCTTCTGAGCCTGTCGGACGCCGAGCGCCGGCAGCTGGCCATGATCGACGACTCCCTGCGGCGGCTCCAGAGCAAGGAGTTCGGCCTGTGCCAGATGTGCGGCAAGCCCATCAGCAAAAAGCGCCTGTCGGCGCTCCCATGGACTCCCTACTGCATCGATTGCCAGCAAAAGCAGGAACAAGAGAAAGCCTGAGGGCGGTCTGGGCGCGCCGGCTGGCCGGCTGTCTCAAGCTCGCCGACATCCTCGTCTACCCGTCTTTTTGTGAGCTCTGCCGGAGCTTTCTGGAAAGACCCGGGGAGAAAGTCATCTGCGGGGAATGTCTGAGCCGGCTCCGGCCGACCATCTCGGCGCGCTGCGACGTCTGCGGCCGGTTTTTCGAGGGGGCGGGCGGATCTCATGTCTGCGGCCCCTGCCTGAAAAGGACACCGCCCTTCTCGAGGCACCGCTCCTTCACCAAGTACGAAGGGATGGCCAAGGACGTCATCCTCCTTTTCAAATACAGGGGAAATGAGGTCCTGGGCCGGCGCCTGGCCGGGCTGATGGAAAGCGCGCTGGGCGGCGAGGACGACCTTTGGGACGGGGTGGACGCCGTGATCCCGGTTCCCCTCCACCGCAAGAAGCTCAGCAAGCGGGGCTATAATCAGGCGGCCGTCCTGGCCCATCAGCTGGCCGCTCTCAAAGGAATACCGCTCATCGGCAAGTGCTTGATCAAGGCGCGGAACAACCCTGCCCAGACATCGCTCGACGCCGCCGAGCGCGAGATCAACGTGAGGGGGGCTTATCGTGTCCGGGATGCCCGGACTGTGAGCGGCCGGACCATCCTGCTCGTCGACGACGTCTTCACGACGGGAGCAACCATCGGCGAGTGCAGCCGGACGTTGCTGCGGGCCGGAGCCCGGGAGGTCAGGGCCGTTACCTTCGCCCAGGCCTAGGGGCGCGGGCGCATCCCGTGACGCGCCGCCGGCCCCGGCCCGCCTTTCAGCTTACTTCGCCTTTTCTTCCGGTGTAGGCTTGAGGATCCTGACTTTCCGCGGCTTGAGCTCGGCTTTCTTGGGCATCGTGATCTTCACAACCCCGTTCTCGTGCTCGGCCTTGATCTTGTCCTGATCGATGTAGTTGGGAAGCGTAAAAGAGCGGTAGAATGAGCCGTAGGCCCGCTCGATCCTGTGGTAATTCTCCTCGCGGGTTTCCTTCTCGAGCTTCCGCTCGCCCTGGATGCTCAGGACGTTGTCCTCGATCTTGATCTCGACATCCTTTTCGCTCAGCCCGGGGACTTCGGCCGTAAGTACGAGCTGGCCTTCGTCCTCGTAGATATCAACGGCCGGGGCCCAGGAAGAAGCCACCAGCTCCTTCTCCTCGCCGCGCTGGGTAACGGCATCCTCGAACAGCCGGTTCATCTTGTCACGTAATGAAACCAGATCCCTGAAGGGATCCCATCTGATGATAGCCATTTTTAGCCTCCTTATTATGGCGATTTTAAAGATAATTATATTATATGAGTGTATCGTTGTCAACTATATATAAGTAAGATTATATAATTTTTGCATAGTAATATATATCCGCCACGCATCACCGCATCATTTTATTTATTCGTTCCCGGAAATAGCCTTCTGTCGGCCAGCCCCAGCGATAAGCACAACGACCTCCCCCCGGGGCTTTATGCCCTTGACCTTATCGCAGAGCTCTGTGACCGTCCCCCTTAAGAACTCCTCGTGGATCTTGGTCAATTCCCTGGCGATGACGGCATCACGGGCGCTCAGGGATTTGGCAGCCAAACTGAAGAACTCTTCGAGCTTTCGGGCGGGCAGATAAAAGATCAGGGTCCCCTCTTCGCCGCACACGGATTCGATGAGACGGCGCATCTTTTCTCGCTTCGGCGGGGGGAAGCCCAGGAATACGAATCGGTGGGTGGCCAGGCCCGACGCACAGAGAGCCGCCACGAACGCCGACGGCCCCGGGACGGGGACGACCTTGACGCCGGCCCGGATCGCTTCCCGGATGAGCTTGAACCCGGGGTCGGAGATGCCCGGAGTGCCCGAGTCCGAGACGAGCGCGACGTCCTTCCCTTCCCGGAGCAGGCTGAGGATCAGGGGGATCTTCTGCCCCTCCCGCGGCTGATAATAGGAGATGAGCCGCGCGTGGAGCCCGTATCGCGTGGCGAGCTTGAGGGTCTGGCGCGTGTCTTCGCAAGCGATGGCCCCGGCGCGGCGCAGGATCTCGACCGCGCGAAACGTCATGTCTTCCAGGTTACCGATGGGCGTCGCGACCACGTAGAGCGTCCCGCACCGCGCCCCGGCAGGATCCTCCGCCATGGCCTAGCGCCCCCGGTCGTAAGGGTACAGGAAATCGAGCCCCACCGTACGCGTCGAGACCTTGGCGATGGGGGGCATCTTCCTCTTGAATTCGGAACGCTCGATGAGCGATACGATCTGTCCGCACAGCCTCGGCCGGGAAACCGGATTTCACCACCTCGGAGGCGGATTTCCTCCCGTCCACGAGCTCGAACAGGATGGCGTCGATCACGGGGTAGGCGAGGCCGATATCGCTCTCGTCGGTCTGGCCCAGCCAGAGGCCGGCCGAGGGGGCCTTTTGCCGGATCCGCGCGGGCACTCCGAGGTGGGCCGCGAGCTCGCGGACCTGCGTCTTGTACAGGTCGCCCATGGGGTTGATGCCGCAGGCCAGGTCCCCGTGGATCGTCCCGTAGCCGATCAGGAGCTCGGTCTTGTTGCTCGTGCCCAGGATGAGGGCGTTCTCCCGGGCCGAGAAATCGTAGAGAATGGACATCCGCTCGCGCGCCATCTTGTTCCCCCGCCGCACCCTGTTCTTGGTGGGAAACCGCGAGAAGTAAGCGTCTACCATCGGCGCGATGTCGATTGCCCGGGTGCGAATGCCCAGCCGACGGGCCACCGCCCGGGCGTCCTTAACGTCCTCGCCGGCCATCTCGCGGTACGGCATGATCAGGCCCAGAACGCTTGTCGGCCCCAGGGCGCTGGCGGCCAGGCAGGCGCAGACGGAGGAATCCAGGCCTCCCGAAAGGCCGAGGACGGCTTTCTTAAAACCGAACTTGGAGAGCTCCTCCCGGATGAAAGAGCAGAGCAGCCGGGCGACGAACTCGGGGTTAATCTTCATGGCCGCCGACAATCCTGCCGAGGGACTGATGGACGAGCTCGGGAAGGTCATCCCGCTTGAAGGTCCATCTCTGCCGCGCCCGCCGGATCTCGCCCGGGTCGAGGTCAACGAAGGCCATCTCCTCATCGGTTTCCGGGGCCTGGTACAGGGATTTTCCCGAAGGGCTGAAGATGAATGAGCCGCCGGCGAACGCCTTGCCGTCCTCGAACCCCACCCGGTTGCAGTAGATCACGAAGGACGTACAGAAATAGGAAACGGCCTCGCCCATGAGCTGCCACATCCGCGTCGTGGCGAACCCCGGTTCCGCCGACATGCCCCGGCCGGGCGCCGCGCTGATCACGATGATGGTCTCGGCGCCCCCCGCAAACAGCAGGTAGCTCGAGGCCAGGCTCAGGAAATCCCGGCAGATCATCAACCCGGCCCGGCCGAACCTCGCGGCGAAGGCGACGAAATCCCGGCCCCGGGCAAAAAACTTCCCCTCGTCGAACATCCCGCCCGTCGGCAGGAAGACTTTCCGGTGAAGGTGGACGAGCCGGCCGCCGCTCAGGTAGGCCGCGGCGTTATGAAAGATCCCCTTCGAGGTTTCGGCCATCAGGCCGAACACGACATCGACGCCCTGGCTGGCCGCCTTGAGCTTGTCCATGACCGGGCTGCTCGCGGGATCGACGGCGACCTCGGGGACGAGGTCCATGAGGGTATAGCCGGTCAGGCTCAGCTCGGGAAAAACGACGAGCTCCGCCCCCTTCTTTTTGGCTCTCCGGATAAAATCGAGATGGCGCTTCAGGTTGCTTTCGACGTCCCCGAGCCGGGGCGACATTTGAACGAGGGCGACTCTCACAATGAAAAAACTAGCACAATCCCCCCGCCAATGCAATTTGGCCCCCGGTTTGAAAATTCGGGCGGGTTGGGTTATAAGTATGTTAGAAAGGTTCAGGATGAATCATATCGCCCTTCTCCTCCGGCATATTTATCTCGGAAAGCTCAGCGGCCAGCTCTCCTTCCGACGCGGCGAGCTCCAGAAGCAGCTCTTTTTCCGGGACGGCGAGCTCGTGTCCGCCCGGACCAACGTCGCCGAAGAGCGACTGGGAGAGATCCTCTTCAAGCTGGGCAAGATTTCCGGCGATGCTCACGACAAGCTCGGACGGTACATCGAGCCGAATCAGCCGCTCGGCCGGACCCTGTCGCAGAAGGGGGTCACCTCCCGGCGCAACGTCGACGACGGTCTGACTTACCAGATGCGGGAGATCGCCCTGAGCCTCTTTCCCTTTTTCGACGGGGAGCTCGCCTTCCAGGAAAGGCCGGTCAGCGACGAGGAACTGGCCGTCAGGGTCAATCTCCCCTACCTTCTCGAGGACGGAGTGCGCCGGATGAAGTACGAAGCGGCGCTCCGCGATTTCCTGGGAAAGCGCTCGCCGGTGCCCAAGGGACGTGAATTCGCCCACCTCTTGACGGAGGAGGAAAAGCAGCTCCAGAAGACCATCAAGGGGGGGGTGTCGTGCGAAACGCTCTGGCGCTCCCACAAGTACAATCCCGAGTTCTTCTGGAAGACGGTTTACCTTCTCTATTGTCTGGACCTCATCGATCTCGACGGGGAGGAAAAGAAAGGCGCGGCCGGCGAAGACGCCGAAGCCTCTCCCGGCGCGCAGGGACAGCCGCTCGATCCGCCCAGCTCCGAAGACCAGGTCAAGGAAGTGCTGGCCTTCCGGGAAAGGCTTCCGGAGCTGAACTACTATCAGATCCTGGATGTGCCCAAGGCCGCCAGCGAGGACGAGATCAAAAAGGCCTACTTCCATCTCGCCCGCCGCTTCCACCCCGACCGGTTCGACCGTGCCCTGCCCGCGAATTACCGGGCCCAGATCGAGGACGTCTTCGACCGGATCACCAAAGCCTACCGCACGCTGACCAGCCAGGAAGGCCGCCGGGATTACGACGGCAAGATGACGACGGGCGCCGACGAAAAGCCCAAGGACACGCTGGCCAGGGCGGAAACCAAGTTCCGGCAGGCCAGGACGCTCTACGGCCAGGGAAGGTTCGAGGACGCCATGTCACTCCTCGAAGAGGTCGTGAGGCTGAACAAGAATAAGGGCGGCTATTATCTGTTGTTGGCGATGACGGAAACCCAGCTGTCCGAGTACCAGAAAAAGGCCGAGGAGCACTATCTCAAGGCCATCGAGCTGGAGCCCTGGAATCCCGAGGGGTTCGTCGGCCTGGGGATGCTCTACAAGAAAGTCGGCCTGGCCACCAAGGCCACCCGACAGCTCAGAAAGGCGCTCGAGCTCGACGGCGAGCACGAGGGCGCCCTGCGCGAGCTCGCCGAGCTCACCAAAGAGGTCAGAAAACCCGGTCTCAAGGGTTTGCTGTCCATGAATGTCTTCGGTTCCAAGAAGAAATAGGGCTACTTCACTCCCAGCCGCTGGCGCGTTTCCTCGAGCATCTTGTTGAACTGGGCCACGGCGCCGGCCTGGCTCGCCTGGAGCTTTTCGATTTCCTTCTTCAGCGTCTCGATCTCGCCGGTGATGCTCGCCATCTCCGCTTTCTCGGCGCTGCTCAAGTCCTCTTCGTCCTTACCGCCGAACTTGGCGTTATAGGTCTTGGTGAGATCTTCGACCTTTTTGTTCCGCTCCTGGATCTGGGTCACGGTCTCGTTGTACTTCAGGTCCTTGCTGGAGAGGAAGAAGAGGTTCTCGGCGATGCCGCGGGCCTGCTGCGCCTCGGCCGGGTAGGTGAAGCTCGCCTCGAGCAGGTACCGGATGGCCTCGGAGCTCACCGACGGATTGGTCTTGGACTGCTTGGCCAGGATGATCCCGATGTTGTAGGCCAGCTCGCCGGACTTCTTCTTCGCGTAGAGATCCTTGAACAGGACCAGCGCCTCGGCTTCTTTGCCGCTCCTGTAGACGGATTGAGCATAGATCGTCCCGATCTCGGGGTCCTTGGTGACATCGTAGGCCGCCTTGAAGGCCGCCTCGGCGGCGGCGTAGTCCTTGGCGTCGTAGAGCGACTTCCCGAGCTTCTTGATGGAGGCCAGGATCTTGGGGTTCTTCAGGATGGCGTACGAATTGGCATAGGCGTCGACGGCGCCCTTAGCGTCATTCCCTTTTTCCCTGGCCTGCCCCAGGGCGAAATAGCCGGCGCCGATCATCTGGTTCCATTGCGCGGCCGTCGTCGTGGCCCCTTCGGACTCCTTGCCTTTGGCGGCCCTGGCGACTTCGGTCACCTGGAGTGCGTAGGACTTGGCCTTTTCCATGTTCTGGCCGGATTGGCTGTAGAGCGAAGACAGGACGATGAGCAGCTGGCACTTGGTGAGGTCGTCCAGACCGCCCAAGGCAAGGGCTTTTTCACCGAACCCGATGGCATCCGCCGCGGTCTTGCCCGGGTATTCCTGGAGGGCGAGATTGGCATTGGCGAAGTTCTCGTACTGGCTCCCCTTGCCGGCGCACTTCGCCAGGAAATCCTTGAGCAGGGAGGCCCGTTCGGCGGGCCCCTGGGCGGTCATCGCCTTAACGTAGGCGTCGTCACACTCGTTCTGGGCCGCCAGGGGACCGACGAAGAGCGTGACTATGGCCAAAATCAGGATCGCTTTCTTCATCATAAACCTCGCTGAAAAATTTCAAGAAATCATAACGGAACGAATTCGTGTTGTCAACAATCCACCCATATTGACCATTATATAGCAAGAGACGTGCCAAATTTATGATAGAATACCGGCCATGACCACGGAGGATGCCAGGCTCGTCCGGGCCTTCCGGCAGGCCGTCGGCGGGCCTGTCCGGAAAGGGATCAGCCTCCGCCATCATTCGACCTTCAGGATCGGCGGGAAAGCGGATTATTTTTTCGCAGCCGGCTCTGCCCGGGAGCTGGCGGACTGCCTCCGGTTCGCCCATGAAAGGAAGCTCCCCTATTACGTGATCGGCCGGGGGACCAACATCCTGTTCGACGACGATGGATTCCGAGGGCTGATCGTCAAGAACGAGGTCCGGGGGATCGAGCGGAAGACCGGCGAGACCCGGGTCCGCGCCAGGTCGGGCACGGCCCTTGAGGACCTGGTCGCTTTCTGCCTGGAAGAGGGGCTTGAAGGGTTGGAATTCGCCGCCGGCATACCCGGGACGGTCGGCGGGGCGGTTTACGGCAACGCGGGGGCGTGGGGATCGTCGGTTGGGCAGCGTCTGGTCGAGGGCGTCCTCCTCGACGAGGCGGCCGGCAGGCTTCCGGCCGGAAACGACTTTTTCAGGTTCGGCTACCGCCAATCCTTCCTGAAAACGCGCCACTTGACCCTCCTCGAGGCCGTCTTCGAGCTCGGGAAAGGCGACCCGGCACTCATCAGGAAGAGGGTTGAGGAGAACCTGGCCAAGCGGAAGGCGCCCTGTCCCTCGGAAAAGATGGCCTACTGCGGCAGCTTTTTCAAAAACCCTGTCCTGCCTGACGGGACAAAACTCGCCGCGGGCAAGCTGCTGGAAAAAGTGGGCGCCAAGGAGCTGACCTCCGGGGCGGCCGCCGTTTACGCCGGCCACGCCAATTTCATCGTCAATCTCGGGCGGGCCAAGGCCGTCGACATCATGAACCTGGCCCGGGAGATGAGGGCCCGGGTGGAGCGCGAGTTCGGGATCACGCTCGAAAAGGAGATCATCTATCTTCCAGCAAAGCCCTGATCGCCCGGATCTTCCCGGCGGCCAATCCCCTTTTCGCCGCAGTGCGAAGCGCTGCGAGTCCTACCTCTCGATAGATGCGGAGGTATTCCGGAGCAGACCGGCGAAGGGCCTCCTGATGGGCTTTTATGGTCTCGAGGTCGCCCCTGACGATCGGGCCGGTCAGCGCCCTGTCGGGGTCAAGTTTCTTGACACTCCGTAAACTTCCTTCCGCCAGCGGCCCGATCAAGCGCGCCGCCTGGCGGCCCGATAATCCGGACCGCTCGAGCAGGCCGGCCGCCGCCCGCCAAAGGAGGACCGGGTAGTTGGAGGCCAGGATGCAGGCCGCGTGGTAAAGCGGCTTGTCCTTCGCTTTCAAGAACAGGGGATACCCCTCCAGCTCCCGGACAAACCCGCTGGTCAAATCGACGGCCTCGCGGTCACCCTCGAGCCCGAACGAGACCCCGCGGAAACGCGACGGCGGCATCCCCTTTTCGGGGAAGGACTGGGCCGGGTGGAACGAGCCTACGGCGGCCCCTTTCTTCCGGAGGGGATTTAGCGCCCCGGCTGGGAGGATGCCGCTCGTATGAAGGACCGTCTTTCCGCTCCAGTCGATACCGGACGCCGCCAGCCGGACGGCGGCGCGGCGGACCTCGGCGTCCGGCAGGCAGAGGATGACAACCCGGCCGAGGGCGGCGGCTTCGACGATATCGGCGACCGGCCGCCCCTGGCCGACGGCCCGGCGGCTCACCTTGGCGGACGCGAGGCTCGTGCACGCGAGGGCCCGGATGTGGTGGCCATGGGCGGCCAGTGCACGGCCGATCGATGTGCCCAGGCGTCCCGCACCGACGATGCTGATATCCGCCATGGAGTTCTGCCAGCCCGCCCGGTCAGGCTCGGAATCGCTCGACCGAGGCGCCGAGGAGCTTCAGCTTGTCTTCGATCTTCTCATAGCCCCGGTCCAGGTGTTCGAGGTCGTTGATGACCGTCTCCCCGCCGGCGATCAGCCCGGCCAGGACGAGAGAGGCCGAGGCCCGGAGGTCGGTGGCGATAACCTCGGCGCCCGAGAGCGGCGTCTTGCCCTTGACGACGGCCTTGTCTCCCTGGACTTCGATGTTCGCCCCCAGCCGGAGGAGCTCGTTGACGTGGGAGAAGCGCCGGTCGAAGATCGTCTCTGTGATTATGGAAGTCCCCGAGGCCTGGGTCATCAGGACCATGAACTGCGCCTGCATGTCGGTGGGAAAACCGGGGTACGGCGAGGTCGTGATGTCCTGGGGCCGGATTTCCGGGCTGCCGAGGACCCGGAGGGTCGCCAGGTCGATTGTCTCCACCCGCGCGCCGGCGACCTTGAGCTTTTCGATGATCTTGGTCAGGTGCCGGGGCTCGGCCTTTTCGAGGATGATGTCACCCTCTCCGATGGCCCCGCCCACAAGGAACGTCCCCGCCTCGATCCGGTCGGGGATGATGTCATGCACCGCCCCGCCCAAGCTATCGACCCCTTGGATGCGGATGACTTCCTCGCCGATGCCCTCGATCCGCGCGCCCATCTTGACCAGCAGCTCGCCTAGGGCGCTGACCTCGGGCTCCAGGGCACAGTTCCTCAGGATGGTCTCGCCCCTGGCCAGGGTGGCGGCCATGAGCAGGTTCTCGGTCCCGCCGACCGTCTTCTTCTCGAACTCGATGTCCGCGCCGCGAAGCCGGGAGGCCTCGGCCTTGATCGTGCCGTGCTCGAGCGTAAAGACGGCGCCCAACTTCTGCATCCCGGCGATGTGAAGGTCAATGGGCCGGGAGCCGATGGCGCAGCCGCCGGGGAGGGCGACGTACGCTCTCCCGTATCTCGCGAGGAGCGGCCCCAGGACGAGCACGGAGGCCCGCATCGAGCGCACGAGCTCGTAGGAGGCCTCGGGCGAGATGATCTCCCGGGTCCGGATGGAAACCGAATTGCCGTCGAGCTCCGATGTCGCCCCCAGTTCATTCATCAGGGTCAGGATGGTCAGGACGTCCTTCACCAGCGGGATATTCCGGAGGACGATCCGCTCCTCCGTCAGGAGGGAGGCGACGATCGCCGGCAGAACGGCGTTCTTGGCCCCGCTGATCCGGACGCGTCCCCGCAGCGGGCGCGAGCGGTCGCCGAAGATGCGCAACTTTTCCATGCGGACTGATTCTAGAATAAGGCGGCGGCAAATATCAAGGAGGGCTCTGGATATGGGCTCGGTCCTCCGTGGGTCGGGTGAGGGAACAGTTCCTGTCATGGCGCGTCCCTGTCCGTCCTCGCGCCTCGGCGGGGCCGTGCTACCTTTTCTCTCTGAGACACGAAATTCCGCGGAGAACGCGAGATATCCCTCGCCCGGGCGACGGAGGAGGCTTGTTGTTGAAATTGTCCGCCAAGTTAAATAAGATTCGATTTCCATCCCCTCACAAAAGGAGGCATAGCCATGAAGATGCTGATCGGCGACCGCTGGGTCGATAAGGACGAGAAGATCGAAGTCCGGAATCCCTACGACGACTCGCTCGTGGACACGGTCCCGGCCGGCGGGGGCGAGGACGTCGAGGCGGCCCTGCGCGCAGCCGAGGAGGGCTTCCGGACGAACCGCGGCCTGCCCGTCCACAAGCGCATCGAGATCCTCTACCGCGCCGCCCGGATCGTCCGCGACCGTCAGGAGGAATTCGCCCGGACCATCGCCACCGAGGGCAGCAAGACGATCCGCGAGGCGCGCAAGGAGGCCAGCCGCTGCGTCGATACCCTGACGATATCCGCCGAGGAAGCCCGGCGGGTGGCCGGCGAGACCATCCCGTTCGACAGCCGGCCGGGGTCGGAAAACAGGCTGGGATACTATTATCGCTTCCCGATCGGTATCATCGCCGCCATCACCCCTTTCAACGACCCCCTCAACCTGGTGGCCCACAAGGTCGGCCCGGCGATCGCGGGTGGCAACGCCGTCGTCGTCAAGCCGGCCACGCTGACGCCCCTGTCGGCGCTCAAGCTGGCCGGGGCGCTCATTGAGGCCGGGCTCCCCTGGAACATCCTGAGCGTCGTCACGGGCCACGCCTCGCGGGTCGCCGGCGCGCTCGTCACCGACCCGCGCGTACGGATGATCTCGTTCACCGGCGGGACCCAGGCGGGGCTGGAGATCGTCAAGAAGGCGGGCTTAAAGAAGATCGGGATGGAGCTCGGGTCAAACTCGCCCGTCATCGTCATGGACGATTGCGACCTGGCGAGGGCGGTCGAAAGCTCGATCTCGGGGGCGTTTTGGGCAGTCGGCCAGAACTGTATCGGCGTCCAGAGGATCTATATCCACGAAAAGGCCTACGATGAATTCGAAGAGCGGTTCGTCGCCGGGACCCGGAAACTGAAGCTTGGCCGGCAGCTCGATGAGACCACCGACATGGGCCCGATGATCACCGAGGGCGAGGCCCGCCGGGTGGAGGAGTGGGTCAGGGAAGCGATCGGTTTGGGGGCCAGGCTGCTGACCGGAGGGAAGAGGAAGGGAACGCTCTTCGAGCCGACGGTCTTCGCCGGCATGCCCGGGACGGCCCGGCTCGACGGCGAAGAGGTCTTCGGCCCTGTCGTCAACCTGTACAAAGTGGCCTCGCTCGACGAGGCCATCCGGCTGGCGAACGGCGTCCGCTACGGCCTCCACGGCGCGATCTTCACCCGGAGCCTGGACAACGCCTTCAAGGCCATCCGCGAGCTCGAGGTCGGAGGCGTGATGGTCAACGACTCGACCGACTACCGGATCGACATGATGCCGTTCGGCGGGGTCAAGGGGAGCGGGCTGGGGCGCGAGGGCATCAAGTTCGCCCTGCTCGAGATGACCGAGCCGAAGGTCGTCTGCTTTAACTTATAAAGCCGCCAGCGCCTGGTCGAGGTCGGCGATGACGTCGGCCGGGTCTTCGGCGCCGACGCACAACCGGATCATCTGGGGGGGGATGCCCGCCATCTGCCGCGCCTCCTCTCCCTGCTGCTGGTGGGTGGAGATCGCCGGGATCGTGGCCACGCTCTTGATCCTCCCCAGGTCGGTAGCGCGGAAGATAAGCTGGAAACTATCGTAGACTCGCCTCGCGTTTTCCGGCGGTCCGTCAACGACGAAGCTCATCAGGTGACCGTAGCGGTTGACCTCGCCGCCCCGGCCGTCATCGGAATCCACGAGCTTCATGTACCGCCTGGCGAGCGTATGGTAGCGGAACCCGGGCAGGCCGAGATAATCAACGGACGCCACCCGCGGGTTCCGCCCCAGATACTCCGCCACGGCCTGGCAGTTCCGGCTGACAAGGTCCATCCGGGAGCGGAGCGTCCGGAGGTCGTTCAGTGTTAAAAGGGCATTGAGCGGAGACGGGCACGGGCCCTGGTCGCGGAACGGCAGGAACTGGACGTATTCGGCGAAGCTCTCCTTGAACAGCGGGTTATCGTTTTTCACCCGGGTGACGATCGGCTTCCGGCTGATGATGGCGCCGCCGATCGCCAGCCCGCCCATGGTCATCGACTTGGTCAAGGAATGGACGATGATATCGGCGCCGTGGGCGATCGGCCGCATCAGCGCCGGCGTGGCGCAGGTCGCGTCGATGATGAAAGGGATCTCGAAGGAATGGGCGAGGTCCGCGAGCGCCTTGACGTCGGCAAACGACTGCTGCGGGTTGCTGGGGGCTTCCATATAGAGAAAGCGCGTGTTCTCGTCGATCCCGGCTTTCCATTCCTCGATGTCTTCGGGGCGGAAGACGCGGCGGAACTCGATCCCCCTCTCCTGCTGCTTCCTGACGTTGAAGTTCTGGAAAGTTCCGCCGTAGACCTGGACCGAGGAGACGAAATTGATCTTTTCCGGCCCCGCCTGCTGCTTGACGAGGAAGGCGTCGGTGGCCAGGGCGATGGCCGACATGCCGGAAGAGGTCACGACGCAGGAGGTGTCGCAGCCCGTTCCGTAGCCCTCGAGCAAGGCCACCGTATCCTGAAGAAAGTAGGTCGTCGGGTTGGCGATGCGCGAATAACACCAGGTGGGAACGAGGTACGCCAGCGCGGCCTCGAGCTCGTCGGCGTCACGGTAAGACTGGGCGGCGGAGAGATAGACGGGCTCGGTCACGGCCCCCTGGTTCCGGCCCAGCGATTCCTCGATGGAGTACAGGCCGTGGACGGCGATGGTGTCGAACTTCCGCCTCCGGACGCGCTCGATCAGGGCCCGCCGCGCGTCGAGGTATTTCCGGGACTCCTCGACGTACCGCATCACGCCCCGCCCGTATTTCCTGTCGGAGCTCATGTTACCTCCCCCGTTCAAGCGTTCGCGTTTCGCTGGTGTTTTCCCCAGAGATGGCTGTGGATGGCGAGAATATCGGCCAGGATGGCGTAGCCGGTCTCGAGCTTGCCGGCCCCCGGCCCTTGGATCGTGACCTTTCCGAGGAGGTCCGTATCGAAGGTGAGGGCGTTCTGGGCCCCCATAACGCCCGCCAGCGGGTCCGCGAGCGGCAATTTCTGGGGAGCCACGGAGGCCTCGACTTGGGGCCCCTTCCGCCGGGCCTGGGCGATGAGCTTGTACCGGAAGCCCTTCTCCTTCGCGGCCTGGATCTGCTCGCCGGTCAAGGCGGTGATCCCCTGCCTCTTGACGTCCGCGGGCGCGATCTCCGCGCCGAGGAGCACGTTCGATAAAATGACGATCTTGGCCAGGGCGTCAAATCCCTCGACATCGGCCGTGGGGTCGGCCTCGGCGTAGCCAAGCTCCTGGGCGAGCTTCAGGGCGTCGGGGTACGACATGCCGTCCTGCTCCATCTTGGTCAGGATGAAGTTGGTGGTCCCGTTGAGGATGCCTTTGACTTCACGGATTTCGTTCCCGGCGAACCCGCTGCCCGCCAGGCTGAAGACCGGCGTGCCGCTCATGACCGTCCCCTCGATCCCGAAGACCAGCCCGTTCTTCTTCGCCAGGCCGCTGAGCTCCTTATAGTGGAGCGCCGCCGGCCCCTTGTTGGAGGTCACGACGTGCTTGCCCGACCGCAGGGCCTTCTTGATGTAGCCCGTGGCCGGCTCGCCGGTCTTGATGTCGGTGTAGGTGAGCTCGGCGACGACGTCGGCGCCGCACTGCTCGATCATGTCCAGCGGGTTGAGGAGCTCGGCCGTGCTCCCCTCCCCGTAATACTGATCGATCCGGCCGCCGCCGTCGAGGAGGGCGAAGAGCTTGTCGATCACGATCCCGTCCGGGACGAGGATCGAGCCCTTCTTCAGGTCCGAGATGGCCACCACCCTGGACTCGAAGTCAAAGGCGGCCTTGAGCTGACTTCGCCTCGTGTCCAGGATTTCGAGCAAGCCTCTCCCGACAGTGCCGCAGCCGATCAGCGCGATTTTGACTTCCATGTTCATCGACCTCCTGACAGGGGAACGGGGAAATAGGGCAGAAGGGACCGTCTTATTTTCAGCCGGCAATTGCCCTTTCGTCCGGGACAATGCCCGACACGCGAGCGCAAATGTTCACTTCCTAACCCCGGGGTGCGATAAATCCCGCCGGCCAGGCCGGGCGGGGCGAAAACGCGGGGGCGGTCCCCGGGAAGGGCCGCCCCCGCCGACAGTGAGCTTACGGCTTGGGCGGCGCGGCCTTGACCTGCGCTTCGATCCAGTCGGTCGTGACGCTCTTCGGCCGCTCGATCGGGAGGCCGAGGGCGCGGCTCCAGATCAGCTGGGCCAGGACTCCCAGGGCGCGGGAAACGCCGAAGAAGACCGTGTAGAAATCGTACTCCTGGACCCCGTAGTGCCAGAGGAGGCAGCCGGAGTGGGCGTCGACGTTCGGCCACGGGTTCTTGGTCTTGCCGTGCTTCGTCAGGACGTCGGGCGCCACCTCATAGACCATGCTGACGACCTTGAAGATCTCGTCGTCGGGCAGGTGTTTGAGGGCGAACTCGCGCTGGGCGACATACCTGGGGTCGGTCTTGCGGAGGACGGCGTGGCCGTAGCCGGGGACGACCTTGCCGGCGTTGAGGGTGTCCCAGAGGTACTGCACGAGCTGGTCCTTCGAGGGCACGCCGCCGAGCTTTTTCATAAGGTCCATGATCCAGCGGAGGACCTCCTGATTGGCCAGGCCGTGGAGCGGTCCGGCCAGCCCGTTCATCCCCGCCGACAGGCTGTAGTAGGCGTCCGAGAGGGCCGAGCCCACCAGATGGGTCGTGTGGGCGGACACGTTGCCGCCTTCGTGATCGCTGTGAATGACGAGGTAGAGCCGCATCAGCTCCTTGAAGGCCTCGTCCTCGACGCCGACCATGTGGGCGAGGTTCCCGCCCCAGTCGAGCTTGGGGTCGGGAGCGATGTGCTGGCCGCCTTTGTAAGAGCCCCGGTAGATGAAGGCGGCGATCAGCGGCAGCTTCGCCAGAAGGTCCATGGAGTCCTCGTACATGGGGTCCCAGTACTCCATCTTGCCCATGCCCTGGCGGTACCGCTCGGCAAACTTCGATTCCTTCTGGAGGGCCAGGATGCCCGCCGAGAACTGGGTCATCGGGTGCATGTCCTTGGGCAGGCTCTTGAGAATGTCAACGAGATAGCCGGGCAGGACGCTGCGCTTCTGCCATTCCTTGGTGATCTCGGCAACGTCTTCCGCCGTGGGCAGCTCGCCCGTCAGGAGAAGATAGAAGATGCCCTCGGGAAGGGGCTCTTCACCGCCCTGGGCCTTGGGCAGCTTGTCCCGAAGCTCGGGGATGGTGTACCCGCGGAAGCGGATCCCCTCCATGGGGTCCAAAGCCGAGGTTTCCCACACCATGCACTTGACCGAGCGCATGCCACCGTAGGCTTGCGCGATCGTCACGTCGCCGATCTTCATGTCGCCGGCCTGCTTCTGGAGACCGGCCACCTTGTCGCGCATGGGGCCGATCTTGGCCGCGAATTTCTCCTTCAATGTTGGCATAGTTATAACCTCCTTGGAGACGAGATTTCCCTTGGTCTGGGCTCGAAAAATATATCACTCCGGAAGAGGGGATGTCAACGGAATTCTGCGGCCCCCAAGGGGACGATTCTGGTGCCGGGGAACGACCCCCAAAGAATTGGCTGTTGATTTTTTCCCGATAAGATACAAAATAGAGTCTTGGCATATCGGACAACATTGGATTTCGCCCAAGGAGAAAACACATGGGAGGCTTCTTCGTTCTGCTCATCATCCTCGGCGTCGCGGCCGCGGCGGCGGTCGGCATCTACAACGGCCTGATCATCGCCCGGAACCGCTGCGACAATTCCTGGGCCCAGGTCGACGTCCAGCTCAAGCGCCGCTACGACCTGATCCCCAACCTGGTGGAGACGGTCAAAGGCTACGCCAAGCACGAGCGCGAGGTTTTCGAAAAGGTGACCCAGGCCCGGGCGGGCGCCATCAACGCCGGCACGGTCAAGGACCAGGCCCAGGCCGAGAACATGCTGAGCGGCGCCCTGAAGACCCTGTTCGCGGTCGCCGAGAACTACCCCGAGCTCAAGGCCAACCAGAACTTCCTCCAGCTCCAGGAGGAGCTGTCGGGGACCGAGAGCAAGATCGCCTACGCGCGCCAGTTCTACAATGACATGGTCATGAAGTTCAACCAGAAGCAACAGGTCTTCCCGGCCAGCATCATCGCCAACATGTTCAATTTCAAGGAAAAGGAATACTTCGAGATCGAAGAGCCGGCGGCCAAAGAGCCCGTAAAAGTCAGCTTTTAGTTGTACGACCAGATCGCGAGCAACAAGCGGAGGTCGTTCCTCCTCGTTGCCCTCTTCCTCTGCCTGATCTTTGCGCTCGCCTGGGTCTTCGACCAGTTCGTCGGCATGGGCAAGGCCGGGATCGCCTTTGCCTTCATCCTCGCGGCCGGCGTGACCGCCGGCAGCTACTATTACAGCGACCGGGTCGTCCTGGCCATGAGCCGGGCCCGGCCGGTGGAGAAAGACGAGTTCCCGTACCTGTATAACGTCGTCGAGGGGCTGGCGCTCGCCGCCGGCCTGCCAGCGCCCAAATGCTTTGTGATCGAGGATACCGCGCCCAACGCCTTCGCCACCGGCCGGAACCCGGAGCACTCCGTCATCGTCGTCACCACCGGCCTCCTCCAGAAGCTGAACCGGCTGGAGCTCGAGGGCGTGGTCGCCCACGAGATGTCCCATATCCGGAACTACGATGTCCTGCTGCAGACGCTGACCGTCGTGATGGTGGGCGTGGTGGCGCTCCTCAGCGACTGGCTGCGGCAGAGCTTCTGGTGGGGCGGACCGCGGCGGCGGAGCAACGAGAGGGGACGGGGCGGAGGCGGGGCCGGGGGGCTCGTCGTCGCTCTCGGACTCATCCTGGCCATGCTTTCTCCCCTGATCGCCCAGCTCATCCGGCTCGCCGTCTCCCGGAGACGGGAGTATCTGGCCGACGCGAGCGGGGCACTGCTTACCCGGTACCCGGCCGGCCTCGCTTCGGCGCTCAAGAAAATCGCCGCGGACAAGGAGCCCCTCGAGGCGGCGAACAAGGCCACCGCCCACCTCTATATCGTCAACCCCCTGAAAGATATCGGCGGCAACATCAACAAGCTGTTCAGCACCCATCCGCCGATCGAGGAGCGGATCGCCGCCCTGGAAAAAATGTGAAATGGAGTAAACTGGAGCCAGGAGAGTGCGCGTGAAAAGAAAGAAAATGGACCGGCGCGATTTCCTCAAGACCTGGATCACGGCGACGGCGGCCGTGGGCGCGCTGCCCGCCGGGAAGATCCTCTTGGAAGCCGGCGTGAGACCGGCCGGTTCCCCGATCATCGGACTCGACGCCAAGGGACTCCCCACCCGCGTCCTGGGGAAAACGGGTATGGCGGTGCCGATCATCGGCTTCGGCGGCGGCAGCCGGTTCTGCAAGCTCCAGAAGCCGGAGGAGAGTGTCAAGCTCTTGACCGCGGCCCTCGCTGACGGGCTCTACTATTGGGACACGGCCTCAAGCTACACCGACGGCAAGGTCAACAGCGAAGAGCGCTTCGGCCTGGTCCTCAAGGACCGCCGGAAGGAAGTCTTCGTGGCCACCAAGCTCGACGATCTCACCGCCGAAGGGGCGATGCGCGAGTTCGATCAGAGCCTGAAGAAGCTCCAGACGGACTACGTGGACATCCTCCAGATCCACAGTGTCGACGATCTCCAGCAAGTGGATCGGATCGGCGGCCAGGCCGGCGTCCTCGAAACCCTCCACAAGCTCAGGGAACAGAAGGCGGCGCGCTTCATCGGGTTCAGCTGTCACTCCTCGGCCGAGACCGCCCAGGCGATGGTCGAACGCTTCGACCTCGACACCATGCTCATCGCCCTCAACCATCAGCAGGGCACTCAGGGCGACATGGAGAAAGGGGCGATCCCGGCTGCCGCGAAAAAAGGCATGGGGGTCATGGTTATCAAGGTCATCCGGCCGCGCGAGACCGTGGCGGACTTCAACCCGAAGGACCTGATCCGGTACGCGCTGACGCTCGAGCACGTGGACTCGGCGGTCATCGGGACGGACAGCCTGGAGGTCCTGAAAGAGAACATCGCGCTGCTCAGGAATTTTCAGAAGATGATGCCGGCGGAGATGGACACGATGACCATGCGCCTTCAACCTTTCTTCGAGGGCCGAGGCCTGCCCTGGATGCAGCCTGGCTACACCGACGGCCAATCCGCCTAAAATTGGTGCCAGGATATCAATTCCCCAATTCTTTTTGTCCCGGCACCCGAAACGGCCGGGGCGCGACGAATTTCGCGGAGCCGGGTCGACCAGGCCGGAGCGAGGTGAAAATGGCGATACCGATGCTCGGCGTCAAAGACGAGAGGCATCCATTACGAAAGGCGGTTTTAGCGTTCACCCTGACATTGGCGTTGATCTCGGGCGCAGCCCTCGGCGCGATTCAATCCTCCCGGACGTCGGTCCAGGAGCTGCCGCTCCTGATCAACTCGGATTTCGAGAACGGCCGAGCCGACGGCTGGCGGCCGAGCGCGCCCGATCACTGGCGGGTCGTGGACCTGGACAGCTCCAAGGTCTACGCGCTCACGGCGCCCGGCGAACAGGGGAGGGTCCGGGCACCGACCTCGTGGTCCGTCGCGGAGGACTTCGACGTCTCCTCGTTCGAGTTCACCGGCCGCCTGAAATGCGACGTCGATCCGTCCAACACGAGGCGGGACCTGTGCGTTTTCTTCCATTTCCAGGACCCGACGCACTTCTTCTATGTCCATTTCTCCGCCTCGAGCGACGACGCCCACAACGTCATCGGCCTGGTGAACGGCGCCGACAGGGTGAAGATCAACCTGGAGCCGCCGGGGAAGTCCACCTTCCGGCTGACCGATAAGAACTGGCACGTCTTCAAGGTCACCGGCGACGCCGCGACCGGCCGGGTCGAGGCCTATCTCGACGACATGAATACGCCCATCCTGACCGCCGTCGACCACACCTTGCGCCATGGGCGCGTCGGTGTCGGCTCGTTCGACGACACCGGATTTTTCGACGAGCTGAAGCTCCGGGGCGAAAAAGAGGAATAGGCCCGGGCCTCAAAACCCGAACCCGACGTGGACACCGAGCATCAGGTGAACGTCGTCGCCGGAGACGGCGGCTTCCACGGAGGGCGCGAGGGAGCCGCCGCCCACCTCGAACTCGTATTCCACTCCGAAATGAAGGGCCGCACGGCTCTCGAACCTGTCGTGATCGATGAGCATCACGCCGGGCGCCAGGCACAGGGTTAACGGCTCGACCGGATGATAGCAAGCGAGCAGCGAGACGACGTAGTGTTTATGCTTATCGAAGGCCATTTCGGCGGCGACCCCGATCCCGAAACGCCTATCCCCAAAAGGGAGGAGCTGTTCGAATTCGAAACCCAACCCGGGAAAGAACCTTTCCTCATGAAGGTTGTAGACGGGCCCCAGGCCGAGACTGATGTGGCGGGTAGGCTCGCCGGGAGAGGGGGCGACGGCCTGGCAGAAAGCCGTGGAGAGGCTCGCCCCAAAAAGGACGAGGCTGACGCCGATGACCGCGGCCAGGCGGCCGGCTCCGGGCGATCTTTTCCCGGCCCCTGTTTCGCCCGGACCGGTCTTATGGGATCGTTGCGGTATAATGGCGGTCGGCATCAGGTAACCCTGCGGGGTGCATTATTGGACAAACCCCGCCGGCGGTCAATCCCAGAGGGCGGACGCCAGGGTCTGCCGTCCGCGCAGGACCATCGGAAATCGCCGCTTTTTTTATCACCGACTGGTGCCGGCCGGCAGCGGGATTGAAAAGCGACGGGCTTATCGCTATAATTCTAATGCCCTTATCGGCGGGGTCGTAGTTCAGTTTGGTTAGAACGCTGGCCTGTCACGCCAGAGGTCGCGAGTTCAAGTCTCGTCGACCCCGCCACCCATTCCCCCTGTTCCCTCATTATTGCGCCAGAACGATACACTCGACAAATAACATCAGGATTACCAGGACGAGGTCTAGAATGACAGGCTTCCGGGTGCCGGCCTTGCCCGACCTCAGGGCAACGCCGAGAAAAAAGTCGCTCAGGGAAAGCAGGACACGGCGAGCGTGGTCAGAAAATGCATGTCCTAGAGATCCTGGTCCTTCCAGGCGCCGGCGTATCTCGCCGCGCCTTTGCACTCCTGGAGGACGACATGGCAGATCTTCATCCCCGGGGTCAGCCGGATCCTGTTCCGGGCGGCGTTGAAGATCTCGAGGATCTGCCTGTTGGAGATCCCCGGCGCCAGGAACGGCGCGGCGATGTGGCTCATCAGGCCGACCCGGGCGAACCGTGAGCGCGAGTTAAGCCAGCCGCAGACGTCCTCCGGAAGGGTCAGCCTCTCCTGGGTTATGCCGAGCACGAGTTCGCCCGGCGCGAGGAGGTAGCCGCCGCTGATGTCGACGAGCTCCGTCAGCGTCCTGTAGTCGGTGTCGGCGTCCGTGATGTGCTCGCCCGTGCCGAGGATCCGCAGCTTATCGCCCAGCGTCAGGTCGATCGACGCGGGGCCGATCGCGGCCTCGTCGTAGGGCTCGATCTTTATTCTGCCTTTCCTGATCTGTCTGAGGATCTCGGGCTTGGCCAGGATCATCGCGCGCTCCCTCTTGCGATCATGGGGGTGGCTTCCGTCAGCCGCTCACGCCTTCGACACGAACAGACCCGTGCGGGTGTCGACGCGGATGACCTCTCCCTCGGCCATGTACTCCGGGACCTGGACGACGAGGCCGGTCTCGAGGGTGGCCGGCTTGGTCCGGGCCGTCACTGACCCGCCCTTTACCGACGGCCTGATCTCGACGATCTTCATGGCCACCTAGTGCGGCAGCTCGATCCCGATGACCCGGCCCTCGGACACAAGGGACACCAGCCCCTCCAGGCTTTCCGTCAGGTAAAACCACTCGTCTTCGATGTCGCCCTTCGTCAGGGCGAACTGGCTGTAGTCCTGGAGGTCCATGAAGGTGAAGCTCTCCGAGTCCCCGTAGAGGATCTGGATGGGGTGGCGCTCGAAGTCCGCTTCCTGGAGCCCGTCGTCCCCGCGGAACACCCGGTCGATCTTGCGCTTCGTCGCCAGGCTGCGAAGCCGGACCTTGTAGAGGGTCCCGGTCCCCGCGGGCCGCCGGCTTTTGCACGAAAATGGTCTCGATGACGTGGGGTTCGCCGTCGACCGTGACGACGTCACCTTTCTTGAAATCTCCGGCTTGGATCATAAGCGCCTCTCTCCGGTCAGGCGGACATTCTAGCCGTTATGGGGGGACTTGGCAAATCAAAACCCCGCCGAAGGAACCGTTGAGTCTTGAGATGGGAAAGCGCCCCCGACGGGATTTGAACCCGTGTTGCCGCCTTGAAAGGGCGATGTCCTGACCGGGCTAGACGACAGGGGCGGGGAGTTTAGAGTGAGCCGTGCTGGACTCGAACCAGCGACACCCGGCTTAAAAGGCCGGTGCTCTCCCTCTGAGCTAACGGCCCCCCGCGGACAGACCCATACTTATAGAGGATTGAGCAGGAAAGGTCAATAAGCGATCAGGCGATCGGCTCCAGCTTGACGATTTTCCAGCCGCCATTGCGCATGTAGCCCGACGCTTCGTCCTTCAAAATATACTGTTCGAGATGGAACCGGAAGTTCTTCGTCTGGCCGCTCTTATCGACGACCTTGACATCGACGGTCTTGGAATGGATCGTGCCCGTCATGTCCCGGATGGTCGGCATCTCGCGCTCGGACAGGGAGAAGAGGGCGATGTCCTGTTCCCTCTGGGCGCCCGCCTTGGAGTCGTTGTAGTCTTTCTGCAGCTGGCGGTGGGCCTCGCGCTCCTGGTCGTATTTCGCCGTGGCCTCTTCCACTTTCTTCTTGGCGGCGGCCCTGGCCCCGCCCGTGCGGGCCGTTTTGAGCTCTTCTTCAGCCGAGTACTTGGCGTCTTCGGCTTCCATGACCGGGCCGACGTGGTCCTCCAGCTTCTTTTTCAGCTCGAGTTCTTTTTTGTTCAGGTCAGGGAGGTCATAGGGCTTGGTCTCCTCCGGGCTGACGCTGGTGATCTGCCACGACTGAGCCTCGATCGACTGGGGATCGATGGCCATCGTGGCCATCGTGGCGGTGTCTTTGAGCGAGATCGCGTGGAAATAAGCGGAAAGCAGGCTCTTTTCCGGGCTGGACTTGCAGCTTTGAAGCGAAAAGAGGACGACGATTGCGATAGCTAGGGCGAGAACAATCAGGCCTTTCCTTCTCATATTGCCTCCTTACAAGTGATAATACGCATATTCTGAGAGAATCTTACTTTCTTTTCAAGAGGAATTGCAAGTCTTTTTGTCGATTGACAAACCGGATTTTTCGTGCGTAAATGGAGCTTCAAAATGCCTGGGCTTTTTTTCTCTCCCCTTCGCCGGACGTCCGCAGACAAGGAGCAGCCATGAACACTGTTTTCCACTTCCTCAAGGATGCCGATCTCGATCCCTTCGTGGAAGCCATGATGAGGGCCGCGCCGGTCACCGCGCCGGTCTCGCGGAAGCACCAGTTCGTCTTCGCTCCCGTGGCTTCCCCGAAGGCTGTCAGGCTGGATTACGATGTGACGATCCTGCCTCCCAAGAAGGTCATCTTTCCCGTCAGGCAGGACCTGGTGGCGTTCGGCCCCGACGGGCCCGCCAGCGCCATCCGGCCGGAGGCCCGGATTCTCTTCGGCGTCCACTTCTACGACATCAAGGCCATCGACATGCTGGACCTCCTCTTCCGCGAGAACAACGAGGACTGGAACTACCTGGCCCAGCGCGAGCTCACGACGATCGTCGGCTCGAGCATCCAGACCGTTTCCCGGCGCGCCTTCTGGGGGACGGTGGGCCGGGGCGTCAAGCCCGAGGGGCACGACGCTTTCCTGACGAAGCTCCCCTCGGGCTACGTCCTCGAGGTCCGGACCCCCAAGGGCGAGAAGCTCCTGGGCTGCGGCCATTTCTCCCCAGCCACGGCCGCCCAGGCCGCCGAGGCCGCGAGAGTCAACGAAGAGGTCATGAACAAGTGCCCCGAGAGCCTGCCCTACACCTCCCAGGAGATCGCGGACAAGGTCCGGAAGGCCTTCACGAGCAAGCTCTGGGACGAGCTCTCCCGCACCTGTTTCTCCTGCGGCACCTGCAACATCGTCTGCCCCACCTGCTACTGCTTCGATGTCCAGGACAACTGGAACCTGGACCAGGTCTCCGGCCAGAGGGGCCGCGCCTGGGACGGCTGCCTGCTCGAGGATTTCGCCAAAGTCTCGCTGGGCGCCGGCGCCTGCGAGAACTTCCGGGAGCAGCGCGGCCAGCGCTACCGCCACCGCATCATGCGGAAGGCGGCCTATCTCAACGACAAGCTGGGCGGCCCCGCCTGCGTCGGCTGCGGCCGGTGCGCGGCGCAGTGCGTGCCCGACATCGCCGACCCCGCCCGGGTCATCCAGAGCATCATGGAGGGCTAAGATGAGCACGCAGATCCATCCCGGAAGCGCCGCCTATCCGAACATCTTCCTCCCCCGGGAGGCCGAGATCATCCGCGCCGAGCAGGTCACGGCCACCGAGAAGCACTTCACGCTGAAAATGAAGGACGGCCGGCCGATGAGCTTCGAGCCCGGCCAGATGCTCGAGGTCTCGAGTTTCGGGTTCGGGGAGATCCCGATCGGCTTCGCCAGCTCCCCCACCCGGACCCAGACCTTCGACATCGTCGTCCGCAAAGTGGGCCGGGTCTCGGGGGCGATCACCGCGCTCCAGCCCAAACAATCCCTCTTTGTCAGGGGGCCCCTGGGGCACGGTTTTCCCCTCGACAAGTTCCGGGGCGAGAACGTCCTCGTCGTGGCCGGGGGCATCGGCCTCTGCCCGACCCGGAGCCTCATCCTTTACATCCTCGACCGCCGCTCGGAATTCAAGAACTTCACGCTCTTTTTCGGGGCCCGGACCCCCAAAGAGCAGCTCTTCCTCGACGACCTGGCCGCCTGGCGGAAATCGGCCGACGTGAACTATTACGAGACCGTCGACCGCGCCGACGAGAGCTGGACCGGGAATGTCGGGGTCATCACCACGCTGTTCAAAAAGGTCGCGATCGACCCCAATACCAAGGTCGTCATCTGCGGCCCGCCCATCATGTACAAGTTCGTCGTCGCCGAGCTGGGCAGCCTGGGGATCGCCAAAGGCAACATCTACCTCGACCTCGAGCGCCGGATGAAGTGCGGCATCGGCAAGTGCGGGCACTGCCAGATCAACAACAAGTACGTCTGCCTGGACGGCCCGGTGTTCTGCCTGAAGGACATCGAGAACCTGGAGGAGGCATTCAGATGAGCGCGCAGAAAAAAGTCCGCGTCGCCTTTTTCGATTTCGCCTGTTGCGAGGGCTGCCAGGTGGAGCTGACGAACCTGGGAGATCCGATCTTCGTCAGCCTGCTTGAGCCACGCTCGAGTTCGTCGAGTTCCGCGAGGTGATGAAGGAGCGGACGACCGAGCCGATCGACATCGCCTTTGTCGAGGGTTCGTTCACCCGCGAGGCGGACCGCGCCCGGCTGGAGGATATCCGTCGGCGCGCCGCGATCGTCATCGCCTACGGCGCTTGCGCCGCCACGGCGGGCATCAACGCCATGAAGAACCACACGGCCGACTACAAGGAGTTCGTCTACGGCAAGGACGCCTCCAGGCCGCATCTCGACAGTCAGAAGGCCCTGCCGATCAGCGCCGCGATCAAGGTGGATTACTCGCTCCACGGCTGCCCGATGGACCGGGCGGAGTTCGTCCGGGTCGTCTCCCACCTCCTGCACGGCAAGGAGCCGGTCATCCCCAACTATCCGGTGTGCGTGGAGTGCAAGATGCGGGAGACGGTCTGCCGGTATGACCTCGACGACCACTGTCTCGGGCTGGTGGCCCGGGCCGGCTGCGGCGCCCCCTGTCCCGCCGACGGCATTCCCTGCGAGGCCTGCCGCGGGTTCGTGGACCACCCCAACGAGGAGTCGCTCGAGGAGGTCCTGAAGAGCAAGGGCGGTCTCCCGGCCGAACGGGCCAGGGACAAGTCGCGCATGTTCACCGCCGCCATGAGGAGGGATGCCCAGTGAGCCACAACATCTCCATCAACGTCCACCACCTGACCCGGGTCGAGGGTCACGGCAACATCGTCGTCAACGTGAAGAACGGGAAGGTCGAGAAGCTGCCAGTGGCAGGTGCCCGAGGCCCCCCGGTTCTTCGAGGCGATGGTCCGCGGCCGCCACTACACCGAGGTGGCCCGCGTCACGAGCCGCATCTGCGGCATCTGCTCGATCGGGCACACGCTGGCCTCGGTCAAGGCCACCGAAAACGCCCTGGGGATCCAGGTCACGCCCCAGACCCATAAGCTGCGGACGCATGCTCAAGCACGCCGAGAACGTCGACTCGCACGTCCTCCACGTCTATTTCCTCGTGGCGCCGGACCTCTTCGGCGCGCCGTCCGTTTTCCCGCTCGTGCCCACCCACGCCGAGGTCGTGGTCCGGGCCCTCCGGATGAAGCGCGCCTGCCATGAGTGGGGCTCGCTGCTGGGCGGCCGCACGACGCACCCCACCCGCGTCGTCCCGGGCGGGTTCGCCGAATACCCGACGGAAGCCGAGCTGACGAAGCTCCAGGCAGCGACTTGTCGACCTCCAGCCGGATCTCGACGCCACCATCCAGACCGTGCTGTCCGTCGCCGACAAGGTCCCCGCCTTCGAGCGGCCGACCGAGTACATGGCCCTGTCGAGCGACACCGAGTACGGCTCTCTACGACGGCGCAGATCCAGACCGTGACGCCCGACGGCGTCAAGCAGCGCTGGCCCGGTGTCGAGCTACCGGTCCGTGCACCAACGAATACGTCGTCCCGCAGTCCACGGCCAAGTACACCAAGAACAAGCTGGACTCGCTACATGGCGGGGGCGCTGGCGCGGTTCAACAACAACTACGACCAGCTGCACCCGGAGGCGAAGAAGCTGGCCGAGGCGCTGAATTTCAAGCCGCTGTGCTTCAACCCGTACATGAACAGCGTCGCCCAGCTCGTCGAGATCGTCCACAGCGTCAACGATTCGGTCCGGCTCCTGGACGAAGTGCTCGGGGCCGGCTACCGCCCGGAGAAGGTCATCCCGCCGACCCGGTTCAGCCAGGGACAGGGCGCGGTCGAAGTGCCCCGCGGCATCCTCTTCCACGAGTACGGCTACGACAAGGACGGGATGTGCACGGGCGGGAACTGCATCATCCCGACGAACCAGAACCACGGCAACATCCAGCTCGACTTCGAGACGCTGGTGCCGAAGCTCCTGGCCGAGGACAAGAGCGAGAAGGAGATGGAGCTCGGGCTCGAGATGCTGGTCCGGGCGTACGATCCCTGCATTTCGTGCTCGACGCACTATCTGACGGTCGAATTCAAGCGCTGACCGGCCGTTGCGCTACATCATCGGCGTCGGCAACTCCACCATGGCCGACGACGGCGTCGGCCTGCGCATCGTCGAGCACCTCGCCCGCCGCGGCCTCGAGCAGGGGTTCGAAGCGGTCGCCATCGCCGACGAAGGGACGCGCCTCCTCTTTTACCTCACGGAGAGCACGGAAAGGATCGTCATCGTCGACGCGGTGGACATGGGCCTCGAGCCGGGCGAATGCCGGCTCTTCAAGCCGGAGGACGTCGAGTCGCTGAAGCCGACGAAGGGCATGACCACGCACGAAGGCGACGTCCTGAGGGTGCTCGAGATGGGGAGGAGCCTGCGTTTGCCCGTCCCTACGGTCATGATCATGGGCATTCAGCCGGGAAGCCTGGGCCCGGGACTGGAGCTGTCGCCGGCGCTCGAAGAGCGGTTCGAGACCTACCTGCGAGTCGCCCTGGAGGAGATCCGAAGGGACTCCTAGCCTTCCCCCGACCCCGCCCATCACGAGGGCGAGGGGACGCTTTCGGAGGCCAGGGGGAAGGTCAGGACGAACGTTGTTCCCCGGCCGACCTGGCTCTGGACGGCGATCTGGCCGCCGTACATTATGACCAGGTCTCTGGCGATAGACAAGCCCAGACCGGTTCCCTCTTTGACTTCAGCCTTGGCGTTCGGCGCCCTGTAGAACTCTTCGTAGAGGTGCTTGAGCGCCTCCTCGGGAATGCCGATCCCCGTGTCCGCGACCTCGAGCCGCGCGGTACCTCCCTCGACATTGAGCGAGACCGTGACCCGCCCGCCGGCCGGCGTGTATTTGAGGGCGTTCGAGACAAGGTTGTTGAGGATGCGGTCGACCCCGTCGGCGGTGGCGACGATGATCGCGGACGCCCCTCCCGGACAGCTGAATTCGAGGGCGATCCGGCGCTCGCGGGCGGAGGCCTCGAACCGCTCGACCACCTGGCGGATGATCCGGTCGAGGCGCACGGGCGCCCGCTCCCCTTTTCCCAGGCCGATCTCGTTCTTGCCGGCCGCCAGATCGAGCAGGTCGTTGATCAGGACCTGGAGGAAATCCGCACGGTGGAGCGCCCGCTCGAGCACATCCCGCTGGCCCCCGCTGAGCGCGCCGGCATAGCCGTCCCGCAGAGTCTGGAGGAGGCTCCGGATGACGCCCACGGGCGAGCGGAGCTCGTGGGTCACGGTCAGCACGAACCGCGATTTCATCTCCTCGAGCCGGCCCAGCTCCCGGTAGGCCATGGCGTTTTCGATGGCGATGCTCCCCTCGCTGGCCATCGCCGAGAGGAAGGTCGCGTCGTCCGGGGTGAAGCGCTCCGGCTCGGTGCTGTAAGCGCGGATCAGCCCCAGCGGGCCCCGCTTGCCCCGGAGGGGCGCCGACAGCATCGACCGGATGCCCTCGGCCTCCGCCTCGGCCGGATACTGGAGGCGCGTTTCGTCCTGGATGTCGCTGATGGCGACGACCCGGCCCGACAGCACCTCGCGCGCCAGCGGGTTCTGCGCGAGCAGCAGGTCGCCCTTCTTAACGTAGGTTTCACTCAGCCCGTGGACGGCGGCCATGGTGAGCCTCGCGCCGGAATCGTCGAGAAGACGGATGGAGCAGCCCCTGACGTCCATCGCGTCGGCCGTCCGCCGCACGATCTGGTCGAGGACCAAGTCGAGCTCGAGCGTCGAGCTGATCGCCCGGGCGCTGTCATAAAGCGTCTGCAGCCGGTCGTAGGCGCGCTGCAGATTGTCGTCGAGCTCGACGATCTCGCGCTCGCGCCGGCGCATCCGGACGTTGATGGTCGAGGCCAGGTAGGCGGAGACGAACATGGCCGAGACGAAAAACAGCATCACCCCGGCGACAAAGAAGGGTCGCTGATAGAAGAGAGGGCCGGACCCGGCCGCGAAGGGGGAGAAGTGGGCCAGCCGGCCCGCGTACTCCAGCCAGACCGTCGCCCCGACCAGCGCGGTCGCCGTGGCCGCGTAGGAATAGGTGGCCGCGGGCGACAGGAAGATCCCGGACAGGATGATGTGGAAGAAAAAGTAGAAAAGCGCCGGGCTCTCGACGCCGCCCGAAAAATGAAGGAGAGCGGTCATGGCCAGCCAGTCGAGGCCGATCTGGACCTCGGTGAGCCGGTGAAATCTCACGATGCTGAGGGGCTCGGCGGTCAGCAGGCGCTTCAGGACCAGGTAACAGACGGCGTTGTAGCCGAGGATGGCCAGGCCGATAAGATAGAGCGGCAGGGCCGGCAGGGGCAGGCGAAGGACGGCGGTCACGACCCACGTCGCCCCCAGCACGCCGAGACCCGCCAGCCAGCGGATCGTGATGAACCGGGCCATGCTGGAGACGAGCTCCTGCTCGACCAGGTCCACGCGGCCATGGAGCGGGGTCCGTGTCATCGTCTCAAGAAGAATATTAAAAGTGCGTCAGGAAATAAAGGCGAATATTATTGCGCCCGTCTCAGGGGACCTGCTGACTCAGGGTTTCCCGGACTTTTTTCAGGAGCTCGGCCGGCTCGATGGGTTTCTCGATGAACGCCTGCACCGGGAGGTAATCCTCGTGCGGGCCGAAACGCAGGGGCGTCGTCTGATGGATCGAGGTGAGCATGATGATGGGGATCCGGCTGAACTCCTTGAATTCGGATTTCGGGTCCTGGCTGCGGATCGAGAGGCAAACATGGAAGCCCTCGGTCGTCGTGTCCATCATGACGTCGAGGATGATCAAGTCGGGACAGATCTCTTTCACCTTCTGCAGCCCTTCGGTGCCGTTGGCGGCCTGCGATACTTTGTAGCCGACCGCTTCCAGCGGCAGCCGCATGGCGTGGACGAGGTCGTCGTCGTCGTCGATGATCAGGATCTTCTCATTGGCCATGATGAACCTCTTATAGGGACTCCGGAGATACGATGGTAAATCAGCCTGGAAGGGAAAGTCAAGGACGGTCGGGCGGCGGGATGAAATGTCCCGCGGGTTCGGGTAGAATAGAATTTCACGGAGCTGTCGGCGGGTGATCATGAACAAAAAAGAAGTCATCGTCAAGGAAGCGATCCTGGGGTCGAACCAGAAAGTGGCCGCGGAGATCCGGGAAAAGCTCGAGGCCGCGGGGGTGCTCGTGGTGAACCTCCTGAGCTCGCCGGGCTCGGGGAAAACGACGCTCCTCGAGCGGCTGGCCGAGGCGATGCACGCCGAACACAAGATCGCCGTCATCGAGGGCGATATCGAAACAGAGCGGGACGCCGAGCGGATCCGGAAGAAGGGCGTCCCGGCCTGGCAGATCACGACGGGCGGCGCCTGTCACCTGGAGGCGAAGACGGTCGGCCGCCTGATCCCCGAGATCCCGGCCGGGACGAGGTTCCTGTTCATCGAGAACGTGGGGAACCTCGTCTGCCCGGCGAGCTATGACCTGGGCGAGAGGCTGCGCCTCGTGCTCCTGTCGACGCCCGAGGGGGACGACAAGCCCAAGAAATACCCCAAGGCCTTCGCCACCGCCGACTGCCTGGTCATCACCAAAGCGGACCTCATGGCGTATCTCCCGTTCGACCTGGAGAAGGCGAAGGCCGAAGCGCTCGATATCAACCCCAGGCTCCGCGTCTTCGTCACCTCGGCGCTCCAGGGCGGGGGGATTGACGAGCTCGTCCGGTATTTCCTCGAGGCCCGCGCCCGGCTCGTCGAGCGCCAAACCCATGCATGAGCTGTCGATCGTCGCCAGCCTATTCGAAACCCTCGAGGAGAAGGCGCGGGAGCATCATGCCCGGAAGGTCACCACGGTCACGATCAAGCTGGGCCGCCTGGCGGGGGTCGTCCCCGAGTTCCTGAAGTCGGCCTTCGACGCCTACAAGGAAGGGACGATCGCCGCCGAGGCCGAGCTCGTGATCGAGCCGACGCCGGTCCGGGTGCGCTGCCGGAAATGCGGGGTGGAGAGCGCCAAGGACGATTTCATCTTCGCCTGCCCCGCCTGCGATTCGACCGACCTCGAGCTCGACGCCAGCCTGGAGCTCCTTCTCGACCGGATCGAGCTCGAGATCTGATGGAAGTGAAATAATTCTCTCGCGGGAATCTTATGATGAGGAGCCGCCCATGAAAAGCCTGAAAGAGATCGCCGCCCACTCCGTTTTGACCGAGGCCCAGCTCGAGAAGCTCGAGGACTACATCCTCAAACAGGGTCCGTACACACGGGAAGCGGTCCGGGAGGAGCTGGACTGGTACTGCGCCGGCATCGGCATGAACGAATACTACTTCCGGACGACGCCGTTGCGGACGATCGCCGATCACATCCGGGCCGTCAAGGCCGCCGAGATCATCGCCACCATCCGGGAGGAGAAAATCGTCACCGTCGACCTGGCCACCGAGCACGCCAACAACGCGCTCTACCTCGTCGACGATCTCCATGCCCGGGGTCAGGAGATCGAGCGCCGGATCGAGGAAAAATACCCGAACAGCCGCCTCCAGTCCTACCGCACCCAGCGGAAAGCCAGGGGGCTTGAGCACCTGCGGATGTACGTCGTCTGCCAGCCGGAGTTCCCCGACCCGCGGCCGGCGCCCGGGGTCACCGACCTCCGCCGGATCGCCGATAAGACCTTCCTGGCCACGGCGCCCAAGGAGACCATCGACCGCTATCAGGCGCTCATCGACCTGACCCAGGACTGGGAGAGCCCCCACATCTCCGTCACGCACTCCGCCCCGACGCAGGAGGTCCGGATCACGATCATCACCAAGCGGGACGCCAGCCACCGCTTTTTCCCCAACATCTCGGACGTCATCAACTCGCATGGCCAGGTCTCGAACCGCAAATACATCGAGCAGTTCTCGAACGGCCGGAACGCCTATACCATCTACCTCAAGGATACCCACGACCCTGAGCTCATCCAGGGCATCGTCGACGACATCAGCCTGATCTACGTCATCCCCGAGTCGCCCCTGTCGCCCCTCTTCCGGGAGGGCAAGCTCACCGCCCAGGAGATGGTCTTCGGCGTCTCGGCCTGGAGCTTCTGCCACCAGTTCCTGACCGGCTACAACGACGAGTACCTGCGCCTGGCGGATAACCTCAAGGACTCGCCCGAGCTCCTGGGCATCCTCCGGAACCTCAAGACGAAGCTGGTCAAGGACACCTTCCACGAGCAGCGCGTCTGGGATTCCTTCGTCGAGTACTACGAGCACATCAAGACGCTTTTCCGGCTGTTCGACCGCCGGTTCAACCCGGACTCGGGGGTCTGCGACCTGCGCCGGGACGTCGAGGCCGCCAGAAAAGAGGTTACCCGCAACATCCCGGTCGAGATCGACCGGGCCATCTTCCTGGCCGTCGTCGAATTCATCGGCGCCGTCCAGAAGACCAATTTCTACGTCAAGGAAAAGACCTCGCTGGCCTTCATGTATGACCCCCGCTATCTGAACCAGGTCGATTACCCGGTCACGCCCTTCGGCATCTTCCAGGTCATCGGCGGGGAGTTCCGCGGGTTCCATGTCCGGTTCCGGGACATCGCCCGGGGCGGCGTCCGGATCGTCAAGTCGGGGAACCTCCAGACCTACCTCAACAATTCCGACCTGATCTTCGATGAGAACTACAACCTGGCCTCGACCCAGCAGCACAAGAACAAGGACATCCCCGAGGGCGGCTCCAAGGGGACGATTCTCCTGAACTGGGGACACATGAACGACGCCGAGGAGGCCTTCAAGAAATACGTCGACGGCCTCCTCGACCTGATGCTCAATGTGCCCGGCGTCGTCGACTGCTACGGCAAGGAGATCCTGCTCTTCCTGGGCCCCGATGAGGGGACCGCCGAGGTCATGGAGTGGGCGGCGCTCCGGGCCAGGAGGCGCGGCTATAGATACTGGAGATCGTTCTCCACCGGCAAGCCGGTCTCGATGGGCGGCATCCCGCATGACGTTTACGGGATGACCACCAACTCGATCCACGAATACGTCATCGGGTCCCTGGAGAAGCTGGGACTGAAAGAGGAGAGGATCACCAAGGTGATGACCGGCGGACCGGACGGCGACCTGGGCAGCAACGAGATCCTGATCGCCAAAGACAAAACCCTGGCCCTGATCGACGGCTCCGGCGTCCTCTACGACCCCCAGGGACTCGACCGGAACGAGCTCCGCCGCCTGGCCAAGGCCAGGAAGATGGTCGAGAATTTCCGGAAGGACCGCCTCTCGCCCCGGGGCTTCTTCGTCGGCATCAAGGACAACGACGTAACGCTTCCCGATGGCGAGAAGGTGGAGTTCGGCCTGGAATTCCGGAACGCCTTCCACCTCCACCCGAAGTTCTCGGCCGACCTGTTCGTCCCCTGCGGCGGGCGCCCCTCCTCCATCAACATCAACAACTGGCAGAGCTACATCGACGACAAGGGGAACCCCCGGTTCAAGGTCATCGTCGAGGGCGCGAACCTCTTCATCACCCAGGAGGCCCGCCTCCGGCTCGAGGAAAAGGGCGTCATCCTCTACAAGGACGCCTCGGCGAACAAGGGCGGCGTCACCTCCTCGTCGCTCGAGGTCCTGGCCAGCCTCGCCCTCACCGATGATGAGTACGAAAGGCTGATGTGCGTCCGGGACGGCGTCAGCCCGGCCTTCCGCCGGAAATACGTCGAGCAGATCCTGGGGATCATCCGGGCCAACGCCCGGCTCGAGTTCGAGGTCATCTGGAAGGAGAACGCGGCCAAGAAGATCCCGCGCGCCGTCCTCTCCGACCTTATCAGCGAGAAGATCAACGCGATCAAGGACGCCGTGTCAAAGTCGGAGCTGGTCAAGGACAGGGCCCTCTTCAAGAAGGCAACGGCCTGCTGCATACCGCCGGTCCTGATCGAGGAGATCGGGTTCGCCAAGCTGATGAAGAGGGTCCCCGCGCCCTACCTCACAGCCGTCTTCGCTTCCCAGCTGGCCAGCCGGTACGTCTACAGGTACGGGCTCAGCGCCGATGAGCTGACCTTCTACGAGTTCCTGAACGAAGACTAGTGGGCGTCCTGCAAAGAGTTATCCCTTGAGGATCTTCTGGACCTCGTCCTTGTCCACGTCCGTAATGAAGGGGATGCCGCTGATGTCGGCGGCTTCCTTGGTCAGGGAAGCGATGTCGTCCCGGCGGATGTAGTTCAGGGAGAACTTGCGGTTGCCGGCCATGAGCTGCCGGACGCCCTGGCTCAGCCGCTTGAAATAGGTGTAAAGCCCGATGGCCCCCGTCGGGATGGCATCGAACTTCTCTTTGAATCTCCGCCTCAATTCCGGCGCCGTGACGAAAATCTCTTCGGCCGAGCTCCCGAACCGTTCGACAAACACGGGGATCTGGCCTTCCGTGATCCGCTTGCCGATGGTCTTCCCCACCATCGTCGCCGCCATCGGGCCGCGGGCCATGCCGACCGCCTTGACGTAGGGCGCGCCCAGGGCCAGCGCCTTGAAGATCTGGTCTTCGAAGGTGATGCCGCCGGCGAAGACGATGTCGGGAAGGTATTCCTTCTGTTTGGCCAGCTGGTCGGCGAAGTTCCGGGTCAGCGACCAGATCTCGACGCTCGGGATGCCCCATTCGTTCATCATCCTCCAGGGGCTCATGCCGGTGCCTCCGCCCGCGCCGTCCACCGTGAGGACGTCGATCTTGGCTTTCGAGGAGAACTTGACGGCGCGGGCCAGGTCGGCGGGCCGGTAGGCGCCGGTCTTGAGGAAAACGTACTTAGCCCCGGCCTTGCGGAGCTCCTCGACTCTCTTCATGAAGCTCTCTTCCTCGACCATGCCCAGCCGGGAATGCCGCTCGAACTCCTTGAAGCTGCCCTTCTCGAAGGCCTGGATGATGTTCGGATCTTCGGGGTCGGGGAGGACGATGTACCCGCGCTTCTTGAGCTCCTGGGCCTTGGCCAGAGACTTGATCTTGACCTCGCCGCCGATGTCCTTGGCGCCCTGCCCCCACTTGAGCTCGACGACTTCAACACCCAGCTTGTTGATGGCGTATTCCTGGACCCCCAGGCGCGTGTCCTCGACATTGGCCTGGACGACGACCGTCCCGTAGCCGTCCTCCTGCCATCTCCGGTACAGGTTGACCCGGCTCTCCATGTCCGGAGAGCGGACGACCTTGCCGTTCTTGATCACCGATTCCTCGTCCATGGCGCAGACATTCTCGCCGACGGTCAGGATCGTTCCGGAAAGAGCCGCGCCCCCGGCCAGGCCTGCCCAGTTCTGCTTGGCGACGTTCGTCGAGCCCATGCCCCCGAGAACGAAGGGCACGTGGAGCTTGATGCCTTTGTCGCGGCCGAGGCGAGTTTCGATCGTGACTTTCTCGAAGGTCGCCTTGTCGCTGTCGGCCTCGACGCCGTAGGCCCCGACCGCCGTTCCCATGATGCTGAAGTGGGAGAGGTCGACCGGGTATTCTTTTTCCGAGGCGGCGGTGATGATGCCGAAGGGCTGGGGGTAGAGGACCTCGGCCCCGCGGTAGGCGGACTTGCCGATCTCGCACATCCCGATGCAGCCGTCGACGCAGGTGACGCACATCCCGCTGAAGGGGCTGATGGACCCTTCGGTCCTGTTCTTGGTCAGTGTCGCAGCGCTTCTATTCAGTCTCGTATAGGCCATGGTCAATTCCTCCTCGTTTTCTGAGTTATATCAAGACAGAGCACTTTCATGGGTTTACAGCTTCTTGGCTTCGGCTTCCGCGCCGGGGCCCTCCCGGACGCAGGTCCCGCACCGCCCCGCGTCGTACATCCAGCATTGGAGTTCGCCGTAGACGTCGAGGCAGGTCGGGTCCATGGTCAGGCAGGCGTTGCAGACGGCCGTGTCCGCCTGGGGGCCCTGACAGCGCAGCTGGCAGGCCGGGCAGATGTACATGCAGCCGCCGCAGGCCCGGCACTCCTCCGATTTCGCGTCAAAGGGGGTCGAGATCTTCTTCTTGTGGCCGCGCTTCTGGAAGCCGATGGCCTTGCCGTTCATCTGCTCGTTGCACATCCGGACGCACAGGCCGCAGAGGACGCACTCCTCGTTCCGGGCGGTGAACCGCATCCGCTTGACCCCGAACTTGGAGGCCAGGTCCTGGATCTGCTTGGAGTAGGGAGCGATCGAGAGCATGAGCTCGATCATCATCCGGCGGGCCTCGATGACCCGCTTCGTATCGGTCCTGACGACGAGCCCGGCTTCGGACGGATAGGTGCATGAAGAAACAAGCTTGGATCTCGGCTCCTCCCCGATTTCCACGAGACAAAGCCGGCAGCCCCCGAACTCGCTCAGCCCTTCGTGGTGGCAGAGGGTCGGGATCTCGAGCCCGTAGAATTGGGCGGTCTCGAGGACCGTCCAGCCTTCCTCGGCTTGGACCGGCAGGCCGTTGAGTTTGAGTTCGATCATATTTCCCGTCCTGTGGCTTTTTTCCCGTCCTCGGTCTCGAGCTCGCAGCGGAGGCAGCGCCGGGCCTCCCGGATCGCCGCGTCCCGGCTGAACCCGAGCTCGACCTCTTCGTGCATGGTCCTTCGCCGGCTCGGCGCGAGGTGGGGCATCTTCGACCGCTTGGCCTCCTCGAGCTCCTCGTCGCTGATTTCGACCGGTTTCACATAAAAGGCAGGCCGGGTGAGCTGCCGGGCCCGGACCAGGGGACGGCCTTCGAGGTAGCTGTGGATGGCTTCGGCGGCCGCCTTGCCCGCGGCCAGGGCGTCGACGACGCTGCTCGGGCCCGTGACCACGTCGCCGCCGGCGAAAACTCCCGGCCGGGTGGTGGCCATGGTCGCGTGGTCGACGATGATCGTTCCCCACTTGGGCGACAGGGTCAGGCCGTCGCTTTCCTTAAGATAAGGCGTATAGGCGCGCTCGCTGAGGGCCAGGATCAGGGTATCGGCGGCGACCAGGAATTCCGAGCCTTCGATGGGTACCGGCCGGGGCCGGCCGCTCTCGTCCTTCTCGCCGAGCTTCATCCGCTGGCACTGGACGCCGGTGACCCTGCCGTCCTTCGCCCGGACCCATTTCGGCGCCACCAGGTACTCGATCTTCACGCCCTCCTCGAGGGCCGCCTCGATCTCCTCCGGGTAAGCCGGCATCTCTTTCCGCGTCCGGCGATAGAGGATCGTGACCTTCTTGACGTTCCTGTTCCGGAGGGCCACCCGGGCGGCGTCGACGGCCGAGTTGCCGCCGCCGATGACGACGATCCGGCTGCCCAGCTCGACGGGCCGGCCGAGGTGGACGTCCTTCAGGTACTCGAGCGCCTGCAGGACCCCCTCGGATTCTTCCCCCGGGACGCCGATCTCGATCGGCTTGTGGGCCCCGGTCGCGATAAAGACGGCCCTGTATCCCTGGCCGTGGAGGTCGTCCAGGGTGAAGTCCTTGCCCAGGGCCATGTGGGTCTTGATGGTCACCCCGCACTTGACAAGATAATCGATGTCTTCGCCGAGGATGTCTTTGGGCAGCCTGTGCCCGGGGATCGTCACGGCGAGCATCCCTCCCGGGACGGGCAGGGCTTCGAAGATCCGGACCGCGTAACCCTTCCGCACCAGGCTGTAGCCGGCCGCCAGCCCCGCCGGACCGGCGCCGACGATGGCCACTTTCTCGGGCTTGGTCACGGGGAACCGGACCGGCTCGTCAAGCCCCTTGGCCTTGGCCCAGTCCATGACGAACCGCTTCAGGCCCCGGATGCTGATCGGCTCGCCGATCTCGCCCGCCCGGCAGACCGTCTCGCAGGCCCGGCTGCAGACCCGGCCGCAGACCGAGGGCAGCGGGTTGTCCTTGCGGATGACCTCGTAGGCCTCGGCGAATTTCTTCTGGGCGACGAGGGCGATATAGGTGGACGCCTCCTGGCCGATCGGGCAGATGTACTGGCACGGCGAGGACACGATCTCTTTGCAGACCATGGCCGGGCACCGCTTCTCGACCACGTGCTTTTCGTACTCCGACCGGAAATACTTCAGGGTCGAGAGCACGGGGTTGGCGGCCGTTTGGCCCAGCCCGCACATGGACGCGTCCTTGACCGAGCGGGCCAGCTCTTCGAGAACGTCGATATCGGCGAGGGTCGCCTGGCCGTCGGTGATCTTCTTGACGATCTCCCACATCCGCTGGGTCCCCTCGCGGCAGGAAAGGCACTTGCCGCAGGACTCGTCGCGGAGGAAGTTGAGGAAGTACTTGGCGACATCGACCATGCAGGTCTTCTCGTCCATGACGATCATGCCGCCCGAGCCCATGATCGAGCCGGCCTGGGCCAGGCTCTGGTAGTCGATGGGCAGGTCGAGCATCTCCTTGGGCAGGCAGCCGCCCGAGGGGCCGCCCGTTTGCACGGCCTTAAAAGCCTTTTCTCCGGGGATGCCGCCGCCGATATCATAGATGATCTCGCGCAGGGTGATCCCCATCGGGACCTCGACGAGGCCCGTGTTGTTGATCTTGCCGACGAGCGAGAAGATTTTGGTTCCCTTGCTGCCGAGCGTTCCGATGCCGGCGAACCAGTCCGCCCCCTTGCCAATGATCTGAGGAACATTCCCCCAGGTCTCGACGTTGTTGATGCAGGTGGGTTTGCCGAAGAGGCCCTTGACCGTCGGGTAAGGCGGGCGCTGCCGGGGTTCGCCGACGCGGCCTTCGATCGAGGCGATCAGGGCCGTCTCCTCGCCGCAGACGAAAGCGCCGGCGCCCTTGGCGATGCGGAGGTCGAAATCGAACCCGCTGCCGAGGATATCGGGACCGATCAGGCCGAGGCGGCGCAGCTCCTCGATGGCCAGGGTGACGTGCTTGACGGCCAGCGGGTACTCGTCCCGGACATAGACGTAGCCCTCCCGGGCCCCCATCGCATAGGCGCCCAGGATCATGCCTTCGAGGACGCGGTGGGGATTCCCCTCGAGGAGGCTCCGGTCCATGTAGGCCCCGGGGTCGCCCTCGTCGGCGTTGCAGATGACGTACTTCAGGTCGCTCTTGGACTTCCGGGCCGACTCCCACTTCAGGCCGGTCGGGAAGCCGGCGCCGCCGCGGCCGCGGAGCCCCGATTTCTTCACCGTTTCGACGACCTCTTCGGGCTTCATCCCCGTCAGCGCTTTCCAGCAGCGATCCGTAGCCGCCGATCGCGAAGTAATCATGGATGTCCGTCGGGTCGATCAGGGCGTTGTCGGCCAGCAGGATGCGCTGTTGCTTTCGGTAGAAGCTGATCCCGCTTTCCTGGACAGAGGTCTCCGCCGTCCGCGGGTCTTTGTAGAGAAGGTCGGGCAGGATCTTCTTCTTGAGAACGGTCTCGCTGATGATGGCCCGTCCGTTCCTGGGCTCGACCTTCTGATAGAAGACGTTGTGAGGGAAGATGATGATGTTGGGTTCGGCCTCGCAGAAACCGTGGCAGCCCGTGACCCTGACCTTGACCTTGTCCTCGAGCTTCTTCTCGCGCAAGGCCCGGTTCAGGGCCCCGATGACCTTGGCCGACCCCCGCGCCTGGCCGCAGGTCCCGGAGGAGACCGTCAGCACGGGCCGCTTGTCCGACCTGCGGAGCCTGACCTGTTCCTGGATGACGGCTTTGAGCTCCTTGGCCGTCCGGATCTTTTCCGTTGAGTTCATGGTCATCTCATCTCTGGTACTTTTTCAGAATGCCGCCGACACTCCGGACCGTCGTGTGGGCGTGATAGTCGCGATCGACGACGACGACCGGACCGATGGCGCAGCAGCCGAGGCAGGCCACGGTCTCCAGGGTGAATTGCCCGTCGCCGGTGGTCTGGCCGGCCCTGACCTTCAGCCGCCGCTCGAATTCGTCGAGGATCCGCGGGCCGCCGCGGACATGGCAGGCCGTCCCCTGGCAGACCGTGCAAACGTGCCGGCCGCGCGGCGTCAGGCTGAAGGCGCGGTAGAAGGTGGCCACCGCCACCACATCCGTGAGAGGGAGGTCGAGCACTCTGGCGACGAACCTCAAGCAGTCCTCGGGGAGGTACCGGTACTCGGCCTGGATGTCCTGAAGGATCGCGATCAGGCTCTTCTTTTTGCCCTGGTGCCTGTCGATGAAGGACTGGATCTTTTCTTTTTCAAAGGCCAATGTCATTTCTCCGGATGAAGGGATGGTCGCTGAGCCGGGCTCCCCGCCCCGGCCGGCCGCCGGCCGCCGTGACGGGCATCGTTTGTGAGGGCAGGCATCCGCAGCCGCGGGCCGTCGAGTTCGAAGCCATGGGCCGGGAAAAACAAGGCCAGCGTTTCGAGTTTAAGATGTCCGACTCCTTGTCCAACAAGAGGCCACAAAAATCCGCGTCGAAAATAGGTGACGTGTTATAACAAAATGAAATCGCTTTTGTCAAGCTGGGGGGCCGGGCAGCGGGAGCTGTTTCACGGCCTGGACCGGCAGGTTGACGATCGCCGCGGCGGAGCTCAGGTCCAGGAGCTTCTCGCAGGATTCAAAATGCAGATCCAACAGGCCGTCGAGCCGGAAACCCGTCCTCGCGTGGTTCGTCTCCGCGAGCGCCAGGCTCCAACCTCGGAGCCAGGCCTCGAGCTCCCGGCGCTGCCGCGGGTGCGCCTGAACGTGGACCAGGAGGTGGAGCTTGCTGTCCGGCCCGGCGGCGGAGCTGACCGCGCTGCCGAAAACGAACATGGACCTGATCCCCCAGCGTTCGGGGTCGGCGCTCAAGGCGATCCGCTCGGCCATCCGGAGCCGCCAGCAAGAGTGCTCAGCCACTCCCGGAGGACAGCTCAGGCCCGGCTCCAGCATGACCCGGCCCGCCGCCCCCGGATCGGAAAACAGGGCGACGGCCAGCCCGCGGTCGCCGTTCATCAGGATCTGGATGACCTTGCCGTGCGCCGCTGCGGGGACATCGATCACGCGAATGGCGTCCCCCAGCGGCGCGAATTCCGGGAGCAGCTCGGCCAGCCGGTTGGGAGCCCCGCTCAGGAACTGATCATTGAATTTCACGCCGGGGTCGTCGGGGTAGAGCGGCAGGTACCGGATGCCCGATTCAACGAGGTCCTGGAAGAAATGCGTCCCGAAGGACACGTCCGGAACATAGTTGCCCTTCTTGCGGGCCACCTCGATGATCATGGCGGCGTTGTTGATCTCCGAATAGGTGACGCGGACCCCGAGCCGGATGTCGCCGCGGCTCCCCCAGCGGCCCGGCCCTATCAGGATGAACTTGCGCCGCGGCAGGACCTGGTTCAGCTTCCCGATGGCCTCGCCGACCGCGACCAGGCCCGCGAGATCGGGGATCTCGCCGTATCGGTCCGGGTCGACATAGACAAGATGGGTGATGTCGCCGACGCGGCCGTTGGGGACATATCTCCTGGCCGTGAAGAGGATGGACGCCTCGGGCAGGTCGGGCGGGATCTCCATGGCCGATTCCTCGGGCGACTGGCTTTGAGGACGGCACTGGAGAAGGTAAAAATCGGTCCCGTCGCAGGCGAATTCGACATCGACGGGAACCCCGAGCGCCGTCTCCAGGCTCTTGAGGATGGCCTCGATCTGGTCCATGAAAGGCGTCCTGGAGATCAGGCCTTCGAAGGTCACGACGGCATCGCGCATCTCGAAGTCCGTAACCAGCCCCATGGGCGGCTGGAGCAGGCCGTCGCGGTGGATGGAGATGATCTTGTTCAAGGCCGGGTAATCGAGGCCGATCTCGCCGATCAGGTCCTTGATGTCTTTGGTGAGGAAGCAGTTTTTCTCGAGGTCGATGACGTCGATCTTGCCGGGGGAATAGCGGATCGCCTCGTCCACGGAGACGTTGACTCTCAGGTTCGGCTGCCCCGGCGCCACCAGGATCGGGTAGTCGTCGCTCAGGCGGTCGACCGCCCGAGTGCCCAGCCCGGGGACCAGGCGCAACAGCCCGTCCTCCCGCCGGATCCGGGAAGACCAGCGGAACTCATTCCGGGAGAAGGCGACCCCGGCGAAGGCCGGGAAGAAGTACTTGCCGAGCTGTCTGCCGACGACCGCCTGGATCATCACCGCCATTTCCTCATGGAAATCGAGCAAGCCCCGCTCGGTGCGGTATTGGATGGGGTCGGGCCCGAAGATGGAGGCGTAGACTTCGGCCACGGCCTCGAGCAGCGCCTGGAGGCGCTGCTTTTTGTTCCCCTGGTTCGCCAGGAAGAGGCTCTTGTATTTTCCGGCGAAGGCCGTCCCCAGGCGGTCCTCGAGCAGGCTCGAGCTCCTGACAATGAGCGGCACATCGCCGAAGTCGTCCAGGGCCACGGACAGCCCTTTGACGATCTCGGGGGGAAAATCGCAGTTCTTGAAGAGCTGGACGATGTGCGGATACTCCTGCCGGACCTCCTCGATGTCCTTGTATTTCTGCTCGACGATCTCGTCGAGGTTGTTGTACTGGAGGAAGGCCAGGATGCCGTCCGAGGTCACATACCAGGTCTTGGGTATCTTCACCGTCCCGATGGCCTTGATCCGCCGCGCCGCCTGCTTGAGGACGCGGCTGGCGATGAACAGCCCGGCGCTCTTGCCGCCCAGCTTGCCGTGGCTGTCCGGGACGAAGACGATCCGCTCGATCAGGCCGAAGAAGTCCTCGAGCTCCACGTATTTCTTGGCGATGTTGATGTATTCCAGCTGCTCGGTGAAGAACCGGCGGATCAGGGAAACCCGGACGCTGTCGGCCGTCGACCGGGCCAGTTGGACCCCCTTGGGCACGAGGTTCCGGTACCTGCGGATGGCCTCCAGGACGTCCGGCAGCGAGGTGTAGACGCTTTCCAGGGCTTTGACCACCGCGCCGGAACGGTTCTCGTTGATCCATTTTTGGATCCGGCCGAGGATCTCGTCCTCGGTCAGGTTGGCCGCGGCGATCCGGAACGTCTCCTCGCTCAGCCGGAACGACCGCTCCAGGGATTCCTTGCCCAGGGGCGCGTTGTCGTCCCGGAGGAGCGCCCCGGCGCTCTGGCCGGCGCTGTACCGCTGGATCAGGTCCCGCGCCTCGGGGATGCCCCGCCAGCTGAGATAGTTGATCATCTGGCGGGAGACGCGGAGGAAGAGGTTCTGGTCGGTGTTCCGGAGCATGTCCAGGGCGATCCGCCAGGTTTCCTTGGCCGCGATGGCCGTCCGCCGCTCCTCGCTCATCTCCTCGTACATCGACCGCAGCTGCTGATGGAGGATGAAGTGGCCCAGGCGCTCGGCGATCGTCTGGATGAGCTTAACCTCGCCGGTTAGGAACGGTCCGCTGTCCGCCTCCTCGGTCGGCTTCCTGTAGGACACGAAGACCCGGCCGACGGCCGTGTCATGAACGCGGATATCGGCGCTCTGGACGTAGGGCGATTCCTCATAACCGGGGGACGAGTAGGCGTCGGAACCGTAGACGAGCCGCACCTGGCAGACATCCGGGAACTGCCAGCCCGGGCGCCCTTGCAGGGGCCGCGGGCGTCGTTGTGCTGGCAGCGGAAGCCGCGGAAGACCCGCACCTGCCCGTCGTCCATGCGCACCGGGATGGCGAAATGATACTCCCGTATCGGCTGCCGCAGCAGGTCCCGCGTCGGTTGATCGAGATCGAGAAGGCCGGCCACCGCGTCAAACTGCTTCTGGGCCATCTCGAAGGGGTTAAAACCTTTGACCGCCATGGCACTTGCTCCCTTCAGTTTAATAAAGCTTGATGGCGCGCCGAGTCTCACGCTGGCGCGAAATTATTAGGGCAAATCATATCCCTCACGGGACAAAATTTCAAGCCGATCGAGGTTTTGAGACGAATAGTGTGGTAGAGCCGCCGATGGAATAAACATAGACGCGCAACCAAGAAGGGTCGGATGGGGATGGCGCCCCGAAGACCCCCGGCACTCGTTGCCTGAGACACTTTCCTGGACTCTCATCCTAGATATTACCCACCCTATCCCCTCCCTATACAGGGAGGGAAGAAGGTCAGTGTCTCAGGAAAGGTCGGAGGGGGCCCCATCGGCTTTGCCGATGGGGGAACCGACGGGACTGGTTCCCGGGGGCCGGGGGGATAGGGGCGCATCGCCGTCCGACCCGGCGATTGCGCGCGGATCGGCTCGCCCGAAGGGTAAGAACGCGCCTAAGATGAAGGCTGGAAAAAACAGCGCGTTCTTATGAACAGGTCAGGAGATTTCGCCGGTGAGGTAAGCGCGCGTCCGGGGGTCGCGGGGGTTGGCGAAGATCTCGGCGGCCGGCCCGTGCTCGACGAGCTCGCCGAGATAGAGGAAGGCGATATAGTCGGCAATGCGCTTGGCCTGCCTCAGGATGTGGGTGACGACGACGACCGTATAACTGGACTTGAGCTCGATCAGGCGCCGCTCCACGTTCTGGCTCGACTGCGGGTCGAGGGCGGAGGTCGGCTCGTCCCCGAGGATGATCTCCGGGCCGACGGCCAGGCCCCGGGCCAGGCACATCCGCTGCTGCTGGCCGACCGAGAGCCTGACCGCGGGTTCGCCCAGCCGGTCCTTCACCTCGTCCCACAGCCCGGCCACCCGGAGGTAGTGCTTGACTAGCGCGTCGAGGTCCTTCCTGTTCCGCAGGCCGTGGAGGCGCGGCCCGTAGGCGACGTTGTCGTAGATCGACATCGGCAGGGCCTGCGGCCGCTGGGAGAGGAGGCCCATCTTCTTGCGGATCCGGGTCACCTCGACCCCGGGGTCGTAGATGCTTTCGCCATCGACCAGGATCTCGCCGCTGATCCGAACCCCGTCCAGAGGATCCAGCAGCCGATTGAGCGACTTGAGGAGCGTCGTCTTGCCGCAGCCGGAGGGGCCGATAATGACGGTGATCTTCCGGTCGGGGATGTCGATGTTGATATCCTTGAGTATCTGGAGACCATCGAAGGCGACGGACAGGTTCCGGACGCTGATATGAGTTTTGCTGTCCATGGCTCTCACCTCCTGATCCTATTTGACCACGTGCCGCGTGTATTTCCGGCCGAGCCCCCGGGCCACCAGGCTGATCGCCAGGATAAGGACGGTCAGCACGACGGCCGAAGCGTAGGCTCTCTGCTGGACCTCGGGGTAGGGCGTCCCGAGCTGGAAGAAGATCGCCAGGGGCAGGGTCGCCGCCGGCTGGAGGAGGGACGAGGGAAGGCGGTCGGTGAACCCCGCCGTGAACAGAACGGAGGCGGCGTCGCCGATGCCCCTGCCGAAAGCGATCAGGACCGCGGTCAGGAGGCCGGGCAGGCATTGCCTGATAACGACCTTGAGCGAAGTCTCCAGGCGCGTCGCTCCGAGCGAGAGCGAGGCCTCGATGAGATCGCGCGGCACGAGCCGCACGACCTCATCGGCGGCCCGGCTCATGATCGGAAATTCCAGAAGCGCCACCGTGATGATCCCGGCGAGGAGCGATGTCCTCAGCCCCAGGGCCACCATCAGGATGAACCCGAAGGCGCCGTAGACGATCGAGGGAATGCCCCAGAGGACATCGAAAGAAAACCGGGTGATGGGCGCCAGGCGCGATTTCTTCCGGGCATAGATATTGATGTAGAGGACGACGGGCAGGCTGAACAGGATCGCCAGGAGCGTGGCTCCGGAGGCGAGGTAGAACGACCCGGCGATGGCGTTCAGGATCCCGCCCTCTCTCCCGAGATAATAGCCGCCCTTCGGCGTCTGGGTCAGCATCGAGAGGTTGAGGGCCGGCAGGCCCTTCCAGACGATGGTCCCGACGATGAGCAGGAGGCAGCCGATGACGGCGGCCATCGAGCCGCCCATCAGGACCTTGAAGACGCGCTCCTCGAGCTTCCGGCGGCGGAGGCGTCCCTTGTCTGCGGCCGGTTTCACGCCGCCCTCCTTTCGACGCGGACCAGGATCACCCGCGCCAGAACGTTGAAAACGAGGACGAGGAGAAGGAGGACTCCGGCCGCCAACATGAGCGCCGAGTCGTAGAGGGGCACGGACATCATCTCTCCGTAATTATTGGCGATGAGGGCCGGCAGAGGGTAGCCTCCGTCAAACAGGGATTTGGGGACGCGGGGGATATTGCCCACGACCATGAGCACAGCCATGGTTTCTCCCAGGGCGCGCGACAGCCCGAGGACAACGGCGGCCATGACGCCCTGCGCCCCTTTCTTAAGGACGACATGCTTGACCGTCTCCCATTTGGTCGCCCCGAGAGAGAGCGAGGCCTCCCTCATCCCAAAGGGGATCGAGCCGAAGACCTCGAGCGAGACCGAGATGATCGTCGGAAAGATCATGATCGCGAGGACGATGCCGCCCGCGAGGATCGTATAGCCGCTCGACTGCTTTCCGAAGGCGGGGGCCAGGAACCGGCCCACCAGCGGCACGATGAGCAGCATGCCCCAGACGCCGTAGATGACGGACGGCAGCCCCGCCAGCAGGTCGACCGCCGGCTTGGCGATCTCCCGGAGCCGCCGGGGCGCATACTCCGACAGATAGACGGCCGAGAGCAGGGAGACCGGGACGGCCAGGACCAGCGCCACGGCGGTCACCCAGAGAGTTCCCATGATAAACGCGAACAGACCGAACTGGCCGCGCGACGGCGCCCAGGCCGAGGACGTGAGGAGCGAGAGAATGGACTGTCCCGCGAGGATCGGCCGGGCCTTGAGGTAGAGCCCGACGATGATCAGGAGGACCAGAAAGCTGGGAACGCCGGTCAGGACGACCATCGTCTTTTTCGCCAGCTTGTTCTTGAGCAGCCGCACGGAGCCCCCTCAGCGCGATGCGATCTTCTTGAGCCCGTCCGCCAGCTTCTCGGCGCTCAGCGCGATGTAGCCCGTTTCCGGAACATAGCCCTGGCCCTTGGTCAGGACCCATTTCAGGAAAGCAACGGCGGCCGGCTTCCCGGGGCTTCCCTTGCTGACGAGATAAAGGTCGCGGGCCGGCGGCGAGGGATAGGCGCCCCGGGCGATGGCCGCGGTCAGCGTGTCCCTTGTCGCATAGAAGTCCTCGCCGGCATCGACCCGGCCGTTGCCGTCGAGGTCGATGGGGATGACCGCGATGCCCAGGATCGGCTTCAGCGTTTTGGGATCATAGGCAAAGTTGATGTTGTTGAACCCGATGCCGCGGGGGTCCCTGCGGACGGCTTCGGCCAGCCCGGGGTCACCGTAGACCCCGACACCCTTCAGGTCCTCCTGTTTCTTGCCCAGGAACTGGGCCCACGTTTCCGCCGCCCCGCAGGCGTCCGAGCGGGTGTAGGCGTTGAGGGAAGAGCGGTCGGCCGTGCCCAGGACGTAGCCCCAGGTCCGGGCGGCCTCGGTGATCCAGATGTTCACGAACTCCTGCCTCTTCAGCCCGGCCTTCAGGACGGCACCGAGAGCGGGGTTCTTGTCGCTGGTCGTGGGAACGACGGCGTCCTTGCAGACGGCAAAGGCCAGCGCGCCCCTGTCCGTTTCGGCGGGCTGGATCTCGCGCGAGACCATCCCGAAATCGACGATCCCGGCCAGCGCGTCGGCGATCCCCTTGCCCGCGCCGCCGGCCTGGACATCGATGCGCACCTTCGGGTAGAGCTTCTGGAATTCCTCCCCCCACTTGAGGGCCATGGGATAGAGCGCCCAGGCGCCCGAGAGGGTGACGTTTCCCGAGAGTTCCCCGGCCTTCGGCGGATGCGCCGCAAGAGAGGAGACGAGAAGTGCACCCAGCAAGCCCATCGCCATTTTGCCTGTTCTCTGAACTGTCATCATCAACCTCGCTTTCCCGGGCGGGTCCGCCAGCCCGCACCGGCCGTCTTCATCAAGGCCGGGCGGCGGTCTGTCGGCGAGCCCCACCTCATTCCGGGTGGCTAATAGTACATATAATCTATAGATTATATCGACTATTAAAAGAAAATAAAATTCATTTGCCTTTCTTGCCATAGCTGCCTGCGACGACAGCCGGATGATTGACCAGGTCGGCCAGGGTCGTCTTCTCCAGGATCTCGGCCACCGCGTCCCGGACGTCCTTCCAGAGCCAAATCAGGCTGCAGGACTTCTCCAGGGGGCAGACCTCGTGGGCCGTGACGCTGACGCAGTCGATCGGGGCCAGCGGGCCGTCCATGACCCGGATAACCTCGGCCACGGTGATCTTGGCGGGAGGCTTGGAGAGATAGTAGCCCCCGGCCGGCCCCTTCCGGCTGCGGAGATACCCGGCGCGCTTGAGCTGGAGGAGGATCTGCTCCAGGAAGCGTTGTGGGATGCTTTGGAGCTTGGAGATATCGCGGATGTGGAGCGGGCGCCCGTCGTAGTTCCGGGCCAGCTCGAGCATCGCCCGGCTGGCGTATTCGCCCTTGGTGGAGAGTCGCATGTCCTGTCCTCGGTCTAATAGTCGACTAAATCAATCGACATTGTAAACTTATACCAGCCGCCCTTTACCCTGTCAAGCACTTTTTTCCTTCAGTCGGGGAAGCGAGGGGTGCGCGCGAAGAGGGTCATCCGGAGGCGAGCGGGCTACGGGGAAAGCGAAGCTTCCTCCCTCCAAATAGTCGGTGCGGGAAATCGTGGCGTGCCCTCGAGTGATCCGGTCCGAGGCCTGCTTGCAAAAAAGAATCCCCTCTCCTAAAATGAATCTTTAATCTGAGCAGCATGGCCTTTAGAAGACTCCTGCGTGGGTTCCTCGGTTTCCCCCTCAGGGTGAAGCTCATCCTGAGCTTCCTGGGCGTCATCTTATTCGGGGGATTGGTCTCGCTTTTTTTCGGCACCCGCCTGGAGCACCAGACGATCTTCAGCCTCGCCCAGGCCAAGGTGAAGCACGACCTGGCCTCAGCCTGGACGGTCTATAACGAGAGGCTGAACGACATCCGTGACATCGTCCTCCTCAACGCCAGCCGTGACGCCGTGCAAGCCGCTCTCGAGGCCGGCGACCGGGATGCCCTGCTCCGGACGCTCGCCCGGGTCCGGAAGGACTTCAACCTGGACATCCTCACCATCACCGATGCCTCGGGCAAGGTCGTCCTGCGGACGAGCCGGCCCGATTCCTACGGCGACGACCAGTCCGCCGACACCCTCGTGCAGCGGGCGCTTTTCCGGGAGGTCGCCACCGGCACCGAGCTCGTCTCCCGCCCCGAGCTCATCAAGGAAGGCGAAGCCTATGCCGACCGCGCCTACCTCCGGTTCATCGCCACGCCCAAGGCCGCCCCGCGGCCCGAGGACCACGAGGAGAACGGGATGATGCTCAAGGGCGCCGCCCCCGTCATCGACCAGGCGGGCCGCGTCCTGGGGGTCCTTTACGGCGGGATCCTTCTGAACCAGAATTACGATATCGTCGACCGGGTCAAGGACATCGTCTTCAAGGGGGAAAAGTACAAGGACAAGGAGATCGGCACGGTCACCATCTTCCAGCACGATCTCCGGATCTCGACCAACGTCACCGACGAGCGGGGTCAGCGGGCGATCGGCACGCGGGTGTCCGAGGAGGTCAACGACGCCGTCCTCAAACAGGGCACATCCTGGGTGGGCCGGGCCTTCGTCGTCAGCCACTGGTACATCACGGCCTACGAGCCCATCCGGAACATCGACGGCCGGATCATCGGCATGCTCTACGTCGGCATGCTCGAGCGGCCCTACATCGACCTCCGGAACAGCGTCATGCTCACCTTCGCCGCCATGTCCGCCCTCTGCGTCATCGTGCTCGTGGGCATCCTCTTCTTCATCGCCTCGAGCATCACCAACCCGCTCCGGCGGATGGTCGCGGCCGCCAACCAGATCGCCCGGGGCGACCTCAACCAGCACGTCCGGGTCGACGCCCAGGACGAGATCGGCCAGCTGGCCCTGTCGTTCAACCAGATGACCGAAAGGCTGAGGGCGGCCAACGAAAACCTCGTCCAATGGGGGAAAACCCTGGAGAAAAGGGTCGAGGAGCGGACCCAGGAGCTCCGGGAGACACAGGGCTTCCTCGTCCAGTCCGAGAAGCTGGCCTCGCTCGGCAAGATGGCGGCGGCCGTCGCCCACGAGATCAACAACCCCCTGACCTCGATCCTGCTCAACACCCACCTGATGCTCGAGAAGCTCGACAGGCACCACGCCTTCTTCGAAAACCTGAGCCTGATCGCCGACGAGACCTCGCGCTGCACCGACATCGTCAAGGGCCTGCTCGAGTTCGCGCGCCAGAACCCGCCCCAAAAGGTCTTCACCGATGTCAACGAGCTGATCGAGCGCACCGCCCAGCTCCTGGACAACCAGGCGTCGTTCCAGAGCATCCGGATCGTCCGGGACCTCGACCCCGGCCTGCCGCCCGTCAAGCTCGACAAGAACAAGATCCAGCAGGTCTTCTGGAACCTCATGCTGAACGCCTTCGAGGCCATGCCCAAGGGCGGCCAGCTGACCGTCTCCGACGGGCTCTCCCCGGACAAGAAGTACGTCCAGATCCAGTTCATCGACAGCGGCGTCGGCATCGCCCACGAAAACATCAATAAGCTGTTCGACCCGTTTTTCACCACCAAGAGCTCTGGGACCGGCCTCGGCCTGGCCGTGACCTACGGCATCATCGAGCAGCACGACGGCAAGATCGAGGTGAAGAGTGAGGTCGGCCAGGGCACGGTCTTCACCCTGAGTTTACCTGCTGGAAATCATATCGAAGTTCCCTAGGAGGAAGCACTCATGTCTGAAAGAGCCAAGCGCAAGATCCTCGTCGTCGACGACGAGATCACGGTCTGCAAGAGCATCCGCCAGTCGATCCTGTCCGACGACTACGAGGTGGACATGGCCCTGAGCGGCGAGGAAGCCCTGAAAAAAGACAGGGAGGGCGCCTACGACCTCATCATCACCGACCTGATGATGCCGGGGATCAGCGGGCTCGACCTGCTCCGGGCCGTCAAGAACGGGCGGCCCGGGGCGGCCGTCATCATGGTCACCGGCTATCCCACGATCAAGACGGCGGTCGAGTCGGTGAAGTTGGGCGCCTTCGACTATCTTCCCAAGCCGTTCACTCCGGCCGAGTTGCGCGGCGTCGTCGCCCGCGCCTTCAAGATGGCCGACGGCGAGGCCCCGGGTGAGCCGGAAGACGCTCCCCGCCGCATTCCTTCGGGCTACTACTACATGCTCGGGCACACCTGGCTCAAGCTCGACGGCGAGACCCAGGGCCGGGTCGGCATCGTCCACGATTTCCTGAAGTCCGTGGGCATCGTCACCCAGCTCGACCTGCCCAAGGTGGGCGAGACGGTTTCCCAGGGCGACCTCTGCGCCAAGGTCACGGACGCGGGCCAGGCCAACCACCGCATCTGGTCCCCCGCCTCGGGCCGCGTGATCGAGGTCAACGCCGCCCTGACGGCGGACACTTCCCTGCTGCGCCGCGATCCGTACGGCCAGGGCTTCCTCTTCCGGATCGAAATGACCAACATCACGGAGGACCTCAAGGGACTCCTCCAAGCGAAATAGGGAGCCGACCTGAAGGTCCGATGACGGGGACAACCGCAGCCGTCGGCGCGCCATCCGCCGACGAGCTGAAGGACGGGGCGGCCGGTGTACTCGGAGCCTTCGACCGGCGCCGGGTCGTCTACCTCGACTCCCGGGGCCGGCCGGTCGAAGGCCCGGCGACCCCCCGCGACCGGATCTCCCACGCCCTTCTCTTCGAGCTCAAGGCAGCCGGCGATCAGGAGGCCGGGGAATTCCTGGTCCGAGCGCTCGAAGCCCTGGATTCTCAAGGCGCCTGGGGCTCCGCTGCCAAGCTGGCCGCCGCGGCTTCCGGCGAGCGGCCCCGGCCGGCGGCCTTCCCCATCGTCCACGAAGCCCTCATCCGGACCATCGAGCGCGAAGCCATCCGGCTGAACGCCGAACGGCCCGCCCCCGATTGGGACCCGGAGGCGCGGGCCGCTAAGGTGGCTTACGCGAAAAGACTCCAGGAGATCGGAGACTCGGAGGCGCGGATCCTGAGCGCCGAGGAGCGCCGGGCGTTCGGCGAGGCCGCGCGGCGCATCGTCGACGACGGCGCCTCCCCCGTTTCCCGGCTCGCCCGATTGGTCGCCGAGGAAGAAAGGACCTGGGCCTCGATCGAACGGCTCCTGGCGGAGGCGGCCGGTTCTCCCCGGAAAGAGGAGATCTACGGTGCCATTACGGAAAAGCTCCAGCCGCCCATGGGCATCGTGACGCACCTGTCGCCCGCCCTGTTTTTCCCATCGCTCCGGCTGCTCCTCGACCCGAGGGTCGATATCTCGAGCGGCATCCCGTACCTGGCCAGCGTCAATTTGAGCATCTACCGGGACCCCCGCTCGGCGGACGTCCTGGTCGCGGCCCTGGACCGCTTCCCCTTGACCTGCACGAAGGTCCTGGAGAATATCATCTACACGCTGGGGAACCTCAGCGAGGCGAGGGCGGTGCCGGCCCTGGTCCGCGTGCTCGAGGCTCCCGACGAGGCCGTCGAGACCTCGGCCTCGGGTCAGACCGCCTGCCTGCTCCTCGAGCAGAAAGAAGAGGCCGTCTGGGCGCTCGGCAAGATCGGCCTGGCGGCGGTCCCGGCGGTCCCCGGGCTGACGCGCTATGCCGACCATGGCTCCCCACGGCTCAAGACCTATCTCGCCTGGACGCTGGGCGAGGTCGGACACGCCCAGAAGGAGGCGACGGGCGGCGTCAGTGCGGACGTCGTCATCGCCCTCCTCAAGCTTCTCAAGGAAAAGCAGCGGGAGATCTTCGAAGAGGCCGTCAGCGCCCTCAAGAAGATCGGCCTCCCCGAGTTCGTCCACTCCCTTTATCTTTATAACGTGGGTGCGGTGAGCATCCTCGGGCTGAAGCCCGCCCAGCGCGGACTCAACGAGCTCTCGGAAACGCTGCACTTCCTGCTCCGGACGAAAAAGCGAACGGTCATGGCGGTGAACGGCGATTCGGGCACCGGCAAGACCTATTTCTGCCGGGCGATCGCCGAGGGCTTTGCGGACATCCGGCCGCAGGACATCCTCTATCTGATGCGGGACACCAAGCGCGGCCAGAAGGTCTTCAACCGGCTGCTCGGCCTGCGCTGGCTCAGGAAGCATATCGACCCCGCCTACTACCAGGACTATCCCGTGGCCGAGGAGCGGGATGACCCGGAGGCCTACTTCCGGGACTTCCTCGCCGAGAACGCCGACAAGCGGCTGATCATCCTCGACGGCTGCCGCGACCGGCACTATTTCCAGAAGGTCATCGACTTTTTTTATGCGAAGGGGGAGCTGGATGTCGAGGTCAACTTCCGGGCCAATTTTTCCACCCGCCGGCTGAACCTCGAGGAGAGGGAAAGCGCCGTCGAGAGCGTCCGGCTCCATCTCGCGTTTCTCGAAGAGCCGGCCCTCGAGGACACCTCGTTCTACCAGGAGGGCCTGGTCATCCTCTACGACCTGGACAACTCCGCGGCCGCGCGGCTCGATCACGCCGAAACCCGGGAGGTCTTCGACGTCCGGCGCATCGACGGCTGGGGCGAGCTCATCCGGATCGGCGGTTTTGCGGACGAGAAGAATATCGCCGTCTGCCGCAAGGGCCCGCTCAGGCTGAGGGAAGAGTCTTTTGAAGCGACCGAAGAGGACTGGCCGGCCTGGCAGGGGCGGCCGTTCACCCCCGACGAGAGGATGCTGAAACCCGTCCTCAACGAGGACCTCCGCGCCGAGCCCCACCTGCTCAAGACGATCCCGCTCGACGGAGTCGCGGCCCGGCAGATCCGGTTCTACGCCCAGGACCAGGTCGCCGGCCTGACCGCGAACGGCGAGGCCTTCGTCCTGACCCTCCTGGACAACCGCATCTTTCGGACTTCGGCCGGGGAGGTCGGCGACTTCGCCCTCCTGGGACGCACGTTTTATCTCGCCGGGCCGGACGGGCGATTCACCAGCCTGTCCTTCGAGAGAAACGAATCCGCCGCGGCGGCCCCCGCCGCCGTCCCGCTCAAAGTGGCGGCCATCCCCCCGGACTGCATCATCACGGGTGATGCCGACGGGCGGATCCGGGTGTGGGATTTCCTGGAGGGAAGGCGGCTGTCTTTCGCTTCCGGCTTCGGGGCGGTCACGGCCCTGGCCGCCGACCAGAGCGGCAGGATCGTCGCCTCGGGCGGCCCCGGGAGCCTCCGCCGATGGGACCTGGGCTCCCGGAAGCTCGAGATCATCGAGGGCGGAGAGAGCGCCGTCCGGTTCATCCGCCCCTACCCCCACGGCAGGATCCTCGTCGTGGGCAGGGCCGGCGGGAATGAGGACGGGGACGCGCTGCGGCTCTTCGATTTCGACGCGGGCGAGGTCAGGACGACGCAGATGCCCGCCCGCCGGCCGGCGACCGGCGTCAATGTCTACTTCGACGGTCGGGTCGTCGTTTCCTTCGGGGGCCATGACAGGGCGAAAGGGGGGGAGGACGGAACGCTCTTTGTCATCACGCCCGGCGCCGCAAGCTGTTCTTATCTGTCGCTGGGCGGGCACGCCCGCGGCACGGACGACTGCCTGGCCATGGGCCCGAAGATCATCACCTGCGGCCGGGAGCCCGGCGGCGTCGCGGCGGTCCGCCTCTGGGGGAGTGAGTTTTACGTCCGGACCGAGCTCGGCAAGCTGTTCATCAAGCCCTAGAGTCGGCCGAGGTATCTTCGCCCGCCGCACGGCGCCAACCCATCTCCTTCCCTCGCCTCGGCGCAGGCCTCGGGCGATCCCGTTACCCGGCCGGCCCTCGAGTTGCCCCGCGACCCTTGAGGCCGAGGATGATGAAAAAGACGATGCTGAGAGAGGCGATGATCAGAGGCCCCGTGGGGATATCCAAATGGTAGGAAACGAACAGGCCGAAGACGCTGGCCACAAACCCGATTCCCCAGCCGGCGACGAGTATCTTGGCGGGCTTCCTGGTGAACAGCCGCCCGATAAGAGCCGGAATGATCAGAAAAGAAAAGACCTGGAGGATCCCCGCGATTTGAACGGAGCTGACGAGGACGCAGGCGAAACTCAGAAAAAAGAGAAACTCCCAGAAAAAGCGGTATTCCCGGCCGTAGGAGAGGGCAAAAAATTTCTTCCTGAATATGAACTGAAACGCCCCGATCGCGGCGTAGAGCACAAACGCGTGGACGATGTCTCCTGGCGTTAGCCAGAGGATATTGCCGTTAAGAATGGCCTGGAATTCCTCGCCGCCGTGGGGCGTGCGGTCGAGAATCAGGACGCTGCCCGCCAGCGAGAAGACATAGAGGACGCCGATGAACGCCTCGATGTTGACGAGCCTCGAGATCTGCCGCGAGAAGGAGAGGATGAAGGCGCCCGTGAGCGCGAAGAGGGCGGCAAAAGCATAACGTCCCCTTGCCCCGTGGCCGAAAAAGAAGGAGAGGGCGATGCCGAGGGCGATGAACTGGGCCAGGGAAAGGTCCAGGAAGATGATGCCCCGCTCCAGAATGTGGATCCCGAAATAGGCATGAATCAGGATCAGGAGCAGGCAGCCGAGGAACGGGGTGAGGAGAAAACCGACAGCCTCCATCACTCGCTCCTCTGGGCCAGCGATCTCAGCGCTTCATCCATGAGCGAAAACCAATCCTTCGTCGTGTCGCTTTCGCCGACATCGTGGGGGACGATGACGCTCCGGACGCCCGTCTTTTGGGAGAGGAAGCGCACCTCTTTTTGTCCGTAGTAGCTCAAGGAGAGGATAGCATCCGGCTTCGTTTTTTGGATCATTTCCATGAGCCTTTCGATTTGTCCGGCCGACGGGGGGATGCCGGGCTTGGGCTCGATGTAGCCGATGATTGCAAAACCGGACTCGGCGGCCAGGTATTCGAAGAACTTGTGGTAGGCCACGAATCGCTTTCCCTTCAAGGGAATGGCATTCCATTCCCGCTGCTTCTCTCGCAGGCGTTCCTCGAATGACGCGAGATTCTTCGCGTAGAAGTCCGCATGATCCGGGTCATTCCCGGCCAGGATCCCGGCGATCCCTCTCGCGACCCGGAGAACGTTCCTGGGGGAGAGCTGATAGTGGGGATTCCCCTGGGGGTGAACATCCCCCATGCTCCTGTCGACCGAAGTGGGGACCTCGATCGGCTCGATGAACTTGGAGCAATCGAGATTGCCGGGGCTGCCCGGCTGGATCTTGGGGTTCTTCGAGGCTTCGACGAGGACGGGGAGGTAGCCGATCTCGAGGTCCATGCCGTTGTACATCAAAATATCGGCTTTCCGAACCGCGAGAATCATGCTGGGCTTGGCCTCCACAAAGTGGGGGTCCTGGCTCGGCTTGACAAAAGAAGTCACGCTGACCTTGTCTTTACCGATTTCGTTGGCGATGCTCCCGATCCAGGGAAGCGTCGTGGCAATACGGAGGCCGTCTCCGGCCGGGGCCGCGAAGATGAGGGAACTGAGAATCCAAAGGCATGTCGTCTTGAGCATGATCGCGCCTCCTTAAAAGGGATGGGCTCCATGAGCGCCGATGCCGAAGATGACCTGGATCAGCACCTCGTGGTTGGTCGTACCCGTCCCCGTCGATTGGTCATAGTTGTATTGGAGCCTGATCCTCGAGAACTCGGTGGGATTGAAATCCACCGAGCCGGTCAGCCTGTCGGGCCGGCTTCCAAAATCGGTCTTTGTGCCCGCGAGACGGAAATCGTCCTGAAAGACGCCCAGCACATCCCAGCGGACGCCGAGCCTCCACCGGCCCGACTGCCGGACGGCCTGGACGTACCAGCCATCCTGGGATCGCCGCAGCGATCCAGGCACCGCTGAGGAAGCACTCTGAATTTCTCCAGCCTGGCGCCGGAAGAGGTACTCGGACTGAACGGTAAGACTCTTCTGTTTTGAGGGCTTCCATTTATACGTGAGTTCCGCCCCGTAGAGGGTGGAGGAGCCGGTGAGGGCTGAATCCGGGGCCGCCGTGTCGGTCCGGGTCTTGCCTCCCGTAACGGAACCTCCGAAAAGAAGCGTCTGATCCGAACTGAGGTCGATGGATGCCTTGGCAAAACCCGTAAAGGCGTGGACGCCCGACCCTGCGTCCTGTCCGAACAGGATCGGGTTATCCCCCTGGAGGGCCTCGATTCCCAACACCACGTAAACAGGAAGGCGGGGGAGATAAGTCAGCTGCACGCCCTTTTCTCCCAGTCCCTCCTCGCCCAGAAAGGCCCGGTAGGCGAGCGGCGCGTCGGCAAAGTCCCAGGCGTGCGGGTGTAAGGCGTTCAGCCGCCCGAACCCGCTCTTGAACTTTCCCCCCTTGAGCTGAAGCCCGGCGGGAAGGAAAGTCGTAACGAAATAGGCTTCCTCCAGCTCGACCCCGCTTTCGGTGATCGGGATCGTCGCATAGAGGTTAAAATAGGGGTCGACGGGGGCGAAGAACGTCATCTCCGCGGCCCTCAGGTTAAACCCCTCTTGGAATTCCCTTTCCCCGCCGGAAAGGTATCCGGGAATGACGATCTCCTTCAGTTCGGCCTTAGCCAAACTCGAGGAGTAAACGTTGCCATCCACGATCAGGCTGATGGCGGGGTTGAGGAGGCCTGGAGTCGTTTGCCGAGTAGCCGGAGCTGGTGGCCGCCGAGTCTCCGCCACCAGCTCCTCGATCAGCTTCTTTTGTTCGAGGAGGGTCTGTTCCAGCCTCCGGATGGCGTCTTCAGCGATCCTCAGCCGATCTTCCATCGTTTGCGCGGACGCGCCGGAGCAAAGTACGAGCAGCGCGATCAGCGCCGCGGCCGATTTCCTCATGGTGATACCTCGTGATACCTCCGCCCTGTCCGCAGGGTCCGAAGAGGACGCCTTGATCTCTGCTGATAAGGGAAAAAATGAGAAAGTTAAACGAAGGGCGGGGCCCGCTCGGATTGGAGCCCGCGAAAGGAAACCGGAATAGCCGGAGATTCCTCGATGAACATTGGCTGTAGGACGAGGGAGGGGGCCGAAACATGCAAGACGGACCCAAGGATGAGACTGGGATGGTGAGAGATGGAAAAGCAGAGAGTACACGTTCCGTGGGCGTGGCCGTCCTGGTGATGGTGGAAGACAAGCGCCGAGACATAAAGAGAAAAGCCAAGGAACAGAATCCAGAAGATCGTCTGCCGCGCCGGGCCTTGTTCAGCCGAATTAGCTCCGGGTCGTGTCATCTCGTTTTGGCTTAAGCTCGCCACCCCGGGCTCAGGCTCCGCGCCTCAGCCGCTCGCCAAAATAATCGGGCAGGCCGCTGGCCGCAATGGCGGCGGCGGTTTTTTCGACGTCGTATTCGACCCGCGCGAAATCGACGGCGATCGCCTCGCCTGAGAGAGATTCTCTTTCCAAGGAAATATAAGCATGCCCGCAGCGGAATGTCAATGTCCGGGGGGGACAGGGGGAGCCCGGCTTCTTGTCCGCATGGCGACGCGATCTGACTTGTCCAGGCCGGCTCTAATGTCGTAATATCCTTTCTTGGCGCGCCGCAACGATACGGCCGGCCCTGGCCCGGCAAATTTTGTGGCGTTCGACCGCTCAAGGAGGCCATCCGTGCCGAAAGACCGCCTCGCCGTTGTGGCTTTGATCGCCGTCGTCCTGGCCGGGTCCCCCCCGTCCCCAGTCGCCGCCCAGGCGCCCGCCAAAAGGATCACCTACGAGCAGGCTTACGGAACGGCGATGCGAGAGGGCGGGTTCTTCAGGATGGGGGGGATGATCAGCTGGCTCGACGATGAAAATTACGTCACCCGCGAGTGGGACGAAAAAACCAGGACGATGAAGGTCCTGAAGGTTTCGGCGAAGACCGGCGTCACAATCCCCTACCTGGATTTCGCGTCGATGCAGAAGAGCCTGCCCCAGGGGTTCACCGCCGGGATGTACGCCGCGGCGAGCGCCGACATGTCGCGCCTCATCTTCAATTCCCGGAACGACCTGTATCTCTATGTCCCCAGGACGCGGGAGTTCCGGCGCCTGACCGCCAACGCCTCCCCGGAAAGGACGCCCCGCCTCTCCCCCGACTCGAGGTACCTCGCCTACAGCCGGGACAATAACCTCTTCGCCTGCGACCTCGAAACCGGTCTCGAGTTCCAAATCACGAGCGACGGCTCGGAGACGATCCTCAACGGCTACGAATCGTGGGTCTACATGGAGGAGGTCTCGAACCGGGTCTCTCAGTACGCGGCCTTCTGGTGGTCGCCCGACAGCCGGAAGATCGTCTTCCAGCGGTTCGACGACAGCCCGGTCCCGGTCTTCGCCATCGTCCGCTCGACCGGCGTCCACGGCGAGCTCGAGCGCGAGCGCTATCCGAAGTCCGGGGACCCGAACCCCAAGGTCAAGCTGGGCATCGCCAGCCTCCCGGGCAACACGGTCGTTTGGGCCGACTTCGATGAGAGCGCCGACGAGTACCTGGCCTGGCCGAAGTGGCTGCCCGACAGCTCCCGGGTGGTCGTCCAGTGGATGAACCGCGGCCAGGACCAGGTCAAGCTCTACGCCGTCGACCCGGGCACGGGGAAAAAGCAGGAGATCTACGGCGAAAAGCAGGCGGCCTGGGTCGAGTTCTTTCCCGACCTCCATTTCCTCGAGGATGGGAGCGGCTTCCTGCTGAAGACCGACGTCGACGGCTGGAGCCATCTCTACCTCTATGACCTCGCCGGCCGGCTCAAGGCGAGGCTGACCGGGGGAGACTGGGCCGTCGACGGCATCAGCCTGGTCGACGAGAAGAACAAAGAAGTCTATTTTACGAGCGGCAAGGACACCGCCGCCGGGACCCAGCTATTCCGCGTGACCTTCGACGGCCAGAAGCTGGACAGGCTCACCCGCGAGCCGGGCACTCACCGTGTCCAAGTATCGACGGGCGGGAGCTACTTCCTGGACAGTCATTCGAGCGCCGCCGCGCCGTCCTCGCAGAGCCTCTACCGGACCGACGGGACGCTGGTGCGGAACATCCAGGCGCCGGACACGGGCCGCTGGGAGGGCTATCAGCTGGCCAGGAAAGAGATGTTCACGATCCCCACCGACGACGGCTACGCTCTGCCGGCTTACTGGATCCTGCCCCCGGATCTCGACCCTTCGAAAAAGTACCCGGTGCTCTTCCAGATCTACGGCGGCCCGGCGGCGCCCACGGTCTCCGATACGTATCCCTCGGTTTCGCAGCTATATCTCGCCCAGGAGGGCATCATCGTCATGAGCGTCGATCACCGCGGGTCGGGACATTTCGGGAAAAAGGGGACGGCGCTCATGCACCGGAACCTGGGCAAGTGGGAGATGAACGACCTGATCCAGGCGGTCAAGTGGCTCCGGCGGAAGCCGTTCGTCGACGCCGCGAAGGTCGGCATCACCGGCTCGAGCTACGGCGGCTATACGACCTGCCTGGCCCTGACCTACGGCGCGGAGTATTTCACCCACGGTATCGCCGGCTCATCGGTCACCGACTGGAAGCTCTACGATTCCATCTACACCGAACGGTATATGGACACCCCGGCGGAGAACAAGGACGGCTACGAGTTCGGGTCGGTTGTGACGCACGCGAACAAGCTCAAGGGCGTGCTGCTCATCGAGCACGGCGACATGGACGACAACGTCCACCTGCAGAACTCGGTCCAGCTCATCGACGCGCTGATGGAGGAGGGCAAGACGTTCGATTTCAGCCTCTACCCGAACCAGCGCCACGGCTACGGCGGTAAAAAGAGGGAGGCGTCCAACCGGCGCGCCGTCGATTTCTGGTTCAGGAACCTCCTCGGCAGGTCGAATGGCTGAGCCGCGTCCCGGGTTCATCAGGCAGAGGGCCTGCCCGGCCTGCGGCAGCGGCCGGATCCGGCCCCACCGCCAGGGGACGTACACCGGCCGGCTGACCCGGGACGATATCAAGATCACCGACAGCCGCTACGGCCTGACCTGGGACATGAGCCTCTGCCTCGAGTGCGGCCATCTGTTCGCCGACCCTTGCCCCACCCCGGAATTCATTTTTTCACTCTACGGCGAAGTCGAGGACCCCCTCTATGAGGACGAAGCGGAGGGCCGGTCCAGGAATTTCCTCGGGCTCCTGAAGCAGCTCGAATCGCTCGTCCCCGGGAAGGGGCCGCTCTTCGACGTCGGGGCGGCGACCGGGATCCTCCTCGACCTGGCCCGTTCCCGCGGCTGGCAGCCGGACGGCATCGACCCGAGCGCCTGGGCCGTGGGCGTGGCCTTGTCCAAGCACGGTCTCAGCCTGAGGCAGGGCCCTTTCGAGGGCGCCTCGCTGCCCGGAGATTTCTATGCGGCCGTCACCATGGTGGATATCATCGAGCACACCCCCATCCCCTTCGACGCGGTGCTGAAGGCCGGCCGGATCCTCCGCCCCGGGGGCGTTTTGGCGCTCGTCACGCCCGACATCCACAGCGCTTCGGCCCGGATCGCCGGCGGGAGGTGGTGGCACCTCCGGCCCGCCCACCTCGCCTTTTTCTCCGGGGCCTCGCTCCGGGCGCTTCTCGGGCGGGCCGGGTTGACGATCGTCCGGGAGCGCCGCTACGCCTGGACGTTCAGCCTCCACTATCTCCTGTCCCGGAAGCGGGCTTCGCGGGTTTTCCTCAGAAATCGGCGGCTGGCTTCTTTTTTAAAAGGAGTTCGGCTAAAATTGGCGCTCGGCGATTCCTTCGAGGTTTACGCCGTCAAGGGAAAACGCGCTTGAACGCCTATGTCCGCGGCCTGCGGCTCGAGAGATGGCCGAGGAGCCTGGCCATCGCCCTGGGCAGCGCCTCCTTTTTCTTCCTCCACCGGGAGACTTTCGGCGAGTTCCCGCCGCTGACGATCGCCGGGCGGTTGTTGCTGGCGTTCCTCGTGACCTGGGTCATTTCCACGGCCAATTACGTCGTCAACGAGATCGTCGACGCGCCGTTCGACGCCCACCATCCGGTCAAGCGCCTGCGGCCGCTCGTCCAGCGGGAGATCAAGGCGGCGCCGTTCGCCGTGATCGGGGCGGCGCTCACGGTGATGGGGCTCGGAGCGGCCTGGCTGATCTTCTCCCGGGCGTTCTTTTTCTCGGTCCTGGCCCTGCTCGTGGCGGGTTTCATTTACAACGTCAAGCCCATCCGGACAAAAGACATCCCATTTCTCGACGCCATCTCCGAGTCGGCCAATAACCCGATCCGGTTCCTGATCGGCTGGTTCGCCTTCGCTCCGTCCCAACAGTGGCCGCCCCTCAGCCTGCTCGTGGGCTGGTGGGCGTTCGGGAACTTCTTGATGACGGCCAAACGGTTCTCCGAGTTCCGGCTGCTCAAGGAAAAGGCCGCCGATTACCGCCTGTCCCATAAGAGATACACAGGAAAGGAGCTTCTCCTGGGGATGATCGTCAGCGCCCTGGTCACGCTGGCCTGCGCGGTCTACGGGGCCCTCGAGCTCAAGGTCCGCGCCGTTCTTTTTTTCACGCCCGTGCTGGCTCTTTATCTCAGCCTGTTCTTTCGCAAAACACTCGAGGAAAAGGAGATCATGGAGGAGCCGGAAAGCCTGCTCCGGAACCCCCTGATCGCGGTCTCCACCATCGCCCTGGTCTGCCTTTTTGCCCTTTCAATTTTCTTATGATAGATTAGCCGCATGAGCACTCTGGATATCACCCTGAGGCTTCTTCTGGCGGTTTCTCTGGGGGGGATCATCGGCCTGGAGCGGGAGGCGAGCCACAAGCCGGCCGGCCTGCGGACGCACATCCTGATCTGCCTCAGCGCCGCCATGATGATGATCCTCTCGGAGCTCCTGCTGGCGGGCAGCCCGGGGCTGACCGGCGACATCCTCAGGGTGGCCGCCGCGGTGATCATGGGCATGGGATTCATCGGGGCCGGGACGATCATCCAGTCGCAGGGGACGGTCCACGGGCTGACCACGGCCTCGACCCTCTGGACGGTCTCGGCGCTCGGCCTGGTCGTCGGGGCGGGCCGCTACCTGGTCGCCGTCATTTTTTCGGCCCTGGCCCTGGCCGCGCTCGTCGTCTTCCGCCGGATCGAGGAGACGCACCTCAAGAAAGCCCTCTACCGCTACCAGATCAAGATCAAGGACAGCCCCGACATCCTCATCAACCTGAGAAAGCTCATCTTCCATCTCGGGCTGAAGCTGGCCGAGCTCAACCTGAAGAAGGAGAGGAACGTCTTCAACGTCACCCTCGCTTTTTCCTCGTCCGAAGAGAAGGAGCGCCAGTTCAACCAGAGCCTCTTCGACATGGGCGAGATCCTCGAAATCAAAATTGACTAGGGAAAAGATCGTCCTGGCGACGAGCAACCGGGGAAAACTCCGGGAAATTCAGCGCGCCCTGGTCGATCTTCCTGTCGCCGTGCTCTCCCTCGATGACATCGGGACAGCCAAGAGCGTCGAGGAGACGGGCCGGACGTTCCGCGAGAACGCGCGGCTCAAGAGCGCCGCCTACAGCCTGGAAAGCGATCACCTCACGCTGGCCGAGGATTCGGGGCTCGAAGTGGACCGGCTCGACGGCGCGCCGGGCATCTACTCGGCGCGCTTTTCGGCACCGCGAGCCACCGACCAAAAGAACATCCTCAAAGTCCTCCGGCTGATGAACGGCCTCCCCTGGGCCGAGCGGGGCGCCCGGTTCGTCTGTCATCTCGTCCTGTCCCGCCGCGGCCAGGTCATCAAGGAGATGCGGGGTGTCGTCCGCGGCCGGATCGCATTCGCTCCCAAGGGAAACAACGGGTTCGGCTACGACCCCATATTTTACTATGCCCCCCTCCGGAAAACGTTCGGCGAGCTTCCGGCCGACGTCAAGAACAGGGTCAGCCATCGCGGTCGGGCGCTCGCCAAGATGGGAGTTTTTCTCTACGGGTGGCTTCGCCCGGCCTCCGCCGGCCGGCAAAGCGGGAGAAGGGGGCCGGGCCCCCTCCGTCCCTGACAGATCAACCGACTTGGCCGGCGCTCACTTGCCGCCGGCTTCGGCGCCCACCGTGATCAGGTCCTTGAGCTGGCTGAAGACCTTCTCGCCGATGCCGCGCACCTTCATGATGTCCTCGACCTTCTTGAAGTTCCCGTTTTCCTTCCGGTAGTCGAGGATCCGCTGGGCGACGGCCGGACCCACCCGTGGCAGCTTCTGCAGCTCTTCCGACTGGGCGGTGTTGATGTTGATCTTCTGGTCCGGCGATTTGGACGCCGCCTGGAGAGAGAACAACGGCTGCAGGATCAGGCCGAGGACGAGCGCCGCAGCCAGCGCTCCGACTTTGAAGTTTTTCATGAAAGCCTCCTTTCGCCCTCAACTTATGCAAGCGCAGGGCCAGCCCCATGAATCGGGTATTTTATTTATTCCCAGAGACTTAAATAAGGTTGAGCGCGCGGGAGAGGAACAGCGGTTGTCCTTTGGGCCGCCGCTCCGTAAACCAACTTATGCTTAGGAGCGGGGGTGGCTCTTGCGGTAGACGTCCATGAGGTGCCCGAGGTCGAGGTGGGTGTATTTCTGCGTCGTGGCCAGGCTCTCGTGCCCCAGGAGCTCCTGGATGACGCGGAGGTCGGCGCCCCGGCTCAGCAGGTGCGAGGCGAAGGAATGCCGGAGCGAGTGCGGGCTGATCTTCCGGCGGACGGCGGTCTGACGGATGTACTTGTCGACCATCCGCTCGACCGACCGGGTGGTGAGCCGACGCCCCTTGTAGTTGAGGAACAAGGCATACTCGCCCGTCCTTTCTCCGACGAGCGCGGCCCGGGCGTTGATGTAGCCGGCCACCCGGTCGCGGGCGATGGCCCCGAACGGAACGATCCTTTCCTTCTTGCCCTTGCCGCGGACCCGGACGAGCCGCTCGCCCAGGTGGAGGTCCTCGAGGTTGATGCCGACGAGCTCGCTGACCCGGATGCCCGTCGCGTAGAGGAGCTCGAGCGCCGCCTTGTCGCGGAGGTCGAGCGGCTCCTCCGAGGGCGGCATGTCCAGGAATCCCGCCATCTCCTCTTCGGTCAGGAACGACGGGACGAGCTGCTCCTGTTTTGGCGTGGCCACGACCGAGGCCGGGTTCTCCGCGATCCATTTGGACCGGACCGCATATCGGTAGAAGGAGCGGATGGCGGCGAGCTTCCGGGCGAGCGAGGATTTCTTCAGCCGCCGCTCGTGGAGCTCGGCCATGAATCCCCGGATCTGGAGGTTATCGGCGTGACGGAGCGCGATCCGCCGGGCGTCGAGATAGGCGATGAACTGCGCCAGGTCCCCCCGGTAGCCCGCGACGGTGTGGACGGACGCGTTCCTCTCGTGCCGGAGCTGGTCGAGGAATTCGTCCAGGTCCCTAAGGTCGCGCTTCATCCTTGCCGGTGTCCGGGGCTTTCTCCGGCCCCGCCCCCTCGGCGTCCCCGGCCACGGTCTCCTTGTAGCCGCATTTTTCGTCGGGGCAATAGAGAAGGTAGGTTCCGCCCTTCTGTTTTTTCCGGAAGACGACGGGCTTGGCGCACTTCGGACAGGCCTGCTTGAGAGGCTCGTCCCAGCTGGCGAACCGGCACTTGGGGAACCGGCCGCAGCCGTAGAAGAATTTCCCCCGTTTCGTCGTCCGCTTCAGGAGCATGCCCCCGCAGTCGAGCGGGCAGGCGATGCCGGTCTCCACTTTTTCGCTCACTTTTTTCTGGATGTACTTGCAGGCCGGGTAGTTGGAGCAGGCCACGAACAAACCATAGCGGCCGCGCCGGCGGACGAGCTGGGCGCCGCAGGTGGGGCACTTCTCATCGAGCGGCGTGGCCTCGGGCTTGGTGAGGCTCTGCTTGTAGGTGCATTCGGGATAGCCGGAGCAGGCCTTGAACTGCCCGAACCGTCCCGACCGGATGACCAGCGACTTGCCGCACTTGGGGCACTGCTCGTCCACGGGTATCCCCTCGCCCCTGACGCTCTTGGCCTCGCCCGCCTTGGCCAGGTCCTGGCTCAGGAGCTCGTGGTACCGGCGGAGCGTCGTCAGCCAGTCCTCCCCGCCCTCGCTGATCTTGTCGAGCTCCTCCTCCATCAGGGCGGTGAACTTGAACTCCATCAGGTCGGCGAAGTTGGCCACCAGGAAATCGGTGACGAACATCCCGAGCTCGGTGGGAACGAATTTGCCCTTGTCCTTGATGACGTAAACCCGGTCCTGGAGCGTGGAGATGATCGGCGCATAAGTGCTCGGGCGGCCGATGCCCTTGGCCTCGAGCTCCTTGACCAGGGTCCCCTCGGTGTAGCGGGGCGGGGGCTGGGTGAAATTCTGTTTGGTCTCGAGACCGAGGAGCTTGAGCGTCTCCCCCTGCCTGGCCTTGGGGAGCTGCGCGGTATCCTTGTCCAGGCTCGGGTAGATGACGAAGTAGCCGTTGAACCGGATGACCTCGCCCTTGGCCTTGAACTCGCACCGGTCGGCCATGATCGTGAACTCGGTTTCCTCGACCACGGCCGGGCTCATCTGGGAGGCGATGAACTTGTTCCAGATCAGCGTGTAGAGGTCGAGCTCCTCCTTCTTGAGGAAAGGCTTCACCGCGTCGGGCGGAAGGTCGAGCGAGGTCGGCCGGATCGCCTCGTGGGCGTCCTGCGACTTCTTCTTGTTCTTGTAGACCTGGGGGTGCGGCGGGACGTAGGCCGCCGAGTAGCTGTCATGGATAAGTTTCCTGGCCCCGGCCAGGGCGGCGTCCGAGATCCTGACCGAGTCCGTGCGCATGTAGGTGATTAGGCCGACCAGGCCCCGGTCGCCGATGGGCATCCCCTCGTAGAGCTTCTGGGCCACGAACATGGTCTTTTTGACGGGATAGCCGAGGACCCGGAAGCTCTCCTGCTGAAGAGTGCTCGTGATGTAGGGCGGGCCGGGGTGCCTCTTCTTCTCGCGGACCCTGACCCCCTCGAGGATGAACGGCCGCTCCTTAAGCCCCTCGACGAGCTCCTGCGCCCGGGCGCCCTCCGCCACCTTGAACTTTTTCCCGTCGAGCTTGACGAGGTTGGCTTTGAAGGGCGGCGGCTCGCTCGCCTCGAGCTGGGCGGTGACCGACCAGTATTCCTCGACGACAAACGCCTTGATCTCCTTCTCCCGCTCGCAGATGAGCCGGAGGGCGATCGACTGCACGCGGCCGGCGCTCAGCCCCTTCCCGATCTTTCTCCAGAGGAGCGGGCTGATCTGGTAGCCCACCAGGCGGTCCAGGATCCGGCGCGTCTGCTGGGCCTTGAACATGTTCTCGTCCAGCGTCCCGAGGTGCCGGAAGGCCTCCTCGACGGCCGGCTTGGTGATCTCGTGGAAGACGGCCCGGCGGATGTTCGGGTTGGCCGGCTCGAGGAGCTGGCTCAGGTGCCAGCTGATGGCTTCGCCCTCCCGGTCCGGGTCGGCCGCCAGGATGACCGAACTCGCTTCGCCCGCGATCTTCTGGAGCTCCGCGACCGTCTTTTTCCGGTCCGGGATGACCACGTAGGTCGGCGTGAAATCGTGCTCGACGTCGACGCCGAGCTTGCTCTTGGGAAGGTCCCGGATGTGCCCCATCGACGCCTTGACGATATAGCCGGAGCCAAGGTAGCGGTTGATAGTCTGGGCCTTGGCGGGCGATTCCACGATCACGAGTGATTTCTGCATTTAGAGACTCCTCTGAAAGCACTTGCCCGGGGCCTGCCGGACGAGGCCCTTGAGCTCCAGGCTGAGCAGCCGGGTCAGGACCTCGGAGACCGAGACGTCGGTCGCCTCGACGAGCTCGTCGATATGGGTGAGTGCGTCCGTTTTCAATCCGTCAAAGATCATTTTCTCCTCGGGGCTCAGCTCGGGTTTCGCGTCGCGGCCCTGGTTTTTCGAGGACAACAGGCTCTCCCGGAGCGGAGTTGGCAACTCTTCTACCACATCTTCCCATGTTTCGACAAGCTTCGCCCCGGTTTTGATCAGCCAGTTGGTGCCGCCGCTCAGGGCCGATGTGATGTTTCCGGGAACGGCCATGACCTCCCGGTTTTGCTCAAGGGCGAGCCGCGCGGTGATCAGTGAGCCGCTCTTGCGGGTGGCCTCGACGACCACGACGCCGAGCGTCAGCCCGCTGATGACCCTGTTCCGGAGCGGGAAACGGTAGGCCAGCGGCGCGGCCGCCGGGGGGAACTCGGTGACGACGGCGCCCGCCCCGGCGATTTTCCGGAAAAGCTCCTTGTTTTCCTTGGGGTAGATCTCGTCGAGACCCGAGCCCAGCACGGCGACGGTCCGGCCGGCCTGGAGGGCCCCCCAGTGGGCCAGCGAATCGATCCCGACCGCCAGGCCGCTCACGACGACCAGGCCGCGGGAGGCCAGGTCCCTGGCCAGCCGCTCGGCAACGGCGCGGCCGAACGGGGTCGGGCGGCGCGCGCCCACGACCGCGACCGCGGGCTGGGCGAGTATCCCCGGGTCCCCCGCGACATACAGGACGAAGGGCGGATCGAAGATCTCCTTGAGGAGCTCGGGATAGGACTCATCATCGCGGGTGAGGAGGCGCCAGCCCTTTTTCTCGACCTCGGCCAGGACCCGGGCGGCATCGTCGAGCAGCCCCGGAGAGACGAGCCGGCGCGCCCTATCTTTGTCTATGCCCAGGGATTCGAGCTCGCGCGCCGTGGCGCGGAAGATGCCCTGGGGCGAGCCGAAATGATCCATGATCTTCTGGGCGGGGCGCAGGCAGTCCGAAAGGACAAGGTTGAGCGCCACCCAATAAACCCGCTGATCGTCGATCGTTCTCATTCACACTCTCGGGGCATCGCTCCATTATCCAGGACGCTCGGGACCGGGAGATCCTTCTCAGCGCCGTCGGGACATGGTCCCCCGCCCGCGGGACGAGATCCCCCGGACTCCCCTTCTGGATATCACTCCGGGTCCTCGACAGCCGCGCCGGGCCCGGGTTCAAGGCTGAGTTCTAGATAGGCGTGTCACGCACAGAGCTTCGGCGGGATGGCGAAGACCGGCAGGTCGCTGTAGGAGATGACCTTCTCGGTGGTGCTCCCCAGGAGCAGGCGGCCCAGGGCGCCGATGCACGTCTCCATGACGATCAGGTCGTAGTGGTGTTCCTCTGAGTACTCGACGATGCCGTGGACGGCGGTGACCGCGCGGATAACGTCCTGGTCCACCGTGATGCCCTTGCCATCGAGCGTCGCCTTCCTCTTGAACTTGGCCAGCACGGCCTTGAACATGTCGTCCACCATCCGGAACTCGTGGCCGTGGAGCTCGAGCACATACAAAAAAGTCAGCGAGGCGCCCAGGCCCTTGGCCACCTTCCAGGCGTACTCCCTCTCGACGTCTTCCTTCTTGGAAAAATCCGTGGGGACGAGGATCTTCTTGATCTCGGGCTTGGGCTTGCCCTTCTTGGTCACGAGGACGGGGACATGGGAGTGCCGCAGGACGTGGTTGGCCACGCTGCCGACCAGCGGGTTGCCATGCTGGCTCTCGCCGGTCCTGCCCATGACGATCAGGTCGCATTTTTCCGCTTCGGCCGTCTCCAGGATCTTCTTGGCGGGAGCGCCCTGGGCGACCAGCGCCTTCTTGAAGGCCAGGCCCGACTTTTTCCCGGCCGCATCGAGCCGGTCCTGGGCTTCCTGCTTGATCTGGTCGGTGCGAAGGATGAGCTCCTGGATGACCGCCGGGTAATCGTTGTAGAGCGCCAGGCTGAAGTCGGGCGTGACGTTGAGCGCCGTGATCTCGGCAACGTAGGCCCGGGCGAAGACTTCGGCGTAGGCCAGGGCCTCCTGTCCTTCGTCGGAAAAATCGGTCGCCCAGAGGATATTCTTAATGAATTCTTTCATGGTTTCTCTCCTCCCGAGGCAGTTTCGCGGCCGGACTCTCGATCAATCCCCGCTGCTTAACACTATAATATGCCTCCGGGCGGAAGGCAAGAAGGACTCGGGGCACCGGCTCGAAGGCCCGACCTTCTTCGCCCATGCCCCTCGCCCCGGCACGAGGCGATTGAGATTCGGAGGAAATCGGAAGGGCTACTTCCCCAGTAGCACGGAGCTGCCGGTGAAGAAGGTTCCGGCGACGGCCGCGGTCATCAGCCCGACCAGGGTCGCGGCGACGAGTGCCCGGAAGCCGAGGCGCGAGAGGTCGCGGTAGCGGCTCGGCGCCAGAGCCCCGATGCCGCCGACGAAGATGGCGAGCGAGGCCACGTGGGCGAACCCGCAGATGGCGTAAGAGGCGATCAGCGCCGAGCGAGGGTTGCGCAGCGCGCCGCCGGCCATGAGCTGCGCCAGGTGCTGGAAAGAGACGACTTCCGTGGCCACGGTCCGCTCGCCCACGATCCGCGCGACCGCGGCCGCGTCGCCCGGCGGGACGCCCGTGATGAGCACGAACGGGTAAAAAATGTAGCCCAGGAAGGTTTTGAAGGACCATTCGACGTGCCAGCCGAGCCAGCCGTTAAGGTAGCCGCCGAACCAGCCGAGGACAAGGTCGAGGAGGGCGAGAATGCCCAGGAAGGCGAGGAGCAAGGTGATAATCCCGCCCAGGAGCTGCAGGCCGCTTTTCGACCCGTTGATGATGGCCAGGATGAGGTTGTCCTCTTTCTCGTAGTGCGGCTTGATGTCCACGCCCAGGGTCTGGGGGGTGCCGGTCTCGGGCATCATCAGCTTCGAGATGACCAGGGTCGCGGGCGCCGCCAGGACGGACGCCGAGACAAGGTGCCCCGCGATCGTGGGCAGCTGGCTCTGCAGCAGGAAAACATAGACCGCCAGGACGGTCGAAGCGATGGTCGACATGCCGGCCGTGAGGATCGTCGTCAGCTCCGACTGGGTCATTTCCGCCAGGTGGGGCCGGACGGTGAGGGACGATTCCACGCCGACGAAGATCTCGCTCGAGACGCAGAGCGACTCGGCGCCGCTGACGCGCATGAGCCGGGTGAAGACCCGGGCGAAGAGGCGGATGAAGAAGGGCATGATCCCCAGGTAGTAGAGTGCGCCCAGGAGCGCGGCGAAAAAGATGACGGTCGACAGGCCTTGGAACGCCAGGATATAGCCGAGAGACGTTTCGCCACCCTCGCCGGTCGTCCCGGGCGGGAGGGCCAGCCGGCCGAAGACGAACCGCGTCCCGGCCTGGGCGCTGTCGAGGACCCTGACGACGACATTGTTAACCAGGAGGAAGAGCTTCGTCCCCGCCGGCACGACGAAAATAAAGAAGGCGAACAGGAACTGGAGGCCGATCCCCCAGACCAGCACCCTCCAGTTCACCACTTTGCGGTTGGCCGAGATGAGCCAGGCGAACCCGGCGATGATGAAGATCCCCAGGAAGCTCACCAGGTTATAGATTTCCATGTCCCGCCGTCGATCCCTGATCGGTAGTCTTAATTGCCGTTTCCTTCCACGGCCACGGTCTTGATCCTGGAGGCCGCACCTCGGACGAGGCGGAGGCGCGAGACGGGGATTCCGAGGTGCGACGCCAGCGCCTCGAGCACCTCCTGGTTCGCCCGGCCCTTCTCGGGCGGCGCCGTGACGTGGATTTTATATTCGCGCGGCCCCAGCTTTTCGACTTTGGCGCGCCGCGCGGAGGGATGGACCCGGACGGTGAGAAGCACCGAAGATCGTTCGTCTTTCTCGCCGGCCTCGGTCACGCCGCCCGTCCCCGCGGATGCCGCGTTTTCAGCGAATGATATCCTTGTACTTGTCGAAGAGCTCCTTGAGCTGCCCTTTCGTGATGACATAGCCGCTGATGTACAGAGAGAGCGTCGAGCGCATCGGATCGTTGGACTTGATGAGGACGTACTCCCGGACGGCTCCCGTCCGGTTCTGGGTCGGGATCCGGACGACGATGTCGACCCCTTTGCCGGCGGCGAGCTTGAGCGGAACGGGCGCCGGCTTACCGCCGATGTCGTAGGCGGCGCTCCGGTGGTTGAAATCGACCCGGAGCTCGAGCTCGCCCTTGTTCATGATCTTCAGGTTCGCCCGGAGCTCGTCGCCCTCGACCATCAGCCCGGCGTCATAGTTATAGGGGTCGATTTCGATCTTGGCAGAGGGCGGGACTTCGATTTCGGCCTTGATCTCGAGGGGCTGCTGCGGCTCCTTGGGGTCGTTGGACTGGACGTAAACCATCTTGGCGACCTGGCCGCCGTAGCCCCGGGTGTCGAACTTGACCTCGATCTTGCCGGTCTTGCCGGGCGGGACCGACCGGTCCGACACGAGCGCCGCCGTGCAGCCGCAGGAGGTGGCGACCTTCTCGATCGTCAGCGTGTCGTCGCCCTCGTTCGTGAAGACGAACTCATGGGCGGCGACCTCCCCCTGCTTGATCTTGCCGAAGTCCCAGGCCGTTTCCTTGAACTTGATCTTCGGCGTGCCCGCCGCGGCCGCCGGGATCACGAGTGCCGCCGTGAGGAAAAGGATAGAGAAGATCGTCGGGATCCTGCTCCCTGGACGCGTGTTCATCGTTCCACCTCGCTCTATCGAGAATTTACACTTTTTGCCCGCCCGAGGCAAGGGGGGCTCGGAGGCTCTCATACGGCCCTCTTCGTGACACCGGTCCTCGCCCTCGCAACATCGAAGCCCAGAGAGGGGACTCATACCGTCCAATACCGTCCCGGTTGACAGTCCTTTCCGCAGGCTCCTATAATGAGTTTGAATTTCCGAATGCAAAGAACGCCCATGAAAACCTTAACGCGGCTCCCGCTGATCTTTCTCGCTATTTCCTTGACGATCGGCCTCAGCTTGCCCGCGTCAGGCGGGCAGGTCATCACGCTCCAGGTGACCGCCGAGCAAGCCAATATCCGGGAGAAGCCGGATATCATGAGCCCCGTGCTCAAGCAGCTTGTCACGGGCGCCGTTCTCGAGGCCGAAAAGAAAGAGGGCGAATGGTACGAGGTCCGGGTGGACCTGGACATGGGTGGGACGGCCGTCGGCTATGTGCATGAGAGCCTGGTCCGCGTCGTTTCGGGCGCGCCCACCGAAGCCCGGCCGACGCCGAAACCCGTCAAGGAACCGCCCCCGGAAGAGGTCAAAGCGCAGCCCGTCGAGCCCCGGGAGACGGCGAGGCCGCCGGCGCCCGCCCCGCGGCGGCCGAAGCCCTCGTCAACGCGCCCGGAGTACCCGACGCCCCGCGGCGAGGGCGGGGACCGCGGCTCCATCTCTCTTTTCTACGGCGAACGGTACGCCGTCGTCGGGGACCTCAACGACGGGGCGAAGGGCCTGGCCGAATCTTTCGCGTCGCAATTGGGCGTCGCCGGGACGAACAACGTCGGCGCGGTCCACTTCGGGCCCGCCTTCGGGGCCGAATACCGTCACCCGCTTGCCCGCGGCCTCGACGCTGCTGTCGGCGCCGGCTACTTTTCCGCCGAGAGGTCGACCTCCGTCGGATTCGATGGCCAGCCGGCGACGACGCTCTTCCTGACGACGCCGGGCGTCAGCGCCTTCCCCGTCAACCTGTCGCTCGTCTTCTATCCGCTGCCGGGGATTTTCGTCAAGGCCGGCGCTGAGCTCGCCTTCGCCCATTGCGAATACCTCTACAGGTTCGAGGCGCATAGCATCGCCCGGGAGTGGCGGGGCAAAGCCAACGCCATCGGGCTCGGTTTCGCGCTCGCCGGCGGCTTGGAGTGGAGGCTCTCGGGCCCCGTCTCCGTCCTCGCCGAGGCCGGTTACCGCAAGCTCCGGATGGGGAGCCTGGACGGCGAGGAGATTTTCAGCGAAACCGGGAAGACGGACGTCGTGACCGACGGCAGCCTTTATTTCAGCCGGAGCATGGTGCCCGGCGGCGCGTCGGTGGCGGGAGTCTTCATCCGCCCGGCCATACCGGGCGGAGACGGCGTGATCGAGGCCCGGAAGGCGGAGCTTTCTCTGTCCGGACTCAGCCTGCGCGTGGGCCTGAAGATCGACTTCTAGCGATCCCGCTTTTCCTCGGACAGACGGGGCGTGAAAATTCCAAAACCAGGCGGCCGCCCGGACTAGGGCTCTCTTTTCCTCAGAAGGGCGATATGCTGGGCGTGGATGCCCCGAAAAAGCGGCACGACGCGCACGACCTCGAACCCGGCCGACACCGCCTCCTGCCGGAACTCCCGGCCGCTGATCATCTTGATGCGCGTTTTTTTGCGCAGGATCCGGCGGCGGACCGCCCGCTGGGCCAGGTGAAGCGGGTTGGCCTGATAATAGGACAGGATCAACCACTCCCGTGAAACCCGGGCAAACTCGGCCAGCGCGGCGCGCCGGGACGACGATTCGTGGAGATGGTGGAAGAACCGCATCGAGAAGACGAGCGAAAAGGAACCGGCCCTGAACGGCAGCCCCCGGGTCAGGTTGGAGACTGTGCCGGCAGGGGGAGCCGCGCCGGCGCCGTGCGCCCGCGCCCGCCTGACCATTGCGGTCGACAGGTCGGTCGCGAAAACGGTGAACCCCGCCTCTCCCAGGAGCCCGGCGAACCGGCCGTACCCGCAGGGCGCATCAAGGGCATGGGCGGGACCGTCACCAGCGGCGGCCGGGCGGGCCGGACGGCGATGCGCCCCTGGCCCCCCGGCACCCCGGGAACCAGTCCCGTCGGTTCCCCCGTCGCCCAGCGACGGGGCCCCTTCCGCTACGGGGGTCTCAGGGGCGTCATCACCATCCGGCCCAGCGCCAGCCTCAGCCGCCGGTGAGCACGCGGCCAGGAACTTTCTCAGGATGCGCATCTCGCGGGCGTTGACGAGGCGCTGGTCCAGTCCCCGGTAACGCTTGCGTTCATAGTCCGCGACCTCGCCCGGTTGAAAGCCCGTGCTAACCGAAAAAAACATATTGGGGCCGCTCCTCGATACGAATGGCGCGGTCCGGGCCGGCCGGCCTCTCCCGTCCTTCGAGGTCGACGACGAACCGCGGGGACTTGGGGAAGCGGTGATCGATCCCGCCGCTCACGGTCCAGCAGACGGCGAACTCCTCGCTTCCCTTCCGGAAATTGTAGATCTCGGCCGGGACGCCGATCTCCTTGCCCTCGAAGCGGCTCCCCTCGATGCTCCGGATGAGCGTCTGCAGCGCGAAATAACCCGGGCGCCGGCGCCAGACCGTCTCCCGGTTATCGATAAGACCGTAGCCGGGGGCGGCGAGCTGCCACCAGTACATCCTTTCCACCAGGCCGCTGGCCGCGCCGATCACAAAGTACCGGACGAGATAATTCGCCTGCGCCTCCTCGGTGACGCTGGGCTTCCCGGGCGCCGGCGAGTACCTGCCGGTGCCCTGGAGCGGCCAGTTGAACTCCGTGATCCAGCAGCCGCGGGGTTCGCGGAGCGACCTGTCGACAACGGCCCTCCAGAGGGCGAGCTTCCTGGCCATGGTCCAGCCGAACTGGCCGCACTCGGGCCCCCCCGACCGGTCCACATAAAGCAGCGAGCTCACCTTGTCGAAGGCGAGGCGCCGGAGCGTGGGCGGATAGAGGTGAAACTCGAAATCGATAACCGCGGGTCCGACGAGGCGGCTGCCGTGGGCCGTTCCGAGCTCGAGCGCCGGCCCGGCCAGGGCGACATACTCGCGCCAGTCCCAGACGCCCCATTTCGTCCTGTTCCAGGCGTGCCCGACCTCGAAGTGAGACGCGGACGGGGCGAGCGCGGAGAAGGCGTCCCCGAGGAAGCCGCGCCACCCGCCCGGGTCGAGGACATCGTCGCGCCGCTGGAGAACGGCGACGACAACGTCGAGGCCCTCGCGGCGGAGAAGCGAGGCAAAGGCGGCGTGCCGCGGCAGCCCGCCGCGCTCCCAGGAGGGAACGCGGACGAGAGTCTGCCGGATGCCCGCGGACTTCAGGGCGCCGACGATCTCGTCCTCGCGGCCGGGAACGTGCGAACAGGCCAGGGCGAAGGGCGCGCCGACGTCGACGGGCCGCCGGTGCATGGATTTCATGTAGGCGCGGTAGCGCCCGAGCGCGGGGGCGGCGACCGCCAGGTCGGAAGCGATCATGCTCAAGTAGCTCCCCGCGTGCCGGAGGTGGTGGCGCAGCCGCTCGCGCCGCGGCGCGACGTTGTGCGGCTGGTCGGCGAACTCGTTCCAGGCGAAGGGAAAGCTCATCTCACTGGATCCCGAGCGCGCGGGCAAGCCGGCGGAGGCGCAGCCGACGCTTGAGCGCGACATAGTTCGTGAACACGGACTTGTTGACCCTGTACCAGAGACGCGGGAGCGCGGGCGGCGGCCCGCCGAAATAGCCGGCCAGGAAAGAATCCGCGCTGAGAGGCGGGGACGCCGAGGCGGATGAGGTTTTTGGCGCGGGCAAGCCCGCCCAGCCGGGGGCGGACCCGGATCCGGTTGGTATCGAGAAGGAAGAATTCGAAACGTCCGGCGGCGAGCTTCCGGACGAGGACGTTGCCGTCGGAAAGATCGCGGTGGAGAATGCCCCGGGCGTGGGCTGAAGCCAGGAACCGGGCCAGGGCGCCGAGAAGCGGCTCGAGCTCGCCGGGCGGAGCCTCCCGGAAAAGTCCCCGGACCTCGGCCGCGCCGGCGACCCGTTCGGACAAGAAGAAGCTCCGGGCAACGAACCCGCCTTGCCTTTTTGTGAGGCAGGCGACGGGGGCCGCCGTTCCCAGCCCGCGCTCGACCAGGGCGGCGGCGCCGCGCCAGGCGCGTTCGGCCTTGGAGGGAAGGATGAGCGATTTCAGCTTGTCGACGCCCCGCGAGAAAAACTCCTTGACGATGATGTCCGCGACGCCTCCCGAGGCGAGGGGGAGCGGCACCCGGGAGATGCGGTTCCGCCCTTCGCTCAGAACTTCGGCTCCGGGCCGCGAACCGAGGCTTTCGAGAGGGGTCAGGGAGGCGAGAAAGACGGGATCATCGTAAGCCGCCGCGATCAGGCCTGGTACCGGTCGATCTCGAGCCGACGCGCTTTCAACTGGGGACAGTCCCCGGCGCGGGCCTGTCCCCGGCCTGTACCTGGCCCCGGCCTGTACCTGTCCCCGTTGCTCCTGCTGCTTCATGCACCTGTCCGCGTTGTTGTGGTACGTTCATTTTTTCGGGGGACTATCTTATCACACCCGATTCGAGACTGAGCAACTTGGGACTGCGCCGGGCCACCTCACTTGCTTTTAGCGCCGCGCATCCAAGGATCTCGGAGACGGTTTTCTCTTGGGGCCTGTCTCCTGCCTTTGCTCCAGGATCCTCTTGAGCGCGGCGCCGAGGGCCGCCGGGTGGAACTTCTCCCAGGCCAACTCATAGCCCTTCCGAGCGATCGACTCGCGCAGGCCCAGGTCATTCTTAAGCGCCAGGACGGCAGCCGCCAGCGATTCCGGCCTGGTGTTATCACAAAGGCAGATATCCCTTCCGTGCTCGAAAAACTCCTCGACCGCCGGCGTCCGGGCGGTGATGACCGCCTTGGCCATGGCCATGGACTGGAAGATCTTGTGCGGGACGACGCGGGCGGCCTTCTCCGTCCGGCCGAAGATCCCGAGACAAATGTCGGCGCGGCTGGCGACCGTCCCGGCGAGAGCCGTCTGGCCCTGCCAGCCTTCAAATTCGATATTCCCCAGGCCAAGCTCAGCGGCCCGCGCCTTGACACCGGGCAGGGTCCGCCCCCCGCCGATCATCAGGAACCGGACGCTTCTGTCCCTCTCCCAGACGCTCCGGGCGGCCTCGATGATGAAGTCGACGCCGTGAAGCGGCAGGAAGGAGCCAAAAAAAACCGCGGTGAAGGGAGCTCCCGCCGGCTGCGCCGCCCGGGCCGCCTGTCCGGCCCGCGCCACATCGCGGCTGAAGGCCCGGTCATCGAACCCGACCGGGACGACGGCGAACTTGGCCTCGGGCAGCCCGAAGAAACGCGCGTAATAATCCCTGTGCGCGCCGGTGTCCGCCAGGATGAGGTCGGACAAGCGGAAAGCCAGGGCATCGATCTGCCTGTTCCACCAGGCGGCGAGGGAGCCGGTCGATCGCCAACCCCAATCCACAATCTTGGTCTCAAAGCGCGAGGCCAGCGGGTCGAAAATGACCCGGCCGCGAACCGAGGACGGCGAGCGACCGCGCCAGCGGAACGTCCTTCTGGCAGAATTCCGGGACGAAAATATAGCCGGGCCGATTGTCCCGGCCGCGCCCGCCGTCCCGGCGCGGGCCTCTCGTCAGCCAGGCCGCCGCGAGCCGCGGGTACCGCAGCCAGAACTTGTAGCCGGGCCGGACATGGCATTCCGAAACGGCCACGCCGGCCAGGCTGAGACCCCGTCTCAGGACGGAATTCCGCGGATAATCGGAATCGTAGCCGCCGACAAAGCAGACTTCCATCGATTTTCCACCAAAAAATAACCTACCCGAGCCCTTTTTGCAACGATGGCGCCCGGTCACGATGAAGACGAGCCTGAGAATTACCCACCTGAGAAATTTCTTGACAGGTCGGGGCGGACGGCCTATATAATTAAAGTAGTGAGGAGTTTGAATCCCAAACTCCGCGGAAATCCGAACAGTTTGATAAAGAAGCGCCATTATCTTCATCTTGTTTATCCATTCATCATCAGGAGGGAAGACATGGGAAAAAGAATCTGGTTGATGGCCCTGGCCGCCATTATGCTCCTGGCTGGTTTGGGCTCCATCCGCGGCTCGGGCGATGAAAAAACACCGCCGATCACGAAGGTCAACGTTCAGCAACTCGGACCCCAACGGCTCGGCCCGCTGCCACCCGTCATCTCCCCGCCCGGGAACCCGCCCTCGAGCCTCAAGATTCACCTGGGCAAAGAGCTCTATTTCGATACCCGCCTCTCGGCCGATAATTCGGTCAGCTGCGCCTCCTGCCACGACCCGGCTCTGGGCTGGTCTGACGCGGGCCCGACAAGCAAGGGGATCAACGGCCAGCTCGGCGGCCGCCGCGCGCCCCCCGTTTCCAACGCCGCCTACGCTCCGCTCCAATTCTGGGATGGAAGGTCGCCGTCGCTCGAGGACCAGGCCAAGGGGCCGATCCAAAACCCGATCGAGATGGGCAACTCGCACCAGGCGATGATCCAGACCGTATCGAGGATCACCGGCTACGAGGAGGAGTTCAAGGCTGTGTTCGGGGAGGGCCCGATCACGGTCGAGCAGGTGGCCGACGCCATCGCTGCCTTCGAGCGCACGGTCGTCACGACCGACTCGCGTTTCGACCGCTACGTCCGCGGCGACGATCAGGCCTTGAGCCGCCTGGAGAAAGAGGGCCTGGAGATTTTTAACGGCAAGGGTCACTGCACGGCCTGCCACTGGGGCCCATACTTCAGCGATGGCCGCTTTCACAACCTCGGCGTGCCGGCCAAGGATCCCAAGAATCCCGATGTCGGACGCTTTGAGGTGACGAAGAATCCGCGCGACATGGGCGCTTTCAAAACCCCCACCGTCCGCGATGCGGCCTTGCGCGCGCCCTACCTTCATGACGGATCGGAAAAAACGCTGGAATCGCTGATCGAATTTTACGACCGGGGCGGCGGCCAGGACCCCAACCTCGACCCGCTGATGGTGCCCCTGGGCTTGAGCCGGCACGAAAAGATAGCGCTCATCGCCTTCATCAAGGCGCTTAACAGCCTCAACCCGGAAGTCGCCGACGTCAAGCCGATCCCGCCCGGCGAGCTGCACAAGTGAGGAGGAAGCCGTGAAAAAAACCTGACCTTGACACTGACCTCCATTTTCGCGCTTCTTCTCCTCAGCCAGACCGCCCTGGGCATACCGGCCTTCGCCCGGAAGCACGGCTTCAACTGCAACATGTGCCACGTGGCTTTCCCCAAGCTCAACGACTTCGGCCAGCGCTTCCGGGACAACGGCTACCAGATTCCCGGTCAGGCGGGGTTCGAGAAGACCGTCTTCCAAACCGGCATCCCCCTGGCCCTGCGGACCACCGCCGGATATTCTGTCTATCACAACGAGGAGGGCACGGCCTCCGGCCTCCACCTCTACAACCTGGACCTGCTGGCCGCGGGCGTCCTTCACAAGAATATCTCGTTCCTTTTCGTCTATACGCCGCGGATTGACGAGCCGGCGGCCGATTTCACAGGACCCGGCAAGGGCGACAACCCCGCCCAGTTGGCCGCCATCGAATCCGCCAACGTGGTCTTCAGCAACCTCGTCCGGGACAAGCTCAACCTGCGCGTCGGCCGCTTCGAACCGGGATTTCAACTCCTCAGCTCCAAGCGCCTGTACTATGTCCTCCAGCCGTTCGAGATCTACAACTTCGCCGGCACGCGGAGCAGCTTCGATTTTTCCGCCAACCACATCGGGATCGAGGCCACGGGCCGCTTCAAGCCAGGCCTCAAGTACACCCTGGGCTATATCAACGGAACCGGCGCCAACCCTGATAACAATAAATTCAACGACCTCTATTTCACCGTCTCGAAAACCTTCGGCAAGGGGGAAGGCCAATCCGCCGGGCAGCGCATCGGAGTCTTCGGCTATCTCGGCTGGCAGCCGACGGCCTTGGGTGGCTCGATCATCTCGCCCCTCGGGGACATCAACGGCCGCAGCAACAAGAATTTCAGCCGCGTCGGCGCCGACATCAGCCTGAACTGGAAAACGTTCAACCTGCAAGCCATGGCCCTCCGGGGCTCGGACGACAGCGCCTTCAATCAGATTGACCCGACCAGAAACTACGCGTTCTGGGGCGGGGTCGTCGAGCTCGACTGGGCCGGCCTGGCCAACAACCGGCTGGTGGGATCGTTGATGTACAACTGGGTCCGGCCGCCGGGCTATAATAGCGTCAACCGGGTGAACAGCTATTCCGGGCTCGTACGTTACTATCTCGGCAGCTGGTCGGCGGTGAACGTCGCCCTCCACGCGGAATACACCCATCGCACGCTCGGGTCCGCCCTCCCGCTCAAAGAGAACCTGTTCACGCTCCTGATGGATTTCGATTTCTAGGAAGCAGCCAGAACCCATATACGGGCGGGAGATGGCGTTCTGAATCGGAGCAGAACCCGTGAAAAAGACCAAGCCTGCGCCGGCGATCGAGATCAACCCGGGGTTCCGGCGGGCCCTCGACATCATGGAGGGATCGGACCGCCACGTCTTCATCACCGGCAAGGCGGGGACGGGAAAATCCACGCTCCTCGAGCTTTTCCGCTCGCAGACGCCGAAGCGGATCGCGGTCCTGGCGCCGACCGGCGTCGCCGCCCTCAACGTCCGCGGCCAGACCATCCACTCGTTTTTCAAGTTCAAGCCGGACATCACGCCCGACAGCGTCCGGAAGCTGCCCAAAGCCTCCGACCGCGCCGCCATCTACAAGAACCTCGACGCCATCGTCATCGACGAGGTCTCGATGGTCCGGGCCGACCTCCTGGACTGCGTCGAAAAATTCCTCAGGCTGAACGGCCCTCGCCCCAAGGCGTTGTTCGGCGGCCTGCAGATGATCTTCATCGGCGACCTCTACCAGCTCCCGCCGGTCGTCACCGGCCTCGAGAAGGGCCTGTTCGCCCGTGACGGGAGCGGCCGGTACGAATCGCCGTACTTCTTCTCGGCCGGGATCTTCGGCGAGCCGGCCTTCGGTCTGGAGTTCGTCGAGCTCGAAAAGGTCTACCGCCAGACCGACACCGGGTTCATCGACCTCCTCAACGCTATCCGCAACCGGTCGATCGACGATACCCAGGTCGAGCGGCTCAACAGCCGCTGCCGGCCCGACTTTTCCCCTCCGGACGGCGAATTCCACATCACGCTCACGAGCACGAATGACCTGGCCGCGCTCCGGAACCGAGAGAAGCTCGCCGCCCTGCCCGGGCGGGCCCGTCGCTACGAAGGCTTCGTCGACGGCGAGTTCGACCGCTCTTCCCTCCCCACCGAGGAAGCGCTCGAGCTCAAGCCCGGCGCCCAGGTCATGCTCCTGACGAACGACCGCCACGGCCGCTGGGTGAACGGGACGATCGGCCGGGTCGACGAGATCGTCAAGACGGCGGGCGCCGGCGACCTGATCGTCGTCGACATCCCGGGCGAGGGCCGGGTCGATATCGTGCCGAACACCTGGGAGCTTTTTCATTTCCGCTACGACGCCGAGGCCGACCGGATCGAGTCCGAGCCGGTGGGCGCCTTCACGCAGTACCCGCTCCGGCTGGCCTGGGCCGTCACGATCCACAAAAGCCAGGGCAAGACCTTCGACCGGGTGATCATCGACATCGGGCGCGGGGCGTTCGCCCACGGCCAGGTCTATGTCGCCCTCAGCCGCTGCACGAGCTTCGAGGGTATCGTCCTCAAGCGGCCGATCACCAAAAACCACATCTGGATGGACTGGCGGATCGTCCGTTTCCTGACGCGCTTCCAGTACGACAAGGCGGAGGAGGCCGTGCCGGCCGCCGTCCGGCGCGCCCTGGTCCTCGAGGCCATCCGGACCGGGGGGGAGCTCGACATTGTCTACCTCAAGCCGGACGACACGAAGTCGCGCCGCCGCATCCGGCCCGAAGCCGTCGAGATGATGGAATACCACGGCCGGGCGTTCGAGGGGGTGCGGGCCTACTGCCACAAGCGCGGCGAGCTCCGCCACTTCCGGGTCGACCGGATGCTCGAAGTCAAAAACGCGGGCTGATGCGCCTGGCCTTAGGAATCTTCTTTTAAGGTGACCGTGTAGCGCTTCTCCGAGCCGAGATAGCGCTTGACGCGGTCGAGGATGTCGGCCGGCCACCGACAGTCGGCGACGGCCTTCTCCAGGGCCGCGGCGTCGAGGCACGCGACCTCCTCCCAGATGCCGGCCGCCCGGAGCTCCTGATCGAGGGCCTCGCGCCCTTCGGTTCCCTTGGCCGGCCAGACGGGCTCGTCTTTGCCCGTGACTCTCAGCTTGGCGTCCGTTCCGGCGATGACGCTCACGTCTTCGTTCTTGGCAAAGTCGATGGCCGCTTTCCGGAGCTCCTTGATCTCGGCCTCGAGCGCTTTGATCTCCGCCTCGGGCCCCTTGATCGCGGCCTCGAGCGCCTTCTTTTTCCGCCATCGCTCCGCGTAGGCATCGACGATGACCACGCCGGGCTCGTCCTTCCAGAGATCGGGCGGCAGCGCCTGGATTTTGGCGGGGTGCTTTTTCGACGAGCACAGATCCCGGTAAGCGCACCAGTCGCAGAGCCCGCTCTCATGCGGCGCGAACGTCCGCTCGGCTTCGATCCTGTCGATGAGCCCGCCGAGGTCCGCCTTGAGCTTCTCGAGCGCCTCGGGCGTGCGCGAGGACCTCATCTCCATGTCGAAGGCGACATAATGCCAGACGAGTCGGACCTCCCTGGCCTCCGGCCAGAGCGCCTGGACGCCGACCTGGTAGAGGGCCAGCTGCCGGTCCGAGTCGGCCTGCGCCTGATCCGGCAGGCCCGATCCCGTCTTATAGTCGTGGATCTCGAAGGCGCCGTCCGGGGCGAGCATCAGCCGGTCGATGATGCCCTTGCAGTTGTATTTCTTGCGGGGGTCGAGCGGGAACCGGATGTAGCGCTCGAGCCCGAGCACCCGGCCCTTATCGAACGGGTGGTGGCGCCTGTAGTAGTCCTCGATGAAACGGCGCCCCAGGAGACGATATTCGTCGGGCTGGCGCCCTCCCCTCGTTATCTTGACCCCGTCGTGCCAGCTGTCCGCCCAGTGCTTCTCGTAATAGGCAAGAAGCTCTTCGAGGGGCACGACCCGGAACGCCCGCTCGCCGTACAGCCACTCCATCGCCTCGTGGAAGCGCTGCCCGAGGAAGGCCTCGACCCCCTCCTCGTAGCGCTTGATCTTATCGATGTAGATGAACTTGTACTGGAGCGCGCAGTCCTCGAACTTGCCGAGCTGAGATATCGAATATTCGGCCATCAAATGGTTCTCCCTGGTTACTCAATTTAAGCGCAATTCAGGTTCTAAGTCCAGGCCGCGCCAAGGCAGGGAGGGATCTCTGTTTGTCATTCGGGAATAGGGTCTGCCAAGAAGAGAGATCGCGATCGCGGGGCAGCCTAATGCAGGTCGGCCGACCGGTCGGAATCGATCTGGTAGCGCTTGAGGATCGCGCCTCGCCTCGCCGCGGCCTTCTCTCTCCCGATCACGATCTCCTTCCCGTGATCATCGACGAAGACATGATACGGACCGGTGTTCCCCTCGACCGCCGCAACAAGGTCCCGCAGAGTGGACAGCGGCCGGCCGTTGGCCTTGACGATGATGGAATCGTCCGCCCCCTCGTAGCCGACGTTGATCTCATCCGCCAGGATGGAAGAGAGGATGATGACGTTCCGGCGGTCCGCGGTCGGCTCGCCGAAATAGTATTCGTTCAGCAGGTCCGGCGGCGCGCCTTCCTTCTCCCACAGCTCGAGGTAGTTCGCCGTCAGGCGCTGGAAAACGAGCCCGCCGACCACGAAATATGACGGCTGCACATCGTACTGGGAGCGGGGCACGAGCCGCGTGGCGTTGACCGGAGCGGTCAGCTTGACGGTCAGCGTCACGGCCTTCCCATCCCTCAGCACTCCCAGCCGGATGGTGTCCCCGATGAAGAACTCCTGGACGCGCTCGATGAAGGCGGTGCGCTCGTTCCGGCGGAACTCGACCGTCCCGTCGCTCGCGACCTCCTTCCCCTCGACGGACAGGATGACATCGCCGGGCCGCAGGACCCCCTCGGCGGGCGAACCCGGGTAGACGCTGACGACCAGGACGCCGGACTGGCCGGAGCTCAGGCCGCGGCTCGCGCGCAGGTCGGGGTTTTCCAGCGTCTGGACAGAGATCTCGAGACTCGGCACGCCGCTGTATTGGCCGTCCTCGATGTCCTTGAGGAAATGCCGGATGACCGGCGCCGGGACCATGTAGCTGATGTTCTCGCCCCGGCCGGCCTGGAAGGCGACGCCCACGATCCGGCCGTCCTTGATCACCGGGCCGCCGCTGTTGCCGGCGTTGATGGCGGCGTCGATCTGCCCGCAGAGGAGGCGCGCCCCGCTGTGGGCGTAGCTGTTGACCTCGACCCGGGAGACGATGCCCTCGGTCGTGCTCAGCTCCTCGCCGCCCTCGGGGAAGCCGTAAACCGTCACCCGGTCCCGGAGGTCGACGAGCGGACCGATGTCAAGGGGCCTCGCCCCCTCGAAAAATGAGGCGTCCTTGACCCTGAGGACGGCCAGGTCGCACTCGTGGGCGACGATCTCCACCTCGGCCTCGACCTTGTCCTTGGCGCCGGCGCGCTTGACCTGGATGAACTTGGCGTTGGCGACGACGTGGGCGTTCGTCAGGATCCGTCGGCCGGCGATGATGCAGGCGGAGCCGGTGGCGGAGCCGGCCGAGTCGAGCTGCCAGGGCGCCTGGTAGTTGTAGCCGTAGGATTCGCTGAAGACCTTGACGATCGAGCCGACGATGTCGGGCCCTGCGGACAGGCGCGAGCAGGCTGGAGGAAAGAGCAGCGAACCGAAAATCATGGAACAAAGGATCTTTTTCAATTCATCACCTCGCCGAGAAAGTGTTCATGCCGGCGGAAGATCCGTACGCTGACGACTCCGCCTTTGTTCCCGGGGCCTACCAGCTGCGGAATCAGGACTCGGGCAACTTCAGGAACGCAGGTCATTCTAGGTCCGCTGGCGGGGTTTCACAAGACCGCTTTTGCGGAGAGGGGATCCTTGTGCCGAGAATCGTCCCAAGCTGACTCTAAAGATACGATAAAGCGCTTGGCCCGATACGGCGTCTTGATTTATATTAATTACGTCAATGACTCCCAAATTCGGACGGAACGATCCTTGCCCCTGCGGCAGCGGCAAGAAATACAAGAAGTGCTGCGGCCGGGAAGCGGCCCCGGCGGCCCGCTTTTCCCGGAAGAAGAACGCACCGGGACGCCGATGGACGAGTATTTCGCGCTGCTCCCCTTCCTTCGCCTTCAGATGCAAAAGACCATCGGGTTCGAAAAAGACGGACAGGAGCTTAAAGAGGCCATCAAGCGCTACGAGAAGCGCTACCGGCCGGGAAAGGACGACGGCATCCTGGACAGCCATTACGTGAGCTGGCGCTATTTCGACTTCCGATTCGGCGAGAGCCGCAGGACGGTCGTCGAGCGCGTCATGGCCGAGTCCCTCATCGACCGGCTCGTCGAGCCTGGACCGACAGGCCTCAGGCATATGGCCGCCAGCTACGCCACGTTCTACGAGGTCATCGACCCCGGCCCGGAGGTCGTCATCCTGGAAGAGCTCGGGACGGGGAGGCGCTGGAACGTCATGCATTATCATGACCTGTTCGAGACCCCGGCCGAGAGGGGCGAGGTCTGGTATACGCGACTCCTGGGACCGCCCGAGCAGTCCCTGAGCTACACGACGCCCTATGTCTGGGGGCCGGAAACGCGCGCCCAGTTCGAACGCGGTGTCCGCAGCCTGGCCAAGGACTTTATCAAAAACAAGCTTTCGATCGGCGTCCCCGCCGACCGGCTGTTCGCCGAATCGCAGAAAGAAACGGCCCTTTTCTGGACGGAATATCTCCGCGTCAGCAACAACCCGTCAGAGGAGAAGCTGGATACCGTGCCCAGCGAATGGCCGACCCTCCAGCTGCCGCACATCATCAATAACGACCGCGAGGACTTCGTCTTCACGGAGATGGATTTCAAGGTCAAGGACGAACAGCAGGTCCGGCGGAAGCTCGCGGCCCTGAAATCTCTCGAATACGACGAGAAGGACGACTCCTGGACCTGGCTCAAAGCCCCCAGCCGCAAGTTCCCCGACGAGCCGCGGACCCTGCTCGGGTCCTTCCGCTTCAAGGAGGGCCGGCTCGTCGCCGAGACGAATTCCCGGGAGAGGGCGCTGCGGCTCGAAGAAAAGCTCATGGGGCATCTGCCGGGGCTACTCCGCCTTGAAAAGACTACCTATCGCCAGCCGGATGACCTCATGGCCATGCCGCGGGAGGAACGGGAAGCCGCGCGCAAGGAAGCCGAGGAGTTCAATGCCCGGCCGGAAGTCCGCGAGGCGCTTAAGAAGTACCACGAAGACTATTATTTCGAGAAGATGGCCTCGGCAGAGGGTGCCGATGCTCGGGAACGTGACTCCCCTTCAGGCCGCCAAGACCGAGAAGGGGCGCCAAAAGCTCATCGAGCTTCTCGAGTACTATGACCGGATGCAGGATGCCCAGCCGGCCGAAGAGCCGCGGGTCGATTTCGACCGCCTGCGCCGGATGCTGGGGCTCCCGCCCCGGGCGAGCTGAGAGGCGCTGCGTCCGCGACGGGCGGCCCCGCCGGCAGCCTCCTGTCAATAGAATGGACGCTCCGGCATGATGAAAACTCCCGTGAGATCCGTAGGGAAATGTCTCAGCCGGCATCGAGTCGGCTTATTCTTAGTAAGCCAGCCGTTATTGAGCCATTCGAATAAACTCACCGGCGTCTCCGAGCACAGTCAGAAAGGGGGAGCTCAGGATTTCGCTGAGCAGGTGATCGATCAACCCGGATATTTCGCCATGAATTCGAGGACGATTCCCCGCAACCGCTCGTCCAAGATCGCCAAAACCTTCTTTTCGACCGCCCTCGGGATCTTCTTGTAGAATGCTTGCGCAATGCCGCCGGCGATGCAGGCGATCGTGTCGCTGTCCCCGCCGATCGAGACTGCCTTCCTGATCGCATCCACGAAGCTCCGCGATTCGAGGAAGGCCCTGATCGCCTGGGGAACCGATCCGCGGCAGGTTTCGTCATGCTGGTAATAACGGCGGATCTCGCGAAGCGGCACACCGAGGTCATAGCCGAACTTCTTCTCGACGAACTTCTTGATCGCCTCTTTTGGCTTTCCCGCCCTGGCAAGATAAATGGCGCCGGCGACGGCCTGCGCTCCGGCAATGCCCTCCTCGTGGTCATGGGTGACCTCGGCGCTTTTCCCGGCCTCCTCCATGACCGCCTCCAGGCTGTCAAAAGCAAATCCGACCGGGCTCACCCTCATAGCCGAGCCATTCCCTAAGCTGCGATAGGGCAACCCATTGGCGGATGCTGCCCATCGGCGGAACCGAACCCCGTAACCCCTGCCCGGATAAAGCCTGTAATATTCCTTGAACTTGGCGACATAATCGCCCTGGTGAAGGAGGCAGTCGGCAACGGCGACCGTCAGGACCGTGTCATCGGTAAAGCGGCAAAGGGGGTCGAAAAGCGGGAAGTCGGTCCGCTTATAATTATGAAACTCATAAACCGAGCCGATAATATCGCCGGCAATCGCTCCGATCATATTTTCCTCTTCAATCCTATAGCTCACTGAATAATTTCAGTTGAGGATTCGTCTTTTCCAAGTACTGGCGGACCTTGTTCCAGAAAATCTTAGCCGTCTTGTACAAGAGCCGCCTCGAAATTTCTTCGGGCAGAATCGAGAAGGGCATTCAGATAGTCGATTTCCGCCTTCTGGCGTTTCAGCTTGCCTTCTTTGGTGAGCCTATCGAATAAGCTGCTTGAGCTCATCTTCCTTTCCCACAAGCATCAACGGGTCCTCCAATATTTCTCTATAAAAGGAGCTCGTCTTCGCTTTCTCAGAAAATCCCGTCTCATCGTCGAGGCGATAATTGATCTCGCGGCCAACCGTGTTCTCGGTTTTTTGGACTACCTTGAAAACATCGTCCTCGTCCTGCGTACCGATAACAAAGAGGTCGATGTCCGAATCCGACTTGAAGCCTCCCCGGGCATAGGAACCAAAACTAAAAGCGAACCGTATACCTCTCAGTTTGCCTAGCTCAGCCGCTAGCTGGGCTTCTATGCCGACCGTTTTCCGGACGATGGACTCGATCTCTCCCAGAAGAGAATATTCTTCGTTGAGCCGATAAAGACTCAAGTTGCCTCTCTTCCTGAAGGTGATGAAATCCTGGCTCAGCAGTCTGTTCAATTCGCGCTGCGCCGTTCCGGCCGAGGTCTTCACCATGCGCGCGATCTCGCTGAGGTAAAACTCCTTTCCACGGTTATAGACGACCGCCAGGATGATTTTTTTTCGGATCGTTGATTTTCCTAGAATATCGAGCATCTGTATTACTCACCTATGAGTAATTATCTACTCAATTATGAGTAATTGTCAACCCCATGCATCCTCAAAATCTGTTATCCAGTTTGATGATTTGATATGCTTGCTTCGAGATAATTGTCCACTCAACATGAACTCAGCGCGACCGAGAGACGCGCTCAAATCAAGTTTCTCCTAAAGACTCTCGCTCTGGTCATCATCGTCGTTCCGCTCTTAGACGCGGCCGGCAGCGTCTACGGGCGTATATTCTTGACGATTATCGCTCCGATCCTTCTTGTCGTCTTCTTTGGCCTGCAGGCGGTCCTCTCGGAAAGGTCAGTCCTGGATACGCTCCGGGATTATTCCAGTTCATCCCGGTCCACTATTCCGAAGGGGATTGGTGGGGCGAGCGCCGGCTCCGCGCGACGCACGTCCTGATCCTGACCAATGTCGCCATCCATTATGCCCTAACCGCACTCGGTGAACCTCGGCGTGAGGCCATTTTAGAAGCACTGTGTTTTATCCCCAGAAACCCGCGGGCGTGGAACACGCTCGTCAGTCCCCTGACCTCGATGTTCCTGCACGCGGATGCCGAGCACCTGTGGTGGAACATGATCTTTCTTTGGGTCTTCGGGCTCGTCCTCGAACGGCACATCGGCTCGCGACGATTGGCACATCTTTATATATTGACCGGCGTCATCGCCGGCGTGGTGTCGGCGGCATGGCGGCCGGCGTCGTCCTGGCCCTGCGCTTCAGACTCCAAGACCGGGCAACGGAAGACATGTATACGGAAAAAGCCCTGGCGGCGATCGCAGCGGTCGATCGTGCTTTATAGGATCAAGAAGCTGACGAAATGAGGCCGCTCTCAGCGGTGGCCGGTCAGCTGTCCCTGATCCCGATATTGAGCTCCTGGATATCGGCGCACCATTCGCCGAGTTCATAGATCATTTTGTCTTCGGCTTTGGTGATCCAATCATGGAGCCCGAAGTATCCCCCTTTCCCTTTCGGCGTGTCCTTGTGGATCTGGGCGTCGCGACATCTCCAGAGCAGGAGCATGATCGCCGCATTGACTTCATTCTCCTTCAAATTCCTGGGGTCGGGGTTGATCTTCGTCGCTACGCTTCCGACTTCGCTGCTTTCGAACACCCTCAGGGCAACCTCACACTCCCCGCAAAGCCAGATCCCAGGCCGAACCTCCGTGAGCCCGTCCTCGCGGAGAAGCTGCCCGCAGCCGGCGCAATCCGCTCGGGATTCGGGGTCCGACCTCTCGTCTTCGTGCGCCGCGGGCGTCTCGAAAGGCAGGTCATCGGGCTCGACCTCCTTCACGTCATCGACGAATATGACCCGGGCACCGGTTCGCTTGCCCTTTCCAGCTCCAGCGCTCGCCCAATTCCTGCTGCCATATATCTTCGGCAGCTCGGCCATCAGCTTTTGGAGCTTCGCCTCCCTTTCCATTTGGCTTTCCTCCGATTCCAGGCCGCGGGACTCCCACTCCCCGTCGCGAACCTTCTTCAGCTTGAACCCCACCGCATCAATGAACTCCGCGGTGTACCCGTTCGGCGACGCGACGTTCGAGCTGAATATCTTGGCGAACGGCAGGCTGGGCCAACTCCCAGAGCACCCGCAGCTCCTCCACGAACCGGAGCTTAAAGATCCGGTAAAGGACCCACTTGTCTTTGAGCCGGTCAAAGGTGATGTGGACAAAAAGCCCCTTCGCGTTCTTCTCGAATGTGAACGCAATGCCCCCCGAACACTTATAAACGTGTTTGAAGCTCTCGCCCGCGAAGTGCTTTTCGGCGAGCTCCGCGTCACTGAAAGAGCACCCTCAGGACCCTATTTGTTTTTTCCAGGCATATTTCCATTTTAGATACCCAGCGCCTTGGCGAGCTCAGCCCAGAGCGACGGCTCGGGCGATCGTTTCCACAACTCTCCATCGACGGGCTTCCCCGAGCGCACCCGGCTGATGACCGCGCGGACCACGTCATTCTGCACCGGTGACTTTTCGAGGAATTCCATAAGCCGTCGGACGTGTTCGCGGAAAGCGCCCCGGCGCGCGCTGTGCCCTTCGGCGAGGAACCGAAGGATGGCCAGGACCGTCGCCAGCGCCCGCTCTTCGTCCACATCTCCGGGCATGCCGCCGTCCGGCTGGATCCGGGAGGCCAGGGCCATGAGCTCCGCCCCCGATTTGTCGGGAGGCTCCGCCACGGACAGATCTAAGGGGGCTCCCAGAGGCGGTTTTATGCCCCGCCGACTGCGCGCGGGCATGATGGAATAGGACACGTCGGCGTCCAGCTGCGGAAGGCTGCCGGCAAAATACGAATCGAAATTTCGACATCCTGCGGCATCCCAACCGGAACAACGCGGGTCACAGGCGGCGCACCGGGTTTATCACCCAGACGCTCGACGACGGCCACGAGAGCCATGCAGCCTGCACGGCCAGTCCGTAAGCCTTGCTGAGTTCCATCAGCCTGGCCTCGTTTCGCTTCTGGCTGGCGCTTCCCTGACTTATCTGCCGTTTCCGGGCCCAGGCTCCCCTCGAGCTCCGCGATAAGGCGGGATCCCTGGAGGAGGCGCAGGGTCTCGCCGTCCCTTTCCCTTCCCCGGAGGATGGAGATCGGCACGACTCATGTTCCGCTTCCCTCCCCCCGATGTCCATTCGAGAACAAGCCGTCCGTCGCCGGGGCCTGATGTCTCGCCGAATACGACGACAGGCGATCCGTCGAAAACCGTGTGGTTTTCCGCCAGGATTTCGTCTCACGGGCTCGGCGCCGGGGGATGTTGCCGGCATGATGGGAGTCTGGCGGCGCGCCTCGACGATAGAGCCCCTTCGACTCTCCTCGCAGACCTACGACCGGATCCAGGACGCGCGAGCCGGACGACAACCCCACGGTGGATACCGGAACCCGCAGCGACAGATGTCGGCCTGCCGCGCCGCGCGACGCTGACGGCGTCGACGCCCCATTTCTCGGCCCGCGAGCGTCTAAAACGTGCATTCGATCTCTTTGTCCGGAGTGTAAAGCGCCCGGTCTTCCCCTGAAGCCTCGTCCTGAGCCTGCTCTCCATCCGCCTCGCCGGCTTCCTCCTCGTCGTCTTCGGGCTCATCTGTCTCCTCCCCCTCCCCGGATTCCTCCTCAGCTCCCTCCTCGTCCTCGAGTTCGATTCCCGTCTGTTCCCTCCTCGTCAGTCTCGCCGAATTCATCCGCATCCTCGGACGGGGAGCAGACTTCGCGAGTCGCATCGGGCGGGGGCGGGGCTTCGCCATATTTCTCATGGAACAGCTCGCCCAGCGTCAGGAAGGCCCGGTGTTTGGAGAAGCGGTCCCGGGAAACCGCCGTAAGATAGGCCGGCAACGCGATATCCACACCGCTCGGGAAACCGGCCTCCTCGAGGTTTCTGGAAATCACCGAACTTTTTCCACCGGCGGAGCTCCTCGATCCTGTCGAAAAACCCGTTCGCAGCCGTCGCAAACTCCTCGATTTTTTGTTTGTTTTGGATGTCCCTCCCGCCCAAGAAGACGCGGTTGATACGGTTCACCAAGGTATGTCTGCCGAGCGGAATCCACAACAGGTGACGGTCCACATCAGCGCATCGCCGGATAAGTCCCCCGCAATACCCGCAGAAAAAGCTCGAGAATTTCGAGCCGCTCGGGATGAGCTCTCGACCGCAGCAGTAGCATAGGGTCGCTTTCTCAGCGAAGTCCAGGTTCAGGCGTATTTTCATCCGTTGCGTGTAATGCGCTGAAGCTCCGCCGGCCCGGCGGCGGCAGTCGCACTCCTGATAATAAAGCTCCGGCTCTTCGGCTCATCGCTGTCTGGCCTCCGGACGTTCCCTCGCGAGCTGAACTCCCCATAGATATCTCCCCGCAGACGGCGCAGACTCTCATCTCGCCGTATTCAAGCCCTTCGATTCCGTATGCCATTCTCTCCTCCTTGGAATTTTAGATTTGTGAGCCGGTTTCAGAACGATTGTGTCGGCTTCTTTAGGCGGAAGCCGCTTGCCGCATCGCCCATGAAACACCTCCTCTGGCATCGGAGGGACCGGGGGCGGCCGCAGGTGGAGAGTTCAGGCAGAAAAGGCGGGCAACAAAAAAAACCCGCTTCTCCAGCTCAGGAGAGCGGGTTTATTCGCCCGGACACTTCGTTGCCGCCTTGACTCGGCGACCGCATCCTCGCACTCGGCGAGAGGCACCTTGGGTGTCCGTCCCAGGTTGCCGGGCCCTGTCTTAGAGGGCCACTCCTGATGCCGAGGGATTATATGAATGTTATGTGCGGCTTGTCAATCCCCCCTTCGGGGGATTCGGTTGACATGCACCGTGCGTTTTATTATCCCAGCGAGGGGAAACCTGAGGGCCGCTCAGACGCCATATTTCGCCGTGAATTCGAGTACAATCCCCCTGAGCCGATCATCCAAGAAACCCAGCACTTTTTCCTTCATCTTCTTGGGTATCTTCCCGTAATAGGCGTAGGCAATGCTGCCGGCTATGCAGGCGATCGTATCACTGTCCCCGCCGATTGAGACTGCTTTTCTGATCGTATCTACGACGCTGTGAGATTCAAGAAATGCGGTTATCGCCTGCGGAACCGACCCGTTGCAGGACGCATCAAACCTGTAATAAGGGCGGATCCGGCGAAGCGGCTCGCTGAGGTCATAGCCAAAATTCCTCTCCACAAACTTCTTTATATCCTCCTTCTTTTTGCCGGACTTGGCCAGAAAAACCGCGCCGGCGACCGACTGGGCACCGCGCCAATGCCTCATCGGGTATTATGCGTAACTTCGGCACTTTTCCTGGCTTCGGCTAGGACCGCGTCCAAGCTCCCAAAAGCGAACCCGATCGGGCTAACCCTCATGGCAGCACCGTTTCCAGTGCTATGGTAAGGCGACACTCGATCGGAGGCAGCCCATCGCCGGAAGCCGGGTCCGTATCCTCTATCGCGATAAAGCCTGTAATATTCCTTAAATTTGGCGACATAACTCCCCCCGTAAAGGAGGACATCCGCAACGGCCACCGTCAGGACTGTGTCATCAGTGAAGCGAGAAAAGGGGTCGAAAAGTGGGAAGTCAGTCCTTTTATAGTTTTGCGCCTCATAAATCGAGCCGATGATATCGCCTGCAATCGCTCCGATCATAGCTCTTCGACAAGATAGTAGCTTTTTTATCTAGCTTCCTTCAACCTTTAGGCAAAAATTAAAATGGTCAGCAGGCCGAGGGCGGGGTCCTCGCTCCATAAGCGATAGAGGCGCCGGACCTGCGGCGCCGCGCCGGGAATGTCGGGCGGGTCCCCGCTCACCTATTTGTCAAGCCACTCGGAAAATACAAGTCGACTTCGACCGCCTGCGCCGGACGCTCGGTCTCCCTCTAGGGGCGAGCTGAGCGGGCACACGGGCCCCCCCGGCTTCGTTCTATCCTGTAATCAACTCGGGGAAGTTGGCAGCGATCCAGGCTTCGACGCTTTTTCGCAATTCCACAGCTAATTCGATCATCTCGGAAAGCTCTGTTTTACTGATAGCTCCGGCATGGTCATACTCACTGATATTTCGTTTCTTTCTAAACGCGTCGAACTTCTGGATCTTCCTGTCATCCGCTCCAATGGCGAACTTCAGGGATTGAATAACTCGGAAATGATGAGCGTCTTTTGCCGCTCGGTAGCCGGCTGCGGCCAAGGCTGCATTCGCACATTGGAGCGCGGCGTTATAAGCGATATTGAAGCGCCAATCGGCGCTGAGTGTTCGGTTGCGACAATCGGCGAGGTCGCGGTCGGCGAGCCGCAGGAGATGCTGAATCTCCTGACGACTCGGCTTATGCTCAGTGAGCCAGCCGTTATTGAGCCAATCGGCTAAACTCACCGGTATCTCCGAGAACAGGCAACACAGGGGATTTCAGGATGCTGTCAATCAGGTGATCACCTTGGGATATCCGTTCCCGGAATTCCGAGAGTGACATCACGAGGGGATTGATCTCTCGCCTGAGAATCTCCTGCGCCTGGGTTATGGTTCGAACAACGTCCTCGAAGCTGATGTCGCCGACAACAAGGAGGTCGATATCGCTGTTCGCCATCGCTCTTCCGCTGGCCATTGAGCCATAAACAAGAGCCAGCTTGAGTCCAGAGCCCAGCGGCTCCAAGGCGTTCCGAAGGATATCGACGAGGCCTGTGGTCTTAAAGATGATGGTTCTCAGTTCCTCGAAGATCGGGCACTGCGGATTCGCCTGGAAAAGAACCTGATTGTCCTTAACGGTGCGGACCAGAATGCCGGCATCGGACAACCTTTGCAGCTCCCTTTGTCCCGCGCCGGGCGAAACCCCTGCCAAGCGAAGGACCTTCCTGAGATGGAAAGCCTCCTCAGTATGGCCGAACAGAAGCGTGAGAATCGAACGCCGCGTCTTTCCGAACAACATCCCCAGAAGGTCCGAAGTCACGGCCTGTGATTTTGTTCTCATTATGGGTACGATTGTACCCAATTCGGATACGACATACAAGGCTCTTGTTCCCTCTGCCCAGATAGACGCGGAATGCCCTAATTTGTGCTCAGCGCCAGCAATTACCGGCGCAGTGATATCAGCCGGCAAAAGGGGAACTGTCCCGAAGCCAAGATCATGATTGCGGTCAATTACCGGTAGCCTGTGCGGAAATATCGAGGACCAGATCCACTGGACCGTGATCGCTCAACCCCTTTGTGGGATCATAAGGCAAAACATCGTATTGTTTGATCCTGCGCCTTTCTCGGTAAACGCGTACGGAGCCGTTCGGCGGATGCCTCCCAACTTGAAGTCACAATTTGTGACTTCAAGTTTTGGAACTCCTCAGCTGTCAACTGGAACATAAAATCTTCTGGAAACCTCCCCCAATTTCTCTTTACGGCTTGGATCAATCTTTTCGCTTCGACTTGATAAAGGGCAGCTAAGAGGTTGCTTCCAAAAGCGCTTCCATTTGGACGTCCATAAGAGTTGGACCTTCTCAACAGAGCAATTTCTCAATCCGCTTGAGTACGCCTTCGGTGAAGCTTAAATATTCTTCACACTCTTTTTCTGTAACCTCAATCCCACCCCCATAGAAATCCTGGTTCCTTTTCTGGCGCATCAGGTTTCCCAGCGTTTCGATAGAATCGTCTTTCAATACCTGCCCGAGGTATTCAATGATCTTTGCCTGATGCCCGGGGATGCTCTTAATTCTGAGCTGAGAATGGCTGAGCAACGCGATCCCGCCTTTGATCAAGGCCGAATAAGCAAAGTTGAACTTAACGTCTAGTATGTTGTCCTTTTTAGCTATCTTCAGGTCCCTCTGTGCGTTAGCCAGATTCTCTTCAATTTGCTCCCGGCTGAACTTTAACCTCGTGAAGCACCTGTCTTGGTCATCCATCAGACAAGCTTGATAGTCTTTCCTCGAAGAACGCCGGCGATAAAGGGATCCTTCATACCGATTCTTTTCTTGAATTCAGCTTCACTGATATTGACGGAATTGATCTCCCTGCCGATCTCACGCTGGAGAAGATTAATTTTACGCTGGAGGGCCTTGATCTCGTGGTCTCCGACCACCAGGAGGTCCAGATCGCTATGGGCGCTCAGGGCGTCCTGAGCGTAGGATCCGTAGATATAAGCTTCCTTGATGCCGGGGGTCTCGGTCATTATTTTCCTGAGCTGTTCCTCTACCCCGACAGTCTTAAGAACGATCCTTCTGTATTCCTGATAAAGAGGAAATTCGGGATTAACGCCATAGAGCCTCAGGTTTCCCCTTATCTCGCACCTCAGGATGCCGTCTTTTTCCAGCTCGTGAAGCTTCTTAACCAGGTTCCTCTTATCGAGCGCCAGCTTTCTCGACAGTTCATTGACATAAAGAGTTTCTTGCGGATTCAGGACAAAAAAGCCAAGAACTTTGCGCGTGACCTGGGATTTTAAAGAAATCATGGCATCTCCTTACACCGATAAGTGTATATATATACACCTTTACCCGTCAAGGGCGAGCTGAAGCTCTGGACCGGGACCGCCCTCACTTCAGCAGATCAGCCGCTGCTGATCGCGGGAAAAGTAATTAGGTGTATTACGTATGCTGTCCCCCGGATTATTCCATGGGAGACCGAGGTCAAAGAAGTGGCGGCCTTGGCCGAGACGCGCGGTTATCGCCGCAGCGGGGTAACGCGCGACCATCCTCGAGTGATTGAAGAACTCCCTGTCCTGCCGCTCTCCCCGGCCCCTCATCTCATAGCAGATATCCAGCGGCTCGGGTGAGTTGGGCGCGTAGGTCAGCCGCACCAAACACTCCCCCGCGCCCGACATCACCGCCCGGACGGCCGCATCCCTGGCCGCATACGCCCCCACGCGATCGATGTGCGAGAGATGCTTGCCCGAAAGCGCCCCTCCCCCGATCGGTACTCGCGGCCCATAGAAATCGACGGCGAGCTTCCTCCCCGTCTGGCCGTTGTCGCTGTCGCTGCCGGCGCACACCAGCGGCCCGTTGGGGTTGACGAGCACCTCGACGTCCTTCCACCGGGCGCACCAGCGCCCGTCCTGCCCCTGCATGCCCCGATACGCACTCTCGAGCGTCTCCGCCACCGCCCCGCAAACGTCCATGAACGCGGCGGACTCCCGCTGCTGTATCGTCACCAGGATGTGCTCGAGCTGCCAACGCTCCCCTTCCTCGCGCACCCGCACCATGAGCTTGCCGTCCGGTCCCTGCCCCTTGAGCGAACCGCTCTCATACGACTCGACGAGCGCATCACGAAAGACATGCGCCGCGTAGTGCTCGGGCGGCAGAAAGTTAGTCTTATTGTCGTAGCCCGCCCAGCCGATGACCACGGCCTGGTCGTTCACGAACCGGGTCCACTGCGTTGGATCGCCGAGGCGCTCGATGACGCTGCTCATTACCTCAAAGCGCTCGGCGTCGACACCGCCACCTGTCCGGCACCCGATCGCCCGCCCGGTCTCGACGACGATGTCCCGCATTGTCTTCCCGAGCGGCCGCCGCGTGCACGTCCCCCCCGTCAGCCAGACCCTGTTCCCCCACACCGAGACCTCGACCTGCCCGAAGGCGTCCGCATCGATCCCCACGCACTCGGCGATGACGGCGTCCGCCACCTGGTCGCAGAACTTGTCCGGATGACCCGGCAGGACCATCTCCGATACGCGGATCATGACGGCACCTTGTCGAGCTGCGTGTAACTCAGCCCGGCGCGCTCGACCTCCGCGGCGCTTCCGTCCCTCGTCACAAGAATATGCAGGCGCGTGCCCCTTATTTTCATGATATCCCTCCTTTCGATTTGTTCGACGTATCCGTCCGTCAGCACGACAGCCGCCTCCGGCCGGGTCCTCGCGATGTGCTCGAGGACGCAGCTCATGCTCGTGCCTCCCGTCGTCCGGGTCTTCAGGTCCCCCCTCTCGATGACCGCCGGCGCGACCTCGGTGCTGAAAGCCCAGAACGGCCGCCTGACATACCGCGACAGCCTCGCCAAAAGCGCGATGACGGCCGGCATCTCAGCGTCCATCGACCCCGAGACATCGAGATACACCTGGGCCGTGCCTTGGCCCCGCCGGCTGTCCGCGCTCCACGCTGCCTCGGGCAGGAACTTCCCCCACAGCGCCCTCACAAACGCCCGCCTGTCCCGCGGCGAAAGAACGGGGATCCGGTACTCCGTCTCCTCCGGCCTCGTCCATCGCGAGCGCCTGTCCGGAGTCAGGTGGCGCATCAGTATCTCGAGCGTCTTTCTCTCCCAGCGCCTCATCGGCTCGTTCCGCGCCTCGAGCAGAACCCCGCTTGCGCTTCCCCCCACTCCCCTCCTCTTGGCGTCGCGCCATATCCCGGTTTCGCCCATCTGCCTGAGCACCTCGCCCATCGCCTCCTCTAACTCTTCCGGCACTCCGCGGCCCAGGCTCTCGTGGTCCCCGAGGAGGCCGCCGATGCCTTCGGGCAGCGCGCACCCGCTCGCTCTTCGTCCCTGCTTTCCCAGCTCCCTGGCCAGGTCCTCGATGTCATCGACAACGAGCCTCCCCTCATAGAGGGCCTCCCAGGCGAACACCCATTGCGGGACGTTCACGTGCTTCCAGTGGTAATCGCTGCAATCCGGTCAGCTCGCCCCGCGTCATGGGCCGCAGGAGCTTTGTCAGGCCGTTCGCTCCCCCGTAATACTCCGCCATCATCGACGAATAGGCCTCCCCGAACTGCCGGTGGATGATGGCGTTGATCACCGCGTCGAAGGCGAGGTGCCGCTCCGCCGTGAACGGGCCCTTCGCCTCCGTATGGCGCAGCACCACGTGCAGGAACTCGTGGCAGATCACGGCCTTGACCTGATCGTCCGTCCGGCAGTGCGACTTCAGGAAATCGAGGTTCACCAGGAGCCGCGGCCGGTCCGCGCACGTCACGGCGAGTGTCGGCACGGCCGCCGTGAACTCGACCCCCAGTATCTTGAGCATCGGCCGGATGGCGAACGGGTTCTCGTCGACAAGCTCGACGAGGAGGTCACGGAACCTGGCTTCGGTCATGGCGTTCATGCGTAAAACCCCCTCTGGTCGAAGAGCTCGACCGTGCGGGTGAGGCTCGTCGCCGTCCAGAGGACGGGCCGCCCGGGGTCGAAGATCTGGTTCGTGCAGAGCCCGAGCATCAGGGCCTGCTTGAGGACCCTGCGGCGGGAGGCCGTTCTCACGCACAGGCGGCCGCTGACCGGGCTCAGCGGCCGGCAGATCAGGCGCGTCTCCGGCAGCTTAAACGCGCCGCGCAGGGCATCCAAGCCAAGATAGCCCTCCTCGGCCAGCATGTTCGTGATGACCGTCACCGGGTCATCGCCCTTCTCGAACCGCAGCCCCAGGCGGATGACTCGCGGGCAGCGCACGAAGCCTCCGATTTTTCCGAGGATGGACGACCTGATCGTCTCGGTGCGCTCGCGGCTTTGCGGGGCGCCGGACATCGCGCACGTCGGAGCGTTTTTCCAGCCGGGCCTGGGTACGCAGATATTGCCGTTCATATCAGCTCCTTTTCCTTGAGCAGTTCGACGCACTTCTGGATCTCGGATTCGAGCGCTTCCGGATCGTCGACCCTCAACCGGCGCACCAGGCAGCCGTTGAAGAACTGCCGGGCGCGTTCGGCGCGTCCGCCCTCGAGCCCCCCGAGCGCCTGCGCATATCGCACGAGGTCCGGGTGCTTCATGCCCTCATCCGACAGCCGTTCATCCCAGGAGATCGTCCCGTCAACGCTGAGGAAGGAGGACGCGTACCGGGCCAGGTCGTTCATCCCCTCGGCACCGACAGGGATCTTCCCCGCCAGGGCCGCCGGGTAGACGGCGAAAGCGAAGGCCGCGGCACGCTCGGCCGGCCCGGCGGCCAGAAGCTCCGCCACGGCCTGGGTGCCGGCGTCGGGCGAGTCGCACTGTTCGAGGAGGATCCGGAGCTTCCCGGCCAGGGACTTCTCCGCCATCAGGGACGGCAGCCAGTTCCGGGGCGACTCCTGGACGGTGTTCCAGGCCAGCCGGTGGGCCGCCGCCACGGCCTCGCTCGGAGGCGTGACGCCCCAGCAAACCTGCGGCAGGCTCGACTTGAGCACGAGCTTGCAGAGCTTCTCCGTGAGCTTGCCCGCGACGATCGATGCCGCGAACAGGCTCCGCGTCATGAAGCGCGACCTCCTCGGGGAGATCCGGATCCCGGCCGAGTTGAGCGCCGAGACGGCGGTCGTGACGTATCGCAGGATCTCCGGGGGACAGCTCTCGAGCCGCCGCAGGAACTCCTCGCGCCATCCCTCGACCTCCCGGCGCAATACTCCCTTGTCGTCCGCGATCTTCCCCTCCCCCGCCGGGTGGGCGATGAGGATCCTTTCCCCCGGCGTGAGCTCGTCCCAGTCCGACGCCTTGATGATCAGGGCGAAGCGGTCCGCAAGCGCCGGGTCGAGGGCCTCGGAGCCTGAGTAGTCCTCGACGCCGCCCTGGTCCGCGGAGCACGGGGTTCATGGCCGCCCACCTGAACCGCAGCTTGGCCAGCAGGATGCCCTGGACCCGCCGCTCGCAGACAAGCGAAAAGAGCCGGTTCTGGTGCTCGGGCTTCGCGCGGCTGATCTCGTCGATCAGCACGGACTCCGCGCCCCACACGGTCGCCGGGGTCTCGAGGAACCTGACGCCGGCGCCGTCCTTGTCCGGGAAGGGGAAGCCGACCAGGTCGTCGAAGGAGATGAGGCTGGCGTTGTAATGGCGGTGCTCGAGCCCCAGCGCCTCCGCCAGCGTGTTGAGAAGAAAGGTTTTGCCGGTGCCCGAGGGGCCGATGAGCAGAAGCGGGTCCTCGGTGACGAGAGCCCCCAGGATCAGGGCTTCGAGGGCATCGAACCCGTACACCCCGAGTCCGGCCAGCCGCGAGAGTTTGGACGTTGTCATGATATCCTCCTTTTGGCGTCAGTGAGCGCCGGGAGGATGGCCGGGTGGGCGCGAGCAAAAAGGCGGGCAACAAAAAAACCCGCTTCTCCAGCCTCAGGAGAGCGGGTTTATTCGCCCGGACACTTCGTTGCCGCCTTGACTCGGCGACCGCATCCTCGCACTCGGCGAGAGGCACCTTGGGTGTCCGTCCCAGGTTGCCGGGCCCTGTCTTAGAGGGCCACTCCTGATGCCGAGGGGGATTATATGAATGTCAGGTGCGGCTTGTCAATCCCCCCTTCGAGGGATTCGGTTGACATGCAGGCACGGTGCGTTTTATCATCCGCGGAGAGGGGAAAGCCTGAGAGGGAGCCTGATGATGCCTTTCACCGAAAACGATTTCCGCGATTTCGTCAACAAGTTCGACTGGACCTTTGCCAAGACATATGCGACGACGGCGCCGCACGAATATATAGTCCTCAAGAAAGTCGGCCTTGAGCACAGGGCCGACTTCATTAAGGCCGCTCAGTTCATCCGCGATGCCGGCTTTAAGGCCTTTTACTACAAAAGCCAACGATTCTATTATGCCTTGGACGACTATTATTATTGGACCATGGACGAAGACGTCGAGGATACGGATTTGATCAATAGGGCAAAACTCGCGGATTATGAATTGATCGATAATTCATGGCATTGGAAAGGCGGCAAATAGGACAGTTGCGAGATTCTCTTCCGCCGGAAGAGGGCAAACGATGAACAACAAGTCGAAGGTATTCAAGAAATTAGAACACTTTATTACGCAAGAAATGAGGATGTCGCACATATACCAACCCGTCATGATCATGGAGGTATTGAGAAATAGCGGCAAAGCTAATGTCCGTCAAGTGGCCAAAGCGCTGATGATGCACGATGAGTCCCAGGTCGAGTATTATGAAATGATCACGAAGAACATGGTGGGAAGGGTCCTGACCAAGAACCATGAGATATTTGTGAAAGAAAAGGACGAATATAGGCTGGAGCGATTTGAGGAGCTCACGCTGGAAGAAGCCAAAGCCATCATCAATTTGTGCCAGGCCAAGTTGCTGAATTATATCGAGCGGCGCGGCGAGAAGATTTGGCGGCACCGAAAGGACGGCGTCAGCCTATGTCCCAGGGACGGTCAGATACGAGGTGCTTAAGCGGGCAAAGTTCCGTTGCGAGCTATGTGGGATTTCTGCAGAGGAAAAGGCCCTTGAAGTCGACCATATTATTCCTCGCAAGAAAAAAGGCGAGAGCGATATCAACAACTATCAGGCTCTTTGCTATACCTGCAACGCGCAGAAGAGAGATAAGGATAACACCGATTTTAGAGATATTCCTAATTCTTACACAATGCGTTCAGAGAATTGCCCGTTTTGTGGTCCAGGCGAAAGGATTATCCAAGAGAACTATCTGGCTTACGGCATATACGATAAGTATCCCGTAACGGAGAGGCACACCTTGGTTATTCCCAAACGTCATGTTCAGACCTATTTCGATCTTTTCCAGCCCGAAATCAACTCAATAAACCAATTGCTCAATTCATTCAAGAGTACAAATCGAATCAGAAGACCCCACTATCGCTGGCTTCAATATTGGAGTTAACAATGGTGAGGAAACAGGCCAGACGGTTCATCATTGCCATATTCACCTTATTCCGCGAAGAAAAGGGGATGTAGACAATCCACGGGGCGGAGTTCGCGGGGTCATCCCAGAGAAACGAGTTTATTAGTGGGGAAAGAATATAGCTCTCCCCCATTTAGATGAGATTTTTCTGTCGTCTCTATTGTCTATCTCAATGAGGCGCATATCCGTGGCAACACGTCCTTACCACATACCTATTTTTCGGTTCCATTTGTACACTTGCCAAAGGCGAGCTCACGTGCATAAGCCACGCGGGCTCTCTCAGTAGTCGAGCCGAAAATGGCATTTTAATCAGAGACTCCAACCTTTCTAGATGGACAGGCCGCAATATAACCGTTCCCATTACATTTGCGGAAAGCGGATGATGGATTAGTATTCTGGCTTCACGAGCGCTGCAATCGTCCGTCGGATAGAGTATCACAGAGCTGCCGATGGGCCGTCTGGCAAAGCTATAAATCGCCAATTGGTAAAGCATGTCTCGAGGCAATTCATTTTGCCAAAGATCACGATATTTCGCATCTAGAAGAGCGACTATCATGCCTTGAGATAAAATAGCAAAATCAGGGCGCGGAGTTGGCGCCCTGCGTTTGCGCGGATTAAATTCCGGATCATATGCGAAGACTCCCCTCGAGGCGGAATTCGCCTTCGACCTCATACTTTACTAAGTTCTCAACCAAGAACCGAGTTATAAGTGCCTTGAAAAAACCTGTTCATATCAATAAAAAACCATGGAGCCTTATTTTTCTTTCAGGCTTTTCTAAATATACCCCTTCTCCACTTAGCAATATTCGGATTATTTTTAGTGCTGAAAAGTACGCGGCTGTCAACCTGTTCATGTACCGATCAGCTTTTTGGACCAATATTAAGTTTAGAGGTACATCGGAGATATTCTCCTTTAGAACGCAAGCATACTTATATAAATCAGTACGCATATAGGGGTCTCTTGTTATCCTTTGGGCATAATTCATCCCAGCAAGAATTGTCTGATTGAGGATATTATTTTCAATAAGCCTGTGGTGCAAGCAGGGCAAAGAGGCCTGATGAATCCAGCCTTTGGCTATCAGGTCATCGAATCTGATCCGCCCACGCGGCGAAGCTGAAATCTTCTGTTTTTCGCTCATACCTCCTTTCATCCCTCGTTTTATAAGTTCGCGTACCTCCAAAATCAGTTGATATATAAGAAGATCCTGGAAATTTATCTCTCTGGAATCCGGACTCTAACCTCTGATGGATTTCTAAATTGCGCAGACTATAGGCATATCTAAGCAGACTTAGCAATCGATCGCCCGCCAATTTAGGATTAATGGTTATTTGTAGTGCCAAGTTGGATGTACCTACGAATGGAAAGATTTAATCTGGAGGCCTCTGGCAAGTTCAAGGATTTCAAGTCGCCTTGAAGGGAAAGAACTTCCGCTTCTCTCTTCTTGCTTTGGAATCATTTTCAAAGGATGCCCCAATCAATTCGGAACATTGATCGGGTGTCCTTTTATCCCATTCAGTGAGAGGGATATCGATTATTCCGGGAACTGGACTCTTTTTGATTAATTGCCTACTCCCTCGTCTTCATTCTCTCCCTTATCGGTATCTTCAAGATCAGGTATGGAGACATTTGCTGCTTCTGATGACTACATAATTTCTGCAAATGGAGTTTTTATCGCTTGAATAAGGTCCTCTGCACGTTTGGGATCGAATAATTCATGACGCAAACTCTGCGTCTCGCGATTGATAAACCCAATTCCCAGGACCTTTTCAAGGGCATCAAAATCCTCGTAACAATATTCCTCAAGCAATGGCAATATATCGTCCTGCAGAATCCTGGCGAACCTGCTAAATTCATTGACAGGCTGCCCGTTTTCTAAAAAATAGGCATGCCCAATTTGGAGATTTCTTGCATCACGTCCGATAGAGCTAAGAATCCGCTTATTCAGTTCTTTTCAGCCAAGGCCCAAGGGGAACATCCTGTATTAATGTATCACCGAGGAGGGATATATCGGGCATTAGTTCAATGAAACCAAACCTTCGCCGCAAGGCTGTGTCGAGAAGTGCGATAGAGCGATCTGCCGTATTCATAGTTCCCAAACAAAAACATTCTTTGGAATGCTGAACACCTCTTGCGATATGGGAAGCAATAATCTTTCGCTCTCTTTTATCCTTTTCTAGAATTGTCAATATCTCTCCGAATATCCGCGGTATATCTCCACGGTTGATTTCATCTATAACCAGGAAGAACCTCAAAGCAGGGGACCGGCGAGCATCATTGCACAATTTCTTAAATGTGCCGTCTCGTCTCTGAAATGCTAAATTCCCCTCTGATATAACGGGAAATGGTATCCCTCGATAAAATCCTCATAGCCATACGATGGATGAAAAGTGCAGATACGGACTAGACCATCTTTCCCCTGACCCGCCAACTTGCCTCTTTTGTTCATCTGATAATTTTTCAAAAGGTAAACCAAAAGCACTTATCGCCGCCAATTGATTCGCTGACTCCAGGGCCCAATACGTTTTGCCAGTGCCCGGGGGCCCATATAGAATTACCTGTTGCTTCCTCTCTAAAATGGTCTGAACTCGTCCCAAGATTCCAGTTAATTGAGCCTGCAGCGGCAGTTCCTTTTTTTCGCCAGCATTATCTTTGCCAGAGAGGATTTGTCGTTCAATTTCTAAGCGATTCTGATAGTGACCAAGCTTGTGAACAGCAAACCGAATTCCTTCTCGATCTGGAAAGTTCCATTTGCTCAACTTTTAGCCAATCCACCGGCCTCCGATGAGGCCACTCAGATGGTGCTTCATGAATATAGCCACCTTTGATACGAGCAATACCGAGAACCCGCATACCGTCAGTCGCAGCGACAAGATCTCCCTCCTTAATCGCAGTTACGAAATTGAATACCCTCTGAGTATTTTGTCCAAGCCCTCCGGGATCTTTATCATGATATTTTTCCCTGATTTCTTTTCTTAATCGATCTTTAGATTCTTGATCATATTTCACCCAGGATAAATCTCCTAGTAAAGTCCACCCGATTGCAACAAAATTCTCTCGGCGCATTTGCTCCCAACCGCTATTATGCGTATCGCCGCTTCGGGTCCCAATTCTCCAATAATCATATGGCTGGCCATTTCGCTCGGTAAGGATCCTTGTAAAGTTGCTGACTTGATAGCCAAGTTCCTTCGAGATTCTCATATACTGCCCAGCCACTGTATATCTACCCTTATCAGATACGGGCAACTGCAATATTTTTATTAGGTGGAATCTTTGATAATATCCCCGATGGAAATCCTCCAATTTATCTGGAAATAGCATATGAAAATACTTGTGGCCCCAGGACGTATCGCTAATATCCGGCGCTTCTTTATCCAGATCATCTTGAAGTCTGGCATACTCTAAATCCGTCGCGATATGTGGCAATGCCTCAAGGAGTTTTACGCCCCTGAGTAGCTGGTCACTATGTCCAATGGCAATCTGAATTGCCTCCTTCAAGCCAATCTCTTTTTGTTTACTGGGCGCCCCAACCATCCAGACACCTGTCTCTCTCCGAAATATATGCCGAACTTTAAAGCACTCCCCCCTGCTGATGCTTCCAAACCTTGCCGGCAATTCTTCATCGTTCTTAAATTCCAGCCAATAGGCAAGACTGTCATGATCGCTCATATCATGAATTGCATTAAGCAACTCCTCGCCATCTAGATTAGCTAGTCGGTCTGGGCCAAATCTTTGACGGAAATTTCCATAGTAGACATCAAGTTGAGCGTTAGCTATTACCTCCCCTTCTTTTGCTACTTTATCGTATACGGCAATTATTTCATCCCGAATCGCTTCTTCTAGGATCATAAGTAACCTCTCCTTATCAAAATTATTTTTGCGCTATCATCATAGGGCATAGCCGCTCGTTCCCTTGGAACGGAAAATATGAAGGAGCCGCCGCCCAGGACCTTCGAGACAGCCAATATAAATCGTATAGCAAGCTCTCCTTCCGCTCCGTTGATCTAATCATTAATTACCGAGTGGACTTAAAGGCTGGTTCTCCTGGATGTCATCGCATTCAGGTTCGGCCGTTTTTTGTAAAGTACGTCATCCCCGATTGTTATCTTATTCAGCATAATACTTGATATCTGTTTCCTTGAACCCGCATCCTTTTAACAACTTACTAATGAACCGGACTGTCGCGTTAGCACTTAGCCCCACAAATATAAAGAGCCCATTACTAAGTTTGCGAGGACCTTTTATTAAGTTTGGATCTTTGGATAAATATATATGTTTTGCGCCTTTTAATAAGGCTGAATCAGCAAGGCGAGAAAAAGCGTCTGGATTCTTGCGTATGAGATTTTCTGCCACATTGATTAAGATATCTCTCCAATATTTTGCTTTATACGACTCCCCAAATATGATAACTCGATTAGGTATCTTGCCGGTAAAACTTCGCTCTGAGCGGATCTTGACCGAGTGCCAAGCGTACCAGCCGGCGGGAAGCGCGTCGGCAATGGTTGTAGACTTTCTTTTCAGACGGCGGCGCCGTCGCCGGCATCCCTCCCCGGGGATACAACCCAGGAACGCACGAGTCAGCTTTGTCGGTTTGCCCCATTTGTTCTCAAAATCGGCGCCTGTAGGGTGCTAATTCAATTTTTCCATCCGACGCATAATCAAACATATTAATATTCTACTTTCGACGTTCCTTACTTAGCGCCACTGGACGCTCCTTTTATCTCCATCCGACTCCTGAAAAATCGTTCGGTATCCTTATCCATAAAATGGACATAGCATCCTTTCAGTCCACGTGACAGAAGTACCCGATACGTATTCTTTACAAGCTCGACAAACTTGTCTTTTGATCTTCTGAGTACCGGATCTCCTGAATTCTCTGGATGGCCCTTCCATTCTTGGGCATCTAGGTCATACGTTAGGTCGAAACCAAAAATGACGCCGACATAATCGAACTCGAATCCTTGAGCGGTATAGATGCATCCCACTTGATCGATCCCTTTCGGATCGTATGCCCACAGAGTAGCTTTGGGAATACTCTTCGGAAGCCTCTTGGCCTCAGGACGAGCATTCCATGGCCGACGGAATCCGCCCACGATCACGTCTTCTTTTAGCATTCCCTCCCCGTTGAGTTCCTTAGACCAGTCCCAACAGAATCCAGCCGTCAAACGGGCCGTATACCCCTGGGCTAATTTGTCCCTAATGGCTTGCTCGAGCTTCTCAGGGGTCTCGAGAACTTGAAAATCGAATTGTTCTTCGCCGTTCCATATGACATTCGCTGTCCTGACAATCCCCAGGGTATTGTTGATCCAGTTCACAAAGGCATCTGAGCCGGCACATCTAAATTGGACGTCCAACTCGTACTCAAAGAGCCGACAATCATTTTTATTGGCCACTTCCTTGATGTACTCCACCGACCCAACCTCATCAGGTCTGACTACTTGATCTTGATCGATAAAGAATACGAGCACTTTCGCTGCGTTTATTAGCTCTTGCGTTTGCGGAATTCTGGTCTCGGTTTTTCTGGGCTGGAACCGGCTGTAGCTTGTCTCCCTCAACCGATGCGCCTCATCACAAATTAGGATGTCGAGGGCATTGTATTCGGCGTCGGAAAAGCTATTGAAATACCGGAATTGCACCCCCCCTCTTGATCCGATTATGTTCCTGAGAGTTTCCGTGAATGCTCTTGACCCCGTGGCGTAATAGGCACTATAGCCTTTTAGAAGTAGGTCCGCCATCAGGTTGATGGCGATTACGGATTTCCCTGTTCCCGGCCCTCCCTTAATGATGATCACCGTCTTCTTTTTGTCGTGATATCCCCTTTTTGCGCTGGATAGAACCTTGTCGTATGCGACTAGTTGCTCATCCAAAAGGATATATTCTGGCTTGCCCTTGATAACGTTGCCGACATGATCCATCAGCTTCTTGCTGGGCCGAATTCTCCCCTGCTCAACCCGTTGAAGGACTTCGATTCCTTCGCCTTTCAATAGCCTTTGCCTCAAGATAGGCAGTAAGGACTTCAACGTCATCCTGGGAAAATACGGGGAACTTCCCTATAGTCTCCTTAAACTTCTCTTCGAGAAGGACATCATTTTCAGCAAAAGAGTAGTTGTGCAGATAAGAGCAAGCGCTCAAGTTAATAGGGCTCGTTCCTTCATAGAAGGCCGTATGGGTGTCTTCTAGATACGTTTTATATTGGCCTACCTGCACAGAGGGATGGAGCACCTCCCTGTCCGAAAATCCCAGGGGAGTGATAACTTCGCGTTCTCCGTCAGAATGCCTGCACTTATCCCACTGCTTGAGCTCTATGATTATAGCATTGTCATCAGCTTGATCATCGCGGCCTGTTATCAGGCAATCCAACCTTCTTGAGCTCATAGGCAGTTGATATTCGAGTATGATCCCATGATCGATTAGGCCTGCGAACTCAAACACTTGGGAGACAGCGCGAAGAGAATTCCTCCACGAATTTAGCTCTTGAGGGGCAGGATTATAGCGATATTGATAGAAGAACGCGGCCTTTAATTTGCCTGCAATCTGATTGAGAGTCGTGTCCTGGATAAATTGCCTAGAGGAACCCGCATATAATCTCATTTCCGAAAGTCCGTATACTTTTTTGCGTTTCCCCGAGCCTTCTTCACCGGGTATTTCTTCTTGTTTTCTTTGATCTTGGATAGAGCAGCCTCAATAGGGGACAAATCCAACTGATCCGCAAGACGGGCGAGATAATTTTGAACGTCGCCAATCTCCTTTTCTAGCTTTTTCAGGGTTCTTTTATCCAGGTTTCGGCTCTGTTCCTCTGTGAGCCACTGAAAAAGCTCCATGATCTCGGCCGCCTCGACGGCAAGGGCCATGGCAAGATTCTTTGGGGAATGGAACTTTTCCCAATCTCGCTCTTTGGCGAATTTCCGGAGCTCTTTAATTAGAACATCCATAGAAGTTCCTGCCATTGCGCTTATCTCCAAGATTCCCTGTCTAGCATGGCCTAAATTTCTTGTCCTGATGCCAGTGCAGAGCTTCCTCCGCTGGCCTGCAAGAATCCGAGCCTGGACCGACAAGCGGTTCACCATCATATTCTTCCAGATCGAACCTGCGGCGCTCCGCCGTAAGCACCGAAGGGCTGATTCTCACCGACTTCGAATCTGTCACTGTGAAAAGCCCCATGTCGAATGCCCAGTGATGCCGCCGGCAAAATGAGAGCCCATTCCTTGGATCGTCGGGGCCGTGGCTCTGAACGGGGATAATATGGGCGGCCTCAGCTTCGACGATCGGCTCGTCATCGCTTTGCTTTAAAAGGAATTTTGCTTGACAGACGACGCACTGATTTCTGTACTCATCGAGAATGATTGCGCGGAAAGCCTTATCTCGGACATCTCTGCTGATTTGATATTCAGGACGGGTTTCCTTAAGCTGAAAGGGTAGGACGAGGCAATTCCTCAGTGAATAAACGGCGGTCTCGACCGGGCTCTGATATCTTTCAATCTGCTGAGTAATTAGCTCGCTGCAGCCCCTAACCATAAATCGCCCACTATTCATATCGAACTCTTCGATCATGGCTGGGCCCAGAATTCTATACCGAGTACCATCGGGATGGCCATGAGGTCGGGCCGTTACGATAACGAGGACAGGGACCTTGTCCTTGAGGCAGGCAAAGAGCGATCTATTTGAAGATGAGTCCAGGCCTCCTTTCTTAGCGGCATACATCATTGTCCAAGAACCATCCTTCTGCGGCTGAAATGCATCTTCGTAGATCTGCTCGTCGGCACCCGCCGCCGACCTGCTCCAAATGCAGAATGCGTATTTGTCAGTAGCCGGCTTGTAGATCCCTTCTGCGAGGTTATGAATCCGGGGGATGCCTGCGCCGGGGAAGTGCTCGTCCGTATTCCTCAGGAATTGCGCAGAGACCTGCATTCCTGTGAACTTTGAAAGCATCAGGAAAGCGTGGGCTCTATCCTCAATATTCATATTGCAGGCACGTCAACCTTTAAATACTTTTTCGTTATGCCAAGCTAACAACTCACGAGACGGCAAGTTTTCGGGATTTGCAGGTACGTGGTGAAGGGGCTTGCCGTCGAAAGGATAATAATAGCGGCCGTTTTCGAATTCATCGCGGATGCGACGGCTGACTTCGATTCGCAGTTCTGGAGTGACCGTGACATAGCCGCGGTCAAAGAGCCTGTGGATGTCGCTCCTTAAGAGCAATCCATTGCTGATCTCGTGGGGGCCGCCTAAGGAATAAGGCCTAATGTGGCCAGCTTCCAGGGCAGGAAGCGTATGCTCTTCTGTGATCGCGCAGGAACGATGATAGGCTTCTGTGACTTCCACTTTGAAAGCGCCCTGGCCAAGACGCGGTCGAATCTCGGTTTCTTTTCCGTAGCGCGCCTGTTCCTCCTCAATTCGCGCGGCTTCCTTATCCAGGTCGAAAGCTTTCCGTCGCTGCCAGATTGCGGTGAGGTTTTCCCAGATGATGCGTCCCGACTCCGAATCCAGGCCATAGGTCTTTCCTCTGACAATGGACTGGCTCCATTCAGGGACAGGAAACCAGGCGGACTCATCGAAAAAGAACGGCTGCGTAATGATCAAACAGCCGATTTTGAAATCGTCTGCAGGATCATTCTGGATCCGCCGGTAGTGGACGATCTGGCGGCGCATCTCGAGGTATGAGTCGGCGCCATTCTTCTGGCCGAATGCTTCCCAGGCCAGGCTGATGGGAAACACCGAATAAGAGGCAAAGACGCCCCCGCCGGCGATCAGATCTTTGTGGGCGGTGCGGGCAGTGCGGTGCAGCTTGAAAAGGAAGAGGTCACCCGGGCGGATCGCGCGAAATTGAGAATCGGGGGAAGGCTGCCAGAAGTTGACCTCGTCCAGGGGCTCGGTGGGGCAAGAGGGGTCCGAGGGACGGGCGGCGAGGCGAAAAGAAAGGCCGCGCAGATAATCAAACCACTGGGTGTCCGTGACGCCGACGTAGATTTTCATGGCTTTCTGGCAGGGATTCGGCGCTTCCTCTTTGCGGCTTCGAGCTGAAGCAGTTTATATCGGTCAGAAAAGATGGACGGCCGGCGCTCGCCCTCTCCCCTCCCCTCGCCCCGAACACCTCTCGCTCGCGGCTATCCGGGTCGCGCTTGATGAACTCCTCAAACTGCGCCGCCGATACAAATCCCATCTCCCTCACCTTACGCAGCATGGCGGCAAAGCTCACGCCGAAATACCGCTTCAGGTAGAGCACCTGGTCGAACGTCAGCCTTCGGCCGCCGAATTCCTTCTCGACGATCGCCCGGACCTTGGAGGCGGGCATCAGGAAGCAGGCCGCGAACGTCTGGGCGAATTTCTCCCGCGGATGGTAGAGGGAGACATAGTCGTCGATGAAAACATCGGGGTTGTCGATG